>NZ_BLJI01000001.1 GCF_017312365.1 Chroococcus sp. FPU101
GATTTTTAGATTAGTTTTGATGGCTAATAACTGTTCATCTTCTTCTGGAGTTAATCGGATTTTTAGAGGGGCTGGCATAACTTCAAAAACTGAGTTTTAATTCTTTTTCTATTTTACACTTAATTCTGACCACCTACTTACTTCTTTAAGAATCAACGAATTATTATCCAAAATTCAAGTTAGGTTACACTAGCTAGTAGTCTTACCCCAAGAAATTCCCTCAAAAAAATTCTTGATCTTTTCAAGTAAAGACAGAATATTTTCGACTTTTTCTCCCGAAGATTTATCATTTAAGCTAATTTCTCGAAGATGCTGAATGTACTCTTGGAATTTTTCCTCAGTTGCTTTAGCTCCCATGTCAAAAGCTTTTTTCGTGTCTTCTCAATAATCATTACTAGCCTCTACAAACTTATTTAACGCTTGTTGCTTCTCAAAATTGTTAACAATTTCCTTGGCTAATCGACGTTCCCATGACTCTCCAAATAATTTCCAACCTAATGCCGCAACAGCAGCAAATAGACCAATACCTAAAGTAAGTGGGCCACCAATAGCAGCCACAAAAGACACAACTGTAGCTACACCGCCACTAATACTGATTCCCAAAAAAGAGAGAAGACTGACAAATTTAGCAACTAGGATATAAGCACCAAGATTTCCTAATGAAGCTGCCCAAAATGCGAGCGCACCTACACCTCCTGCACCTGCAATACCACCAAGAAACGCTCCTTTTGCATTGAAAGGGATAGAAACAGAACCGATATTTAGCTTGGGAAATTTGAGAAGCACTTCCTCATAAATATTTAAAAATTGATCAATATCAACCTTTAAAGCTTCTGCATTTTCCTTGATGTAGGCTTCAAGTTTACCTTGAAGTTGCTCGACAAGATAACCTCCTGCATACTCTCTAGCTTCTTTTTTGTTATCTTTGTAACGGTTACGAATCATCGTTTCAACGGCGGAAACATTAACCATGTTGTTATACGTTTGCTCAAATGACTTTTTTGTCTTATCCTCCAACTCTTTGATACGCTGATCAATCTGATAGCAACCTTGCTCTATCCGCTTATGTCGGTGTGGCTCTTCTTTTTCCAATTCCTCAATCTCTAATTGACGCTGACCACTCTCAGATCCAGTCTGTTCATAGGCTTGAAGATTCTCAGCAATCTTTTTTAGGACTTCGCTTTTCAATAAATTAATTTCATAATCAATTCTTTTTCTTCTCGCTTTGGGAAGAGATTGACCAAGGACTGCAATTAATTCTTTTTTTAAATTTTCCCACCGACGCGGTGTTTCCTCCCAAAAGGCAAAGAAATGTCTTTGTAGATGCTCTAGCTTGATCGATTGATTGATTAGCTTGCCACGCTCTTCTATAACTGTTTCTTTAAGATGATTGTAAAGTCTAACTGAACCAATTTGCAATGCTTCACTTACTTGTGAACCTGAAATACCTGGATGAGCATGAGTTCCTACAATAAAAAAATTTCTAAGGATGGGAAAATCGGGATCGAGGGTTTCAGGCGATGGTAATACTTTTAAAAAGTAACTGAGACGGCTAAAGTCTTCAGCATTCATAAAGCCGTTGATAGGTGAGGTATATAAAATTAAGTCAGCAATTTGGATAGCACTGTTCGCTTTTTTGACATCTTCTGATATTTGATCTGCTTGATCTGAATAACCTGGGAAATCTACAAGATTACAAGCTTTAAGAAGTGGTGAATCGACGTAAACAATTGCTGAATGACCTTCTATTTCTCTTTCATTAAGATGATCGTGTACACCATGCTGACGTAAAACATCTAGAGAACCCGCTTTTATGCAATGTCTATCAAACCAATGTTGAGCATCTAGTAATGTCAGGTCAAAAACTTGATTATCTTTTTCGTCTTTTGGCCAAAAATCTTCTGCTAAGATGCCAACTTGCTCTAGAAACCAAACTGGGCGATCGCTAATGTGGCGTACAAATGTGATCACCCTAGTAGCAGGTTGATATTGAGAAGGTAACACTTTTTCCCCCATTAAAGTATTAGCTAAGTGAGATTTTCCTGAATCAAATCGCCCTACTAATACTAAATTCGGTTTCTGACGATAACGATTAATCTGCTTGATTATATCTTCTGGGGTTAGTGGCGGTTCTGGGATATTGAGTTCTCCAGCTACAGAAAAATCAGTAATATACTGCTCAAGCAACATTAAGTCACGTTGTAATTGTAGGTATGGATCACCTGCATCAACAGAGGATGATAACGGAATAGCACTTGTCGTAAGAGTAGCAAGATCGGTTCCCAAAGCTTGTGTCCACCGCAATAGAAGTTCAAAAGGAACGGTTCCTAGATTTTGTTCGTATAAATTAACTTCCTCTTCCGAAAGTTCAAGCATAGCTGCGAGTTCGGCTTGACTCATACCTGTTTTCTCGCGTGTACCACGTAAATCAATACTCATGTGTCGATCCTTTAAGCTTCTAGTATGAGTTTACCCATCTTAATCGTTAAAGTTTTTAAGTATTTATTCTTATTCAGAACTGAGGTTAAAATAAGACTCAATTCTTTTTAGTCTTCTAAGAACTTGAATATGTCTGAACATGATCCTATTAACCAGCTTCGGCAGCAACTCAGATTAGGTCTTAATAAACTAAGCCATGCAAGACGTAGACTAGAATTGTCTTGCAATACGCTCTTTTTTCTGGCTTTAATCTCAGGGATGATTGCCACTTCTTTAGCGGCTCTTGCGGTGGGCAGTCAGGGTAAAATCATGTTAGGAAGTGGGGCCAAATGTGGACAACTCACTTGTGGAATTATTGTCATCATGTCGCTTGTTTCAACCCTGGCGAATAGCTTTCAACAAAATATTTGGATTAAAGATAAATTTTGGAAATTTGAGGATAGCTACGGAATTCTTAAATCTTTAGTAATAGAAATTGAATTAGAGCCGAATGAATATTCCTCAATTCGTCGAGATGATCAGCGTCTTGTCCAACGTCATCCCGATTTATTGGGATAATCCTTATTTTTTCTCCTTCCAATAAATAATTGATGTATTCAAAGGTTGAATTTTTGTGCCAGGGTAATAGAACGCTAAAATCTTTTCAGCCGTCCAGCCTAATTTAGCTAAATTATAAGAACCATATTGACTTAAGCCGACACCGTGACCTAATCCCCCTCCCACAAAAGAATAACCTTTTATTTTATTGTTCGCATCATAAATCGGTTCAATATAAAATAATGTACTACGAGGCGGTGAAAAAGCACTTCTGACCTCATTTTTATACAGTTCTAACATTCCCTTATCGGTTTGAATAGCCATTGTCAAAATGCGCCCAGATGGAGAGCGTTTAGTAACTTCCATCCATATAATCGTTTTAAAATTGGCTAAAGGATCTTTGCGACGTTCTAAATATTTTTTTAAGTCTTGATTTAATTCTTGGATTGTGCTTTCTTTGCTCCAACGAAATACCGTTCGCCCTGTCTCATTAAATCCATCTTTTAAATTAATAAACCGTCGAAACGTTTCTTCATTAGCTAAAGATTGTTGCGTGAGATTCCAAACTTGGAGCGGTGAGTCTACCAAAGCTTGTAGATACGGGCGTTCTTCCCCATCCCAAACATCACTAAATAAAGCAGTGACCCCCCCTGTTGTCGAAGAATAAAGGGCATCAACTAATTCATTTTGATAGGTTAAAACAAGTCCTTTTGTGGTGACAATGGCTTGATCTGCAATCGAATTTGTTCCCGTCAAACCGTAGTAAACTTGACAATGGGTATCGGCACAAAGTTCGTAGTTATCCGCTTGAAAACGGCGTAAATTTCTCAGGGCGTAAGTTCGTGCAATAATGGTTTGGGCTTTGGCTGAATTTAAGGGAGCATTTGGCCCAATTTCATGAGGAACTACTCCCCGTAAATAGGTTTCTAACGGTACATTATTGACCAGAGTGTAAGTAGAGTAGGCGTTAGGTTGAATGACTAAACTACCTGAATAAAGACGCGGTTGTTGATTATCTTGAGTGACTTTTACTAAATTTTGGCGTGTAGTGATTTCTAATTGTTTCGGATAGTAGCGAACCCCATTGATAAAAAATGACACTTGAGGTTGACTGGAGACAACATTAGTATCTAAGTAAGCTGTTGTCGCTCCTTTTTTCTTTAAGCTTTCGAGTAACCAACGTCTTAGCAAGGGAGTTTGATAAACATCTCGTTTTGCCCAAACTTGCCAGCGTCCTGGTTGAGTAATTTCAACTTGAATACCTTGCTTACGCCACTGTTTAGCACTATTTTCGGCAGTTTCAAAAGTGGCATGATCGCTTAAAACTAATCGTTCTTCGACTTTTCCCTTAGATAATGGTTGGGAAATAATTTCTAATTTAACTTGACTGGTTTGTAAGGTTTTTGCTTTGCCTTGCTCATCCTTAAAGCTTAGAGATAGCAAATCACCAGAAGTACTCGAAAGTGTTAAGCCCTCTTTATTTTCTCCCAAACGTTGCACAATGCCAACCTTAAGCAGAATTTCTTTAGCGATCGCGCTCTTGTGCGATAATAGCTCTAATCCAATTAAGACGAAGGCAACCCAAAAGTATAAGCTTTTCCTTTTGCTATTTTGAGGCATAAGGATCAATGATTAATTGCAAAAAATAAGACTATTTTTTAATATACACTGATTACAAAGAAGCTTTCAGGGTCAGAATTGTTTCAACTGTCACTCTTTTCCAGTAAAATTTCACCTGCAATTAGGCGTTTAGCAGCATCTAACAACACTTCTTCTATATAAGGCTTCACGAAATAACCTTTCGCGCCTAGTTCTGCGGCTCGATTTTGCATTTTTTGTGCGCCACGAGATGTAATCATCGCAATGGGAATCTTGAATAGTTTTTCGTTTTCCTGAAGACGCGACAATAATTCTAAGCCATTCATTCTGGGCATTTCGATGTCACACAAAATTAAATCACAGGGTAAACCCGATTGTAATTTTTCCCACGCTTCTTGACCATCTCTGGCTTGTTCAATTTGATAGCCGCCTTTGGTAAAAGACATCGAAAGCATTTCGCGCACCATCACCGAATCATCGATGATTAACACTAAATTACCTTTTCTCTTATCCCAATTCATCACCACCGTTTTATCGGATGATGAGTGACGAGAAACTTGACTTTTTTCTTTTTTTATGCTATTGGTTAACAGAACTTCTCCGTTAATCATGCGTTGTGCAGCATCAAGTAAATCCTTCTCGGTGTATGGCTTGGTAAAATAACCGCTTGCCCCTAATTTAGCAGCAACACTGCGATGACGTTCCGCCCCACGAGACGTTAACATGGCGATCGGAATATGCGAAAGTTGTTCATCTTTCAGGAGATTAGACAATAACTCTAAACCGTTCATACGGGGCATTTCGATATCACAGAATACGATATCACATGGCAAACCTGAGCGTAATTTCTCCCAAGCTTCTTGACCATCTCTAGCCTGTTCCACCCGATAACCTGCTTTACTAAAGCTCAATGACAGCAATTCTCGAACCGTAATCGAATCATCCACAATTAACACGGTTGATTCTTGTTTTGGTTCTATCTCAGTTGGTGGATTCACCTTACGCCATAGACTACTGCTATCAGTTCTGAGTCGTCCTTGAGCAATTTCAATTAATTCTAAAACATCCCCAATGGGTAACACCGAACCATCCCCTAATACGGTCGCCCCTGCAATTCCAGGCGGTTTGGGAATTGGGCCCTCAATTTGTTTAATGACAATTTCTTGTTCACCTAAAACTTGATCCACCTGTACAGCCAGTAAGTTTGTACCACCGCGCAAAATCACGATCGCAATATGATCATCTTCGGGTTTACCTCCATAAACACTACTGCGACTAATTTGACGATTATAGGACAGTAAATCAGCTAAAGATTGAATTGGTAAAAGCTGACCCGACCATAGAATACATCTTTGACCCTCATCGTTTAAATAAATATCTTGAGCCGTAAAATCTTTCATCTCTTCGACACCATCCATCGAAAACGCAATCCGAGCATGATTAGAAAGACAATACAACGCCTTACAAATCGTCAGAGTTAACGGTAAACGAATCGTAAAAGTCGTGCCTTTGCCCAAAACCGAATCAATACTAACCGTTCCTCGGACTTCCGTTAAACTGGTGCGAACCACATCTAAACCCACCCCGCGACCTGCAAAATCATCCGCTTTATCTTTAGTACTAAAACCGGGATGAAACAGCAGTTCATATACATCTTGTGGTGTATAAATTTTCGCTTCTTCTGGCGTAATCAATCCTTTTTTGATCGCTTTCTCTTTAACTTTTTCGGCATCAATTCCCGCCCCATCATCCGTTACGACAATCATCGTCTGATTACCGTGTAGAAAACTGCGTACCGTAATCGTTCCAGCCGCAGGTTTACCCGCTTGTAGACGTACCGAGGGAGATTCAATACCGTGAGTAATCGCATTATTTACTAAATGAGCCATTGGACTGTTCAGATGTTCAAGGATCATTTTGTCAATTAAAACATCGCGCCCTTCGACTTGAAGTTTAGCTTGCTTATTGAGTTTTAAAGAAATATCTCGAATTGCCCTGGGCAAACGGTCAGCAATTTGAGCAAACGGCACCATTCTCGATTTCGTCATGCTCTCTTGTAGCTGAGTTGTCGCTTGTCGTAAACTACGGGTTACTTGTTCCGATTCATCAACAACAAACTGAATATCTGATGAAGCTTCCCGAATACGGACAATTAGTTCAATAATATCTTGGGATAATAAATGAAATCCCGTAAAACGATCCATTTCCAGCGCGTCTAAATCTTGATTCGACGAAGCTTCTGTCGGTGAAACAAATTGACCACCAGAAACCGTTAATTGACGGGAACGATGACGACTGGCTAATAATGCTCCTTCGAGTAGGGTACGTTCATAGAGATCTTGCATCCGTCCCCCAATATCACTGAGACTTTGAACTTGATTCAGTAAATTATCCAAAAAGTTTCTCAGGCGTTCTTGATCATCTTCTAGGCGGTTACGTTTGACGACCAATTCCCCGATCAAATTGCTCAAATTGTCAAGTTGTTTAATCGGTACCCGCATCGTTTGTTCAAAAATCTTAACTTTGGGGGTTCTCGATCTTGGTTGTAACCATTGTCCTGCCGCGTTGCTACTGTTACTCGATCCAATTAGGTTTTGATTCGTTGCTTCTAACAGTTTTTCTAGATCCTTAAATTCATCATCAACTTCTTCTAAGTCAAGTGTCGGTTCTGTTTGAGCATGAATAACCGTTTGTGAAATTAAGGCTTCTAATCTATTAAAAACCGCCGCTTGATCGTTTTCTGGTGCGGTGAGTGCTGCGGGTTGATTAATTAAATAGTCTAAATCTTCTAAAGCTAGGTAAAGGGATGGCGCGGGTTGATCTTCTTCAATGAGTTTTTGAGGGGTTGGCTGAGTAGATAAAAGCTGTTCTAATTCATCCCAATCATCGTCATTCAAGGATCGTGTTTCTAGGTGCTGTTGTTGGGGAGACATTGCTGTAGCTTCTTCCCAACTAAAATCTGCGCCGAATAAATCTTGTATCTCTGTTGGTGAAGCTGATCTTGAAGAATGCGTTGGATGACGCTGGGTTAAACGACTCTCATCAGATGGAAAATTTTGCCCAAATAGACTTTCAAAGTCATCTAACACATCGTTACCAGAAAATTGATTTTCTTCTTCTATCTCATTGAAAAACTTTGCAAATTCTTCGTTAAAGGAATGATCGCTCTCATGGCTCATCATAATTTTTTCCTGCCCAGTGTGCTAGAAATCAACCGCAGTTCGAGTGTTAATGACGTTTAATCGACTTTCATTTTAAGAGTACCCAAATTCTTCAATAGAACTGCTATTGACTCACAGATTTTTTACATCCGTTCTTTATTGTTATTCTTCTAAGCGGTAGCCAAACTCGGATAAGCGCGATCGTGACTGTCGCCATTTTGGTTCAACTTTCACAAATAGCTTAAGATAGACTTCACCCGCAATTAATTTTTGAATGGCGGTGCGGGCGGCTGTTCCAATTTCTTTAAGCATACTCCCATTTTTCCCGATGATAATTCCTTTTTGGGAGTCTCGTTCAACATTAATCGCCGCAAAAACCCGCGTTAAGTTAGGGGTTTCTTCGACACTTTCGATGACGACTGCGACGGAGTGCGGCACTTCTTGGCGAGTTTGTAATAAAATCTGTTCTCGAATTAGTTCCCCCATGATAAAGCGTTCGGGTTGATCAGTAACAAGATCGGGTGGATAATAATAGGGCCCTAGTTCTAACTGTTCGATTAGTTTTTCTTGTAAGGCTTCGATTCCACTTCCATTAAGGGCAGAAAATTGCAGAATTGGCCAATCATAAGGTTTGGCTAAAGCAAGATAAGATTCATTAATCGCTTCAGAATTGGAAGACTGTTGATCCGATTTATTAAGTCCTAAAATGATGGGATTTTTGGTTTTTTCTAATAAATCGATAATAAAGCGATCCCCACCTCCTGCAGGAACCGTACTATCGACCACCAATAACACCAAATCGACGGAATTAATCGCATTTTGGGCATTTTGGACGATAACTTTACCGAGTTCGTGATGGGGTTTATGAATGCCTGGAGTATCGACAAAAATAATTTGCGCCTTTTCTGTGGTTAAAATCCCTCTGAGACGGTTACGAGTCGTTTGGGCAACGGGTGAAGTAATTGCAATTTTTTGTCCCACTAATTGATTCATTAAAGTGGATTTTCCGACATTAGGACGACCAATAATGCCAACAAATCCCGATTTAAAGCCTGGTGGGGCGTTTGGGATGCGAGGTAGATCACTCAAGCTTGAAATCAGGTTTGTTTCATCTGTCATATCATCTGTTTTCAATCATTATCCAACGCTGTTTGAATGTCTTTTAGAGAAAGCGATCGTCCAATAAAGACTAACCTAGTTTGACGAAATTCGTCAGTTTGCCAAGGACGGTCATAAAAAGTATCAAAGCGGTTGCCCACTCCTTGTAAGACCATTCGCATCGGTTTATCTACTACATTAACAAATCCTTTGACTCGATAAATTTCTTTTTGCTGTACTAAATTCTGCAAGGTTCGAACTAATTTTTGTGGGTCAAATGATTGCTCACTCATCAATTGAACGGAATTAATTTCATCATCGTGGTCATGTTCTTCTTCTGTATCGTGGTGACTCGGACGACTTGCTAAATCATCTTCAACGGCTGCATTAAATCCTAACAAAACATCGGGCTTAATTTTTCCTTGCTCACTAATAACAACCTTCACCCCAGAACGTAACTGATTTTGTAACCAATCTTTAATTTTAATTAAATTGGCTACATCAACTAAATCGGATTTGGTTAATAGTACCAGATCTGCACAGGCTAATTGATCTTCAAATAGTTCTTCTATTGGCGTTTCATGTTCTAAAGAAGGATCAGCCTGTCTTTGAGCTAAAAGCGCGTCTAAATCTCCGACTAATTGACCTTTGGCTAATGCTTCACAATCAACCACTGTCACCACTCCATCAACGGTAGCACCATTACGAATCTCTGGCCAGCGAAACGCTTGAATCAAAGGTTTAGGTAAGGCTAACCCAGATGTCTCGATTAGTATACAATCAAGATGATCGCGTCTGTGTAACAATTGCTGCATTGTCGGATAAAATTCTTCTTGTACCGTACAACACAAACAGCCGTTAGTTAGTTCAAAAATATTGCCCGTCGGACTTTCTTCCTCATCGCAAATCTGACAATCTTTTAAAATTTCGCCATCAATTCCCATTTCACCGAATTCATTGACTAAGACAGCGATTCGTCTTCCTTGATTATTTTGCAGTAGATGACGAACTAAGGTGGTTTTCCCAGCGCCCAAGAATCCAGTAATGACAGTAACAGGAATTTTGTGCATAATGAAGCATATCAATAGGTCATTCTTAATCTTATATCATTGGTAATAACTAAGTTTTTAATCAAAAATTAAAAACGTGTTGTTTTAAACAGCTAATTGATCGGTAACACGTCTGAGGACACCATTAACAAAACGATAACCCTCTTCATCAGAGTAACGCTTGGCTAATTCGATCGCTTCATTAATGGCGACTTTGTGAGGAATATCAAGAAACAACATTTCAGAAACAGCAATCCTAAGAATATCTTGATCGATTTTAGCAAGTCGGCTAAGTTGCCAATCGATTAAAGCAGATCCAATTGTTTGTTCAATTTCTTTTTGTCTACGGTGAACTGTGCCAATTAATTCTAGAGCGTATTGTCTGACTTCGTATTGACTCGCAAGCTGTAAGCGTTCAGGAAAATCAATCACGATCGCCAGACGATTAATCGCACTTTGAGTCAATTCTAACGCTTCTCTAACCATCGTTTGCGCACTTTTTACGTTCGTGGCACGAGTATCACTACTGAGTAAACGTTCATCAGCGCGAGAAACTTCACCTGATGCAGATTCCAAGGTTTCTCTAATTTCTGCGGTGAGTGTGCGAACGGCGGCTAAAACTAATTCATTTAAGTCAGTTTGTTCTAATTTATCCCCATGACTTTTAATTTGGCTTAAGCCCAAAAGAGCTAATTCACGTGAAATACGGCGAGGTTGTTGACGAGGAGGCATAATTAAATACAAATAAAGATAATCAAGTTTGATCTAGAGTAATCACACAACGAGCGCAACGATCATAAAGAGTCAAAAATCCTAGAAGCTCACCTCTATTGTACTGATTCAGGAGTTAGATTTCTCTATAGCGTACTTTTAAGAATTTCTCGTTTGTCCAGTTCCCAATCGATGATAAGCTGTTAGGTGGCAATTTTTACAATAACTTAAGATTTTCCCTGCTCAGGAAAATAAAACGTAATATCCAAAAAAGACACAAGCATGGTAGCTACAACAGAAACAAACGTCGGTAAAATTATTCAAGTCATCGGCCCTGTGGTTGATGCCGAATTCCCTAGCGGAAGTTTACCCCGAATTTATAATGCCCTAAAAGTTCGAGGCACTAATGCAGCCGGACAAGAAGTAACCAACACCTGCGAAGTTCAACAACTTCTCGGTGATAACCAAGTCCGCGCCGTTGCCATGAGTAGTACAGATGGCTTAGTCCGTGGCATGGACATTGTAGACACAGGTGCGCCCATTAGTGTTCCTGTTGGTAAAGCTACATTAGGGCGTATTTTTAACGTATTAGGTGAGCCTGTAGACGAAAAAGGCCCAGCTAATACCACAGAAACCTCTCCTATTCACCGTCCTGCACCTAAACTCGTTGATCTAGAAACCAAACCTAAAGTATTTGAAACTGGCATTAAAGTTATTGACTTATTAACCCCCTATCGTCAGGGTGGAAAAATTGGTTTATTTGGCGGTGCTGGCGTTGGTAAGACCGTTATTATGATGGAATTAATCAACAACATCGCTATCAATCATGGTGGTGTATCTGTATTCGGTGGTGTGGGCGAACGTACCCGCGAAGGAAACGACCTTTATAATGAAATGATCGAATCTGGGGTAATTAACGCTGACAACCCAGAAGAATCTAAAATTGCTCTGGTTTACGGTCAGATGAACGAACCCCCTGGGGCTAGAATGCGTGTCGGTCTATCCGCTTTAACCATGGCGGAATATTTCCGTGATGTTAACAAACAAGACGTACTATTATTTATTGATAATATTTTCCGTTTCGTTCAAGCGGGTTCAGAAGTATCTGCACTACTGGGACGGATGCCATCTGCGGTAGGATATCAGCCGACACTCGGTACCGATGTAGGAGATCTTCAAGAACGGATTACCTCAACTAAAGAAGGCTCTATTACCTCGGTTCAAGCGGTTTATGTCCCAGCGGACGACTTAACCGACCCCGCCCCCGCTACCACCTTTGCTCACTTAGACGGAACCACTGTATTGTCTCGTGGTTTAGCTTCTAAAGGTATTTATCCTGCGGTAGATCCCTTAGATTCGACTAGCACCATGTTACAGCCGAATATTGTTGGTAATGATCACTACAATACGGCTCGTGCAGTTCAGTCTACCCTACAACGTTATAAAGAACTTCAAGACATCATTGCCATTCTTGGTTTAGATGAATTATCTGAAGAAGACCGTCGTACTGTAGACCGCGCTCGTAAAATTGAGCGTTTTCTGTCACAGCCCTTCTTCGTCGCAGAAGTCTTTACAGGTTCTCCTGGTAAATACGTCACCCTAGACGACACCATTCGCGGTTTTAATATGATTTTGGCTGGTGAACTCGATAGCCTACCCGAACAAGCTTTTTACATGGTTGGTAATATCGACGAAGTAAAAGCTAAAGCCGAAAAACTCAAAGCTAAAGCCTAGTCTGTAGAGACGCGACTCGCGTCTTTACAAAGTTTTTTAATTCATTAAATCAATTTAAAGCAATGACTTTAACAGTACGAGTAATTACACCCGATAAAATCGTCTGGGATGAGGTCGCAGAAGAAATTATTCTGCCTAGCAGCACTGGACAACTCGGTATCCTAACAGGTCATGCTCCCTTGTTAACCGCCCTTAATATCGGTGTACTACGGGTGCGCCCTGGAAAAGACTGGCAATCAATCGCCATTATGGGTGGCTTCGCTGAAGTCGAAAATAACGAGGTCAAAGTTCTTGTCAATGGGGCCGAAATAGGCAAGAACATTGACAAAGAAGCAGCCCAACAAGCATACAACCAAGCCCAAACCAATCTAGACGAAGCTAACAAAGGTGGCGATCGCCGTCAAGTGATCAAAGCTCAACAAGCTTGGCGAAAAGCCAGAGCGCGTTATCAAGCAGCAGGCGGTTCAGCTTAGATTAGTCTGATAAAAGTGATAAAAATGAGGGCAGATCAATCTCTGCCCTTTGGCTGTTATAGCGATCGTCAAACTTAGTTACTGCCGCTAAAGTTGACTTCAGGGAATTTTGATTGAGCTTCAGCCATCGGGATACTCTTACTTTGGTTACGGAGATCCTGCCAGAAGTTAATCACCTCTGTCGCTTTGTTCAGAACGTCAATACGATCGCTTTCATTGATCCAGTGCTTGGCCTCTAATTCATCTTTTAACTGTTGCCAAGCATCATTACGAGGCCAGAAAAAATAAGCCGTTAGCGGGCTAGTACCTTTGCCCACCACCTGATCGACAGCGATCGCAACATTTTCATCTAACCAAAGTACTTTTAAAATAAACTTAGACTCCAATTACCCCTCCAATCATACTCATCAATCAATAGTAGAAAACTGTACAACACACCATTCTACCGCTTAATCGTCGAACCCACTAAACTGTAATGAACTATGGCTAAAAAAATTGTCGGAATGCTTAGTAGTTATCAAGGTATCAGTGAACAGCGAGATTGGTTGTGGAAACAGACACCTGAGCCGTTTGGGATTTGGAAAAATGTTCAAGTGATTGCATCTTCGCCTCAAAGCGATTTTTTATTGATGTATCAATTTGATTTTCCCTCCACCAAACCCAAAAAATCACTGACATCCCTCTGGCAACAAATTAAACAATCTCGACAACCCACCAAAAAAGAACCCGATGTATCCTCTTTATTGCGAAGTGTACCCCAAGAACGCATTATTTATTTACTCAGAGAACCCCCCCTTGAAGAAGTACTAGCAAGGAATCTGGCTAATTATGAAGCGGCTAAACACTATTGTGGATATATTTCAGGCCCAGATCAATACGCGCCGATTCCTGAGTATATGCCAGCAATTTGGTATGTTAATGTTTCGTTTCGTGAATTAAATGAAATGCCAATCCCTGAAAAAACTAAAAATTGTAGTTGGATAACTTCGGGAATTTCGCGGACACAAAGCCATCGTCAACGATTAGCGTTCCTAAAACTGCTACAAGATAATCATTATGATTTTGATCTCTATGGACGCGGTTTACCTGACTGGGCATCTGGATACGGTAACTTAAATAATAAATGGTGTGGCATGGCTCCTTATTATTACAATATTGCCATCGAAAACTATGCCGAAAACGATTTATATGTGAGCGAAAAGCTTTGGGACTCGCTATTATCTTGGTGTTTACCGATTTATTATGGTGGAGGAGCCGCCGAAAAATTATTACCCCCTGGCAGTTATCTAAAATTACCGAGTTTAGATGAAAAAGGTTTTGCTTATCTTAAAGAAATGACTTCTAATTTAGATGCTTGGCATCAAGCCAAAGATGCGATCGCCGAAGCAAGACAAATTATCCTACACAAGCTAAACTTACTGGCATGGTTATCTAATTTTGTCGAAAAAGTTTCCTAAACATCATGGATGGAATTTGTACACTGGCTAATGATCGGGTTTTTGAGCAACTCATTGCATTACTAAATAGTATTGATGAGATTTTAGGGAAAGATACCCCTGTTTGTGTCTATCCCTACGATGATAATACCCAACAAATTGCCGCAGAAATTGCTAAACGTCCCAACGTACAACTCTATACTGATCGAGAATCAATTCAACGATGGGATAATTTTGCTAAAGCTGCTTGGGATACCCATCCAACCGCCCGCGAACGATGGAAAAAAGCAGATAGTGACGAATATCATCGGTTTGGTACCCATCGCCGTTATTGTGCCTTTGATGGGCCTTTTGATCGGTTTATCTATATGGATGGTGATACCTTAGCTATGGGACCGATGGAGCAAATTTTTAAGCTATTAGATCAATATGACTGCATCGTGTACGATTTTCAGCACAAAGATCTTACTCATGTTTACGAAGTGGCTTCCCCAAAATTACTAGAAGTTTTTCCTCAAGAACGTCTTCAAAGTGAGATTTTTTGTTCTGGGTTTTATGCCTCGAAAAAAAATTTATTTCCTGAAGAACAACGTAACTGGTTAATTGAACAGCTACAAAATGGCGACGCAGAAATCCTTTATCCGATGGCACCCGATCAAACGCTAATCAATTACATGATGATGTGTTCAGGCTATTCGATCTATAATTTAGCCTTAGAGTTACCAAAAGAAGAAAAAACAGGCTGTTGTGTCACTTCGCCTCATTTTACGGAGCAAGATCATATTTTGTATGACAAAGGCAAACGTTTAACTTATTTTCACTATATCGGGATGTCTTCTAAAATATTTAATCGAGTTTGTGCTGGAGAAAATATTGATTTTTCCTATCGAGATCTCTTTTTATACTATCGCTATTTATCTGAACCTGAAAACCGTCCTCAATTTACAACAGCCGCTAAACCTTATCAAACCTCTCTCTCTCTAGGACAAAAAATTATTGCTAAATTAGGATTTAAATAAATATCACCCTACTTCTGTCCTAAATGAAAATGAAAGATTAAATCTTTCGAGTACGGAGAGTTAGTAGGAACAAAAAATTAAGAATTAGGGACATATAGTACATTCCGTCCTCTAGTTCGTCATAGGCGTGCTTATTGCTTGAATGGTAGTCTAAAATGGCAATCAGGAGAGTAATTAATGAATTAACTATGCTCCAGTTTCATATTCAAGCTGATAGTGACATTCCCGCATCAAAACAACTTTTTGATCAAATTCGTTTTGCGATCGCCTCACGTCAATATTCGCCAGGTCATCGCTTACCGAGTACGCGACAATTAGCCATGATTACGGGATTGCACCGAAATACGATTAGTAAAGTTTATCAGCAACTCGAAGATGATGGATTAGTTGAATCAGTTGCAGGTTCGGGGATTTATGTCAAGGCCCAAGCTAATAAAAGTAACGTTCATTTTAGTTCACCTTTATTACAAGAATTCCCCAAGGCAAGTCAATTTATACAACAAAGCTTAGATCATTTATTAGAACAAGGTTTAACCCTTTCGCAAGTTAGAGAGTTACTCATTTCAGAAATAGATTGGCGACTACGTTGTAGTGCTAAAATTTTAGTAACTATTCCAACCATTGATTTAGGCGCAGGTCAATTGATGGTTAAAGAATTAGAACAAACATTAGGTATACCTGTAGAACTTGTGCCAATTGAAAATTTAGCCAAAGTTTTAGCACAAACAAATTCAGCAACAGTCGTTACTAGCCGCTATTTTATCACGCCAGCCGAAGCGATCGCATCTCCCTACGCCAGTCGTGTGATTGCTGTTGACATTTATGATTATGCTCAAGAATTAAGTGTTGTCAAAAAACTGCCGAAAGATAGTCGTTTAGGTATAGTTAGTCTAAGTCGAGGAATTCTTAGTGTTGCAGAAATTCTAATTCATAGTTTGCGAGGAGATGACATTTTAGTTGTTACCGCGCATATTGGGGATACTGAAAAACTTAAAACGCTAATTCGTACCTCACAATTAATAATTAGTGATCAAGCCAGTTGCATGACTATTAAACGATTACTCACAGAATGTAGAGACGATTTAATACGGACACCTGAAATTATTTGTAGTAAAAATTATATTGGAGAACAATCACTTGAATTATTAAGACGAGAGTTAGGTTTAGGTAGTACTAAATAAGATGAGCCGAAGCCCATCTTATCATCTAATTTGAGTTATTATTATCGGAATTTGATTCAGAATTTGTATTCTCTTCTGGAGTGGGTACAATGTTTGTTGATTCTGATTGAGATTGAGTAGATTCGGGTTTTGTTGTTGATTGATTAGAAGTTGAATTTGATGCAGGTGCTGATGTGTCTGGTGTATTTGATTGAGGAACTGGAACTAAAACAGGAACCTCTTTAACTTTTTCAACGGGTACTTCTTTGACCCTTTCAATAATAGTTGTTTTTTGTTCAGGGACGGGACTAGGTTGAGTTTTTACAGGTTCAGGTGTAACAACAGGAGACTCAGTTTGTTGAGAAGCTTCAGGCTGACTTCGATACCAGGCATAAGCACCACCTAATGCCGCTAAAGAGGCGAGTATTACACCAATTAACAAGCCACGTGCTGTATTTTCACTATCTCTTTGTGATAAATTATTTTGATAGCTTCGCTCCGCTGCCCGTCCATGAGTATAACCATTTTGATAGGAATTAGGTTTCTCAGATTCGGTTGTTCGTTCGACATAATGAACATTGCCATCAACATCACGATAATATTCTTGTTCGTATTTTTTAGGATCGTTAGGTGTTTTCATAAGTTTTGTTAATTGCTCTAAATCGGTTTTTATGATCTTTAGAATATTTTTTTGTTAAGTAATATGACTTCTATCAAAAGCTAGATTTGTTGATATTTGGGTTTGCTCAACAGATTTAATCAGCATTATCTATCTAAGGGAAGATAATCTATCCAAAAGTTTAGTTCATAGGGGAGATGTGGTTACACCAAAAGAATTGATACAAATAGGAACAGATCAAAGAAATCAAACCGATTGAAGAATCAGGGTGCTGATCTCAATAAATAATTGATTACTCAAACGGATTTGGAAACATAACCAACTTAAAAAGGAGATTCTTAAAAATGCTCGTTAGCAAAATTAATACCATCTTAAAGAATTCAGTTTGTTTTATTTTATCTGCTGTTCTTTGTTTTTCTTTAATTACTTCATTTGCCTCACCTGCTGCTGCTGGTTTGGCTGATAATTCTAGTAGTTCTGTAACCAAAGGTGAAGCTAATTTGAATAAAATTCAAGCTAAAACCGATGAATTAGCACAACAAGAACCCCCATCTTTAGAACAAGTTCAAGAAAGAAATAAAGGTGGTCTTAACGAAGTACAAGGAAATGCAGATATGGGTAAAATGGTCACCCCTGAAGATGCTCAAGGTACTGTGTCTCCAAAAGATCAAATTCAAAAAGCACTCGATAAACTGACTAATGCTAAATAAATCTTTTAAACATCAGAAAGTACTTCATTCATAATTTAATTTATTGATGTCTAAAAACTGAGAATCAAAACCAATTGATTCTCGGTCTTTTTTTTAAGAATATCAAGAAAGAAAAAGTGACAGGGTTGCTCGAAAAGGAAAAAAGGACGCAAACTAAAAACGTTACCTTCAATCCCATCAAAGGCGAAATAGTAAGCGGCAAGAAATTAGGATGACGACAGGTAGGGGAAACCGAATTGAAATTAGTGCAAAAATGATCCCCTCTTTCGGTGTACTATGAAAAATAGTGGTCATCGTTACTCCGCCCTCTGACGACGGAGCCTGCGATGACTTCGTCAAATTATACTCAAGTTAAAATTGAAAGTGGTAACAACCGCCCCACTTTCGCCTCCTAACCTATCTCTATAGGAGGAATCTAGCGGATCGACAAAGGAAGCAATGAGCCAAGAAATATTTGATAGAGTCAAAAAAGTTGTCGTAGATAACTTAGAAGTAGAACCTGAGAAAGTCACCTCGGATGCTAGTTTTGCTAATGATTTAGGAGCAGATTCTTTAGACACAGTAGAACTGGTAATGGCACTAGAAGAAGAATTTAATATTGAAATTCCCGATGAAGCAGCCGAAAAAATTGACACCGTCGGTAAAGCTGTCGCCCATATTAGTGAAAAAGTCGAAGCAGCAGCGTAGCTCGTTATTTCAAGCCTAATCAGACTTTTATTCACACCATATTAACTTCTATCTGCATTTAGGGTAAATTTAGCCCGTATTACATAAAAAATCATGGCCAATTCAGAGCTAAAACGTGTTGTTGTGACGGGGCTAGGCGCAATCACCCCCATTGGAAATAACCCGACTGAATACTGGGAAGGATTGATCAGTGGTCGTAGTGGCATTGCCCCAATTACTTTGTTTGATGCTTCTCGACATGAATGTCGAATTGCAGGAGAAGTGAAAGGATTTGATCCTCTGATTTATTTTGACCGTAAAGAAGCAAAGCGAATGGATCGTTTTGCTCAATTTGCAGTCGCTGCCAGTAAACAAGCCTTAGCCGATGCCCAGTTTGTCATTAATGACCTCAATGCAGAAGAAGTAGGCGTGATTATTGGCACAGGAGTCGGCGGGTTAAAAATCCTTGAAGATCAGCACGAAATTTTGATGCTGAAAGGCCCAACTCGCTGTAGTCCTTTCATGATTCCGATGATGATTGCGAATATGGCGGCGGGCTTAACTGCTATTCATACGGGAGCTAAAGGGCCAAACAGTTGTACTGTTACAGCTTGTGCGGCTGGAGCTCATGCTATTGGTGATGCTTTTCGTCTTGTTCAAAGAGGATATGCTAAAGCCGTGATCTGCGGAGGTGCTGAAGCCGCCGTGACACCTCTTTCCTATGCGGGTTTTGCTTCTTCTCAGGCTCTCTCGATGCGAAATGATGATCCAGATCATGCGAGTCGTCCCTTTGATCGAGATCGAGATGGTTTTGTCATGGGAGAAGGCGCGGGAATTTTTCTTTTAGAAGAACTCGATCAAGCTTTAAGTCGAGGTGCAAAAATTTATGGTGAAATTATCGGTTATGGCATGACCTGTGATGCTTATCATATGACATCGCCCGTTCCCGATGGTCGCGGTGCAACTCGTTCAATGGAACTCGCCCTTAAAGATGCGGGTTTATCCCCAGAACAAGTGAGTTATATTAATGCTCACGGCACCAGTACCCCCGCTAATGATTCCACCGAAACCAAAGCAATTAAAAAAGCGTTAGGCGATCATGCTTATCGTGTGGCGATTAGTTCAACTAAATCAATGACGGGTCATTTGTTGGGCGGATCAGGTGGAATTGAAGCAGTCGCTACTATTTTGGCGATCGCTAATGATCAAGTTCCGCCAACGATTAATCTGGTTAATCGAGATCCTGCCTGTGATCTCGATTATGTTCCTAACGTCAGTAGGGTGCTTCGCGTAGAAACAGCCCTCTCAAACTCCTTTGGCTTTGGGGGTCATAACGTTACTCTAGCCTTTAAAAAATACGTTTAAGAAAGGAAAATGGCTTAGGCGTGGTTACAGTTACTCCTTAGATGTACCCAAAGAGCCTTAAACTGATAGCGAGTGCTTTATTGTAGTTTATTTTTTGAAAAATTATGGTTGTTGCCACCCAGTCATTACAAGAACTTTGTGTAAATGCGATCCGCTTCCTCTCGATTGATGCGGTTGAAAAAGCAAAATCAGGTCACCCTGGATTACCAATGGGAGCCGCTCCAATGGCTTTCGTCCTTTGGGATCAGTTTATGCGGTTTAATCCCAAAAACCCCAAATGGTTTAACCGGGATCGCTTTGTCCTCTCGGCTGGTCATGGTTGTATGTTACAGTACTCCCTGATGCACCTGACAGGCTATGATAGCGTACCGATCGAGCAGATTAAGCAGTTTCGTCAATGGGGTTCTAAAACACCAGGACACCCCGAAAATTTTATGACTCCAGGCATTGAAGTCACCACAGGGCCACTCGGTCAAGGGATTGCGAATGGCGTTGGTTTAGCGTTGGCTGAAGCACATCTAGCCGCACGTTTTAATAAACCAGATTGTACAATAGTCGATCATTACACCTACGTCATCTTGGGTGACGGCTGTAATATGGAAGGCATTTCAGGGGAAGCGTGTTCTATAGCGGGTCACTGGGGTTTAGGAAAATTAATCGCACTCTACGACGATAATCACATCTCGATTGATGGTTCGACGGATATCGCTTTTACCGAAGATGTTAGCAAACGGTTTGAAGCCTATGGCTGGCACGTGCAACACGTCGAAAATGGCAACACCGATTATGATGCGATCGCAGCCGCCATTGAACAAGCTAAAGCGGTAACCGATAAGCCATCGATGATTAAAATCACTACCACCATTGGTTATGGCTCCCCCAATAAATCCAATACGGCTGATGTTCATGGGGCCGCCTTGGGTGCATCAGAAATTGATTTGACTCGTAAACAGTTAGGCTGGGAACACGAACCCTTTGACATCCCTCAAGATGTCCTCAATCACTTCCGTAAAGCCATTGAACGTGGCGCGAATTACGAAAGCGAATGGAATCAAACTTGGGAAACTTATAAAAATCAATATTCATCTGAAGCAGCCCTTTTTGAACGGATGCTTAGTGGCGAACTTCCTGAAGGATGGGATAAAGCACTTCCCACCTATACTCCCGCAGATAAAGGACTGGCAACCCGTAAGCACTCTGAAATCTGTTTGAATGCTCTTGCGCCTGTTCTTCCTGAATTAATCGGCGGTTCGGCTGATTTAACCCATTCTAACTACACTGAATTAGAACATATCGGTAACTTCCAAAAAGGACAATATCAAGAAAGAAACGTCCACTTTGGGGTCAGAGAACACGCAATGGGAGCCATTTGTAATGGTATTGCGCTACACAATTCGGGTTTGATTCCTTACGGTGCGACATTCTTAATCTTTACCGACTATATGCGGAACTCAATTCGTTTGTCGGCTTTATCAGGAGCGGGTGTCATTTGGGTGATGACCCATGATTCTATAGCACTCGGCGAAGATGGCCCGACTCACCAACCTGTTGAGCATATTGTCTCACTCCGCGCGATTCCAGAGTTAACGGTAATTCGTCCTGCTGATGGAAACGAAACATCGGGAGCTTATAAAGTAGCGGTCGAAAATGCCAAGAAAAATCGCCCGACTCTACTCGCTCTCTCGCGTCAAAATCTGCCGAATTTAGCGGGTTCTTCGATTGATATTGTTGCTAAAGGGGCTTATATTCTTAGCGACAGTGAAGGAACACCTGATTTAATTCTGATTGGTACAGGTGGCGAAACCTATCAATGTGAGAAAGCGGCCGAGATTTTACGCGGTGAAGGTACAAAAGTTCGGGTGGTTTCGATGCCGAGTTGGGAATTATTCGACGAACAAGATTCAGACTACAGAGAATCTGTACTACCCAAAGCGGTCAGAAAACGCCTCGCTGTTGAAGCAGGTATTAGCCTTGGTTGGTGTCGCTATGTGACCGATGAAGGTTCTACCATCAGTGTTGATACCTTTGGTGCATCTGCTCCAGGCAACGTGATTTTAGAAAAGTATGGCTATACGATCGATAATATCGTCGCTAAAGCGAAAGCCTTACTCGGATAAGATTTTTTCTCCATTTAGTTAAACAGGGTGGACTCAAAAGGGTTCACCCTTTTTGTTTTAACATTTCTTCAATGCGATCAAGTTGTTCCATAATATGTTGTTGATAAGTGCCTTCATCCATTTTTAACGATTGTGGTTCAACCGATAAACTACCGTCTGTTTCTAAAATCGCTTTTCTGACCTCTGATAGTTTTCTAAACCCCTGACGACGCAAACTGGCTTTTAATTCTGCTGGTGTAATGACTTCTGAGGCTAAATTTTCTGGAATAATTTGACCGTTTTTGAGCAATATCGTCGGTATGCCCTCTAAAATACGCAAAAACGTTGAATAACGATAAGCTAATCGCACCACAATATAGTTAACGAGTAATAGTGTTGCCGCACCGACAAAGCCACCGAGAACCGAATTATCATTACCGATAATGGCATTTTGAACTGTATTTGAGATTAAAAGAAGTACCACTAAATCAAAGCCTGTCATTTGGCCGAGTTCTCTTTTTCCACCGAGACGTAGAGCAATGAGTAAGAAAAAGTAAACCAGAATTGACCGAACAATTTTTTCTAGAATGGGGACTTCAGAGACGAAAAGATCGTTATAGAATTCCATAATAAGTTTTATTTATCTTAGATGAGCATTAGATCATTCTAAATTTAGAAATCTTTATGCTAAAATTAGATTTTTTCTAAGAGGTCTATATTATCGCAAAATTTATTCAATTTTGGCGAAATTCTTAAAAAATTTACTTTTAAGAAGATCTAACCTTAGTCATTGTATTAAATTATATCAAGCTTTCAAGTAATTAAGTCTAAGAGTTAGATGACTTTCAGTTTACTAAACTCAAGAATTTTATATTAATAAAGGAGATTGATTTTGCATAACATAAAAGTGATTGAGTCACTTAAAAAATTAGTAAAATCTCGTCTGACACTTCAACAATCTAGAGTGTTTAGTCATTATTACTACTCTTTGCTCTGTGGTGATGATCTACCGAAGTTGGCAACCATTTATCGGACAGACAAGTGGGGAGTTCACTTTTATGCAAAACACTATCAAACTCATTTTAGTCCTATTAAAAAAGAGAAATTAAAAATTTTAGAAATTGGGATAGGTGGCTATCAATACCCAGAACGGGGTGGATGTTCTTTAAGAATGTGGCGAACCTATTTTCCTAATAGTATGATCTATGGAATTGATATTCATGACAAAAGTTATCATGATGAACAACGAATTAAAACCTTTAAAGGCAGTCAAATTGATCAATCTTTTTTAGAAGAAGTTTTGTCTATAACAGAAGAATTAGATATCATTATTGATGATGGAAGCCATATGAATGATCATGTTATCATCACTTTTGAATTTCTTTTTCCAAAACTTAAAAATGGTGGGATTTATGTAGTAGAAGATACACAGACCTCTTATTTATCGAGTTTTAAGGGAAGTTTTAATGATTTTAACTCTCCTAAAACAATTATGGGGTATTTTAAAAACTTAGTCGATGGCTTGAATTATGAAGAAATTCCAGCCGAACATTATCAAGTTAATTATTTGACACAAAATATTGTTGCTTTATATTTTTATCATAATTTAATTTTTATTTATAAAGGAATTAATAAAGAGGGATCGAATATTAAAAAAAGTTAGCAATTGCGTGCAGGTAGAGAAAAAGAACTAAACTTTGCTCTATTTCAAATAAACGCTACAATCAATCTTGGGTGGAGACAACGAAGTCAACCTGTAGGAGCTAATAAAAGTGTTAGAGTTATATCAATTTGAGTTATCCCAATATTCTGAGAAAGTCCGCCTCATTTTAGATTACAAGGGTTTAGAATACAAAAAAATTGAAGTCGTTCCGGGAGTCGGACAACTTGAAGTCTTTCGTCTTTCAGGACAGCGACAAGTTCCCGTACTCAAAGATGGTGAAACGGTCATCGCTGATTCTACTGAAATTGCTCTCTATTTAGATAGTAAATATCCTGAAAAACCGATTATTCCTTCAGATCCCGTTGCGAGAGGACAATGTTTACTGATTGAAGAATGGGCTGATGAATCGATTGGTTCTAAAGGTCGTACCGCTTTTATCGGTGCATTTAACCAAAATCAGAATTTTAGAACGGTTTTTTTACCTAGAGAAGTTCCTGAATTTGTCAGAACGTTAGTCGGTTCGGTTCCTAATGAATTTCTAGAAGTGTTGGGTACAGGAGTTGGTTTTAGTAAAGATGCGATTAAAAGTGCCAACAGAAGTGTTAAACAGGATTTAGAGGCATTGAGTTTAATATTACAAAATAGACCCTATTTAGTAACTGATCAGCCAACATTAGCTGATTTAGCGGTGGCTGGACTGAGTATGATTATTAAGTTTCCTTCGGGTAATTATCTGGATTTACCCAACGAATTGCAAGGGAAAGGGGTTCCTAGTTTAGCAGATAATAGTGCATATGATCCGTTTTTTGAGTGGCGCGATCGCCTATATACTCAGTTTCGTCGTCCTTTGTTGCCGAAAAATCCGCCTTCTGGTGATTCTCCAACATCTATTGAAATTGAATGAGTGCCTATGAAGAAATTTATGCGATCATACGTCAAATCCCTAGAGGAAAAGTAGCCACTTACGGTCAAATCGCTATGAAAGCGAATCGTTTGGGTCATGCGCGTCTTGTGGGATATGCGCTACATCGACTCGCACCGCATCAAAATGATGTACCTTGGCATCGCGTTGTTAATGCCAAGGGTGAGATATCTTATTCAATTTTTCGACAGGGTGGGGACTATTTACAGCGAAATCTTTTAGAAGATGAAGGGGTTTTGTTTAGTCCAGACGAGAAAATTAACTTAAAAAAATATCAATGGCAACCTGAGCCATGAACTTTTTTGGCTGATTTGGGTCTAGTAGTGTAGTTAATCAAGTGGGTAAAATCAGAATGGTTAAGCAAAACTACATAGTACCGAAAGTATTCAAGTTTGAGGATAACACCTCTGGACGCTATTGGCAAATTCGTTTAGTTGGTACTACAGAGATGCCAGAATGGGTATTTAATGATGTTTTGGCAGTTCTTTATCCTAAACTCGATATGGAAGAGTATGGCGATTATTTTGCCACGATTCCAGAGCCTTGGAAAAGCCAAAAACCAGTTATGACGTCAGATGGTGAGCAATTAGTTTCTACTTTATATGAAGCGGGATTATACTATTTAATTGCTCAGTCTAATAGTCCATTAATGTTACCATTCCAACAATGGATTACACGCGAAATTTTACCCGTGATTCGACCTAAAAGAAATCATTCGGTTATTGGTACCTTACCAGCAGATAACCCATCGGTCAAAGATAAATTAGAAACAATTAGATTAGGAATGGATTTACTCTATGAGTTAGGGGGAATTGATGATTATATTCGTTTAGCCATTCGAGAACAAGTTAGAGAAATCTTATTAGATAATGCTTTACAATCGTTTGATGATTTGACAAAGAAAAATCGTAAATGGCATCAGCTAGACGCTAAATCTCTAGACTCTGTATCACCTTTGCATCACAATAATAATCATCAGAAATCTAATTCCGATAGTCTTTTATCTAATTATAAAACCGATGAATCTATTTAAGACTAACTTGATGCTCAACATATAAAATCATATTTTGCTAAATTGTTTATCTAACCGAAAAAGCATCGCTAAAACGTCGAGTAATCGGTTCTATAAAGAAAGTTAGTACTGACTTTTGACGAGTCACAATGTCTGCTGTAGCAGTCATCCCTGGTACTAATTTAACTTCTTTTCCCCTAACTATCATGAATTTTTTATCTAATTCAATGGTAGTTTTATAAACTAATCCTAATTCTTTATTTTCTTCATCAACCGTTGCATTAGGATCAACTCTTAGGACTGTTCCAGAAATTGTTCCAAATTCTTGAAACGGAAAAGTCGTTAATTTGATTTTAACTGGATCACCAGGATTAATAAAACCAATATCTCTATTTAAAACTTTTGCTTCTAATAAAATACTATCCCCGCTTGGTAAAATTGATAATAAATCTTCGCCTTTTTGAACAGGGCCACGAGTGGCTTTAACTTCGTACACCGTCCCGTCAATGGGTGCTTTAATTAATTCAAAAGTTTTTTCTTTTTTGGCTTTGTCGAGTTGTCCAACAGCATAGGCTAATTCTTCTTGCCGTTGATTTAAGCGGGTTAAAATTTCAGTTTGACGTTCAGTTTGTAGACGGTTGTTTTGTGAAGATGCACTTTCATAAGATTTCTGGGCCGCGATGATGGTTTCTTTTTGGGCGGCAATATCTGAGAGAAACGAAACAACTTTATCTTGAGCCGTTACTAATTCATTTTCAGCCCGAATCACCTCCGCTTCGGTTTGAATAATTTGGTTTTGCACTTCCACATATTCTAAACGAGGAATCGCTTGATTTTCAGGTGCAACTAAGATTCTTAAAGCTTCTTCTTTTTGTTTAGAATTAGCTAAAGCTTCTCTTGCTTTTTCTAAAATAGTTGCTGCTTTTTGTTCGGTAATGCGAGCCGTTTTGAGGTTTTCTTCTAGACGAGATAAACGAGCCTTCGCTTCTTGTTTTCCTGCTAACTGTTTATTCGCTTCTGCTAGTGCTGTAGTACGACGTGCTTCGTAGTCTGACCGACGAGCGGCTAAAAGTTGATCTTGGGGGGTATTTCCTGTAGTGGTTTGATTAGATTTTTCTGCATTGAGACGAGCGATATCTTGTTGAATCAGTTTTACAGAATTTTGTAGACGGTTAATTTCAGTTTGGGCTAAAGCATCATCTTTTTCTAATAAAATCGCATCTTTTTTGACCTGTTCTCCAGCTTTAACTTTCACTTCTCGGATAATACCATCCGTAATCGCTCTAACGGGTCTTAAGCTTTTTGAAGGAATGATTTTACCCGTTGCGATCGCCACTTCATCTACTTGAGCATGATAAGCCCAAGTAAGTCCCCCAAAAATCAGCAGTGAAATTGTACCCGCAAGTAAACGGGTATAGAGTGGGGGTAATTCTTGAATCGCTTTGCCTAATTCATAGGAAAGATAGTCATTTTGCTCGGCGAATCGTTCTTTGGTCTGTCGAGCATGAGCAGGTGAAAAAATAATCGGAGATTTCATAAATAGTATATTCTAACCAACTCGTTTTAATTCTTCTGTGAGCATTTTTTGGTAGATTCTACTTAAATGAGGACTCATAGAATTGGTTTCAATACCATATCCTAAACTTGTCCAAGTCGGGGAGAGTAATTTTAAAACCGCTTCGATTTTACCTTGTTGGAGTTTCTGAGAAATATTAACACCCCAGGCACTCTGATCATTTAGCCAAGCATACACGACTCGATCTTGATATTCTGGTTCAAAGCTATAATTTTTCCACCACAAAACACCAGAGGGTCTCGGATGATATTTTTGGGCTTTTTCGTACCAAGTAGTATTGAGAAATTGATAACGTCCTGCGGCCGTGCTACATTGACCTATATTCGGCCCTACCAGAATTGGCATACATTGTTCAGGGTGTTTGCTCAAATCAGCGACGTATTTTCCACCGTACAATACATAATAGGGTTTAGTAACATTGGATTCACTTGCGGTAATGGTACGCATCAAAGCCCGAATATAAGGATCTCCGCCTGTCATGGCTAGAGGCTGATTGAGGTATGATGACTCAAGCATTGATTTGGAGAATTGCTGAGTTAGGGTATTTACAAAAGCGGGTAACCGTCCCTGAAAAGCGAGTAGCGTTAGAATTGAAAGACCAAAAAGGGTTTTAGCGAAAAAATTTGTCTGTCTGTTGCTCATTCTGTATTTTTAGTCTAGAAATGCAGCCTTATGAGATATAGTCATCAAAATAGAACTTGAGTAACTATTCTCAATTGTAGCTAAATTAATTTTGAGACTAATTTACCGACTAAGCCACATTTGTAAACATTTGTTCCCAATTTTTCGCAGGAGCATCTGGTGAAGTGACAATTTCTACAATTTTGTTCTTTGCTTGGGGATAAAAAAGTGATTCTACGCAAACTTGGGCGACTTTTGTTCTGGGTATACTGCCCTCAAACAGGGTATCTGCGGATGACAAAAGAATTGGTTCTACGTTATCTTCGTTTTTAAGGCCACCAGGACGAACGATAGTATAGTTTAGTCCGCTATTGATTAAGTAGTCTTCTCCCTGTTTTTTCCAATAGAGAATTAACCAAAATAGGTTTAGAGGATGAAAAAATTTAGAGGTGCAAAGCGAGGATACAAAAACAAACTGCTGTATTCCAGTTGCTTTTGCTGCATCAACTAAATTTTTAGTTCCTTGAAAATCAACGGAATAAGGTTCTGTCGGGTTAAAACTCGGTTTAGCTCCAGTAGCACATAATAACACTGTACTATCGGCGATTGCGCTGGTCAAGGTTTCGGGTTGTTTTACGTCGCCTAAGACTAATTCGGCTTGAGGTGGTAAAATTTCCTTTGCGGTTTCTAGGTTTCTAACTAAGGCTCTGACAGGAATATTTTTACTAACTAACTCCTTGACAATTCTACGACCCGTTTGACCCGTTGCTCCAGCTACAAACGCTTTCATCTTGGTTACCCCAGTTTTTTCTAGAATAGGTAATACTATTATCTAAAAAACATTATGAACCTCTTTCTATCTTTTTGCTAGAATCCTTGGATGGATGGAATAGCAAAAAGAACTTATTAACCCTCACCCTAAGAGTCAGGTTATGCAGTGTCAATATGTTAACCCCAATCCCGATAATTTTTCTGAGCATGAGTTATCAACTGCTATAGATTTGAAGATTGCTCATTTTCAAGCTCATTTTGAAGGCTGTATGGAGATGTACAGTGATGCCCAAACGGTAGCAGAATACTTAAATCAACATGAAGGGTGGTTTTGTCGATGTGCTGAACCCCTGAAAACTGAACCGATAGGCAATAATGGTTATATTTTAGCAGTTGGTAAATATGGAGCGTTTGGTTACGATGTGGAACCGAGAATGGCTGTAGTCTTAGAACCGCCTCTCAACGGGGTTTATCATATGCACAGTATTCCGTTAGGAGAAGAACATTTAGGCTATCAAATTGATTATCAAGCTTTGATGTCCTTAAGTGAGGTGGCTGCTTCTCAGGCTGCGTCGGGTTTAGAAAGCGCGTTTAGAAATCAAGGAATAAATCAGTTACCCGTTGTCGTAACTAAAGTGACTTGGGAGTTACATATGGATGTTATGGTCAAATTCCCGAAATTGATCTCTAAATTACCTTGGAAGGTAGTTCAGACGACTGGCGATCGTTTATTATCAGAAATTATCCGTCAAATTTCGCCCCGTTTAACCTACAAAGTTCAGCAAGATTTTCACAATCGTATGAATTTACCGATGCCCTCAAAAACAGGACGCAAGTTTCAAAAAATTGATATAAATACTTTAGCCGCTTAATTTAATAGGTTCAATCTGTTGTGTAGAGACGCGATAGATCACGTCTCTATTTATACAAAATGAAAATCTAGCTAAAATTTAAGCTTCACTTTCAATATAAATGAATAAAAGTCCCATAACGACGGCTGGCAATAACCAGCAAGTTAGGGGAATCATGATCCAGGGTAAAAAAGAAGCTGCGTAAGCACCATTCATGTGAATTTCTCCTATCTAAAGATTTAGAAACAGATGACAATTAAATGATTCCAAAAAAGCTATTGATTGAAACCGCCGCGCATAATGCCGTCAACGACATTAAGATTGTCTAAAAGGAAGTAGGCTACAAAAGCACCACCCATGCCGCCAACGAAGAAACCAGCAGCAAACTGACTCCAACCTTCAGCGGTTTTTAGAGATGGGGGAGCCGTGGTATCCTCTTTGCCTTGGAAATAAACCAAACCATAGATCGATAAACAAGCAGTTGCAATCAGGATTAGTGCTAGACCCGAAATTAAACCACCCATATTAGCATGATCAGAGTCGCGTAAGGGGCCAAATACCACCCAGGGGCCAATCAGAAAATAACCGTGAGCCATTCCGATTTCTAAGCCCCGTATAATGGGGGATAGACCACGACGGTAGGCGGGTAAATTACCGATGAAGGCTCTGGTAAAGCCAGAATCAGAAATCGGGGTTGAGAGATGACCGATAAAGGGATCACCATGATAAGGTTGTACAACCTGTTTAAATGGAGTTTCGGGCATTTTATTCGAGTTCTCCTCTTAAAGCTTCCAAATGATAATAGAAAACTTAAAAATATTTTAAGCAAAGGGTGTCCATCTCGCTTCTAAATTTATCTTTTGCGTTAGAAAAGTTCATGAAACCAATTTCTCATATTATATTTTTATAGCAATCATGATCAGAGTTAATACAATGAAACGTTTACTGAGCTTTTTTTGTATCGTAGTTTTAGCATTAGGAATGCTGGTACCCCCGTCTTTAGCGACAGGGATTTATGATTTACCCCCATTGAGTGCAGGTGATTCTACCTGGGTGGTTGACCAAGCTGATACGATTAGTCGTGCCAATGAGGCTAAAGTTAGTAGTGACCTGAAAAAATTAGCTTCCTCAACGGGAAATGAAGTCCGTATGGTGGTGATTCGTCGTTTAGATTTCGGCCAAACGATTAATCAATTTGCTGATGAATTATTTAATAAATGGTACCCAACACCTGAAGCCAAAGAACATCAGACTTTATTAGTCATCGATACTCTAACGAACGCGACGGCGATTCGGACTGGAGAAAAAGCCCAAAAATTACTTAATGATGATATTGCCGACAGTGTGGTATCCGAAACGGTTGCCGTTCCTCTCAAAGAGGGCGCAAAGTATAATCAAGCTGTATTAGATGCGAGTCGTCGAGTTAGTGCTGTTCTATCAGGTCAACCTGACCCAGGGCCGCCAGACGCTCAGGAAATTAATATAGAAAGTACGTTTACCAGTGCAGAGGAGACGAATGATACCAGCGCGAGTATTTGGGTGATTGTTTTCTTGTTTTTTGCCACATTAATTCCAATGGTCACTTACTTTTGGTATGTCGGTTTCCCCTGGGGTGGTGGAGAAGAGGAAGAGTAAAAATATTTTTGGTTAAATCTTGACAAAACTTGTGTTTTGTGTATTTAAAATGTCCGGGCTTGGTTGCCAAGCCCTTTAACTTTAAATAGATTTATTGAATTTCCGCAATAGTTGTATCTATTACTCTACAAATTTTGGCTACTTGAACTATCTACTGTACTTAATTTCCATGCTCCATTCCCAGTGAGTTCTAAAACTTGTTGATGATACTTGAATAAAGAGGGACGATGACCGACACTAATATATGTGATGGAAGTCTTTTGTAGATATCGGTAAAGTAATTCCTCATTTTTGCCATCTAAAGCACTGGTCGCCTCATCTAAAATCGCGTATCTGGGATGATTAAGCAATAAACGAGCAAATGCTAAACGTTGTTGTTCTCCTAAAGATAATACATTTGTCCATTGATCTACGACCTCTAAACTACCAAACCGAGTGACAAGCTCTGATAAATTAACTTGTTGAAGTACGTTAATCAGTTTTTCGTTACTAATAGTTAAATCAGAGTTAGGATAGAGCAATTGTTGGCGTAGTGATCCTAAAATCATGTAGGGACGCTGAGGTAAAAATAGCATTTCTTCTCGTTTTGGTCGCTCAATTACACCTAAACCTGAATTCCACAATCCTGCTAAAGCACGTAATAATGAACTTTTACCGACTCCACTCGCTCCAATAATCAGTAATCCTTGACCTGATGACAAAATAAATGATAAATCTTGAACTAGGGTGGTTTGATAGTCAGGGGTTTGTAATGTTACATCTTTTAGGGCTAAACTAGACGCTTCAATTGTTTCTATTGTCGTTCTACCTAATGGGGGTTGAGCGAAAAACTCAGCTAAAGTATTTAAACGTGTGATTCCTGCTGTCAAAGCACTTAATTCATCAAATTGAGTAATCAATAACGCTAAAGCAATTAAAATACTTCTAAAAGCGACACCAGCTTTGGCAAATTCCCCAACTTCTAACTCACCAGACAAAATACGGGGTGCTAAAATTAATCCAGGTAAAATAAAAGTAATATATTGATAGCCATTTTGAAATAGATTTAAGTTAAGTTGCCAACGGATCAGATGATCAAAATTTTGAATAACTCTTAAGAATCTCTGTTGAACTTGCTCTTGTTCTTGTTTTTGTCCTTGATAAAATGCGATCGCTTCAGCATTTTCTCGAATCCGAACTAAGCTAAAGCGAAAATCGGCTTCACGTTTAAGTTGCTCTAAATTAATCCCAACAAAAATACGACCAAAAACAACGGTTGTGATCACGGTACCTAGCACAGCATAAAGAATCAAAAAGACCATTAATACTTGAGAAATTGACCAAAGTAACCCTGTAAAACCAATTAACTGAAGCACTGCATCTAAAACAATAATGAAAAAATTCACTGACTGCTGAGTAACAATTTTAATATCTTCAGCAATTCTTTGATCTGGATTATCAATTTCAGGATAGAAACTCATTTTGTAGAAAATTTGTTCATTCAGATAACCTTTAATAAAATAATCCGTTAAACTGCGTCGCCAAGATAAACTTAAACTTGCTTGGAGATAAATTTTGTAGGATAGCAAAGGTACCCCAATTATAATCATTCCGAGGAAAATGATAATAGATTGGATGAACCGTTCATAATCCTTGCTAGTTAAAGCCGAAGTCACTTCACCTAAAAAAATACTTAACAATAACAGCAAAGCAGTACTAATTAAAGATAAAAAAAACAGTACGATTAAGAGTCTGATGCTCTCCATTTCTCTTCCATAAACCAATAAGGTTTAGCAAGTTGCCAATATTGTTGTAATAACCGAAATAAAAATCGATTCATTTTAATTAAAACGATAATTTTCTGCTAAACTTAAACACCAACTGTGATCCTCTGCGAGTTCTAAAACCTGTTGATGATATTTAATTAAAGTAGGACGATGACCAACACTTACATAAGTAAGCGAAGTTCCTTGCAACTGTTGATAAAGCCTAGCTTCATTGTTAATATCTAAAGCACTTGTTGATTCATCTAAAATTGCGTATTTTGGTTTAGTAATCAGTAGACGAGCAAAAGCCAGCCTTTGTTGTTCGCCGAGTGATAAAATATTAGACCAATCTTCAACGTGATCTAAACTATTAGAATGAATTATTAGATGAGCCAGATTGACTTGTTCTAATAGCTGATATAATTGCTGATCGTCGATGTTTAGCTTGTTTTTAGGATACATCAATTGTTGGCGCAGAGTACCTAAAATCATGTAAGGTTTTTGTGGTAAAAATAATATTTCTTCTCTTTTAGGTCGCTCAATAACTCCTGAACCTGAATGCCATAAACCCGCAATTGCTCGCAATAAAGAACTTTTACCGACTCCACTCGCTCCAACAATTAATAGTGATTGTTTTAAAGGAATAGGAATCGATAATTTTTGAACTAAAATAGTTTGAGTGTTTGGAGTGATTAGGGTAAGATTCTTAATCGTTAAATCCGTATTTTCTTTAAGCTCAATCATCGAAGTGTTAGATGAATAATTTTCTTGAGCCATCGCTTGTTTGAGTGTACTTAAACGTCTGACACTGGCAGCAATTAAAGTCAGTTTATCAAACTGATTGATCATTAAACCTAAAGCAAAACCAATTCGCTCAAATGCGGCTTGAGATTGAGAGACAGCACCAACTTCTAATTCACCTGAAAAAATACGTGGAGCTAAAACAATAAATGGCAAGATAAAATTAATATATTGATAGCCATTTTGAAAAACATTTAGATTAAATTGCCAACGAATTAATTTATGGAAATTTTGGAAAACTGCTCTAAATTTTTCTTGAGCTTGTTTCCTTTCCTGAGTTTGTCCATGATAAAAGGCAATCGATTCAGCATTTTCTCGCACTCGTATTAAACCAAAGCGAAAGTTTCCTTCTAGTTTAAACTGTTCAAAGTTGAGACGAGTCAAAATTTTACCAAAGATTACAAAAATAACAACAGTTCCGACCAAAGCATAAATGATTAAAAAAAACATTAAAGGTTTAGATATAAACCAGAGAACCGCCACAAAACCGCTTAATTGTAGCAGGGAATCAACAAAAATACTAAAGAAATAAAGTGACTGTTGAGTAAATATTTTTAGATCTTCGGCAATTCGCTGATCAGGATTATCAATTTCAGTTTGCCAACCAATTTGATAAAAAGTTTGCTGCTCTAGATATTGATTTATAAAATAATGTGTTAGCCAACGCCGCCAATTAAGTCCAAGCTTTCCTTGAACGTAATTATTAAAAGAAAGAAGGGGGATTCCAATGAGAATTAGTCCTAAAAATAACCCGAGTGCTTTGGAAAATCTTTCGGGATCTTTAGCAGCTAAAGATGAGATGATTTCGCCTCGTTGTAAACTTTCTATAACTAAAAAGCTGCTACTCCCTAATGACAAAATCAATAGCAGTAACAAAAGACCTCTAGCTTGCCATTTTTCTGGGGAGAACCAATAAAATCGAGCGATTTTCCAAATCTGTAGCCATTGGCGTTCAGAACGATCTAGCATAAATAATTAAAAACTTTTAGAGCAAAAATAAACGTTTTGGGTAGGATGAATGATTATAACTAGAAAATGTTGGACATTTCTTACCTCTTTCAGTTATGTTAGAAGAGTGAAGGCAATTGCGTAAACTCAGCACTATTTAATTCCAGAACGTATTTTGTTAAAATTTGATTAATTTTCATTATGAGTAGCTCCGAAAAAACAGTCAACTTAATCATTGATTTTGACTATCAAAGCTTGGATGAGGAACAAAGATTAATTATCCAACAACGTACAGGAGAAATTAGAGAACGTTTACGTCGCTCGGCACAAGATATTTGGGAAATTGGACAAAAGTTAGCTGATGTACGTTCTCGTCTTAAACATGGTCAGTTTGATGTTTGGCTAAAAGCTGAGTTTGACTGGAGCCGTCGCACTGCCTACAATTTTATTAGTGTATATGAAACTTTTGGGGAACGGGCTACTCTTACTCAAGTTGATATTGCTACTTCGGCTCTTTATCTTTTAGCGGCTCCCTCCACTTCTCAGAAAGTCCGCGATGAATTTTTAAATAAAGCAAAAGTTGGTGAAAGTGTAACACATAAAGAGCTACGTGATCTCATTCAAAAAGAAAAGTATCAGCCCCTAGAAATTGAAACATTGGCACCGCAAAAGCCAGAAATTGTTGCTTTGCAACCAAAAACTAGAGAAAAAGCGAGTAATGTGGCACTTGAGCCGATTATTGACGAATCACCTCAAAAAATCGATAAATTACAACACGGTTGGTATGTGTTGGGTCAACAGCATTTACTATTTTATGGTGATACCGCTTCACCTCGTTTTGTCGAACAAATTCCGTATTCATCTTGTGCGATCGCTATTACTAACGATGACTGGGATCATGACTGGTTAATTGAACGAGCTAAAGCAGTAATTATCTTTCCTGAAGCGGATCTTAGTTTACGAAATATTGGGCAATTAATCGAGATGTTTTCCCAAGCAGGAGAGTCCGTGATCTTTCCTTGGTTGCCTTCTTCAGAATTATTGATTGTTGCTCATCAGTTACAACGTAAAATTTATACAGGTGATGCAAATTATGAACGATGTTATAAAGCAGTGACTCAATTAGGGCTATCAGTGGAGACGCTCAAATTATGAATTTAAGCGATTGTCGTTTCTGCTCAGTGGTTTCTAAAAGTAATGGTGAAGATCCAATCGGTACCGCAGGAACTTATGATCATTGGCTGATTCTGGAACTAAAACAGCCTTGGTCACCGATGATCTGGGTTGATGATCCCAGAGTCAAATCTTTAGTTGATTTGATGAAAAAATTGATTTTGTGGCGCGGTTTTAATATAAGAGCTTTGGCGATCGCTCCATACTCAGAATACTCCATCACAGGTTATGCTCGTTTACTCTACTATCGTCGTCCTGCTCGTTTTTTTGCTGAGTTTAACAAACAAGAATTCTTAGTCCCAGAATCGCATTTAGTTTCTCTGGCGGCTGCTTTACTGAAAAATGATACAAAAGTACTAGCTGGTTTTGAGCAATATCGGCAAGACACTCATCATATTAGAGATATTCTGGTCTGTACTCACGCTAATGTGGATGTCGCTTGTGGTCGTTTTGGCTATCCGATCTATAAACAATTACGCTCAAAATATGCCGCCAATTCCAACGGAAAACTAAGGGTTTGGCGATGTAGTCACTTTGGGGGACATCAATTTGCACCCACCTTTATTGATTTACCTCAAGGACATTACTGGGGTCATGTCGAACCAGAAATACTAGATCTGATCATCCGTCGTACTGGAGCAGTATCGGAGCTACGTCAGTTTTATCGAGGATGGTCTGGTTTAAAACCATTAGAGCAAATTGTAGAACGAGAAATATGGATTAAAGAAGGATGGGACTGGCTCAAATATTCTAAATCGGGACGAATCATAAGTATAGAAGGAAAAGGAATGACCCAGTATCTTTATCAAAATTTACAATTCATTCCGATCCAGCCGTTACAAATCCTTTTAGACAGATGGGCAAAGAAAAATATTGCTCAAGCGACCATCCGCATTGAATTTAAAACGGCGGATCAGCAAATCAAAAGAGCTTATGAAGCGATTGTAGAATCCGTAGAGCCAGTGATGAGTGCTTATCATTCTGCTCCTGAGATGCAGTTAACATCAATTAAACAGTATCGGGTAAGCAATTTGTCTAAGAAAATAAATTGATTATTCTTGAGTTGCTGCGATCGCTAGTCTGGCTCCAGGTACTTGACGCAAAAGATCCATTACTTTAACCACTTGACCATGCTCAACACTTTTATCAGCGTTAATCACAACTAGGGATTCACTTCCAGGTTGAATTAAACTACCTAAAGTACTTTTAAGATTGTCTAATTGAGTCGGCTGACGATCAACAAATAGATCTCCATCTGCTTCAACAGTGACACTAATTTGAGTTTCTTGTTTAACTTCTACCGTTTGGGCCGAAGGTAAATTGACAGGTAAACTCGCGGAACGGTTTAGATCTAATGAAGATATGATGAAAAAAGTCAAAATAGCGAAAATTACATCAATCATTGGCACAATATTAATTTCGCCAAGTTGCTCGCTTTCTTCTTCAGAGAGACGCATTAACTTTTACTCCTCTTTCATGTAAACGACGATATAGTAGTTCTAACTGTCCACAATATTCTTGAATCAGAGCGAATTGACGGATGTAAAAGCCACGAAAAGCACTAGCAAAAAGTAGCGCAACCAGCGCAACCACTATCCCCATCGCCGTAGAAACTAAAGCTTCACTGATCCCTGCTGTAACTCCTGTCGTGCTAGTTCCGCTTACATCTCCGATCTTTAATGATGAAAATGAGCGAATCAATCCTAAAACAGTTCCTAATAGACCGAGTAGGGGCGAAGCAGTAATAATCGTCTGGAAAAATGTATTAAAACGCTTTAATCCTGGTAATTCTGCTTGGGTCGCCGTTTCTAAGGCTAAACGAAATTCAGTGGGTGTCGGTTCTTCTAAAGCCAACGCTTCTAAAAAAATTCGAGCTACGGGTAAATCAGCATTTTGTTTGAGTTTTCTAATGGCGGCTACAATGTCTGAGCGATACAATCTTAAAACTTCTGTGATTACTCGTTGCTGTCTAGACTGTATCGTGATCCAAAACCAGATACGTTCAATAACTAAAGCAATTCCAATGACTGAAAAAGCCAACAGAGGCCAGGCGACAATTCCCGCCGTTTCAATTAACTTAGCAAGTGCCATGAATGATTCGCTAAACTTTTTTGCAACTATTCTCGTTCATATTCTACAATACATTGGTCGCTTCATTGATATTGATTATCAATAAAGTTTAAGAAGGGTTTAAAGATTCATTTTAATCTTAAATGTTATAATCACAATGAAAGCAATGTTTGACGATAATTATAAGCCTTATAGTTCTTATAATTCTAAAATATTTCTAAATATAGATTGTAAAATAAATATGGGCTAATGCTATTTGAAAGTTCAGGAAATTGCATTTAATCATCTGCTATGATTGACGATAACTGAAAGAATTTATCAATAGATTGGCTTTGGTTGAGGATTTAGAGTGGGAGGGGAGTAAAAAATGTCCAATTCAAACTTTTGTAGACAACAGCGTCAACAAGAAGAACACAAAAGTCGTAAACTACTGGCGATCGGCTTGTTTAGTTCAATCGTATTGCATGGTGCGATTAGCTCGGCAGCAATGCGGTTTAACGAAGAACCAAAAGAAACAAAAAAACCCATTGAATTAATCATCGTAGACGCGCCAAAGCCAGTACCAGCAGTTATCAAGCCAAAACCAGAACCTCAAAAACAGGTCAAAGTCATCCCACCACCGCCCATACCAGAACCTCAAAAACAGGCCAAAGTCATCCCACCACCGCCCATACCAGAACCTCAAAGCGCAAAAACTCAACCAGCCAAACCTAAAATAGAAAATAGACAAACTCAAGCTCGCTCTTCTCAACCTCGTCGTGTCGCTAGAGTAGATCCCAAACCTCAAACAATCAAACCCCAAACATTCACACCGCCTAGTCCCGATGTTCAACCAAATCCTGTACAGCCTCCTCGACCCCCAGTTAATCCTACTCCAATCACCAATACACAACCACAACAGCAGGTCTTAACGGGTTCTAACTCATCGGCTCCTAAAATTTCTGTTCCTGATACGCCGTCATCTGGAGCAGAAAATAATAGTTCTTTTAATGGTAACTCCCAATCGATTTCAGGTCTAGGTAGTTCGCAAGGCAATCTAAATTCTTCCTCAAGTACAGGTGAAGGAACAAGAGAGGGTGGAGGGGGTTCTAATTTAGGCCCATCAAGTCCAGTCGCGGCTCGTCCTACTCCTAAACCCATTCCAAAAGCGAGACAAACTCCAAAATGTATCCGTAACTGTGGCAAAGCGGATTACCCATCGGTACTCAACGGCGCAGAAGGAAGTGCATCAGTGAGAGTTATGATCGATAGTAGTGGTAATGTAGTTAATGCTGAGATTGCTAAAGGTCATAGTAACAGTCAAATTAATGAACAAGCTCTCATAGCAGCTAGAAAACTGAAATTTGCGCCTCGCTCAGGTGAGAGTACAGCATCTGTTAGAGTAACTATTAATTTTACGGTTGCTGGATCAGCCTTTGAGAGACAAGCTAGAGAAAGACAAGAACAAAAAGAACGTCAAGCCAGAGAAAGACAACAACAGCAAGAACGCCAAGCTAGAGAACAACAAGAACGCCAACAGCAACAGGAACGTCAGGCTAGAGAACAACAAGAACGCCAACAACAAGAACAACCATCACCAGAACCTACTACAGACGCAATATCACCAGAGCCGAGCGTTCCCGATGCACCTGAATTGTAAAAGAAAACTACTATATATAGTGTTGTTACAAAAAATGAACTTGTACTGTAGCAGAAGAAATTAATTCAAAAGCCTAAACGAGTTGTTATTGAAGTAAGCAACAAGGAACGAGCCGAATCAATAAAAAAGTGATTTCCTTCAAACATTTGTAGGGAAAAAGCCTGATTGGTTTGGACTTGCCACGCTTGTAAATCTTCGTGACTAACTTCAATATCCTGTAAACCGCCAAAAACAGCGATCGGACAATTTAGCGAACTAGCATCAGTATATTTGTACGTCTCCAACATCTCAAAATCGGCTCGGAGTGCGGGTAAAACTAATTCCATCAATTCTGCATTTTCTAAAACTGCATCGGGGGTTCCATTGAGACGACGTATTTCTGCGATAAATTCAGGTTCAGGTAAGTTATAAATTGGAGGATTTGGATCACGAAGTTGAGGCGCACGACAGCCAGATACGAACAAATATACTGGATTTATTTCATATTTTTGACTTAGTAAACGGGTTAACTCAAAACTAATCATTGCTCCCATACTATGCCCAAAAAAAGCAAAAGGTCGATTCAGATGAGGTAAGATCGCAGTCCCCAGAGTTTGAATTAAAGAATCTAAATTAGTAAAAGGTGTTTCTGTCCATCGTTTGCCCCTTCCAGGTAGTTCTAGTGGACAAAGTTCGATGAAACTGGGTAAATGATTTAGCCAAGGACGAAAGACCCATGCAGAGCCACCCGCATACGGAAAACAAAATAACCTGAGTTTGGCGTTTGGATTAGGTTTAGGGCAAGTTACCCATCGCTTTGTGTCTGACATCGTTTTTATCTAATTTTATTGGGTTGTATCAAAGGTATAACCCAATTTCCTAAAATCTAAAACATCTGCGGGAGTAACGACCTTAGCCGATGAAGGTTTAGGGAGTAAAGAAACAATATTGCCAATTCCATAATTTCCAGGTTGAGAAAGTCCACCATCCCAAGGCCACATTGAATCATGTAAATTGTGTCCCCAAGGCATTCCAGCAGAGGGATAAAAGTTTTCTCCTGTATGTCCTTGATCCTGCCATTGCGCCCATAAGCGATCGACATTAGCATGATTTAACCAGAAAATCGGATCGTAAGGGGAAGATGGAATACTATCCATTGTGCCGAGAATTTTGGTTTGATGGGGGAGTCCGTGTTTGGGATGAAGATCATCGACTAGACTACCACCTATCACGGAATGAGCATAGGCGTGCAGTGTCCAGCCTTCCTCCCATTGATCTTGATTATTTAAAATCATTGCCCCTTCAATTAGGGCGTTGAAGATTTCATAGTTGTTATAGCGGAACAATTGTTCTACTTCGGCTTTGGGTAAAGAATAGCGATCATGTGGTGGCAAACCAATAAATCGAATCAGTTTGGTACCCATTGAAGTCATTGTAATTGGATCAAAATGGATATTTTGATTAAGTGTCCAATTAGCAAACAGTCCAGATGTTACCGCTCCACCTGTAAAGCTTCCTGCTTCGGGAATGTTAATAGTTTCTCCTTGACCTGATGACCCTAAAAAGTCATCTTGAAGAATAATTTTAAGGGCGTTAGGATCTGTCCAATCCCAATAAGGAATTGTTACACTTGGATCGATCTTCTGTAAAGCTTGTTCAAATTCCAATAAATATTGACGATGCCAAGGTAAAAAAGCGGGTTGACTGTGAGCAGGGTTTCCTTGAGCGGGGCCAGTTGCGCCCAATTTTTTCCGAAAGCCCATAGTTAATACGTGTTGTAGTACAAAAACATCGTATTGGCTAAGTTGACTACCTTCGGGAATTTGATTTTTAAGTGTTTTTAGTGCGTTGACAAAAGCTGTTTTCTCTTGTGGGCTAAGATCAACAACATTTTTACGAATTTTAAGATTAGCATAAGCTACGGGTTTCGGATAGACGGGACTGGGAACAGGTGCATCTAATGAAGGCAGATGATAGGATGTTGAAGTAAGTTGATTTTGGACTAAAAAAATAATTAAAATGACCAATGCCATTAAAGGCAAAAATAATAATTTCTTAAAGTTTTTCTTAAATTTCATTAGTGTCTAGAAAACGGACAACTTTTCAGGGCTTGTTGATTTGGCTCAATTAACTGTAAACGACTTTTAGAAAATTTATCAAGAGTATCGATCGCTTTATTTTTCTCAAAACGTAAGCTTCCTTCATCATCTCCGCCAAATTTCTCACAGACGGCTCGGTGAGCGTTCATTAAATCAAAATAAGCTGCGATAAACTGATGATGTTGTGGTTGAATTTCGAAGGGTAACGACGCAAAAACGGGGCGTAATCTTTTCCAAAGCTGGATCAATGAAGCGTGTTCCCAACACATCAAACCACTGAAATTTGTTGATTGGACATGGGGTGGGGTCATCGTTTGACGGACATGATTATATTCTTGTTTCGTAAAACTGCCCGCAAGTTCCATCGCAGCACTTGAGGCTAACATCATGTCAGTTGCGGTTTTTAATTCGATCTGAGCTTGGATTAAATCATTCAAAGCAATATGGATTTCAAAGCGACGTAGACAAATAATCAGTCCTTGGATATTAATAAAAAATGCCCAGTGAAATCCTTTCCAAATTTGTAACGGCTCAATCATTGTTTTCCTCTAAATGCAACTCAAAAACCCTCGCCAGCAAATAAACGTAACTCACAAAACCTTTTTTTTGAAGTTCGATTTGAGCAGGATCTAACCCATTGTATTGAGAATTTAAAATCAGCAACGTTTGATAGGCAACCAAGATACTTCTAACTACACATATGGCATTATCTTGAGTTTGAACATGGCTAATTTCAAAATAGTGATCAAAGTCTTTGACTTCCCAGTTTTCAAGGGCTGTTTTCGTAGAAATCGGCTCAATTGGAACCATTTCTACTGTACCAAGCCTTTCTAATGTTTGCTCAATTGTCTTTAAAGCTTCTTGGGAACAAGATTGTTTGAGGGCTGCTAATAACTGATTTAAAGCTTGGCCTATTTTAATTTGGTCAGTTTCATTCAGTTTTTGCTCAATGGGCAAATCCCAAGGAACCAGCAACTCAAGTTGAGGGTTGGGATTATTTTCGCTCATGTGAAGGCAGTATAAAAATATTAATTAATTCGTTGAGGAATTAGAAGATTCTGCCATTTTTTTGCGTAGGCTCAAAGGACGCATATCTGTCCAAACTTCTTTGATATAGTCTAAACAGTCTTGTTTTAAGCCATTTTTCCCCACTTCTCGCCATCCTAAAGGAATTTCTCGATAATCAGGCCAGATGGAGTATTGTTCTTCGTCATTAACGACAACTCGATAGATGGTTGTGTCTTCAGTCTCGTTGAGCATCCTTTGATCGCCTCCTAATTGCTATAGTTTTTATTTTACGAAGATTTAGATGATTGCTCAAGTTCTTAAGTGCTGATTAATCCTGCTGTTTGTAATTCTTTTGCACTATCTCGGAAGGATTGGATAATATATTCGATATCTTGTGCAGAATGGGCTGTTGATAAAAAACCGCCTTTATCACCTATCCGAAGATGAATTCCTCGATTCAGTAAATGATAGGATAGCAGGGTGAGAGCCATTCCAGAAACGGTACTTTGTGAAGCAGCAATCGCAAAAAAAGAACCAAAATGGGTAAACCGAATGGGAATGCTATCTTGTTCCATGCAGTTATTCAACTGTTTAACGAGTTGTGCTGTTCGTTGATTTAATTGGTCATAAAGATTAGTCCCTTGCTCTTTGATTTCTTGTAAAACGGCTTTGGCAGTGGCTAAGGATAAGGGATGCTTACAGAAAGTTCCAGCGAAAAAGGTTGTTTTGACTGAAGGTACCGACTGATCCCCAAAGTTCCACAAACCACCGTCAATCCTATCTATATATTTATTCTTACCAGCAATAATCGACATTGGCAAGCCACCACCAACAATTTTACTATATGTAACAAGATCGGCTTTAATATCAAACCATGCTTGCGCCCCACCTGCTTGAATGCGAAATCCTGTGACCATTTCATCAAAAATCAGGACAATACCGCTTTCTTGAGTGATTTGTCTAAGTTTTTGTAAAAATTCTTTCGGTTGTAATTCTGGACAACGGCTTTGTACTGGTTCAACTAATACTGCAGCGATTTCATTTTGATAAGCTTTAATCACTTCTAAGGATTGCTCATTCCCATAGTCTAATACTAAAACATCTTGAGCTAAATTAGCTGGAATGCCCATTGCAGCAGGAACCGCACGAGGATTGAGATTTGAGTTGAAGGTTGTTTGGAGGGGACGAGTTAGATTTTTTAGCCAATTTTTTCGCTCAATGATTCGATTGACGGCTTTTTTGGCGTATTCTGTCAGTGTTGCCCTCATTAATGTTTGATCACTGTGACCATGATAGGAATTAGTGAATATAACGATTTTATTACGGTTGGTGGCGGCTCTAGCTATCCGAATAGCGGTCATTATTGCTTCTGTACCTGTATTACTAAAGGTAACTCGTTCCATCCCTGTGAGTTCGCTAACTAATTGTGCGACTTCTCCCGCTAACTCGGTTTGAGTGCCGATATGAATTCCTTTTTCGAGTTGTTCTATAATTGCTTTTTGTATAAAAGGTGGATTATGGCCAAAAAGATTGATGCCCAATCCCATTAAGATATCAATATATTCGTTACCATCAATATCCCATAACCGAGAACCTTTAGAGTGTTCAGCCGCAATAGGATAACAAATTTCTTTTAACTCTGGAGAAAAAGAGAAACCAATTGAACTTTTATCCGCTAAGATGGCTCTATTTTGTTGAGCTAATTGTTTTGAGCGTGGAGTACGTTGGATATAGCTTTCGATTAAAACTGCTAAATGTTTCCTTTGTATGTCACTTTTGTCTTGTTTGAGTTGCATATTTTTTAGTACATTTGTATGAATAAAGATGGGCGACCCAAATTCTACTTATAGTAGAGCTATCTTTCTTTGCGACAGATAAAATAGGCTGAATGATTGTCATCAACATTGGTACTACCCTCTAAGGTGAGAAGATCAACGTCGATAAATCCTACTGCTTCTAATGCGGAGCGCACATCAGCATTAGCATAACCTTTGACGTAATAAGTCATTTCTTTTGAATGCCATTTTTTTTCCCATTGTGGGAATCTTGCTAATAATTTAAGACGAAATCGCGTTAAAACTCTCAGGCTTAATAATTTATACAATAATTGTCTTAAGTAACCTAAAACAGTCACTGGTTGACTCGGAGCGCGATAATAAATAACTTTAAAGTAACCTGTTGTGTCTTTTGCATTATAATCAGAAGCGATCGCCCAAGCATATTCGGTTTCTATTTCCCCTTCTGCTATTCCACCTTTCCACCATTTAGCCATCTGAGAAGGATGATTTAAATCAAATAAAAATAAACCATTTTCTTTTAGCGCGAGATAAACTTGACCAAATACTTGTTTGAGTTCTTCTAAACTCATGATGTGATTTAAAGAAGCACTGGTTGAACAAACCGCATCAACTTTGTAGGGTAGTTCAAATGTACGAGCATCATCTAAAATAAATTTAGCTTCGGGAGCATTAAGAGACGCATAGGCTAACATGGCTTCTGAACCGTCGATCCCTGTGACGTGATATCCTTTTTCGGTAAGATGTTGGACTAAATGACCTGTTCCACAACAAAGATCAAGAATTGTTGCTTTTTGAGGTAATTTCGGTAGTAATAAGGTTTCTATGGGTTGCAGTTGTTGTTTACTGTATTCTGGCCCCATCGTTTGATTATATAACCAAGCCCAGGTATCGTATTCTTGATAGCGATTTTCTTTAGACATATAATAATTTATTTTAGTGGTTACTGGTTTTGGGAGTGTTTAAAAATCCACTCCGAATTAAATAAGATAAGTAAGTATTAAACAAAGATCGATCAATTAAAGGACAATTAATAGCACTATTGGCTAAACCCTGTTCAGTATTTTGATAATCAAATTTAAGTGTCAGTGATGGTTTGGTGGTTTCTTCTAGGGTTTCTGGTGAAAAAAGAGACACTAACGGATAGAGAACATGATCTGGTGAGTCTTGAGCAATTTCTAGTAATTTAGCATACCATTGCTCATAGGGAATTCGTTCAATTGAAAAACCCCAAGTACACAGTTCTTCAAACAACACATCAGAAGATACAGGATGAGGATGAATTAGATGAAAAGCTTGATTTAAAGATTCTGGTTTTTGGGATAGATAAACGATCGCGGAACCTGCATAATCTACAGGGATGATATCAAGCATCCTTTCCCCAAATGGTGCGCTACCTAACTGAATATAACCCATCATCAGGCGATACAAAAAGTCATTAGTATTAAAAACCCCTGTTTGGCTATCTCCTGAAATTGGGCCAAGTCGATATATACTGACAGGAAGACCACGTTTTTGAGCGAGTCTTACTAATTGTTCAGCAACCCATTTACTCTGTGCATAACCCCCATAAGGTGCTTGCTTTTCGATCTGATCCGTCTCAGTAATTACTTTTGTGTTATTGTCTGGAGGAAAAACACTAACAGTAGAAATGAAATGAACTGGTTTTACCTTCGTTTGACAGGCTAAACGTAAGATTTCTTGGGTGCCTAAAACGTTTGTTGCTTTGAGCAAGGAATAGGGCGAAGCATGATGAACCCAAGCCCCATTATGATAAATTACATCAATGGTTTCTGAGAGTTTCTGAAACAGTTCTTCAGATAACCCTAAAAACGGTTTGGCTAAATCACCAATTATCGGAATGATCCGATCACTTAAAGATTCATTCCATAATAAATAAGATTCTAAACGGCTTTTAATTTTTTGTCTGGCTAACTCGACGGTTTCGGCACGAACTAAACAATAAATGCTTGCAGAAGTTTGTTCAAGGAGATGGGAGAGTAAAAAAGCCCCCAGAAAGCCAGTCGCGCCAGTGAGCAGAATATTTGTCGGTTTGGTGAGAGATTGAGTAAAGGATGGAGGGATGATCTTAGGATCTAGAATAACATCGGCTTGAAGCTGTTCCGTTGTCAGACTGGTTTGATGAGTCAAAAACTGGATAATTTCGGTTTTACGGTCTTGTAATTGTGCTTTTCGTGTTGGTGTGAGTCGTCCTTTTGGCGCATTACAACGTAGTTTATCGCCTTCTACCCAAAGTTTAATATCTAGTTGACCAAGCTCAGATAAAAATTGAGTAATCGGTTTTTTAAATTCTAGATTTTGCATGGCTTGGAGTGATTGGTTTAGGAAAATTTCTTTACGTCCAAAAAGCCTTTCACTCATTTTACCTTGGTTTCTACAATACTCTACAAGTTGATCGGATTCAACGATCGCCTTTGAATCAGCAGTATATTCGATAGAGGTAATAAAAGATAACCAAGGTTCTTGTCCCATGGCATACACATAAACTTGTTTTGGCTGCCATTGATTCACCAATTGTATCGCTTTTTCGGCATTTGAGCCATCAAGTCGCCGTGTTTGAGCCATTTTTCGCGGAACAGTTTCATTTAATAAAGCTCCATAAGCCCAGGTATAGGGTGCGCCCTCACACTCCATGCCAATAAATAGTACATCTATATTGCCAAATAAACGATGTAAGTGATCGTATAGTTTTGGTTCAATATTATTAGAGTCAGCCGCACATAAAATTGATTTTCCTTGCAGTTGAATTAAATAAGCGGTTTTGGTGCTAATATCTAAGTCCCCGTGTTCCCCAAAAAACGGGATACCGATCATTTGTCCTTCTGGAAGTATGATTGATTCTAGTTCATCAATTTCTCTAACGTTAGAAAATCCTATCTGTTGCAGCATCAATTTTAAGGATGGATCAATTAGAGAACCTTTATTACTTTTCGGGACAATCACTTGTTTAATTTTATACCGCAATTGCAGCAAGGTTTCTAGCATCACATGATCTTGATGATTGTGTGTGATTAAAGCATAATCGATCGTCTCAGGTAAATTAGCATAACTATATCGTGAAAGACCTTGAGGATTTTCATAACTAATTAGAGGATCACACAAAATACTAACCGATTGAGTTTCAATTAAAATACAAGCATGACCAAAATAACGTATTCTTACATCATTTCCGTTGTACTGAGGTTCTTTTTGGGGTAGAATTTCGGTAAAAAATGAAGCAAATAAGGATTTATCTTGAATTGCGAAAGCTTGTTCTATCTGAGTATAACTATTAGCTTGTTCTCTCATTTTAAACAATTGATCGAAACGGCGATCGCAAAACGGTAAGCAAATGTGCAAATTCTGCACGTTTGGCAGTCGAGGGGTACTCAGTACAAAAGAACGTTTATCGACATCACCAAGCGATAGAGCAATACTTTGTGAAGCTGTTTTATAGTAGATATTATGGTAGAGAAGGGGTTCAAGCAATCGAAAAGACGGATGATGATTTGCATCATAAACCAATTCCACATAACCTTTTAGCGGATCGGGAACTCTGGCATAAAAAGGCTCTAAAGAATAGCCTGTTGCTTCTTCTGCTATGATTTTATTTAGATGTTGAATTGCTTGAGCTAAAATGAGTAAATTTGCTTGATTTTGCTTTGTTTTCTCTAATAAAGCTTGAATTTCCCCAACATAACTAGCATCATAATTAATAAAAGGGCCACCGAGCATAGCAGGATTTTTTAAAGCCGATGCGTGGACTTGTGGTGCAGCAATAAAAGATTCTAAGATTTTAAGATGAGAATGGGCTACATACATCGCTGCTGTTGCAGGTGAAATGAGATGCGACCAAGCGTACCACTGATTCCAAAGTGGTTCTACAATTACATTAGATTTAAGATAAACATTGTCAGACATAAGCTTAAAATTCTATTTCCTCGCGTTCTTCTTCATTTTTGGTACTTTCTCTCTGAATTTGGGTCAAAATCTGTTTTTTCTCAATTCTTTGGGCTAATTCAGCAACATTAGGAGCCTCAAACAAATCAATCACACTTAACTCTACTTGAAATTCTTGTAGCGACTGAGCAATTAATTGTGTCGCTAACAATGAATGTCCTCCTAGCTCAAAAAAATCATCGTGAATGCTAATTTGTTCTACTCTTAACACCTGAATAAATATTTTAGTCAGACTTTCCTCGACAGAGGTTCGTGGTGTAATATATTCTCTTTCTGATGTGCGTATTGTATCGGTTTCTGGCAGGGCATGATAATCGATTTTTCCGTTTGGCGTTAACGGTAAGGTGTCCAATTCTATCAACGCATTCGGGATCATGTATGTTGGTAGTTTATCTCTTAGATAACCCCGCAATTCATTAGCACCAATGACCGCATCGGCTTCTAGCACAAAATACGCCATTAAGCGAGAATCTTCACGAACTGTAACAATACTGGTTTGGACTTGAGGATGTTGATTCAATAATGCTTCAATTTCACCCAGTTCAATGCGAAAACCCCTAATTTTAACTTGATTATCGATTCGCCCACACAGTTTAATCCGTCCATCAGGTAAATAATAAGCTAAATCACCTGTTTTATACATCAGTCCGCCACTAAAAGGATTCGGCACAAAGGTGAGGGCTGTTTTTTCGCTTTGGTTATGATATCCTCTAGCTAGTCCAACTCCTGCGATATAAAGTTCACCGAGAACCCCCACGGGAACAGGTTGTAAATAATGATCCAGAATATAAAGCTGTTTATTTGCACTGGGTCGAATGGTCGGTAAAATAGGATGACCATTGCCACATTGAACCATACTCGCATTTACGGTGACTTCAGTCGGGCCATACGCATTAATAAAAATTCTGTCTTTTGACCAATTATTAATCAGTTCGGGTGAAGGTGCTTCCCCACCCACTAAAATCATTTTAAGGTTTGATTCTTCTACAGGTAAAATTGCTAAAGCTGAAGGTGTGATTGTAATATGAGTTACAGCTTGTTCTCGTAGGAGTTTGAGTAATTCAGGGCCAGGTAACAGAGATTCTAATTTTGCTAAACATAATCTAGCACCGCAACCAAGGGCCATGATAATTTCTGGAATGGAAGCATCAAAACTAAATGAGAAAAATTGCAGTACACAGCTATCAGAGTGGACATCACAGACCCTAATTTTATCTTCGGTTAAATTGACTAAACCTTCATGGGAAATTAAAACGCCTTTGGGTGTCCCTGTAGACCCAGAAGTATAAATCAAATAAGCTAAGTTTTGGGTTGTTACTTCGTGGATGGGGTTTTCTTCACTTTCCGATGCTATTTTGTCCCAGTCGCTATCTAAACAAATCAAGTCATACTCATTAATGGGTAATTCTGTCAAGAGTTTTTGTGAGGTTAAGACAATGGGAACTCGAGCATCGCTTAACATAAAAGCAATACGATCGCTTTTATAAACTGGATCGAGTGGGACATATGCTCCACCTGCTTTCATGACCCCCAACAAAGCTACAATCATTTCTAGGGATCTTTCTAGATAGATTCCCACTTTAATTTCAGGTTTAACCCCTAATTTTTGCAGATAGTGAGCGAGTTGATTACTCCGACGGTTTAATTCTTGATAGGTGAGTTGTTGATTTTCAAAAACAAGAGCGATATTTAAAGGGTTTTTTTCTACCTGTCTTTCAAATAGCTGATGAAAGCAGACATCCTGAGTATAAGGGGTTTGGGTTTGATTCCACTGAAATAAGATTTGCTCTCGTTCTAGCGGCGTGAGTAAGGATAACTCCCAAAGATAAGCATCAGGGTTGTGTACGATACTTTCTAAGAGTGTACAGAAATGCTCGACCATACGAGCGATCGTCTCTGGTGCAAATAAATCTTTGTTGTACTCAAATGCGCCTACCAGTCCAGAAGGAGTGTTATATAGATCAACACTTAAATCTAATTTAGCAGTTGAGTAAGTTTGTTGAAGAGGACTAAGCGTTAATCCTGGAAATCCGATCGCATCTGGTAAGGAATTCTCTAACCTAAATTTAACCTGAAACAAAGGACTATAACTCAAATCCCGTTCGGGTTGTAATTCTTCGACTAGCTTTTCAAAAGGTACGTCTTGATGTGAGGATGCTTCTAAAATTGTCTCTCGTACCTGCTCCAATACGTTTCTAAAAGTAAGATTCCCTGATAGATGACTTCGCAAAATTAGGGTATTGACAAAAAAACCAATTAGCCCTTCTGTTTCAGGGCGATTTCGATTGGCAATAGGAGAACCAACAATAATATCTTGTTGACCCGTATAACGGTAGAGTAAAACTTTAAAAGCGGCTAATAGAGTTGTAAAAAGAGTAATATTTTCTTGCTGGCTCAAGTTTTTCAGCTTTTTAGTTAAATCATCAGAAAGCGAAAAAGTTTGATTGTCTCCTCGAAAACTCTGTATTCTAGTACGAGGATAGTCGGTTGGCAGTTGAAGAACACTTAGCGTTCCGCCTAATTTTTTTTTCCAGTAATCTAGTTGTAATTCTAATCTTTCACCCGTTAGCCATTGACGTTGCCAAACCGCAAAATCAGCATATTGAATCGGTAACTCAGGAAGTGGTGAGGGTTGTTTTGTCAAAAATGCTTCATATAAAATAGCTAATTCTTTGATTAAAATTTCCATTGACCAACCATCAGATATGATATGGTGCATGGTTAGTAACACTACATATTCTGTTTCCTTCAGTTTTATAAGAGTCACCCTTAGTAAAAGATCTTTCACTAAATTAAAGGGTTTTTGGGCTTCTTGTGTAGCTAGTCGCTGTATTTCGTTTTCTTGCTCAATGCCACTTAAATTTTCTAAATCAATGATTGGCAATTCTAAAAGAAAAGCCTCAGAAATCAACTGAATTGGCTGACCATCGACTAAAGTAAAATTAGTGCGTAAGATTTCGTGACGGCGGATGATTTCGTTAAAACACTGTTTTAATAAAATCTCATTCAGTGAGCCTTGTACTCGGTAAGCAGTCGGAATATTATAGATAGCACTACCTGCTTGTAATTGCTCTAAAAACCAAAGTCTCGTTTGAGCAAAGGAAAGGAGTATAGGTTCTAAACGTGAAATAGGCTGTATTGGTTGGAAAGATTGAAGATAAGCAAATTGGGTTTGTTTGAGAAAGTCGATGATTTCTGTTTTGCGTTCTCTGAGTTGTTGACTTAACTCTGGAGTTAAAACATCTTCTGGCGCACTACAACATAATTGCTCATCTTTGAGCCAGAGTTTGACATTGAGACGATAAAGATAAGATAAAAATTCATCGATCGTTTTCATGAACTTATAAATAGCCTTGATATTTGAACGCGATGGAGAGAGCGAACACGACTTATAACACGTTAACAGTAATTGAGACTAAATCTCAAGTATTTTTAAGTTAAACTTTTTCACATTATTTCTTTGAGTTTCCGATGACTCATACCAAATCTTTGTACAAATAGGGTAGCAAGATCAAACTATAGCGTAGATACCAACAGACACATGACCTTGAAAGGAAATATTATCATTATTACGGCGGCTCTAGCCAATAGAACTAGGATTATTGTTGATGAGGATCGCTAAAAACTGGGTTGTTGATAAATGTTTCATCGGTCAAACTGTGTAAAAACGCCAGTAACTCACGCTTCTCGCTTTCAGTGATTTCAAATCCCGAAATAAACTTGCTTTTAAAAGGATTTTTGCGACCTATACCCGCATTTTCTCCACGATGTAGGGTTCGCCCACCGACTCGATAATGCTCTATGACTTCATCAAGTGTAGCGATACTGCCATCGTGCATATAGGGAGCCGTTAGAGCGATGTTACGGAGGGTGGGGGCTTTAAAACGACCCATATCAGTCGGTTGATAAGTGATTTCGTGAACTCCAGTATTATCAGATGGGTAAGCTCCTTTGCCATCAATATTATAAAGTCCTGTATTGTGAAAAGCCATCTCAGTAAAAGCTAATCGCTCATGTTTGACAGAATCGGAAAAATTAAAACCGCCATGACAATGAAAACATTCTAAACGTTCGCTGTGAAAGAGTTTTTCGCCTCGTTTAGCAGATGCTGAAATGGCATTGCGCTCGCCACCAAATCGATAACGATCGTAAGGGGAATTAAACGAAATCAGACTACGCTCAAAAGAGACGAGGGCTTTGATCAAATTATTTAGATTAATCGCCTTTTCACCCGCCCCAAACGCCTCAGCAAAAAGCTTTTGATAAGTTGCATCTTGACGCAAAAAGTTGATAATTTGTTTCTCTCGCCCTACCATTCCCAATTCTACAGGATGTTCGCCAAACATCGGGACAAGTGCCTGAGTTTCCAGTTTGGTCATCAGAGGATTAGCCCAAGTTAACGACGAGTTGTAAGCAATGTTTGTTAAACTCATAGAATTACGGGGATGCGCTTCACCTGTTGCCCCAATACCGACGGGTCGATCGTCAGTAAAGGCGCGTTTTTGTAGATGACACGAAGCACAGGAATAATTCCCCGTAATTGAAAGCTGTTTTTCATAAAACAGATGCCGTCCCAATTCGACTTTCTCTTGAGTCATTGGGTTATCAGCAGGTACTATAGGTTTAGGCAATCCAGTAGGAAGATTCCAGTTATAAGACGACGAGTCAATAGATGCCGCCAAACCCCGTCCGAGTAAGCAGATGAGAAGAACCAGCACGATCACGCTCTGTTGTGCTATCCGTTTAGTCCGTCTCATTTTGCTGCTCGATCCGAAAGAAGGTTTGAGGTGTTGCGGGCTGATTCAGAAAAGGTAATCCTAGATTTTTCATGATACCCATACAATCTTTGTCATTAGGTTCTGACATACAACCTGGGGCGGTTTTGGGTTGGTTTTGGTTTAAATCGGAAGTCACAACTAATTTTTCTAAATCAGCTACTACAAGATGCTTCATCGGATCAAAACCTGTCAATACAACCGTTGTGCGATTGGAATAACTACAGCTTGTTGGTTTCTCGCTGGTTGGATCTTCAAGACATCCTGTACTACCTAAGTGTATGGGAAAACCAATTGATTCTTCTTCTAGATTAGGCTTAGTTTCTTTAAGCTCTGACTGAGCCAAGGTTGGATTTTGTAAATCAATTCTGGCAAATTTATAACCAAAAAGCCAACTCCACCATAATCCCGTTAAATTTAAGGGAGAAGGAGCTAGGGTAGAATCTTCATGGTTTAAAGCTAACGGAATACCTAGTGTAAACTTGAGCATGGTGTATTTACCTTGAGGAACGGTACCAACAATGCGATCGCGCATCTCTACTGTACCATTCGTACAAGCTCCCGTTTTATTCTCGAAATCTAATAAAGCAACGGTTTGATACTGCCATTTTCCATCTTGTTCGAGGGTTACGGGAACTGTTTTACCATTGCTATCAATGAGTGCCACATCGGACACGTAAAAGCGAAAGTCTGATAGGGTTTGCTCGGTAGCAGGTTGTCCAAGACGGTAATTAGAGTTACAGGAAAACATCTGGTTACCCACTTGAGCGCGAAACTGAATCGTTACGGGTTGGGTGGGAGATGCTTGTACTAAAGACGGCACCAGAAACGTTAATGCTATCAAGGATTGAACTGGAAATTTAAGTGATGGCATAATTAATAAATTGTTTTGTCTAAAGAATTTTAAAAGTCTAATCGCACTTGAAAGCCAAAGGTACGGCGATCGCCATAGGAAGCCAAATCAGCAAAAAATCCCGAAAAAGCAGTCGTTATATACTCAGTTTGAAATAAATTGTTAGCATAAAGATAGAAACCACCTTGCTGCCATTCATAACCAATCCGAGTATTAACTAATGTAAAGGGATCTTGTTTAAGGCGATTGGCATCATCAAAGTAATAAGTTCCAATTCCTTGAAGATCTACCCTGGCAAAGATACCGATCGGATGACGATACTGTACTCCAAAATTAAAGGTAAAATCGGGGGCATAAGTTAGCTTGTTGCCATTAAAATTTTCTCCTGTAAATGGATTTGTATACTGTGTAAATCTGGCATTCGTATAGCCAAAGCCTGCAAACACATCTAGCCCTTGAATAATTTTGGCGTTGACTTCTAATTCAACCCCGCTAGTCTCCACGTTTCCATTAGCGATAAGGGTGGCAAAACCTGTTTCATCGGTCAAAAGAATCTGATAATCGTCTACATTGCTCCAAAATACCGCTAGATTAGCCGTGATGCGATCGTTTAACCACGAGGTTTTCACCCCTAACTCATAACTCCACAAGTTTTCGGGACGTACCACCAATGTCGATAAATCATCTGAAGCAAAGTTTTGTGTACCTGGTTTATACCCTTGCGCTATGGTGCCGTAGAGATTCACATTAGGGATAACGCGATACTGTATAGCAAAACGGGGTAAGACAACATCACCATCTACCGAATTTCTCAAAGGATCACCCGTTGGCATTTCTCCTAATTCTGAATCTTCAAAGGAACGGGTACGCGCTAATTCATCGCGGAACTTCTCGTATCTTAGACCTGCTGTTAAAACTAATCTGTCTATGGGTTCCACATCAACTTGTCCAAAAATTGCGTAGGTTTCTTGGTCAAATCGAGCGTCGGTGCGATCTGTTCCGACTGGAAAACCTAGAGATGCTACTAGCGGCCTGTATTCGGTTGATAAACCTAGTTCAATTGAGCGTGATTGATAGTACCCTCCGAGTAGCCAGCGAAAACGTTCAGCACTATTGGGGGACTGAACTCGTATCTCTTGACTCCAAATGGTAGACGGTATGCGAGAATCACTACGGAGTAGATCATCTGCTGTATAATCGGTATCTTGTTGATAGTTTAAATTGGTGTCGTTGCGAGCCGTAATTGAAGTGACATTGACGGACTCTCCTTCATAACCGATTCTAAGAGATTGAGTATTAACCGCAACATCTAAATAGCCTGGGATGTTACTCTGGCTTTCAAACGGATTAGATTGGTCAATCGGAACAAATGTATTATCGCCGTCTTGGTTGCTGGCAACATTGCTATTAAAAGCAACACTCCATTCTTTTGAAGGTTTCCAGAGAAAGTTAGCACGTCCATACAAGGATGATTGTTCGTTGGCATCTTCATCGAGGAGGGTGTTTTCGGTGAAGCCATCCCGCGCATTATAGGCAAATGATAGACGATAGCCGAATTTGTCTTGAATAGGTGTATCGCTCACCGATAGCTGTACCTGACGTTGATTGTAATTACCATAGCCACCACCAATGTTAAATTCTAATGTATCGCTCGGTGGGCGACTGATAATGTTGATGACCCCTGCTTGGCTACTGCGTCCGTAAAGGGTGCCTTGAGGCCCTCGCAAAATCTCGATCCGTTCTAAATCAAACAATTCTCCAGGTAAAAACTGATGGATGTTTTCATAGGGAACATCATCAATGTAGACACTAATAGCATCTCTGACTAAATAGTTACTGTTGCCTAAACCGCGAATCGTTTGGAAATTAAAAGAGCGATCGCCTAAACTGGTAAAAAAGTTCGGAGTCAGTGCGGCTGCGTCTCGTAACGATCTAACATCAGCATCCTCAATCTGTTCTCTAGTCAGTATTGTGATGCTAATCGGAATATTTTGCACATTTTCGGGACGTTTTTCGGCAGTAGAAATAATCACAATTTCTGGTATGGGTGAAATTATACTCAGAGTCAGTCCTTGCTCAGTGGAAATAATTTCCCCTTCTGGAGGGACTTCATCACCCGTTACGGTTATCCTGACGTTATTTTCATCCACCGTTACGATGTTAACCGACGCTATGCCCTCGATGGGGTTTTCTTGAGTAAATTCATTGCCTTCTAGTAACTGTAACTGAGCATTGGGCAGATCGACAATTAGGCTATTTCCTTCTACTGAAGTTACACCTTGAAGGATTTCACCGCTTGCAGTTTCTAAAATAATTTCGACACCATCTGGGGTTTCTTGCAGTTGTACCCCTGTAATAATGGTTAAAGATTGAGCAAGTCGGGTTTTAGTATCAGTCGTGTCCATTGGTTTGACGACCCCGATGCTCTGCCCTAAAACAGGAAAAGCCACGAAAATTAAGATCAAGGAACTTAGACTGATTTCTCTACACCATTTAAGGGATATCACTTCGTAACTCACCTAATAACAGCTAAACGGTATTTTGTCAACTAAATCGTTAAAAACATGAGTTAAGGATAGTTTGAGCTATTTGTAAAATCAAAAGACAAGCTGTCATACCACCGATACAATAATTGTTTTATTGTAAAGCTTCTCCAAAGATGGTTGACAGGTATATTCTATTACTGTCTATAATTAGTAAGCTTATTGAAAATTTGTATCATTTATCTAATCTTGAACTTGTTTGAGCTAAGCCTTTATTTGAATTGATGAACAATTTTATTTAAAAAACTCATACATTCGCTTTTTGCTTTGCTGAGGAAACACTATCAACAAAAATGGAAAAATATCTATGACAACTCAATTACTAATGGTGAACAAAAATCATGCTTTACTAGAAGTCGATCATCTTCAAATCTATGCAGGAGGCAGTTTACCAAACATTTTTGCGCTTCAAGGATTAGGTTTAAACAACGTTAATCAAATAGTACGACACAAGACACAAGGCACAGTTTCAATACTATATTTCTTTGAAAATGCTTACCTTGAGATTATCTCTGTTGAAGATGAAATCGCTTTTAGACAATATTTATCACAAACGAGGATCAACTTATTAGAGCGATCGCAGTGGCGACAAACGGGTGCTTCTCCCTTTGGGATTGGTTTACGTCCTAAATCTAATCGTTTTGATTCAGAAAGGTCTATGGAGCAACACAGACTTTTGACATTGGGTGATGGGGAGACAAAGATTAATTTTTCGCACCATAATTTAGTAGCAATACAAGAACCCATGTGTTTTACAATTCCTCATGACCTTGCATTGACAAACTGGTTAGACACAAAAAACGAAAATCATCGGCAATTTATTACTCATCCATTAGGAATCAAGAGATTGACAGGTGTCAAAATCAAAATTAATACTCATTTAGCTCTAACTAATGCTGTCTCTTTGCTAGAAGATAATGGTATTATCACTATTGAACGAGGAGCATCACCCTTATTAGAGTTGACGTTCGACGATAATGCTAAAAATAAAGTTGTAGATGCTCGTCCTATCCTACCGCTCCAGCTAAGATATTAAACCAACTATGAAACGAATGAAACTAGAGTTATTTTTCCCTAGTTTATGGCTGACTGGCGCAATTTCCGTCTGTGTAGCGCAACCTGTTTGGGCGCAAGTCATCCAAATTACCCAAATCACTGAAATCCGTTTAGAGACAACAGAAAACGGCTTAGATCTCATTGTACAAAGTGATGGCACTTCGCCTTCCTTTACTCAAAATCGTACTGGAAATACGCTATTAGTCGAGCTAAAAAATGCTCAATTAAGGCTACCCAACGGTGCGAGAGACTTCCAAGAAATTAATCCATTGCCGGGGATCGCTTCGATCCAAGTTATACAACAGTCTTCTAATGTTTTGATCACGATTGTCGGGATTGATGCAGAACCTGTCGCAGAAGTCAATACCAGTTCACAGGGATTGCTGATTAGTTTAACTGAATCAGAAGAAATCGTTACGGAAGAAGACGAGATCGTGATCGTCGCAACTCAAGAAACGCCCCCAGAAAACAGTTATGCACCTCCTCAAGAGACTTCCGTATCTAGAGATGGTACATCGATTTTAGATACACCCCAAGATATTGATGTTGTTCCCCAACAAGTGATTGAAGATCAAAATAATACTACAGTTAGTGAGAGTCTTAGAAATGTCAGTGGTGTGACGAGTGGACGTGTCTCGACTAGCTCATTGTCTCTAACTCCTGTCATTCGCGGTTTTGAAAGTTTAAATATATTAAGAAATGGTATCAGAGATGACACTCAAAGATTTTTTGGAGGGATTACCACTAACATAGAAAGAATCGAAGTTCTCAAAGGCCCTGCTTCTATTCTATTTGGTCAAGGAAATTTAGGAGGAACCGTTAATATTGTCACCAAACCACCTCTTGCTGATCCCCTGTATAATCTAGAATTTTCAGCAGGTCAATTCAATTTTTATCGTCCCGTTATTGATTTGGGTGGGCCATTAACTAGCGATCGCACAGCTTTGTATCGTTTAGTTTCTTCCTATGAGACTTCAGATACCTTTCAAGATTTTGAACGGATCGATCGTCGATTCATTGTCGCACCTGCTATTACTTTAAAAATAGGCGATAAAGGTTCAATTACTTTTGATGGTGAGTTTATTGACGCTAAAACACATGGCTCTGGCCCTGAATTGCCCTCACTTGGAACAGCCGTCAGAAATCCTAATGGCAAATTAGAGATAGGAGCGAACTTAGGGGAACCATCATTAACAGAGAGTGAAAGTTCTTTATATCGATTTGGCTATCGTCTTGACTATCAAATTAGCGAACAATGGTCAATTAATAATCAATTTTTGATCGCTTTTGGCACTACCCCAGAAGAAACAGGAAATGTTTTCGTTTTACCCGTTTCTCTAGCCGCCGATAATCGCACTCTCACACGTATCTTAGCCGATAACCCATCTCAACAAACCAACTATACACTGAATACGAGCATTGTCGGTAATATTCAAGCAACAAGCTGGATGACTCATAAGCTATTGTTTGGAATAGAATATGCCTATGAAGAAAATGAAGACAAAATTATTTTTAGTGATATCGATCGGATTGATATATTTAATCCCGTTTACAAACCTGAAAGTGTGAGAAATAGACGAGCTTTCCAAGATACCTATAGCACGATTAATTCTTGGGGATTTTATTTACAAGATCAGATCACATTTTTTGAAAAATTCATCTTAGTTGTCGGGGGACGTTTTGATATTGCCGAGCAAGATTTTATCGATCAACTACGAGAAGAAAATAATATCTACAGACAAGACAATATCTTTAGTCCTCGAATTGGCTTAATTTATAAACCAATTGAGAGAATATCCCTTTATGCAAGCTTTGGTCAATCTTTTGAGCCAGTAACAGGACAAAATTTTGAGGGCCAATTTTTTGAACCAGAACAAGGTACTCAGTACGAAGTAGGGATCAAAGCCGAACTAATCCCCGATCGGCTCATTACCACTTTGGCTTTTTATGATCTTACTCGTACTAACTATATCGAACAAGATCCCGGTAATGTTGGTTTTCAAATCCAAATTGGTGAGCAAAAAAGCCGAGGCATCGAATTAGATATCGTCGGGGAAATCTTACCAGGATGGAACATTATTGGTTCTTACGCTTATACAGATGCCGTTATTACCGATGATGAACGGACTGATTTCATCGATAATGTACTACCTAACGTACCAGAACACGCGGCGGGTTTGTGGACAACTTATATTCTTCAACAAGGGGTTCTACAAGGCTTAGGTTTTGGTATGGGCGTATTTTTTGAAGGGGATCAAGAAGGAGATTTAGAAAATTCATTTGTCTTACCGAGTTATGTTCGTGCGGATGCAGCGATTTATTATCGACGCGGAGCATTAAACTTAGCTGTTAACTTCAAGAATCTTTTTAATAATCGATATTTTGAAGGCTCACGTAACGATTTAAGGGTAATCCCTGGTGCGCCTTTTTCAGTCGTGGGAACGATTTCTGTGGAGTTTTAGTCGATGCGAACTTTTGTAATCATTTGGCTAGGGCAGATGGTATCTACCATTGGTAGTTTTATGACGGTTTTTGCTCTGACGATTTGGGTGTGGCAAAAAACGGGATCAGCGACCGATCTAACTTTGGTCACTTTTTTTTCCCAACTACCGCGCATTTTTGTGACTCCAGTTGCTGGAATTATTGTTGATCGTTTTAATCGTAGAAATTTGATGCTGTTGGGTGATTGGATTGCCCTATTTTGTACTGGTGCGATCGCCCTACTCTATTTCTCAGAACAGTTACAAATTTGGCATCTTTACGTGGCAGTTGCGATTTACGGTTGTTTTGGTCAGATTCAAATGCTGGCTTATTCAACTTCAATTAGTATGCTAGTCTCAAAAAAAAATTATACTCGTGCTGAAAGTATGGTGGCTTCAGTTGGCTATGGAAGTGCGATTATTGCCCCTGCTTTGGCGGGAAGTCTTTATACTATCATTGGTTTAAGAGGAATTCTCCTAATCGATCTGCTCACTTTTACTGCGGCTATTGGGACTCTCCTTGGTGTTGTGATCCCCCAACCTCCAGATCATTCGTCACCTGAAGAAAACATCTGGCAAAAGTTAACCTTTGGTTTTCGCTATATCTCTACTAAACCCAGTTTGGTAGCAATGGTGATTGCTTTTTCGCTTTTTGCCTTGCCCAGTGATATCGGTAAGGCTTTATACACACCCATGATTCTAGCGCGTTCTGGTGGTGATGCTCAGGTTTTAGGAACTGTAACGACTGCCGCAGGACTTGGGGGAATCTTAGGAGCAGTTTTACTCAGTTTTTGGGGTGGTTTTAAACGTCGTATTCATGGAATGCTACTCGGTTTTATTGGAACGGGTTTCTTTAAAATCATATTAGGTTTAGGTCAAACGCCTCTAGTTTGGATTGGCGCACATTTCGCGGCTTCTTTACCGATTCCCTTGTTTTATAGCTCTAGTAATGCGATTTGGTACTCTAAAGTACCTCCCGCGTTGCAAGGAAGAGTTTTAGCGGCTGATCAGATGATTGGTTTAGTAATTACGGCGTTTTCTGCTTTAATTGCGGGGCCGTTAGTTGATCGCTTTTTTGAACCTACGATGCGTTCTGGTGGAGGTTTAGCGGCTATTTTTGCCCCAATTTTCGGTACGGGTTCAGGGGCGGGGATCGCTCTGTTATATTCTTTTACGGCACTCTGTACGATGTTAGTCGGTTTGGGAGGTTATGCGTTCCGTACTTTGCGAGATGTTGAGATCCTCTTAAAGGATCATGAAATGTAGAAACGTGATAGATCTGGGGCTGTCTGCGTCACTTGAAAAGCGCAGTTCATAAGCCCCGTCGCGTCTTTACGTTTTTTTTAAAGCAACGATCGGTTCTAGTTTGGCGGCTTGTTTGGCTGGAACTACACCAAAAAACAACCCAATCCCGCCCGATGTACCAACTGCTAGAGCAATTATCCAAGGAGACAGGATGACGGACAAAGTAGATAGGCTAGTGATTAAAAAACCTCCACTAATACCGATGAATGCTCCTAATAATCCGCCCGCAGTTGACAAAATAATCGATTCAATCAAAAACTGAATGAGTATATCTTTTTCGGTTGCACCAATTGCTTTGCGTAGTCCGATTTCTGGGGTTCGTTCGGTGACGGAAACTAACATGATATTCATGACTCCGATGCCACCGACGAGTAAGGAAATACCAGCAATTAGGGCTAACATGACAATTAGTCCAGTGGTGACGAGATTAACGGTTTGCAGAATGGCTTGTTGGGTTTGTACGGTAAAATCATCTTCACCTGTAATTTTATGTCGTAGACGGAGCAGGTTTTCGATCTGGAATTTGGCAGCCCGAATACTATTTTGATTTTTTGCTGAAACTGAGATATAGGTTAGAGAGGTTCCATAGGGCGAGTTTTGTCCCCTGAGTTTAAGCTTAAGGGTGGTAATGGGTAAATAAGCTGTTTCATCCTGATTGGTGCCTAAAAATGTTCCTTTTGGTTCCATGATCCCAATTACTTCTAAGCGAAGATTTCTGATTTGGATTTCTTTGCCTAAAGGGGTTTGCTCGGCAAAAAGTTGTTTAGCTAAATCAGAACCGAGTACGACAACTGATGTATTGCGTTTGAGATCGATGTCTTTAATAAATCGTCCTTGAGCGATTTGGTAGTTTCTCACTTCTAGAAATTCTGGTGTTACTCCTAAAACTAATTGTTTGGTGTTGCGCCCTCTATAGGTGATGAGTTCTCTTAGATTGATTTGTGGGGCGACTGCTGCCACTGTCGGGACTTGTTCTGCGATCGCTTCGGCATCGGCTAAAACAAGTGTTTTAGGTGGATTTAAGGTCGTTTGTCGTTCGTTTTCGATTCCAGGAGAGACAAATAGAACATTTGGCCCTAAGGATTTAAACTGTTCGGTTGTGAGTTGTTTGGCACCTTGTCCGATCCCTATCATTAATATTACTGAAGCACTCCCAATGGTGATCCCAGTTATTGTTAGGCTACTTCGCAGTTTATGAGCAATTAAGGTAGCTGATGCCATTTTGAGACTTTCTAGAATGTTCATGATTTTGATGATTTAAAATTTAATAATTTCATTAGGTTTGAATGGTCTTTCTGTAGTAAGCTAATTTTAAATGTTGGGTAAAGTTGCCTTTAAATGCTCTCACAAAATCTTTTTCTAGCATTTTTATCTAATCTTTTGTTAAAGAATTGAGAAATAAATTAATGAAATATTTAGGATTGCTGAGTCAAACAGTAGCATCACTGGTTTTAGCGATCGCTGTTACTGTGAGTATTTCAGAAGATGCTCAAGCTTCTTTTACAGGAACTTCTGTTAACAGCTATGAAGTAACAAATACGGTTAGCGACGATTTAGATGCTCAACTTCAAAACGCTCTCGATCAAGCTTTGGATGATATTCCTGGGGCTGCTGTCGCTATTGTTAGCCCTAGAGGGACTTGGTTTGGTGCTAGTGGTGCTTCTAATCTACAAACGGGAACGGAAGTAGTTTTAGAGGATCGCTTTCAAATTGGCAGTATTACCAAGACCTTTGTAGCAACGACTATTTTGCAATTAGTAGAAGAGGGGCGGTTGTCTCTTGATGATACTTTAGATCAGTGGCTTCCACCTTCAGTGGTGTCTGCTATTCCTAATCATGAAAGTATTACGATTCGACAGCTATTGAACCATACTAGCGGACTCTCTGATTATCTAGATCCTTTATTTATACAAGCACAAACTAATATTGGTGTCTTCTTTAATGATTGGCAACCTGAAGAACTTGTCTTTTTTATTGATGGACAAGATCCTCTTTTTGAGCCTGGCGAATCTTGGGCGTATTCTAGTACTAATTATATTTTACTAGGTATGATTGCTGAATCTGTTACTAATTCTAGTATTGCGAGTGAGATTCGCTCTCGCATTCTTGAGCCACTCGATTTAGATGATACTTTCTTTGCTAATGAAGAAACGATCACTGGTGGTTTTGTTAATGGTTACTGGGATTTTGATAATAATGGTAGTCTGAATGATACTACGCCCGCTAATATGTCTTGGGCTTGGGCTGCGGGCGCGATGGTGTCTAATACTCAAGATTTAGCCCGTTTCATGGAAGCCTTACTGATTAATGATGAGTTGCTCGAACCTGAGTCTCTAGATCAAATGTTGACTTTTGTCAATGGTGGTGCTTCAGAAAATTATGCGGCTTATGGTTTAGGGATTGGTCGTTTAGAATCACCAAGACGCTTATGGTATGGACATCGAGGACAAACACTGGGTTATCGTTCTAATTTGTTTTACTCTCCCGTTGAAGATATTATTTATGTGGAACTGATTAACTTGGTCAGTGATCGTAATATTAGTAACCCAATTTTTGCCGTTTGGCGAAACGCTGTCGATCCGACCCCTTCTGTTTCAGAGCCTGCGATGATTCCAGGATTATTAAGCCTGTTCGGGGCTGGACTATTTTTAAAATGGCAACGCCGCCACCCCTAGCATCGAGCTTAAAAAAGCTTAAGTAAATATGCAAATTTTGCACAAATCGTAGGACAGACGTTTTGATAGTCGTTTTTAGCACAATTAATAATTAATATCAATAAGTTAGAAGACTTGACCTGAACAATTTGTATCTTTTTTGACCAATTGATTCAAGAGGCGGAAGATAGCATAGTCTTTAAGTGCTATCTCATTTTCTAGTGCTTGAAGCTCAAAAGCTTGACAAAATGGTCTTTCCTAAAACTTTACAAAAATTTGATAAAAAACGCTTGGCAAAAAAGCCCTTAAAGTGGTATGTTTTTCTTAATTAAATCTAATTGACATAAGTTATCGATAAAACTTCTCTTGCTTGCGATCGGCTATAGCCAAATTTCAGACAGTGGAAGAGTTTTCACCTAAATTCAAGTATGCTTCAGCAAAAGAGTTTAGCGTGAAAGATGATTAATATCATGTATATTCAATTGCTCACAAAACTGTTGAATATATATGCAGTACAACATGACTAATCAAGCATAAGGTAACTCTGCCAATGACTTCCCAGACAATGCCAATTTCCAATCTTTGTAGCGGACGTAGCATGATTGTTGAACGCTTATCAAGTGATCATAAGCTAGTCAGCAGTGATTTTGAAGCAAAAAAACAGACGCTAGTCTTCATTGATCAATCAGTTAAAGATTTCATGATGCTGATGTCTGGAATTCAAGCTGATGTAGAAGCTAGACTGATCACTGCTTCTGAGGATGGAATTCAACAAATAACTCAAATTCTGAGTCAATCAACATCCGTTAAGAACGTTCATTTAATCGCTCATGGCTCATCGGGTAGTTTGAAACTCGGTTGTACTGAACTTAATATAGACAACATAGAAGAGTATGCAGAGCAGTTGAAAAATTGGTCAAACAGCATTGGTGGAGCTTCTTTACTGATTTATGGTTGTGAAGTAGCCGCAACTCTTACAGGAATTCGTTTTCTAGAACGACTGCACCAATTGACAAAAGCCAGTATTACTGCATCAACTCAAAAAGTTGGTAGTTCTGAGCAAGGAGGAAGATGGCAACTTGACTATCAAATAGGTCAAGTGAGCAGTGAATTAACCTTTTTGCCATTTATCAAAGATCATTATTCTGGTGTTTTCGCTAACTACAATGAAAATGTTAACGGAGATATTTCTGATGATCCAGAAAATCCTTTATTTCTTCAGTTAGCAGCAGGAGTAAATTCTCTACGGGCTACCTCATCAGCAGGTGATATTGAATATGTCACCGTCAACATACCAGCAGGGTTTCAACTGGAGTCAATTATACTTGCGTCCTATAATTCGACCGATGATATTGCCTTTGCTGCGGTGCAAGAGGGGACTACCTTTACTGAATTTGGTCTGCCCTCAGAAATCGATGTTTCTAGACTTTTAGGTTGGAGTCATATCAATGCCAATCAAGTCGGTACAAATGTATTAGATAATATTGGCAGAGGGGCTGGAACCATTGGCTTTACAGGGCCTTTAGCCAGTGGAGACTATACATTCTGGTTTCAGCAAACAGGAGAACCTTCAACTTATACTTATGAGTTTAACGTTACCCCTATAGCCAGACGACACCAGTTGTTAGCCTGAGTGCATCACCAACCTTGCTTAGAGAAGCTGACGGGACGGCATTAACCCTAACCTTTAGCTTAGATCAAGCACCGCCCCCAGAAGGCGTAACCGTCTATCTTGATAGCGAAACCGTCGATGCACTAGGTGAATTTGATATCTCTGCTCTTGAATTTACAGGGGGAGAGTTTCCTGAACCCAATGAAGATGCCAGTGGTTTTTATTTCAACATCACCGAACAGACAGCCACGATTACGATCAAGGTGTTGGATGAGGATGTGACAGAAGGGACAGAAAACCTATCTTTCACCCTACTTCCAGGTGAAGGTTATACCGTTAATCCGAATGCTCAAACGACCACAATAACTATTGAAGAGTTAACAACAACTATGACAACAGTTTCCTTTAACACAATTTCAGGTAGCTTTGATTCTGGCGATAATATTCTAGCCTCAGATCTAGTGCGCTCGCTAGAAGAAGGAGCCAGCCTACTCACCTTCGTCTTCAACACCGAAGGAGAAATCCCAGAAGGTGGTTTAGTCGTCGATGTCAATAGCGATCTTGATCTAACAGATTATTTTACAGGACTTGCTAGACCTCCTTTTAGTCCAGGGGGGCAAATTCTTGAAGCGATTTACGACCCCGAAACAGGCGAGGCAACTGGCTTTAAATTCAGAATTGACCAACCCAATGCGATCGTCAGCCTACGACTACTCAACGACGAAGAAGCAACTGGCATCGTCAACACAACATTTACCCTAGAAGCAGTAGCAGGAGCCGAATATCAAATCGCGCCAGATGGGGACACCTCTAGCGTTACCTTCTACGATACCCTAACTAACGTTCCCAGACCAACTGTTGTACCCGAAGTCAACTTCAGCGTTTCGACAACGAATTTAGTCGAATCAGAAGAAACCTTACTCACTGTTAACTTTACGGTAGATGGTGAAATTCCTTCTGAAGGCGTGCTAGTTTCGGTAGCTGCCCTAGAGCAATTCTTAGGCGACTTCAACATCTTTGCTGGAGAAGTCGAAGGAGGAGTGTTCCCCGCCCCGAACTTCCGTTCAACAGGTTTCTTCTTCAAAATTTTGGAATCAGAAGCCAGCATTACAATTCCCATCTTCCCAGATGGCGACACTGAAGGAATTGAAAAAGTCACCCTCAGTTTGCAAGAAGCCCCTGGATATACAATCTCACCAGAAAGCACTCCGATAACTCTGACGCTTTCTGATACACCAACTTCTGAAATTCAGGTTAGTTTAAGTACTACTCCTAGCCTTCTAGTAGAAGAAAATGGAACCGTTTCTGTTCATACTTTTACTCTGAGTACTGCCCCTCCAGAAGGCGGAATTACTGTCTCAGTGAGTGTGCCGAATCTAAGTGAATTTGATTTAGCAGAGGTTGTTGTTGAAGGTGGAACGATATCCGCCGTTCGTACCGATGGTTTTGATCTCACGATTACTGCACAAACCGCAATTGTTGATTTACCTGTTGCTAATGATGGAGTAGCTGAAGGACTAGAGACAGCGACCTTTACGCTCGTTGATGGAGATGGCTATCAAATTAGCCCGACTGCTAATAGCGGTAGCTTTACGATCATTGATGTACTTGATCAAGTTGCACCACCAACAACGATCGCTGAACCTAACGATACTCTGGCTCTAGCCGTTGATACTCGACTTAGTGAATCTTATCCAAATGTTTCTTTCACCAGTACACTAGACTACGACAATACGAATCGTTATGAGGTTGAGGGCGGTTTTCTCTACGTTGATGCCAGCGAAGATGTAGATTTATACAAAGTTAATCTCACAGCAGGCGATACTATCAAAATTGATACAGACTCCAATCAATTTGGAGAAGGACGAAAAGTAGACACTTGGCTGCGGGTTTTTGACTCTGTTGGGGCCCAGTTAGCCTCCAATGATGATGGTGCGGCTCCAGATGAGATCTTTGATGCTGGATTCCAATCTTATATTGAATTTACGGCTCCTGCTGATGGAGTCTATTACATTGGGGTCAGTCTTTACAACAATAATGGATATGATCCGCAGACTCCCGCAAGTGGTTCAGGATACTCTGAGCAAGCGATTGATGAATACGGGACAGGACAGTATACCCTTAATATTGCCCTCAATGATCCAGATGCGTTCATTGCTGAACCCACCGACATTCCACCCAGTACAGGTGCAGGGCCAGCTATTTCCTTATTTACAGTTACAGGAACTTACGGAACAGACTTTGATAATCTTGGGTTTGATATCATTGCACCTGGAATTGCCGAAACTGTTCCCGAAGATGCAGGCTCGGCTCTCAATTTAGTTTTAGTCGCTAATGGTGAAATTCCTGAAGGTGGAGTTGAAGTCTACGTCAGCAGCGATCTGGTTTTCACTGACTACTTTGGCGGGATTGAAGAAGGAGATTACAGCGTAGCCTATGGCGGTAACCTCAACGGTAAACCATTTAGTCGCGGTGGACAATTTCTAACTGCCGTTTACGATGAAAACGGTCAAGCAACAGGCTTTAAGTTCCTCCTAGAACAACCTTTCGCTACTATCACATTTAATCCTAGCAATCGAGAAGAAGCCGAAAGCGACGGGCCAGAAACCTTTACCTTCTCAGTCGTTGAAAGCGCAGGCTATACAGTTTCTCCAGCTAGTAGTTCTACCGTCACCTTCTACGACACTGTAGAACAGATTCCTACTCCTACAACAACACCCGAAGCTAGTATCGCGATTAGTCCGAATGAACTAATCGAATCAGAAGAAACTGAGTTTACCATTACTCTGAGCTTGAGTGAACCCCCACCACCCGAAGGCGTACAGGTGTATGTAAGCGGTAATGCCTTCGATTTCCTCAACGAATTCACCGTGTTTGAAGCCGAGTTTACAGGTGGTTTACCCATCTCCGATGGTGCGGTTAGTGGCTTCTACTTCCAGATGTTTGCTCAGACAGCAACCATTACACTACCTGTGTTCAACAGCGTCGAAATCGCTGAAGGAATCGAGCAGTTTAATGTAGAAGTAAGACCAGGAGCAGGCTACACTGTCAATCCAGCGATGAGCAGTGCTTTGTTGACGATCAAAGATACACCAGACTCCCAAATTCAAGTTAGCCTGACAACCGATACCGAAACTTTAATCGAGTCAGAAGGAACCGTTGCTAATCTTAACTTCAGACTCAGTGCAGCACCGCCATCTGAGGGTGTAACAGTAACAGTAAGTACGGATGGATGGAGCGAATTTGATGCTGAAACATTAGATATAACAGGTGGCGAAATTGTCGGAACAACTGCTGACAGTTTTACACTCAAAATTACAGAACAGAATGCGACTGTCACTGCCAATATTGCTGATGACGGCCAAGCAGAGCCTTCTGAGACAGTGACTTTTACATTAGAAGCAGGAACTGGATATCAAGTCGATTCTGCTGGTAGTGAGGCAATTTTCACCATCTATGATAGTCCTGAGACCGCACCGACTTCCACTGAAGAAACTAACGATACGATTGCCACAGCGATCGCCACAGGTTTAACATCTGTAAATACCAGTGTGACCTTTGAAGGTGAGATCGCTCAATACGAATTTGATGATGAAAACGGTAACTCGGTACTCATTGATGCTTCAGAAGATATCGATTTCTATTCGTTAACACTTAATGCAGGTGAAACGGTAAAAATTGATATCGATTCGATCGCTTATGAGTTAGATGGTTATAGTGCTACTCAACGACTCGACTCAGAATTACGGTTGTTTAACGCAGCAGGTGAACAGTTAGCCTTCAATGCGGATGGTTATGCTCCAGATGAACTATTTGTAGCGAACCGTGATCCTTATCTAGAATTCACTGCAACTGAGTCGGGAACCTACTATGTTGGTGTTGCTCAATGGCAAAACCGCGTTTATGATCCGCTAACAGGCGAAAATAGCAGTGGTCGAATTGATCCTAATTCTGGTCGCAATACTGGTGCTTATAACTTAGATATCACTCTCGAGCCTATTGGTAATCCGATAGTTAGCGTGACAGCTACACCCGGTCTAATTACAGAAGCCGAAGGTACACCCGTCACCTTTAGTTTTAGTGTAGACGGCGAGATCCCAGCAGATGGTCTGATCATCGGCACCAGCGATTTATTCAGTCCGCAGTTCGACTTCAATATCGATTTTGAAGATCCGCAGTACTTCAGTGGTATTGAATACTACGACTATCTAGAGTCACCGACTGGCGAAGTGACCGTTCTTTGGAAGATCACCGCACCAGAAGCCTTTATCAAACTTACCGCTTTTGATGATACGGTCGCTGAACTCGATGAAACCTTCACTTTAGATCTACGCACGAGAGACGGCTACGATGTTAATTCTGAGGCTGATTCTGCTTCTGTGGTGATTAGCGATGGTGTACCGAATCTAGATGATCCGATCGTTGGCATCAGCATCGAGCCAACCGAGCTTATGGAGGGTGATTCTTTAACCCTAACTTTAAATATTGTCGATGGAGTCATTCCAGAAGGCGGTTTAGAAGTTAATGTCGCCAGCGATGTGTTCGCCTCTCTAGGTGAGTTTGTTGTCTTTGAAGATGGGGAATTCCTACCCATTTATGAAGGATTTGCGGCTCAACCTGAACCGAATGCGGACGCGAGTGGTTTTATTGCGGTGATGACCGAAAATACGGCAACCATTACTTTAGATGTATTCGATGACGGGCCAAATGAAGGCGTTGAAACCTTCACCTACAGCTTGCTCGATGGAGAAATCTATGGGGTTGATCCAGAAGCAAGTGCAGTAACCATCACTATCGACGATGGCGACGAAGGAGTGTTCAACGGAACCATAGAAGATGATCAATTCGATGCAGGAGTTACGCCAGAAGGCTTCAACGGTAGCAATGATCTCGTATTTGCGGGCGCGGGAGATGACTTAATCGATACCTCCAATGGTTTAGGAAACAATCGTCTCTACGCACAATCGGGAAATGATACTCTGTTTGTCGGTAGTAACGATCGCGCTTTTGGTGGTAGTGGAAATGATATCTTCTATCTCCTTGGCAGCAATAGTACGATTTCAGGTGGAACTGGCGAAGAGCAGTTCTGGTTAGCCTCTGCTGAATATCCAGAGTCGGCGAATACCATTACTGATTTTGAAAATGGTGTTGATGTTCTTGGCATTGGGGGTTTAGGTCTTAGCTTTGATGACTTAAGCTTCACTCAACAGGGAAATAATACTTTAATTGTTTCTGGTGAGCAAGAAATCGCTAAACTCCTCGGCATCAATACGAATCAACTCAGTGCTGATAACTTTGTTTTTAGCTAAGTGATTCTTTGGTAAAACGGTCTTAGATTAGGCGGTGATTAAATTGATCACCGCTTTTTTTGGCAGCCGTAAAAAAGAATACACAAATCGACTATAATAAAATTGGTTGTCATTGAAATCTTAATTTTTCTTGCTGCTTTATATTCAAGTTTTTTCTCAAAAGCTAATGTCAGTTTTCGTAATCTTCAGTGACGAAATATTCAGTGACGAACAAGAATCAAGTTAAACCGAAATATTGTTGATTTTTACTAAGGAATAAACCTATATGGCTCCAGTTGTCAGTTTTTCAGCAAATCCATCTGTACTCGTTGAATCCGAATCAACCGTTCTAGTCTTGACTTTTAATCTGAGTGAACCCCCTCCATCAGGCGGAGTCACTGTCCGTTTGACGACAGACGTTAGGGAAAGCTTAAATCAAATAAGTGTCTTTGATATCACAGTTACAGGCGGGGAGTTTCCCATGCCAGACATTGATAACACGGGTGTTGAATTTACAATCACTTCACAAACAGCAACTATTAGTTCACCCATCTTTCAAGATGACGAAGCCGAAGATCCCTTAACGGTCACTTATACTTTATTACCAGGTGAAGGTTATACGATTAATCCTAGTGCTAGTCAGGATAGTGTAGTTTTTAGAGATGATCCAGAACCGATCGCCGAAAATGCTCCGCCAGTCGCTAATGACGATAGTGGTACTATTCTAGAAAATCAGGTTTTAACTGGAAATGTGATCGCAAATGATAGCGATCCAAATAACGATCCGATTACTGTTACTGCACTCAATGGCAATACCAGCATCGGAACCCTCGTAATCGATTCTGGAGCGCTCGTTACTTTAAATGCAGATGGTAGTTATAGCTACAATCCTAATGGACAGTTTAACTATCTTGTTGATGGGCAAAGCACAGGGGATAGTTTCAGTTATACGATTAGTGATGGCAGAGGTGGCACTGATACAGCAACTGTCGCCCTGACGATTAATGGTGTGAGCGATGTTGTACCTCCCCCTCCCCCAGTTGAGCTTGATCCCGCTCAATATGGTGCATCCTATGTAGATTTAATTACAAATATTGGATACAATTTAGAAGCATTAACCAATCATTATCTGACTAACGGTCAAGCCGAAGGGCGCAGTAAAGATCTTTTTGATGAATTTCGTTATATTGCCTCTAGTTATGTCACAGGGGACGACTTAATTGTTGCTTTTGGTTTGAATGGTGCTGTCGCGACTCAACATTATATTACTAATGGATATGCTGAAGGACGCTCAACAACGGCTTTTATTCCTTCTCGCTATTTAGCTTCATATGATGATTTACTCGGTGTTTTTGGAACCGATACTCAAGCTGCCACGGCTCATTTTATTACTAATGGTGCGTTAGAAAACCGTGACCCAAATTTATTCCCATCCGATCGCTATCTAGCTTCCAACGGTGATTTAATTAACGCTTTTGCCTCCATTCCCGATTATGCCGCTAAGATCGAAACAGCTTCTAATCATTATCTGTTTAATGGACGCGGTGAGGGACGACAAATTACCTTTGACCCTAACACCTATCTTAACGCCAATCAAGATCTAATCCCGTTTGTGCAAGCGGGACTCGACCCAACACAACACTATATTTTATCGGGTTTTGCTGAAGGTCGTCCGACTGTCTAATTGAAGGTAGGGGTTAAAATTTAACAGACCCACATCTTAAAAGGAAACTCAAGCTTTTGGTAAAATTTTTTGTAGGGGTGCGGAATGCACCGCTGCTTGCGAACCGACTTTCGAAGTCGGTTTGGTCGGCGGTTTGGTGACCAAACCCTAACAAGTTTTTTTCAATCGATATTAATCTTGCTTGCTTCAAACTTATTTACAGTGGCTCATCTTTTTGATCTTTTTCCTAAACCACCAACAACATTAGTCGATCTATTACAGTACAGGGCAAACGAACAGCCTGCACAAATCGCTTATTATTTTTTAGTCAATGGTGAAACCGAAGAAATTAGCCAGACTTATCAAGCACTCGATTTTGAAGCACGAAAAATAGCGGCTCATTTACAAGCACAAAATTTAACTCATAAACGAGCAATATTACTTTATTCGCCTGGATTAGAGTTAATTACTGCTTTTTTTGGCTGTTTATATGCGGGTGTCGTTGCTATTCCTGCATATCCACCCCAATATCAACAAAATTTATCTCGTTTGCAAGCGATCGTCACAGATAGTCAAGCAAGTGTAATTTTAACAACAACGACACTGTATAATGATAGACCAGAATTTACGCAGCTATCTTATCTGATTACCGATTGCCTAGAAGATGAAACGGCTGTTAATTGGCATCAACCAAAGATTGATCGGAATACATTAGCATTTATCCAATATACATCTGGCTCTACAGGAACACCCAAAGGAGTTATGCTCACTCATGGTAATCTTTTACATAACTCAAGCCTCATCTATCAAGCATTCGAGCATCATAACCAGAGCAAAGTTGTAAGTTGGCTACCTCCTTATCATGATATGGGATTAATTGGGGGAATCCTTCAGCCTTTTTATGGTGGATTTCCTGTTATATTAATGTCACCTGTTAGTTTTTTGCGAAAACCGATTCGCTGGTTAGAAGCGATTTCGCGCTATCAAGCAACCACAAGCGGTGGGCCAAATTTTGCCTATAATCTTTGTTTAGAAAAAATTACTCTTCAACAGAAAGCTACACTCAATCTCCGTTCTTGGGATCTCGCTTTTATCGGTGCAGAACCTATTTCATCTCAAACTCTAGAAAAATTTGCTGAAGCATTTGCCCCTTGTGGGTTTCGTCGTGAAGCTTTTTATCCTTGCTACGGTTTAGCAGAAGCGACTTTATTTGTCTCTGGAGGGCCGAAAAATCAATCGCCAATTATTAAAACAGTAGATAGCCAAGCTGTACAACAAAATCAGGTTATTATTACCCCCAATCACTCAAAATCTCAAAATATCGTCAGTTGTGGGCAAACTCACCCTGAGCAAACAGTGATAATCGTCGAGCCAAACTCCCTAAAACCTCTAAAAAATGGCAAAATTGGTGAAATTTGGGTATCAGGATTAAGTGTTGCTCAAGGCTACTGGAATCAGCCCGAAAAGACACAAGAAACATTTCACGCTAATTTAGAAAAAACATCATTTTTACGAACAGGGGATTTAGGTTTTTTACAAGAAGGGGAATTATTTGTCACAGGGCGCATTAAAGATTTAATGATTATTCGGGGTCAAAATTATTATCCCCAAGATCTTGAACAAACCGTAGAGCAAAGTCATGTAGCCATTCGTCAAGGTTGTTGTGCAGCATTTAGTATCTTAGAAACAGGTGAAGAACAATTAGCGATCGCGGCTGAAATCAGACGAGAATCAATCAGTCAACTGAATCAAGAAGCAGTTTTTACCGCCATTCGTTCCGCAATTTCTCAAAAACACGGCTTACAAATCAATACTATTGTATTACTAAAACAGGGGAGTCTTTCTAAAACTTCTAGTGGCAAAATTCAACGCCATGTTTGTAAAAATCAATTTCTAGAAAATAGTTTAAACCTGATTGCTCGTTCTGTGACAACCTCTCTTTCTCAAAATCGTACTAATGATTTAATACAATGGCTACGCACCTATGCAAATGAACAGATTAACTCTCGTCTTATGGATGAGCGTCGTTGTATTTCTCCTGCGATCGTGCTAGATTTTGGCAATCAAGGATTACTCGGTCTGCAAATTCCTGCCCACTATGGCGGACTAGAATTAAATCATACGGATACCTTGAGCATTTTAGAACAGTTAGGCGGGATCGATATCACCTTATCTTTATTTGTTGGATTAAACAATATTTTAGGGATTCGTCCGATACTGAATTTTGGAAGTCAATCTCTAAAAGAAGAACTCCTACCTATTTTGGCGACAGGAAGAGAATTAGCCGCTTTTGCCCTGACTGAAACAGGTGCAGGTTCCAACCCACAAGCGATCGCATCACAAGCTATTCCCCATACTCAGGACGGTTGGTTATTACAAGGAACAAAAATCTGGAGTGGTTCCGCAGCATGGGCGGGAGTTATTAATGTTTTTGTGCAAGAACCTGAAGGAATTAGTAGTTTTGTGGTGCGTAAAGGGTCTTCAGGATTGCGTCAAGGCCCCGAAGCCTTAACAATGGGGATGCGGGGCATGGTACAGAATACCATATATCTTAATAATGTCCCAGTTCAGGATAAGCAGCGATTAGGTGAAGCAGGTATGGGGATGAAAGTCGCCCAAGATGCCATGATGTATGGACGTTTAGGCATTGCTGCGGCTTGTGTTGGCGGAATGAAACGATGCGCTCAGTTAATGCTACGTTATAGTGAACGTCGTATTATTGCCACAGGTCGTTTATTAGATAATCCTTGGATTTTAGTACGATTAAATGAGTTAACGGCAGCAATTACCGCAGTTGAAGTTTTAGTTAAACAAATCGCGCAATTACTCGATCATAATCAATTTGTTCCAGTCGAAGCTTATACAGCTTGTAAAATAGCTGCACCTGAATTTTACTGGCAAGCAGCCGATGATTTAGTACAATGTTTGGGGGGTAGGGGATATATTGAAACGAATATCGCTCCTCAAATCTTACGTGATGCAAGGGTTTTAAGGATTTTTGAAGGGCCAACAGAAACCTTAAAGATGTTTTTGGGTTCACGAGTGAGCAACCAAAGTGATGATTTAAAACATTTTCTGAGTGTTACTTTAAAAACGCCAGATGTTTATCAAAACCTCGTTACGGCGGCTCAAGAAATACAAAAGTATTATAATAGTTCTCATTCGCCATTTTCCGAACCCCTCACCGCTAAACGTTGGGCGATGATTTTGATTGGAGATTTAGCGACTTTTGCTATTTTATTAGCTGTATTGAAAACCCAGTCATCAGAATCAGCACAAACAGCGATCGCATGGACACAGCATCAATACGAACAAAAGCTATCTCAAGCTTTAGCCAAAAATCGTTTGATTTATAGAAATGCTGAACAAACCAGCCAAGAAATTATCCAATATGAAACAAGTATCGGTGATCTAGAACAAACATTAGCAGGAGAAGACCAAGAATTAGACGCACTCTTGAGAAAAACAACGCAAAAAACCAAATCTAAAACTCAAGCAACAATTAGTACAAAATCGAGAAATGTCAAGATACCAGTTACAAAAATTGAGAAATGGTTGATCGATTGGCTGAGTCAAAAATTAAAAATACCGACGCAAACGATCGATCCAAAACAATCATTTGCAGATTATGGCATAGATTCAGTGATTGCCGTAGAATTAGCTCAAGATTTACAAGAATGGTTAGCTTTACCTCAAGAACTAGAAGTAACGATCGCTTGGAACTTTCCTACTATTGAAACCCTAGCTCAATATTTAGCACAATCTACAGAAACCCAACAGCCCCCAAGCAATGAAAAAACAATCATTTCAGAAATTCAAGACTTTTCAGAAGAACAACTTCAGGACTTAATTGCTCAAGAAATTGCCGAATTAGAAAACTGGCTGCCCACCCAATAAATCATATGACAGATAACGCTCACAATCAACTATCCTCATCACAACGCCTCTTACTAGCCCTCAAACAAGCCCGTTTACAGCTAGAAGCAGTTGAACAACAAAAAAACGAACCCATTGCTATTATTGGGATGGACTGCCGTTTCCCTGGTGGTGCAAATGATCCAGACGCTTACTGGCAACTCTTAGTCAATGGGAGAGATGCGATCGCAGAAATTCCTGAGCAACGTTGGAATGTCGAAGCTTATTACGATCGTGATCCAGAAGCCAAAGGAAAAATGTATACTCGTTATGCGGGCTTTATTGAGCAAGTCGATCAGTTCGATCCTCAATTTTTTGGGATATCTCCACGAGAAGCCATTAGTCTTGATCCTCAACAACGTTTACTTTTAGAGGTTAGTTACTCAGCATTAGAACACGCAGGGCAGTCACCCGAACAATTAAAAGGAAGTCAGACGGGGGTATTTATTGGGATCGGTTTTGATGATTATGCTAAACGGAGTATTAGTTCTGGTGATCCGACTTTAATTGATGCTTATAGCAGTTTAGGGAATACTCGTAGTATAGCAGTGGGGCGTATTGCTTATGTACTAGGATTTCAAGGGCCTGTGATCCAGTTAGATACAACGTGTTCCTCTTCCCTGTTAGCCGTTCATTTAGCCTGCCAGAGTTTGCGTTCAAAAGAGTGTCATTTAGCGTTAGCAGGGGGAGTCAATTTAATGCTATCTCCTGAACCGATGATTGGGTTTTGTAAATTGAAAGCCCTCTCGGTTGATGGACGCTGTAAAACCTTTGATGCCGAAGCGGATGGATATGGACGCGGGGAAGGATGCGGTATTGTTGTCTTAAAACGATTATCTGATGCGATCGCGAATCGAGACAACATTTTATCAATTATATTAGGTTCAGCCGTCAATCATGATGGTCAAAGTAACGGTTTAACTGCCCCGAATGGTTCCGCACAAGAAGCCGTTATTCGTATGGCTTTATCGAATGCTAAGATTAATCCTTTACAAGTTCAATATCTAGAAACTCACGGAACTGGAACCCCATTAGGCGATCCCATTGAAGTTTTAGCGTTAGGAAAAGTATTAAGTGAAGGCAGAAACAAAAACAACCCTCTAAAGATAGGTTCCGTTAAAACTAATTTTGGTCATTTAGAAGCAGCAGCAGGGGTAGCTAGTCTGATGAAAGTCGTACTCTCGCTTCAGCATCAGCAAATTCCTGCCCATCTTCATTTTAATCAACCAAATCCTTATATTCCTTGGCAAAAATTACCGATCGTTGTTCCGACTCAGTTAACCCCCTGGTTAGCAGAAGACGGTAAACGCATTGCTGGAGTCAGTTCGTTTGGCATGAGTGGTACAAACGTTCATGTTATTTTAGCCGAAGCCCCACCGAAAGATGATCAATTTCAGGTTAAGAGCGATGAACGTCCGTTACATTTATTGACCCTTTCTGCTAAAAGTGAAATAGCTTTACAAGAACTGGTTCAACGCTATCAAAATTTTTTGACTCTTGATGTACAACTGGCTGATCTCTGTTTTACGGCAAATACAGGGCGATCTCATTTTGAACATACTTTAGCTGTAATTGCTCAAAATATCAGTCAACTGCGCGAAAAACTCGAAAATTCAGAGATTTTAAAAAGAACTTTACCCAGACAAAAACAGCCTTTAATTGCTTTTCTGTTTACGGGGCAAGGTTCACAGTATGTGGAAATGGGGCGACAATTATACGAAACTCAACCGACTTTCCGCGCTGGGATGGATCAATGTGCAGAAATTTTAGATCTTTATTTGGATACACCTTTACTGGAAATTCTTTATCCAGTACGGAAGAACTCTAATGCGTCTCTACTGGATCAAACCGCTTACACCCAACCTGCTTTATTTGCCTTAGAATATTCTCTAGCCCAATTATGGATGTCTTGGGGTGTTACACCATCGGTTGTCATTGGACATAGTGTAGGAGAATATGTAGCGGCTTGCATTGCGGGTGTATTTAGTTTAGAAGATGGGCTAAAACTGATTGCTCATCGGGGTCGTTTGATGCAAGAATTACCGCAAGATGGTGCGATGGTTGCTGTGATGGCTTCCTTTGAGAAAGTACAAGAGGTTATTCAATCTTATCAGCCACAAATTGTGATTGCAGCGATCAATAGTCCACAAAATATTGTGATTTCAGGACAAAATCAAGTAATAGAACAAGTTATTTTAGATTTAGAACAAGAGGGAATTAAGACAACGCAGCTAAATGTCTCTCATGCTTTTCATTCTCCTTTGATGCAGCCCATACTGAAAGATTTTTCTGAAGTTACGCAAAGTATTAGTTATTCATTGCCACAATTACCGATCGTTTCTAATATTTCTGGTACCATAGCAACTAATGAAATTGCAACGCCTCAATACTGGTGTGATCATGTTTGTCATCCTGTAAAATTTGCACAAAGCATCAATACAGTAGCAAAAGAAAGATGTGATATTTTTCTTGAAATTGGTTCTAAACCTATTTTATTGGGCATAGCAAGAACAATTTTAGATGAAAATCAAAACTCCTATCTGTGGTTACCGAGTTTGCGCCCAACTCAATCAGACTGGCAAACTTTATTATCTAGTTTAGCGAGTTTGTATGTCAATGGCGTTAATATAAACTGGACAGGGTTCGATCAAGATTATAGTCGTCATCGTCTTCCTTTACCGATTTATCCGTTTCAAAAACAAAAATATTGGCTTGAACCCACACAACCAAGAACTTTATTAACGCCCAGTTTAGAGCATCCTTTACTCGGAAGGAAAATTAATCTAGTTAATTCAAATGCTCTCTATTTTGAAAACGAGATTAGTCAAGATTTTCCTAGTTTTCTAAAAGATCATTGCGTATTTGATCGAGTGATTTTTCCTGCGGCTGGTTTTGTGGAAATGGCATTAGCGGCGAGTAAAAGTGTTTTTGGTGATCAGCAATTTTATTTAGAATCTATTTCTATTCAACAAGCTTTAGAATTATCATCGGAACAAACTAAAACTGTACAATTAAAATTAATTCCAGAGAATGAAAATAATTATCGATTTGAAGTTTATAGTCTAAAGGAATTAAACTGGGTTTTAAATGCAAGTGGAAAAATAATTAGTGATCACATTTCTGTTTCTGAGCATCTTGATTTATCTAAAAAAACACCTCAATTTATTGATGCAGAAACTCATTATCAACAGTATCGAGAAAAAGGAATTAACTACGGTCTAAGTTTCCAAGTGATTCAGAATATTTTCATAGATAAAGGACAAGCTCTTGGAGAAATAAAGTTATTAGAACCAAAATCTAACTATCAGTTTCATCCAATTCTTTTAGACGCTTGTTTACAAATTGCTGGAGCAACACTTGTTCAAGAAAATTCACAGAATACCTATTTACCTGTTGGATTAGAACGTTTTATAAGTTATAGTTCTTCCCAGAATTTAACACAATTTTATGCTTATGCTCAAATCCGTTTACGTCAACCGATTTTAACAATTGATATCCAACTTGCTACAGCCGACGGACAAGTTATTGCTAAACTTGAAGGGTTACAACTCAGTCCAATTCAGTCATTGCAAAATTCTTGGGATTGGCTATATCAAATTGATTGGCGACTCGAAAACCTGACTAAATTTTCTGATTATCTCTTGACACCTAAAACTATTTATGCAGGGTTAAAAAATGAGTTAATTGTACCATCTGATTTAAAAAACTATCAAAAACTTATATCTAATTTAGAATCACTTAGCCTTGTTTATATTCTGAACGCTTTTACACAACTTAATTATAAATTTCAACCAAAAACACGTTTTAATCCGATTCAAATAGCACAACAGTTAGGAATTAGCCAGCGTCATGAAAAACTGTTTAACCGTCTTTTAGAAATTTTAGCAGAAGAAAAGATTTTACGACAGATTGAAAATGATTGGGAAGTAGTCCAGTTACCAAATGAAATACATTTAGAAAGTATACAAAGTTCTACTGAACTGACTTTATTAGAACGATGTGGAGCGCATTTAGCAGAAGTTTTGCAAGGAAAATGTGACCCTGTTGAATTACTTTTTCCCCAAGGAGATTTAAGCACCGCTACTGAGTTATATCAAAATTCACTAGGTGCTAAATTGATGAATACACTAATGCAAAAAGCAGTTTTAAAAGCATTAGAAAATAAACCTCTAGGACAAATTGTTAAAATTTTAGAAATTGGTGCTGGTACTGGAGGAACAACATCTTATATCCTTCCTTGTTTAGACGCAACACAAACCGAATATACTTTTACCGATATTTCACCTATTTTTACGACTAAAGCACAACAGAAGTATCAAGATTATTCTTTTGTAAAATACCAGATTTTAGATATTGAGCAAGAGCCAAAATCGCAGGGTTTTAGCGGACAAGAGTATGATGTGATTATAGCGACTAATGTCTTACACGCGACACAAGATCTACAAAATACCTTGTCACACATCAAGCAATTATTAGCCCCAAAAGGTTTAGTAATTCTCTTAGAAGGAACTCGCCCGCTACGTTGGTTGGATCTGATTTTTGGTTTAACTGATGGCTGGTGGCGATTTACGGATACTCAGCTTAGATCATCTTATCCTTTAATATCTTCTCATCAGTGGCAAGAACTTTTAAAATTAAATGGATTTAAAGAAACGGCTGATATTTCTTTTGAGCAAGAATGGCTAGATCAACAGAGTATTATTCTGGCACAAAATGAAGAAATAAGCCAAAAAGATGATTTGAATAATTGGGTAATTTTTGCTGATTTCCAAGGATTATCCGCCCAATTAGCTAAAATTTTAGAAGAAAAGGGCGATACTTGTCGGCTGGTTTTCCCTCATCAAATGAATAGCTTGAATGACTTTAAAGCATTATTTCAAGATCAGCAAAATCTGAAAATTATCTATTTATGGGGTTTAGAATCTCATAAGGCAGAAAATTTAAGTGTAGAATTATTGGCTAATTCAAAAAAAATCTGTGAAAGTCTTTTATATCTAGTTCAATCTATATCTACACCTTGTCATCTTTGGTTAGTCACAAAGGATGCAGTCGCTATAGAAAAAAGTGATCAGATTTCAGGGCTTGTACAATCTCCATTATGGGGTATCGGGAAAACGATCGCTTTAGAATATTCAGAAATCAATTGTCAACGCATTGATTTAGATCCAAAAGCAAGTATAAACGAACAAATACAAACATTATTAACTGAAATTCAAGCGAATACTATAGAAGATCAAATCGCTTTCCGTCATGGTAATCGATATGTCGCAAGATTGGCTCGTTATTCGCCAAAAATAAATACAAATGAACTAAAACAATTAACGATTTCTCAACGTGGAACACTTGATAACTTACAATTGCTTCCTATAACTCGTCGTCTGCCCAAAAGGGGAGAAGTTGAGATTCGTATCCATGCGACAGGACTTAATTTTAGAGATATTCTTAACGTTTTAGACTTATATCCAGGGGATGCGGGGCCTTTGGGGTGCGAATGTACTGGTGAAATTGTCGTAGTCGGAGAAGGTGTTACAGATTTTAAAATTGGTCAGGGCGTAATTGCGATCGCAGGAGCGAGCTTTAGTCATTATGTCACAGTTAATGCGTCATTGGTCGCCCCAAAACCTAAATTTATCAATTTTGAAGAAGCAGCAACGATTCCAGTTGCTTTTCTGACTGCTTATTACACTTTATATTATCTTGCAGGGATTAAAAAAGGGGATTCTGTGCTGATTCATGCTGCATCTGGAGGTGTCGGTATGGCAGCAGTACAAATAGCGAAACTTGCAGGGGCGGAAGTTTTTGCCACAGCCAGTCCGAGTAAATGGGATACTTTAAGGAGAATGGGAGTTAAACACATCATGAATTCCCGTACTCTTGATTTTGCTTCCGAAATACAACAAATTACACAGGGTGAGGGTGTAGATATTGTTCTAAATTCTTTATCAGGGGAATACATCACAAACAGTCTTTCTGTTCTAAAAGAAACAGGAAATTTTATCGAAATTGGGAAAAGTGGTTTAAATACAGAGCAATTTAAACAAATTAAGCCAAATGCGTCTTATTTTATTGTTGACTTGGTGGAACTTTGCCAAAAAGACCCTCAGTTAATTCAGTCAATGCTTCAGCATCTTATACAACAGTTTCAGGAGAGGATTTTAAAACCGTTACCTTATCAGACTTATCCTCTAAAGGAAGTGGTCACCGCTTTTCGTACCATGCAGCAAGCGAGACACATCGGCAAAATCGTCATCACTCAAAACAGCGAATTTCAGTACAGAGGAACTTATCTGATTACTGGAGGTTTAGGCGACTTAGGGTTACTCGTGGCGCGTTGGCTGATTGAAAAAGGGGTACGTCATGTCGTATTAGTAAGTAGGAGTAAGGCAACGGATGAACAATTAGAAGAATTAGCCCAATTTGATGCCCAGATTTTAGTCAGACAAGCGGATGTTACTCAAATCGAACAACTCAGGGCAGTTTTAGCAGAAATCGAACAAAACTTACCACCATTACGAGGAATCATTCATGCCGCAGGTGTACTCAATGATGGTATGCTAGAACAGATGAACTGGTCACGCTTTGAAACAGTGATGGCACCGAAAGTACTTGGGGCGTGGCATCTTCATCATTTAACACTTTCTACACCCTTAGACTGTTTCATTTTATTTTCTTCAGCTACAGCGTTACTCGGTTCACCGGGGCAAGGAAACCATGTCGCGGCTAACAGTTTCCTCGATAGTTTAGCCCATTACAGACAGTCCATCGGATTATCTGGAATGAGTATTAATTGGGGAGTGTGGTCAGAAATCGGAGCAGCAGCAAGAAAACAGGCTAGTTTTAAAGGAATAGGAGTAATATCACCCGAACAAGGACTAAAAATCTTAGAACAATTAATCACAGAAGCGGTGACACAAGTGGGAGTCATACCGATAGACTGGTCACAGTTTCCGAGTAATGCTCCCTTTTTCGCTGATTTTTCGACTCAAGCAACAGTAATATCGGATGAATCATCAGAATTTCTGCAAAAACTACTCACCATACCATTAGAAGAACAACGAGCTTATCTAGCGTCTCATGTTCGTTCACAAATTGCTCAAGTTTTAGGGTTTAATTCTCTAGAAATCGATATGCAAAAAGGATTTTTTGATTTAGGGATGGATTCTTTAACATCAGTTGAGTTTAAAAACCGTCTACAGAATAGTTTAGGAATTACTTTACCCTCAACCGTCGCTTTCGACTATCCTACTGTAGAATCTTTACTCTCATATCTCGCTCAAGAAATTTTAGAAATTAATCCAGTATTAGAAGAAAAGACCGAAGATTTAGCTGATTTGTCTGAAGATGATATCGCTGATTTATTAGCACAGGAACTTTTAGAAATTGAGCAAGGAAAACAACGATGAGCCAAATACCAGATTATCGCTCTTTAATGCAAAATGCCCTATTAGAGCTTCGGGAAATGCGAGCCAAACTTAAGGATTTAGAGGCGGCTAAAACAGAACCTATTGCAATTATTGGGATGGGCTGTCGCTTTCCTAATGCAGAAAATCCAGACGCTTTCTGGCAACTCTTAAAAGAGGGAAAAAATGCGATTACAGAAGTTCCACCAAATCGCTGGAATATTGATGAGTATTATGATCCTGAGCCGAATAAACCAGGGAAAATGTATACTCGTTATGGTGGATTTATTGAGCAGTTAGCAGAATTTGATCCTCAGTTTTTTGGTATTTCACCACGAGAAGTTGAAAGTCTTGACCCTCAGCAGCGTTTATTATTAGAAGTCGCATGGGAAGCGTTAGAAAATGCTGGAATTATTCCGCAAAAGCTTTATGGAAGCGAAACAGGGGTTTTTATTGGAATCAGTAGTAATGATTATTCCCAACAACTTCTCACCCGAAATGTTAAAGATATTGATGCTTATTTAGCTACAGGGAATTCTCATAGTGTAGCAGCAGGTCGTTTATCGTTTACTTTAGGTTTAACTGGCCCCAGTTTAGCCGTTGATACTGCTTGTTCTTCCTCCCTTGTGGCTGTACATTTAGCCGTTAGAAGTTTACTTAATAATGAATGTAATCTTGCTTTAGTCGGTGGTGTTAATCGCATTCTTTCACCCGAATTTAGTATTAATTTTTGTCAAGCTCATATGTTAGCGGCTGATGGACAGTGTAAAACCTTTGATGCTGCGGCTGATGGCTTTGTACGGGCTGAAGGGTGTGGTATGATAGTACTAAAAAAACTATCGGATGCGATCGCAGATCAAGATAATATCCTAGCAGTAATTCGGGGGACAGCGATCAATCAAGATGGACGTAGTAGCGGTTTAACGGTTCCTAACGGCCCATCTCAGCAAAAAGTGATTAAACAAGCGTTAGAAAATGCCAAAGTCTTACCCGAACAAATTAGCTATATCGAAGCGCATGGTACGGGAACCGCTTTAGGAGATCCCATCGAAATAGGGGCAATAGGGGCAGTATTCGGCAAAAATCACACCATAGAACAGCCTTTACTCGTGGGTTCTGTTAAAACCAACTTCGGACATTTAGAAGCAGCAGCAGGGATAGCGGGTTTAATAAAAGTGGTTTTATCTTTACAGCATCAAGAGATTCCACCTCATCTTCATTTCCAAACACCCAATCCTTTAATTAATTGGGATACTTTACCCATTACCATCCCTACAACATCGACTCTTTGGCCAAAAGATGAACAGTTAGCGGGTGTCAGTTCTTTTGGTTTTAGTGGTACAAATGCTCACATTATTTTAGAAGCCGCCCCAAAAGTAGATAAACATGATGTTTTTTCAGATCGTCCAGTTCACCTCTTGACAATTTCATCAAAAAGTGGTAATGGATTAGACGAACTAGCACAGCGTTATCAAAGTTATTTAGTGGCTCATCCTAGTCTCAATTTAGGGGATATCTGTTTTAGTGCCAATACAGGGCGTGCGCACGGCGTGCCTTCGGCAGCGCATTTTCAGCATTGTTTGAGTTTGGTTGCTGCTTCGACGACTGAAGTTATTGAAAAATTAGCCGCATTTCGAGAAAAACAAGAAATTACAGGACTTTATCAAGGTTTTATCGAAAATCAAGAATGTCCTAAAATTGCTTTTCTCTTTACTGGACAAGGTTCACAATATTTAAGAATGGGTGAGGAACTATATCAAACTCAACCATTATTTAGAAACACCTTAAATCATTGTGCTGAAATTTTACGCCCTTATTTAGAGGCACCTTTACTAGAAGTTCTTTATCCCACTTCCTCTAGAAATTTCCTTGATGAAACACAATATACCCAACCTGCTTTATTTGCCCTTGAATACGCACTCTATCAGCTTTGGACTTCTTGGGGGATTGAACCAGATTACGTCATGGGTCATAGTGTAGGAGAATATGTTGCTGCTTGTGTTGCTGGTGTTTTCAGCTTAGAAGATGGACTAAAATTAATTACGACTCGCGCTCGTTTGATGCAAGCTTTACCTCAAATTGGTGAAATGGTCGCGGTTACTGCTTCAGGAAAACAGCTTATTTCTCTGCTTGAACCCTATCAGAAACACGTATCTATAGCGGCTTTCAATGGTGAGAATAATACAGTGATTTCGGGTGAGAAACAAGCAATTTCTGAAATTATTCAGATTTTGCAAGAACAGGGAATAAAGACAAAAAAATTATTAGTTTCTCATGCTTTTCATTCCCCATTAATAGAACCGATGTTAGATGAATTTGAAACTGTAGCGCGACAGATTAATTATGCTACACCTCGATTAAAAATTGTTTCTAATCTAACGGGAAATTTTGTTACTGAAGAAATTGCTGCCCCTCAATATTGGTGCCGTCATATCCGTCAACCTGTTAGATTTAGTGAGGGAATCAATAGATTAAAAGATTGTCCTATTTTTCTCGAAATTGGTGCTAAACCAACACTTATAGGAATGGCGCATCAAATTTTGGATTTACAAAATGAGACAGATTATTCTTGGTTACCCAGTTTACGAATTGGACAAAGTGACTGGCAAAGTTTACTATTTAGTCTAGCAACTTTATCGGTTAAAGGCGTTAAGATCGATTGGTTAGAATTTGATAAAAACTATCCTCGTCGTCGTATAGCTTTACCCACTTATCCTTTTGAACGTCAACCTTATTGGTTCAAACAATCATCTAAACCCCAAGCAGGAAATAAAGCTAATTTTGTCCATCCCTTATTAGGACAAAAATTAAATCTTGCTAAATTAGAATCAATTCATTTTGAAAATGAGTTAGATTTAGATACATTTGCTTTTTTACAAGATCATCGTGTTTTTGATCAGATTGTTTTTCCGATGGCAGCTTATTTAGAAATGGGTATAGCGGCTGCCAAAATTTTAACTAAAAATGAATCATTAGTTATTAAAAACTGTGTGATTCATCAACTTTTAATTCTAGATGGACAAAAACTAATACAATTGATTGTTTCACCTGAATATAATTTTGATATTTTTTCTTTTAATGAAAACTCATCTAATTGGTTACTTCATGGAAATGGACAAATTATAAATGAATCTGTAGAAACACCAAAAATTGATTTAAAAGAAATACAAAAAAAATGCGATAAATCAATTAATGTTAACCGTTATTATGAACAGTTTAAAGAACGAGGGATTAATTATGGTGAAACTTTTCGCGCTATTACTGATCTTTGGCAAAATTCAGAACAAGCATTAGGATATATTAAATTACCCGAACAACTAAAATATAATCTTTCTGATTATCAGTTTCACCCAGTATTACTGGATGCTTGTTTACAGGTTATTGGCGCAACTTTTGAGGAAGATAATTTACATAAAACTTATTTACCTATAGGAATAGAAAGTTTTACAGTCTACCCTTTTTCTACTCCTTTAATGGAGGTTTGGAGTTATGCAGAACTTCAACCATTAACAACAAAAGTAGATTTAAAAATCTTTGACTTAGGTGGAAAAATAATCATCAGTATTGAAGGATTACAATTAAAACTAATCCAATCAGAAACTGCATTACAAGATTGGCTTTACGAAATTCAATGGCGCACTCAAGAACAATTAGAAAATCAGTTTAGTTTTTCTAATTATTTACTAACACCCGAAGCGATTCAAACTAATCTGTCTCCAACCTTTCAATCATTGCTCGAACAACCAGACTTAATAACTTATCAAGAACTTTTATCACAACTTGAAATATTAAGTATTGATTATGTTTTAAAATCTTTTGAAGAAATGGGAGAGCAATTTCAAGAGCAAGATTGTTTGAATATTACAGAAATTACTCAAAAACTCAAAATTAATCACAAATATCTTAAATTATTTAATCGTCTTTTAGAAATGCTAGTAGAAGAAGGCATTTTAGATAGAACCGAACATCAATGGCGAGTGATTAGAAAACCTAAATATTCTCAAATTTCTTTAGATAAATTACTTAAAGTCTATCCACTAGCAATAGCAGAATTAACCTTGCTTGAGCGTTGCGGCTCACATTTAGCAGAAGTCTTACAAGGAAATTGTGAGCCAAAACAATTACTTTTTCCTGAAGAAGATTTAACAACCGTGACAAAACTCTATCAAGACTCACCAGGTGCTAAGGTGATGAATATAATGATGCAAAAGACGGTTACTTTAGCTATAGAAAAAATCATCCCGTCTGGACAAAAAGTTCGTATCTTAGAAATTGGAGCAGGAACAGGAGGCACAACATCTTATCTTTTACCGAATCTAAATCCTACACTAACTGAATATTACTTTACTGATGTTTCTACACTTTTTACTAGCCAAGCACAACAAAAATTTAAAGATTATCCTTTTGTCAAATATCAGATTTTAGATATTGAACGAGATCCTAAAATACAAGGTTTTGATTTAGAAGAATACGATATTGTTATAGCTGCCAATGTTGTACACGCAACCCAAAATTTACGACAGACTTTAACTCATATCCATCAGTTACTATCACCTAGAGGAATACTGGTTTTATTAGAAGGTACACAACCTTTAAGATGGTTTGACCTGATTTTTGGTTTAACAGAGGGTTGGTGGAAATTTAATGATACAGATATCCGTTCTTCTTATCCGTTGATTTCAGCAAAACGCTGGATAGAACTATTAAATAATAATGGGTTTGAGCAAGCAGTTACTCTAACCCCTGATGGTGAATTTACACAACAAGCGGTTATCATTGCCCAAAAAGTAAAAAATTGGTTAATTCTAGCCGATAAACAAGGAACTGCTCAACAGTTGGCTGAAAGTTTACAAAAGACAGGTAATCAATGTATCCTCGTTTTTAGCGGTGAGCAGTATCAAATTGTTAATCAACACGAATATCAAATTAATCCAACTCATTTTAATGATTTTGAAAAGCTTCTAGAGAATTTTAACGATATTCCCCTTTCGATTATCAATTTATGGAGTTTAGATACACCTGAACCACAAAACTTAGATTTAGAAACTCTGAACAATACAACACAAGTCAGTTGCACTAGCACGTTAAATTTAATTCAGTCTTTGCTCAATTCTTCAGTAAAACTCAATTCTCTATACTTAGTCACCAAAGGAGCCATATCTACAGGAAATGATACACACATTTCTGTCGCTCAATCACCATTATGGGGTTTAGGAAAAGTAATCGCTTTAGAACATCCTGAACTTAATTGTAAACGGATTGATTTAGCTCCAGATGCCAGTTTAACGGAACAAGTACACACTTTATTAACAGAACTATTTACCCAGAGTCAAGAAAATCAAATTGCTTACCGTGATTCTATCCGTAAAGTAGCAAGACTCGCTCGTTATCCCAACAAAAACGATAGATTAATCATTCCCCAAACTCAATCGTTTCAATTATCGATTTCAAAAAAAGGAACGCTAGAAAACTTACAACTACAACCCATGACACGTCGTCAACCTGATATTAATGAAGTAGAAATCAAAGTCAGAGCATCTGGACTTAATTTTATCGATGTTTTGGATGCTTTAAGTTTACTTCCGTTTGAACGTAATGGGTTTGGGGTAGAATGTTCGGGGGAAATTGTCGCAGTCGGAGAAGAAGTTAAAGGAATCAAAAACGGTGATTCTGTGATTGCGCTGGCACCATCTTGTTTAAGTCAATATGTGACGGTTAAAGCTGCATTAGTCGTTAATAAGCCAAAATCTCTAACTTTTACTGAAGCTGCGACGATTCCCGCTAATTTCCTCACTGCTTATTACGCTCTCCATCATATTGTTAAGATATCACATGGTCAAAAGATTTTAATCCATGCTGCATCTGGAGGAACTGGAATGGCAGCAGTACAAATAGCTAAACTTGCAGGGGCGGAAGTTTTTGCCACAGCCAGTCCGAGTAAATGGGATACTTTAAGGAGAATGGGAGTTAAACACATCATGAATTCCCGTACTCTTGATTTTGCTTCCGAAATTCAACAAATTACACAGGGTGAGGGTGTTGATATTGTTTTTAATTCCTTATCTGGGGAATTTATCGCCAAAAGTCTCTCTGTTTTACAAGATAAAGGAAGTTTTATCGAAATTGGTAAACGGGAAATTTGGACAAGTGAACAGATACATCAATTGAAGCGAAATGTAAATTACTTTTTAGTCGATTTAATGACGGTTGCTCAAGAAAACCCCCCATTAGTTCAATCAATGCTTGTTCAACTGATGCAACAGTTTCAAGATAAAACGCTTCAACCATTACCCTATCAAAGTTTTCCTATTGTTAAATCGATGGCGGCTTTTCGCACGATGCAACAAGCAAGACACATCGGTAAAATCGTTATTACTCAAAACAGCGAATTTCAGTACAGAGGAACTTATCTGATTACAGGGGGTTTAGGAGACTTAGGGTTACTGGTAGCCCGTTGGCTAATTGAAAAAGGAATTCGTCATTTAGTCTTAATCAGTCGTCGTGAAACTGATTCTAGCATCCTTGAAAAAATCCAAGAACTAGAACAAAAGGGAGCCAAAATACTGATTAGACAGGCGGATGTCACCCAAATTGAGCAAATCAGGGAAGTTTTAGCAGAAATCGAACAAAGCTTACCACCACTACGCGGGGTGATTCATGCGGCTGGTGTACTTGATGATGGTGTTTTAGAACAAATGAACTGGTCACGCTTTGAAACAGTGATGGCTCCCAAAGTCCAAGGCGCATGGCATCTTCATACCCTAACTCTTTCTACACCATTAGACAGTTTTATCTTATTTTCTTCGGCTGCATCGTTACTCGGTTCACCAGGGCAAGGAAACCATGTCGCGGCTAACAGTTTTCTCGATAGTTTAGCCCATTATAGGCAGTCCATTGGATTATCTGGAATGAGTATTAATTGGGGAGCGTGGTCAGAAATCGGAGCGGCAGCGAGAAAAGAGGTTAGTTTTAAAGGAATAGGGGACATCGCACCAGAACAAGGACTAAAAATCCTAGAACAGTTAATCACAGAAGCCGTAACACAGGTGGGAGTCATACCGATCGACTGGTCACTGTTTCCGAGTAATTATCCCTTTTTCGCTGATTTTAGTGAAAATAAGATACAGCCCAAACAACAATCTGATATTTTGCAACAAATCATCGCAAAACGTGGTAGTGAGCGTCAGGCATTTTTAATCGCTTATTTACAAGCAGAAATTGGTAAAGTATTAGGACTGCCAGCAACACAACTTCCTCAACAAGAGCAAGGATTTTTTGATATTGGTATGGACTCTCTAATGTCAATTGAATTAAGAAATCGTTTAGAATCTAACTTAGGTCTAAGCATTCCTGCCACAGCCATCTTTGAATATCCTACGATTAAAGCCCTATCTCAGTATATTATTGAGAAAGGTTTGCAATTAGCAGACACACCCTTGAAGATGCTTGCACCTACCGAAGTATCAGCATCCATAACCCAAGAATTAGAAGAACTAGAGGCATTATTGGGCAAGAAGCAACAATCATGAACGAACTATCTTTAGAACAATCACAGCGTATTTTAGCAGCACTGCGAGAAGCACGTACCAAACTCGAAGCCGTAGAACGCGACCAAAATGAACCCATTGCGATTATCGGTATGGCGGGAAAATTCCCAGGAGCGAGAAATATTGAGGAATTCTGGCAAAATCTTCGCAAAGGGGAGATTGGTATTCAATTTATCGAGGATAATGAGTCTGACAACCCGAACTATGTTAAAGCTTATTCTAGTTTTGAGGATATAGACCATTTTGACGCGGCTTTTTTTGGCTATTCTCCCAGAGAAGCAGAAATTATTGACCCTCAACACCGAGTATTCCTCGAATGTGCTTGGCAAGCTTTAGAAAATGCGGGTTATGACTCCGATCGCTATTCAGGTACAATAGGAGTCTATGCGGGGGCTGCTTTAAACAGCTATTTAATTAACCTTCATTCTCAGCCACACCTTAGGGAAAACATCGATAATGTACAGGTTGTGGTTAGTAATGTGATGGGTTTGATGCCAACACGGGTTTCTTATAAACTAAACTTAACAGGGCCAAGTTGCGGTATTCAAACAGGATGTTCAACCTCATTAGTCGCGGTTCATCTTGCCTGTCAAAGTTTGCTAAACCGAGAATGTGATACAGCCTTAGCAGGTGGCATTACTATTAGTTCTTTCGGAAAAACGGGCTATTTGTATCAAGAAGAGGGTATCGCGTCCCCTGATGGTTATTGTCGCGCTTTTGATGCCGATGCCCAAGGAACAGTATTCGGTAATGGTGTTGGGGTGGTTGTTCTGAAACGTCTATCAGTTGCTTTAGCTTCTAGAGATACTATCTATGCAGTGATTAAAGGTTCTGCCATTAATAACGATGGTTCTGAAAAAGTAGGTTTGACGGCTCCTAGTGTAACAGGTCAAGCAGCAGTGATAGAATCGGCTTTAAATAAGGCTGGTATTTCACCAGAAACGATTAAGTATATCGAAACACATGGTACTGGAACCGCATTAGGTGACCCCATCGAAATCGCAGCCCTGAATAAAGCTTTTGGTAAGTATACTAATAAAAAGGGATTTTGTGCGCTGGCATCGGTTAAAACAAATATCGGACATTTAGATGCCGCCGCAGGAATAGTCGGATTAATCAAAACGGTTCTGTGTCTTAAACATCAGCAAATCCCACCGAGTCTTAATTTTACCCGTCCTAACCCAAAAATTGATTTTCAGAATAGCCCTTTTTATGTCAATACTCAGTTAAAGGAGTGGTCGAAAAATGGTATCCCCAGACGGGCGGGAGTCAGTTCGTTTGGTATGGGTGGTACTAATGCTCATGTTATTTTAGAAGAGGCTCCAGATTTAACAAATGTGCAAAATTTGCACTCTCAGCAACAGAGAAATTATTATTTACTGATGTTGTCCGCTAAAACCCAGACTGCTTTAGAAACAGCTACCCTTAACCTCACGCACTATCTACAGCAGCATCTTGAACTTAATTTAGCTGATGTGGCTTATACCCTGCAAATGGGTCGCCGCACTTTTGATTATCGTCGCATGGTTGTTTGTCAAAATGCGGATGCTTTATTATCTTCAGATAGCTTAACTCAGTATCAACAATCAAGTCCTAAATCTGTAGCTTTCTTGTTTTCAGGGCAAGGCAGTCAATATATTAATATGGGTCGAGATTTGTATGAAACTGAACCGATATTTAGAGAATCTGTTGATAGTTGTTGTGAAAAGCTGAAATCTTATCTAAATTACGATTTACGAGAGGTACTATACTCTAATTTGGGTTCTGTTACCAAACCCCTACAAGAAACGGCTGATGTACAACCCGCTTTATTTGTAATTGAATACGCCCTAGCTCACCTTTGGATGTCTTGGGGTATTCAACCAACCGCCATGATAGGTCATAGCATCGGTGAATATGTTGCCGCTTGTCTGAGTGGTGTCTTTTCCCTAGAAGATGCTCTAAAACTGGTTGCTATTCGAGGCCAACTGATGCAACAATGCACGTCTGGGGCTATGCTTTCTGTTTCTTTAAGTACGGAAAAAATTAAACCTTTACTGACACAAGATTTAGTCATTGGTGCTAGTAATGCTCCCGAATTATGTGTAATATCAGGTACGATCGCAGCAATTAATGATTTAGAAAATCAACTTATCGAACAAAATATCCCTTGTCGTCGTCTCCATACCTCCCATGCGTTCCACTCCCCGATGATGGAGCCAATTATTGCCAAATTCACCGAAGAAGTACGCAAAATCAGCCTAAAATCACCTGAAATTTCCTTGATATCCAACGTTACTGGGACTTGGATGACTGCAGAACAAGCCACAAATCCTAGCTACTGGGGGCAGCATCTCAGACAAACAGTCCGTTTTGCTGAAGGTATCGCCAAATTACTAGAATCTAAGCCGATTTTCCTCGAAATTGGGCCAGGACGAACCCTTACCACATTTGCACTAAGAACCCAACCCGAAGTTACTGCAATTACTTCTTTACGTCATCCTCAAGAAACAACCTCAGATGTTGCTTTTATCCTCAATTCTCTGGGTAAACTTTGGTTATCGGGTGTTGAAATCGATTGGACAGGATTTTATACCCACCAACAACGACAACGTATACCCCTACCGACTTATCCCTTTGAACGTCAACGCTACTGGATTGAGAATAAACCGCCCGAAAAACCACTATTAAAAACAGAATTAACGAATTACTTCTATCTTCCAACATGGAAACGCTCAAAACTCTTAAATTTACCCAATAATCAGCAAACATGGCTTCTTTTTAGCAACGATGAAGCTAAAGCAAGTCAATTAGAACCAGAAAATCAAACCGTTATTACTGTCAAAAGTAAAGAAAAATTTGCTCAAATTAGTGAGAAAGCTTACAGCATAAATTGCCAAAATAGTCAAGAGTATGATCAATTATTACAGAAATTGGAGAAAATCCCAGAAGCGATCGTTTATTCTTGTGACAATGATTTTGGCTTTGATGGTTTACTCTATTTAGTGCAAGCCATACACCGACAACAAATTACAACACCCATTCAAATCACAGTTATTACCCGTAATCTATATGATGTTACGGGAACAGAAACAATTAATCCGACTCAAGCAACGATTTTAGGACTGTGTAAAGTCATTCCCCAAGAATTTCCTCATCTAACCTGTCGTCAGATCGATCTTGAAGACAATACACCTATACTAACCGAACTTAATCAAGGGACAGAACCAGTAGTTGCTTATCGGAATAACCATCGTTGGGTACAGACTTTTGAACCCATACCCTTATCCGAGTCCCAAACCATACGCTTACAACAAAGAGGAACTTATTTGATTGCAGGAGATTTAGTTGGGGGTTTAGGGTTAATGTATGCTCAATATCTAGCCCAAACCGTCGTCGCTAAATTGATTTTAATCGGACAATTGCCCTTTCCCCAAAAAGAACAATGGGAAACGTGGTTAGTTACTCATGGACAACAAGACGAAATCAGTCGCAGTATTCGTTCATTACAAGCCCTAGAAGCGGCTGGAACCGAATTTAGTTTTTTTAGTGTTGATTTAGTAAATGAAGCCCAAATAAAGGAAATTATCGCTTGTACAGAGGAAATTCACGGAGTGATCCATGCCGATTTAATGGGCGATCGCTATAGTTGTTCAATTCTGGATCTAACTACTGATGAGTGCGATCGGATCTGGCATTCTAAGATTCAAGGATTACAAGTATTAGAAAAGGCTTTGCGCGGAAAAAACCCCCATTTCTATCTACTACAATCCTCCCTGTCGTCAGTCGTTGGCGGAGTGGGATTTGCGGCTTATGCGGGGGCTAATGCTTTTATGGATGCCTTTGCCCATCAACAGAACCAAAAAAGTTCAATTCCTTGGTTTAGTGTGAACTGGGATGCCGTACACGAAACGAATAGTAACCAAATAACAGGTCTTGATTTAGTTGATTTTGCCCTAACTCCAGATGAAATGTGGGAAGTAACCCAACGGATTTTAGCTTGGGCAACCGTTCCACAAATCGTTGTTTCTGCTACTGATTTACAAACCCGAATCAAGCAAAGCATTACGCCAAAATCTTCCACCGAAGATCATACAAGACCTCACTTACAAACAACCTATGTTCCTCCCCGTAACGAAACTGAACAAAAAATTGCTGCTGTTTTGCAAGAATTACTCGGTATTGACAAAGTGGGCATTCACGACAATTTCTTTGAATTGGGGGGTCATTCTTTACTCGCAATTCAAGCGGTTTCTAAACTTAGAGAAACCTTAAATGTCGAACTACCGATGCGAGAATTTCTCTTTGAATCGCCCACAGTAGCAGGAATCGCCAGAATTATTACCGAGTCGCAAGAAAAAGCAATTGCTGAACTCTTAGAACAAGTAGAAAATCTTTAGGATGGTGAACATGGATTTTAGTTTATTTTATTTCGATGGTGATGGCTCAGTAGCTCAAGCGGATCAATATCGACTGTTGATCGAAAGTGCTAAATTTGCCGATCGCAATGGCTTTGTAGCCCTTTGGACACCCGAACGACATTTTCATGCTTTCGGGGGGTTGTATCCCAATCCATCCCTTACAGGTGCCGCTTTAGCCATGGTGACCGAACGAGTACAATTACGAGCAGGCAGTGTAGTAGTACCTTTGCACCATCCTGTCCGTATTGCCGAGGATTGGGCAGTCGTGGATAATCTTTCCAATGGTCGGGCGGCGATCGCATTTGCTTCAGGTTGGACAATGGACGAATTTATTCTTTCTAGTGACCCCCATGCCAATCGTAAAGCGAATATGTGGCGAGGGATCAAAGCAGTACAAAAACTCTGGCAAGGTGAAGCGGTAGACTTTCAGGATGCAACAGGAAGAACTGTCAGCGTCAAAACCCTACCGAAACCCCTACAACCTCATTTACCGACTTGGATCACCTGTCAATCTCCAGAAACCTTTTTAGAAGCGGGAAAAATGGGGGCTAATGTTCTGACTTCTTTATTAGGGGGAACCCTTGAAGAACTTACACCCAAAATTAAGCTATATCGACAATCTTTGGCGAAATACGGACACTCAAAGGGAAAAGTAGCATTAATGTTACATACTTTTTTAGGGGAAGATGTCGATCAGGTTAAAGAAAAAGTCAGACAGCCTTTTTGTAATTATCTAAAAACCCATTATGACTTACTAGATAATTTAGCCAAAGGAATGGGCTTAAAAGTCGATCTCAAAAGCTTTTCTGAAGATGACTTAGAAAGTTTACTACTTTTTGGGGTCGAAGGATTTATGAAAGGGCGCTCATTAATTGGTACCCCATCAAGTTGTCTACCTTTTATTGAACAAATACGACAAGCAGGGATTGATGAAATTGCGTGTTTAATCGATTTTGTCCCCGATTTTGATTCTGTGATGGACAGCTTACCTTATTTAAAGCAATTACAAAATGCCTGTCAAGTTCAAGCACTCGGTGTAGGGTCATGAAAAAATTGATGGGCAACATACACCGTAACGTCTGGATTCTGGGTTGGGTTAGTTTGCTGACTGACTTTGGAACCAAGATGATTCAATCGATCTTACCGTTATTTTTAGTCTCTACTTTGGGCGCAAATTTAATAACTGTTGGCATGATTGAAGGAATTGCTGAAGCAACCGCATCGGTACTCAAGATTTTTTCGGGTACTTTGAGTGATTATTGGGGAAAACGCAAAGAATTAGCCATCGCAGGATATGGATTATCGGCGATCGTGATTCCGCTTTTTGCGTTAGCTAATAACCCCGTGTGGATTTTAATAGCGCGGTTTGGCGATCGTTTTGGCAAAGGGTTACGAGTCGCTCCCCGAAACGCTTTAGTCGCTGATGTCACCAAAGCAGAACATCGTGGGGCTGCCTATGGGTTTAGACAGTCCCTAGATACCATTGGAGCCTTTTGTGGGCCATTGGCTGCGATCGTTCTTATGTACTCCACTGGACAAAATTACCGCTTGATTTTTTGGTTGGCTATCATTCCAGCGTTTTTATCAGTTTTGTTGTTAGTGGTAGGTATCTCTGAACCGCCTAAATCCGTTCAACACAAACAATCACCTTGGAAATGGGACAATTATCAACACTTAGGGAGAGATTATTGGCTCTTACTCTTAGTTGCTTTAGTGTTTAATTTAGGCAATTTCAGTGATGCGTTTTTGCTTTTGCGGGCTAATCAAGTTGGAATTTCTCCCTCACTCGTCCCCCTTTCTTTAGTAGTGATGAACCTAATTTACTCTCTCAGTGCCTATCCTGTCGGTTTGTTATCCGACCGTATAGGTCGAATTGGTCTTCTAAGTAGTGGTTTTTTGCTGTTTGCCCTAGTCTATCTCGGTTTTGCTTTTGCTCAGAATCCTATACAGATTTGGGTGCTATTTAGTATATATGGTTTATATTTAGGATTGAGTCAGGGAATCTTGTTAGCCTTGGTCGCTGATCATACTCCTGTAGCTTTACGGGGTACGGCTTTTGGACTCATGAGTTTAGTGATCGGTATTGCTTTATTACCCGCGAGTGGGTTAGCTGGTTTTTTGTGGCAATCAATTAATCCACAAGCTCCTTTTTTAGCGGGAAGTCTTTTCGCCATCATTTCTTTATTTATTTTATTACTAACAATTAAAGATGAACGCAATTAAAGATGAATTAAATAAAAGGATTGCTGCCCTTTCTCCCGAGAAAAGAGCAATTTTTGAGCAAAAATTAAAAGAAATCAATTTACCACAAAAAAAAACAACCATTACTAAAAGAGCCGATCTCAATTCTTGTCCCCTATCATTTGCTCAAGAACGATTATGGTTTCTCCATCAGTTAGATCCAAGTAATGCAGCTTATCATATTCCGATCGCTTGGCATTTTACAGGAAAATTAGATATTCAAAAATTACAAGATAGCTTGAATACAATTATTCAAAGACATGAATCTTTAAGGACTCGTTTTCCTTTTATTGATGGAAAACCTATCAAGATATTTTAAATAATTTAATCATAAAAATACCAGTTATTCATCTAGCAAAAGAACAAGTTCAACAATTTACCAAAGAAGAAGCACAACGACCTTTTAATTTAGAAACTGGGCCACTTTTGCGAGTTACTTTACTGCAATTAAATCCACAAGAATCGATCTTATTGATTATTTTTCATCATATTATTGCTGATGGTTGGTCAAGAGGAATTTTCTTAAAAGAATTAATAACTTTGTATAAATCAGATCAATTACCTGATTTACCGATACAATATGTTGATTTTGCGGACTGGCAACGACAATGGTTAACGGGTGAAGAAATTAAAAAACAGTTAGCGTATTGGAAACAACAATTAGCTGATCTACCAGTCCTAAATCTTCCCACTGATTATCCTCGCCCTGTTGTACAATCGTTTCGAGGAGCCAGCCAATCTTTTAATTTATCTAAGCATTTGACTGATTCTTTAAAACAACTTAGTCGTCAAGAGAGGGTAACTTTATTTATGACCTTATTGACGGCTTTTAATATTTTGTTACATCGTTATAGTGGTCAAGATGATTTAGTCATTAGTTCACCGATCGCTAATCGAAATTACTCAGAAACAGAAGGAATAATTGGCTTTTTTGTCAATACTTTAATTTTAAGAAATAATCTTTCTAGAAATCCAACATTTTTAGAATTATTAAAACGAGTAAAAGAAATCACAACAGGAGCTTATAAACATCAAGATTTACCGTTTGCTAAATTAGTTGAAGATTTACAGCCTGAACGGAATTTGAGCCATAACCCTTTATTCCAAGTGATGTTTCAGTTACAGAATGAAGCTTATCAATTACAAAATTCACCTTCTCCAGAATTGGCAATCCCTAACCTTAAACTAGAACAGTATTGGATTGAACTTGAGTTTACTAAATTTGATTTAACTTGGCATCTGATCGAACAAGAAACAGGAATTTTAGGAGTCATTGAATACAGTACCGATTTGTTTAAAACTGAAACAATTACCCGAATGTTTCAACATTTCCAACAATTACTATCAGGGATTATTACTAATCCACAAAAGAGACTATCAGAATTAACTTTACTTTCGCCGACAGAACAACATCAATTATTAATTGAATGGAATAATACTAAAACAGATGAAACCTTAGATTTAGTTCATCAAATTTTTGAAAAACAAGCCGAGAAAACGCCAAATAATATCGCCGTTGTTTGTGGAAATCAAAAACTCACTTATCAAGAATTAAACCAAAAAGCAAATCAACTTGCTCATCATCTTCAAATATTAGGGGTTAAACCAGAAACTTTAGTGGGTATCTGTTTTAAGCGTTCTCTAGAAATGGCGATCGCTATTTTAGGAATTCTTAAAGCGGGTGGTGCTTATGTTCCACTCGATCCAACTTATCCCCAAGATCGTCTAGCTTATATGTTAGAAGACTCGAAGGTTTTCTTACTCTTAACTCAAACAGAATTATTAGAAATTTTACCCCAAAATCAGACTCAAATTCTTTGTTTAGATACTAACCATCCCGTAGAGGTTTGGTCTGGTGACCCATCACAAAACACAAATATTAATGCCGATAATTTAGCCTATGTAATCTATACATCTGGATCGACTGGAAAACCGAAAGGAACCTTATTAACCCATCGTGGATTAATTAATTATTTAACTTGGGCAATTCAAGAATATAATGTGAGTGAAGGCGAAGGCTCCCCCGTACAATCCTCTATCGGTTTTGATGCCACAATTACCAGTTTATATACCCCTCTACTCGTCGGTAAAACCGTTGTTTTATTACCTGAAGAACAAGAACTAGAAGTCCTTAATACAGACCATCATTATAGTTTACTTAAATTAACCCCTGCTTATCTCGGAATTCTCAGCCAATTTCCGCAAAAAGCGCAAACCAATGCTTTAATTATTGGGGGTGAAGCCTTATTTGGAAATCATCTAACTTTTTGGCAGCATCAGACCCCAAATACCCGTTTAATCAACGAATATGGGCCGACTGAAACCGTCGTTGGTTGCTGTGTCTATGAAGTGCAAAAACCTGTAACGGGTTTGGTTCCGATTGGTAAAGCGATCGCTAATACACAACTCTATATTTTAGATCGTTACTTACAACCTGTGCCGATCGGTGTCCCTGGGGAATTGTATATCGGGGGTGCTGGTGTAGCAAGGGGTTATCTGAATCGTCCAGATTTAACCGCAGATAAGTTTATCCCTAATCCTTTTTCTAGCGGTAGATTATATAAAACAGGAGATCAGGCACGATATTTATCTGACGGTAACATCGAATATTTAGGAAGATTAGACGAACAGGTAAAAATTAGGGGTTTTCGGATTGAATTAGGGGAAATTGAAGCGGTTTTAGCACAACATCCCGATATAACAGAAGCTTTTGTAACAGTACATGAAGATACGCAGGGAAATAAACGTTTAGTCGCTTATCTTGTTCCATCTACTCCTCAAAATCTGCGTGATTTCCTCAAAAGCAAACTACCCGACTACATGATCCCATCAGCGTTTATCCCTTTAACTACCTTTCCCCTAACCGCTAATGGCAAAATTAATCGTAAAGCTTTACCGAGTCCAGATTTATCGACTACGACAGCTTCTTTAGTGTTACCTCGTACTGCTAATGAAGAGATTTTAGCGCAAATTTGGGCTGAAGTTTTAGGACGTGAATCGATTAGTATTCATGATAACTTTTTTGAATTGGGTGGAGATTCAATTTTAAGCATTCAAATTATTGCTAAAGTGAATCAAAAAGGTTTAAAAATTACTCCAAAACAGCTATTTGAACATCAAACGATCGCACTTCTCGCCGCAGTAGCACAAACGGTTACCGCTACACAAATTGAACAAGGAATTGTTATAGGTAATGTTCCTCTCACACCGATTCAGGAATGGTTTTTTAAGCAAAATTTAATTGAACCTCACCATTATAATCAATCTGTTTTGTTAGAATTAAGTCCTCAAATACAGCCACAGCTTTTAGAACAAGTCATACAAGAATTATTAATACATCATGATGCGTTACGTTTACGATTTACACTTTCTGAGACTGGTTGGCAACAGTTTAATATTGCACCTGATGAAAATATCCCTTTGACAATTATTGATCTTTCGGGACAGCCAAAAGAAAAAATAGAAGAGATAGCGACTCAGATTCAAGCGAGTCTTAATTTAACAGATGGGCCGATTTTTCGAGGTGTTTGGTTTGATTTTGGCGAGGAACAATCAAGTTATTTATTATTAGTCATTCATCATTTAGCAGTAGATGGCGTTTCTTGGCGTATTTTACTAGAAGATTTAGCAACAGGATATCAACAGTTAATCAATAATAAAAAAATACAATTACCAGCAAAAACGTCCCCTTATAAAGATTGGGCTAATTATTTAATTCAATTTGGTGATTTAAGAGAAACAACAAATAATATATTTAGTAATTTACCAGTTGATTATTCTAATGGAGATAATACTGTAGCTTCGACTGCTCAAATTATTACTTCTTTAACCGTTGAAGAAACCCAAGCTTTACTTAAAGATATTCCACAATTTTATCAAACACAAATTAATGATGTTTTACTAACAGCACTTGCTCAAGCATTTACTCAATGGACGGGACATTCTGATTTATTAGTTGATTTAGAAAGTCATGGCAGAGATACTGATGAATTTGATTTATCTCGTACTGTTGGTTGGTTTACTACAATTATTCCTCTTTGTTTAGATTTAACTAATCTTAAAAAAATAGAAGATTCTCTTAAAAGTATTAAAGAGCAATTGCGCCGTAGTTCATTGAAAATGAGTTTTAATTTACAATCAAATTCAGAAGTTATTTTTAATTATTTAGGTCAATTAGATCGAGTACCATCCAGTTATCCAATTTTAAGTTTAGTCAATGAATTACAGGGAGCAAGACGTAGTTTTCGGCAGAATCGTTGTTATTTATTGGATGTAAATAGTTTGGTGATTGAAGATAAATTACAAGTGAATTGGATTTATAGCAAAAATATCCATCAACAAAAGACCATTCAAAATTTAGCTAATAATTATATTATTGCTTTAAAAGCTATTATTACACATTGTCAGACATTAGAAACAAAAGTGTATACACCCTCAGATTTCTCGGCTGCCAAATTAGAACAAAAACAGCTTGACCAATTTTTAAACAAAATTAATAAGAGGAAATAAATTTATGGAAAATATTGAAGATATTTATGAACTTTCTCCATTACAACAGGGAATGCTTTTTCACACGCTTTATTCGCCTGAATCTGGGGTGTATTTTGAGCAACGTAGTTGTTTACTGCAAGGAAATTTGAATGTTACTATCTTCCAAAAAGCTTGGCAATTAGTTATAGAAAGACACGCTGTTTTACGGACGGCTTTTTATTGGGAGGAAGTCGAAAAACCTTTGCAAGTTGTTTATAAAACAGTTGAGTTACCTTGGATAGTAGAAGATTGGAATAGTGAAGACGAAGAAAGATTAGAAACTTTTTTATTAGCCGATAGAAAGCGAGGTTTTAATCTCAATGAAGCTCCTTTAATGCGATGTGCTTTAATCAGAGTTGGGAAAAATGCTTATCGTTTTGTTTGGAGTCATCATCATCTTTTAATGGATGGTTGGTGTAATGGTATTCTCTTAAAAGAAGTATTAGCATTTTATGAAGCTTTATTACAGAATAAAACACTAACTTTGATTCCGCCTCGTCCTTATCGAGATTATATTTTATGGTTACAAGAACAAAATTTAGAAAAAGCTGAAACCTATTGGAGACAATCTCTTCAGAGTTTTACAGAGCCAACAAAATTAAGCATTAAGTTATCAAAAAAGCAAGAAAGTTATCAAGAAGAAAAACTAAATTTATCAAGCTCTTTAACAACTAAATTACAAGCTTTTGCTCAAGAGAATCGTTTAACACTTAATACCCTTATTCAAGGTGCATGGGCATTTATTTTAAGTCGTTATAGTAATGAAAATGATATTCTTTTTGGTGCAACAGTATCGGGTCGTCCTCCTACATTAACAGAAGTTGATTCAATTGTTGGTTTATTTATTAATACTTTACCTGTACGAATTAAAATTAATTCAGATGATTTAATTTTCTGGTTACAACAACTTCAAGTACAGCAAATTGAACGGGAACAATATTCTTATAGTTCTCTTATTGATATTCAAGGTTGGAGTGAAGTACCAAGAGGAATACCTTTATTTGAAAGTTTACTTGTTTTTGAAAATTATCCAATTTCTTTAGAAACTATTTTACAAGAATGGAATGGCATTTTAAAAATTAGTGACACTAAAGGGTTTGAACAAACGAATTATCCTTTAACCTTATCCGTTATTCCAAGTTCAGAATTATCTCTACACATTAGTTATGATGTCGGTTGTTTTGATGCTGATACCATTAAACAGATCTTAGAGCATTTAGAATTAATTTTATCGACAATTGCCACTAATCCTCAATCAATTCAAGATTTACCTTTACTCACTCCATCTGATGAACAGAAATTATTCATCGAGTGCAATAATACTAAACAAGTCTATTTATTAGACAAATGTATTCATCAGTTATTTGAAGAACAAGTCGAAAAAACACCAGATGCGATCGCTGTTATTTTTGAAGATCAAACACTAACTTATCATCAACTCAATCAAAGAGCGAATCAATTAGCTAATTATTTAAAATCTTGTGGAGTTAAACCCGATGAATTAATCGGAATTTTTTTAGAACGCTCTCTCGAAATGATTATAGGATTATTGGGTATCCTTAAATCAGGATGTGCTTATATTCCATTAGATCCAAACTATCCAAAAGAACGATTAGATTACATCATTCAAGAGACACAAATTAAAGTTCTATTAACTCAACAAGATTTAATTCAAAACACTTATCAAATACCAGTTATCTTTTTAGACCAAGCTTGGGAACATCTTTCATCCCATAGCGATAGTAATTTAGATCTTTCTTTACACTTTAATAATTTAGCTTATATTATTTATACTTCAGGCTCTACAGGAAAACCCAAAGGTGTGATGATCGAACATCGTTCATTAGTTAGTTTTACACAATGGGCAATTAAACACTATCAATTAACTTCAAATGATAGAATTTTACAGTTTGCGACGATTAGCTTTGATGTCGCAGCAGAAGAAATCTATCCTTGTTTGTGTTCGGGTGGAACTTTGGTATTACGCACTGATGAGATGTTGTCAGATGTAACGAAATTTATTCAGAAATGTCAGGAATTGGAAATAACTGTTTTAAATATACCGACTGCTTATTGGTATCAACTCAATACCGTTTCAGAATTTCCATCTAGTTTACGCTTAGTCATCATTGGGGGAGAAAAAGTTATATCATCACACAATAACTTAAATAGTTCTACTCAGTTAATTAATGCTTATGGACTGACTGAGACTACAATTACTTCCACGACTTATACTATAGAAAATAATTTATCAGAAATTCCCATTGGTAGAGCGATCGATAATGTTCAAACTTATATAGTCGATCGCAACTTACAACCTGTTCCCATTGGTGTAGCAGGAGAATTACTCATTGGTGGATTACACTTAGCAAGAGGTTATTTTAATCGTCCTGATCTTACAGCAGATAAGTTTATCCCTAATCCTTTTACTCAGTTTAATGGAGAAAGGTTATATAAAACAGGAGATCAAGCACGATATTTAAGTGATGGTGATATTGAATATTTGGGTCGTTTGGATAATCAGGTCAAAATACGGGGTTTTCGGATTGAATTAGGCGAAATCGAAGCAATATTAAACCAACATCCAGACATTCAAGAAGCGATCGTTCTTACTTATGATCAACAGTTAGCTGCTTACATTGTTACACATCAGGCTCTCACTGTCTCTGATTTACGCCATTTTCTGAGGGAACAATTGCCAGAATACATGATACCTGCTTATTTTGTCTTTCTGGAATCATTTCCACTAACAGTTAATGGTAAAATCAACCATCGTCAACTTCCGACACCCGTTCCCAGTCGTACAGATGAAGTGACTTATCTTGTTCCTCGTACTCCAGTTGAAGAAATTATTACAGGAATTTGGGGGAGTGTTTTAGGAATAGAAACCGTCGGGGTAGAAGATAATTTTTTTGAGTTGGGGGGACATTCTCTACTCGCTACTCAGGTTATTTCTCGTTTGCGGGATGCTTTTAATACAGATATATCTCTGAAAGATTTATTTAACTCACCTACCGTTGTCGGTTTAGCGCAAAAAATCGAATTATCTCAACAAAAAGAATCAATAACGCCGATTTTACAAATTAATCGAGAACAAGATTTACCTTTATCCTTTGCTCAAGCTAGATTATGGTTTCTCGCTCAGTTAGAACCTGATAATCCTTTTTATAATATTGCGATTCCGATTCGGATACAAGGAAAATTACAAGTCGATGTTTTAGAGCAAAGTTTCAATAAAATATTACAGCGACACGAAATCTTACGAACGACTTTTGAGACAAGAGACGGTAAACCAATACAGGTGATCTGGCCTAAAGTTAGATTCAATTTAGATATTTTTGAATCTCAAGAACCTATTAAAGAACTTGCACTCAAAGAAGCACAACACCCTTTTATTCTTGATCAAAGTCCTTTACTAAGGGTAAAAATTCTGCGTGTGAGTGAAACCGAGCATATTTTGTTCTTAACCCTACATCATATTATTGCTGATGGTTGGTCGTTGGGCATTTTGGTACGAGAATTAGCCGCATTGTATCAAGGAAAAGCTTTAGAGCCATTATCGCTACAATATGCAGATTTTGCATCTTGGCAGAGAGAATATCTACAAGGACAAAAACTGGCAACTTTACTGAATTACTGGAAAGAACAATTACACGATGCTCCAAGTTTACTGGAATTACCAAGCGATCGTCCACGTTCTGCTATACAATCTTTTCGTGGGGCTAGATATAAGTTTAAGCTTTCTGGACAATTAACAGACGCTCTAAAAACCCTGAGTCAAAAGTCGGGTAGTACCTTGTTTATGGTGCTGTTAGCCACTTTTTCGACCCTACTCCATCGCTATACGGGAAGTAGTGATCTGGTGATTGGTTCTCCTATAGCCAATCGTAATCGTTCGGAATTAGAGGCATTGATTGGCTTTTTTGTCAATACTTTGCCTCTTAGAATTAATAGTGCAGGAAATCCGACGTTTGAGGAATTACTGCAGCGAGTACGTCAGGTTAGTTTAGATGCTTACAATCATCAAGATTTACCTTTTGAACGTATTTTAGAGGGGCTGTCTGCGCCACGTCCCTCTGGAATGCCGCCCACAGGTGACGGCATCGGGGACTCACCTGCGGGCGCAGCTTGTACGCCCCGTGACTACTTGCAGCTTGAACGTTCTTTAAGTTATTCTCCATTATTCCAAGTGATGTTTGTTCTGCAAAATACACCGATGGAAAAGATTGAAGTAGCGGGGTTGACGTGGACACCGTTAGAATTAGAAAACGGTACCGCTAAATTTGATTTAACGATAACTTTAGAAGAAACGGAGCAGGGGTTAGACGGCGTTTTCGAGTACAATACAGATTTGTTTGAAGCAGCTACAATTCATCGGATGGCTGGATGTTTCCGTACTTTGCTATCTGCGGTTGTTGAAAGTCCAGAATTACCGATATCTGAGTTACCTTTATTGAGTAAAGCGGAGCAAAAACAGTTATTACTGAGTTGTAACGAGACAAAAACCGATTATCCGAAAGATTTGTGTATTCACCAAGTATTTGAACGACAAGCGACTAAAACACCCGATGCGGTTGCGGTTGTGTACGAAGAACAACAATTAACTTATCGAGAACTCAATCAACGCGCTAGACAATTTGCTTCTATCTTACAACAGCAGAGAGTTACGACAGAAACTTTGGTAGGGTTATGTGTCGATCATTCTTTTGATCTTATTGTGGGAATGTTGGCTATCCTAATGTCTGGAGGGGTATACATTCCCATCGATGCAACCTATCCCCAAGAGAGAATCAATTTTATTGTAGAAGATACAGGATTAACTCTGGTTCTGACTCAACATCAATACATTACCCAGTTTTCTAACATAAAATGTCTCTGTTTAGACTCTGTAGGAGTTTGGTTGCCAAACCCTGAACCACAAAAAAATGTACTAATTAATAGTACGCCGCAGCCCGACAACTTAGCTTATATTATGTATACTTCGGGTTCAACGGGGATACCGAAAGGGGTTTGTATTCCACATCAAGGAATTGTGCGCTTAGTCAAAGAAAATAACTATATTCATTTTGGGTCGGATGAAGTTTTTTTACAAGCAGCACCGACATCTTTTGATGCAGCGACTTTTGAGATTTGGGGAGCATTACTCAATGGGGCAAAATTAGTTTTATTACCCTATCATCAACCCTCTTTAGCTCAATTAGGAGAAGCCATCATACAATACCAGATTACAACACTCTGGCTTACTGCGGGTTTATTCCAACTGATGATCGATGAACAATTAGACAGTTTAGCATCCGTTCGTCAATTACTTGCAGGTGGGGATGTTCTATCGAGGGTTCATGTACAGAAATTCCTACACAGATATCCTAATTCTAGATTGATTAATGGTTATGGCCCAACAGAGGGAACGACTTTTACCTGTACTGCTGATCTTAAATTAACAGATGATGCGCTTCCGATTGGTCATCCAATTTCTAATACACAAGTTTATATTTTAGATTCCTATCTACAACCTGTCCCTATCGGTGTTGCGGGTGAGTTGTATATTGGAGGAGATGGGTTAGCTAGAGGTTATTTGAATCGTTTTGATTTAACCGCAGAAAAGTTTATCCCAAATCCTTTTATTAAAGGTCAACGATTGTATCAAACTGGAGATAGGGTACGATATTTACCCAATGGTAATATTGAATATCTCGATCGCTTGGATCGTCAAGTCAAAATTAGAGGGTTTCGGATTGAATTAGGGGAAATTGAAGCGATATTAAACCAACACCCAAAAGTCAAAGAAAGTGTTGTTATTGTTCAAGAGCGTTTAATTGCTTATGTTGTTCCCAGTCTAGAGCTAACATCTTCAGAGTTACGGAGTTTTGTGAGTGAACGATTACCCGATTATATGATACCTGCATTTTTTGTTCTACTGGATAGTTTACCCCTAACCAGTAATGGCAAAATCGATCGTATAGCTTTACCCTCCCCTGAAATCACGGTTTCTGATGATGTCCCTCATACAGTAATTGAAAGCAAATTAGCCAAAATTTGGTCAAATCTGCTCAATTTAGAAACGGTTGGCATTCACGATAATTTTTTTGAATTGGGAGGAGATTCTATCTTAGCCATACAAATCGTAGCACGAGCCAATCAAGCAGGTTTACAGATTACACCCAAACAAATCTTTCAGTATCAAACGATCGCGGAACTTGCTACAATCGCAGGTACATCAAAAATTATTTCAGAACAAGGTTTAGTTACAGGTTTAGTTCCCCTGACACCGATACAGCATTGGTTTTTTGAGCAAAATTTATCTAACCCTCATCATTTTAATCAAGCGGTTTTACTCGAAGTTAAATCTGAACTGAATTTATCTTATCTTCAACAAGCTTTAGAACATCTATTCCTACATCATGATGCTTTACGGTTGCGCTTTGAATATCAGTCGGGTGAATGGCAACAGGTCATTAGTAACGAAATTCCCAGACTAAATCTCAATGTATCTAATTTAAACGAAATTGAAACGAGTGCCAATCAATTACAGCAAAGTTTAGACTTATCGAGTGACTTAGTACGAGTTGCTTGTTTTGGTTCTCGTTTGTTATTTGTCGTTCATCATTTAGTTATTGATGGAATTTCTTGGCGAATTTTACTCGAAGACTTACAGACAGCATATCAGCAACTAGAACGAGGGGAGACAATTCAATTACCTTCTAAAACCACTTCTTTTAAACAATGGTCAGAATCTTTACAAGAATACACTGATTCAGAGACAGAAAGAGAGTATTGGCGTACACTTCTATCTAATCCTGTATATCCATTACCTGTAGACGAAAGGGGAGAAAATACCATTGCTTCGAGTGATACGGTTACGGTTATTCTAGACACTGAACAAACTCAAGCGTTACTGACAGAAGTTCCCCAAGCATACAATACTCAAATTAATGATATTTTATTGACTGCTTTGGTACTCGCATTCAAGAAATGGACAGGAAATTCTACTTTACTCCTTGACTTAGAAAGTCATGGTAGAGAAACCATTTTTACAGAAATTGATGTCTCGCGTACTGTGGGATGGTTTACATCTATTTTTCCCGTTTATCTAAATTTAGAAGACGAAACCTTAGAAAAAGCCATTAAAACCATTAAAGAACAACTGCGTCGCATTCCCAATCAGGGAGTCGGCTATGGTATATTAAACTATATCAAATCCTCAGATTCTATTCGATCGTCAAAGGCTGAGGTGAGTTTTAATTATTTAGGTCAATTTGATCAGATGTTGTCAGCTTCTCCTTACTTTAATCTAGCTCAGGAGTCTACAGGTTTATCTTCTGCTTTACAAAATCAGCGACGTTATTTGTTAGAAATTAATGGAATGATTCGAGACAAACAACTTTATCTGAATTGGACATATAGTAAAAGAATACATGAGCGCACAACTATCGAAAATCTAGCTCAATATTTTCTCACGAGTTTACAGGATTTAATCGAATATTGCCAATTAGACGCAGGAGGTTATACCCCTTCTGATTTTACTTTAGCTCAACTCGACTCCGAACAATTAGACGCAGTGATGATGATGGTAGAATTTGAGGGGGAATCATGAAGAATATTACTGATATCTATCCGCTTTCTCCGCTACAACAGGGAATGTTATTTCATAGTCTGTATGCACCTCATGGAGGTAGCTATATCATACAGATGAGTTATGAAATTGAAGGAATTATAGATAAAATAGCCTTTGAACAAGCTTGGCAACAAGTAATTAACCGACATTCTATCCTACGAACGGCTTTTGTGTGGGAAAAGTTAGAACAACCGTTACAGGTGGTAGGGCGATCGGTTAAAGTGAGAATAGAATATCTAGACTGGCGAAATATTTCTAATTTTGAAGAACAATTAAAAGAATTTCTACAACAACAACGTTCAGACGGGTTTAATCTCTCTAAAGCACCTTTAATGCGTTTAACCCTCATTCAAAAAGCGGAAAACGTCTATCAATTTATTTGGTGCTATCATCATTTATTATTGGATGGTTGGTCGGTTCCTTTACTAATTCAAGAATTCCTTGCATTCTATCAGGGAAAAAGCATCAATTTAGAACCTTGTCCTTATCGAGATTATATCGCTTGGCTACAACAACAAGATTTAGGGAAAGCAGAACGTTTCTGGAAAGACAATCTTAAAGATTTTACCGTTCCGACTTCTTTAAACAACACACATTACACCGAAAGTCAAGAATCTGTTTACAAAGAGCAACAATATCAGTTTTCATCAGAATTCACTACAGAAATACAAACCTTTGCAAGACAACATCAATTAACCCTCAATACTATAATCCAAGGAGCTTGGGCCTTATTATTAAATTGTTACAGTGGCGAAGATGATGTATTATTTGGTACAACAGTATCAGGGCGACCAACGGATTTAGCGGGTTCTGAGGGAATGATTGGGTTATTTATTAATACTTTACCTGTGCGTGTAAAAATTCCCGTTCAGACTTCTGTATTATTTTGGCTAAAACAATTACAAAATCAACAAATCGAACGCCAACAATACGCATATAGTTCATTAGTGGATATTCATCGAGTTAGTGATGTTCCTCGGAATTTACCGTTATTCGAGAGTTTGGTGATTTTTGAAAATTATCCCATTGAACCTACGCTATTACAATTGTTTTTAGAAATTCGCAATATCCAAACTACCGAACAAACGAACTTTCCTTTAACATTGTATGCGATGGTCAATCCACAGCTAACCCTTAGAATGTTATATGAGGATAGTCGTTTCACATCAGATGAGATTTGTCGGATGATGGGACATCTAGAAACAATACTTTTAAATATAGTTAGAGAACCTAAACAACTTTTATCAGAAATCTCATTACTTACCCCTGGTGAACAACAGTTTTTAAGAGAATGGAATAATACGCATACTGAATATCCACAAGAACTTTGCTTCCATCAGCTATTTGAACAACAAGTCAAAAAAACACCCGATGCTATTGCTGTTGTTTTTGAACAAGAGACATTAACCTATCGAGAACTAAACGAAAAAGCAAACCAACTCGCTCAATACTTACTAAATCTTGGCGTAAAATCAGAAAGTATTATCGGGATATATCTAGAACGTTCACTCTTAATGGTTATCACACTTTTAGGAATTCTTAAATCGGGTAGTGTGTATGTACCACTCGATCCAACTTATCCCAGAGAACGTATCACATTCATGCTAGAAGATTCTGGGTGTTCTATCATACTTACTCAGCAAAAGTTTGTCACCACCCTACCCAACCATTCCGCAGCAATAATTTGTCTAGATAGCGACTGGGAAGAAATCATCAAACAGAGTCATTGTCATCTTTTCCATCAAATAGAATCAGATAATCTAGCTTATATTATTTATACTTCGGGTTCAACGGGACAACCGAAAGGTGTGCAAATTTTGCACAAAGCTTTGGTTAATTTTCTGACTTCCATGCAGCAAACTATACAACTGAGCGAAAATGATAGTTTAATCTCCGTAACGACTTTATCCTTTGATATTGCCGCGTTAGAATTATTTCTCCCGCTTATCGTGGGTGCTAAAGTAGTTTTAGTCAGTCGAGAAGTCACTATTAATGGAATACAGTTACAAGAAATCTTGAAGACGGGAATAACCATCATGCAAGCAACCCCCGCAACATGGCGATTACTATTAGAATCAGGATGGATGGGACAAGATTTAAAAGTGCTTTGTGGTGGAGAAGCATTAGACAATAAATTAGCAGAACAATTACTTAAACGGAGTCGAGAAGTCTGGAACCTTTACGGGCCAACAGAAACAACGATTTGGTCATCCGTGTATCGTTTAAATGATGCTTCGGTTTATTTAGGTTCTCCCATTGCGAACACAGAATTTTATGTCTTAGATAAATACCTTAAACCTGTACCCATAGGTGTCACTGGAGAATTATACATTGGAGGTGAGGGACTAATGAGAGGTTATCTTAATCGTCCTGATTTAACAGCCGAGAAACTTGTTCCCCATCCCTTTGAAAAATCAAAACGTCTCTACAAAACGGGTGATTTAGTCAGATATACAGGACAAGGAAAGGTAGAATATCTCGGAAGAAGCGATTATCAGGTGAAATTAAGAGGTTTTCGCATTGAACTAGCGGAAATTGAAGCAATCTTAAACCTACATTCTAAGATTAAAACTTCTGTAGTAGTAGTGCGAGAAGATAATTTAGTCGCTTATCTGGTTGCTTGTGATGTAACAGTATCAGAGGTTCGTGACTTTCTTGCCGAAAAACTTCCCCTGTATATGATTCCATCTAGTTTTGTCTTTCTCGATGGACTCCCCCTAACCCCTAATGGTAAGATTGATCGCAAGGCATTACCAACACCAGAGAAAGTACGTCCAGAAATAGCGGCAACTTATATCATGCCACAAACAGAAATCGAAAGGACGATCGCGCAAATCTGGCAAACGGTCTTACAGTTGGAGAAAGTCGGAATACATGATAATTTTTTTGAATTAGGTGGACATTCCTTATTGATGGTGAGGGTTTATAGTCTATTAAAAGAACAGTTTGCAACCGAGATGACGTTAGTCGATCTATTTCGCTATCCTACGATTAGTAGTTTGGCTGAATATTTTCGACAGACGACACAAGAAACCTCATCAGTTGAAACCCAACAGCAACGAGAAGCAGGTAAACAAAGACTACACCAACGCAGACAGCAACGAGAAATGATGAATCAAAATGGATAACTCAGTGATGAAAACGAATGGTTTAGAAATTGCAATTATTGGGATGGCGGGACGTTTTCCAGGGGCGAAAAATATTGATGAATTTTGGTACAATCTTCAGCAGGGAATAGAGTCGATTCATGTTTTTAGTGATGAAGAACTCCGAAAAAACGGCGTAGATGAAGCATTAATTAATCATCCCCAGTATATTAAAGCAGGTGGGTTCTTAGACGGGATAGACTTGTTTGATGCGGCATTTTTTGGGTTTAATCCCAGAGAAGCAGAAATTCTTGACCCCCAACACCGTTTATTTTTAGAATGTGCATGGGAAGCTTTAGAAAATGCAGGGTATGACTCGGAAAACACATCGGGAACGGTTGGAGTCTATGCAGGGACTGCGATGAATGGTTATTTGTTCAATCTGTATACGAATGCTACGATAAGAAATTCAGTTAACCCCTATCAGCTTTTTCTCGCGAGTGATAAAGATTTTCTCACCACTAGAGTATCCTATAAACTGAATTTAGAAGGGCCAAGCGTCGATATTCAAACTGCTTGTTCTACATCTCTAGTCGCTGTACATATAGCCTGTCAAAGTTTGCTGAGTGGTGAGTGTGATATTGCTTTAGCAGGGGGTGTCGCAGTATCCAGAAACGAAGGTTATTTGTATCAAGAGGGGGGAATTTATTCATTTGATGGTCATTGTCGGGCTTTTGATGCCAAAGCACAAGGAACCGTCGGGGGAAATGGTGTCGGTATCGTCGTCCTAAAACGATTAGAAGATGCGCTCGTAGATCATGATACCATTCAAGCAGTGATTAAAGGTTCCGCTATTAATAATGATGGTTCCCTCAAGGTAAGTTATACGGCCCCTCGCATTGATAGTCAAGCTAAAGTGATTCGTACCGCGATGGGGATGGCAGAAGTTGAACCCGAAACGATATCTTATATTGAAGCACATGGAACAGGAACCGCATTAGGCGACCCCATCGAAATCGCTGCCTTAAGCCAAGTTTTCCGCAAATCTACCGAAAAAACGGAATTGTGTGCCATTGGTTCGGTAAAAACCAATATCGGACACCTTGATGCAGCAGCAGGAATCGCTAGTTTAATTAAAACGGTTTTAGCCCTTAAACATCAACAAATCCCCCCTAGTTTACATTTTAGTGAAGCTAACCCCCAAATTGATTTTAAAAATAGTCCGTTTTATGTGAATCAGAGCTTGACAAAATGGAATAAAGATGTAACGAGGGCGGGTGTTAGTTCCTTTGGTATTGGGGGAACAAATGCTCATGTTATTTTAGAAGAAGCACCTCAATTAGAAAGAGAGAAGTTACAAGACAAATATCAGCTTTTGGTACTTTCAGCGAAAACACCAACTGCTTTAGAGACAGCAACGACGAATTTAGTCGAACACTTTAAAAAACATCCCGACCTTAATCTAGCAGATGTCGCTTATACCCTTTCTCTCGGAAGACGCGCTTTTGAACATCGTCGCATGATTGTCGGTCAAAATTTAGAGGATATGAGAGACGCTTTAGAGACACGTAACCCTGAACGAGTTTTTACCCAATCTTCTAGTCAGCGTTCTGTAGTATTTATGTTCTCTGGTCAAGGCAGTCAGTATCTAAATATGGGTAGGGAATTGTATCAGCATGAACCTATTTTTAGAAAAACAGTTGATGATTGTTGTGAGAAGTTGAAACCCTTTCTAGAAGAAGATTTACGAGACATTATTTATTCTGATTTGGGTGGGGATACATTACAGCAAACCCAATATGCACAAAGCGCGTTATTTGTGATTGAATATGCTTTAGCCCAACTGTGGATGTCTTGGGGTATTTATCCCGAAGCAATGATAGGTCATAGTATTGGGGAATATGTCGCTGCTTGTCTGAGTAGTGTTTTTTCCCTTGATGATGCGTTAGAACTCGTTGCATTGCGGGGTAGGTTGATGCGGCAACAACCGATAGGGGAAATGCTTTCCGTTTCTCTATCCGAAGCTGAAATCCAACCTTGGTTAAACGATGAGATATCTTTAGCAGCGATAAATTCCCCTTCTGCGTGTGTTGTTTCTGGAACTCAAAAAGCGATCGCTACTTTATCTGATTCTCTCACAAAAAAAGAGATTTCTTGTCGTCGATTACATACCTCTCATGCGTTCCATTCTCCAATGATGGAACCTGTTGTAAAACCGTTTATCGAGAAAATTAAACAAATTCAGCTATATCCACCCAAAATCCCCATCATTTCTAATGTGACTGGAACTTGGTTAACGGGGATGGAAGCGACGAACCCTGAATATTGGGGTAAACATCTCCTTTCTACGGTTAGATTTGCCGATGGAATTGCCGAATTAACCCAAGAACCTCAACGCATTTTTTTAGAAATTGGCCCAGGCAATACGTTAGGTATTTTGTCTAAACAGCCGATTTTTTCATCTCTGCGTCATCCTAAACAAGAATCATTGGATATTGGGTTTATTTTGCATACTTTAGGGAAACTTTGGAGTAATGGAGTTAAGGTTAATTGGAAAAATTTCTATAGTAACGAACATCCTTTTCGTATTCCTTTACCTACCTATCCCTTTGAAAGACAGCGTTATTGGATAGATGGGAGTCGGGAGATACCATCAGAAGTTAAAGCTGATTTAACTAATTGGTGTTATGTTCCATCATGGGAACGGGATTTATTACCCGAAGCATTAGAAAAAGAGAAAATACAAAAAGCTTGCTGGCTAATTTTTCTAGATTCTCTCTTAATTGGGGCTAAAATTGCCCGACAATTAACATTATTAGGTCAGGATGTAATTACAGTAGCCATCGGTGAATCCTTTACAGAACTAGATTACCGCGCTTTTGCCATTCATCCCAATCAAAAAGAGGATTACTTTGCTTTACTAGAAGATTTAAGCTGGAGAGAACTTAAACCCGATTATATCTTGCATGGTTGGGGAATGACGGAGGAACAGACTTCATTTACCCAGTTTCAAAAACAAGGTTTTTATAGCTTGCTGTTTTTGATGCAGGGACTCGAAAAATATAAAATGACCACATCACTACAGATGACGGTTCTTACTAATCATCTCCATGATGTCATCGGTGGTGAAACCCTTCATCCTGAAAAAGCAACTCTTTTAGGACTGTGTAAAGTGATACCTCAAGAGTATCCACAGATAACGTGTCGCAATATAGATATTATCTCAGATTTAGAGAAAATAGACCAGCGCATTTTAACCGAATTACTCACACCAACTGATGATACAGTAATTGCCTATCGGTTTAACCATCGTTGGCATCAAACTTTTAAACCGATTTCTTCAAACAAAACAGTAACATTAAAAGAAAATGGCGTTTATCTAATTATTGGCGATTTAAACAACGGTTTAGGTCATGTTTGGGCGGAATATCTGCCTAAAACCGCTAAATTGATTTTAATTGGTCACTCACCCATAACCCAATTAGCAACAGAACATCTATTTGTCCCCGCAGATATCACCAATGAAACCGAACTGAGAAACGCTTTAGAACAAGGTGAAACAAAATTTGGACAAATTCAGGGAGTCTTCTACTCTACACCGATGAGTAATTCTGATGGAACCTCCCCCTTACAACTTCTCAATATGTCCCAATGCGAATATAACTTTAAAACGAAAGCTGATGGGTTATTCGTTTTAGCTAAGATTTTACAAAACAAAGAAATCGATTTTTGTTGCTTACAATCTTCCCTATCTTCTATTATCGGTGGATTGGGTTTAGGTGCCTATGCTGCGGCTAATTGTTTTATTGATGCTTTTGCCATAAAACAAGGATGGTTAAGTATTAACTGGGATGCTGTACAATTTGACCAGAATATAGAATTAAATCAGAGTTTTGGAGCAAGTTTAGCCCAATTTGCCTTAACACCGTCGGAAGTTTGGCAAATGACACAACAAGTTTTAGCAATAGGTTCAGCAAATCAAGTCATTATTTCCAAAGGGGATTTACAGTCGCGCTTTTTACCCACTCAACCGACGTTAGAAGATAATCAACAACATTCTAGACCCAATTTATCAAATGATTATATTGCACCTCGAAACGAGATAGAACAAACAATTGCTGAAATATGGCAAGAAATTTTAGGACTAGAAACCGTTGGTATTCATGATAGTTTCTTCGACTTAGGAGGACATTCACTGCTTGCAATACAAGTTTTGTCCCGTTTACGAGAAACCTTAAATGTCGAATTATCGATGAGTGATTTATTATTCGATACTCCAACCGTTGCGGGACTCGCTGAAGTTATCGCCGAAAAACAGCCAAAAACAGAAGAATTACAAGAGATTGCAGCACTTTTAGCCGAAGTTCAAGGACTCTCATTAGAAGCAATTCAACAACAACTCACCGATAATCATTAAAAACCATGAAAGACCTCTCTCAACAAATTGCTAATCTTACTCCAGCACAAAGAATCTTGTTTGAAAAACGACTCAAACAAAAAGGTTTAAAGCATCCTCAATTTCAAGCAATTCCCAGACGACAGCATAGAGATAGTTTACCGTTATCTTTTGCTCAACAGCGACTCTGGTTTATCCAACAACTCGACCCAGATAATTATTCTTATAATGTTCCCAGTGCGTTTCGTCTAGTGGGACAGTTAGAAATTAATATCTTAGAACAAACCCTCAATGAAATCATCAAACGACACGAAACCCTGAGAACGACTTTTTCGATAGATGAAAACAAACAACCGATACAGATAATTGTTCCTTTTGAACCGATATCTTTACCCGTTATTGATGTCGTCGAAACAGAAATTCAATCCATCGCAGAAACAGAATTTCGGTATCCTTTTGATTTAACCAAACCCCTATTAAGAGTTAAATTACTCAGACTGACACAGACAGACCATGTTTTATTACTGACTGCTCATCATATCATAAGCGATCGCTGGTCAGTGGGTGTTTTTATCCGCGAGATGACCCTACTGTATTCCTCTTTTGCTCAAAACAAGCTTTCACCATTAAGCGAACTTCCGATACAATATGCAGATTGGGCCATATGGCAACGTCAACGACTCCAAGATACAGAACTCGAAAAGCAGATTAATTACTGGAAACAACAATTACAGGATTTATCTAATTTAGAACTTCCTACAGACCGTCCTCGACCTGCAATTCCCACCTATCAAGGCGCACAATATCCCATCATTTTATCAAAAAGTTTATCCGAACAACTTAAAGAACTTAGTGCTAAAGAAGGCGTTACACTGTTTACACTGCTGCTGACTGCTTTTAAAGTTCTACTACACCGCTATACCCATCAACATGATATCGTCGTCGGAACCGAACTCGCAAATCGCGATCGCATAGAAACAGAAACATTAATTGGTCTTTTTGTCAATACCCTTGTTTTACGAACGGATGTATCAGAAAATCCGACATTTCGAGAATTATTAAATCAAGTTAGAGAAGTTACACTAGGTGCATTTGCTCATCAAGACTTACCATTTGAGAAGCTAGTCGAAGTCTTGAACCCAGAACGGAACCTTAGTCAGATGATACCCTTATTTCAGGTAAAATTTGACTTTCAATTGGCCCCCGTCAAACCCTTAGAATTAGCAGGATTAAACTTAGAACGTTTACCCTTCGATAACGCAACCGTAAAATACGAATTACGATTTAATTTACAGGATAGCGAACAGGGAATCTGTGGACAAATCGAGTATAGTACCGACTTATTCGATGAAGCAACCATTCAAGCATTTGCGGAACATTGGAGAATACTGTTAGAAGGTATCATTGAAGAACCACTACAGAGAATATCTGAATTACCGTTACTTTCTCCTATTGAACAACAGTTATTGACTCAGTGGAACAATACCCAAAAAAACTATCCGACATTATGTATTCATCAACTGTTTGAAGCACAAGTTAAACAAACCCCTGATGCTTTAGCTGTCATCGATGGAGATGAAACCCTTACCTACAGTGAACTAAATACTAAATCTAATCAACTCGCACATTATTTACAAAGTCTTGGAGTACAACCAGAATCTAGAATTGGGATAGAGTGCGATCGTACTTTTCATCTCATTATAGGACTCCTTGGCATCCTTAAAGCTGGTGCTGCTTATGTTCCTCTTGACCCAAATTACCCACAAGAAAGAATTAACTTTATCCTAGAAGATGCACAAGTATCCATTCTGTTGACTGTATCGGGAATTAGGACACAAGAATTGGAAATTGAGAAAACAATTTTTTTAGATACAGACAGAGAAAAAATCAATCAAACTTCTACATTAAATCCAGTCAGTAACATTACTCCTAATAATCTAGCCTACATCATCTATACATCAGGATCTACAGGAAAACCCAAAGGAGTCGCTATCGAACATCGTAACACCGTTCAATTCCTCCACTGGGCAAAAGAAATTTTTAACCAAGATGAACTAACAGGAGTTCTTGCATCAACTTCTATCTGTTTTGATTTATCTATATTTGAAATTTTCCTACCTTTAAGTTGTGGTGGAACCGTTATACTTGCTGAAAATGCTCTTGCTTTACCCACCCTAAAAGCCGCCAATCAAGTTACACTGATCAATACTGTACCCAGTGCGATTAGCCAATTATTCCAAACAAACAGTATTCCCGAATCAGTTCGTACCATTAATTTAGCAGGGGAAGCATTACAACCGCGTTTAGTCCAACAACTCGAACCTCTTGCCAAAATTTATAACTTATACGGCCCTTCTGAAGATACCACCTATTCAACTTATACCATAGTAAATAAAAATTCCGTCACCATCGGAAGACCCATCGCTAATACTCAGATTTATATTTTAGATTCATATCTTAACCCCGTTCCCATTGGTGTATCTGGAGAACTCTACATCAGTAGTTCTGGACTAGCAAGAGGATATCATAACCAACCCCAATTAACCGCAGATAAATTTATTCCTAATCCTTTTTTTAGTACAAACGCGACAAGAATGTACAAAACAGGTGATTTAGCTAAATATCGACTTGATGGGACGATTGAATATCTTGGTAGACTGGATAATCAAGTCAAAATTAGAGGATATCGGATTGAACTTGGCGAAATAGAAGCAATTATCAGTCAATATCCTGCTATACGAGAAACAGTAGTAACGGTGGGGAAAGAAAATCAATCTTTAATTGCATATATTGTTCTAGACAAAACATCAAATCCCACTGAGGTACGACGTTTTCTAACATCAAAGCTACCCAGTTACATGATACCTTCAGCATTCATCGAACTTGAAGCCTTACCTCGTTTACCCAATGGGAAGCTAGACCGAAAAATGCTCCCAGACCCCGATAATTTACGACCAGACCTAGAAACAAGCTACGTTACCCCTAAAACGGACTTAGAAAAAACAATTGCTAATATTTGGCAAAAAGCATTAAATAAAGAGCAAATTGGAACTTATGATAATTTCTTTGAACTGGGGGGACATTCGTTACTCGGAATGAAAGTCACTGCTGAAATAAGTGATGCTTTGGGTATTTCAGTCCCGTTACGGAGTTTATTTGAACAACCAACCATCGCAGGATTAATCGAACAAATCAACACTATCGAAAGTAACGAGAAACAACAACTACCGAAAATTATTCCCAATTTACAAGAACGTTATCAACCTTTCCCACTGACTGATATTCAACAAGCATATCTCATCGGTCGTAGTGATGCGTATGAATTGGGAAATGTCGCAACACATGGTTATCGAGAAATTGAAACCGTTGGGTTATCGGTGGAAAAAGTTGAACGAGCGTTCCAGAAATTAATTGATCGCCATGATATGCTAAGAGTCATCATCTTAGAAGATGGGCAACAACAGATTTTAGAAAATGTGCCATCTTATGAGATTAAAACGATAGACATACGAAATCAAGATCCTGAAGCTACTTTAACAGAAATACGAGATCGTCTTTCCCATCAAATCCTAAAAACCGAACAATGGCCATTATTTGAAATTGTAGCAACCCTTCTAGACGACAACCGTATTCGCTTTCATGTCAGTTTCGATGTTCTTATCGGTGATGCTTGGAGTTTTCAGCTTTTGGGGGCAGAAATCGCCGAAATTATTCAAAATCCAGATTATATTCCTTCTCCTTTATCCTTATCATTTAGAGATTACGTCTTCGCTGAAATAACTTTACGAGAGACAGCACTTTATCAAAATTCTCTCACGTATTGGCAAACACGTTTAACGACCCTTCCTGCTTCTCCCGAACTTCCTTTAACGAAAAACCTATCAGCAATTACCCATCCTCGTTTTGTGCGTCGTAGTGGTTCCCTAGAACCCCAAATTTGGCAACGTCTTAAACAAAAAGCGAGTCAAATAGGGATTACTCCATCTGGTTTAATTTTGGGTGCTTTTGCTGAAATATTAACGCTTTGGAGTAGAAAACCCAATTTTACGATTAATCTAACCCTCTTTAACCGTCTTTCTCTTCATCCTGAAGTCAATCAAATCATTGGAGACTTTACCTCATCGACATTACTCGCAGTCGATAACTCAGAACAAAATTCATTTACCTTTCGTGCTAAAAAAATTCAAGCGCAACTATGGGAAGATTTAGATCATCGCTATGTTAGTGGGGTCAAAGTTTTACGAGAATTAGCACGTATCGGGGGTCGAACAACGGGTGCATTAATGCCAGTTGTTTTTACCAGTACCCTAACACAAAATATTCAGCATCAGCCATCCTTACCCACAGAAGTCGTTTATAGTCTCAGTCAAACCTCTCAAGTGTATCTAGACCATCAGGTGTCGGAAATAGAAAACGCTTTAGTATTTAACTGGGACACTATTGATGAATTATTTCCCACAGGTGTTTTAGATGATATGTTTGCGGTGTACTGTGATTTTCTTCATCGTTTAGCTAATGATGCAGAGATTTGGGACGCATCCACTCGATTATTATTACCAACATCCCAGATAGAACAAATAACCGCTACTAACCAAACTGAACAGGAAATAGCTAAGAAAAATAATTTGTTACATCATCTGTTTTTTGAGCAAGTTTCGCTAAATGCACAGAATACGGCTATTATTACATCCCATTGTAGAATAACTTACCAAGAATTAGGCGATCGTTCTTTAACCCTTGCCCATCAACTCAAAACATTAGGGGTTAAACCGAATCAATTAGTAGCAGTTGTCATGGAAAAAGGTTGGGAGCAAATTGTAGCAACTTTGGGTATTTTAGCCTCTGGTGCTGCCTATGTACCCATTGACCCAGAATTACCCACTGAACGAAGATTATATTTATTACAAGAAACGCAAGTTCAGCAAATTTTAACGCAATCTTGGTTAGAAAATATTTTAGTTTGGCCAGACAATATACAACGAATTTGTCTAGATAAAATTAATCCTTTGCCCTCTAGAGAATTTAGTATTGAAACCACTCCACAAGACTTAGCTTACGTTATCTATACTTCTGGCTCTACAGGAACACCAAAAGGCGTTATGATTGACCATCAAGGAGTAGTCAATACTATTTTAGATATTAATCAACGTTTCAATGTTACTACTCAAGATAAAATATTAGCCTTATCTTCCCTTAGTTTTGATTTATCAGTCTATGATATTTTCGGAATCTTAGCAGCAGGTGGGACGATTATTATTCCAGATGCAGACAAAACAAAAGAACCTTCTCACTGGAGAGAATTAATCACTCAATATGGTGTAACTATTTGGAATTCTGTACCTGCATTGATGCAGATGTTATTATCAGAACTCATTGAACAAAACTCATTACGTTTAGTTTTATTAAGTGGTGATTGGCTACCTTTACATTTACCCGAACGAATTCAGAATCAATTAGGAAAAACTGAAATTATTAGTTTAGGTGGGGCAACCGAAGCTTCAATCTGGTCTATTTTATATCCTATCCAAGAAATTAAACCCAATTGGAAAAGTATTCCCTATGGTCGTCCCATGACGAATCAGAAATTTTATGTTTTAAATGAACATCTAGAACCCTGTCCGATGTGGGTTACAGGACAATTATATATTGGTGGAATTGGACTTAGCAAAGGTTACTGGAACAACGAAGAAAAAACGAAAGCGAGTTTTATTATTCATCCCCAAACGCAGGAACAGTTATACAAAACAGGTGATTTAGGAAGATATTCAAGTGATGGAAATATCGAATTTTTGGGACGCGAAGACTTTCAGGTTAAAGTAAATGGTTATCGCATCGAATTAGGGGAAATTGAAACAAATTTAAAACAACATTCCGCTATCAAAGACGCAATTGTATCCGTAGAACAACAACAGCTGATCGCTTATCTTATTCCCGAACAAAAGTTAGAAAATATCGATTTTAAACTCAAACAACGAGGAATTAGAGAATTACAGCAATCTCAAGCAATTCAGTTACATAAACCCAACATTAATGACGCATTCACTCAAACTTATTTTCAACGACAAAGTTATCGTCAATTTCTAAATCAACCGATTCAGTTAAATGAGTTTAGTCAATTTTTAAGTTGTCTATTGCCATTAAATCTACCCGAATATCCTCTACCAAAATATCGTTATGCTTCAGCAGGAAGTCTTTACCCCGTACAAGTTTATCTATTGATTAAACCTAATCAAATACAAAACCTAGAAGCAGGATTTTACTACTATCATCCCGTTGAACATCAATTAATTTTATTGACTCCTTATTCTAGTCATAATCAATGGTATGGCAACAATCAAGCTATTTATGAACAATCAGCTTTTGCCTTATTTTTGATTGGAGAATTAAACGCCATTACACCGATGTATGGTGAAAAAGCGAGAGATTTTTGTCTACTAGAAGCAGGTTATATGAGTCAACTACTAATGGAAACAGCAGTTAAAGAAGAAATCGGATTATGTCCAATTGGAACCTTAGAATTTGAACAGCTACAAAAACAATTTCAATTAGAACAAAGTCAAATATTATTACATAGTTTTGTCGGTGGTAAAATTGCTCCTGCTTGGTTAAATCAATGGCTACAACCTCAGCAAACAGGTTCAATTACTGAACAATTAAAACAATTTCTACATCAGAAATTACCAGAGTACATGATACCTTCTATTTATTTATTAATTGAAGCTTTACCCTTGACAGTTAATGGAAAAGTAGACCGAAAATTATTACCGAAACCCGATAGTTTATCTTTATCTCCTCAAACTACATTTGTTGAACCAAAAACAGAACTAGAAAAAGCAATAACAGAAATTTGGTCAAAATCACTTAATCTAGATAAAATTGGAATTTATGATAACTTTTTTGATTTAGGAGGCAATTCATTTTTAGCGACTCAAGTTTTAGCAAAAATTCGCAATACTTTTCAGGTTGATTTAACAATTAGACAGTTTTTTGAAATGCCTAAAGTTTCTGATTTAGCAACTTGGTTAGAAAAAAACAAACAGCAACAAGAAATAGAAATAATTGAGAAAATGAATCGAGATGCGATAGAAGATGTGAGTCAGTTATCTGAAGAAGAAGTAAATTTAATGTTGGCAAACTTGTTAGAAGAAGGGGTTGACAATGAATAATCATCCAATAAATATTAATCAACTTTCTTCCGATGAAAAAAGAAAATTATTAGCAGAATTAATGAGAAAAAAAGCGGCTAAATCTCAGTTTTTTCCGCTTTCGTTCGCTCAATCGAGATTATGGTTTTTAGACCAATTAGACTCAGGGAGTTCAGTTTATAATCTTCCCATAGCCTTAAGTTTGAGAGGAAAACTAGATATTGCGCTTTTAGAAAAAAGTCTTAATCAGATTGTCAGACGACATGAAATATTACGAACTTGTTTTACAGAAGTCAAAGAAGAAGTTTTTCAAAAGGTATTACCGAGTTTATCGGTGAAGTTAGATTTAATTAATTTCCCCACTTCAGTTAACCAACAAGAAATTCAAACCTATATTAAACAAGAAGCATCTACTAAGTTTGATTTAACTCAAGTACCTTTATTTCGTAGCCAATTACTCAAACTTGCTGAAGATGACTATGTATTGCTATTGACCATGCACCATATTATCTCAGATTATTGGTCGATGCGGGTTTTAATACAAGAACTATCAACAATTTATCAAGGAAATGCTAGTGCTTTAAAAGAGTTACCTATTCAATATGTAGATTATGCGGTTTGGCAAAAAAACTGGTTAGAAAAAGAAGCAAAAACCACTCAACTCGCTTACTGGAAAAAACAGCTAGAAAATCATTCACCTTTATTACAACTACCAACAGATTATCCGCGTCCATCTGTTCCCAGTTTTCAGGGTGCTACACAATATTTTACGCTAACGACTGAATTATCGGAGTCTCTTAAAACTCTCTCGCGTCGTGAAGGGGTAACACTTTTTATGACGCTACTCGCAGCATTTAAAATATTGCTGTATCGTTACACTGCTCAAGAAGATATCTTAATTGGTTCAACAATAGCAAATCGTAATCGTCCTGAACTAGAAAATTTAATCGGTTTATTAGTCAATAACTTAGTCTTTCGCTCAAATTTATCGGGTAATCCTCGTTTTATAGACTTTTTACATCAAGTACGAGAAACAACTTTAAATGCTTACACTCATCAAGATTTACCCTATGAATATTTGGTAAAAGAACTACAACTAGAACGAGATTTAAGCTACAATCCGTTATTTCAGGTGATGTTCATTCTCCACAATACTCCATCACAAACGGTACAGCTTCCCAATTTAACTTTAAAATATCTTACACCAGACAGTCAAACAGCACGATTTGATCTGAGTTTGGATATGTCTGAAACTTCTACAGGATTAACAGGAGTATTTGAATATAATACAGATTTATTTAAGTCAGAGACAATTCACCGTTTAATCGAACATTTTGAAACATTACTCACTGGAATTATAGCGAATCCCGAACAGCGATTATCAGAGTTACCCCTACTAACTCCCGATGAACAACAATTATTCAGTCAATGGAATGACACCCAACAAAATTATCAGCAAATCTGTTTTCATCAGTTATTAGAAGAACAAGTTGAGCGCATACCTGATAAGATAGCGATCGTATTTGAAGATCGATCATTAACTTACCACGAATTAAACACTAAAGCGAATCAACTTGCTCATTATCTCCAAAAACAGGGAGTCACACCAGAAACAAGAGTTGGAATCTGTGTTGAACGGTCTTTAGAAATGATAGTTGGACTTTTGGGAATCATTAAAGCAGGTGGGGTATATCTTCCACTTGACCCAACATACCCCAAAGAACGACTCGACTATATTATACAAGATGCTCTTGTATCAATCTTGCTCACTCAATCAGAAATCATAGAGACGCAAAATTTTTCGTCTGTAGCTAGTAACATAATTTGTTTAGATAGAGACTGGGAATTAATTAACCAAGAAAATCCCAAAAATCCTCAGAGTCGGGTTACTCCAGAAAATTTAGCCTATATTATTTATACTTCTGGTTCGACAGGTAATCCGAAAGGTGTAGAAATTACCCAAAGTGCTTTAGTGAATTTTCTCCAGTCGATGCAGGATGCTTTACAACTCTCTTCTAACAACACACTGTTAGGAGTCACCACCCTATCGTTTGATATTGCAGCATTAGAACTCTATTTACCTTTAATAGTCGGTGCAAAAGTCGTTTTAGTTAGTCGAGAAGTCGCGAGTGATGGATATCAGTTACTTGACAAAATGAACGAGATAACCATCATGCAAGCCACCCCTGCAACTTGGCGATTATTATTATCCGTCGGATGGTCTGGAAATAAACAATTAAAAATTCTTTGTGGTGGGGAAGCTTTAGATACACAACTCGCACAACAATTATTGGAACGAAGTCAAGAAGTCTGGAACCTATACGGGCCAACAGAAACAACGATTTGGTCATCAATGTATCGCCTAAATAGTTCATCTGTTCTGATTGGTCGTCCCATTGCTAATACACAATTTTATGTTCTCGACACTCACTTACAACCAGTACCGCTCGGGGTTTCAGGAGAATTATACATTGGTGGTGCAGGACTAGCCAGAGGATATTGTAATCGTCCAGACTTAACCGCAGAAAGATTCATCCCTCATCAAAATGGTCGTCTCTATAAAACAGGAGATCAGGTACGCTATTTAAGTGATGGTAATCTAGAATATCTCGGTCGTTTAGATTATCAAGTCAAAATACGGGGTTTTCGGATCGAATTAGGTGAAATCGAAAGTATCCTAAATCAACATCCTGATATTGAAAAGAGTATTGTTATTGCGCGAGAAGACGACGAAAACGAAAAACGGTTAGTTGCATACTTAATCAGTGAAAAATCACCAGATTTAAGAAACTATCTTAAAGATAAACTCCCGCATTATATGATTCCTGCGTTGTTTATCTCCTTAGATGCGTTTCCCCTGACACCCAATGGTAAGATCGATATACGATCGCTTCCTATCCCCAATTCAATCTCATCTGAAAATCTTGTCGTTACACCTTGCACACCTACCGAAGAGATATTACTATCTATATGGCAAAATATCCTTAATCTAGAACAGATTAGCATTCACGATAACTTTTTTGCTTTGGGAGGACATTCGTTACTTGCAACAAAGGTTATCTCCCAAATAAGACAACATTTTTCTATTGAAATTCCTTTACGTTTTCTCTTTGAAGCTTCTACGATCGCTGAATTAGCCAAAAAAATCGAAGTCACCCAACTTGAAACACTGGGGTTAGACATTCCACCTATTTCTAAAACAGACAAAACACTTTTATCTTTTGCACAACAAAGACAATGGTTTCTAGCACAGTTAGAACCCGATAGCTTCTTTTATAATATACCTGCGGCGATTCGTCTACAGGGTCAATTCGATATAACCTTACTGGAAAAGTGTTTTAATCAAATCATCCAACGTCATGAAAACCTACGAACTGCTTTTCATACCGACGAAGGTAAACCATTTATCGTCGTTACCCCAAAAATTAACTTAAATATACCCATTATTGAACTAAAACCAGACCAAGTAGAAAGTTATAGCCAAAAAGAAACCCAACAACCCTTTAAACTTGATGAACTTCCCCTGTTTCGAGTCAAAGTCTTACGTCTATCTCCAGAAGAACACATTATATTACTCACCATACATCATATTATTGCTGATGCTTGGTCTGTCGAAATCTTAGTCCAAGAAGTAGCGACACTCTATCATGCTTCTACTTTACCCGACTTACCCATTCAATATAAAGATTATGCAGCTTGGCAAAGAGAAGTATTACAAGGGAAAATTTTAGAAACACAGTTAACCTACTGGAAAAAACAACTAAAAGATGCATCTACTGTTTTAGCATTACCCACCGACTACCCACGTTCGGCTATACAGACATATCAGGGTGATACAGTCAGGTTTGAAATATCCCAAGAATTGACTACATCTCTAAAAACCTTCAGCCAACAACAGGGATGTACAATCTTCATGACCCTGTTAGCAGTCTTCAAGATCCTACTTCATCGCTACACTAACAACGAAGATATCATCATTGGTACCCCGATCGCTAATCGAAATCGTCCTGAACTAGAATCACTAATCGGCTTTTTTGTCAACACATTAGCCTTGCGAACCGACTTATCAGGAAATCCCACCGTTGAGACTCTATTACTAAGGATAAAAGAAACTTGTTTAAATGCCTATGCTCATCAAGATATCCCCTTTGAACAGTTAGTCGATGAACTACAACTACCAAGAGACTTAAGTTATACTCCATTATTCCAAGTCATGTTTGTCTTGCAAAATACCCCCAGACAAACACTAAACCTATCGGGTTTAACATGGAGTCCCATAGAAACACAAAGTAAAACAGCAAAATTTGATTTAACCCTATACATTACTGAAACTGAACAAGGATTTATCGGAACCTTTGAATACAACACCGATTTATTTAAAAAATCAACCATTCAACGCATGATAGGACATTTTCAAACCATTATTGCTGCAATTCTTACTAATTCTAAAGTACAGACGCGATATATCTCGTCTCTACCTCTATTAACTCAAACCGAAAAACAGCAAATATTAGAAGAATGGAATAACACTAAAACAGAATATCCCAAGACCTGCGGACTACATCAACTCTTTGAAGAACAAGTTAAACGAACCCCTAATACAATTGCTCTTATCTTAGAAAACCAACAACTCACTTATCAAGAACTCAACCAACAAGCAAATCAAGTCGCACACTACTTACAAAATCTTGGAGTAAAACCAGAAGATAGAATCGGTATCTGTATCGATCGCACTTTCCATCTGATTATAGGACTCCTTGGTATCCTCAAAACAGGTGCCGCTTATGTACCACTTGACCCAAACTACCCATCAGAACGATTAGCGTTTACTATTCAAGATGCGGGATGTTCAGTAATTCTAACGCAACAGAAGTTTAGCGAAATATTACCGCGAACTCGGAGAACAATTATTTGTCTAGATAACTATCAATTTGTAGAAGTAGAGAAACCAAACTCATCACAAGATCAAAATAATTTCATTAATACCATCAATGCTAATAACCTAGCATACATCATCTATACTTCGGGTTCGACAGGAAAACCCAAAGGAGTCGCAATTACTCATCATAGTGTAGTTTCATTCATCAACTGGGCAAAAAATATCTTTACCTCTGAACAACTTAAAGGAGTTCTCGCATCAACCTCCATTTGCTTCGACTTATCCGTCTTTGAAATTTTTGTCCCCTTAAGTTGTGGAGGAACCGTCATCTTAGCCGAAAATGCTCTACAATTACCCAACATCTCGACAAATATCACTCTGATTAATACCGTACCATCAGCCGCCACCGAATTACTTAGAATTAATGGTATTCCCGAAAGCGTCGTCACCATTAACCTAGCAGGAGAAGCATTATCTAATCAACTTGTCCAACAACTCTATCAAAAACAACATATCCAACAAGTCTACAACCTCTACGGGCCATCGGAAGATACGACCTACTCAACCTATACCCTAACATCCAAAGACGATACTCATTCCCCGACTATCGGTCGTCCTATTACTAATACCCAAACTTATATTCTTGATCGCTATCTTAACCCCGTTCCGATTGGTGTGCCAGGTGAACTGTATCTAGGTGGGGAAGGACTAGCGAGAGGATACCTCAACCAACCCCACTTAACCGCAGAAAAATTTATCCCCAACCCTTACCAACACTCACACCGTCTTTACAAAACAGGAGACTTAGCAAAATATCAACCCAATGGAAAAATCGAATATTTGGGTAGACTCGACAATCAAGTTAAAATACGGGGATTTCGCATCGAACTCGGAGAAATCGAAGCCATATTAAACCATCATCCCGAAATCTCGCAAACAGTCGTCAATCCTTGGCAAGACGACGCAGGAAATCAAAGATTAGTTGCATATCTCGTTGCATCTGGGGTTCCTCAAGACTTGCGAAACTTCCTCAGTTCAAAATTACCCGAATACATGATCCCGTCGATATTTGTCCCGCTAGAAACCCTCCCGCTAACCCCCAACGGCAAAATCGACCGCAAATCACTGCCTCGCCCACAACTCGCCGCCCATGCACAAAAAAATAAATTTGTCAAGCCCCAAACCGAAAAAGAAAAACAACTCGCGCAGATTTGGGGTCAGTTATTAGCAATCGAACAGATAGGGATATACGATAACTTTTTCGAGTTAGGAGGAGATTCAATTTTAGCCATCCAAGCGATCGCCAAAGCCAATTTATACGGTTTACAATTAACTCCAAAACTTTTATTTAAACATCAAACCATAGCTGAATTAGCCTCAGTCATCGAAACCTCAACAATTCAAGCAGAACAGGACTTGTCACAGGTTTTGTTCCCCTCACACCGATACAGCAGTGGTTTTTTGAACAAAATCTAACAGATTCTTATCACTGGAATCAATCGATCTTACTCGAAGTTCAACAGAAACTAAATCCAACATTAATAGAACAAGCAATCCAGAAATTAATAGAACATCATGACGCATTACGGCTAAAATTCGAGCAAACCGAGACAGGATGGCAACAAAACATAGCACGTCTAGGTCAAACAATACCCGTTACTTTCCATGACCTTTCAGAAATATCTAACATAGATACAGAAATTGAGAAAATCGCCAATCAACTACAAGCGAGTTTTAACCTTTCTGTAGAACCCCTAATCCGAATCGCCTTTTTCAATCTCGGTGAAAACCGTACAGACCGATTATTAATCATCATCCATCATTTAATTATAGATGGAGTTTCTTGGCGAATTCTCTTAGAAGATCTTCAAAATGCCTATCACCAACTGACTCAGGGAAAAACAGTACAACTTCCCCCTAAAACTACCTCATTTAAAGAATGGTCAAAACGTAATTACACCCCATCAGATCAAGAATACTGGTTAAATGAATCTCGTCTGAAAGTAACTCCGCTTCCTGTAGATATTCCCAACGGCAAAAACATCCAGTCTGAAGCGCAAACAATTTCCGTCTCTCTAACACAAGCAGAAACCCAACAACTCCTTCAAGAGATTTCAGCAGTCTATCACACCCAAATTAACGATATTCTACTCACTGCTTTAGTCAAAACCTTTGAACAATGGACAGGAAAACCGCAACTATTATTAGAACTAGAAGGACATGGAAGAGAAGAAATCTTTGAGGATATAGATATATCTCGTACCGTTGGCTGGTTTACGACTCTATTTCCCTTATTGTTATATTTAGAACATAAAAATAATTTAGGGGATGCACTTAAGTCCATTAAAGAGCAATTACGTCAAGTACCCATGAGAGGATTTAGTTATGGAGTATTGCGCTATCGAAGTGACGAAACAATCCAAAAAAAATTACAAGCATTCCCTCAAGCTGAAATTAGATTTAATTACTTAGGACAAACTGACCAACTTTTTACCCAGTCATCTCTATTTTCACCAGCCTTTGAATCAACTGGATTTTCTCGTAGTCCCAGAAATCAACGTGACACCCTCATCGAAATCAATGGAATGATCATAAGAGGACAATTACAAATCAATTGGACATATAGCCAAGGAATACATCATCAAACAACAATAGAAAATCTAGCTCAAAATTACTTAAATATCTTGCGTGAATTAATCCAACATTGCTTATCAACTGAAACAGGAGGTTATACCCCATCAGATTTCCCCCAAATGGATTTTAGCCAAACCGAATTAGACGAACTTTTAAACGAACTAATATAGATAGCCATCAATTCACGCCATTTGTCAATTACCTCTTTATACTCATCGATTAATTCCAATTCTAATGGTAAATTTAGATTAAGTGGATTAGAGAAGTATATAAACTAGATTAGGTATTAATTGACGAGATTTTGTAACTCTGAGTGTCAGCTACACTTAGACATCGCTAAAAAAGCTAAACATCGACAATTTCACCATCTTCCGACACGACCGTTCTCCCCCATTCTGGACTTTTTGGTAATAGCCAACTGAGCAGGATCGCAGTCAAACCCCCAGTCGAAGTCGCCGAAGCAAACATATTTTTAATCAAAGGTGGCTGATTACTAAATAACTCTGGCACAAACACGACACCTAAACCCAGTGCCAAGGAAACAGCAATAATAATCGTAGCACGACGATCCAAACGTTCAGACGCGATAATCTTGACACCAGCAACGGCGATCGAGCCAAACATAATGGTAGTCGCTCCCCCTAAAACAGGCTGAGGGATTGACTGGAAAGCACTGCCCACAATAGGCAGCAGCCCCAACAACACCAGAATTCCAGCAACAAAGAAGCCAACATAGCGACTACCCACCCCCGTCATTTGAATCACCCCCGTGTTTTGGCTAAATGTGGTGATGGGGAAGGTATTGAGCAAAGATGCTAAAGAAGAATTCAGACCGTCCGCCAGCACTCCAGCTTTGATTCTGCGAATGTATACCGAACCTGTGATCGGTTCTTTAGAAACCACAGAAGTCGCTGTCATGTCACCCACCGATTCAATAGCAGTTAGTGGATAGAGAATCAGAAACGGAACCAGCGCACCGATCTCGAAACTCATACCGTAGCGGAACGGAATTGGCAGACTAATCAATGGGAGTTTGCTGAAAATATTGAAATCGACCATACCCATGAATGCAGAGACGATATAGCCCACCAATAAGCCAATAGCGATCGCTCCCATCCGAATATACTGATTTTTAGAAAGCGTTAGCACAATCACAATTAGAAACACACCGCCACCCAGTATAAGGTTTTGACCATTCGCAAACGTATTGTTCTGCAAAGCCGCAGTCCCCCCCGCCATACTGGTAACGCCCGTTTTAAGCAGACTCAACCCGATCAGCATCACCAGTGTTCCCGTTACGATCGGCGTAACGATTTTGTTAAGCAAGTGCAAAAAGCGGCTCAGAATCACATTAGCAAACGCACCAAAAAAGCAAACACCGAAAATTAATGCTAGTGCTTGTTCTGGTGTCCTACCGCTTTGTATTGCTGTGCTGCCCACGCCCAAAATCGCACCAAGAAACGCAAAGCTAGTCCCCTGTAAGCTGAGTAAACCAGATCCCACAGGGCCAAAAGTTTTACATTGAATAAAGGTACAAATGCCAGAGGCAAGCAATGACATACTGATAATGAAACTGGTGTTGGCAGGATCAAGCCCCAGGCTAGTACTGATGATCAGTGGTGGTGTCACAATGCCGACGAATGCTGCGAGAACGTGCTGAACGGCAACAAAAATCGACTCAACCAGTGGTGGTCGGTCATACAGTCCGTAAATTAGTTCTGAGCCAGTTGTTTCTAACTCTGGAAAGCTTTGAGCTTCAGGTACTTCAGATTCTTCGTAGAGGGGGTCAATTTCTTTTCGTTGTGCCATAATGTTTGGGTACGCCTCTAAACTGCCACAATTCTCTCTAAAGTTAGAGAAAAACTCAAGGAAAGCTAAATTGTGTATTGTATGCGCGAATAATGACCCTAAATAGTAGCATATGTTACATAACAGACCGACTTTCATCAGCCCCTTGAGACGGTTTGAAACTTAAGTTGTTGAGTAAGTCTGATGCTTTTACCATTCTTTCATTATTTGAAATTCAACCAAAATCATCAACAGTCAAACAATGAACAAACCCAACAATATAGAAGATATCTATCCTCTCTCACCCATGCAACAGGGAATTCTGTTTCATGTTCTTTTTACTCCTGATGCAGGGGTTTATCTACCTCAGATTTGTTTAACTCTTGAAGGTTCTCTAGATCATCTTCAGTTTAGACAAGCATGGGACAAAGTATTAGTTAGACATCCCGTTTTACGAACGGCTTTTAATTGGGAAAAACGCGATAAACCCTTTCAAATCGTCTATCAGCAAGCTACATTACCTTGGGTTGAACAAGATTGGCGTAATTATTCACCCGATGAGCAACAACAATTATTACAAAACTTTTTAGAAAAAGACCGTCAACAAAGCTTTGACTTAAAAAAGCCACCATTAATCAGACTAAACCTGATTCAACTTACTGAAAAAAAATATTATTTAATCTGGACACAACACCATATTATTTTAGATGGTTGGTCATCAGGATTAGTGATTAAAGACCTTTTCGCTCTTTATCAAAATCAAGATTTATCTCATAACCGACCCTATAGCGAGTATATCGCATGGCTCAATCAACAAAACCAATCATCGGCTCAAGAATTTTGGCAAAATAAACTAAAAGGTTTTACGGCCCCCATAGATTTAAGGATTGATCGTCCTTCAAATACAATAGGATTAGATGAGCAAGAAATCTCTTTACCTCTAACCCCCCTTCAATCTTTCGCTCAACAACATCAAATCACCATAAATACTCTTATTCAAGGGACTTTTGCAATTCTACTGAGTCATTATAGTGGTGAAGAGGATATCGTTTTTGGGGCTACTTCTGCGGGTCGTCCACCTACTTTAATCGGAGTTGAATCGATGGTAGGGCTGTTTATTAATACCTTACCAGTACGTGTCCAAGTCTTCCCTCAAGCTTTATTAATTCCTTGGTTAAAAAATCTACAAACTCAACAAGCCGAAACTTTACAGTATGAGTATAGCTCATTACTAGATATCCAACAATGGAGCGATTTAAGTGCGAGTTTATCTCTATTTGACAGTATTTTAGTCTTTGAAAATTATCCTATAGATACTGCTTTAACTCAACAAAACCAATTAAGTATTAGTAAAGTAAATGCTGTTGAATGGACAAGCTTTCCTCTAACAGTTTTAGTTAGCTTAGGTGCCGAACTAACGATTAAAATAAAATATCAATGCACACGCTTTTCATCAGATACCATCACCCGAATGTTGGGTCATTTTCAAACATTGTTAGAAGAAATTATAGCCAATTCTGAGCAACGTTTAGGTGAAATCTCAATCCTGACCCCAAGCGAACAAAAATCACTAAAAGAATGGAATAATACTCAAACAGAGTATCCGAAAAATCAATGTTTACATGAACGTTTTGAAAGACAAGTAGAAAAAACACCCGAAGCAATAGCAGTAATTTTTGAAAAGCAACAATTAACTTATTTAGAGATAAATAATAAAGCCAATCAACTCGCCCATTACCTACAAACTTTGGGAGTTAAACCAGGTGTTTTAGTCGGAATTTGTCTAGAACGTTCTCTAGAAATGGTCATCGGGATTCTCGGAATCATAAAAATAGGTGGTGCATATGTACCAATTGATCCGACTTATCCCATCGACAGACAATCTTTAATGTTAACCGATGCTCAAGTATCTATCTTACTCACTCATTCGGGAATAGTAGAAACGCAAAATTTCGCATCTGTAACTGAGAAGATAATTTGTTTAGATCGAGATTGGACGATAATTGCTCAATATTCCCATCTAAACCCAGTGAGTAAAGTAACGACTGAACATGAGGTTTATGTCATTTATACTTCTGGTTCAACAGGAAAACCAAAAGGAGTCATCAACACCCACCAAGGACTAATTAATCGTTTAGTTTGGATGCAGGAAACCTATCAGTTAACTGTAAGTGACAAAGTTCTCCAAAAAACATCGATTAGCTTTGATGTATCAGTCTGGGAAATTTTCTGGCCATTATTTGAAGGTTCTTGTCTCATTTTAGCCAAACCCGACGGGCAAAAAGATAGTGCTTATTTAATTGAGTTAATCATTCAGCAAAAAATTACTACCCTGCATTTTGTCCCTTCGATGTTAAAAGTTTTTCTCGATGAACCCAGAATCAAAGATTGTCACTCGCTTAAACGGGTAATTTGTAGTGGAGAAGCTTTACCTCTTGAACTTCAAAATCGTTTCTTTTCTTGTCTTGATGCAGAACTACACAACCTTTACGGGCCAACAGAAGCAGCAATTGATGTCACTTATTGGTCATGTCAACCCACATCTTTATTGGTTCCAATTGGTAGAGCGATCGCCAATACTCAAATTTATATTCTTGACAAAAACGCCAACTTAGTATCCATTGGGGTAGCTGGAGAAATTCACATTGGAGGAGATGGACTAGCAAGAGGATATTATAATCGTCCAGACTTAACAGCAGAAAAATTTATTCCAAATCCCTTTGAATCAGGAAAACGATTATATAAAACAGGTGATCTAGCGAGATATTTATCGGATGGGACAATCGAATATTTAGGACGGATCGATCACCAAGTTAAAATTAGAGGTTTCCGTATTGAATTAGGAGAAATTGAAGCGGTACTATCTCAACATTCGACTGTCAAAGAAGCGATCGTTATCACCCAAGGAGAAGCAGAAAATCAATATTTAGTAGCCTACCTTATTTCTGATCTTGAAACAATTTCGTTTAATGATTTACGTCATTTCCTTCAACAAAAGTTACCTCATTATATGATTCCTGCCGATTTTGTTGTGCTGAAACAATTTCCATTATCTCTTAACGGTAAGCTTGAGCGTAAAGCTTTACCAACAGTCAATCACTTTAATAATAACTATGTTGCGCCTCGAAAGCCTACAGAAGAAAAAATAACGACGATTTGGATAGAAGTCTTAAAAATACAGAAAATTGGCATCTATGATAACTTTTTTGAAATTGGTGGAAATTCTTTATTAGCAATTCGGATTAATAGTCGTCTATGTCAGGCTTTTGATCTCCAATTACCATTACGAACTTTATTTGAAAAAAACACTATTGCTAGTTTAGCCGAACGAATCGAAGTGATGCAAACAACCCTCAATCAACTTTCGCAATCTCCCCCTCAAAAAGAAAATGTTTGGGTGATCTGAAAAAGAAACGTTATCTTTGTAAAGATATGGCGCGTCTCTAATATCTATCTCCCTCACTATTCATGAAAATTGTCGAATTGAAGCCTAAATAGTAGTTCAATCTTGAATATATTCTTCACCACTGATTAGAGCATCTTGAGCGCGAACAAATTCTCGTCCCAGATAAGCTGCATGGTCGAGAAAACTGATAGGACAAGGTTTCATTTCCTCAAAAATTTTCACACAAAGTTCTTTGGCGGTTCTCCCAGTATAAATAATTTGGGCGGTGCGTTCGACTTTTCCTTTAGCGGGGATGACTTTTCCCGTCTCTGGATCAACCGCTAATCCTTTTTCATTAATAATATTGGTAAAATGCTTGGCACAAATTAAACCCGCGTCTCGATCTAGATAAATAATAAAGTAGCCTGCTGGATCAAGCGCAATATACCGCTTAGATAGCTCATCGTCTATCGTTTTAATTGTGTCTGCAATGCTCATAAAGTTTTTGGAAAAAATAGCACAATTTTGTATTATAACGCTTCAGCTAAAGAACTTACTTTACCTCCCCCTAATCCCCTCCTGTGAGGAAGGGGAACTATAAGGAATTAGTTTATGGGAATTATTACGATTTAATCAATATATTGAATTACATCTTCTAACTTATAACGAACTTTGGGTCTGTTGGCGGGTGTAGATTTATCATCTTCGGCACGATAACCCGCAGGACAAGCAACAACGGTGGCATAATCAGTCAATCCGAGGATTTCATCGTATTTAGCAGGGTTAAGCCCTTCCATGGGACAAGTATCAATGTTTAGCATCGCCGCACAGGTCATAAACTGTCCTAGTGCAATATAAAGCTGTCTTGCTGACCATTCATCCATATTAAGGGGATAAGGTGGCTTAACTAAGAAATTTTTAACAACATTACCAAATCCCTGTAAAGCTTCAACGGGTGTGCCTTGAACCTGGGACATCCGTTCTAAATAGCGATCGACTTCTACTGCATCAATATTTTTTTTAATGGCAAAAACGACTAAATGAGAAGCGTCTACTACTTGAGTTTGTTTCCAGGAATGTTCTAATAATTTTTGGCGAACATCGGGGTTACGCACTTCGATAAATTTCCAGGGTTGTAAGCCAAATGAAGACGGTGCAAGGACTAAACTCTGTTCTAAAACTTTCCAAAGATCATCAGGAATCTTTTTCGTCGGATCAAACTTTTTTGTCGCATAACGCCATTGAAGCTGTTTAAGGACGTGTTCGGACATTTCCATAATGTTATTTCGTTGTTATAGGTTAGTTGTTGAGGGTTAATAGTCCCCATGTTATTTTAAAAGCTTTTGAGACTCAACTTATGTTCAATCTAATTTTTTCCGTTAAGTATTGCCTGCAAGCTGCTAGATTTTGCAAAAGTTATATAAACTGCCACAAATCTTTATTTTTTGTTTAGAATTTATCTTTAAAAATAAGTTTATGCTTTAAAAGCTGTTTTTCTCAATTTTTGGCTCAACATCGACTTAAATCTATCTCAGTTCTATTTTGGGCGGATATTTCAGATTTAATTCAATTAAATGAAAAAAAATAAACTTTAGATCTACTAAAGGCTCTTTTTAAAGAAAAAAACTGACAATCAATCACCGCAAATTATTATTCAACCCTCAATCTATTTTCTAACATGACTCAATTTACTCTAGTTGTTAATACGACAGCCGATCAAAATGATGGTAGTGCAAGCAATAGTTTATCGCTACGAGACGCGATTATGATCGCAAATAGTGATCCCATTGCTAATGATTATGAAATTGTGTTAACCAGTGGAGCAACCTATCAACTAACAGCGATTAATTTAACAACTGATAGTGATCGAGGTGGCGATTTAGATATTTATGCAAAAGGAGAGGTCACAATTACAACAGATGGGAATCAAGCAGCAACCATTGACGCATCAAGATTAGCAACACGCGATCGAGTAATTGAAGTAGGAATACGCGAAGATTCTGTCACCCTAGCTACAGGTAATTTAAAACTGGACAATATAGTAATCACTGGAGGTTCTGATAACAGTGCTTTTAAAGGAGGAGGAGGTATTTATATTGGTTCGCGCAGTTCAGTATTATTAAATTCTGTAGTTGTTACAGAGAATTTTAGTAGTGATAGCGGGGGAGGACTTGCTAATGTAGGCACTCTACTTTTACTGGCTAGTGTAGTTAAAAATAACAGAGTAAGTGGTGGTAGTTTTGGTATTGGAGGTGGTATTAATAACATTGGAACTCTGACTATACTTGACTCAACGATTGAGAATAATCAGTCTAACAACGGTGGTGGAGGAATCGGTAATTTTGAAGTTGCCACAATTATAAATAGCACTATTCATAACAACAGTAGCCGTGATGGTGGGGGAATTTATAACAATGGCGGTACTCTAGGTTTAACTAACGTTACAGTGAGCAGCAATACATCCACATTTGATTATGGAGGAGGTTTAAATAATAATAATGGTTCGATCGCTACTCTTACTAACAGTACAATTACCAATAATACAGCTACTTCTCAATTCTCTTCTAATGAAACAAGTGGAGGAGGAATCGGTAACTTTAATGCAACACTAAATCTGCGAAATACAATTGTTGCAGGGAATACAGCGGAGCTAGGTGCTGATATTCGTAGTTGGTTTGGTAGTCATATTGTTAATGATGATGGCAGTAATCTCATTGATCAACTTCTTTTTGGCGACGACACAGCCATTGACAACAATATCGATCCTAAACTTGGCCCATTACAGAATAACGGGGGATTAACTCTCACCCATGCCCTTTTAGAGGGTAGTCCAGCTATTAATGCAGGTAATAATGCTAATATCGCGGCTGATAGTTTAGATAGTGATAACGATGGTGATACAACCGAATTAATTCTATACGATCAGCGTGGTAGTGGTTATCCTCGAATTTATGGAAATGCTGTTGATATTGGTGCTGTTGAATTCCAACCCCCACCACCCTCGATTAGTCTTAGTAACGTCGCTACAACAACCGATGATTTAGCCAATTCTAACGCCGTTTTTACAGTAACTTTAAGTTATGCAAGTGGTTCTCCAATTACTGTACAGTATACAACTCAAGATGGTTCAGCGATCGCAGGAAGTGATTATATCCCTACTTCAGGAACTTTAACTTTTAGTCCAGGTCAAACCGCTTTAGCTCTAGCTGTTCCCATTATTACTGACACTGTTTTTGAAGGTGATGAACTTTTTTTCGTAACGCTTTCTAACCCTAGTAATGCAGCAATCTCTAATTTTATTGGGACTGGTATTATTACAAATATTGATCCTGCTGAATATGCTGCCTCCAATCCCGATTTAATCGCTGCTTTTGGTTACAATTTGGATGCTTTGCGTAATCATTATTATAGTAACGGGATTAATGAAGGAAGAAGTACAAACAGTTTTGATGAATACCGTTATATTGCCTCTAATACTGATTTAATTCCTGTTTTCGGTTTAAATACGGCTGCTGCGATTCAACACTATCTTACAAATGGCTATACTGAAGGACGTTCTACTACATCTTTTGATCCTGCGCGTTATTTGGATTCCTATGATGATTTATTAAGTGTGTATGGAACGAATACTGTAGGAGCAACGCAACATTATATTACGAATGGTTATACTGAAGGACGCAATCCAAATTTATTCAATAGCGATCGCTATATTGCCTCACACGGCGATCTGATTCAAGCATTCCATTACAATTTAGAAGCAGGTTCTAACCATTATCTATATTCGGGTAGAAACGAAGGAAGACAAGTAACATTTGATCCCTATTCTTATCTGTCTTTTAACTCTGATGTTGCAAGTGCCTACAATAATGATCCGATTTTAGCTACAAAGCATTATATTGAATCTGGTTACGGTGAGGGTCGTCGCGTGGCTTAATACCAAATCCACCATAAATCACATCCTTAAACTTATGTAGGGATTTGGAGACTCAATCCCCTACTGTTTTTAACAGGGTATAATTTAAGCACCGACAGACAAAAAACAGGAGCAATGATTAAATTACTCCTGCAAAAGTTTAGTTTAGGCTAAAACTTTAGTAACGGCTGTTGTTCGCATTGGGTTTGTGAACAATAAAGCTCATGGTTTGACATTGTTTGATGTTGTCGAAACCAATCACGCGAATGTAAGAATCACCATATTCGTTACGGCACTCACGAACTTCATTTAAAACATCTTGAGGGCTGTTAGCTCTGAATAGGGGGAGTTTCCAAAGTGTCCAGTGGTGATCACTAGGACGAGGATCTTTTTCAAATTCAACCGCAGGAATATAACCTTGCTCTAACATATATTGGATTTGTTTAGCAATTTGCTGATCCGTTAGAGGAGGTAAGTAGGATAGAGTTTCGTAACGCTTTTCTTTATTTAATGTTTTCATGGTCTTGTGAATGTTCCTTTGGGATGAAAAACTAATTAATCAGGTGGAGTTTCGGGTTCTTCAAGACGAGACTCAGGTTGCACTGAAGATGATTCGGTTTGCGTCTGGGTTAAACGTTCTAAAAGATGACGGCGATGCTCGATGTTAGCTTGACTAATTCCAGTCTTGACCATTTCTGGCAGAAACTCTAGAACCTGTTCGGCTAAATGTTCTCTAACTGTCATGATTCGCAAAACTAATTCTTTATTCTCTGACATTAACCCGTCTAAATATGCTTCTCCGTCTTGTATTTTGTTGGTAGAAGAATATTGACTTAGCCAAATGGCTTGAGTGGGGTTAGTTTCGGAGAGTTGTTCAATAATTGTGCGAACGGCTTGATAAGTCAAGTAACTTTGTAAGATTTTCGCTGTATCTTGGGCAACTTTTTTAGGATACATTTTTCAGCTATCAGTTATCAGTAATCGGTTACCAGTGTTTTTTAAACGATATTTTAATGAAGGACTATTTTAATTTCCTATCATGATGTTAACCGTTTACTGCTAACTGTTCACTGATAACTGTTCACTGTTCTAGAGGGTATCCATTGCCTCGAACTCGAACTTGATTTCTTTCCAGAGTTCACAAGCTGCGGCTAATTCAGGTGACCAGCGACAAGCTTCACGAATAACGTCGTTACCTTCACGAGCTAAAGAACGTCCTTCGTTACGAGCTTGAACACAAGCTTCTAGAGCAACACGGTTAGCAGTTGCACCAGGAGCATTACCCCAAGGGTGACCGAGGGTTCCACCACCGAACTGTAAGCAAGAATCATCGCCGAAGATTTCAACTAACGCGGGCATATGCCATACGTGAATACCACCTGATGCTACAGGGAACACACCGGGTAAAGACGCGTAATCTTGGGTAAAGAAGATACCACGTGCGCGATCTTCTTCAACGTAATCTTCACGCATGAGGTCAACAAAACCCATCGTGATACCGCGTTCGCCTTCTAATTTACCGACAACGGTTCCAGAGTGTAAGTGGTCGCCACCCGATAGTCTTAAGCACTTGGCTAAGACGCGGAAGTGAATCCCGTGATTTTTTTGACGATCGATTACAGCGTGCATCGCACGGTGAATGTGAAGCAGTAAACCATTAGCGCGACAGAAATGGGCTAAAGTGGTATTCGCTGTAAAGCCACCTGTTAGGTAGTCGTGCATGATGATCGGGGTTTTGATTTCTTTGGCGAATTCAGCCCGTTCCATCATTTGTTCACAAGTCGGAGCAGTCACGTTGAGGTAGTGACCTTTCATCTCGTTGGTTTCAGCTTGGGATTTTTCGATCGCCTCTTGGACAAAGAGGAAGCGATCGCGCCAACGCATGAAGGGTTGTGAGTTGATGTTTTCGTCGTCTTTGGTGAAGTCTAGACCACCGCGTAAACACTCATAAACGGCACGACCATAGTTTTTAGCCGATAAACCGAGTTTGGGTTTAATGGTACAACCGAGTAAAGGACGACCATATTTATTTAATTTGTCACGCTCAACGGTGATACCGTGAGGGGGGCCTTGGAAGGTTTTGATCAAAGCGACGGGGAAGCGAATATCTTCTAAACGTAGGGCGCGTAGAGCTTTAAACCCAAATACGTTACCGACGATCGAGGTCAGAATGTTAGTAACTGAACCTTCTTCAAATAGATCTATAGGATAAGCAACAAAGCAGAAATACTGATTATCTTCGTTAGCAACGGGTTCGATGTTGTAGCAACGACCTTTGTAACGATCTAAGTCGGTTAGGTTGTCTGTCCAAACGGTTGTCCAAGTTCCTGTTGAAGATTCAGCCGCTACTGCTGCTCCTGCTTCTTCGGGAGGTACACCGGGTTGGGGTGTCACACGAAAACAGGCGAGAAGATCGGTATCTTTGGGGGTGTAGTCGGGGGTGTAATAAGTTAAGCGATAGTCTTTTACACCTGCGTCAAACCCTGTTTTTCCTTTAGCTTGCACCATCTGGCTTTATTCCTCCATAAACTGCATGATTATTTCTCTCTATCAAGTTAAGACCTCTGAAGCTCTCAATCTTCTATAAGGAGAATTCTTTATTTTGTAAGTCCCTTGGCGAGTTGCTGAGGGTAAATATGATTATTTCTTTTTTCGGGTAATCATCTTATCATAAATCTTAAATTATTCTGACCATTTTTTTTACTCTATTTTCTAAAATTTTGATTGCTTTTTTTTCTGAGGCTGATTAAGTTTTCTAATGAACCCTTCATGAGTCTTAACAAAACTTAATACTAACTAAAAAAACACAAGCCTTGACCTTAGAAGCTTTTTAGCATCAAAGTTCTAGGCTATTTTTCTAATAGCAATATTTAAGACTGTCAAAAAATTGACAAGCCAATTTTTTTTAGCTTTTATGCTAAGTGTAATTACTCATCCTCTTTTAATTTTTGCCTCTTACACTTTAAATCAATAATTAGGTTAGAGGGCTCCTTGCTTTGAAAGACAAATTGATCGCTCATTCACTCAAAAATGAACTAAGTATAATGACTTATTCCTTCTTTTTTGGCGATTGATTCTGTTTAGAATTGTTTTGATTTCGTCTTTCTGGAAAAAGAGTAAACAAGAGTTGATTAATATAAACTTGTCCAACGACAGGCCCTTCTGTTACTAAAGTTGTTTCGGTTTTGGCTGTTGACGGCTGATTTTCGACACACACTTCGGCTTCTTCTAAAAATGGATCAGGAAATTCATCTGTTACTGGCGGTTCTGAGCCATTCAGCATTTCTTTTGAAAGTTGATCCTTTTCTTCAATGAGTTCCGCCGTTAGAATAGTCTGACGAGTGCGATCGCCAATTAAAGATCCTGCGGGAATCACCGTCATTGGCTCAACAGAAGTATTTAGAATCGTTGTTGTCGAACCGATACAAGCATTCTGTCCGATTTCACCGTGTCCAATGATTAGCACTCCCGCCCCTAAAATAGCCCCTGATTTGATTTCGAGATCACCTTGATAGGCATTTAGAATCACACCCATACCGATACAGGCACCTTCTTCGACAATAATACGACTTTGGGGGCCTGCTTGCAGAATAGCACCAGGGGCTACTACCGCGCTTTCATGAATGGTGACATCACCACTCACGAAAAAATCTAAGGTACTAATAGTATGAATCGGCGGTAAGTGCATCTTCAGTAAACAGTAAACAGTAAACAGTAAGTCTTCAGTAGTAAATCACTGATGACTGATAACTGTTAGGGGCGTTGGATAATGGTTTCTAAGACGCGGCGTTTCGCTTTAGAATCAATGCCTAACAAGCGGACATATTCGCCTTGATGTTCAGCGACACAGCTTTCGAGTGCGGCAAACACATCCGACTCTCTGTTGCTTTCAACCGGAGTACAACTTTGCCATGAACCCGTCCGAAAACGTCGTTTATCAGCGTGTTCCATACCAATTTTATGACCTTGAGCCAGTAAAGCGCGAACTTGAGCGACAACTTCTGGACTGAGGCGGTTATGACCCGCATAAGTTTTAGTCGTTGTTTTAGCAGGACTGCTGTAGCTAGAGGTTGTTTCAATGGCAGAGCGTGACATGGTTTGCGCTTTCTCATCAGGACGATGAATAATCGCTTCTAGGACACGGCGTTTAGCTTTAGGATCAATACCTAACAAGCGGACATATTCGCCTTGATGTTCAGCAATACAAGCTTCTAAAGCCGAAATAACGTCAGATTCGCGGTTACTTTCGATGGGTGTACAACTTTGCCATGAACTGGTACGGAAACGACGTTTGTCGGCGTGTTCGGTGCCAATTTTATAGCCTTGAGCCAACAGAGCGCGAACTTGACTAATCATGTCTGAAGCGATATTTGCTTTAACCGCAGAACCGCCACGACTGCTACCGTAGGAAGATTGAGCATGAGAAGTACCGTTAGAATCTAGGCTGACTTTTTCGCCTGGTCTTTGTACGATTAGTTCTAAAACGCGGCGTTTTACTTGTGGATCGATGCCAACGACACGAACGTATTCGTCTGAATGCTCGGCAAGTAAAGTTTCTAAGGAACGAATGACAGCGTTTTCGTTTTGTCCCTCGAGGGTGGGACCGGTTTGCCAAGAACTGGTTTTAAAACGGCGTTGGTTGGCAAACTCTGTGCCGATTTTATAACCTTGATTCATTAGCGATCGCAGATGAGAGCGAACATTTGAGTTGACTTGTCCGTTGTTGCTATTGCCGTGATGGGCGGGCGAACTTTTATAATGACCGTTGTTACCTGAAGAAGTGATCTGAGTTGGGTTATCACCAGGGCGTTGAATAATCGTTTCAAGAACGCGGCGTTTTGCTTGTGGATCGATGCCGATTAAACGAACATATTCTCCTTGATTATCTTGAAGAAATGCTTCAATTTCATGGAGAATTTGGTCTTCACGTTGTCCTGTGATTGAGCCACAGCTTAACCAAGAACTGGTTTTAAAACGACGCTGATCTGCGTGTTCTGCTCCTACTTTATAGCCTTGAGAGAGGAGAGAGCGCACTTGATCACGAAGGGATATGGTTGTAGTACTCATAGGTGTTTCTGTATTTTTATAGAGTTCCTCAGTAGATTCTTTTATAGGGGCTGGCTGTTCTCTCACGCTTTTTTGACTAGCCGTGTTTTCAGAACTTTGATAGCCTGCCCGTAATGCTTCTTTTATTTCTACAACATGATTAGCAAAAAGACGATCGCTTTTTTGAATATCGGGTAAGCGATCAGCCTGTTGCTGAGTGGTTATAATTGAGCCAGACGGGACAAATTTACCGCTTGGGATTTCGACATCTTGAATTAGAGCGTGCATCATCACAATACAGCCCTCACCGACACGGGCATTAAAGATCGTCGAACGAAAGCCGATAAAAGAATTATTCCCCACATAGGCGGGGCCGTGAATCAGTGCCATATGGGTGATACAGACTTTGCTCCCGATCCAGACAGAATATTCTTTTCCGTCATCTCCGACGACTCGCCCTTTAGATAGTCCGTGAATCAACACGCCATCTTGAATATTGGTGCTTTCCCCGATGTAAAACGGAGCCCCTTCATCGGCTCGAATCGATGTACCAGGGGCGATTAAAACATTCGGCCCAACTGTAACATTACCAATAAGGTTAGAGAAGGAGTGAACAAAAGCACTTGCATCAATTTGAGGTTCTTCTAAGTTTTTTGACCACGGAGTCGGGGGGGCCGCCGTTGTTTGGGAAAAGACAGTGCGGGCTGCCATATTTGATCCTCCTAACGTTTGACTGACTCCTCTTTAGACACGATTTTCGCCTTTTTTGCTGTATAGCTGACGGTTATCGACTGAAACTGTATCGATAATGCCGACGACCATCGCATCTAAGGGACGGTGATGATACCCGTCATCAATGCGGGCTGCACCGCCTCTAGACACTAACACCCACTCATCAATACCTGCACCAACTGTATCTCCTGCGACTTCGTATTTCGGGAGGAGTTGGCCATCGGCATCAACAAACTGTAATAAAAGGAGTTTCACGCCTGTTAGACTACGAGTTTTATGGGTACTGACTACTGTGCCGCGAACTTTGGCAATTTGCATGAACAATGCCTACACCGATTACATTCTTCTTAGGGGCGGAGGGTTAACACTTTCACGAAACTGTTCTACGGCTTCGGTATAGCGAATGGGTAGCACGTATTCTAGGTTTTCGTGGGGGCGGGCGATGATGTGGGTTGAAAGAACTTCGCCTCCGTTGACTCGTTTAACGTTTTGGGTTCCTGCTGATACAGAGGCTTGTACTTCTGAAACATCACCCCGCACGATGACGGTAACACGACCACTGCCGATTTTTTCGTATCCAACTAAAGTGACGCGGGCGGCTTTCACCATTGCGTCAGCCGCTTCGACGACGGCGGGAAACCCTAGTGTTTCTACCATTCCTACTGCAATTGACATAATTTAACTCCTGGGGGATGTATTGCTGATTGACCAAACAAGTCATCTAAATTGCGGGTTCATAGTTGATTTTCTATAAAAAAGTGATAAACTATTGTTTATAGACTATGAACAAGAGGAAACGATCGTACTTAGTAAGCGCGGAACTGTTCTACTTCTTCGGTATAACGAATGGGTAGCACATATTCTAAGTTTTCGTGGGGACGAGCGATGATGTGGGTTGAAAGAACTTGACCGCCGTTAACTCGGTTGGCTGCTTCAATTCCTGCTGATACAGAGGCTTGTACTTCTGAAACATCACCCCGCACGATGACGGTAACACGACCACTGCCGATTTTTTCGTATCCAACTAAAGTGACGCGGGCGGCTTTCACCATTGCGTCAGCCGCTTCGACGACGGCGGGAAACCCTAGTGTTTCTACCATTCCTACTGCAATTGACATAATAAATAAGGACTCCTATCCTCGGTTGAGTAAATTTTCAAACTTTTGTTAGTAACTACGGAATTGTTCTACTTCTTCGGTGTAGCGAATGGGTAGCACGTATTCTAAGTTGTCGTGAGGACGAGCTTTTGATGTGAGTTGAAAGAACTTGACCACCGTTAACTCGGTTAACCGCTTCAGTTCCAGCCGAGACGGAGGGCTGCACTTCCTTTACGTCTCCACGAACCATAACGGTAATGCGACCGCTTCTGATTTTTTCGTATCCGACTAAAGTGACGCGGGCGGCTTTCACCATCGCGCAACTCCGCTTCGACGACGGCGGGAAACCCTAAAGTTTCGTTCATTCCTACTGCAATTGACATCTTTGCTTTGTCCTCTCTATATCAAGCCAAACTAAAAAATTGAGGGCGTCATTTGATCTTTTGCTATTGCGTCAAATTTTTTCCCTAATTGATTACTCGCTTTCAATTTAAGATTGCTTGACAAGGGAAAATGGATTGACTAGACCATCCCGAATTTTACCGTGATTGGGATCGCTTTAATTTCTTTTTTTGCGATTTAAGCAAGGTAGTAAAATCTTACGGGTGTGGCTAATTTAATTCACCTAAAAATAAGAATAGAGAACCTTGACCTCTTTGACAATATAATTCATGATGATGATTTCTAATTCTATAGTTAATGAAAATTAATCAGTCATGATATTCTAGCTTAACACTAAAGACAAGGCTAGGCTTTGAAAGCGTCGCTTCAAACTGTTTTATAATTTTTTTATACTAATCCCTCAAAACTCAAACATAGTTGACAGAAGTCATTAAGCTAATTTAATGGGATCACGGCAGCATAAGGAATTAGCTTAGGTAAAAAGACTTATCTAAGTTTAAAAGAGACAAGAGTCAGCTTGTCCTAGATAATGCTGATGAGTGTATTTTTGTCAAGCACTAAAACAAAGGATTTAAAATCGATTGAAAAAAGTTGTACAAATAAGAGTGAAAACGGTAAATAATATAAAACAAAATTTACCGCAGAGCGATAGTTCAGTGTCCCAGACTTGGTTATGCTAAGGAAAGGAAATTAGTTACAAAAAATAAATCCCGCGTTCTGACCTCCCGTTCAAGACTATTTTTTAATAAATGAGTAATTTTTTTCTCTTTAACAGTTGGTTTATTCCCTTTTATGGTCTAATTGGGTCAATCTTGACTCTACCTTGGTCATTAGGTATTGTGCGACGAACTGGCCCACGTCCAGCCGCCTATTTAAACTTATTAATGACAGTGCTGGCTTTAATTCATGGTGCGATCGCATTTAGTCACATTTGGCAAGTGCAAACTCAGCAATTAGTCTATCACTGGCTCACCGTAGCCGATTTAGATCTCACTTTAACGATAGAGTTATCTCCTGTTAGTCTCGGCGCATTAGAAGTCATTACGGGTATTAGTTTACTCGCTCAATTCTACGCCCTTGGCTATATGGAAAAAGATTGGTCATTAGCTCGTTTTTTTGGCTTAATTGGCTTTTTTGAGGCAGCATTAAGCGGAATTGCCTTGAGTGACTCGTTATTGTTGAGTTACGGCTTACTGGAAATGCTTACCTTTTCAACTTATCTTCTGGTGGGTTTTTGGTATGCTCAACCGTTAGTCGTAACGGCTGCCCGTGATGCCTTTTTAACCAAACGAGTCGGCGATATCCTATTATTAATGGGTTTGGTTGCCCTATCGAGTTATGGGGCGGGTTTGACTTTTTCTCAACTAGAAACTTGGACAGAGACATCGACTTTACCACCTTTAACCATTACTTTAATCGGTTTATCGTTAATTGCAGGCCCGACGGGTAAATGCGCTCAATTTCCTCTCAACCTGTGGCTAGATGAAGCGATGGAAGGGCCGAACCCAGCGGGAATTATGCGAAACTCGATCGTTGTTTCGGCGGGTGCTTATGTTTTGATTAAACTACAGCCCGTTTTTAGTTTATCTCCCATCGCTTCGAGTACCTTAATTGTTCTAGGAACGGTCACAGCGTTAGGGGCCTCATTAATGGCTTTAGCTCAAATTGATATTAAACGCGCCTTATCTCATTCCACCAGTGTATTCTTAGGCTTAGTCTTTATTGCTGTGGGTTTGGGTCATGTGGATATTGCCATTTTATTATTGTTCTCTCATGCCACTGCTAAAGCTTTACTCTTTATGAGTATTGGTGCAATTATTACATCGACTAGCAACCAAAATATTACGGAAATGGGGGGGTTATGGTCAAAAATGCCCGCTACCACGACCGCTTTTGTTGTTGGCTCGGCTGGTCTCATTACTCTAATACCAATGGGATTATTTTGGACGCTACAACGCTGGTTTAATGGCTCTTGGGCGGTGCCTAGCTGGTTATTGGCGGTTTTGATGTTTGTGAACTTTTTTAATGCTCTAAACCTGACCAGAGTCTTTCGTTTGGTCTTTTTGGGAACCCCTCAGAGCAAAACTCGCCGCACTCCCGAAGTCGCTTGGCCGATGGCGTTTCCGATGGTGACTTTGACTTTAATTAATTTAATCGTTCCAGTAATACCCATTCGTTGGAATTTGTGGCTGTCGAATGTTCCCCCTTTGATGGAACATGATTTAGAGTTTGTACGATGGGGAATACCTTTACTGGTTTTTTCTGGATTTTTGGGCTGTATCATTGGTTCAAAAATGGAACTACGACGTGCTTGGGCTAGATCAACCCAATTATCTCTAAGATTTTTACAAGATTTATTCGCCTACGATTTTTATTTAGATCGAATTTATCAAGTGACGGTGGTTTGGGTTGTTGCTACACTATCTAAAATTACGTCTTGGCTTGATCGTTATGTGATTGATGGGTTAGTAAACTTGGTAAGTCTAGCGGCTATTTTGAGTGGGAATACGCTGAAATACAATGCTACTGGACAATCGCAGTTTTATATCCTCACGATTATGATCGGCGTTAGTTTATTACTATGGTCACTGGTTAATGGTCAATGGTCAACGATGACAAATTATTGGTCATCTTTAATTAATTAATGAAAATGGGTGGGCTAGACTCACCCAATGATTAAAAAACAAGGGAAAACGGCAAATATGTTAAATGCTTTTATAGTCATACCGATTTTAGGCGCAATTTTAATTACTTTTTTACCTGCTCAGTTAGACGAAAATAAAATTAAAAAAATAGCGACAGGAATCGCTTTAATAGTATTAATTTTAAATATTATTTTGGCGTTTCGATTTGAAGCAAATAATCCTGAAATTCAGTTCACAGAGTACTTACCCTGGATTAAAGGATTAGGTTTAAATTACCATCTTGGAGTAGATGGTTTATCCTTTCCGATGCTTTTTCTCAATAGTTTACTGACTCTTATAGCGATAGGGAGTACCAGTAGAACCATACATCGACCTCGTTTTTATTACGCGCTTCTATTTTTGCTCAGTACAGGAGTAGCTGGCGCATTTTTAGCCCAAGACTTACTTTTATTTTTCTTATTCTATGAATTAGAAATTGTTCCCCTATACTTTCTTATTGCTATTTGGGGAGGAGAAAGACGCGGTTATGCTGCGATGAAATTTCTCCTATACACTTCAGTATCGGGCTTTTTAGTCTTGATTTCCTTTTTAGGTTTAGTTTGGTTAAGTGGAGCAACGAGTTTTGATTATGCCTTTTTGCGAGAAATGAGTCTAGGGGCAGACGCTTTACCCTTGGGAACGCAACTGTTATTACTCGCGCCGTTACTCGTCGGTTTAGGGATTAAAATTCCGATTTTTCCCTTTCATACTTGGTTACCCGATGCCCACGTGGAAGCATCTACCCCCGTTTCGGTGTTATTAGCGGGTGTTTTACTGAAATTGGGAACCTATGGACTGTTACGCTTTGGCGTAGGGTTATTTTTAGATGCTTGGGAATATCTCGCGCCGAGTATGGCGACACTAGCGGCTATTAGTGCATTATACGGGGCGAGTTGTGCGATCGCTCAACGGGATATGAAAAAAGTTGTGGCTTATTCTTCTATTGCCCACATGGGTTATATTTTACTCGCCGTTGCTGCTGCGACTCGTCTAAGTATCACCGCGTCTATTTTTCAAATGGTGAGTCATGGCTTAATTTCTGCTTTGTTATTCTTGTTGGTGGGTATTGTCTATAAGAAAACAGGTAGCCGCGATGTGTATTATCTTCAAGGTTTACTCAACCCCCAAAGAGGTTTACCCCTTGTGGGAAGTCTCATGATTTTAGCAGTAATGGCAAGTGCTGGTATTCCAGGGCTGGTCGGTTTTATCGCAGAATTTCTCGTTTTTAGGGGCAGCTTTCCGATTTTTCCCATTCAAACTCTACTTTGCTTAATCAGTAGTGGTTTAACGGCAGTTTACTTTCTTTTAATGATTAACCGTGTCTTTTTTGGTCGTCTGACGAATGAACTTTCTCGACTACCAAAGGTTTTATGGTCAGAACGCGCCCCCGCCTTTGTTTTAGCTATATTAATTATTGTGTTAGGAATACAACCGAGTTGGATGGTGCGTTGGAGTGAACCCCAAGTTTCGGTTTTACTAACGGGTACTTCGGATGTAGCTTTATCAGTGAACAGTAATCAGTAATCAATTAAGATAAACATGGTAACAACACAACTTAAACCCTCTAATCATCCACTAGCAGAAGCCATTCATCGCATCGAAACAGGAGAAGCATTACTAAAAGATTCTCCAGAGAATGTCTTAGAGGTTGTAGGAATTTTGAAAAGTTATGGCGTGGTTTTAGATGCCTATTCCAAAAACTTAATCTATATTGCAGAAAATCAGTTTTTAGTTTTGTTTCCCTTTTTTAAATATTTTAATGGCGATGTGACCTTTTCTCGCTTGCTGAAACATTGGTGGCACGATCGCATTAATTTTGAATATGCTGAATACTGTATGAAAGCCATGTTTTGGCATGGTGGAGGTGAATTAGATACTTATGTCGATAGTCCAGAGTTTTTGGAAGTCGTAGAACAAGTCGTTCAGGCTAAGTTTAAAGGGAATTTATTCATGATGTCGCTGCATAAAGCATTCCCTGATTTTTTGCCAGAACAGATGCGGATGATGGCTTATTACAGTGGTTTAGGGCAGTTTTGGCGCATCATGGCGGATATGTTTTTAAGTTTATCCGATCTTTATGATCAAGGAGAAATTAAAAAAATCCCTGATGTTGTACAACACGTTCTAGATGGTTTAGTTGCAGGCGCAAATACACCCATCACCTATCAAGTCAAAGTGAATGAACAAACTTATGATGTTATTCCCAAAGAAGCTAATTTAACCTTTTTAATGGATACTGCGGTACCTTATGTCGAAGCAGTATTTTTTAGGGGAACGCCTTTCCCTGGCACAATTTCTTATAATGCTCAAGCTTACCAAATTCCCTACGATCAGGGAATGTTTACCTATGGTGCATTATACGCTGACCCGTTGCCTGTTGGTGGTGCAGGAATTCCCCCCACTTTATTGATGCACGATATGCGCCACTTTTTACCCGAATACTTACATCAATTGTATCGTCAGAGTTTTCGTGCTGAGGAAGATTTACTGGTACAAATTTGCGTATCTTTCCAAAAATCAATGTTTTGTGTCACAACAGCAGCCATTAAAGGTTTAGCACCTTATCCTATGGATACCACAGATTTGATACAACAAAAAGCCAATCGCGCCTATTTAGAGAAATGGATGAATCGTTTTACTACTTCTCGTATTCTCGATGTTAATCAGTAGATGCTTTGGGAGTCTATAGAAAATGGCGATATTGTATGAAGCTGACTATAACCAATGGGTAGAAGAGACTGTTAAGCAACTCCAAAACAAAAATTATGCAGCAGTAGACTGGGAGAATTTAATCGAAGAGGTTGCTGATTTGAGTGGACGAGAACGCGATAAACTAGAAAGTCTATTGACCGTATTGTTTGAACATCTACTCAAAATAGCCTATTGGGAATCTTAACGAGACTATAACTTACGGGGTTGGCTGGGTGAAGTTCAAAATTTTCGGATTCAAATTAGAAGACTTCTCAAAAAAAGCCCCAGTTTAAAGTCTTATTTATTTGTAATTTTCGATGAATGCTACCTAGATGCCCGAAAAATTACTATAAAAAAAACAGGTTTAAACTCGGAAATTTTCCCAGTGTCTCCCATTGCAACTCTAGACGAAGTTTTAGACGATGATTGGCTTCCGTCACTTTAGCCTAAAATGATTAATTACTACTTATGTCTGTTGATTATGACTTAATTGTCATCGGGAACACGTCTGAGGCGATTTATGCGGCGGCTCAAGCTTCTAACCTCAAAATGCGGGTTGCTTTAGTCGAACATTCGTCTAAGAAGAATTTAAATAGATCTGAAGCAATTTTAGGACGTAGCTGCACCTATTTTACAAATCTGTTTGCTCAAGTGAATCAGGTTGTACCCAATTTAGATAAACCAAATTGGCAATTATTACAAGCTTGGACGAAAGAAGCAGAGGCAATTTTATCTGAATATAATACGTTACCGCTTTTAGCAGCGAAGGGAGTCGATATTATTTCAGGTTCAGGAGAGTTTTGTCGGCTTCCCCATCTAGCTTTTATTGTAAATCAAAGACGATTGCGATCGCGGATTTATTTACTGGCGACTGGTTCGGTTTTTGTGCCACCTAAAATTATTGGTTTAGATGAGATTAATTATTTAACTGTTTCCGACGTTTGGCAAAAAGATACACTCGATAATTTACCTGAAATTTTAACCATTATTGGAGAGTCTGTATCTGCTATTCAACTCGCCCAAAATTTGATTCGGTTTGGTAAACAAGTAACGCTTTTAGTAAAAAGTGAAAGACTCTTGCCTCAAGAAGATTTTGAGATTTCTTGGTTATTACAAGCACAACTGGAAGCCGAAGGAATTCAACTTTTTACAAATACCTTGGTGACTCATGTTAAATTCATTGATGGTCAAAAATGGCTACAATTTGGAAATCAAGCGATAGAAACCGATGAAATTATTATAGATTGTCAGCCTCTACCTAATACAGAAGGTTTAAACTTAGAAGGAGTTGGAGTAAAAGTTAATCTAAATAGAGTGTTGGTTAATGAAAAATTACAAACCACTCATTCTAGAATTTATGCTTGTGGTGGTGTAGTAGCGGGTTTTTCTCCGTTTAATATCGCTCAAGCTGAAGTGGATATTATATTAAAAAATATTTTATTCTATCCTTTGTTTAAAATTAACTATACTGCTTTACCTTATTGTATATTTACTCATCCTACTATTGCTAGAGTTGGACTAACTGAAAGACAAGCTAGGCAACTAGCTAAAAAAGAGATAAGTGTCATCCAAATACCCTATAAAATGAATGCTCAAGCACAGATCTTAGGAACGACAGGTTTTATAAAATTGATTATCAATGAACAAGGGGATCTTTTAGGTGGACATATTATTGGAGTACAAGCAGAAGAAATTATTAGTCCGATCGCCATAGCAATTCAACATAAAATAAAAATACAATCCTTAGCAAAATTGCCTTTTCCGTCTTTAACGATTTCAGAAATTATTCATCAAGTAGCCTTAGAATATCAAAATCAATCTTTACAAAAGAAGAAAAAATTATTGAACTGGTATGAAACTTTATTAATTTGGCGCAGAAAATTAGTTAAGAAATAGATGAGAGCAATTATAATGATTGTAGAGTGAGAGAAAAAAATGCAGAATCCTATTACGTCTAGTCCCAACAAAACTTTATACGAACAAGATTTTTATCAATGGATACAAAATACAGCTACTTTATTGAAAGAAAAACAGTTTGATCAAGTAGACTGGGAAAATGTTATCGAAGAACTAGAAAGTATGGGAAAAAGTGAAAAGAAAGAAGTTCAAAGTCGTTTGATTACTATAATTGAACATTTACTTAAACTTCAATATTGGGAAGCAGAAAAAGCCTATAATGAGAGAGGCTGGAGAGGAACGGTAGTCGAACAAAGAATCCAACTAGAATTAACCTTAGAAGATAGCCCTAGTCTAAAACCTATATTAGAGGAAGTTTTTTTAGATTGTTATCAAAAAGCTCGAAAAGTTATTCTAAAAAAATACAAACTTTCTTCTACTCTATTTCCCTTAAAACCACCTTTTACGGTAGAAGATGTTTTAAACTCAGATTATTTTCCCGAATAGCAAATGAAATCATTATTTATCGTTTTTGAAGGGATTGATGGTTCAGGAACATCAACTCAAGCGAATTTATTAAAAGAATATTTTATTACACAAAATCAAGCAGCCATTTTAAGTCCAGAACCGACAAGTGGAGTCATTGGGAAACTAATTAGAGAAGCGATGCAAACCTCAATTATTCCCATTCAAGACAAAAAAAAGTTTGATGAACAGATGGCGTATCTTTTTGCAGCCGATCGACACTATCATATTTATAATGATGTGGATGGTGTCTTAAAATTAACGCAACAAGATCACTGTCATGTGATTACCACACGATATTATTTTTCATCCCTTGCGTATAACTGTAATACTCCCGAAGAATTTCAGTTTGTTAGTCAACTTAATGCAAAATTTCCTCAACCTGATGTAATAATTTATCTCGATATACCCGTTCAAATTTCGCTTAAAAGAATAGCCGAAAGACAGCTAAAAGAAGTCTATGAGAATGAAGAAAAGTTAAATCATGTTAGAGAGAACTTTATTAAGATTTTCTCTGAGTATGAGGGAAATCAATTAATCATCGATGGACAGAATACTATCGAAAATATCCATCAACAAATTATTCAGTATTTAGAAGCGCAATTTTAAAGACTATAAATGGGAATACTAAGAATTAAAAGTTGTTTGAGACAAGGAAAGTCATTTAATGCCGTTCACATCTTTTGATACTTATCTTAAATTGCTGCAAAAAAATCTACCAAAAGGTAGTGAAAGAAGTCATTATCCAGCATTGAAAGATTTACTAGACGATCCAGAAAAAGGAATTGATGCTGTTATTGAAGAAAAGGGCAATAAAGCAGGTATTCCAGATTTTACCGTAAAGCGGCGGGAATTATTAGTAGGTTATGTAGAAGCCAAAGATATTGGGATAGATTTAGATCAGACTGAAAAAACAGAACAGTTACAACGCTATTTAGAATCATTTTCTAATTTAGTACAGTTGCGATGGATTATCCTAGAACGATTTTCCAACAACATGGAATTCAAGAAAACATTTTTATTAATATTTGCAGACAAACTAAAGCTGATCATTGGGGTCATGCACTTGTAGCCAATACTCCGACTCCTGCGTTGTATGTTGAATTAAAAGATGGTAGTAATGCTTTTCCTCTCTATCTTTATCCTGATACCACAAACCAACAAGGTAATTTATTTGTTGAAAAAACTTCTAATATTTCATCAGATTTTTTAAGTACAATTAAAGAAAAACTAGGCTATATTCCTACACCTGAAGCAATATTTTACTACATCTACGCTATTTTCCATAGTCCGACTTATCGCCAACGCTACGCCGAATTTCTTAAAATCGATTTTCCTCGTGTTCCTCTCACCAGCAATAACCAACTATTTAAAAATTTAAGTGAAAAAGGTCAAGAATTAGTACAATTACATCTCATGAAATCAAAAAAGCTTAATAAACTAATTACGAAAGTTGTAAGTAATGGTGATAATACTGTTACTGAAGTTACCTATAAATCTGATACACAGTGCGTTTATATTAACAAAAATTGCTATTTTGAAGGAATTGAACCTCAAGTCTGGGAATTTAAAATCGGGGGTTACCAAGTTTTAGATAAATGGCTGAAAGACCGCAAAAAAGCCAAAAGAACCTTATCATTTGATGATGTGCTGCACTATCAAAAAATTGTTGTTGCACTCAAAGAAACGATGCAACTGATGAGAGAAATTGAGCAATTCATTCCCAGTTTTCCAATTGAGTAAGATACAATTATAAAATATTTTAAGGAGAAAATGAGAGGAAAATCAGTATTAAAGAGTAATTAAAAATTTTACACAAACTTTTAAAGTTACTAAAACATATGAATGCAATAAATGTAAACAATATTAAACTGCCGATAGAACAAATTAAAAATTTTTGCGATCGCTGGAACATTACAGAATTTGCGCTGTTTGGTTCCGTGTTACGTGATGACTTTCGTTCTGATAGTGACATTGATGTATTAGTGACATTTACCCCAGAATCTCATCATACTTTGTTTGATTTGGTACAGATGGAAAATGAGCTAAAAAATATCTTTAAACGAGATGTAGATTTAATTAGCCGTCGGGGAATAGAAAGAAGCTTAAATTATCTACGTCGTCATGAAATTCTTTCCTCGGCTCAGGTGATTTATGCAGCGTGATGTACAGTTATTATTAGATATGTTGGAATCAGCAAAATTAGCAATTCGCTATGTTTCTCAAAAATCTAAAACTGATTTTCTTTCAGACATTCAACTGCAAGATGCTGTAATTAGACGACTTGCTATTATTGGTGAAGCTGCACGTCGCATTTCAGAAATAACCCGTCAAACTTATCCTAAAATTCCCTGGAGTAATATTAATGGAATGCGAAATCGCTTAATTCATGAATATGATGATCTTGATTTAGATATTGTTTGGGATACGGTGCTAACAAGTCTTCCATTACTAATTGAGGAAATATAAAAGATTATGTTATCTAATTCTTAGTATAAAAGTCTTATTATATTTGCTAAAATAACGCTCAATTGTGACTAGGATTAATTAGGTTATTTCTGTTCTAAAATAACATTTTCATATAAAGATTCTAGTGTACCTTTAAAATTAACACTTTTTAGTTCAAAGTTTTCCTGAGTAGTAGAATAAGATTGATATAGCCAGAGATTTTCATTAGTACGACGAAAACAGTCAATACGCTGCTGTTTGGTATTGATTAAAACATATTCTTGTAAAGTGTCCAAAGTTTGATAATCATTAAATTTATCTCCCCTGTCAAAAGCTTCTGTAGAGTTAGAAAGAACTTCAACAATAAGACAAGGAAAACGTTTATAAGTAGAAGTTTCTTGATCTTTTGGATCACAAGTAACCATAATATCAGGGTAATAAAAACGATTAATGGTTTCTATTCTAGCTTTCATATCTGAGATATATACTCGACATCCTGAACCTCGTAAATGACTTAAAAGTAGTGCAAAAAGATTACCAGCAATTGTTACATGAGCATCGTTTGCACCTGCCATTGCATAAGTTTCGCCATTAATATACTCATGTTTGATGTCACTTTGTTCTTCTAGTTTAAGATATTCATTAGGAGTAAGATAAAGAGGTTGAGCAATCATAATTTCTCCTGAATTGCTTGTAATTTATCATCGATGCGTTGTTCGGCAGCTAATCGTTCTAAGGCATAATCATTCATGTCTACAAAACTCATTTTAGCGGTTAATGTGGGATGAATGGCTTTAATTTGTCGATACATTTCTTGAGCAATTATCCGATAAGATGGATGTCCTTGTCTTGAACTTCTTAACTCTGCAAGATGATAGACTTCCCTTAAGTTTAGTTTAATACGCCAACGAATTTTATATGCAAATGGAACAAGATACTGTGCAGCGTCAAAGAAATCTTTACTAATTAATTGAGTAGTTTCGGCGGCATAATCTAAGGCATCACAATACTTTTGAGCTAATTTTGCTTCTTCTAATTCTATGGGAACACCATAACCATGAATAACGGTATAGCGTTGACGTTCTTGTGTCATCACTCGATGGCGATGTAAGTCACGATATGCCCCTAAATCAGCTAATATATCAAAAGTATAATAGGTTTCTTCAAAAGCTCGCCCAGGTCGATGAAATCTTGTTTCTCTTTCTCCTACATAAGTATTAATAATTTCAATTCGTTCCGAGGTTGTTAAATTGGTGGTGTACTCTAAAACTTGTTCAAAGGTTAAGTCTGTATGTGGGTATAAAATAGCTGCAATGACTTTAATTTCTGCGTCTGAATCAGATTCTACTAACTGTACATTAGAAGATGATTCAAGTTCATAATCTTTAAAATGCTTTTGTGTGAGTTGTTGAGTTTGTGCTAAATTATTTGATATGTAATGACTATACTGCGCCCCTCTGTCGCTTTTTGCGCGTTTGACGAAAGAAGGAATAATTTGATCGAGTTCTTGTTGCATCGATGAGCCTAATGCTCTAACTTCAGAATGGGGTGATGCAGCAAGTTTAACCAATAAATACTCAAATGCTCTACCATTGCCGAATAAACCAACATTAGTTAGAGTCGCCATCGGTAGCAACCCTCGTAATAAATCTAAAGCTTTGGCTCTTGTCGCATTATTATACGCTCGTTCTGTGGTATCTGCATCCTTCGGTGTACAAGATTTGAGCCAAGTTATAAGCGGTTCGATTAAAGTGCTATAAGTATCAAATAAATGATCGAGTGTTTTTTCATAATTGTCCGCATATTGAGAAGATAGGATAGACGGTTCTCGGTAGTAGCGATAATATCCGTTAATTTTGCGATTAAATGGAACGTAGCGCGTTGATTTTTCAAGAGGGGAAATACCCAAACGGCTATCTTCTAAGGCTTTTGCTGCGATATTACTAATACCCTCACAGGCTAAATGTGCGCCTCCAAGTTCGGCAACCGAGTCATCACCATAACCAATTAAAACGCGATCATAAAATGCTTCTGCACTTTGAATCGCTACAATTTGATTAGCATTATCTTGACTTCCGACAAGATCGTTAAAATTGGCTTCAGGTGCTTTAATAAATTCATCTAAAAGAATACGGCGTAAACTTTTATCACTGCGACTATAACGGGAAAATAAAGCCCCTTTGACAACTTCTGGTAAATTCCGCAAACCAAAAACCGATTGATCTAAGTTTGTCACAAAAGGCAGTAATAATGTGCCTTCAGGTTTAGTAAAATCTTCTTCCAAAAAATTAATCATCACCTTTATCCTCAACATAACTAACCCCAGTTGAACCAAAACCCCCGCTACCCCGAACCGATGACGAAAGTTCATCGACTTCCTGAAATTGACCTAAAATCACAGGTGCAATGACTAATTGAGCTATTTTTTGGCCTTGGGTGATGTGGAAGGGATCAGACCCCAAATTAATCAAAATAACCTTGATCTCGCCTCTATAGCCCGCGTCGATGGTTCCAGGCGTATTTAAAACAGTGATACCATGCTTGAGAGCTAACCCACTTCTGGGACGTACCTGTAATTCGTATCCGATGGGTATTTCTGCTGATAAACCAGTAGCGATCGCAAAACGTGACAAAGGTTGTAAGGTATAGTCAATAATTGACACTAAATCCGCCCCAGAATCGCCAGGATGTTCGTATCGCGGTAATTTTGCGTTATTGTTGAGTCGCTTGATTTTGACTACGACTTGGCTATTCAAAGTCATGTAGATTGGCTTGATGATTGAAAATTGTCCAAAGTTAACTATACTATCTTACAGACTCAATAAATTTTAATGACTTGCTAATAGGATGAAAGTTAAGGAGGTAATCAAAATACTTGAGGACGACGGTTGGTATTTAGTACGAACAAAAGGTAGCCATCGTCAGTTTAGACATTCCAGCAAATTAGGAACAGTTACCGTATCTGGAAAATTAAGTGTAGAGATTCCAGTTGGAACATTAAATAGTATTTTTAAGCAAGCAGGATTAAAGTGATAAGATGCGTTATGCAGTAGTAGTTGAAAAAGGTAACACAAGTTATGGGGCGTATGTTCCAGACTTACCAGGTTGTATTGCAGTTGGTGAAACTAGAGAAGAAGTATTAAATTTAATCCAAGAAGCAGTAGAGTTTCACATAGAAGGATTATTAGAAATAGGAATAGCAGTTCCTCAACCTTCTTCTACTATAGAATATGTTGAAATTCCAGCCGCTTAATTTTTTGAATAAGTAATATTTTGGCTAAATTATGAATTTAGAAAAACAACGACCCTCTTGGGATGAGTATTTTTTAATGATAGCCAAGTTAGCCGCTACACGCTCGACTTGTTTAGCGTTTCCAGTGGGTGCAGTAATTGTTAAGGATAAACAAGTGTTAGCGACGGGTTATAATGGGACACCATCAGGATCAATTCATTGTACAACACAGGGTTTCTGTTATCCTGGTTTGACGAGTTGTGATGAATCTAGTAGTTTACCATCACGTGCGATTCATGCCGAAGCAAATGCGATCGCACAAGCGGCTAAACATGGTATATCTACACAGGGGGCGTGTATTTACGTTACCCTAGAACCGTGTTTATCTTGTCTAAAACTGATTATTTCTGCGGGAATTAAAGAAGTTTATTACGAAACGGTTTTTAATAGTGGGAATAAACAGTTAGTCAGAGATGCTTTTGTTGCAGATGGGTTAGTTACTCTCAAACAAATTCAGTTAAGAGAGGAAATAGCTAAACAAGCTAGTTCATTTTTACTAAACCCTACTTCAATTGCAAGAACTGTTTTAGAATCATCTACGACCTAAAAAATTGACGATTAAAGGACTAATTTCTTTATTCCAGTGTTCTTGGGGATAGTGTTTCGCTTCTTCTAGGGTGACTAACTCAATATTTTTGTTTTCTTTAAGTTTATTAACATCGGTGAAATTTAACCAAGAGTCAGCCATTCCCCAAATAACGAGAGTGGGTTTTTCCCATGTAGCTAAACCTTTTTCGATTTCGCTCATAGATTCTGCTAATTTTAAATTACGGATGGTAGAGACTAATGCTCGTCCAACTGAAGAACTTTTGAGATAGGGTTGACGATACATCGCTAAATCATGATCAGAAATAACAAAACCGCTTCCCTTTTCTAAGGTACGATCGACTAATATGGGATCTTGTGTCAGCATTTCCCCCGCTAAAGGAATTCCCCATTGTTGCATCACCCAAGGTAGTTTTACTGTAGTGGAAAGGGGTGTATTTAAAATGACTAGGCGATCAATTGTATTAGGAAAACGTAACGCATATTGTAAACCGACTGAACCTAAATATCCTTGTACTACTAAAGAAATTTTTTCTAATTCTAGGGTTTGAAGTAAGTTAGAGAACGCTTTAAGATAAGCTTCTGGAGTATAAGCAAATTCACGTTGACTAGGTTTGTCGGATGAACCCGAACCGAGCCAATCAGGAGCGATCGCTTTTAAATTATAATCATCTAAAATGGGTAATAATTGTCGCCAAGTATAACTATGAGATGGCAAACCGTGTAAAAGTAAGACTGGGGATACATCACTTGCTTGTTGGGGTGTTACTTCTCGATAAAACCATTTTAAAGAGTTAACATTGATCGTTTTTTCCGATATAGACACTTTTTTGTTCTTATAATTAATAATTTATTAACCATTTTCCCATCATCTAGGTACGTTGGATTAATTATTTGTAAGGGATTGATTCCCAAACCCAATCAACGTATATTATTAATTTGTGATCTTTTATAAGACTATTAAAAAATTCATTGATTAAGGGTTTGGTATCCAAACCCCTACAGTCTAATGATATTTCTCAAAAATATAAGGAAAAAATATCAAACCCCTACAGTTTAGATTAAAGTTAACTTAACTGACTTTTGACCAGTCTTGAATTTTTTTACCGTCTGCTTTACCTTTTAATTGTTTGATCGCTACACCCATTACTTTACCTAAATCTTTGGCTGAAGTTGCCCCAACTGATGTAATAATTTCATCGATAATATCTGTTAATTCGTCATCTGTTAATTGTTTGGGTAAATAGGTTTCAATGATAGCAAGTTCTTGGGCTTCTTTATTAGCCAGATCCTCGCGACCTGCTTTGGTATACTGTTCAATAGAATCTCTTCGTTGTTTTGCTTGTTGAGTTAAAACCTCTATTTCTTGTTCGGGTGTTAAGCTATCTTGTCCACTGGGACGTAAAGCAACTTCTTTTTCTATAAGAACTTTTTTGATCCCTCTAACTGTCTCTAAGCGTATCTTATCTTGAGCTTTCATGGCATTTTTGATATCTTCTCCAATTCGCTCTTTTAGACTTGTAGAACTGATATCTTTATTAGTTGGTGTCTCTACAGCTTTCACAGGTTCTTCATTAAGCTTATCAGCGTCTAATGCGTCATCATCTTTAACAACAGCAGAAGAAGTGGATGAGATTTCTTCATCATCATCGTCTAATTCAGCGTCGCCTAATTCTTCATCTAGTCCATCTGTTTCTTCATCATCATCGTCTAATTCAGCATCGCCTAATTCTTCATCTAGTCCATCTGTTTCTTCTTCAACTTCTGAGGATTGATTTAGGATAATTTGTTCTTCATCCTCATCTAAAATTTTAGAAGGTTCAACAGTAGGTTTACGTTTATCTTGTACCATTTCAGTAATTGATGTAGATGATTCTACTTTAGATGATGTGAAGGTTGGATCTTCAGTAGCGATCATCAAGTCTTCTTTTAAGAGAATATGACGAATAATACCTTGATCCAGAGAGAGTTTACCACGTTCAGTCGAAAGCTTGACAATTAGATGACCTATTTTTTCGCCTAGACTTTGAACTTGTGCTGTACTATTAAAAGGTAATTTTGCATTTTTTTTAATTAGGACATCTAATTCTTGATTGCCTTTTTTGGTATTGGGATCAATGCCATTTTCTAAAATAATCTTTTTGATGCTCTTTTTCAGAAATTTATACAAATCCTTTTTCGATAATTCTTGTTGTTCTAGAAAAGTCATTTTTTTACTCCTTTGCTATCTAAAAGATATGACAAGAACTTAAGTAAAGCGTTTAAACCGATAAAAAACAACTTTCTTTAGTATAGTAGCAATATCGAAAAAAGTTAGTTTAAGCTTAATTTAAAAAGTTTAATCTTGTAAGTTTTAAAATTTATGTAATATAAAAAACACAATTGCGTCCATTTTGTTTAACACGATACAAAGCTTCATCAGCCACCCGAAACAGTTGATCATAAGTCGTACGATGATAGGGGAAAACTAGAAATACCAATCGAGACACTAATTAATGCTAATTCTTTGCCTTCTGTATACACTTTTAGTTGTTTAATGCCTTGTCGAATTTCTTCAGCCTGCATTTTAGTATGTTCAATAGAAGTATTAGGCATAATGTCCACTAATTCTTCCCCACCGTAGCGACAGGGAATATCAGATTGACGTACATTTTCTTGTAAAAAATTGCTGTTTCCGCTTCGGCAACCGTTAAGCAAGCTTGTAGAAAATCGGTCATTTCTCCTAAACGAATCATTTTTTGGGTTCGTTTTTCAAGTTCAATTAATCGTTCAGAAAATTGATGATTAATTTCTTGTAATTCAAGTTCAGTTTTTTTACGTTCTGTAATATTAGACGCAATACCTAAAATCTGTTTCGGTTTGCCATTACTGCCTTGTTCAATAAAAAGTATCACGAGCGTTGAACCAGTGCCAATTCCCACGACTGTCTTTGATTTGATATTCTATTTCTAAATAGTTCCCTGGTGTTAAAGATGAACAACGGACAAGATGTTGTCGTACTGCTTCTCTATCAGAAGGGTGTATGTATTCATCAAGAGGATTTGTATCTGGACTTTTAATTTCATCTGGAGTGTAACCTAAGATATCGCTAACAAAACGATTACAATAAATAGTCTGTTTTTCGTTCAAGTCATAAATATAGATGATATTAGGCGTAAATTGGGTGATTTGTTCGCTAAATTGTTTGCTTCTAATTAAAGCTAATTCGGCTTGGTGACGTTCTACAATTTCTATTTGTAGCTGTAAATTTGCGTGTTCTAAGTCTGCTGTACGTTCTTCAACCCGTTCTTCAAGTTCTGCGTTTAAATTACGGACTTCTTGTTCAACAATTTGACGTTCCTTGATTTGATTGGCTAATTCAGAGTTGAGATGTTCTAGCTGTAGCGGTGACGGGAGAACAAGGGCTTGAGGAATTAAAGGGTATAATTCTATGGCAGTATAAAGAGAAACAACAGCAGTTAAAGCTTTTGTTGCACCAGATAGCCAATAAGCAGGATACCATAATGTTCCAAACTTCTAAAACATGAGTTGTTCCACATGAAAGAATAAACAGACTAAATAGTATAAATATTGCTTTAAATGGAACGTCTTGTCTTTTTTGGACAAAGTACACTAGCATGATGGGAATTGATGGGAATTGAATAGTATGCAGCCGCAATTCATAAATCTGAGACGACGTGTAGCCAAATTAGCGGGGTTTGCCATCAATAACAATGTCCATGAGGCATATAATTACTAGGCGATACTAAATTGATGAGCCATTTCTGCATAAAGTTCTATCCTGTGTACAGATAAAATACTGATTTCTGTGTTATTTCACCAATCTGCCTGAATTTTGCTTGAAAGCGACGATGATCAAACAAGTTCTCTTCCTTAGTAATGGGCATGGAGAAGATTTAAACGCTAGTCTAATTCTACAAGCCCTTTTAGAGAGTAATCCAGCACTTACAATCGCTGCGATGCCTTTAGTGGGTGATGGCACAACCTATCGTCGTCTTAATATTCCCATTATCGGGCCAACACAAACACTTCCATCAGGGGGTATGATTTACACTCATGTTTTTAATTTAATCAAAGATTTATGGTCTGGTCTGATTAAGTTAACGTGGCGACAAATCCAAGCTATTCTAAAATATAGTAAAAACTGCGATTTATTGATTGCAGTTGGTGATATTTTTCCGATTACAGTGGCTTATCTCTCTGGTCGTCCTTTTGTCGCTTTTATTGTCTCTACTTCTAGTTATTACGAAGGACGGATTAAAATTCCTTGGATTACTCGATGGTGTCTTAAATCTCCTAAATGTCAGCAAATCTTTACCAGAGATGCTTTTACTGCCCAAGATTTACAGCAACAAGGTTTTAAAAAGGCGGTTTTTTCAGGTTACCCTGTGATGGATGTTTTACATCGCACAGAAACGGATTTAGCATTAGATAAATTTTATCAGCCGATGATTGCTCTTTTACCTGGCAGTCGTTTACCCGAAGCTTTAAATAATCTGGCTTTACTTTTAAATATTTGTGAAGAAATTGCTAAAATTCGACCCATTCAATATAGAGCAGCTTTAGTCTCGAATTTTACTGAAGATGATTTGAATACTCTAGGTCAAAAAGTTGGCTGGCGATATATCGGGGAAGGAAAGTTAATTAAACGAACCGAGAAAGATGAGATTGTGATGGTACGCTGTTTTTACAATGCTTTTGCAGATATTGTCTATGAATCTGATTTAGTGTTGGGAATGGCAGGTACAGCCGTTGAACAAGCCGTTGGTTTAGGAAAACCTGTATTACAAATACCAGGTTATGGGCCACAATTTACCTATCGTTTTGCTGAAGCACAAATGAGACTCTTAGGTTTATCGGTGACAACAGTCGGAAAAAAACCGAATGAGGCTAATCTTTTTCCTCATGCGGCACAAGAAGCTATCAAAATTCTTCATGATCCAGATTATTTACATAGTTGTGTGGCGAATGGTCGAGAAAGAATGGGATCTCAAGGTGGTTCTCAAGAAATAGCTAAAAAAATTAGTTATTTCCTTTAACATCACAGAAAGCAGGTACGACAGTATAGCCCTACCTGCTTTTGATTTGTTAAACTACTCTATCTTCAAAATAACCAAACTCAATATAATGACGCGTCGGATCACTACCATAAATGGGATCAGCCGCGACATCTGAATTATTGGCTAGATAAGAAGCAGGATTAAAGATTTCTCTGGCTCGTCCTTCGGCTCTACCAGCAACAACATAATGCGCGCTACCATAGTTGATCTTACTCGAATAATTACCACTATTGATCGGTTGTAAGGCTTGAATTAAATCGCCATAGGAAGCAACATAGATATCTGGTTTAAACGCCAGAGGATCACGACCTTCAGCCCCTACAGAGAATTGAGAACCAAAGAGAATATAATGTGCAGTTGCTCCTACGACATCACTTTCATAGTAATCCAGTAAATCATCATAGCCCGCTAAGTAACGATACTCATCAAAAGTATCAGCCGCTCGCCCTTCACCAAAACCAGATTGAATATAATGGATACTGCCTGCCATTATATTGTAACCTAGGCTACTGATTAAATCACCATAAGATGCTATGTACTGATCACTCTGGAAACTGGTTAGCGATCGCCCTTCATTTAATCCAGATTCGATATAGTGTCGCGCTGCGGCATCACCATCCATACCAATGATCGGAATTAAATCTGTATTTGATGCTACATAACGAAACTCATCAAAAAGATCTGGACTTCTTCCTTCAGCCCGTCCTAAATCTCGATAATGATCTCTTAAGCCCGATAAATCATAGCCATAAGCGGCACTCAAATCAGGATACGATGCCCCATATTGAGCCGCATCAATATCGATATTGAGGGCAAAAACATCACTAATAGAGGCACCAGAACTATCGGTTGCTACTACATTAATTTCAAGCGCACCGTAATCGGCAACAGATGGGGTACCCGAAAAGGTTTCGCTGATTGGCTCAAACGTTAACCAACTTGGTAGAGGGCTTCCATCAACTAAAGAAGCTGAGTAATTTAAGATCTCCCCAGGATCGATATCGGTAAATGTATTGTCAGGAAGCTCATAACTAAAAGAACGATCAATAACAGTACCTTGATCGGAAATTGGGATTGCAAGGCTCGGCGCATCATTAACATTCGTGAGGGTTAGAGCAAAATCATCTGAAACACTGGCATTTTCAGGATCAGTTGCTGTTACTCTAATCGAGTATGTAATTGAAAAAGTAGGAATATCTGAATTAGTAGGTGTTCCGCTAAGAGTGCTAGTTGCAGGATCAAATGTTAGCCAACTTGGTAAGGGCGTTCCATCTGTTAATGTAGCCGAATAGGTAAGAGGATCGGCATCGATATCATCAAAGGTATTTTCTGGAACTTGAAAGCTAAATAACTGATCTTCGGTGGTACTTTGATCAGCGATCGCATTTGCCACACTTGGAGGATTATTGATTGTAGGATCGGAAATATTTAAAGCAAAAGTATCAGTAACGCTGGCTCCCGCTTCATCGGTTGCCGTAACGTAAACATTAAAAGTACCTGCATCGGCATTCGTAGGATTACCGCTAAAAGTACGAGTCGTGGCATTAAAGCTTAACCAACTCGGTAAAGGCGAACCGTTCTCCAGAGTCGCGGTATAAGTAAGACTATCGCCTAAATCTTCGTCGGTGAAAGTATTATTCGCAAAGGTAAAATTAAAGTTTTGCCCAACTGCTGTATTTTTATCAGCGATCGCATTGGAAACAACTGGGGCATCATTGACATTAATTACATCTAGATTAAACCGAGTCGAAGTAAAAGCACCATCCCCATCAGTTGCTCTAACCAAAATATTGAGGCGACCAACTTGAGAATTATTGGGTGTGCCACTAAAAGTACGAGTCGCAGCATTAAAACTTAACCAACTTGGTAAAGCTCCCCCATCACCAAGACTAGCGGTATAAACTAAGGATGAATTATCAAACGGATCAAAATCAATAATAGTATTCGCTGGAATGGTAAAGCTAAAAGCTTGATCTTCCTGCGCCTGTTGGGATGAGATCGGAGTTACTACAATCGGGGCATAATTCAAACCTGAGCTATTATTAGAAACAATGACATCACCACCAGAAATTTCTTGAATGAGATATTCACTAGAATCTAATTGTTGAGAAATAGCGATTCTGCTTCTAGTTCCTGTAGCTTTAAGCTGTAGAATTTGACCGACAACACTATTTAACCTAATTAATGAAATTTGTCCCCCGTTAATCGCATCAACGTTATTATCACCAGCATAAGTCGACAGTCTTTCTAAATAAAGAACGCTATTATCGGTACTGAGATCAACTTCTTCAAGATTAGTAACCTGAGCTAAATTAATAAATCCAGCATTGCGAGTTTTGATTAAAGACCGAGTAAAATCATCATCTATAAATTCAGTGAGCCTAGATAAATTGATCGAACTTCCCGCACCATCGGCAAATACTTCCGTTGTACCGCCACTAATTCTCGTTACATTACTTAAATTGATTTGACCACCCTGTGACGCATCGATATTTAGGACTTTTAACGTTCTTCCACCATTAAGGGAAGTTACATCAGATAGATCAATTACACTACCATTTCCCCTAGCTTCGATACTAATATCATTTGCATTACTGCCGCGATAAGTGGTTAAACCCGTCAGCTTAAGACTTCCACCATTATTCGCTAGTAAATTTAAGCCACCATATGCTGGGTTACCATTAGAAAAGGTAATTTCGTAAGTCGTGCCTCTCGTCGTATTCTCGATCGTTACTAGATCATTTGCGGTGGGGACTCTTCCAGTACTCCAATTAGCCGTATCATACCAATCACCATTAGTCCCAATCCATCTAACAGGAGTTAAGCTTGGTTGTACTGCATTAATTGTTGGATTCTCTTCTAAAGTTGTCATTATTGTTTCGTTTAATCTACCTAGCTATAGAGTGTTATTGACTAGGATTACAGTCTAAAGTTTCGCGTTTTAGTCTAGGTTCAGATCGATTTTTAGACAGGTTCTTTCGTCAACGCTCATCATTCTACGTCACAGAAGCCTTAAAATCCGATCAGCCATTTAACACTCTAATTAAAAATGCAACCTTTTGATATTTTGATTCTTTCTAACGGCCCTGGTGAAGTGACAACTTGGGTACGTCCTGTGGTTAAAGTCTTACGTCAAAAATTGGGCTTTGATGTGGCTAAAGTACGAATTTCTGTGGTGTTATCGCCTTGTGGTCATGCCATGGGAACTGAGGCTGATGTTGTCCGTAGCTATCCTGAAGTCAACCGAGTTCAATCACCTGAGTATTTTTTCCCATTTTTGTTACAGGGGAAAACGTATGAAAATTGGGATTGGCGAGACAAAGGACTTGTATTGTTTTTAGGAGGTGATCAGTTTTTCTCTGTAGTCATCGGACGACGTTTAGGTTATCGAACTGTAATTTATGCTGAACATGAGGCGCGTTGGTGGCGTTGGATCGATCATTATGGCTTAAAAAGTGAGAAAGTTCGGGCGGCGGTTCCTGCTCGCTATCAGTCTAAATTAACAGTGGTTGGAGATCTGATGGTCGATTTATCCCCCCTGTCTTCTGCTCTGGTTGATTCGACTTCACCTCTCATTGCTCTCCTTCCAGGCTCAAAACCTTGGAAACTCGATCAAGGGGTTCCTTTGTGTTTGGCGATCGCAGAACAGATCGCTCTACAGTTTCCCCAAGCGCGTTTTGTGCTTCCTGTCGCGCCGACTCTAACTCTACCAACTCTAGCGAAATTTGCTGATCCCAAACTTAGTCTAATTATTCAAAAATTTGGCTGGGCTAATGCTCAACTCTTTACCCCTGTTGACCAAACTCCTTATTTAAAAACGGCACAGGGTTTAAAAGTCGAACTAATCACCCAATTTCCTGCTCATGAAATTCTCGTTTCATGTCACTTTGCTTTAACGACGGTAGGGGCGAATACGGCTGAATTAGCGACCTTAGGGGTTCCTTTTATTGTCCTACTCCCCATTCAACAACTCGACGCAATGCGCACATGGGATGGTATTCCAGGGATTTTAGCGAGTCTTCCCCTAGTCGGTGCAACGATGGCTAAAATCATTAATCTTATTGTTTTAGCTCAAGGTCGTCGTTTATATGCTTGGCCAAATATTTGGGCTAAACGTGAAATTGTTCCCGAATTATTAGGTCTGCTAGATCCCGCAGAAGTCGCTCTTATTGGCATTGATTGGCTAAATCATCCCGAAAAACTCGAAAAAATTCGTTCACAACTGCGTCAACTGGTTGGGCAACCTGGAGCCGCCGACAAAATGGCTCAAATTGTCTGTGATCTCGTTATCGATTTCTAAAATATAAATAGGATGTTAAAATATGTGGACACTCGGATGTGTCTAAAAAAGCATAAAACCGATCGCCGATGGGAAAAAGCCATGAACAAATTTACAGGACTGAATCGTCAAAGTGCAATTGTTACCACAGTAAGTTTTTTAATGTCCTATGTCAGTCTTTTTCCTCAAACTCAAGCAGCTACTCTTCATTATCCATCTGCTTCGAGTTTTCAGTCATCGCTTGAGGGATTTGCACAAATTAATCAACAGTTTTTAGTCAGTAATGTCTTGACGATTGATTCGATTGATTCTCAAATTATGTCCGCTAAATTATCTTCTGAGCAAACTAAAAAATTGTTTGAGATGAACATAGCTTTGAGTCAGCCTAATGTGGTTAGTCGTTCAGCATTATCTTTTGAGAGAGTCATTAATAGCTTAAAACAATTAGAATTTACTTTTAATACCGATCAACAGCTTGACGTTCGTACTTTGCCTCAAGTGGATTTTGCCGATGTTTATGAGGGAATTTACGAATTTACACCGTTAAACACAAGAAAAGGCCCTGTTGATCGATTGGTTGGAGATTATTTAGCATTTGACCATAATTCCGTTTCTGATAATGAATTACCTAAGAATTATTTTTACAATAAAAATTCAATTTCCATTGGTATATCAAGAGCAATTGCTTCAGATACGTCCGATAAAGTCGCCATTAGTAGTTTTTTAAATAAAGCAACTGGAGCAATTACTTTTCCAAATGTTCAAGAGGGTTTACAACTCAATCGAACTAAACCTGAAGATCAACAGTTAAACTCAATGCTACAGTTATGGCCGCGAAATCCTTTATCAATGGAAGTGAAAAGCTATGGAGCAAATTCTCAAAATAATCTTGAGTATCTTAATACGTTTGGTAATTTAGCGGTTTCGGTGAATTTACCCCTAGTACCACGAGACATTTTAGTTAATCAATTAGATTTAAAAGTAGATTGGGTCAATGGAGGTACATATTCTAATCAATTAAGAGAAAGCACTCAACTTATTACCGAGCATAACCGCGAAAGTCAAGAAGCTTTTCAAAGTCGAATAGAAGACCAACAAACCAAATTTTCTACTCAGCAACAAAAATATCAAAGTGAGCTACAAAACCAAATGAGTCAAAGCTATCAAAACTCCTCTTATCAACAGCAAAGGAGTCAGCAGGTACCTGGTTTATCACGTTATCAGACTCCGAAAACAAGCTTAAAGTTAACGCCAAAAAATCTACCTCTTGCCCCTCGAACGGTTTCATCATCTCAGAACTCAAATTCATTTAGTTCTTCTAACAACACTTCGACATCAAACAATAATTACAACAGAAGCAATTTAACTAGACCCATTCAGGGGGTGAATAATTCTTTAAATAAAAAATCGTCTATTTCCCCCCTATCAAAATAGTTAAAGATCCCCAAATCCTTTTTTCTTTTTGACTTTTTTGGTTTGCTTTTTCTGTGAACCACCTGCATAGCCTCTAAAACCAGGGTTAGAAGCCCCACCCAACATCCCTTGACCCCCGCCCATACCAGGCATACCCGCCATACCAGGCATACGTCCTTGTCCCATTTGCTGCATCATTGAGCGCATCCGTGTAAAATTAGTGATCAGCTTGGTGACTTCTGATTCATCATGACCTGAACCTCTGGCAATACGACGACGACGACTCGGTGACTTAGCCAATAAATCAGGATTAGACCGTTCTTCTGGTGTCATTGAGCTAATCATGGCAGATGTGCGTTTGAGTTCACTTTCACCTCGTTCAATGTCCGCCCCACTCAATTTACCCATTCCTGGAATTAGTTTTAAGACTCCACCCAAAGATCCCATATTCTTGAGCAGTTTCATTTGTTTGAGGAAGTCATTAAAATCAAACTGAGCCTGAAGAATTTTGTTTTGCATTTTCTCGACATCGGCTAAGTCGAGTTCTTCTTGTGCTTTTTCAACCAGCGTCAGTACGTCACCCATATTTAAAATACGGGAGGCCATGCGATCGGGATAAAATGGCTGTAAGGCTTCTACTTTTTCCCCAAGTCCAACAAATTTAATCGGTTGACCCGAAATTTGTCGCACCGATAGAGCCGCCCCACCTCGCGTATCACCGTCTAACTTGGTTAAAATTGCCCCTGTAATGCCGATTTGTTCATGAAAAGTACGGGTTAAGTTAGCCGCTTCTTGCCCCGTCATCGCGTCAACGACTAATAATGTATCATTAGGCTTGACTTTTGCTTTGATTTGTGCTAGCTCCGCCATCATACTTTCGTCAATTTGCAGACGACCCGCAGTATCAATAATGACGGTATCAACTTTAAGCTCTTTAGCTTTTTCAACCCCTTTTTGAGCAATTTCAACGGGATTCGCTTCGGTACCGAGTTCAAAGACGGGAACCTCGATCTGTTGTCCGAGGGTGATTAACTGATTAATTGCCGCAGGACGATAAATATCGGTCGCAACCATTAAACAACTACGCTTTTCTTTTCGTAAATAGAGAGCGAGTTTGGCTGTAGCGGTGGTTTTGCCCGCCCCTTGTAATCCTGCCATTAAAATTACAGTGGGGGCTTTGTCAGCTTGAGCAAGGGGTACATTACTTTCCCCCATAACTTTAACTAATTCATCGTAGACAATTTTAATAAACTGTTGCCCTGGATTAATACCCGAAATTACTTCAGCACCTAAAGCGGCTTTTTCAACTTCGCTAATAAAAGATTTAACAACTTGTAAATTTACATCGGCTTCTAAAAGTGCGCGGCGAACTTCTTTTAGTGCCTCTTGAATGTTCGATTGGGAGATTTTATCTTGACCCCGTAATTTTTTCCAGGCATCATCGAGGCGTTCAGCAAGAGCATCAAACATAAAGCGTGTTTTAGATGTATGTTAGTCTAGATTAATATTAATAATGCTTATTCATCCTATCACAGTCGTCCTAGGTTACGAGGCTTTAAAAGGCTGAAGATAAAAACCTAAGAAAGCAAAGAAAAGTTTATGGCTAAAGCTGAACGTCGTCCCTTTCTCCTCGATTTTGAAAAACCCCTTTGTGAGTTAGAAACTCGAATTGAACAAATTCGGAAACTGGCTGAAGAAAATGGCGTAGATGTCTCCAAAGAAATTGATCATTTAGAAGAGAGAGCCGAACAACTGCGAAAAGAGATTTTTAGTAATCTCACACCGTCTCAACGTCTACAATTAGCGCGTCATCCGAAACGCCCCAGTACGTTAGATTATATTCAAGCTATCACAGAAGAATGGTTTGAACTTCATGGCGATCGCAGAGGTTATGATGATTTAGCTCTAATCAGTGGTGTAGCCCGTTTAAATGGTCGTCCAGTAGTGATTATCGGTCATCAAAAAGGACGCGATACTAAAGATAATGTTGCCCGTAATTTTGGGATGGCTGCCCCAGGTGGTTATCGTAAAGCCCTACGGTTGATGGATCACGCTCACCAGTTTAGTTTACCGATTTTGACTTTTATTGATACCCCCGGTGCATTGCCCAATGTCGAAGCCGAAAAACTGGGACAAGGGGAAGCGATCGCCTATAATCTCCGTCAGATGTTTTGCTATGATGTGCCAATTATTTCAACCGTCATCGGTGAAGGGGGTTCGGGTGGCGCATTAGGGATCGGAGTCGCAGATCGATTATTAATGCTAGAACATTCGGTTTATAGTGTGGCATCACCTGAAGCTTGTGCCGCGATTTTGTGGAAAGATGCTAAAAAATCGGATCAAGCGGCGGTGGCTCTGAAGATGACTTCTCGTGATTTGATGGAATTAGGACTAATCGATCAAATTGTGACTGAACCCTCTGGCGCAGCGCACAATAATCCTATGAAAACGGCAGCTTTGCTTAAACAATCGTTAATTGATAATCTAGAAGAATTAACAGCGATGACTCCACAACAACGCAAAGATTTACGATATCAAAAGTTCCGTCAAATGGGCGTTTATCTGGAAGTTCCTGCTTAAAGTATTGTTTTTGTATTAATTAAGGATTGGTGATTTATGGGTTTAATTAAATTTTTACTTTTAGGAATTTATGTCTACGGTGCGTGGAAATTTTGGACGGGCTATCGTTCGACTAATTTTAGCCCTAGTCTTCCTAATCGAGCCGTATTAACGCTTTTATGGCCAGTTTTATTAGCGGTTAATCCAGCTTATCGTCAGAATTTTAGAAAAGCTCTTAAAGGGCGAAACTAATCATGGTTAGTGTTGTTGAACATATTGTTTGGTTAACTTCTTGAGGGCTGAAACCGCATGAAGTTTGACTCGGATATTGTCGTCTTGCGTCAATTGCTCTAATACTTCTTGTCCCTCAATTCCTAACTCTCCTAAAGACGTGGCTAAAGCTTGTCTAACACTCGGATTTTGGAGAGTTTTGTGTTGAGAGTGGAAAAATTGAATAATGATGCGGGTAGCTTTCTGTTTTAATTGAGGTTGATTGGCACGACTCAAAACAATAATTACCTCTTGACAAATTACCTCATCGCCCCATTCAAGGACTTTTTGTAAACACAAAAGTGCATCTTCTGTTTCTATCCAACCTAACGCCGTGATCATCTCTATTTTTAATTCAGTTGGGGTTAGGGGTGACTGAAGAACTGGAAATAAAGCAGCGATCGCATTAGGTGTCCCAATTCGTCCTAATGCAATCACGGTTTGCTGACAAATTTCGGGTTTAAGATCATACAGCAAGGGCGTTAAATGAATGACGGTATCCTGTGAAGTCTCTGCCTCAGTTAGATAACCTAAAGCAACAACTGCCTCTTTTCTGACTTGGGTGGCAGGATCTTTTAATGCGGCAATGAGAATGGAATAAATTTGGGGATGATGAAAACTGCCTAAAGCTTCAATCGCAGTTGCTCGCACGTTAGGATCAAGATCATCAATCACAGTGAATAAAGGGAAAATTGTTTCAGAACGACGCATTACCGATAATGCTTGTGTGGCCAAAAGTCGTGTTTCTGAATTTTTGAGTAATTCTGTTAAAGACGATACAGCAGATATTCCAATTTCTGCTAATGCTTGGGCTGCCATCGTCGATAATTCTTCTTCTTCTGTTTGTTGGAGGAGTCTGGCTAAAGCTAAAACAGACTCAGGGTGCTTAAATTGACTTAAAATTCGACCGACAAACCAGCGAATTTCTAGATCTAAGGTTTCGTCTTCTAAAAGATTAATTAACGGTGCGATCGCACGCTCACCCAATCTCGGAAACAGTTTCGCAATTTCCCAACGTTGGCCAAAATCACTTTCAGATAAAATTTGGATGGCTAACTCTAAAACCGTCTCCCATTCAGTTTCGCTTAAATTGGATTCAGCAATGCCATGTGAGAACAAAGGAAGTTGCTGTAAGATTTCGTTGACAAGTGACCAGTTTGCGTCTTGAATGGCAATTTTGGCTGTATTTAGCTTGGCTATCATGGGGGAGTCGTTTGATGCGTGTCTTTAAAACATTATCGACTTTCTCAAAAATTTATGCGATCTGATATGTCGATTAGACATTAATAATTTGCTTTTTTTACATCAAAATGAGTTTAAGGACGAATTTGTTTTAAACAGGATAAATCGGCTTTGCCAAAATGGATACTAAAGCCGACTTGGAGATTTTCTAAAGATTTGACTAACCAAGGAACGCCATCGCTAGAAAAGCCTTCATAGTGATTAAATAAAATTGATAGACGTTTATCCAAATAGGGTTTAACTTTACGACACATCAAGACGAGCTTTAGTAGTAGTCCGACGGTACGAGTAACGCCCATATTCGTGATCATATCAATAAAAATGTAATGCTCTGGCTTTTGCGCGCTTTCGACAATTAGATGATTGAGTAACTGACTTGATGTTCTTAAAACCAAAAATTCACTCGGTTTTTGATGATTACATTGAGGTAAGGTATTTTGTAAAACATCGTATAACTTCCGATTAAATTGACCTTTTCCATAATCGGCAGATGTTACCAGATATTCGTATAATTCGTCTTTAAAAGCTTGATAGGTGGGCGCGTACACGGTCTGGGTCACAAAATTTTGTGATAGCTCTCGATAGGTATGCCCCGTCTCTACTGTACCAATATACTGTTTTAAAGCGCGATTTAATTCACGATCGCTTAACAGGGTGGGATTTTTCACTGGTTGAATAATTCGTCCTCCTTCGGCTGAAAAATCCGAGGAGTTGGATAATTGAGCCAAACGCACTTTATAAGTCACGTAGCGAGATAAATTCACCTCAAAGCGACGCTCAGTTTTAGATTTAATATGTCTTACCGTCTGTTGGTGTTCTTGAGAACTTTCATCACTCAATAAACAATGATCATACAGATAAGGATAACGATTAATTAAAGTACCAACCGAACTTAAATTCTTTTCACTGTACTTACTGCTAATAATACGGGCGAGGCGTTGAAGTTTAATGTAATGATCTGATAGCGTAAAATTTTTGACTAACTGACGCAAATGGTTCGCCGTACTGTGGTGACCTTGCCTAGCGGGTGCTAAATTCTCTAACATAGCAACTAATTCGGGAATGGCTGGCTGATGTTGCGGGTTCATTTGCCAACGGTTAACCAAAATATGACAACAACGATTAAAAAAATGATAAAAGCTTAATTCTACGTCTCTAGATTTGACAATTCTTTCAAGAGCCAAATAAACTTGAGCATCTCGATAACCTCGCCCCTCGATAAACAAACGGCGAAAATCTTCCAGTAATAACTCAGGCGACTCTCTCTGTACACTATCGAGCAAATAGTCATACAGAAATTGTTCTTCTTCTCTCGTATATTTTGTGTTTCCTTGGGGACTAGCAAGTGTCATTCTAGTCAGCCCTCCCTAATAGTTATAAGCGAATGAAATGTTAGATCTAGATAAATAAAGTTATTAAATAGTCTATGTTAATTAAGTCTTTAAATAGCCATAGTTACCAGCATCAGTATAGTCTTAATAGTTTATCTAGACAGGAGTTTTTAGTTCTAAAGGCTGCCTGACAGACAGTGAACGATTGAGCCAATGAACCACAAGCCTAAAAAACTGATGTATGGCTACGATGGCTATTTATTGCTAAATTGATTAAACCAAGCGCTCAGCATACTGACCTCCAGATGATCAATTATGTTGTAATACCTAAAATATCGGAACAAAACACACTTTGTCAGTGATCTTGATCACTATAAAAGTATTTTTTTAAAATATCCAGTCAATAATTTAACTTCTATGTTTTCTCAGTTAACACTTAGTCAAATTAACGCTATTCTTAAACCCATTCATTGTAACTTGTGTGAAGGAAGCGGTACCACAAAAATTACTGGAATTACGACAGACACCCGAACCTTAGAGCCTGGGCAACTCTTTTTAGCATTAGTAGGTCATCAATTTAATGGTCATCATTTTCTAAACGATGCGGTTGTTCAAGGTGCATCAGCGTTAATTATTAGTGAACCGATTACAGTAAAGTTATCTAAGCAAATTCCACAGTTATTTGTCGAAGATACTTTAGTGGCATATCAAAAGCTAGCTAATTGGTGGCGGAAACAATTTTTAATTCCAGTCGTCGGGATCACAGGTTCGGTCGGCAAAACCACCACCAAAGAATTGATCGCGGCTGTTTTAGGTACCCAGGGTCAAGTTCACAAAACCCTTGGAAATTACAATAATGAAATCGGTGTCCCCAAAACTCTACTTGCTCTTGATGAGAGTCATAACTACGCGGTGATTGAAATGGGGATGCGCTCTAGTGGTGAAATTGCCTTATTAACTGAAATTACTCAGCCAACCATTGGTGTGATCACAAATGTTGGAACCGCCCATATTGGACGACTTGGCTCAGAAGATGCGATCGCGCAAGCCAAATGTGAATTACTAGCCGAAATGCCCGAAACCAGTATCGCTATTCTCAACCATGATAATGAGCGTTTGATCAAAACTGCCCATCAAGTTTGGTCTGGCACTACTTTAACCTATGGGCTAGAGGGTGGAGATCTCAAAGGACAAATGATCGATTCTCAAACCCTAAGAGTTGATGGCTTAGATTTTCCGTTACCTCTGCCTGGTCGTCATAACGCACTGAATTATTTAGCGGCCCTTGCGGTGGCTAAAGTTTTAGGGATTGACTGGACTCCTTTAACTTATGGGTTAGCGGTGCAATTACCCAAAGGACGAGCGCAACGTTATGAGTTACCCAATGATTTAGTGATTCTCGATGAAACCTATAATGCAGGTTTAGAATCAATGCTGGCGGCATTACATCTGCTCAAAGAATCCCCAGGAGCGCGTCATATTGCGGTTTTAGGGACAATGAAAGAACTCGGTGAACAATCTTGGCAATATCATTATCAAGTGGGTGAAATGGCTCAGAAATTGGAGATTAATCGGCTTTTGGTTTATGTCGATGAACCCGAAACTGAAGCAATTGCAAAGGGGGCTACAGGCGTGGTCACAGAATGCTTTAATACTCATGAGGCACTAATCCAACGGTTACAAGATATGGTGAATCCTGGCGATCGCATTTTGTTTAAGGCTTCTAATTCGGTTGGCTTAAATCAAGTGGTGACTCAATTTCGTTCTATTTATGATCATTTTTAGAGCTTTTGATTTTTGGTTATGTTAAAAACGCCTATTTCTTTTCCAGTTTTAAATTTACCTGTTCATTTGCTAGAAGATTATACAACTTGGTTAAAAGAACGCATGACGCAAAATCTGGGAACCCACGTCGTTACTTTGAATGCGGAAATGGCGATGTTAGCGGAACAAGATTTGTCGGTTGCTCAAATTATTCGTTCAGCAGAGTTAGTAATCCCAGATGGAGCAGGGGTTATTTTATATTTAAAGTTACGGGGTCAGCAACAGTCGAGATGTCCAGGCATTGAACTGGCTGAATCTTTGCTTACTGAATTAGGACAAGAGGGTGAGCGATATCCAATTGTTTTTTTTGGCGGACAACCTGGTGTGACGGAACAGGCGGCTTTAACGTGGCGTGCTAGAATTCCTCAAATTTCTATTTTGTCCAATCATGGTTATTTGAATGAAACTGAGTTAGAACAATGGCGACAAACCCTAATAGAAAAACAGCCAAAGTTAATTTTGGTTGGTTTAGGTGTGCCTCGACAAGAATTTTGGATCGCTTCATATCGATACCTTTGTCCTAATGCCGTATGGATCGGAGTTGGAGGCAGTTTTGATATTTGGTCGGGTAGTAAGACTCGCGCCCCGCGATGGCTACGAGACAATAATTTAGAATGGCTGTATCGTTTGTATCAAGAGCCTTGGCGTTGGAAACGGATGTTAGTTTTACCTCAGTTTTTCTGGCGATCGCTGCTGCTCAGTTAATAGGTTGGCAAAGACAGTTCTAGAGCAGTTAGTAATTGTTGCCATTTTTGGCCGATGATGGGATCGTTGGGTTGGATCTGTTTTAAACTAGCCATCGTGGCGATCGCTTCTGGCCAAAGTTCCGCCTGTTGATAAATCCTTACTTTTTCGATGGGTGTGGCTTGTTTTAATTGTTGTGCTACAGATGGATTGAGTGGCACTCGTTGAAGCCATCCTTCGACTACATCATCATGAGAGCGATCTTGTGCTTTATGAATTACCGAAAGATACCAGTGATAAGCTTTTCCTTCGACTAGACCTTTAAAAGTCTGAGATTGCGTCAATTGAAAAGAGGTCATTTCACCTTGATGAGTGGGCTTAAAAGTCGCTTCATAAACGAGTTGATCTTCTTGATCACGCAACACGAATTCAAGCACAATCTGGTCTGAATTTGGAATAGGAGGAAGGTAAAACCATAAGCTGGGTAGAGTCTGAGTGGTTTGGGCGAGTCCTTCAGAAACTAGAGCAATTAAGGGTAGACACTGTTGCAATTGATTATGATCTGTATTTTCTACACCACAACGCCGTGAACCTCCGCTGATCCGTCGTGATGGCCAACCTTGACGATTATTCTCGTATTTATTTTCTGCTAAAACATTATTTGATGGCCATACTGAAAAGATATTTAACAGTAAGGTTAAACTAAGAATTGATGTTTGTTTTGGCCAAGATAAATAAGTCTTCATAAAACAGCTTCTCCTTTAAATGACTGTAACCTTAAGATAATCAATTGGTATTTATTGCTGTGATTTTGCATGATTTAATTAATATTTTAACAAGCGTTTAATGAGTGATTTTTATTATTTTATTTGAAAATAACTTTAATTAAATATTTTTGTATTAATCAATGTCAAACTATTAAGCTAGATTTCCGTAAAATAACTTATGCTAAAGATACTAACAAAAGTTGAGCTAAAAAAAATGAGTGTAAGTACGGATATTTTATGAAGATTAGTTAAGAAAAATCTAGGATTTAAGATTTATTAAGGAAAAAATTCAGTAAAAACGGCTCAGATCTAACTTGAGAGTAGTATGATTTTGTATGAGCTACTGCATAAACAGCATCAAAAGTCAAAAGCCAGAGCAATCTTATGTGTCTGTCCAAGACAAATTAATAGGGATTTTCAGCCCAAAGTCTTGATCAAACGTTCAAATTTAAAAATAGGTTAATTTTTGAGTGTTCGGCGACAAATTCCCTGGTTACATAAAAGATCTGACAGAAATATTACTGACGAGAAAGCCGACCGTGTTCCTCGTGAGTTTAATAGTGACTTTAGGAATTATAGGGGTCAGACAAACCAAAGGATTAAAAGTTTTTGAACTAGCCGCTTATGATCATTTAGTTCGACTAAGCATTCCTCAAAAGCCAGATGACCGCATCTTGATTGTTGGTATTTCTGAAAGCGATATTCAAAAACATCAACGCTGGCCATTATCCGATCAAATTATTGCCGAATTACTGCAACAACTACAACAGCATCACCCCTTAGTCATTGGTCTAGATGTTTATCGAGATCTTCCTCAAGGCGCTGGACATCAAAAGTTAATCGAGCAATTACAAGCGAAAAATATTATTGTCATTAGCAAGGGTGAGCAAATGGAAAGTGATGCCATAGCCGCACCGCCAGACGTTTCACCCGAACAAATAGGGTTTAGCGATCTCATTGTCGATATAGATAATGTAATCCGTCGTAATTTATTGTATGTTGAATCACCATTCGGACAAGACAAATTTTATTCTTTAGCACTACGGGTAAGTTTAAAATATTTAAGCGATCATAATATATCCTTTCAAGCAACTCCGAATGCTTTAAAACTCGGTTCAGCTTCATTAACACCTCTTACGCCCAATGTAGGCGGCTATCGGCTCGATGCTTCCGAAAGCGCAGGCTGGCAAATTTTATTACGTTATCGTTCTCCCCAGTCCGTTGCTCGACAAGTCAGTTTAACAGAAGTATTAGAAAACAAAATTGATCCCAATTGGGTCAAGGGTCGAATTGTCTTAATTGGATATACGGCTCCAAGCGTCAAAGATGTATTTGCTACGCCTTATAGTGCAATGCAAGAGACTAACTATTTGATGAGTGGTGTCGAGATTCATGCTCAGATGGTCAGTCAAATTATAAGTATTGCCCTAGATGGTCAACCCCAAATCAGCATTTTGCCAGACTGGGTTGAATGGCTCTGGCTTTGGTTTTGGTCGTTGTTAGGTGGACTATTAATCTGGCAATATAATCGCCCAAGCTATGCAATAACAACACTTTTCGTGGCAATTTTTAGCCTTTGGGTGATTTGTTTTATTCTCTTTAATCAATCTATATGGCTTTCGGGTGTACCTGCAACATTGGGTATCGTCAGTACTGGAGCCATCATTTTAGGACGGAAAGCTTACTATAATCAGTACCATGATTCTTTAACCAATTTACCAAATCGTCGTTCTTTTTTAAAAGAAATCCGTCTCATCAAGAAGATTAATCCTTATACCTCACGTCATCTAGTAGCGGTCTTATTTTTGAATTTAGATCGTTTTAAAATGATTAATGAAGGTTTAAGCCGACAAGCGGGTGATTTTCTGTTAGTTGAAACAGCTAACAGACTGAAAAAAATTCTTAAAAGTAATGAAAAAATGGCTAGAGTCGGCGGTGATGAATTTGCCATTTGGTTAAGTACTGTAAAAAATATTGATGAAATCACTCATTTAGCCAATCTATTACAAGAGCAATTAAGACAACCGCTTAAATGGTGTGGGCAAGATATTTATTCCAGCGTTAGTATTGGGATTGCACTTGAAAGAATTGATTCTTTATTCAAGAGCGAAGAATTATTACGTCATGCTCATATTGCCATGTATCGAGCAAAAGACAAGGGAAAAGATCGTTATGAAATGTTTTCACCCGTAATGAAGTCTCAAGCGGAAACCCGTTGGCAACTAGAAGCCAGTTTAAGAAAAGCCATTCAACAACAAGAATTTCAACTGTATTATCAACCGATTATTTCTTTAATAACTCATAAAATTGTCGGTTTTGAAGCTTTGATTCGTTGGCCTTGTTCTGAAAAAGGGTTTATTTCTCCTGGTCAATTTATCCCAATTGCTGAAGAGACAGGGTTAATTGTCCCTTTAGGAGAATGGATTTTAAAAGAAGCGTGTTTTCAGATGAAACAATGGCATGAACAGTTCCCGCGTAATCCTCCTTTACTGATGAGTGTGAATCTATCTAGTCGTCAGTTTAATCAACCCGATTTATTAGTTCAGCAAATTCAAAATATTTTAAAAGAAGTGGTGGACGAAAAACAACGCAACAGCCTGAAGCTAGAAATTACTGAATCTGTCATGTTTAATAATGTTGAAGGAGCGATACAATTGTTGCATCGGCTCAAAGCATTAGGTTTAAGAATTAGTATTGACGATTTTGGTACTGGCTATTCCAATCTGAGTTATTTACATCGTTTTCCAATAGATACCCTTAAAGTTGATCAATCTTTTGTCCGACGGATGCACGAAGAAGATGACAATAATAAATATGCTCAAATTGTACAAACGGTGGTAACTTTAGGACACAATTTAGGTTTAGAAGTGATTGCCGAAGGAATTGAGACAGAAGCGCAGATGAAAACCCTACTAGCCTTTAACTGCGAATTCGGACAAGGCTACTTTTTTGCTAAACCTTTACCCGCTTCTGAAGCAACGGCTCTCTTGCAACAAGATCCACAATGGTAAGCGTTGAGGAAATTGATGAGTTATAAACCTTCTATACATTTTGTAATTTAAACTTTACTTGGTACCCACCTCAGAGTAAGATTTCATCGATGTACAATTGAGAATTCCTTATTTTGTACAAAAAAACTCATCTATTTGTAACAAAAGGAAACAATTTATGCGACGGTTGTTGGCTTTAGTTCTAGTTGTTACTCTTTGGTTTAATTTTGCTCCTTCTGCAAATGCGGCTTACTCCAATTTAACGCCTTGTAGCGAATCGGAAGCATTTATGGCCAAAGCTAAACTATTCCGACCCACTACAGATGATCCAAATACTGGGGTAAATCGGGCTGTCCGTTATTCAGATGCTCTTTGTGGGCCTGAAGGCTATCCTCATTTGATTGTCGATGGTAATTTAGCTCATTTCGGCGAATTCGCAATCCCTAGCATTCTCTTCCTCTATATTGCAGGTTGGATTGGTTGGGTAGGTCGTGCTTATCTGATTGACATTAAGAAACAAAAAGATACGGAAATGAAAGAAATTATCATTGACGTTCCTTTAGCAGTCAGTAAAATGATCTCAGGTTTTATTTGGCCTCTGGCTGCACTCCAAGAATTTACTTCTGGCAAATTAGTCATGAAAGATGCTCCTATCTCACCTCGCTAATTGCTTTGATGTTCATTTTTTCAGTTAACCTTTGTTTTTTTGGAGAACTCAATCATGGATGGATTACCTAAATTTTTATCGACTGCGCCAGTTTTAATTATGGCTTTGTTGACGGTTACAGCTGGTATTTTAATTGAATTTAACCGTTTTTACCCCGATTTATTGTTTCATCCTTTAGCGAGATAGACTTAGTAGGTAGAGACTAAGCCTTTATTGGTAAAGTATAAAAATAGGCTGATAGAAAAGATCTTAATTTTCAGATTCTCTTCTATCAGCTTTTTGATATGAGTGTAAAAAGGATAGTTAATCTGTGGTTTAACCAATTTGAGGTATAAGTTGGTTAAATAAGTAAAAGGTCAAAAGTAAATTAAGAAAAAATCATCTTTTATTATCTCTACTTTTTTAGAAAGGGCTAAGTATAATTAAATTTAAATCTTTCACAAAGACAATTATTTCTTTGATTTCTTGTCTCGATTCCTTCTATAACAGCCATCGCCAAATCATATTCATCATCAAACATTCTATCTGTTAACTCATGAGCTTTGAGTTGATGCCATTCCGATTCAATCAGATTTAATTCAGGACTCTCCTGCAGAAATAAAGAGAAATTCTAACCCTTTAGCGCGCCATTCTTCTTCATGTTTTTTAACTTCTTTACTTTTATGCACCGTATAGTTGTCTAAAATAATTACTGTAATTTTCTCCATTTCTTAAAAATCAATCCGATGTGAGCCCGCAGGGATCTGGCGAAGCCAGCACGCTTGTAAATTTGTAGGACTTTTAAAAGTTCTGTTGGCATGATTAACCAATGGTTCCCGTTAATGGAGAACTAGCACTGGCATATTGTTTAATCGGCATTCGTCCCGCGAGATAAGCTAATCTTCCTGCAACTGTCGCCATTCCCATCGCTTGTCCCATTGCTACAGGGTTTTGGGCGAGTGCGATCGCGCTATTAATCAACAGTGCATCCGCCCCTAATTCCATTGCGTAGGATGCTTCACTGGGTGTTCCAATACCCGCATCGACGACGACAGGGATTTTAGATTCTTCAATAATAATTGAGATATTCGCCGCATTTTTAATCCCTTGACCCGAACCAATGGGCGAACCTAATGGCATCACTGTTACACATCCTATTTCTTCTAGACGTTTGGCTAAAAGCGGATCAGCATTAATATAAGGTAAAACGGCAAAACCTTCTTTAACTAATTGTTCGGCTGCTTGTAAAGTTCCGATAGGATCAGGTAGCAGATATTTAGCATCGGGAATTACTTCTAATTTAATAAAATTATTGTCCTCTTGCCCTAATAATTTAGCCATTTCTCGACCTAAGCGGGCGACTCGAATGGCTTCTTCTGCGGTTTGACATCCTGCCGTATTTGGTAACATCCAAATCTTAGACCAGTCTAACGCTTCTGCAAGTCCTTCATGTCCTGGGGCTTTCGTTTGGACACGACGAACGGCTACGGTTACAATTTCACAGCCACTTGCTACGATACTTTGTCTCATTAAATCCAAGTTGGCATATTTTCCCGAACCTGTCATCAAACGAGAACGAAATTTACGTCCAGCAATAACTAACTCATCTGAAGTGTTTTGAAGTTCAGTAGGGATAGAACCGTTAAGGAGGGTTAAAGGCATAGCAGTAGAATTAAGTGTAATAGAACTAGATGAGGGTTTTTTAGAGAAACGATCGTAGTGAAACTGATGTAATAAAGGATCAGTTTTGTTTTGCAAGACTAAATCTGCAATCATTGAAGCAGTTACAGGACTCAGTAAAATTCCATTTCGATAATGTCCTGTGGCCAAGATTAGATTATCACAAGAACTGATTCCTAAGATGGGAAGTTCATCGGGTGTTGCTGGACGAAACCCCCACCAAGTTTCCGATAGGGGCCAATCTTTGAGAGGGGGATACAGTTGAATAGCTTTACTGAATAGGGTTTGTAGACCATCGGGTGTATTGCCTGTTTTCCATCCGACTTTTTCTGATGTGGCACCAATAATTAAACGTCCATCCTGACGCGGGACTAAATAGGTTTGGGGGCCAAATAATATCCGATGTAAAGGAGAAGTCTGATCTGATGTAGGCATTCTAACGGCTGCCATTTGCCCTTTGACGGGATAAACGGGAAGCGGTAACAGAAGACTTGCCCAAGAACCAGAAGCAAGAATATAGGTTTGAGCTTCGTATTCACCTTTTGAAGTCAGAAGACTTAAAATACGATTTTTTTGTTGTTGAATCGCACTTACGGTAACGCCTTCAATGAGTTCAACTCCTAAATTAAGGGCGGCTTGACGTAGGGCTGTGACTAACTTGCGGTTGTCTACCTGTGCATCATCAGGATACCACCAACCCCCGACAACATTTGATCCTAGTTCGGCTTGATAAAACTTAATAGATTCTCGATCTAACCAATTTTCATCTATGGATGAGGGAGTATCGTAGCTGAGTGAGAGAATACCGCAGGGATGATAGCCTGTGTCTAAACCTGTAACATCTTCAATTTTTCTGATCCATTCTGGATAAAGCCAACGAGATTTTAGACATAGATCTAACATCGCCCCAGGGGGAATTTTTTCCGCATAGGGGGCTAACATTCCAGCCGCCGCATGACTTGCCGCTTGTTGAAAATCTCGGCTAAGTACGGTTACAGTTGCGCCACGTAGTTTCAGATCAACTGCGATCGCTAATCCAATTATTCCCCCACCGATCACGATTATTTCACTTGTTGAGTTCATTTTTTTCTCTAGCCCCCTACTAAACTATTTTATCGAATAGCCTTACTCAAACAAATAGAACTCTTATTAGTAATTCCTTAAGATTTTCGGTTTACTGGTATTGAGCGATCATTTTAAAGACAGAGATATTATAGATATCTAATCTAATGGAGTAACTCAAATGACCAATACACCAAGCTTTAATAATGAACCAACACTAACAGACGTGATCGAAAGAATTGAAAAATTATCTACGGATGTTGAAAGATTGTCTACAGATGTTGAGAAATTATCGGCTAATGTTAACCGTTTTGATGAAAGGTTCGCTGACTATAGACAAGCGACTCAATGGTTGGTTCAACTAGCCTTTACTCTTATTGCTAGTGCGACGATTACTGTAATTATTACCTCAGTTTTTCGTAAATAATATAGGTTCGTTAAAATAGTTTTATTCTCCAAAAATACCATTAGTTCACTATGCGATCGCAAGTCTTATCTTGGTTAGCGAAAAATGTATCAGAACATCGTTTACAGCATATTTTAGGTGTTGAAAAGATGAGTATTGACTTAGCCAAGCATTACCAATTAGACGAAGAGAAAGCAGGGCAAGCGGGTTTAATGCACGATTTAGCTAAATTTTTTAAACCTAGTCGTTTATTAGAAATGGCATCAGCGAATCAGATAGAAATTGACCCAGTTTGTGCAGAAAATCCCCATTTACTTCATGCTGATGTTAGTGCGATCGTTGCTCGTGATGAATTTGGGGTGACTGATGAAGAAATATTAAGTGCGATTCGTAATCATACTCTCGGTTGTCCTGAGATGAGTGACCTTAGTTGTGTGGTTTTTGTTGCCGATGCGTTAGAACCAAACCGAGGTGATACACCTGAATTAGAAGCGTTACGACAAGAAAGCTTTTTAAATCTTTACCAAGGGGTCTATCAAACCTGCGATTATTCTCTAAAATATTTGCTAAGTAGTCGTCTGACTATCCATCCTCGAACAGTTTTAACTCGAAATTGGGCTTTACAAATCGTTAAACAAGAATTAAAAAAAAGTTCTATTGATCTCGATAAAAAAGAACGCGTTAAAATTAAATAAGATGGCTAAAAACAAATTCATTGATTATTGTAAATATTACTGAATGACCAATCAAATTCCATCCTCGATCCAAACCTCAACTCATTTAACCGTTTCTCCTGCTATTTCAGAGCAGCAAACTGATTTATTAGTGCAAACGATCGCTCTATCGGCTGACGACAAAAAAGCGGCTGACATTACGATTTTAAAAATCACTCATGTTTCTTATGTAGCTGATTACTTGGTGATTGCTACAGGTTTTTCTAGAACACAACTTCGGGCGATTTCTGAAACAATTGAAGACAAAGTAGCTGAAAATTGCCAGAAAAAACCTTTGCGAGTCGAGGGACGCGCTGATGCAAGTTGGATCTTACAAGATTATGGGGATGTCATCGTTCATCTTTTCTTACCAGAGGAAAGAGAGTTTTATAATTTAGAAGCATTTTGGGGACACGCCGAACGTATCGAGTTTTCCCCTATCCAGTCCCTATAATCAGACTTCTATGAAAGAATCATCCCTGGATTTTTGTCCCGTTCCAACTGAACAGCAACCCGTCAACGAATACGAAGAGTTAAAAGAATCTTGGTTTTTTCGGTGGGGGATGCTAGAACCACTCGCCTACTTTAAGAAATTGGCATGGGTTGCCTTTTTTGGACTCTTTTTAATTGCACCAATTGCCGCCGCCAGTTTTCCACCGCAAAAAGCCCTGTTCAAGTTTTTGCTTTCCAATGTTTTAGGAATTAGCATTTTCACTGGATTAGTACTGATGCGCTTGTATCTGGGGTGGTTGTATGTGTGCGATCGCCTACAATCGGAAAAGGTTTTTTATGAAGAGTCGGGATGGTATGATGGACAAACTTGGATCAAAACTCCAGAGATTCTAGCGAGAGATCGGCTGATTGTCACTTACCAAATTCAACCGATTTTAACTCGCTTACAAAAGACTGTTCTATTTTTGGGCGTTATGATTGCTCTGAGCAGTTTTTTATCGCTTTGTCTGTAATTTTCTTATTCTTTTACATAGAAACGCATTGCACATGACTAGGGGCAAACGTACAACGACATCTAAAATCAATGTCCATCTACTCAGAGAAGGTATTATCGAATCCGTTCACTATGTCGAAGCAACCGTCTGTGATAATAAAGGCCGAGTTTTGTTAGTGGCGGGTTGTTCGGAGACTAATGCTTTTATTCGTTCTTCTCTGAAACCGTTTCAAGCATTGGCAGTAACGAGTACAGGTACTTTAGAACGCTACAGCTTGACGGACAAGGATTTAGCCATCATGTGTAGTTCCCATCAAGGAACAGTAGAACAGTCAAGACAAGTTTTTAATATTCTTTGGCGTTCTGATGTTGATCCAGATGCTTTACAATGTCCCATACCTGAAGGAAAACAAAGCCCACTACAGCATAACTGTTCTGGTAAACACGCAGGAATGTTAGCGGTGTGTCGTCAGTGCGATTGGCCTCTACACAACTATCTCAACCGTTCTCATCCTGTACAGCAACTCATTCTTAATAAAATTTCCGAATTATTGGGAATGCCGGGGGATGAATTAATTGGGGCCCATGATGATTGTGGTGCCCCAACTTATTCGATGCAATTAGGTCAGATGGCTCATTTGTACGCTCAGTTAGCTTCAGGTCAAAACGTTGATTTGGAACGGGTTGAACGCGCAATGACCTATTATCCTCGCATGATTGCAGGGGATGGGGCTTTTGATACCGAATTAATGCGCTCATCAGAAGGCGAAATTGTTAGTAAATCGGGTGCTGAAGGTGTTCAATGTATCGGGCGAGTCGGTGAAGGTATGGGATTAGCAATTAAGGTCTTAGATGGCTCAAAACGTGCTAAATACGCTGTTGCTATTCATTTATTGACACAAATGGGCTGGATTAGTCCGAATGTAGCAGAATCTCTAGCCGATAAGTTTATTAATCTCAGTAAATATCTACGGTTAGAAGTCAATGGCGAGGCGACGATGATTTAGTAATCGTCAAATCTTGATAAAAATCTGTTTGCTCTAAATCTACCTTGGATTGAGAACAGAGAAACAATAAAGCCCAAAAGATCGCTACTCGGTCTTTGTGTCCGTCAGAGCCTTTTTTCTCGATCCACCAGTTTAATAATTCTTCAAAGTTAATGGAGTTCAGTTCTTTTTGTTGTAATTGTTCTTCTAGAAAATGGTCTAATTCTGCGGCGAGTTCGGTTAAATTTTCTTGGTGAGCAAGTTCTGTAATTGATTTAATGGTTTCTCGGTGCGAAGGCTGACGAGGGCGACTTTCAACTTTAGGTGTGGGTAGGGTTTCGAGGTCGCTGGCAATTTGTTGCAGTTGGGTAATTAGTTCTTGCAGGGTAACTCGTCGTTTGCGCGGAGGGGGTGCCGAGGTTCGTCTACGGATATGCTGTTCTAAGCTTAAAGGTAAGCGTCGGGTTAATTCTTCTTCATCAACACTGATAAGATCTAAAATTTCCTCTTCTTCTGCTTCGGCTATGCGTTCTAGGGTATCAGCTTTGTATAAAACCAGTTTTGAGGCCCATAAAAACGCTTGTCCCGATTGAGGTAAGTTCGCTTGTACTAAAGCAGTATCAAGATCTTGTAAACCTAATTCATTTAAAAAACGATCAATCACTTGAATCACAGGAACATCCCAAGGATCGATTTCACCCTGTTCTGCCATATTAATAAGAGATGAGATCGCTTCTTGTGCTGATGTAATCGCCATTTTATTCTTTTAAACTAAGCAAAGTTTGATAAATTGCCTCTCGTTGTTCTGTATCATATTTCCAACGTTTTAGAAAATCTGTATATTCTCCTTGGTTTTGTTCTAGAGTGGTTTTAAGTTGATCTAATTTAATAGCGATCGGATCTAAGGATAGTTTTTGGATTAAATCTTTACTTCTTTGACGTACTCGACCTGAGCCTTGTGCCAACTCTTCGTCATCATTTCGACGATGGGCAATAACCATACCTGTAGACATTGCGAGATTTTTGACTAATAATTCGCCGACAATTTCTGGAGAAGATTTAAGAGCGTTAATGATTTCTTCGGTAGGATGATCGGCTAAAGAATCATCAACCGTTAGATAGGTGACAAAAAAACCTCTTGCACCATTTTCAGTTTTAACTAATGCAGCGATGAACGATTGAATTTCTTCTGGGCTTAGTTCTTTTGCTTTCATCTTTTTGAGCCAAGACTGGGTAAGATCGATCGCTTCTTCAAAAGTTATCTGATCAGAAATTTTATAATTAAACATATTGAGTCTCCTTTAATGTTTAGTATTCTAACAAGGGTTGACTTGATTCTGTATCTTGTTGTGCCAAACTTTTATAATGATCCCAATTTCTCACACTCGGAGCAAAACTAATTAAATCTTCAAGATTAATTTTTATATTTTCGCAAATCTGATCTAACGGTAAATCATTGGCATCTTTCCCGAAAGGATTTTCAATTTCTAAACCAATTTCCTCAATGCCAAAAACAGTAAAACTGAGAATAGCAACAAATATAGGAGTCCACCATCCCAAACGATCTACCAACTCAAAAGGTAAACTTAAACAATAAACCAGTAGAAGTTGTCTAAGATGAATTGCATATGCTAATGGCATCGGCGTTTTTAAAATTCGTTCACAACCACCCAAGGCATCTACCATATCATCTAATAGATTAGACATGGCTGTGAGTTGATAAGTATTTAAACAATTACGTTGATATTGTTCTTGTAAATAATCCCCAACTAAAAAAGCAATTTCTAGGGGAATATGATTCATATGTTCAAGCTTTTCATATTTTTTATTATTCATTAATTCTTTTAATTCAGCATGATTTTTTTCATTGCGTAAATGTAATTTAGTAGCCACGGCAAAAGCGACTAAAAGATTTAAAGAGGAAATTTTATTGGTTCGATCATGGGGTGTTTCTTCAACGACATAAACCCAAATTGCTCTAGATAAGTTACGGATATGATTATTCAATGCACCCCAAATTTTACGACCTTCCCAAAATCGCTCATAAGCGGTATTAGTCCGAAAAACTAATAATAAACCGAGAACTACACTCGGAATGGTTCCATCTATTGGTAAAGCTACTGTTTTATATCCAGCTTCATAAACATAAGCAAGAATCACACTAAGAACAACACACACCATTACTCTCGTAAAAACGGCGGGAACGACAGAGCCTTTGAGCCTAAATAATGTTTTAAACCAGTTTTGTTCCGCTTGATGTTGTTGATTTAGATAACGAAATTTGGGCATATTAAAAATAGTTTATTATAGCTCAATCTTGGGATCAGCCGTATTGGTTGGCTGATAAAAATCCTTGGTTTGAAACCCTGTTAATCCTGCGACAATCGAATTAGGAAATGATTGTACCTTTTGATTGTAGTTTTGAATAGCGAGATTATACCGTCTTCGTTCAGTAGCAATCCGATTTTCAGTTCCTGCAATTTCATATTGTAGATTACTAAAAACTTGAGATGAGCCTAGGGGTGTTTGGCTGGCATATTGATTAAAACCTTGAATGGCTACATTAATTGCGTCAGATGCAGCTAACTTTTCATTGGGGGTTCTAGCACGATTAAACTTATTTTGTGCATCGGTTAGCATTTTAACAATGGTTTGTTCCTGCTTGGCTTGTGCTTTCGTTACACTAACCAATTTTGGGATTAAATCAGCACGGCGTTGTAATTGGTTTTCGACTTGCGCCCACTGTGCATCAATTGCCTGAGCAGAACTGTTTAAAGAATTATAAGACAAAATACTCGAAAGTCCTACAACAGCAGCTAGTCCCGCACCTACGATAACGAGTGTTTTTTGTGTTTGTTTAGCCTGTTCTCGTTTTTCGGCTTCTAAACGTCGTTGTTCTTTGACTTGTGCAATCGCTTGATTAATCAGTTCTGGAGGTATACTAACCTCTTGTCCTGCGGCTTGTAAATCGGATACTGAAAAACTATTTTGAGTTTTAGCATACAGTTCTGATGCGACTTTTAGCACATCGTCGGCGATATCTTCGGGAATACGAGAATTATTATCATTCATATTTTTATTAAAGTATTTTTGGAATTTTAAATTATTTTACCAACTCCCTCCTGCACCACCACCACCAGAACTACCACCGCCAAAATCACCACCACCAGAACTACCACCAGAACTACCACCACCCCAAGAACCGCCGCCGCCAAAGCCACCACCACCGAAGCCACCACCACCTGTGTAAACAATTACAGGGGCATTTCTAGGAATATAGTCATCTCGCTCGTTATGAAAACCACAGCTAACGCATTCTTGTACAGTTCTTTGAATTCCATCAGCAAACACGCTGGCTGGTTGTAGTACATATACTGTAGATTTAAGGGTAAATTCATCGCAATTCGGACAGAGGTCATATTCACTGGTAAGGCGATAGGTTCTAAGATGAAATCCTTCGACACGCTTGTGTTCCTTGCAGTCGGGACATGACCAACCTCGATAGGCAGAACTGCGAATTTGTTCGGCGACTCGCTGAGGTTTGTTTAAATTTGCTTCAAGGGTATCGCGTCCGATTTCTTGCATCAGATTACGACATTTAGCACAATGAAATTTAGGTTTTTCTGTGACATACGCTCCATAAGAACGCCCTTCAGGATTGAGATAGGTTTTACGAGTTTTCATAAAAAGAGTTAACCCGCCAATTCCGAGTACGCAGGTTCCTAAAAACCAGACTAATTCGGCTGGAATACCTTCAGATGGCGGAGTGGGAGTTGCAAAATCTGGAGCTTGTAAAATAGTATTTGCGATCGCTTCTACGCCTGCTAAAATCCCTGCTGGATAGTTTCCCTGTTTAAAGTTTGGAATGATTTTAGTATTAATAATATTACCCGCTTGAGCATCGGTTAAAACTCCTTCGGTTCCGTAGCCTGTCTCAATTTCGACTCGTCTTTCATCACGAGAAATTAAGATCAAAACCCCGTTATCTTGCCCTCGTTGTCCAATTCCCCAACGATTAAATAAATCTGTAGCGAATTCTTTCGGTGTAGCGGATGGTTGGGTATTAGGAACCGTGACAACTGCGATTTCTGCCCCTGTTTTCGTTTTCACTTCGGAGATAATAGTATTAATTCTAGCGATCATGCTTTGATCTAACAGATTTGCTGTATCAACTACCCATCCTGTGTGCATTTGGCTAGGATGAGGCACTTCTTGAACCGATACTGCGTAGCTAGGTTGATTAATAGTCGAATTTAAACCAACTACAATTGAGTTAGCTAGAAGCAAGATCAGAAAAAATTTTTTCATAAAAGCAGTATAATTTCTGATTGTTGTTTTTAGTTTAGCTTGCTCAACCGTCCTGTGATTATTATTTGTTTTATGAGTTGCTTTTTTAAACAATCTTTGTTATGATGACATATGGGCAAAAATGGCGACATAGCCAAGCGGTAAGGCAGAGGTCTGCAAAACCTCCATCCCCCAGTTCAAATCTGGGTGTCGCCTCTTAGAAAAAAAGGAAAAAGACAAAACATACTTGACTTTTCCCTTTAATTTTTCAATTTCGTAGAACTAAAATTTAATCGTCAACTGGTGCTTTAGGAAATTGAGATTCTAGCGCGGCTTGAGACAAATCAGGAATCTGCCAATTGACTTCATCAGCTTGAAAAACTTGAGCAAAAGGTACATTAAAGTCGATTACACCCGTTTCTGGATTAGATGTTACTACTAATCGAGTTCCATTGACGATTTTTGCAGCCAACGCCCCATTGGTATCGAAACCTGCTATATTTACGTCATTGGGAAGATAAATCCCCCTACAATCCCATTCGTCATCTGTTTCTTGACCAGGTGAGAGAAGATATAATTCATTATCGTAAGTAGATTGGGATTTCTTGGATCTTGGCCCGTAGACTGCTAGTGTCTGTTGAGTCTGGTTACGACACAAGCCAACACCTTCTCCAGTCTCCATAATATATTTTTGGAACTTCAGATCGCAATTTGTTGCTGAAATTGTTCGGCTGTCATTCCTTTAGGTAAAGTTTGTTGCTCCCTAGCATTCAAAAAGTTATCAAGGGTTTGATTCAATTTAATATAATCGGGGTTTGATTCAATTTTAGGTCGGTCGGCTAATGAGGGTTGAGCGAGTGCTAAATTGATGCAAAATAATAAAGCGACAAGAGCAATTTTTAAAAGTCTCATGATCTTTCTCCTTCTGAGCATTAATCGTTTTTCGCAATTGGATACTTACTCTCTAGCATAATCTGTTGAGCGATGCGTTGATAGCTAATATCAGTTCAACGTCAATAAAATTTAAAATTATTCAAGGAAGTTAGGCTAAATTTTTCATTCAAAAGTTTCTTGACTTTGAGCGAGAAATTGATAAAAATAATTATGCTTATTGATATTAATAATAAATTTTATTGATGCGTATTCCAGAAGACGCATACTAACTGTAAGGAGCCAAATTCAAGACCTGATTACCTTTGCCAGCTTTAGACAATTAACTGATGCTCATTGATTGTTATTAAGTTACAAAAAATCTATCGGAATGTAGTTGTTTTTAGCCAGTTGAGTTGTATTGCTCTTTACTTTAAACTACTTGAAAAACTGTACTATATTTTCAAAATTTCATTAACTTTAATCCCTCAATATTAACTAAGGAGAGACGCGCCATTTGAATATCCTAGAATTTTCCTCACTGGTTTGGATAGGCTCATTTAGCGCAGGATTCTTAGGCGCACTCACAGGTTTAGGAGGTGGAGTAGTTATTGTACCTTTCTTAACTTCAATATTTGGTGTTGATATTCGCTATGCCGTCGGTGCTTCATTAGTATCTGTGATTGCCACCTCCTCTGGTGCCGCATCTGCATATATTAAGCAAGGATATACTAATTTAAGATTAGGGATGTTTATGGAAGTAGCGACAACAATCGGAGCCTTAGTAGGTGCTTTAATTGCCACTTTTGTTTCTGTCAAAGCCCTGACGCTGATACTTGCTCTTGTTCTTCTCTACTCAGCTTATTTATCACAACAGCCCCGACTTGAACAAACTGAAAGTAAGTTAACGAACCCTTGGATCACTCATTTAAAACTGAATAGCACCTATCCTACCCCCGATGGACTAATGCCTTACCATGTTTACTCCCTACCTGTTGGGTTTGGCTTAATGATTGTGGCTGGCGTGTTTTCTGGGTTGCTCGGCATTGGTTCAGGTGCTTTTAAGGTTTTGGCAATGGATCAAATCATGCGCCTTCCTTTCAAAGTTTCTACTACTACCAGTAATTTTATGATCGGTGTAACAGCCGCCACTTCTGCTGGAGTTTATCTGGCAAGGGGTTATATCGATCCGCGATTGTCAATGTCCGTAATGTTGGGAGTTTTACCTGGTGCTTTTTTAGGAGCTAGAATTTTGGTCGGAACTAAAACTGAGGTTTTGAGAATTATCTTCAGTTTAGTACTTGTAGCAATGGCTTTTAAGATGGTTTATAACAGTTTAGTTGGAGGTTTTTAGGATGAATTTTATTAATTTCAAGTCCAAAAAATCTTCATCTTCAATAGATGAGGTACAATACGTTCCCACAAAGGATCAGATTGATGAGGAGAGAAATATTACAGCTCTGTCAAATGATCCATCAAATGCTCATTTAGTCAGTAATTTATTAAGATACGGCGTGATTTTTGCTAGTATGATCGTTATTGTTGGCGGTGTTCGGTATTTAATTTCTCATGGGACTGAAACCGTAGATTTTCAAACTTTTCGAGGACAACCTAGTGAGTTATGTTCGCCAGTCGGTGTCATAAAAGCGGTTTACTCTGGTGATTCCTTAGCTTTAATTCAATTTGGACTATTACTTTTAATTGCGACTCCAGTAGCAAGAGTGGCTTTTTCTTTATTAGCTTTTATTTGGCAACGGGATTTAATCTACGTGTTTTTAACCTTATTTGTCTTAATTAGTTTAATTTACGGCTTCATTGGCGCATATGTTTAAGATGAGCTTCTGTGACAAAATCATCAGTTAAGAATAAAGCGCGATCGCAACTGCACATTCTCCCCGTTGTTGTTGTGTCAGTGACCATTCTTGTTCCCAAACAGATTGTAATTTTTCGAGTGCTTTTTCCATATCTTGACTACCTGAGCCAAAACTTTTGGTTCTTTGAAGACCAAAATGATTTCCGTTTGGAATTAAAATAGTACGATGATCCGAAGGATTTAGTGCATTACACCAAAACTAGTTATTCTGGGCAGTTTTTGCATAATACTGTTTTTGCTCAACTAAGCCGAAAATATGGTGAATCGGGAAGATCTAAGATGAGCCAATCTAGATATACATGGCAAAGTAATCATTAAAAATTTCAGTATTGGTAAGTCGCATGAGTTCTGTTTTCTGTTGCGCCTCATCTATTGTTGAATTGAGATTGGTTTGAGGGATAAAATCACCACAGTATTCATTAGCTGGAACTGCTTCTTTCATCTTCTTAGGATAGCTCAATTTAAGATGACCCATCAGGGTAATAAACTGACTGCGGCTATGATCGGCAAACCGAGGATTTAAGCGTTTTTCTTCGCCAATGGTGGAAACAGTACGCCCTTTATAATCATGACCTGGATAAACAAAGGTTTCTTCTGGCAGGGTAAATAATCGTTGTGTTACTACATCATAGAGAATACCTGCGTCGCCTCCTTGAAAATCAGTGCGTCCACAACCACGAATTAACAAAGCATCACCCGTTAAGAGATGAGTTTTGTTCACTAAATAAGACAAATGGCTATAAGTATGACCAGGAGTGGCAATCGCTTCAATGACGACCGTTCCTACCGCTAAAGTTTCACCATTGGCTAAAGAATGATCAGCAGATTTAACACCTGCATTTTCAGGAATCATCACACGACAGCCTGTTTGCTGTCTCAGTTGACCCGCCCCTGTAATATGGTCAGCATGGAGATGTGTTTCTAAACAATAGCGTAGCGTTAACCCTAAATCCTGAAGTATTTCTAAATCTCGCTTAACCTGCTCTAACACAGGATCGACTAAAACGGCATCTTTAGTCTGCTGATCGGCAATCAGGTAAGTATAATTGCTTGATTCAGGATCAAATAATTGACGAAATAACATTGAACGATCTTCTTTTCGGTTGGATACTGAAGGAGTCGGAATATAACGCACCCGCACAGGAAGTGACTGCAAGATCTGTCGGGCTAATCCTTGCGCCTGAACTCGTAATTCTGGAACCGCGATCGTTTCCCACAAATTTCCTTTGCGCGGGGTTCCTATCGTATATAGTAGAGTTGAGGTTTGACCATTAGCGTCTATTACTGCACCATTAACAGCCGTATCTAATCCTAAACCGATTTTGTTAGGGCGTACTAATCCCTGGGAGTGCAAACTAGCAATTAAAGGCACAGATGAGCGTCTATAATCTGCTTCTACTCCTGTACAATTAACCACTCGGCTAATCTGATAAACTTGATTATGGGTTTTGCGTTCTTCCACAGTCACAGCGACGGCGTTAGGTAAAGCTTGATAATCCCGAATACGCCCCGCAGTCACGCTTAGTTGACCTGAAGCAAGCATTTCATTAACAATATTACCGATTTCTGGTGCAATGCGATGTCGATGCACCTCCCAATAGGATTTCAGATGACGTAAAAAACGCCGTTGCTCATCAAGGGGTAAATTCTGCCAGAGTTGCGAGGTGATCGGACGTAGTGAATCAAGCACTGCTCGCCAGTCGTAGCCTTGAGTTGCTGCCGTTGCTATCTCAGTCCGAACACGACGCAATAGACCGCGAATCGTGGGGGGTGCGGTTTCAACACTCAAAAAAGGAGGATATGGTAAGGTCGCCTGGTGTTGTATTGGAGATAAACCCCGTCGAGATATAGCATAGATTTGACCCCGATGTTTCTGAGCGTGGAGAGATACGACCATATCTACCATTGTCAGTCCCGTCCCGATGAGTAATACAGGTGCATTGGGTTCGAGATCACTAAGAGCCGAAGCTGACCAAGCATCTCGCAAAAAGCGATCGCTACTATCTGAGTGTTGAGAAAAGGGGGTAGCGGGTGTATTTCCTAATGCTAGTACAATCTTATCGGCAAAGAAACGGGAATGATTACGGAGGGTGACGATCGCGCCTTTTCCATCTGGTTCTACTGCTACGACTTCATCAATTATACGCTCTAGCCAAACATTACTTAATGCGGTTGCTTCTGCTTCTTCTAAAATCGACTGAATGTAATAACCGTAAACTTTGCGGGAAATAAATGTACTGGCGTTAATCTCATCGGGAAGCAATGCCTCTAACTCGTTGCGGTTATAGTTTAGCCAGCGCAGTATATGACTCGGATCATCTGGAAATGCGCTCATATTGCCTGCTGAGACATTGAGTAAATGGCTGGTGGTTTCCGTACTGTAAGCTACTCCCTTGCCAATCTCATTTTGACGCTCGATTAGTTTGATAATGAGGGGCCGAGTTGCGGTTTTTAAAAGATGAGCCGCCACCAGAGAACCACTAAAGCCACTCCCAACAATGGCGATCATCGTTGGAGTCTGAAGTTTTTCAGAAGGTAAAGCCATAGCCAAGTTAAGGTTAAAATAAATTAATTATTTTAAATAAACAGTTAATTTAATGCTAGTTGGTTATTTTTGCAATCTCTAAAGATTAACTTTTAGAAATAAACTTGAATTACCGATAATTTCGTGAGTGAAAAGAGCTTTTAAGTTCTTAAGCGAAACATTTTAATTAATACCTTTGTTCTTACCTACGGTTTTCCCAGCACTTAAAAAGACTTAATTGGCGTGGAAAAATTTGTCAATATTATTATCTGTTCCTCATCTAAAACTGTAGAGCCTGTTAGATTTTCGGTAAAAAGAGACGATATGATTCACTATCTAAAATGATCCTCAAACCGAGCCACATCAGCACAAAAGGAAAAATCTTGCTCGCATAGCGGCTGAGGATAAAAGCAATACCTGGTTGATGGGTCAGATGATAGGACATGAAGATCCAAGTGGCAACTGTGAGATAGCAAATCAGTATGATTACAGCCAGATTCGGGAATGTGCTAGAAGCAAACAGAGGGATATAAATTCCAAGATTGTTACCACCGTTGGAAATTGTGACTGCGGAGACACGATAGGTTTGTGGATCGCGGATGACATCCCAGAGCGATCGCTTTTGAGACTCAAATCCTCGATATTTAGAATTTCTTTTCCGATTAACTGATTTGTCTTGATCTGACTCATTGCGATTAAGATTGATTAGGTTTCTTAAACCAATAAGGATCGGTAAAATCCCCAGTAAACCGATCCAAGTTGAATCAACCACTAGCCCTAGGACGAAACCCACCAAACTTACTAAAACCAGTACTGTGAACCCTAAAAGTTCACCAACTGCAACATGTTTAGGACGAAAAGTACGATTAACCTCACTAAAGAAGGCAGTTAGATAAATATTGTCGTCAAATGTTGTTGCTAGAGCAGCAGCTATGGCGATCTTAAGTGCATCAATTAACCAATCCATTACTATTCCTCGTTTAACACCTGTCTAATGACACGGCTCACAATCGTTTATCGTAAAAACTAATTCCGCAATATCAAGCAATGTAAATCTAAGAATGTGAGTTTTACGCTTTGACTATGACTCAACTCCTTTTTTTTCAACTTAATATTAATACCCAGAAAAGTTTAACATTCTAGCTATATTGTTGTGTGTAACACCTGATTCAACTAAAACATAAGTGATTGTTACGAAATTAAGCATCAATTATTTTTATTAAATGACTACAATAATCTAGTAAATGAAGCATTCCGTTTAAGACAAGTTGACGGTATACTTATAAACCAAGCAATTCAAGTAGTAAATAGTTTGTGAGTTTTTTGGCCAAAGGAAACTTTTATTGTAATCGCTCTTTTCTATTCATTTGCAATACCCATAAACTGAGTTTATCAAAGGAATCAGTATGAATAGCCGTTTGATTAACCGTTTGCTTAAATCCACAGGTCAAAAGTTTTTTCAGTTGCAAAAATCATTGCTTCCTCGTGCAGTTGCCTCCAGATTTATTGTTCTATTTTGTATCGGCCTTGTCTTGAGTCTAGCTTTTAACATTCATGCTATTGCTGCTCCTGAATCAGGCAATAGGCTTTCCGCTTTGATGGAGCAGTTATCATTCCCCAAAAAGATATCGATTCGAGTCTGGGAAACCATAGGACTGTTTATAGCTGGCATATTTTTTAGTATCGTCTTGGATCGCTGGTTTTCTAATCGTGCGGCTCGCTCTGGTAACACACCCTTAGCTGAACAAGCGCGGCAACTCAAGCAACTCAAAATCGGCTATCCAGAGGGAATGACTAATCTCGAAGTTCTCCGTGAACGAGGCTTGCTTGAAAAACAGTTACGACCGTATGGGCTGACAGTTACTTGGTCAAGCTTTTTATCGGCATCTTCTTTAATTGAAGCCCTCAGCAATGGGACGATCGATTTTTGCGGTGGTGGTGGTACAGCTAGTATTTTCTCTCAAGCGGCGGATCATCTGTTTGTGCGAGTGGCTAAAGAAAAATATACCGATCCAAAGGGTCAAGCGATTTTAGTATTAGAAAATTCACCGATTCAGACCTTGGCAGACTTAAAGCATAAAAAGATTGCTTTTGACTTAGGTTCGAGTTCCCATTACGTTTTGATTAAAGCTTTGGCCAAAGTTGGGCTAGATTTGAGCGATATTGAACCCATTTATCTGACACAGCCAGAAGCACTACCCCTATTCCGTCGAGGTGAAATCGATGCTTGGGTAAATTGGGTTCCCTATGCGGCAACTCAAACTCGAAGTAGTTATCCAGGACGCTCGATCATTGACCTAGAAAGTATCTTTGGCGACAACGTTTCTAATGAAGTTCCGACTCTCTACTATGCGATTCCAGAGTTGGTACGCGATTATCCAGATCTGCTCAAAGTGATTTTAGAAGAAGTCAACGAAGCTGGAGCTTGGGCTAAGAAGCAGGAATTAGAAGCAGCTAAACGATTAGCAGAACAATACGAAATCGAGCCATCGATTGTAGACAATCTGGAAAAACGTAGTATTGAACGCGCCATCATCCCGATTGACGATTTAACCCTTAATGCTCTACAACAGCAAGCTAATACGTTTAGAGATCTAAGACTGATCCCTAAGCGGGTGAATGTGAAAGATGGAACTTATAGCTTGCAGACGAAACAGAACTGGACATATTAGCTTGATAGTTACAGAGAAACTCACACTTAAAATTTTAATATTTTGATGTACAAAAAAAATCGCAGATGAGTGATAGATTTCTCGCCTGCGATCGGGTCAATAGGGAAAGCTCAAGACTGAGTAAAAACAACTTACACTAACTAATTCTGGTGTAATCGGTTGAAAAACTTCAATAGCGGTTAGTAAATCTGGTAAAACTACCTTAATTCTTTGCTCAAGTTCTTCATCTAAGCGACAACATCAACCATAATTAAATCTCCTAATGTTGTGAATAAATGAATTGTTCTTGATTAGAAACTGAGTTTTTTTGTAAAATACGATTCCAAAGAATTAGAGGCTGTAGGACTTGGAGCAAGGATTGAGAAGATAGCCAGTTAATCTACTGTCGTTGTGTTTTTCTTTGCTAAAGCTTGTTTGGGAAAATGCTCATTAGCAACGATTTCGCCAAAAGGACTAAACAATGTTAGAGGTTCTGAAGCGAGTTGATATTCTAAAGGCAACAGGGGAAAAAGTAATTCAGCGACTCGATAGGCTTCTTCGAGATGGGGATAGCCAGAAAGAATAAAAGTATCAACCCCTAAATCAACATATTCCAGCATTCTGACGGCTACGGTTTCAGGATTTCCTACTAACGCTGTTCCTGCACCACCCCGTACAAGTCCTACACCTGCCCATAAATTCGGGCTGATTTCTAACGCCTCTCGTGAACCATTGTGTAGTTGAGTCATTCGACGTTGGCCTTCTGAGTCCATGCCAGAAAAAGCTTTCTGTGCAATTGTGATCGCCTCATCATCGACATAGCGAATTAAATCATTAGCGGCTTCCCAAGCCTGGGCTTCGGTTTCTCGGACAACCACGTGTAAACGAATGCCAAACTTTAAAGTGCGTCCTTGGCTTTCTGCTAAATGTCGGACATGGGATATTTTTTCGGCGACTTGTGCGGGCGGTTCTCCCCAGGTTAGATAGACATCAACGTGTTTGGCTGCAATTTGTTGAGCAACGGGAGACGAGCCACCGATCCATAAGGGCGGATAAGGTTTTTGGAGCGGAGGAAATAATAATTTACTACCTTGGACATCCAGATAATTCCCTTTAAAATCAACTTCCTCACCGCTAGTGATTCCTCTCCAAATGCTCAAGAATTCATCAGTTAGATTATAGCGATCGTCATGACTGAGATGTAAACCATCGCCTGCGAGTTCAATCGGATCGCCTCCTGTGACTACGTTAATTAGTAAACGTCCCCCGGACAGCCGATCAAAGGTAGCAGCCATTCTTGCGGCTATGCTTGGCGAAACTAACCCAGGGCGTACCGCGACTAAAAAACGCATCCTTTGGGTATGAGCAGCTAAAAAAGAGGCTAAAATCCAAGCATCCTCACAAGAGCGACCTGTCGGTAATAATGCTCCCATATAACCTAAATGATCGACTGCTTGGGCAATTTGTTTAAGATAAGGTAAATCTGTTGAGCGTCTTCCGATTGTAGTTCCGAGATAGCGACCATCGCTATAAGTGGGGATAAACCAAAGAACTTGCATTTTTCTCTCCCTATTGTTTGGATGATTGAACGGCTTCTTTAACCTGAATGGGTTTAGGCAATAGTTTTAACTGCAATAAATGTATCTGCTGATATTGAATAGGCTCGACGGGTGCGTCAGGTTTTTTTCTAAAACAGGAACGGGGATATTGAGTTGGGTTAATTATTATTGGCTATTTTCAATAGTACAGTAAGCTTATCGAAATACAGTGTTATTACAAACACAAAATTAAAAAGTTGTTCAAAGTTCTATCCTGCAAGCCTTAAACCTTTAGTTATCTAACGCTGATGATGTACTCTCTTGCTTTTTCAAGATATTTATGAGAATATTCACTTATTAAAAACTATTTGTTTATCAACTTAGTGTATTTTAAAGCCAATTCAAGTAAATCCATGAACAATAACTTGTTTAGTTCAACCAAAGGTCAATCCCTATCTAGTCTCTTACAACCGTTAAAATCTCCTGTTTCTTTAGCATCAGTCGCCCTCTTAACAGGTGTAGGCGTTGGTATTTTACCTGTACTGGCTTCTAGCAAGTTGTCATCGACCCCATCTGAGCAGCTTGTCGCCCAAAAACCAAAAGCTGAAATTACCTTAGTTTCTTTCGCTGTCACCCAGGCAGCTTATTCAAAGATCATCCCTCTTTTTACGGCTAAATGGAAAAAAGAAAAAAATCAAGACATTGAGATCCGTCAAAGCTATGGGGGTTCAGGTTCTCAAACTCGTGCTGTCATTGATGGACTAGAAGCCGATGTAGTAGCCCTCGCTTTAGCTGGAGATACTGAAAAGATTCAAAAAGCAGGATTAATTAAGCCAGGTTGGGAAAAAGAAGCCCCTAATGGCGCTATTGTCACTCGTTCAGTAGCTGCTTTAGTCACACGCCAAGGGAATCCGAAAAAGATCAATAACTGGCCAGATCTGGTTAAACCTGGGGTTAAAGTGATTACTGCCAATCCTAAAACCTCTGGTGGAGCGCAGTGGAATTTTCTAGCGTTGTGGGGTGCCGTGACACAGACAGGTGGAAATGATCAAAAAGCCCGTCAATTCGTGACTCAAGTTTATAACAATGCTCCAGTATTGCCAAAAGATGCCCGTGAAGCGAGTGATGTTTTCTTTAAACAAGGTCAAGGGGATGTGTTGATCAATTACGAAAATGAAGTCATCTTAGCTAAACAAAAAGGTGAAGGAAATTTTTCTTATACCATTCCTGCTGTTAATATTTCGATTGATAATCCAGTAGCGGTAGTTGATAAAAATGTTGATAAACATAAAACTCGTGAAGTTTCAGAAGCATTTGTTAAATTTCTCTTTACTCCCGAAGCACAGCGAGAATTTGCTAAAGTCGGTTTTCGTCCCGTAAATACAACGGTTTCTAAAGAAGTTTCAACTAAATTTCCTAAAGTGAATAAACTCTCAACCGTTCAAAATTTTGGTGGATGGCCCAACATTCAGAAGAAATTTTTTGCTGATGGTGCAATTTTTGACCAAATTCAAGGAACTAATCGTTAGAAACAGAGTAAGGCTTTTCAGTTAAAGATTAAATGACTGATTAAAGTCTTACAAAACTCTTATTAAATTATAGTCACGTATTTAAAGAAATTAAGATGAAAATAAACTTGTTTAGATTGTTTTCAAAGCTCAAACCTTGGTCAATTTCAGTTTTTACACTCTCTGCGATCGTTTTTGGGCTAATTACCTCTTTACTGCATATTCAACCAACTGTCGCTCAAACATCTTCTGAGATTCAATTTGTTCCGCCTTCTTGGGTGGCAGAACACGCTAAAGACCCAAATCTACGCATTCTCGATACACGGTCTAACCCTCTAGATTACATCCCAGGACATATCCCTAATGCCGTTCACATTGCCGATTATACCTTTCGTGGCCCTAATGGAACTTTACCCGTACAATATTGGCAAAACGAGCAACTACAATCGTTGTTTACAAAAGCGGGAGTAACCGATCAAAGTGAAGTTTTAGTCTATGCGGATGGACGGGAGGTTCTCGGTGCAACGATGGTAGCTTATCTATTAGAACGCACAGGACATTCTAATGTAGCGGTCTTAGATGGTGGTTTTACGGCCTATCAAGCTGCACAACTCCCTGTCGCTAAAGAGTTTCCTAAATATCAGTCGGGTCAATTTACAATTAAAGATGATCCTTCGATTCGTGTTACTCTCGATCAAGTCAAAGCATCCATCGGCAAACCTAACGTTGTTTTTGTCGATCCTCGCCCACCAGAATTATTTTCAGGTGAAAAGCAACTTTGGGTCAGAAACGGCCATATTCCAGGTGCTAGAAATATTCCCTGGCCATCTTTTACAGTCGGTGAAACTAACTTTCATCAACTAAAATCACTCGATGAAATCAAGCAAATTTTAGCAAGCAAGGGCATAACACCCGATAAAGATGTTATCGTAACTTGCAGCACAGGACGAGAAGCAACCTTACAGTATCAGGTACTAAAACATTTATTAGGCTATCCCAAAGTTAGAGTCTATGAGGGATCTTGGACAGAATATTCGTCTTATCCTGATTTGCCTGTAGAAACGGGACGAGATGCCTAAAATAGAATTTGTTGGGTTTTAAAAAGGATGACGAAGAATGAAAGTTTTATCTTTAGTGACAGCAATGACGATCGCTTTAGGGATGATTAACTTAATATCTGATAGCAGTTCCGCTATGAGTTGTACACCGACAAGACGGGATAGTGATGATAAAGGTAAACCTCATCCTCATCCTTCTCCTTCGCCATCTCCATCTTTTTCCCCTACCTAAAATAAGATATGAGTATCTTGACCATTCCTCAAACACATCATCTACAACCTCGTTCTCAAAGATGGCTGACGTTATTAATTCTCGCTATCTTAATGGTTGGAACGATCGCACTGAGTATTTACGGTTGGCGACAAAGTGTTTTATTCCTCATTGGTGTTTTATTTGGCATTAGCCTTTATCACGCTAGTTTTGGCTTTGCTTCGGCTTACCGTAAATTGTTTGTCTATGGTGAAGTTAAAGGGATCTTTGCTCAAATCTTAATGCTAACGGTTGCGACGATTCTCTTTGCTCCTATTTTAATTAGAGGTTCAGTATTAGGACATGAGGTAACAGGTGCCGTTTTCCCTGTCGCTGTACAAGGTGCGATCGGTGCTTTTCTGTTTGGCATTGGGATGCAGTTAGGAAGTGGTTGTGCTTGTGGTACTCTTTATACGATCGGTGGTGGTAGTAGTATGATGATGCTAACCCTGCTGACTTTTTGTCTTGGTTCTTTTTGGGGAACTCTGACAAAACAAGTATGGTCGGGACTTCCGCAAACTGAGCCTGTTTCGTTGATCCAGCTTTGGGGATGGTCGGGTGTTGCGATTCAATTACTTGCTTTTTTGATGATTACTTTTGCCTTATGGCTATGGCAAAAAAACCGAGATCAAGAAGTTATTCCTCAAGCGAGTTCATCAAATTTTCTTAATTCCTTGTTGTATGGCCCCTGGTCATTGATTTGGGGTTCAATTGCTCTAGCGGTTCTCAACTGGCTAACTTTAATTATTGCAGGTCGTCCCTGGGGCGTTACATGGGGTTTTACCTTATGGGCGGCTAAAATTGCTCAATTTTTGAGGTGGAATCCTGCTAATAGCGAGTTTTGGAGTCAAGGAGGAGCCGCAGAAGCTTTAAATCAAAGTGTCTTTGCTGATCCGATTTCTGCGATCAATCTTGGTGTAATTATTGGGGCGGCATTAGCGGCTGCATTGGCAGGACGACTAACCCTGAAAAAGCCTGCGTCTGGTTTTGCGGTGATAGGTGCTTTGCTGGGTGGGCTACTGATGGGATATGGGGCGCGTTTATCTTTTGGCTGCAATATCGGAGCCTATTTCAGTGGGATTGCTTCAACTAGCTTACATGGCTGGCTGTGGATTGCTTTTGCTCTTTTAGGAACAATTTTAGGGGTGAGAATGCGATCCCTTTTCCGTCTTTCTAATTAAATTAGATCTATTATCGCTTAATAACGTTTTTTCCAATGGATATAGCCTTCAATCGTTGGAAAATACTGAATTTCGCCGTCAAGTCCTTGTGGTCTATCAGATAGATAGCCATTCAAATAAGCACAGTCCTGTCTTCTTGGAAGCAAACCGCGATCGCGATCATCGCATCCTATCTGATACAGGTTTTCTTCGAGATGATGCCAGTTAAATAGTCGTTTAAACATAGGACAAATAGTATAAAGTACCTGTAATTTCTTACTTCTACTGTACTTCAGTCCTATTTATAAAAACAAATATTCTTTTTTCTAAAATCAATAAATTAAATTTATGGTTAATCCGAATACTGTTAATCTTGATTAGATTGTGTGGCTTGTTCGGTATTGCGAGAAAAAATGAGATAACTCATCAGACAAACGATGAGAATGATTAATCTAAAAATTGGGACTTCAAGCGTTTGATTTTCAGACAAAATCGAAATCCCTAAAGCAATTAGCACAAAAGGAATTAAATAAAAACCGTAACGGGCTAAGGTTTCGGCAACGATGGGAATATAGGATAAACGATACGCGACATAACACCAAACGCTCACTAAAGTTAAGAAAACACTTAGAATCACTGCTAAACTCTCCAAAGTACAACTAGCAAACAGAGAAACATAGATCCCGATATTGTCACCCCCATTGGCAAATGTCACAGCCGCTACACCACAAGTTTGAGGTGAAATATAATTTGTCAGTGATGAAAATGCAGAATCTTCTTCAATATTGATTGAATTTTCATCATCAGAATCTTCTTCATCTGAGGTTAGCCACTGACGCATTCCTAAAATAATTGGTGCTAGTCCCAGCATTCCGAGCCAAACTTGAGGTAATAACATTCCACCAAAAAAACCAGGTAAACTTACTAAAAGTAGTGCAATAAAGCCTAAATACTGACCTAACACAATATGACGACGACGAAACACACCATCAACTTGAGAGAAGAACAGTAACAGGATAAAAATGTCATCTATATTAGTAGCAATAAAAGCGGCAATGCCTGTCATAATAACTGTAAATAGATTGTGCATGACTGTATAAATGGTTAAATTTCCGTGAAAAAATCAATTAGTCAGCGTTTGTTAGAGTTGGCTATCTAAAGAAAAATTATTATTTGTTATTTTTCTTGGTTTTCGAGTATATTAATCAGTGAAAGTTAAATTATTGAAATTTTTGTTTTTTTCTTGACGACTTTATATTAAGCAATATTTGTCAATAAAATCAAATAGTCTTAATTGATGCAACGATAAATAAAATGAATGAAAAATATCAAGATAAAAAAAGATTTCTCCTTCATAATCTTCTATAATTTCGATATTTGTACGGTATGTCGATTGATAAACCGTAATATTGGATTTAACTTTCATGAGCAAGTCAAGCAACTCAGCAATTGAGCAGATATTAGTGAATCTTGTAAAAGCACAAAGTAGACTTAAACGCTTTTGGGGTAAGCATTTGAGGGTGAGTGTGGTTAGTTTATTTCTAGCCAGTGTTGTTTTAAGTGTCACGATCGCCTCTTGTGCAGGAAGTAATCTAGCCAACACGCCAGAAGTTAAACTGAGACTGGTTTCATACTCCGTCACAAAAGCGGCACACGATCAGATTATTCCTAAATTTGTCGAAAAGTGGCAGCAAGAACACCAACAAAAGGTCATTTTTGAGCAAAGTTATGGGGGATCAGGATCACAAGCGGCGGATGTGATTTCGGGTAAGCAAGAGGCGGATATTGTGCATCTAGCCTTACCGTTAGATGTCAAGAAAATTGAACAAGCGGGCTTGATTAATAAAGGTTGGAAAAACAAATCACCTCGTAATGGAGTGGTGACGCGTTCGGTAGCCGCGATCGTCACTCGTGAAGGCAACCCCAAAAAGATCAATACTTGGTCAGATCTCGCTAAAGACAATATCCAAATCATTGCCGCCAATCCGAAAACGTCTGGGATTGCGATTTGGGAATTTCTAGGGTTTTGGGGATCGATTACTCAAACAGGCGGCGATGACGCAACCGCTTTAGATTTTGTAACCAAAGTTTATCGGAATATCCCAACACTGACTAAAGATGCCCGTGAAGCGAGTGATGTATTTTTTCAACAACAGAAAGGAGATGCTTTGGTTAACTACGAAAATGAGGTCATTTTTGCCCAACAAAAAAACTTTCAGTTCCCTTATACAATCCCATCGATTAATATTTCCATCGATAATCCTGTCGCCTTAGTAGACACAAACGTAGACAAACACGGCACCAGAGAAGTCGCGCAAGCATTTGTCGATTTTCTTTACTCAGATGATGCTCAAAGAGAGTTTGCTAAGTTAGGTTTTCGTCCCGTTAGTCCTTTTCTTGCTGAAGACGTGGCAATACAGCACACTCCCATTACAACCTTATTTACCTCTCAAGATTTAGGAGGATGGGATCTGATTCAGAAAGAATTTTTGGATAGTGGTGCTATTTTTGACCAAATTTGGGCGAAAAGCAAAGTATAAATTCATTCACATTGAAAGCACTATGAAAAGTCGTTTCATTCTTACTTCAATCTTATTCATCACCTCTAGTCTAAGTGCTTGTAGTCGAGGTCAAGATCCTAAACAAGTTAGTATTGATGGTGCTGCGGTAGGGTTTCCAATTTCTCTAGCGGTTGCTGAAGAATATAAAAAACAGAATTCTGAAGCTGTCGTTAGTGTGGCTTCAAGTGGTACAGGTGGCGGTTTCAGTAAATTTTGTGCGGGAGACATCGATATTGTTGCGGCTTCTCGTACGATTAAAGATGAAGAAATCGAAAAATGCCAAAAAAAGGGGATTGAGTTTGTTGAACTTGCCATTGCTCTAGATGGAATTGCTGTAATTGTCAACAAGAAAAATGATTTTGTTCAATGTTTGACCATCGAAGAACTTGCTAAAATATGGCAAGCGAAATCTGAGGGTAAAATCCTAACTTGGCAGCAAATTAATCCTAAATTTCCTAATGAACCATTTAAGCTTTATGCGCCAGCTTCGGATACAGGAACTTTTGATTATTTTACTCAAGCTGTTACAGGTAAAGCAAAAAATGGACGAACTGACTATACACCCAGTCACAATCAAAATACTCTAGTCAAAGGAGTTCAAGGTGATGAATTCGCTATGGGTTATGTGGGGATCTCCTACTACATTCAAAATCAAGATAAGCTAAACATAGTAGCTGTTCAAAGTCCTACGGGTGAATGTATAAAGCCTGTTCCACTCGATAATATTGTCAAAAATACTTATAATCCTTTGGCTCGTCCTCTATTTATTTACGTCAGTAAAAAATCCTTGGATGCTAAACCTGCTGTTACAGAATTTGTCAATTTCTATCTAGCAAATTCTTGGAAATGGGTGGATAGCGTGGGTTATGTCGCCTTACCTGATGAAGCTTATATCAAAGTGAAAGAGAAATTTAAGACGGGTGAAACAGGAACGAAATTTAAAAAAGCGAAACCAGGCGAACCGATTACTAATTTTATTTAAGTTTGGATATTAATGATGCAAAGTTCTGAACCTCAAGATAATTTATATAGTTTTACCGAACAATTAGTCGATCTTGAAACGAAACCAGGGGAAGATATCAAAGACAAACTTGTAAGCGTTGTTTTATTTGCTTGTACTTTAGTGTCCCTGATTACAACATTTGGGATTGTAGGGATTATCTTTCAGGTCACTTTTGAGTTTTTTCAAGAAGTTTCTTTTGCGGATTTCTTTCTGGATACTAAATGGACTCCGTTATTTGCCCAAAGACATTTTGGAGTTTGGCCGTTAGTTAATGGTACATTGCTCACCACTGCGATCGCTATGGCAGTCGCAATTCCATTAGGACTATCATCAGCAATTTATCTTGGTGAATACGCCAAACCCAGAGTAGCGGCTTTTTTACGTCCTGCTGTCGAACTCCTAGCAGGGGTTCCCACCGTAGTTTATGGCTATTTTGCTCTTTTATTCGTCACTCCTTTTTTACGAAATATTTTTCCGTTAGAAGTTTTTAACGCCTTAAGTGCAGGATTGATGATGGGAATTATGATTACTCCCACCGTTGGCTCAATTAGCTTAGACTCAATTAGGGCGGTTCCGTCAGCCTTGCGGGAAGGGTCTTATGCTTTAGGAATGACTAAACTAGAAACTATCTTTAAAGTCGTTCTACCTGCTGCACTTTCAGGAATTATCGCCTCAATCATTCTAGGAATTTCGCGGGCGGTTGGTGAAACGATGACGGTAGTAATTGCTGCGGGACTACAACCGAGAATAACCCTCAACCCCTTTGAAGCGATCGCAACGATGACTGCATACATGGCGCAGATTTCAGGGGGGGATAGTCCACGCGGTAGCCTGAATTTTAAAACTTTATATGCCGTCGGGGCCGTTTTATTCGTGCTGACTTTGATCCTAAATCTGGTTAGTTATTGGATTGCTCGTCGCTTTAAAGAAAAATACGACTAAAATTTTCGTTTGGAATCATTATGACCATTAGTAATAGACAAAATTTAGATACTGCGGATAGATTTACTGACAACATCGAACAGCGAGAAAGAGTAGGCCAAATCTTTGAAAAACTATTTTTACTGGGCTTACTCACTGGGTTATTTGTCCTCGCTTTGCTTCTGTTTGACGTTTTACGAGTGGGATTAGGCCGATTTTTGACCCCTGGTTTTATTACAGAAACCCCCTCGCGTTTTCCTGAAGTCGGCGGAATTGCTCCTGCTTTGATTGGGAGTATGCTTTTAGGTATTATCGTTATCTTAACAGCAGTACCGATTGGTGTGGGAACGGCGATTTATCTCGAAGAATATGCCCCGAAAACTTGGTGGACATCGCTAATTGAAATTAATATCAGTAATCTCGCGGGTGTTCCTTCTATTGTCTATGGATTACTCGGTTTAAGTGTTTTTAACTATTTTCTCGGTTTCGGCCCGACTCTGATTTCAGGTGCTTTAACATTAGCCTTACTGTCTTTACCTGTGATTATTGTGACCTCTCGTGAGGCGATTCGCGCTGTTCCAGATTCCTTGAGACACGCGGCTTTTGGTTTAGGGGTTACTAAATGGAACACGATTAGACATCATGTTATCCCTTATGCTGTTCCAGGGATTCTGACAGGTGTTATTATTTCGGTTTCTCGTGCGATTGGGGATGCGGCTAGTTTGATTGTCGTCGGTGCGGTCAGTTTTCTCACTTTTAACCCTGGTTTATTTAATCGTTTTATGGCTTTACCGATTCAGATTTATAGCTATATTACCCGTCCCGAACCTGGTTTTGCTAATGCCGCAGCAGCAACCATTATCGTTTTGTTGCTTTTGATTTTGGCACTCAATGGAACTGCAATTTATATCCGACAACGTTTTTCACATTAAACTTACAAGGAGAACACACGATGACTCAACACGATCCTAAAAATTTACAAGATCGCGCTGTATTTACGCTTGAAGGGGTGAAGGTATACTATTCACAACTGTTAGCTCTTCAGGAAGTCTATCTAAAAATTCCCAAGAATCAAATTATTGCTTTTATCGGGCCGTCAGGATGTGGGAAAAGTACATTACTCCGTTGCTTTAATCGGATGAATGATCTAATTCCTGGTGCTAGGGTAGAGGGAAAACTGGTCTACCATGATCGCAATATTTACGATTCTAAGATCAATTCTGTTAAACTCCGAAAGCAAATCGGCATGGTTTTTCAAAGACCGAATCCTTTTCCAAAATCAATCTATGACAATATTGCTTATGCACCTGTAGCGAATGGGTATAAGGGTAATATCGATGAGTTAGTCGAAAGTTCTCTACGACGCGCTGCGATTTGGGATGAGGTTAAGGATAAACTAAAAGCTAAAGGAACAGCTTTATCGGGTGGACAACAGCAACGACTTTGTATAGCCAGGGCGATCGCTATGAAACCTGATGTACTATTAATGGATGAACCTTGTTCTGCGCTTGATCCAATTTCAACCCGTCAAGTTGAAGAACTTTGCTTAGAATTGAAGGAACACTATACGATTATTATGGTGACGCATAATATGCAGCAAGCGTCAAGAGTTTCTGATTGGACAGGATTTTTTAATACAGAAACGGACGATCATGGCAAACGACGCGGTAGATTAGTTGAGTTTAGCCCAACAGAAGAAATTTTTAAAGTTCCCAAGACTCAAGAAGCAGAAGCCTATATTAATGGACGTTTCGGTTGATAGAATGTAAATAAATCACAATAAAAGCAGAAAAAGCGGAATTCTTCTTAATTTTTCCAAACCCCCCTCAAATAGAACAGGAGAGGGGGAATCTTGTTTTTAGCACTTATGCTAGACCAACGAGTTTTTTACTCAAATCCCACACTAGGACTGCTTTTTCGTCATCACGGGCTTGCGGTGAGACGGCTTGCACAAAAGATTTACGACCTTTTTTCTGACGATTGCCCCAACTCCAATAAGCCCCAGATTGTTTATACTCAGGATCAGCAACAACTTGAGCAACTCGCTCTCCTGCTAATTCTTGGGAGACATAGCCACCTGTAATGTTTTTTTGGAACCAAGGGAAAAGCTTTTGGAATAAGGGGTAATGGTTACGGAAGAGGGGAGTATCAGCAACGCATCCTGGATAAAGAGAGGTAAAAGTAATTCCTGTAGATTCATGATAACGGCGATGGAGTTCGCGCATCGTCAAGACATTACACACTTTACTATCTTTATAGGCTTTAACGGATTCAAACTTTCTACCATCTGCCATCGAGACGGGGGCTTTAAATCCTTTGGCAAAGCCTTCTAAATTGCCCAAATCTGGACGCGGCGGAATCTTACCCCCCAATTCATCAGGATTATGAGTAACTGTACCTAAAATAATCATCCGACGATCAGGGTAAGTCGATTTTTTCATATCCTCTAGCATCATGTTACACAAGAGGAAATGACCTAAATGATTTGTTGCCATACTTAATTCATAACCTTCGGGACTCCGTAGCGGTTCTTTGAGTAAAGGCATATAAATCGCTGCATTACCGACTAAAGCCTCTAAAGAACGGCCAGAAGCGCGAAAATTCTGGACAAATCGGCGAACGCTGGCTAAATCGGCTAAATCAATTTGCATAATAGTGTAGCTGTCTTTTGGGATGCCGACTTCTTGCGCTGCTGCTTCAGTTTTTGCGATATTCCGACAAGCCATCACAACAAACCAACCTCTTTTAGCTAAGGCTTTTGCTGCATATAAACCAACTCCAGAAGAAGTACCTGTGATTACAACTGTTTTTTGATTCGATGCCATTTTCTTAAAACTTTGTTTATTGTCATTTGTTCTCTCTATATTCATGATCTCATAACAGGTTGGCCAGTAACTATAAAAAATCGAGGCTTGAAACCTCAAACCCCGATGATGATTTAATATTTAAACGATCACTTTATTTCTATCTGCGTCGAAAACTTCGAGTCGGCGCACGACGTACCCCAGGACTGGTACCAAAACCCGAACGAGGTCTAGTCGATGAAGAACCAGGGCCAGTTTTTAAACGACTGGTTCCATAACCTGAACCAGTAGATTTTGTTCCTGTTGAAGGTGCAGGCTGTCTAACAGTAGTAGAAGGCGTTCTTCTGAGACCTCCAGTGGTACGGAAGGTTTCACGATTTCTTACGGCAGCAGGAGGCGCGTTATAGGTTGTTCTGTAACGTTGTACAGCCCCATTATAGGTATTTCCGTAACCGCCAAAGCCTCTCAAACCACCTGGTTGATAAACAGGAGGTACATAGTATTGAGGTCTAAATAATAGACTACCAATGGCTTGACCCGCCAATGCACCTGCAAAGGGACTCCAGAAATTAGACTCTTGACGAACTACAACGGTTTCTGTTTGTCCAGTTTGTGGGTTTTCTCTGGTTTCGGTAACGTTGTGAATGTAGTCAATCTTAAAGTCTTCAGTCAAGTATAAGACTGGAGTATTATCTTTAACCTCTAAATAGGATTTTTCCCCTTGAGCAATTTGTTCCTCGGTTAAGCGGGCCATCTGTAGATTGCTGACTCGATATAGAGGAGGCGTGCCAGGGGGGGTATTGAGCAATGTTAGGCTATAGGTTCCGTCTGCATCATCATAGGATGCTTGCTGTAAGGGATAGCGTCCATCTGCGATCGCTGATGTATTATTAACAGCCGTAGGTGTAGTATTGGATGTTGGTTGTTGAGATTGAGTTACCTTAGATGAATTGGTTCCACAAGAAACAGTGGAAAAACACAAAGTCAGGGCCATCAAAAGGGCGGTGAATTGACGAAATATCATGGATCAGATTAAGATTTTTCTATGGTGTCAAGTTATAACGGAACTAATTCAGGAAAGTTCAGCAACAATTGATCATTGGTTAATTCATCCCCAAATTGTGCGGGTGAAAATTGAACCTGAATTGCTTCTAATCTACCTTGATAGTGTAAATTAATAATCGCTTTTAGTGCATCTTCTAGTACATCTCGATCCCCTAAACTGGTTTCTAAAGCTGAACTTTCACCTGTTGCCGCTATTGTGATCATAACAACTAAATTATGGGTAATGGGAATTGAAAAAGGTTCGTTTTCCCCTACTGGTCTACCGTAATTCGGTTCACTAAGATAGCGTTGCGCCGAATCGGTAAATAATTCTGTCACATAGTTTCCTGCGTCTTCCTCTTTCCACAAAACATCACCCTCATTAGATACAGAAAACCAGTAGAGGTTCATCTGAAGCAAATTTTGACAAATTTCAACTAAACCTTCTCCTAAGACCTGTAAATCGCCCTCTGCGTTGATCGCTTCTCTGCCTTTTTCATTGAGTAAGCCTAATAGTGGAGCAATTTCATCACCCGCTAGATGTATCATCACCCGACAAACCATATAGCGGGTTTTTCCAGACATTCGGTTAAGCCATGATGCCATACTTGATCCTATTTCTTGAAATGTTCTGTTTAGTTTAAGATTATCCGAGATAACGACGCAAGAAACTTTCTAAGGACTCTAGCTTAAAGTTATAGACGGTTTCTAAACGATTAATTTCGTCTGGAGTACAATAAAATTCATGGGCAAGTAGGGTTCTTAATGTTCCTAAAGAACGCTGTAATTGTGGATTGAATAAACCCAGTCCTGTTCGTAATCCATCAAAAACAAATAGAGGAGGATTAATAATAATGGGATCTTGGCTAAACAGATGAGCGAAAATCCGAGGAATATCTTCTCTATTAAGAATATCGGGCCCACCAACGGCAAAGATTTGATTTTTCGCGCCTTCAGTGGAGACAGAAGCGATCGCAATTCGGGCTAAGTCATCTGTACTAACGATTGATGAACGATGTTGAGGATCTCCAATTAAAAGATAAATTCCCGTATCTTTAAAACGTTCGGCTAAAGGGAGTAAGTTATTAGCAAAACCCGACGGTCTAAGAATCGTGTAAGATAAACCGCTATTAATTAGATATTTTTCTACTTCTCGTTTCGCCTTAAAGACAGGTGCATCAGAATAATTTCGCTCCACCCCTAAAACGGAGATGTAGACAAAATGCTTAACCCCATTCGCTAAAGCTTGATCGATTAATTCAATATTGGCTCGATAATCTAAAGCTTGTGTATCATTACCCGAACCATGTGCGCTAATGATATAATCAACGCCTTGACACGCTTTAGCAATATCTTTATCTTGTTTAAGATCGCCGATGAAAATTTCTGCACCACGATCCTCTAATTCATTGTAGCGAGAGAAAAGACGAACAAACGCCCGCACAGGAAGATTAGCCTCTCGTAACTGACGAACAATTCTGCGACCCAGTGAGCCAGTAGCCCCAGTAACTAGAAACATAACAAATCATTCTTTTATATCACTACTATTGTCGATCTTGTCTTTATATTAAGTTTTCTGAAAGTACGGATCATACACCCTTTCTCACCAAAAGTGCTTTGATAAGCTTCAATTAAATTCTGTTTAACATAATTGTTATTCTATGGTTTTCATTCTCCATTAAAACAATTGTTAAATAACGTGTCAGAGCCAATTTGATTAGATGTGATCTGACTTTTATGCTAAACTAGATGACGAGAATCAAGATTAGCGTTCAAGTTCGTTGTCCGTATTAACTCAATAGGTTTCGTAGATTTAGTATTGGTCAGCTTCTTTCCCCGATTTTGTCTCTCTATACATTTTGATTTGTTCAAGGTAAACAGTTATGTCTATTTTTGTAGGCAATCTCTCCTACGAGATTACTCAAGAAGATCTTGTTGATGTCTTTACTGAATACGGCAAGGTTCAACGAGTTCATATTCCTACTGACCGGGAAACTGGAAAGAAACGTGGTTTCGCTTTTGTAGAGATGGAAACTAAAGCCCAAGAAGCGGCGGCTATTGCTGCATTAGATGGTGCAGAATGGATGGGACGCGAATTAAAAGTTAATCAAGCTCGTGAAAGAGAAGATAGAGGCTCGTCATTTGGTGGCGGCGGCGGTGGCGGTAACCGCAGACAAAAACGTTTTTAAGCCAACTTTACGCTAGTCTAATTGTGGCTCTTGTCAACATTAATTAATTTAATCATTTATAGAAATGACTGGTTTAGTTTTCAATTAATCCAGTCTTTTTTATTTTTAAGATCTCACTTTTTGGGAATAAAAAGAAGCTGATTCATCGTCTTTTGTGCAATCAATTGTAAATTGTATTAAATGATGGCTCACTAAAGCAATATGAATTAAGGTTTGTATATTCCCTTTTTTTAGTGCAGGCCAAGCCATGTTCCAAAAGGTTTTACGATAATGACTAAATAGACCCACTCTAATGATTAGATTGCCTAGAATAGTTAAACCTTTAATAATATTTGCTCTAGAAGTTCGCGCTGGGCTATTAGGAACTTCAATCCGATTAGAAAACGTATGTACTGAATTATAAGCAAAACGTTCATATAGAAATTCGGGACTGTAAGCAGTGGTAATACATTTTTTCCACATAGCAACCACTTCTTCATATGGCATTAAAAATTTAATATTTGATTCTCGACCTTCATCACTAACAATTCGATCTTCTTTTTCTAAGCGTTCCCATAAAGCCGTTTTAGGTAGTGCATAGAGTAAATTAATCGTTAACATGGGAATTTGAGACACTCGAATAAATTCCAAAATATGATCAACGGTTTTCGGTGTGTCTGTATCAAAGCCTAAAATAATTCCAGAAACGACTTCTAAACCATAGCTATTTAAAATTTTCACGGCTTCTAAAATTGGCATACTTAAATTATGCTGTTTAGAAATGGCTTGTAAGGCTTCTGGTTCTGGTGTTTCTATTCCACAAAAAACCGTTCCAAAATACGCCTCTCTCATCATTTCTAATAATTTAGGACTTTGGGCTAAATTTAGGGTGGCTTCACAGGCAAATTGGACAGGATAGCCATTTTTTTTCTGCCATTCAATCAAATAGGGCAGCAATTCACTAATCGCTTTACGATTTCCAACAAAATTATCATCGACAAAATAAATCGCCCCAGGATTTCCTGATGCTAAGATGGCATCTAATTCCGCAATAATTTGCTGTGGGGTTTTCAGTCGTGGGTTTCGTCCATATAAAGTCGGAATATCGCAAAATTCACAGTTATAGGGGCAACCACTCGAAAACTGAATACTACCGATAAAATATTGACTTAAATTAATTAAATGATAAGCGGGTATGGGAAACTCATTAAGCGGTAATCTTTCTTTGGTTTGAAACTGAATTTGTTTTGTAGGTCGTTCTTTGTGTTCGTCTAAATATTGAACCAAATCATCGGTTGCATCGCCTAATTCGCCGATATGCAATAGATCAAAATCGGGATAATATTCAGGACAAGCTGAAACTGAAGGGCCACCAACAACCGTTATTTTACCCGCTTGATGGGCTAATTGATTAATTCGATTGATTTGGGGTCGTTGGATGTGCATACCACTAACAATTACGACATCTGCCCAAAGATAGTCTTTTGGTGATGCTGGAGTTATATTTTCATCAATCAAACGGATGTCCCATTCTTTCGGTAAATAGGCCGCAACGACCAAAATTCCTTGAGGTGGCATAAACGCTTTAACTCTACCCATCAGGGGGTAAGCATAATGAAATGTGCCAAAAGAGCGACTATATTTGGGGAAAACACAGAGAATACGGCGATGATTACGGGGAATGTAGCGTGTTTTGTTAGGGGTTATCTCTGCTAGATTAGCTGTTATCATGATCGGTTCTGGCTACTGAAGTGGTTTCTTTCTTAGATTAGAAGATTTTAGATATTTCTTTTAGTTTCCTAATTTTTTCTAAATTTTTGCAAATATTTTGTCTAGTGCGTAACAGCCACCTCAAAGGTATAGGTATCGCCATGATTAAGATATTTAACTTTATTTTCTAGTCCAGCTTCACGAACAGCATCTTTAAAATCTTCTAAAGGTGATCTGAAAACTTCATAATCGTTGTAGTGTATCGGAATTGCCACGTGAGGATTAATGATTTGCAGTGCTTCTATTCCCTGTTTATGATCCATTGTGACCAAAATGCCAAAAATTCTGGTGCCACCTAAATGAAATAATCCCACATCAATATGAGGATAACGTTTCGGAATTTCTTTTAATTGCTCAATGATTAAGGTATCTCCAGTGATGTATAGACAAAAGCGCGTTTGTCCTTTTTCTTGAAATTCTAGTATACTTCCCATCACTTCAGGCAGTGCAGTCGCTATGATAATTGGGCCGTGTCGTCCTGGCATAGACGTAATTTTTAAATTACTTTCTCCTTTATGAATACTGATACTTTCCCAAGTGTCTAACCCATAAAGAGATGTAAAACCTTGTTTATGAAGTGATTTAGTAGCGTGGTGTGTTGTCACAATTGGTAAAGTTTTATTGAGCTTTTCGGAGGCAATCTGATCAAAATGATCTCCGTGCATATGGGAAAGTACGACTAAATCTAAGGGTGGTAAATCTTCTATTTCAATGGCGGGATTTGTTAGACGACGAGAAGTCATACCATGACCTAAATGAGCATGATCCCCCTGATGCAGGAAATTCGGGTCAGTTAAAATGGTAAAACCAGCATAGCGTAGAATAATTGTGGCAGTGCCAACGAAAAAAATCGAGCCATTTCTAAATTCAGCAGGGCTATCACTCGCAGATAAGATTAATTCTTTCATGACTAGACAACAATAGATGTAGACAGCGATATCGTTATTGTTGCAATCACTCGTCTGAATTACATCTAACTTTGAGGATAAGTTAAAAAATTACAGTGTTTGTTCTTGAATGGCTTTAGCTAATTTTAGATGTAAATGATGACTGGCTTTGTAAGCGATATAATGCGCTTGAGGAATTGTTCTGAGTAAACTTAGATCTCCAATTAGATCGAGTAATTTGTGTCTAGCGGGTTCATTCTCAAATCTAAGAGGAGGATTGAGCCAGCCTTGATCATCGCAGACTAAAGCATTTTCTAAACTACCTCCTTTAATTAAACCCACTTGTTGTAGATGTTCAATTTGATCCGCAAAACCAAACGTTCTAGCAGGTGCGATCGCATCAACAAACTTTTCTAAACTTGGATTCCAGCTATACCATTGTTTCCCAATTGCCGAATAGGAAAAATCAATGCCATAGGTAAAACGAAGTTCAGAAGAAGGAATAGCCGCGACAAATAGATCTTGATCATAAATCCAAATCGGAGAACAAATTGGATCAGCGTTTTTAAAGTCTGACACCATTCCCGCTTGCTGTAAAGCTTCTGTCCAAAGTTTAGCACTGCCATCGAGTAGCGGAACTTCACCCCCATTAATTTCGATGCGAGCATCTGTAACACCACATCCCGTTAAAGCAGCAAGGAGATGTTCAACAGTTCTTACTTTGGCTTCTCCTGCAACTAATTCAGTAGAAAGCGTCGTTTGACCAACCGATGAGACTTGCGCTTTGATGATGGGTTGAGAGGGTAAATCAACCCTTACAAAATAACGCCCCTCTCCAGTATTAGCCCGATGGATGGTAACTTGGGTCATTTCGCCAGAATGTAGACCCACGCCTGAAAGAGTAACCGATTGAGTCATTGTACTATTAATCATTAGAAACGTTCTCCGATTGCAAAGTGTATTCGAGAATCCCCTTGATCATTAAAACCATAATCGACTCGAATCGAACCTACAGGAGATTGAACCCTAACTCCTAAACCATAACCGAAACCACTTCCTGGGAGATCACGAATTCCATTTGGATTACCGCGAACACTGTTACCTGTTCCCAAATTAGTCGCCGCATCAAAAAATAAGGCTCCACCAACGATCGAAATAATAGGAAAACGATACTCAGCCGTAAATTGAGCATATGAACTACCGCTTCCTAATTCCCCTTCTGCATAGCCTCTAACGGAGTTACTGCCACCAATAACAAACGCTTCATAGGGAGGAAAACCACCAATTACGGTACCGCCTTGTACGTTAAAAGCTAGAGTTTGTGGCCCTTTCATAAAATCAAAGGTCAGGATTCTCACTGGAATATAGTAGCTATAACTAGCACGAATTCGATTGTAAAAAATTGAACTAATCCCGATACTCTGTTCGGCACCGAGACGCAATAAAGAACCACTCGTCGGCTGTGTGGGATTATCACGAAAGTCGCGGGTTGCACCAAACGTCAGTAAAACGATGTCATCGATCCCACTATCATTGTACGCCAGCCTAATTCTATTATCTTGTTCACGAGCGCGAGGGGAGATCTCTCCATCGGCGTTTTTCACCTCAACGTGTTGATACAAGAGTCCTGCTGAGAGTGTCCAATCTGGCTTGGTATAGACGTTTTTAGCCAAGGGACGAACAAAGGTAATCCCCCCCCCTGTCCGAACAATTCTGGGGCTATCGTTGCCATTTTCGGTACGAATGTTGGTATCTTCACCGTCGTATACCAATGAGATCGAACGACGACGGAAAGCATTAACGGTGTAGGAGGTGCGATAGGGGTCAGTTGCGATCCAAGGATCGGTAAAACTAACATCAAATAATAATTCTCGTTGACCAACCTGCAATTCTGCTCCGAGGGTATGGTTATTCCCACCGAGGTTTTGCTGTTGATAACTCACACTACCGAATAAACCACTATTGGAGCTAAAACCTGCCCCTGCTGCGATCGATCCTGTACGCCCTTCAACTGTATCCACATTAACAACGACTTGCCCTGGTTCTGTTCCTTGATCAAATGACAAGCGGACATCCTCAAAGATACCGAGTCCGAACACACGCTGTAAATCTCTTTGAGCGGTATTTCGATTAAAAACGTTCCCCGGTTTTAACTCCATTTCGCGGGTAATAATAAAATCTCTCGTACGACCGTCAACGGATTCTTCTTCTTTGGTAAAAAATCTCACCCGAATATCTTCGATGTATCCTTCCGCAATTACTAAAATTAGGGTGCCATCTTCAGCAATTTGAGGCGCACCAACCACTTGAGCGAGATCATAGCCATTTTTACTGTACCATTCATTAATCTGTCTAACGCTTTCTTGCACGTCTCTAAGATTGAGAATTTGACCGTATTGCTCTTGAAAAATTTCTGTAACAACGGTATCGGGTAAGACTTGTTGTCCTTGAATATCAGGTGTTGTATCAATTGTTACCTTTTGTAAAACTGGATTAGGTTGAACAACAAAAGCAACCCGAACACCTAGCGGGGTGTCTTCTGGTGAGACATCAACTTTGGCAAAATATCCCGTTGCATAAATAGCGTTAACATCTTCTTGAAGTTGCGCTCGCGTTGCACTTCGACCTGGTCGCGTCCTAATAGTATTGTAAATTAGATCTTCTAGTTCAGGGTTGGCACCAGTAACAACAACTTCTGAGATTAAAACCCTAGGTTCTTCTTCGGGTGGTGTTTCGGTCGTATCAGGAGTCTGAGGAGGTGTTGGCGTTTCAATTGTTGGTGGGGTAGTAGGCTGTTCTGGAGTCTGAGGGGGTGTTGTTGGCGTTTCGATTGTTGGTGGAGTAGTAGGTTGTTCTGGAGTTTGAGGAGTTGTTGGCGTTTCGATTGTTGGTGGGGTCGTGGGTTGTTCGCTTGGGGGTAGCTCGAAGGGAGTAAGCTGTAATGAGGGATCTGACGGTAACTCTACAGGTGAGGATGGGTCAGTCGCAGGTTGTGGCGTTTGGGCTAAATTGGCTTCTTTTTGGACTTCTTGAACTAAAGGAAACTTTTCTGCTGTTTCTAAGTCTAGTTCTGGTTTAATTTCTCCATTTGACTCTAGCTCATGGGTAGAAATAGGAGTTATTTCTGGGATCGTGGTCTCTGCTTTGACTGATGGAGCAATATTCCACGCTGTTATGGTTACTAGCGTACAAACTAATAAAGAAAACGGTTGATTGTTTTTTAGCACTTCCACACCCAAAATTGATCACTGAATGACTAGAGTCAACAGGCTGTCAAATCAGTATTTAGTGACTTGACCACTTGCTGATTGTTCCATGTTTGATAAGAGTAAGATTATTATTGCAATTTGGCAATCTGCGTTAAGACGCGCTGTTGGACATTTTGATAAGCGTCTTCAATTTTACCTAAATCTCGTCTAAAACGATCTTTATCCAAAATTCTAGCTTGAGGATCGGTTTCGTTATTATCCCACAGGCGGCACGTATCGGGGCTAATTTCATCCGCCAGACGGATTTTTTGTTCATGATCTAGACCAAATTCTAGTTTAAAATCCACTAAGGTAATGTCACACTTTTTAAAAAAATCAATGAGATGTTGATTGATTAAAAGGGCGAGTTGTTGAAGTTGTTCGAGTTGTTCGGGTGTTGCTACTTCTAGGAGAAGAATACGATCGCGGGTCAGAAGTGGGTCACCTAATGCGTCATCTTTGAGATAAAATTCAACGAGAGGAAAGGGTAAAATAGTTCCTTCAGTAAGTCCTGTTTGTTTACATAGACTCCCTGCGGCGATATTGCGTACCACAACTTCTAATGGTAGGATCTTGACAGCGTGGACAAGCATTTGATTAGGGGATGGCTGCTCGATGTAATGAGTCGGAATCCCTAGTGATTCTAGCCATTGAAAGAGTGATGAGGCGATCGTACAATTAATCTCTCCTTTTCCTGGGATTTGTCCTCTTTTTTGAGCGTTAAATGCAGTAGCATCATCTTTGTAATGCGTTAAATAAATTTCTGGATCATCCGTTGGATAGATAATTTTAGCTTTTCCTTCGTAAAGTTTTTCCCTTATCATAATGGCTATAGTATCTTGTTTGATTGATGATAGTTTCAGCTTATCTTAGATTGGAAACGATTGTAGAGTCGAGTTTGTACCAGATTAGAAATTGTCATTATCATTTGATTTTCAAGGAATCATTATTTTTTTCGCTGTTTAAACTTTCAATTTATTGATATTTATAGGACAATAAAAGGTAATGCTGATTGTTAAAAGCGAGGAAAGAGCAAGCAAATATCTTATATATTGAGGTTTTTTTATGCCGACTAATGATGACAAAGATAACTTTTTTTATCCTCGCAGTTCCTATCATGGGGAATTTAAGCCAGAGAATTTGGTGTTTAATGCTAATTTACAAGAATTTGCTCAAAAAGTTAGTTATTTGTGCAATTTAGAAACGGCTGGTAAAATCAAACCAGGCGAAGCCTATCGACAAATTAAAGACTTGTGGAAGCAGCTTAAAAATAGCAAAAAAGCTTTAGGAATTGATGAAAAGCCGCTTGATTCCAATCCAGATTCAAATGATAATGAATAAAAAATCCTGTTTTTTTTTTTATATTTAATAAAAATTAAATAAGCAACTTTTTTCATTAAATTCTCGTCGGCTCTTTACTGATGACTGGTCACTGATTACTGAATATGTCTCGTCTAAAAGCCTTACAATCCTACATTGCGGTACGCTTATTGTTAGCTCCTCTGATGTTGTGGACAATTGTTACCGTTGTTTTTCTACTCCTGAGAGCGACTCCAGGGGATGCGAGCGACGCAATTTTAGGTAATCGTGCGCCAGAAAGTGCTAAAGCCGCATTAAGAGAACAATTAGGACTCAATCAACCGCTATGGTTACAGTATGTCAATTATTTGGGTCAATTACTGCGCTTTGATTTGGGTGCATCCATTACCCGTAAAGGGGTAACAGTTTGGCAAATTATCCAACAACATTTTCCTGCAACCGTCGAGTTAACTTTTTTTGGAATGCTGATTGCTGTTATTGTGGGAGTCAGTTTAGGAGTTTATTCTGCCTCGCGCCCAGGGACGGTGTTTGATGCAGGGGGTCGTTTATTTGGTCTTATTACCTATTCTTTGCCGATATTTTGGGTAGGCATGATACTACAGTTGATTTTTGCTGTACAATTGCGCTGGTTTCCCCTGGGTACTCGTTTTCCCCTGAATGAGTCACCACCGCCTTTGGTAACGGGTTTGTATACAATTGATAGTCTTTTAACGGGACAGTTTGGGCATTTTTTGACCACTTTATATTATCTGGCTCTACCGAGTTTAACCCTCGGCATCCTTTTAAGTGGAATTTTTGAACGAATGGTTAGAATTAATCTCAAACAAACTCTAAAAGCAGATTATGTCGAGGCGGCCCGTGCAAGAGGTATTCCAGAACAACGAATTTTGATGGCCCACGCCCTCAAAAATGCTCTGATACCTGTGATTACGGTTTTGGGTTTAACGTTTGCCTCTTTATTAGGGGGGGCGGTTCTGACAGAAGTGACTTTCTCTTGGCCTGGTTTAGGAAATCGTCTGTATGAGGCTATTTCTCAGCGAGATTATCCAACGGTACAAGGGTTAATGGCTTTTTTTGCGATGATTGTCGTTTTAAGTAGCCTACTGATTGATATCATTAATGCGTATATCGACCCGAGAATTCGTTATTAACGTTTCATTGACTGGGCGGCTATTTTGGTTGAATGATGACCATTGCTGACGAGTGGATTAATGACAGATGGTGCTACAGTGGGTGTCGAAATCTCTTGTAAGGCCTCAAGATTAAAACGATAGCCAACGTTACGGACGGTTTGAATTAAACTCGGCTGTCTGGGGTCTGTTTCAACTTTTTTACGAAGGGATAGTACGTGTGTATCAATTGTACGCGGGTTATCGATGGCATCAGGCCAAGCACGACGCAATAATTCAGAACGAGTTAGAGCATTTCCTTCGGCTTGCGCTAAGACATAGAGTAGGCTAAATTCTTGGGGAGTAAGTTCGATATATTCCCCTTTAAATTGTACACGTCGTTGTGCTAAATCGATTTTGAGTTCTCCATAGTCGAGATAGAGAGGGACTGATGACATTCTAAGTCGCCTAATTAATGCTTCGACTCTAGCCATAAATTCTTGCATCCCAAACGGTTTTTTGAGATAGTCATCGGCACCCGCTTTTAAGCCGTCTACTACGTCTTTTTCTCCGTTGCGGGCTGATAAAATGAGAATTAAAGATTGTCTTTGTTCTGCTAAAGTGCGACAGAGTTCTATCCCGTCACCATCGGGTAAATCAGAATCAATAATTACTAGAGTGGGTTGACGATGTGCTAATGCGTGTCTAGCTTGCTGTAAATTAGCACATTGCTGCACGATATAGCCAGCTTGTTGTAGATGCCATGCTAAAAGCGATCGCAAGTGTGGATTCCCTTCAATAATTGAAATATGTACTAATCCCACCTTTGTTGTTCCTATAAGAGCGATACACACTGACAGGCTATCAAAGGCATTGTCAAGGTGTTGTAACATTCGCTACTGAGATTTCAAGTCGTCTTAAAAAAAGCTCTTAGATTATGCTATTTTTTCATGAATTACTCTACGACCCTCTTTTTGCCGAAAGAGATGGGTAAAATAAAAATAAGACTGTTCAGTGTTTACACATACAATTGCGTTAATTCCGTGTAATTACGCCTTGCTTGTTACTTTTCATCTGCTTACTCATCCATTCTATAAATCGTTAGTTACTCTCCATGCTCCAAGATACTCTTACTATCCGTTATTATCAAAGACTCACCGATGATCTGGTGGATTTGTGGGAACGCGGTTACCGTTTCATTATATGCGACTTTATGTCGATGGTTATATATCTTGTTTGCGTGATAATAACCTAGTCGAAGCCTATTTAATTCACCGTCTAGAAGAGGAAGTTTTTCGGTTTTTGCGAGATCCTTCCAATTTTGAGTTAGCGATTCCTCAAACTCAAGTAGAACGCGATTACTACTAATTTAATTTATGTTGTCTTTTATTTTGGGTAGGTTAACTATACCTACCCTTGGATGACTGGGTAATTGTTATGATGCCAAGGCGACTTCTACGATTTGCTGTAATTCACCACTTTGATACAGTTCGATTAAAATGTCTGAACCACCGACAAATTCGCCATTAATATACACTTGAGGAATGGTTGGCCAGTTAGAATATTCTTTAATACCTTGACGGATCTCGTAGTCTTGTAAAATATCTACAGTTTCATAGGGGACACCCAATGTGTTTAATATTTGCACAACATTATTAGAAAAACCACATTGAGGCATTAATTTAGAGCCTTTCATGAAAACCAAAACTTTATTGTCGTTCACTAATTGCTCAATTTTTTGCTGAATTTCGGGATTCATAGATTTTTTTACACGAATTAACGACTAAATCAAATGAGTAGTTACAGAACTTAAGATTTTTCTATTATACCACAAACCATCCCTAATTCATCAATTTTTGTGGAATGTATTTTAAGTTTAAAAACGATTGAATAGCAAGATAATAAAAGCTTTTGTGAGCCATCATACAAAAGATCAAGGTCAAACTAAACTATTAAAAACGTCTGGGGAAGAACACAGATAAAACAATAATAAAATTTATCGATGATTTTTCTTTTAGTTTGTACCATAGAGAGGAGGTGATCGAATGTCAGATTACCATTACTCCTAAATTAGCTTATGAGTCAGCCTTATTCCTCGTCTAAAGATTTTACGAGTGAAAATTTAGAAAAAGAGGTAATTTCACGATTTCGCTCGTTAGTCAAGTTTTTGCCGAAAAACTGTCGAATTTTTCGAGAAAAATGGGATACTTCTACTGTACTGTGTCTAGATTTTGATGATTGTCCAAGTTATCTACCCATTTCTAAAGTAAAAGCACCTTTATTATCAGAAGTGGCACAACAATTAGGCCTCAGTCAAGCTATTACTTTTAAAATGGGTCATCGTTCGATGGGATGGGTAACTCTTCCTGTTAAAGAAAGTCAATAAGTCGTAACTAAGCTTGAAGGTATTTGACAAGGACGAAAAGAAAGACGATGCTGTGATGATATGCCATATTGTGCGATCGCGTCTAGATGTTTTTGGGTTCCGTATCCCTTATTCGCTGCTAAATCATATTCTTGGTAATTTTTAGCCCACCGCAGAATGAGATCATCACGCCATACTTTTGCAATAATACTCGCAGCAGCAATAACGGGCGATCGTTGATCTCCTTTGATGATATTATGTTGAGGGATAGATAAATTGGGAATTTTTTGTCTACCATCGACTAAACAAATTGTTGGTTGATGTTTAAGTTTTTTAATTGAACGCAGCATTGCCAATAAAGATGCTTGTAGAATATTAAACTGATCAATCTCTTGAACTTTAGCGTAACCAATACGATATTGTAAAACTATTTTAGAAATTTTGTGAAAAAGTTCTGTTCTTTTTTTAATTGAAAGTAGCTTACTATCTTTAACTCCAATTTCAATTAGTCTTGGAATATCACAAACGGGTAAAACCACGACAGCAGCAACCACAGGGCCAAATAAACAACCTCTACCCACTTCATCAACTCCTGCAATTAATGTATTTTGCTCTGTGATTTCTGGTAGCAGGATTGATAAATCGATAAAGTCGAGTTTATTTAAGGTTTTCATGATTTGTTTAGACAATGAGTTGACTAAGTTTTTGAGGTCTTTTATTAGAGTTTTTGGGTAATATTTTTAATTTTTTTTTAGGGTGGTTAAACTTCTGGAAAAATATCTTTAAATAGTACAAGAATAACTTGCTCGAAATCTTCTAGGTCTTGTTTCGCATCATAAAGATTTCTATAATCATCCCAAAAACTTTTAAAAAAATAAACTAACTTAGCCACAACACTTTTACCTTGTGCTTGTGGCCCAATAGGGATATTTATTTTTCCTATCTCTAATTCTATGTGTTTAATATTCAAAAAATTAGTGACGATTAATTTTTCCATAAAACCTCTGTATGGATTTTGTTACTAAACCCAAATTAATTACAATGCTTTAAGTTCTTCCACTACTTCAAAAATCAATTCAGACGGAACCTCATCAGTAATAATAACTGTACCTATTTGAGTCGGTAAAATAAAACGAACTTTACCTGATTTTACTTTTTTATCAATCTTCAGCGCGTCTACAATTTCTGATGAATTGACACTTGCTGGAATAGTTGTCGGTAAACCTGCTTTTTTAATTAAATCGTTTTGTTTAATTTCTGCTTCAGATGACCAAAGATTTAAATGAGTGGCTATTTTTCCTGCAGCAACCATCCCAATAGCAACCGCTTCACCATGATTAATTACACTATAACCCGTTAAACTTTCAATGGCATGACCGATCGTATGTCCATAGTTTAAGATCGCTCTTAAATTCGATTCTTTTTCATCTTTGCTCACGACATCGGCTTTTGCTTGACAAGAACGAGTGATGATAGTTAGTAGTAAATCTTCACTAATATTGGAAAAATCGGCTAATTTTTCTGCTGCTTCTAACTGAGAAAATAGATCCGCATCCCATATAATGCCATATTTAATCACTTCAGCCATTCCGGCGCGAAATTCTCTGACTGGGAGAGTTTTTAAGACCAAAGGATCGATTAATACTAGACGAGGTTGATAAAATGCACCAATAAGGTTTTTACCTTGCGGATGGTTAACCCCAGTTTTTCCACCAATAGACGCATCTACCATCGCGAGTAGGGTTGTAGGAACTTGTACGAAGTTTACCCCTCTTAACCAAGTTGCTGCGGCAAAACCTGTCATATCCCCAATAACACCCCCACCTAACGCGATGAAGGTAGACGATCGTTCTAAGCGTTGAGTAACAGCCGTATCATAGATTTTGGCAATAGAATCGAGGTTTTTGTAGGTTTCTCCTGCGGGTATAAAATGAGTCGTTACTTCAAACCCCTTATCAGATAAAGATTTTAATGCTGTTTCTCCGTAAATCTCAAAAATTTCGGGACTGGAAACAAGAAGAACTTTTTTTCCGAGATCGAGTGAGCTAATTTGTGCGCCGAGTTGGGCTAAACTATTGGAGATAATCGCAATGTTATAGGGATTTTGGGGAAGCTTAACAGGAATAATTGAAGACATAGCCGACATTGATGAAGTGGTGTTCTCTAACAGTACAATAACAAAGAATGAATTACATTATTTCAGGAGTCGTTGCCAAAAAATGTCTATCTTTGCTATTGTCTCTTTTATCGCTTACATTCTAGTATTCACCGTTATTGCAGCAGGTCTCTATCTTGGTTTCCGCGCTGCTAAACTAATCTAGTTGGTGTTTATAAAAATTCTATATTTCGCTAAGAGTCGTCAGAAAAATGATCTTTCTGGCGATTTCTACATTAATCACAAAAGTTTCAAGTAAAATTGATCTAGTCTTACTGCATTTCAATTTTTTTTGATGAACGCTACAACCTCTGACGTATCTACTGGATTTCATGCCCTCTCAGATCCACTTCGTTTACGAGTATTAGATTTACTACGTGTGCAAGAATTATGTGTGTGCGAACTGTGAGAAAAACTAGAAATTAACCAATCTAAACTATCTTTTCACCTAAAAATACTCAAAGAAGCCAATTTAGTTCGTAGCCGACAACAGGGACGCTGGATCTACTACAGCCTTAATCTATCAGGATTTTTAGCCCTCGAAGAATATCTAGCAGAGTATCGGAGACTTACTCAACTGTTTCCAGTACGACAATGTGATTAGCTGCCTCTTGACAAATCAATTTTTTTTGAAATGATAAGAAAGGGTTTATTTATTTCATCGACTGCGTTATGCGTCTAGCTAAAACCGTTCCCAAAAAGTCCCTCAAAATACGACCAGAAGTTCTCGCCGAAGGAATTGGTACATTTATTCTCGTTTTTGCGGGTACTGGTGCAGTAATGGTGAATAGTATCAGTGATGGTGCATTGACTCATTTAGGGATTAGTTTTGTTTTTGGTGCGGTTGTAGCGGCTTTAATCTATACTCTAGGTCACATCAGTCAAGCACATTTTAATCCTGCGGTAACACTGGCTTTTTGGGTGAGTGGTTTTTTCCCAAAAAAATCGGTTTTGTCCTACATTATTGCTCAATGTGCGGGGGCGGTTGTCGCGTCTGGAGTGTTGTTAATAAGCTTGGGAAAAGTCGCTAATTTAGGTGCAACGCTGCCGTTAGAGGGAAATTGGCTACAATCCTTGGTTTTAGAGACGATTTTAACCTTTATCTTGATGTTTGTCATTTTAGGCTCAGGTTTAGATCGTCGTTCACCAGTAGGTTTTGCGGGTATAGCAATAGGATTAACTGTAGCATTAGAAGCAGCATTTATGGGGCCGATTACAGGTGCGAGTATGAACCCTGCGCGATCGTTTGGTCCTGCAATGGTAGGAATGCTGTGGCAACATCACTGGTTGTACTGGGTTGCCCCCATTTTTGGCGCACAACTAGCAGTTATTGTCTATCGACATTTATCCAATGGATTTCAGGATTTTTAGTCATGAAAAGTATTATGTATGTGTGTAAAAAAAATTCGCGCCGTTCTCAAATGGCTGAAGGATTTACAAAAGTATTAGGGAAAGATAAAGTTAAGGTGACAAGTTCGGGTCTAGCGTCTTCTGAAGTTGATCCGATTACAATTCAAGTCATGTTGGAAATTGGGATTGATATTCGTGAGCAAACGTCTAAATCTTTGAGTGATTTTAATCCAGATGATTATGATGCGGTCATTTCTTTGTGTGGCTGTGGCGTGAATTTATCGCAAGAATGGCTATTACAAGAAGTTTTTGAAGATTGGCAACTCGATGATCCTGAAGCAGAATCAATTGATACGTTTCGACGTGTTCGAGATCAGATTAAAGAAAGAGTGGTGAAATTAATCGCTCAATTAAGTGAAGAATGATAAAAAAGGGTTTGACGACCAAACCCTTGACAAAATCAAGTTAATATGCAGTTAGAACAATTTTCTAATCTGTTCAATGCGTTGACGATTTACCCCTAAGTCAGATTCGCCTAAACGAGAAGCAGAACGAACATCGATCACTTTTTCGTTGGAATTGACTAAAAATTCGACATCATCAACATAGCCCATCCAACGACTTGCAAATTCAGCATAAAGATAATTACTTTCTTCAGCAATGATTTTAGTCCGTTCTTGGGAATTTATCAGACTGGTTAAAGCAGCGATCGCGGTTTGCGATTCACCTTGATAAGCGATCGGTTCGATATAATGTTCTTTGTCTAGACTCTGACTACTGACACAGTTTGGACTACTGGGGCATGGTGCGAGTCTACCCGCAACGACACCTAAGTTATCGGGGCGCATTCCCGAAAAAGGTGTGGGGAGAGTCGGAAAAGCGACGCGGATACCCATCGTAATCAAAATAATCAACACTGGGGCAATGAGAAAGAAAACACCACGATTTTTTGATTTGAATGATGACGATTTAGCTTGAGACATAAAAAAACTGTTAATTAAAAGCTAATCTTTAAATTACAGCACTAGGGAGAATCAACATAGCATCCCCGAAAGAATAAAACCGATATTCTTTTTGAATTGCTTCTGCATACAAGGCTAACAACCGTTCTCGTCCAATTAAAGCACTAACTAACATCAGTAAACTCGATTTAGGTAAATGAAAGTTTGTGATTAACCCATCAACCACTTGCCACTGATAACTGGGATAAATAAACAAGTTCGTTTTCCCGCGAAAAGCCGCTAATTCATCTCCTCCCGCTTCTTTAATTTCTTTCATTGCCCCTTCTAAAGTGCGTGTAGCAGTGGTTCCGACAGCAATGACTCTCGATCCTTTAGCTTTGGTTTCTCGAATTAAATCAACCGTCTCTTGAGGTAATTCAATCCATTCTTGGTGCATGATATGTTGAGTAATATCTTCAACTTCAACAGGGCGAAAAGTTCCCACCCCGACATGAAGCGTTACATAAGCCAAATTAACCCCCATTGCTTTGAGTCGCCCTAAAAGTTCCTCCGTGAAATGAAGTCCCGCCGTTGGTGCTGCAACAGAACCTGGTTCATGAGCGTAAACCGTCTGATATTGCGAGGGGAGAGCTTCAGAATGATTAACATAAGGAGGGAAGGGAATTTGACCAAACTTTTCTAAAACTCCTAAAAAAGATTGATCATCAGGAACGTGAAATTGTAATAATCTGCCTCCAGTCGCCGCATCCCGATCAATTACTTTAGCTTTAAGAATATTGTGGGGGGAGTTTGGAGCAGCATCAAAAGGATAAAACCAGATTTCTGAGCCTAATTTAAAACGTTTGCCCGGTTTAACTAACGCTAACCAACAATTATGATCTTTTTCTTCTAAAAGCAAAATTTCAACGGGTGCGCCAGTTGCTTTTCGTCCATAGAGACGGGCAGGAATCACCTGAGTATTATTAAGAATAAGTAAATCGCCAGGTAATAACCAATTGGTTAAATCATAAAAAAAGCTATGTACATGAGTATTTAAAGAGTCAATAATCAAAAGCCGTGAATGATCTCTAGGGGTCACAGGATTTTGCGCGATTAACTCTGATGGGAGAGTATAGTCATAGCCAGACAATAACTGATCTGAAGTCATGTTGTTATTGTATTAACAAAAGAACATTGATTTTTGGGTGATCTTACCCAGAAGAACATCACTAAATCGCGGGTTTTTCCCCTAGAAGTAACAATACTATTTTTGCCAGAATAATCTTATAGCAATTCTTGGGATCATTTGCGCCTTACGCTACTATGGATTATTTATATTTTTTAGCTACTGCAAGTTTAACGCTACGAGTCACTCAATATCTTCATGGTATGACTCATCTACCGCCCGCTTGCATGACAGTGATTCATCAGATCAACGGTTGGATCGTTAAAGTAAAATTTAGCCAGTCGCTTACTCCTGAACAGCATGGCGACTTTCAAGCTTTTATGTTAGAGCTAGGCATTCCTTACCCGCCAGAAATTCGCTTACAGATGGTGTTTTGGAGTTTGGAAACAGGACAGTCTGCTACTGAGGTGATGCGTCGTTATCAAGTTGCGATCGTTTCTCATGGAATGCCCGATGCCAATGATATCGAAGCCTTTCGTCAACAGTTTACCAGAGGGTTAGGCTACTGTCCAGAAACCTTGGCTTAAACACGCGCTGTCAGCATCATTGCAAGTGTCACTAAACCTGCGAGTAACATTAAACCAGAAGGCATAAACTTTCGTGTTTTGGCGAGTCGTAAGCTAAAAACGACGATTAGAGTGATCGTGATGATTAAAGACAAATTAAAACCCCAAGTAATTCCTTGGAGTTGTAAAAAGGCCCCCAGTAACAAGATGAGTCCGCTAATCGTTCCAGAAATTAAAGATGCTTTACTTTTAACGGTTTGATAGGCTGCGATCCCACCGATGAGCGCGAGTAAACCGTAGGCTAGGGTTGCAATAATTGGCAGTTCCATTTTTATAATCATTCCTCAATGCAATTTTTCTATCTCATATAAGAAAAGCGCAGTTCAGGTACCTGTGGCCAGTCTTGAAAAAAAATGTTACTTATTGATCCATTAACACTAACTCCTAGCCTCACGTTAATTAACGCAATGGCCCAGCTATAATAACCTTTTTCAGCGCGTCGGTAACATCAGAAGGTTTTTCAGTGGCGAGTTGTTGATACCATTGTTGGGTAATTGCTGGATCTTTGCCGTGAATCTGTTCAGCCCGTTTACGTGCTTTTTGAACGATCGCATTAGCGCGGATCATTCGTTCTGTTTCGTAGCGTTTCAGGGCGCGTTCAACCCCCGCATGAGTATTAACCAAGTGATCGGCAATAACTAAGGCATCTTCTAGGGCTAAACAACCACCTTGACCCATATCTGGGCAAGTCGCATGAGCAGAATCACCTAATAACGCCACACGACCCCGTACATAGCGGTTAAAGGGGCCAGCATCATGAATTTCAATACGAGCAACGTCTGAAGGGTTAAAACGGTCGATGAGCATTTGTACTGGTTCAGCCCAACCTTTAAAGTGTTCTCTAAGTTCTGTTTTAAAATAATCGGGGTTACAAGGAGTACCTAAGCGAAGTGGTACATCAAAGAAGAAATAAAAGCGATCCCCACCGATGGGCATCATTGAAGCGCGTTGATGATCACCAACATAAATGACCCAAGTATTTGCGGGGGCTAGATCTGTACTTGCTGTTACTAAACCATTCCAATTGACATAACCTGCATACTTCGGTTCTAGATCAGCCTCATTACCTAAAACATACCTGCGAATAGTTGAACGAATACCATCTGCTGCAATAAGTACATCACCTTTAGCTTGATGCCCATTTTCAAAAAATACGGTAACACCTGTTTCGTCTTCTTCCACACCCACACATTTATGATCTAGTTTAATCTCATCGCTATAAGCCTTTAACAACATATTCTGTAAATCACGACGGGCTACGGGATAGGGACGCTGATGTACTGCATCGATCAAGGGTAATAAACTGATTTGATTAAGCGGTGTACCTGTTTTGTGGTGATAGGCCATTTGATTCATCGTACCGCCGATCGCACTAAGTTGCTCACCTAAGCCTAAATAGGTTAATACTTTTGCACCATTTGACCACAATGAGATCCCTGCACCAATTGGACGTAATTCTTTAACCCGATCATAGATTTCCACTTCACAACCAGCACGTCGCAGGGCAATTCCTGCCGTTAGTCCGCCAATTCCTGCACCCGTTATGATTACTTTCGGTTTTTCCATGATCTTGTCCTGCAATAGTTAATTGCTTATAAGCTTGCTTTTGCGTCCGCTCGGTTTGAGTTCACCGATTGGTCAAGAAATTTATATATTTAAGTTTTATTTACCAGATTGTATACAATCTTATTTTGCTAAAAGAGTATCTAAATATACCTAAAGCTAGAATTTTAGCTTCAAAAAACTTTTTAAATTGCAAAATTACTTTACAGGTTGCAACCCAAGTCATTAAATTTCGAACACCATTAAAGTATCTTTTTGTCAATATTTTGATTGAACAAAAAATTGTCTAATGAGACTTAATTTGTGTTGGTGAAAACATCCAGTTAACTTAGAGCAATTGTGTTCGCAGTAACTCTAGCCAATTTCATCGGGTTTAGTGGGTTCTCAACTTGGCTAGATGGGTCTTTATTGTTTGCGACTTATGCGGTATTGGCCTTGGCGTTTTACGAGCATCTGGCTTGATGTTAGGTGTTCATGCGTTCATAAATTGCCGATGCCGCAGGTGAAAAACGAGTCAGATAGTTAAAGATCCAGAATTTAATCCAAGAATCGATTAAAACGGGAACCGTCGCAATAAAACCATAGATTATAATTCTGCTTTCAGGAAGTCCGAAACGATGGCTTAATCCTTCTAAAATAATTTCCCATCCTTCGGCTGAATGGAAGCCAACAAACATATCTGTAATGAGAATAAACAGAAAGACTTTACTGGGATCATTAAGATTCAAGAAAGCTCTATTTGAGAAACTTCTGACAATGGCTAAACGTTGACGACCAAAATAAACAAGAGCGATAAAAGCAAGAAGGGCAACACAATCTGCTAACACATTTTTAATTCCTTCAAGCTGTTCTTGCCTAGCTTCTCGCCATAAATCAAGAACTTTTTCTTGGAGGGCTTTTTCTTCGAGTTCTTGTTCGACTTCCGTCCATCCTGTTGTTAGCAAAAGACTTTTAAATTGACCTGGTTGCTGATTGACTAAATCTTCAACCAGTTCGGGTGGGATTTCACCAAACAAAGCAGAGGCTAATTCTGCTTCTTCTTGAGGGGTGTTGATATAAGTTTTATGACCTTCTTTTTCTTCTTCGATGATCGCTTTAGCAATAAATCGTTTAATTTCTAGCGTTTCCCTAAATTTTCTAAATTCATTGATAAATTCTTCTTGAATTTCTTTACTCAATTCTACTTTAGTAGGATTTTCGTCAAAGTAGTTACCCAATAGTGGATTAAGAAGAAGATTTTTAGTTAGAATTTGCGTGACTATGGGAATAACTAACAATAAGATGAGCCAACGGACGGCGGTTCGATTCTGCGATCGGATCACGCGCAATTCTTGAATAACTTCTTGTTCATATTTGGGGCTAAACTCTTTGCCAATTTTCGCCGCCCCCCCAAACAAACGAAGTGCATAAGGAGATTGATTATTTTTAGTTGTTTTTCCTTTAGTTTGAACTATTCTAGGAGGTGTAGCAGGACGAATAATTCCCGCGTCTTCATCAGCTAAAGGGGGTTCTTCTTTAGGCGAATCGATGTCTTCTGTGCTTAGGACTTCTGGGGTAACGGTTGGCACTGGATCAGAGAAAATGTTGGAAAATAATTTATTAAAAGATTGCTTGGAGTTTCGGTATTTTCCGACAACCGATTCAATAAATGCCAGCTTTTCTAGAATAATCGCCTCGTTGGTTTGATCGCTGATGGTAATTTCAAAACGATTATCTTGCTGTTCGATGCGAGTTGGTGTAGTACTTGATGGACGAGGGGTTAAAAAGCTAGTTGCTCGGAAACGCAGTAGACTAGAACGAATTCTGAGAAGTTGACGATCTAATTGAGTCTGAAAGTAGTCAGATACCGTTTTTCCTTTATCGGGTTGGTTAATAATTGCCTTCCCCTCAAAATGTGTGTCTTCAATTTTCTTGATGGCGAGTGCGCCTTGATATGCGTCTTCTAAAGCCTTTAAAGATGATCGGTTGACCCACCTATTCAGTCCAGACAGATTCCAGGAGTTCATTATGATCTATTCGGCGACAAAGAATTATGTTTATCGTTTTTATTTATCAATGTAAACACAGGTTGTCCCTCAGGGAAGTATTTTTTTATTCATTTTTTGGAATGTTGCTTGTCTTTAAACGTTTTTTTGTTTGTCGATAGGAGCGAAAATATGTCTTTTTTGGTAGAGTTTAGATGTCCGTCAGCGACATCGCTCTTTCAGGTCAGTATGAATCGTTATCTAAAGCTTTTATCCATTCGAGCCCTTCCCCTCATCGTTTGTTTTCTGTTTTGTTTTTTAAGTTTGACTGATGCTGCTTTAGCGAACAACTTTTTTGATAGTAGCAACTCACTCAAGAAAGAATTTACAGAAAAGATAATCGCTGAAACACCCCAACAAACAGGGGGTTTTCGAGGTCTTCTCAAACAACTAACAGTAACCACGACGGCAGATGATGGTACTGGTTCGCTGCGTTGGGCAATCAATCAAGCTAATGAATCCCCTGAAGATGATTTAATCGATTTATCTCAAGTCAGTGGCACGATTAAACTTAAAAAAAGTTTGCCGAAGATTGACAGTAATATGACCATTGTTGGCAACGGTGATGATATGATTAGTGGCGACAATGCACATCAAGTGTTATATGTCAATAGTGGAGAAGTAACAATTAAAAATTTGACGATCGCGGATGGTCAGGCAATTGGAAATGATGGAGATAACGGCGCGGGCGGTGCGGCGGGTATGGGTGGCGGTTTGTTTATGAATGGCGGAACGGTTACTCTTAGTAGTGTTAGATTTATTAATAATCATGCCCTTGGTGGACAAGGAACCGCGAGAATTCCACGACAAGCAACCAAGCTACAGACCCAGATTTTAGCCGATAAAAATAAATTTAATGTCAATCGTGGTGGGATTGTCGGGGTTAATGGGATCAGTTTACCGAATCTAGATGGGATCGATCTAGATAAAGAAGGCATTCGCATCAGTGGCGGTAATGAAAAGTTTAAAGCGAATCGAGGGGCGATCGCAGGGATGAACGGCATCGGGATCGGTGGCATCGGTAGTATCGCTTTTGGTGGTGGCGGTGGTTTTGGCGGTTTTGGTAATGGTGGCAATGGTGGTAATGGAGGTAAAGGGGGTAAAGATGGCGGTAATGGGGGTAATGGAGGCGATGGTGGAAACGGTGGTACTGGTGTATTTGCAAGTTTTGATGTGTGGGGACAACAGGGGATCGGATCGGCGGCATTTAGTGGGGGTGCGGGTTTCGGCGGTTTAGGAAATGCAGGTAAAGGCGGTGAAGGGGGACAGGCTAAAGCACCTGTAGCAGATGGCGGAAAGGGTGGTAATGGTGGCAACGGTGGTAACGGCGGCTTTGGTGGCGGTGGCGGAAGTGCAGGTTTTGGCGGACAAGCGGGAAATATTGAGATAGAAGGGGCCAATGGTATTCCAGGTAGCGGCGGTTTTGGTGGTGGTAATGGGCAATTAGGATTTGGTGGCGGTGGCGGTGGTTTTGGTGGTGCGATTTTCGTCCGCGCTGGCAATCTAATTTTAAATAAAACAGCGTTTGAAAATAATACAGCGAGTGGGGGAATAGGAGAAAATTCGGGTCAGGGTAAAGGAGGAGCTATTTTTATTGTGACGGAGGATTTGAAACAACAAGCAGAGATTAATCAGGCTCCGAAAGTATCGTCATTTGGTCGCTTACCCGTTTTTATCAGTAATATGGCAACTCAAGCCGAAAGTACACCAACCGATAACCCTGATGTGTTCGGCACCATTCAAGTACGGTAGACGACAAATTCATCTAAAAAATTGTTATACCGTTTTGGGTAAAGTGTCTAGGTATTTTAGATATGAGCGAACTTTCATCAACTCTTTTATTATCAAATCGTCAGGTTTGGGTACAGGCGATGGGGCGAATGCTGTTTCAATTAGCCTTTGGTTTAATTAGCTTTTATCTGCCGATTTTATTTGTTAATGAAGTGGGTTTCTCGGCGACTTTGGTGGGTTTCAGTATTAGTTTAAGTTCAATTTCAGAAATCGCTGGACACTTATTTAGTGGTACTGTCTCCGATATGCCGAAGTTTGGGCGTAAATTTGCTCTCTCCTGTGCAGCCGTCCTTGGAATGATCGTCGCCCTCATTTTGACCTTTGCCCAACAACTTTGGTTACTGATGGTCGCTTGTATATTTCTGGGTTTGGCTTTGGGGAGTTATTGGACTCCTGCAAGTGCGGCGGTGATGGATTTTACGGAACCCGATGAACGTCCTCAAGCCTTTGCTATTTTGGGGGTGGCTGAATATTTAGGACTGGGAACAGGAATTTTAGGCGGTGGTATTCTCTTTAATTTACTCAGAGAAACGCCACAATTAATTTTTGTTAATTCTGCCGTAATTTTCCTCGCTTTTCTGCTACTGATTACACGTGCAATGGCACCTAGAAAACATCCCGCCTCGGATAATAATACAAAACAAGGAATTTTAGTAGCTCTCAAAGATAAAAAATTACTGGTTTTTATTTTAGCTAATATTCTCTTTTCAACGTATGTGACTTTTATTACCAGTGTTCTACCTTTGTATTTTACTAACTTTGTCGATGTCACTGGCGATACTGCTAAGAGTTCAATTACAAGTACGGCTAATCTTTTTACTTGGTCTTATATTTTAATAGGTGTTTTGTTACAAATTCCTCTAACTCGCTTCTTTAAATCGTTTCGACGTGTTCAAGTTTTAATGATTGCCTTTGTCATTTGGGCTAGTGGATTTTTCTTAGTTTGGTTGGCTGGAACTTTTGCCGAAACAAGCGGAACTTTTGCTTATCCTGTGAGTCTTGCGGGTCTTGCTGTTCTTTTGATTGCGAATGTTTCTTATAAACCTTATTCAGTTTCGATTATCTCTGATTTAGCACCTCCTAGTTTGCGAGGTGCTTATCTGGCGGTGGGTTCTCAGAGTTGGGCGATCGCATATTTGATCGGGCCACTTTTAGGTGGTTGGGCGTTAGATCAAAAAGAAACGATCGCTGATACTTTCTGGTTATTTGTTGCCGCGACGACTATTTTAGGTTTAATCATTCTAGCGGTTTTTGAGTCCATGACTTCGACTGTCATTGACCAAGTTCAACCTTTAAAGTCATAATAATTTAGTCTTTATTGTTTAGGTAAAATTTTATGTCAATCTAGTTCAATTTAGAAAATAAACTGATCTCACTTCGGTGAGCAAAAACCTAAACGATAAAATAATTTAAAATTTTATAGTTATCAATATATGGCGAACATTAATCAGGTTGGTCAACGATGGAAGAGCCGTTAATAGAATGGAGAAAAGTGAGCAAAGCTTTTGGCTCAAAAGTCATTTTAGATCAGGTCGATTTAAAAGTTTTCCCTGGTGAGGCAGTAGGGGTGATCGGCCCATCAGGTACGGGGAAATCAACAATTTTACGCCTCCTTGCGGGCTTAATGACACCCGATACAGGGGAAATTTATGTACATGGTCGAAAACGAGAGCTAACGATCGAGCAAGGGCAAGAACCCGAAGGAATTGGTTTAGTGTTTCAACAGTCCGCTTTATTTGACTCCCTAACGGTTGGTGAAAATGTCGGATTTAGCCTAATTCGTCATAGTAAGCTCTCTAAAGAGAAAATACGAGAATTAACGGCTGAAAAATTGGCTTTAGTCGGGATGCCAGATACTCAAGATCTCTATCCAGCAGAAATATCTGGGGGGATGCGTAAACGGGTGAGTTTGGCGCGGGCTATTATTAGCGATCCTGAAGTGGCTAAGGATCAATTGAATATTTTACTGTATGATGAACCGACAGCAGGGCTAGATCCTGTAGGTTCGACCCGCATTGAAACCGTGATCCGAGAACTTCTGACCGTACAGAAGGCTTGTAGTGCTTATCTCATGGTTACTCATGTCCATACGACGATCAAAAATACAACTGATCGTATTGTCTTCCTCTATCAAGGGAAATTTCAATGGGAAGGTACAACCGATGATGCTTATCGTTCTGAAATTCCTTTACTTAAACAGTTTTTTACTGGGAGTATAGAAGGGCCGATTAAATAACGTGTCAATATTCTATGTGGTTAATCAATAGGAGTGTAAAAGATGCAAGTTTCGCCCACAATACGACAGAGTGCAGTCGGTTTAATGCTTTTAGTGTCTGGGGCTGCCTTAATTAGTTTAATTGCTTGGCTGGCTGATTTTACTTTAGGGGGTCGTAGTTATCGGGCGACGGTTCTTTTTCCCAATGTAGGTAGCATGACTGTCGGAACCGCAGTCGGCTATCGGGGTGTGACAGTCGGACGAGTTACGGAAATTACCCCACAACCTGAAGGAGTCGCCGTAGAAGTGAGAATTTCTCCCGCGAGTCAAATTATTCCCAGTAATTCAGTTGTTGAGGCAGTACAGTCGGGTTTAGTGGGAGAAACACGCATCGATATTACTCCGCTTCAAGCTTTACCACAGGGCAATATTACGGGAAAACCCCTAAGTTCTGATTGTGATCCCACCGTCATTATCTGTAATGGTTCTAGACTTCAAGGACAAGCGGCTCTTGATGTTAATAGTTTAATCCGTTCTTTACTTAGAATTTCTAATCTGCTAACTGATCCAGAATTAGTCGCGTCTTTTCGTTCTCTTTCTCAGAGAACATCCACCACACTCGGTAGACTCAATCAAGTCAGTGGAGAAGCAACAGCAGTTTTGCAAGATGTCCAACGTAAAGGAACCCTTCAGGAACTTAATACAGGTTTAAGATCTCTTAGAAGTATCGATCAATTGTCAGGGAATCTTGATTCAGTGTCTGGAAATATCAATACACTGACAGGTGAACTCGAAGGAGTGGGGCCATTAAGTCGAGAAGCTAAGGTATTAATTAGAGATCTTCAAAGCAATGGCAGACTCAGAAATTTAGATTCTACTTTGGTCGAAGCTCGAAAAACCCTCATTTCTGTCGGAGAAACAGCCGATCAAATTCGACTTTTTCTGAATTCCAATCAAACTCGAATTGTTGGAACACTCGATAGTATTCAAAAAACCAGCGATAGTCTACAAACGACGATTAATCGGTTAGATCCAGTATTAAGTCAGGTTGAACAATCACAATTAATCGCTAATTTAGATGAAGTTGCGGCTAATGCAGCGATTTTAAGCAAAAATTTAAAACAATTTTCGACTTATTTATCCGATCCTGAAGCTGTCGTCACCCTACAAAAGCTTCTTGATTCAGCAAGAGTCACTTTTGAAAATCTGCAAAAAATTACGTCAGATGTTGATGAAATAACGGGAAATCCTCAACTACGACAAGAATTGATCCGTTTGATTCAAGGGTTATCAAATTTGGTTTCATCAACCCAACAATTACAACAAGATGCTCTTTATGCTCAAACTTTAACCCAAGTGGCTGCCGAAATTGCGACCTTTGCACCTCCTCAACAACCGACTCAGCCCTTACCTGCTAAAAAACCATGATTAACTCGTTTTTTGCTCGATTCATTCCAGTGGCGATCGCCGTAGTTGGGTTGGTTAGTTGTTCTTTTCAAGCGAATACTTCTAAGGACGTTAATACGGTGTCGTCTCCATCTCCTGCTTTTGTCCCCTGGCAAGGATTGAAAAGGCTGTATTTGTTAGGGGGTAATGCAAATCCGATCTTCTCGATAGCGATTAGCCCTGATAATAAAACTGTACTGACGGGTAGTTTCGATGGCATCTTGAAAAAATGGAGTATAGAAGAACGAAAAACAATTCAGCAACCCGACTTAGAAGAAACTGTAACAGCTATTGAATATAGTCCCAATGGTCAAACTTTTGTGACAGGAGATGTAGACGGTCGGGTCAGTTTGTGGAATGCTCAAACAGGGGAAATCATCTGGAGTTATATCCGTCATCGTTTTGTTGTGACTTCGGTAGCAATTTCTCCTGATGGAAAACTACTGGCTACAGGGAGTTGGGATCGTACTGTTAAACTCTGGGATCTCGCAACAGGTAGTTATATTAAGACGATCGCCCTTCATCCTAGTCAAGTTCAGTCGATCGCTTTTAGTCCCGATGGCAAAGCAATTGTTAGTGCGGACTATGATGGCGCGGTTAAAATGTGGCAAATTAGCAACGGTAAGTTAATTAGACCTTTTGCGGGTAATACCTTTCCCGTTTCTCAAATTATTTTTAGTGCTGATGGAAAAACCTTAGCTAGTGGCAGCCATGACGGTAGTATTCGATTTTGGGATGTTGAAACAGGATTACTCAAAAATACCTTGCAAGCTCATTCTCTGGCTGTAACCGATATTGCTTTTAGTCCCGATGGTACGATCTTAGCGAGTACTTCTCAAGACGGAACGATTAAAATTTGGGAGCTTAAAAATTTTAGACGATTAAATACACTGTCTGGAAACATCATTCTAAGAATAGCTATTAGCAATAACAACCGTTGGTTAGTTACAGGTGATGAAAAAGGCTATGTTACCATTTGGGAAGTAATCTAAGAGCCGATGACGCTTGCACCTTGTCCCGTACCTTGAAACATGAGCCAAGTTAAAAGAAAGTTAGCGACAAAAATCGCAAGCAGCATCGTCACAACGGCGGCTGTGGTCGATTGGCCAACCCCTTTTGCCCCGCCACTGGTGGTTAACCCCCAATTACAGCCAATAATCGCAATTAACGCCCCAAAAACAATCCCTTTAATTGGGCCAGCGATTAGATCCCAAATAGCGAGAAAGTTTTTAATTGAATCAAGAAAAACTGATACAGCAATTCCATAAGCGGCTTGACCAAGAATTAATCCACCCAATAAGCCCGTTACTAAAGCTAAGATAGTGAGGGCGGGTACCATAATACAACAGGCGATCAAACGCGGCATCACTAAGTATTCTACTGGATCTGTTTTGAGCATATACAAAGCGTCAATTTGTTCCGTGACCTTCATTGTGCCAAGTTCAGCCGCAAACGCAGAACCGACGCGACCCGCAACAACGATCGCCATCATAATTGGACACAGTTCTCGACTGAGGGTAAGGGCTAAAATTCCCCCAACCAGACTACTTGCACCCAGTGCTTGAAACTCACGTGCTACTTGAACGGTAAAAATCATGCCAATGACAAAGGCCGTAAATAACGCAAGGATCAAAGAAGCTGGCCCAGTTTCCATTAATTGATCGAGTGTCAGACGAGGATCAGGTTTGCGTGTAAATAAAAAATAAAACACCCGTCCAGTCAGAAGAACGGCCGCCCAAGTTCGCTGTAACCATGAGCCTAATGATGTACTCAGAAACTTAATAATAGAATTCATATTTTTAAAAGAATAATGTTATAAAATTATACCGTTAGGGATTAAAATTCTTGTCTCATAGCTTAAGTCAGTTTTAACTGACTAATTTATGAGGTTTTAGTCCATTTTAATGGACTAGCGCTTTGAGCCGTGAAATAAATTTCACGGTGGATTTAAGAACTAGCATTATAATCAGATTAATTTTTTATCTTTATTTCACAGTACTTTATGGTAATCAAATAATAATCCAATTAATTATTTAACTTAACATTAAAGAAACTTCTTTAAGGGTCAAACGCTTTTTGCGTAATTGAGGGTAGTTGATTTTTGCTCATTCCTGATTTAACTCAGTTCGTATAAATTTCTGTTTTTATTGCTAGTAATTTTTCTCAATATTGTTGGAGAGTCAGTAATTATAGTTGCGGATAAGACTTCCTTTGGGCTAACCAATTAGTTAAAGCACTAAAACCATAGACCGAAATAGCGCGAGAAATCATGACAGTAAAAAAGACGACTAAGGTGGTGTTTAGGTTTTCAAAAAACTTAGAAATCAATATTTAATTACTAAAAAATAAAAATAAAATAGAATTGACAAAAAAGACAATAAAATCCTAAAAATCAAGCATTTTTGAGTGTTCGTGTCTATCGATTTGGATATGTTAAGTACTTAACTTAACAGGCTTATAGTCTGAGAAGAGAATAAATTAATTTATTTTTAAATTATTAAATAGAGAGTGTTTAACTACACAATATTGTCAATTTCAATACGCAATTAAAGAATTAACCCAAAACCAATATTTTTAAAAATACTGTTTTTGAGTTAATGAATTTTTAATTATTCTCTTATTTTGTGGCTGTTTCACTACCTAAGAATTTTTCGGAGATTTTTTCGGTAATTTCTTCAAGTGTGGGTCTGAATAATTCTTTCTTTTTCTGGAAAAGATGTTTTCTTTGAGCAGGCGTTAAAGTTGCTAGAAATTCTTCTTTGGGCATTGCCTTAATGGTCTGACTTAATTGCATTTTTTGTTCAGGAGTCAAAGGGACTGTCTTAAAAGCTTTACGAATATTGCCTTTTTCTTCCAATGCTTGTCTAAAGAGCCTGCGTTGTTCGGGGGTAAGAATTTTTTCAACTGCTGGAAAAAAATTGTTTTTTAGTTTTTCATAAAGTGCTTCTTCGTCTTCGGGTGTAATCATATTTTCGCCAATCCCAAAGATAGCGATGATCGGTTGTTTGCTAATTTGAAGGGGCTGTGCTTGAGCAAAACTACTCGGAATTAAACTCCAAAAAAGCGTCAGACAAAGAAAAATAGAGATTAAAAAACGTTTCATGATTAATTGCCTCAATACTAGAATGATAAATTATGATTTTTATCGAGCTTCAATAACAATGACTCGGTTCTATATCAATAAAACCGAGCCTTTAACAGTTTAGCTTTAAGCTTTTTCAACTGATGCGGATTTGTGAGCGTAATCTGCATAGGAAGCCAAAGTTAGAATAGCCATTGCGATGAGGGGAAAAATTAAGCAATTAAATTCCATTGTACCAACTGTATAAGCGGCAGCCCCTGCTCCTAAAAAGAATCCTGCAATAATCGGTGCAACACGACCAATACGGGCTAATGCTTCTTGAGTTTCAACACTTGGTATTTTATTAGAAAGGGGCAACACTGGAGCAATGATTAATAGAACTAAATCTAGGGTCAACTGTGTGGTATTCCCTGTCATGACGGTTGTCGGAAAATAACCTGTAAATGAGGTGATAGCTTCTTTCATCAAAGCATTTTGAATCGCCATTGCTACAACACCTGCCGCACCAATGGGGAAAATAATGTCTTCTTGAACATCTAACATTAAAGAAGGTGAAAGCGTAGAAGCAACGAACAGAAAAACACCAATTCCAATCGTTTCGGCAGTTAGAAGGACGGGTAAAACAGGCCAATTTTTATACCGACAAAAGCGGGCAACAACTGAAGTTACCGCTACAGCCACCATAAAAATTGGAATCATCATTAAATGAGTTAAAGTATCTTTTTCATCTGAGGCAGCAGAAGCTCCAGCTAAGGCAATGTTTCCAGTAACGTGTGCCGTAAATAGGGCAAATAAGACAATAAAAGAAGCAGTATCAACAAATCCTGCAACCCAGCTAAGAATAAAGCGTGCTGGGCCATCGCTCATCAAAAAACCACTGATACTGAATGGCTCTTTTTCGCTGTTTGGTAGGGTAATGGTCATTGTTTTTTAAGAATCAAAGATGCAGTAGAGTTAGAAAAAAGGTAACAAATTTTACGGATTGGGTTTGTAGCAAATGTGACTAGCTTTATGCTTGCTCTGAAGCTTCACTTTAAAAGTCGCAAAGCTATTTTAGCTTGCTGTTTCAAAGTTCAGGTGGTGGCGGGGGAATAATTTTTAAAACTTCGTAAAGATGTTGCTCATTATCGGCGGCGGCGACTAAATCTTGTGGTAGTTCGGCAAAGCTAGGGGGTGTCTCTAATCCATCAAAGTCTGCGCTACAACTCCAACTCGCTAGTAAGGCTACTTCTTTATTATCACTACTTTTTAGTAAAATAACGGTACGTGGTGCAGGAACCATATCACTCGCGGTTGGGATGAGTTTTTCAACAAAATCAAGCACTTCTGATTCTGTCTCATTATCTTTGATGGTATACTGACTCAACTGGACAACTGATTCTTTACGAAGTGCCGCTACGAGACTATTAGGCTGGGTTTCTTCTAGTTCAAAGATAATAGTTTTTGATGGCTCTATCGGTGCTGCTTCTTTGGATTTTTGAGCGGCATATTTGCTTTTGTAGTCTTCTGCTGATTCGCTATATTTGCTTTTGTAATCAGCATATTTTGTCTTATAGTCTTCTACAGGCTGTTCGGTATAAGCTTGATAGCTTTTCTTATCTTTCCACTGGGATAAGACAATGATTTTGTTGCCGTCTTTGCTACCTAAAACCGCAAAACCATCAAAGCCTGGATTTTTTTTGTATAAAGTTTTGCTGGTTTTGGCTATGCTGGACATCGCCCCTTTTTGAGATTCCGCAGTTGTCTCGTAAATGGTCGCTACGTCAATTTCTGATGGATTGAATAAAATCGGCTGTACTGGCTTTTTATCGGCCTTTGCTGTACTGGGATAGCTGACTAAAACAGCTAGCATTATTACCCATGAAAGGATTAAAAGGCGATTACGGTTAAAATACTTGACCATGAATCATTAATCTCCAAGTTTTTGTGAGAATACCGTGACTACATTGTTAATCATCAATAGTTCAAATTGGTTCAATATGTTTTTTCATCTAGTGTTGCTACTGGTGGCTTAATGGCGATTTGACTAAAGGCTTTCTTACCCCACAATCTTAAGGGTGAAAGCATAACAGCCAATAAAGATGATTTTTTAACATCAATCTATTTACCACAAAGTATTATCTCAAATCAGTTTTGCTAATGTGCCTTTGTATACAATGTCTTGTATGCAGAAAAGGTATTTATTGAATAATTTCTGAAATTATCTTGTTCAGCATCAATGAGGTTTATGTGACATGGGCCATATTGAATCTACTGCTCCCTCGAAACTGCTATATGGCTTAAATGACAAGCCACCTTTAGTAGATGGCTTATTCGTAGCCATGCAGCACGTGTGTGCTATTTTCATTCCGATTGTCACACCTGGGTTGCTGATTACCAGTGCTTTAGGATTAGATGTCAAACAATCTAGCTACATTCTAGGAATGTCCCTTTTTGTTTCTGGTATTGCCACTTTTATTCAAGCCAGAAGAGTTGGCCCAATTGGTTCAGGCTTACTAAGTATTCAGGGAACAAGTTTTGCCTTTGTTGCCCCGATTCTAGCAGTTATTGGAACTTCGCTAGAATCTGGAAAAACGCCAGAACAGACACTAGCCCTAGTTTTGGGGCTTTGTTTTTTTGGTTCATTTATCCCGATTATTTTGAGTCGTTTTCTGCATTTGACCCAAAAGATTTTTACACCTTTAGTTACTGGAACAGCCGTTACTTTAATTGGTTTGTGTCTGATTAAAGTCGGTATGTTTTATATGGCGGGTGGTGGTGCGGCTAAAGCCAATGGAACCTTTGGACATCTGGAAAATTGGGCTTTATCGGGTACAGTATTTGCTATTGTTGCCTTCTGTAGTGCCAGTTCTAACAAGTACCTCAAGATGGGTTCAATCATTATTGGTTTACTGGTTGGTTTTATGATGTCAATGGTGATGGGAATTATTGATTTTAGTAAGATTGGTAGCCTTCCCTTACTGAATATTCCTCATCCCTTTCGCTTTGGCTTAGATTTTGACCTTGGAACCTTCATCCCTTTTGCGATTATTTATATTGCTTTAACCTTAGAAGTTATTGGTGATATCACTGCAACTTCGATGGTGAGTGGTGAACCCATTGTTGGGACAACATTTTTTAAAAGAATGAAAGGCGGTATCTTAGGCGATGGTTTTAACTCTTTATTGGCTGCGATTTGTGCCACGTTTCCCGTAGTAACCCTAGCACAAAATAACGGTATTATTCAGCTAACGGGTGTCGGTAGTCGCTATGTTGGTTTCTATGTTGCAGCAATTCTCTCTTTTTTAGGGCTATTTCCCTTAGTAGGTGGTGTTTTACTCTCGATTCCGACTCCTGTCTTTGGTGGTGCCGTCATGCTGATGTTTGGCACTGTGGCAGTAGCGGGATTTAATATTCTTAAAACCGCACCGATGGATAATCGCTCTTTCGTTATTCTGGCAGTTTCTCTATCGGCAGGTTTAGGAGTGACTTTTATTCCCGAAGCTTTAGAAGAATTTCCCAAGCTGGCTCACAGTATCTTAGAATCTGGGATTGCAACTGGTTCTCTAAGTGCCTTGATGTTAAATCTCATCATGCCGCGAGATCAAAGAATTCCTGTTGAGGAGTTGGAAGAAATGGCAACAGCAAAAGTTGACTAAGCCGTTGCCCAATGTCATATATTTTAAAATAACAATTTAAGGGACGATGCACAAGCTTTAATATTTGTCTATCTATCTTAAGTTTGATTTTGTGGTGTAAGGAGTATCATGAGTAAAATTAAATTTTTTCAATCACTACTTTCGGTAGTGGGAGTTTTTGGCGCGGGTTTTTTGTCCTCAAGTGTTGCAAATGCAGATGAATTAGATACTAAAAATGAGATGTCTAATATAACCTCGGTTTCCCAATTGTTGGGTAAAGAGGCAATGTCGCAAATTTCGTCGGTTTCTGAACTCAAAGACGTGCAGCCCACGGATTGGGCATTTCAAGCATTACAGTCATTAGTAGAACAGTACGGATGTATTGTTGGTTATCCCGATCGCACTTATCGCGGAAATCGTGCTATTAGTCGTTGGGAGTTTGCGGCAGGGTTAAATGCTTGTTTAAATACAATTGAACGCCTCATCCAAGAAAATGTCGCAGTTCTTAAAGAAGATATCGATAAACTGACTCGACTGGCGAAAGAATTTGAAACTGAATTAGCGGTATTAGGTACCCGCATTGAGAATTTAGAAAATCGTGTTGCTTTTTTAGAAGATCATCAGTTTTCTACCACAACGAAACTCAGTGGGCAAACCTTCTTTAATTTAACAGGGGCTTATATTGATAAAGGTTCAGTCAGAGCAGAGCGGGGAGTTGCAGGTAGTCCTTTCGCACCTCCTAGACGAGATCCTGAAACGAATCGACCTTCTATTGTCAGACGCGACCAACCTCAAGAAACCTTAAGTTACTATACCATTCTCACTTTTACAACTTCTTTTACTGGTAAAGACGCACTTGTTACTCAATTAAACGCAGGAAATGGAAATTCACCTGCTAACGAACTGGTTTCGTCAGGATTTTATAACTCTTGGGGTGTACCTTATACAGACCAAACTGGCGCATCAACAGCTAATCAGGTGGTCATACGAGATTTATTCTATAGTTTTCGTCCCTTACCTCCGTTACAGGTCGTTATTGGGCCTCGAATTAATATCTATCGCCATTTTGACCAAAACCGCTTTACCTTTTATCTAACGGGTGCAGGTAGTTTTAACTCTAGTGGTAGTACTTTATTTAGTCCTATTGACCGAGGTTCTGGTGCTGTTGTTGCTTGGAATATCACTAAAAATTTGAAGTGGACTATTGCTTATCTAGCAGAAAGCAATGAATTTTTAAACCCTGCCTTTGGTTTTAATACGGCAAGCAATCCTAAAATAGGTGTCTTTAATCCCTCTAACATTGCTGCCACTCAGCTTGAATTTTCTCCATTTAATAATTTAAACCTGAAATTAATCTATACCCGAACAAATAACAGAGCCTATAACGGTTATGTTGGGGGTGCTGTGGGTGAACCGCTACCCTATGGCTATATTGATGATGGTTTTGGTGGACAAGTCAAAGATGCACCAGGAGATGCTGTTGTGTTTAACTTTGATTGGCTCATTACTAAGAATTTTGGGATTTTTGGTCGCTATTCCTATGGTGCGACCTATGTTTATCCCGTTGATAGAAGCCGTTCTAGTGGACAAGTTAATGTTCAGTCATTTCAAGCAGGTGTAGCGTTCCCAGATATGTTTAAAGAAGGGGCATTAGGGGTCATCTCGTTCCTCGTTCCCCATGATTATATTTCGGGTCGTCGGTATTTGTTATCAGGTGGTGGCAATGGCGGTACTCAGTATGAGTTAGAAGCTTCCTACTTTTTCCCAATTACCAAAAATATCGCAGTTGTTCCATCGTTCTATACGATTTTCAACCCGAACAACTTTGATAATAACCCGACAGTTTTTATCGGCAACCTCCGAACTCAGTTTACGTTCTAGTTTGACCTCACCCTAACCCTCTCCTGATAAGAGAGGGCGTGAGGTTTAATGATTACAACTTTGTACCGCACTCAGTACAGAATTTATGACTCATTAGACTTGTAGAACCGCAGTTATGACAAGTTACTGTATCAGTTACGTTTTGAGTGGGACTCGGTTTAGGTAAGCCAATCATTTGAGCATTACTCGCACCAGGAGCAACCATTGGGTAACAGTTTTCATCTTTGGTGACATGAATATTCAGCAAAACAGGCCCTTCATGCTCTAACATTTGAGCGATCGCATTTTCTAAATCCGCCCGATGTTCAATGGTCATCCCTTTAATGCCGTAAGCTTTGGCTAATAGCTCAAAATCTGGCATTCCGATTTCCATGTTTGAGCAGGAATAGCGTTCACCGTAAAAAGCCTGTTGCCACTGTCTCACCATGCCTTGCCAACCATTATTAACAATTACGGTCTTGACATTAATGCGATATTGTGCTAGTGTCGCAAGCTCTTGTAGATTCATCTGAAAACTTGAATCACCACTAATACAAATTACCTGTTCATCGGGGACAGCAACTTTAGCACCCATCGCCGCAGGTAAACCAAAGCCCATTGTTCCAAGCCCTGCACTAGAAATCCAACGACGTGGCCCATTTTTCAGGAATTGAGCCGCCCACATCTGATGTTGACCGACATCGGTTGTATAGTAGGCGTGAGGGGCTTGTCGATTTAATTCGGAAATGACTTCTTGGGGAGAAATACTATCAGCGTGTTGGGGAACCACTAACGGGTAATCATTTTTCCAACGTTCGATTCTTTCTAACCAAGCTTGGGTACGGTGGGCATCAATGGTATAGTCTAATCTGGCTTTAGAAAGCAGTTGTTCAAGAACTTGTCTGACATCTCCAACAATAGGAACTTCTGGGGCGCGGTTTTTGCCAACTTCAGCAGGGTCAATATCAATATGAATGACTTTAGCACGAGATGCAAATTCATCGAGTTTGCCAGTTACTCGGTCATCAAATCTCGCACCAACGGCAATCAATAAATCACAATCACTAACAGCAAAGTTAGCATAAGCGGTTCCGTGCATTCCCAGCATTCCCACCGATAGGGGATGATGTTCATCGAATGAACCAATTCCCATTAGGGTTGTTGTGACTGGAATCTTAAAGCGTTCGGCGAGTTCTTGAACTTGAGCATGGGCATTTGAAGCGATCGCACCACCACCAATATATAATAAGGGACGATGAGCATTTTCAATCAAAGTCAATGCAGCGTTAATTTGTCCTGAGTGTCCTTTAACCGTTGGACGATAACCAGGTATCTTCACATTCCCAGGCTCTACAGGCACATAATCACATTCTTCTAAACCTACATCTTTCGGGATATCGACTAACACAGGGCCAGGCCGTCCCGTACTCGCAATATGAAAAGCTTCAGCAATAATTCGAGGGATGTCGCTCGGCTGACGTGCTACATAGGAGTGTTTGACAATGGGTAAGGTAATCCCATAAATATCAGTTTCTTGGAAAGCATCACTTCCAATGGCAGGACGGGGAACTTGTCCAGTTATAATCACCATGGGAATCGAATCCATGTGAGCGTTAGCAATTCCCGTTACTAAGTTAGTTGCGCCGGGGCCAGATGTAGCAAAACAGACCCCCACTTTACCCGTCGCACGAGCATAACCATCGGCCGCATGAGCCGCCGCTTGTTCATGTCTGACTAGAATATGCTCAATATCGCCTCTTGCCTCAAACCGATAGAGTTCATCATAAATCGGAAGAATGGCTCCGCCAGGGTAGCCGAAAATATGCTTAACCCCATGACGTTTTAAACTATCGATGAGGGCATAAGCCCCAGTACAACGCACTTGAGCGTTAGATTGAGATGATGAATTTGTTTTAGGAAGTTGTGAAACCACGCTGATCAACCGTCCAATAGACTTAATATTTATTCTAGAGTTTGTGGCCTACGATGCAATTTGGCCGATAAAATAACTGCTATCTTTTGATATTTAGTGTATTCTATCTAACCCCATAAGTGACAGGGGTTGATAGTTCGATTTTAGTTAGACTAAGCTGTCTATATGCCTATCTTTACCTGAGCAATCAATACTTACCGAACCAAATCTAGGTATTCTATATTCTTATGACTTCCTGACACAAGTGATACATTTGTTACAAAACTTTACAATTTTTCTCAAGCTGCAGCTAGTTCAAGGGTACCAGTAAACTGCTTTAAAACTTCGGGCTGCATGAAGGACAGATATCGAGCGGTGAATTCAGGGGGTAATAACTCGATGAGCAATTGATTTTCGATCCAAAACTCAATAACTTCAAAATAGCCACCGCGATCGCATCGTACCACACGCCAGCCCTCACGTTCACCAATTTCCTTAATTTTTGCTTCACTGGTCGGAACAGAAATCGCCGCATGAGTCGCCGTATAATGAGATGCTGTAGGGTTTAACATAAATTGAATTTCCTCATCACCCTGACCTGGAATTAGTTCAGTTCCATGAGGACAGACTTCAATCATTGTGCCATAAACATCGAAAGGTATAACCATATAACTATCTTCATGTACAGGAAAGGGCATCATTTGGCCTTGCCAGACTTCTGCTAAAACAAGAGCGACGTGTTTCGGGTTATTGGCAGCGACAGAAATATGATGAATCATGGGTTTATTACCTCAAAGTTGTTTGATATTTTTAAGGTAAAAAACAATCGAGAAGAACTAGAGAAGATTATATTTTTGGGTCTAACAATTTTTTATTGACGGTGATGGATAAAAAAAGTAAAGTGTCAGAAATCGATTGAACATTTGGACATTTCAACTTTATGCACCTTGATTTACCAGAACTGATTAAATCCATTGGTTATTTTGGCGTTTGGGCGATTATTTTTGCCGAATCTGGATTATTAATCGGTTTTTTTCTGCCAGGTGATAGCTTGCTATTTACGGCGGGTTTTCTCGCTTCACAAGGGTATCTCAATATTGGGCTGTTAATTGTGGGGTCTTTTATTTGTGCTGTTGCGGGTGATAATGTGGGTTATGCAACGGGAGCGCGTTTTGGTCGTCGCTTGTTTAGTAAAGAGGATTCTTGGTTATTTCATAAAAAACATATTGTCAAAACCGAGAAATTTTATCAAAAGTATGGCAAAAAAACGATTGTTCTAGCGCGATTTTTACCCATTGTCAGAACTTTTGCCCCAATTGTCGCAGGAATTGGACGGATGCACTATCGAACTTTTATGACTTATAACTTAACTGGTGGATTGATTTGGACAGTTGGTGTAACCTCCCTAGGATATTTCTTAGGACAAATGATCCCCGATGTGGATAAATATTTATTACCGATTATTGTCGTGATTATTGTCATTTCGATCGTTCCTTCTATTGTCCACCTGATTCAAGAAAATCGCTCACAAGATTGAAACCGTCAATAAATCCAATGCGTCTAATCTAAAAAACAATAAATCATTCTAAAATTGATGCAGACATGGAATCGACTCAAAAAAAAGTAAGCACTCGTCATCCTTGGTTTTTTATTCCTACTCTTTATTTTGCTCAAGGAATTCCTTATATTCTCATTAATAGCGTATCTGTTATTATTTATAAGAATTTAGGGGTAGATAATGCAACAATCGCTTTTTGGACAAGCCTTCTTTATCTACCTTGGGTAATTAAAATGTTTTGGAGTCCATTCGTTGAATTGTACGCCACTAAAAGAAAATGGATTTTAGTCACACAGTTAGCGATGATGGCTTGTTTATTATTAGCTGCATTGTCTTTTAATTTAGAAAATTTCTTTTTTCCATCTTTAATCATTTTTACATTAGGTGCATTTATTTCAGCCACTTATGATATTGCGGCAGATGGCTTTTATTTAATTGCCTTAAATCCAGAACAGCAAGCGGTATTTGCAGGAATTCGTACTGTTTTTTATCGAGGGGCGGTCATTTTTGGTTCTGGTTTTCTAGTATTTTTTGCGGGAACTTTAGCCGAAAAACTGGGAAATATTGCCTTAAGTTGGACGCTCTCACTCGGTTTAGCTGCTGTAATTTTTGGTGTGATTTATCTGTATCATCAGTTTAGTTTACCCTATCCAATAGAAGCTCATACTTTTAAAAAAGCTCAATCAAAAATTCCTTTTGTAGAAATTATTACTTCTTATTTCCAACAACCTAAAATAGCTTCTATTATTGCTTTTATTTTGCTCTATCGCTTTGGTGAAGCAATGCTACTTAAATTAGTTTCGCCATTTTTATTAGATAAACCCGAAGCAGGGGGATTAGGTTTAAGTACAGCAGAAGTGGGTTTAGTCTATGGTACTTTTGGTGTTTTGGCTTTAATTATTGGTGGAATTTTAGGCGGAATTATTGTTGCTAAATATGGCTTAAGAAAAACGATATTACCTCTAGCTTTAGCCCTGCACTTACCTAACCTTTTCTATGTTTATATGGCTGCAACACAACCCCCTTTGTCAGTGGTTCTTTTATTAGTAGCTCTCGAACAATTTGGCTATGGTATGGGTTTAACTGCTTTTATGGTTTATTTAATGAAAATTGCTAAAGAACCTTATCAAACTTCTTTTTATGCAATTTCGACTGGAATTATGGCTTTAGGAATGATGATACCTGGTTTAATTAGTGGTTATCTACAACAAGAGATAGGATATAAAGCCTTTTTTATCGTTGTTTGTGGTTTAGCTGTTGTTGGCATCGCTACCATCTTTTTCTTGCCTTGGGATGAAGAAATTAAAGCTTAATTTATCTAATATTTGCCTTAATCCAATTTAGATAAGACTGAGAACCTGCAACAATGGGTAAAGCGATAATTTCTGGAACATCATATGAGTGTAATTCTTGAATCTTTTGGGTTATAGTCTGGAAATGAGTTAAATCAGTTTTAATAATTAATTGCCATTCGGGTTCAGAATGAATTTGTTCTTGCCATGTGTAGATAGATTGAATGGGAACAAGGTTAACGCAAGCAGCTAATTTAGAAGATACTAAAGTAGAGGCTAACATTTTTGCTTCGTCTTCAGAACTAGCCGTTACTAAAATAATTCCATAACCCGTTAACTGTTGTTCCATACTAGGTAGCAAATCCAGTTTGAATATTAGAAAAGGAAGTCATATAATTAGACAAAGCGGCTTGAACTTGACTGATTTGCTCATCTAAGAAAGATGTATGAACAAAAATAGCATCGGTTAAATCAGCCCCTTCTAAATTAGCTTTTTCTAGATTAACTCCAGTTAAATTAGCTCCTCTTAGATTAACAGAGCGCAAATTAGCCCCTTCTAAATTAGCACCTGTCAAGTTGGCTCCCGCTAAATTGCTTCCACTCAAACGAGCTTCTTGTAAATTGGCATTTTCTAAATTGGCATTACTAAAATTGACTTCTTTAAGAAAAGCAGAATTGAAATTAGCATGATGTAAACTAACATCCGTTAAATTTGCTCCAGAGAGTCGAGCTTCTTGTAAATTTGCCCAATTGAGATTAACACTTTTTAGATTTGCTTCTCGTAAATTCACCCGAAATAGATTAGCACCGCACAAATTAGCCCCTTCTAAATCAGAAGCTCTTAAATTAGCGTGAGATAAATCAGCCCCACTCATTAAAGCGCGTGTTAGCGTCGATTTGACCAAAAAAGCACCACTCAAACTGGCTTTGGTTAAATCAGCTTCAGCTAATTGTGCTTGACTCATTTTGGCAAAGCTTAAATTAGCCCAATTTAAACACGCTCTAGATAATTTAGATTTAGTCAGAAAAGCACGACTTAAATTAGTTCCCATTAAATTAGCTTCTGTCAGGTTGACTCCAATTAACATGATGCGAGTCAAATCGGCACTTTTAAGTTCTATCCCCGTAAATTCTCGTTCACCTTGTTCATAGGATCTCAGTAGATGACGTAGTTTCATAGGCTTAACCGTTCCTGGTTGGTTGTAGAATTAATTCGCGGTATACCAACAAAAAGGCAAGTTAAAAATATGTATTTATAAAGGTTTTTAATTTATTCTTATTTTGTTTTTCTCGCTTTTAGCTGTTTTTGTCTGTATCCTATTTTACGCTATGGCTATTCCAATCAATAATAACTAAATTGTTTTTGTAAGAAATCTTAGCCTTTAAGTCAAAGCTAATCGTAGAAATATGTACGGGGATAACTGAGCTTTTCTAAAAGCCAGTAATAATACTTATTTAGTATCTAAATTGACTAAATCTTCTCAACTACTAATTTCAAAAAATCATAAATAAGAACTTCTTTTATGAGTCCTTATCTTTAAATTAGTTCCACAATTAGCTAAAATAAATTGATCTTTAGATAGAAGTTGACTCAATCAAAAATCGCTCTTTTTACTCAACCTAATTAGAAGTAACAGAATAAATCCGCCCATCTAGCAAAATTCGAGTAATTCCTTTTGCTTCAAGATAAGAATGAGTTTTAGCAATCACTTGAGCATCTGGAACTTTAATCACCCGTTCGCGTCTTCTTGAAAAACGTTTAGCCACACGATGACTGTCAAAAATTGGAAGCGTGCGTCTTTGATTTTCATCACTAGGAACCTTTCCTAAATCAGCAAAATCTTTTAGAGGACGAGTAATTAATTCTGAGGCTCGATCAATCACCAGATAACAGGTTTTTGGAAAACTCGCACTCGATAAGGGTAATATTTTTAGCTGGACAGTTTTGGCTAAAGGTTGCGTAAACCGAATTTCCTCTTCTTCATCCCAATCATCATCCTCATCGTCATCCTCATCGTCATCATCCTCATCAAGATCCGACAAATCTTCCCCTAATAACTCTTCAAGTACCATCACTTCCATTGGGGAAACATCTTCCTCGTCATCATCCTCGTCTTCGGGTTCGGTGAAAACTTCTTTTTCCACCACTAAAGGAAGTTCAATTTGCTTAATCGGTTTTTCCGTCTGAATCTCTTCGACAGGTGTTTCTTTTTTCTTCGTCTTAATTGTTTTGTCTTTAATAACAGGTAGCTCAATTGGAACAAATGGTTTTTCCTCCACCACTTCTTCCACGGGGGCGGGTTTTTCGACTTCAAGATCTTTTCTAGGAGTACGAGCGAGACGTTTTTGCTGAATTAAGTCTTCGTATTCTGACTCAGACAGAAAACTTTTCAAGAAACGACTAATGGTTGAACTACTTACACCATAACGCTCGGCTAAGGTGGAAGTTGTTTCCTCCGTTTCACGATAAAGCTTAAGAATTTCTTGTTTTGTGTCTTCGGTCAGTTTTTTTGGACTCATATCCTTGTACGATGGCGATGGCTGTTTAATTGAAGATGTGCTTTATATTTTCGATCTGCTAGTATTAACAGGAGTTATTCGATACACTGCCGATAAGCGTCTAGCAGGGCGAATATCACGGGTCAATAGAGACTCAAAATTAACGGGTGAAATTAATCACTTGATCTAGTCTATCGCTCATCAACATTTTTGATCGCCACTAACCACTAAAAAGTTACTTACGATTATGTCGATTTTAAAAGGGAAACCCGCATTACTCGTTTTAGCTGATGGTACAGCCTACCGAGGATGGTCGTTTGGTGCCACTGGAACCACCGTCGGGGAAGTCGTATTTAATACGGGAATGACTGGATATCAAGAAGTTTTGACCGATCCGAGCTATGCTGGTCAAATTGTGACTTTTACTTATCCTGAACTCGGTAATACTGGAGTTAACCCCGACGATGAAGAATCACTACGTCCTCAAGTTCGGGGTGTGATTGCTCGCAATATTACCCATCGTCCCAGTAATTGGGTTCCACTCAATCATTAAGCGATTATCTAATTCAACACAAAATTATCGGGATTTATGGCATTGATACACGCGCACTAACTCGACAACTGCGATCGGTCGGTGCGATGAATGGAGGCATTTCAACCGAAATTCTTAACAGAAATGAGTTTGCACGTCAAATTCAAGCAACACCACCGATGGCGGGTTTAAACTTAGTTAAAGAAGTGACCACCCGCAAGATTTATGAATGGTCTACTCCGACTGATGCTGCTTGGGAATTCCGCCCCGAAAATGGAGAGCAAGGAGCATCTTTAACAGTAGTTGCGCTCGATTTTGGGGTCAAACGCAATATTCTACGCCGTCTAGCGAGTTATGGCTGTCGTGTGATTGTAGTACCCGCTAATACTCCCCCTGAAGAAATTCTAAAATATAATCCTGATGGGATTTTTCTCTCAAATGGACCGGGTGATCCCGCCGCCGTTATTGATGGAATCGAAACCACGAAAGCTTTACTAGAAGCACAAAAACCCACCTTTGGCATCTGTATGGGTCACCAAATTTTAGGGTTATCACTAGGGGCCGAAACCTTTAAATTAAAGTTTGGTCATCGAGGATTAAATCAACCAGCAGGACTCGAACAGCAACCCGTCGAAATTACCAGTCAAAATCATGGTTTTGCGGTTAGTCCCGACTCATTAGGGGCCGATGTTGAAATCACTCATTTAAACTTAAACGATCGCACTGTCGCAGGACTTCAACACAAAACTTTACCTTTCTTTTCTGTACAATACCATCCTGAAGCCAGTCCAGGCCCGCACGATGCCGATTATTTATTTGAAAAGTTTGTTAAATTAATGCGAGACAATCGTAAATAATCTGTAGGAGCGTTAATAAATCCAAAAAAACTACGCTATACTTAGCAATTGTTCGACTAGGGCAATTCTCAAGGAGGAAGCTATTCCTGAGCCACTCAACTTGACCGTTAGTTTAAGAGGAACTCGTGAGGTCAAGGATAACTATCAAATTTTTCGGCTAACGGGTTTACTAGATGCCTTTTCCGAACCGACTTTTCGGAAAGTGATCGGAACTCATATCGAAGAAGGGCCAGCTAATGTGATCCTGGTACTTTCTCAAATTGATTTCATCGATAGCTCTGGTTTAGGCGCGTTAGTTCAGTTGGTGAAAAAAGCGAATACGGAAGGCGGTTCTTTACAGATTGTAACTAATCCAAGAGTGACCCAAACCGTTAAGCTAGTTCGTCTTGAAAAGTTTCTCTCTCTGCAAAATTCTGTAGAAGAAGCGATTCTTAGGGTAGAAAAGAGTTAGAGAAATTGCTCAATTTGTCCAAACAATTTGTCAGTAGTGGTGCAAGCCCATCTCTTAAGTTAAAAAAATGGGTTGCATCATATTTTAGTTGGAAGAACAGAACTTTAAAATGAGAATAATGATTAATAATTAATGATGGATGATTCTGATGTAGTTCGTCTCCAGTTCATTTGTACAAGCCAAAATTCAGCAATACTGATTGAACAACTATCACCCACTTCTTTAGCATATATTGGAGATGCGGTATACGAACTGTATATCAGAACTCATTTTTTATGGCCACCGAAAAAAATTTCTCTGTATCATGATCAAGTAGTATCCAAAGTACGAGCCGAATTTCAAGCCGCCTGTTTAGGACAACTTAAACCCTATCTGACGGAAACTGAACAGGAAATCCTTAGACGCGGCAGAAATGGTGTTAAAAGAGAACCTTCACGACTTTCCCCAAAACTTTATCAGGAAGCAAGTAGCCTAGAAACATTAATTGGTTATCTATATTTATCAAATCCTCAGCGTTTAAATCAACTATTAGAAAAACTGAAGCTTGATGAATTCTAATTAAATGTTTTTAATTGGTGATTAATAGGTTTCACTAATCTAGGAACAGACACAATTTTCTTTTTCTTATTGGTAATAAAGCAATGGTTGAACAATTTTCCAAACCCAAACGCATTCTGGATCGTAAACCCAAAGCGTCTTTAAAACGATCTCCAAAAATCATTTCACCGAGAATTACGTCATCGGTTGAAGAAACAGAAACCGATCACGATCTAATTTATGGTCGTCATCCCGTTTTAACGGCCTTAGAGAGCGATCGTCAACTGAACCGTATTTGGATTATTCCCCGTCTACGTTATGATCCCCGATTTCTTCCTTTATTAAATGATGCAAAAGCTAAAGGAAGCGTCATTGATGAAGTTGAACCACCGCGTTTAAGTCAAATTACTCAAGGTGGCAATCATCAGGGGATCGCAGCGCAAGTATCACCTTATACCTACACCGAATTATCGGATTTAATCACAGAAGCTAAAGTTAAAACACTATCACCTGTGATTGTCATTGCCGATGGGATCACTGATCCCCATAACTTAGGCGCAATCATTCGGACTACTGAAGCAGTTGGCGCACAAGGCCTCATTATTCCACAACGACGCGCATCGGGGATCACATCCACCGTCCTTAAAGTTGCAGCAGGAGCCTTAGAACATATACAAGTGGCTAGAGTCATTAACCTGCATCGTGCCTTAGAAGAACTTAAAGAAGCGGGTTTTTGGATTTATGGCACTGCCGCTAGTAGTGGTAAGCAAATACACACAATCGACTTAAAGGGCGCGATAGGATTGGTTGTAGGTTCAGAGGGGGAAGGATTAAGCTTACTGACTCAACGTTGTTGTGATGAGTTAATTTCGATTCCGTTAGCTGGAAAAACCCCTAGTCTAAATGCGTCAGTGGCTACAGCAATGGCTTTGTATGAAATTTATCGTCAACGATATTCAGATCCAATTTATCTTGAATCTGTATCTCTTAGCACTTCCCAAAAGTCGCATTACAAAGTATAACTAAGATGACGAAAAGTCAAAAATTGTAAATTAATGTTAACTGCCTCTGACTTTAACAAAAAACCTTAGACAGGAAAAATTGAGGATGAAAGAACTACTGCTTAAGCTATTGGATGCCGTTGGATTAGCCTATTGGGTAGAAATTACCACCGAAAATCCTCGGTGTACCTACTACTTTGGCCCTTTTCTCAGTAAATCGGAAGCGGCAGACGCCCAGGCTGGATATGTCGAAGACTTACAAGGAGAAGGAGCGAACAATATTGCTGTTTCTTTAAAGCGTTGTAAACCTGCTAATTTAACAATTTTTGATGATCGAGAAGATTTTAAAAAATTTAATGGTGTTCCAACCTTTAGCGGACAATCTTTCTAAAAAGATTTTTCAATTGTAAAGGTTTGCTAACTTAATCAAGAGGGTGAATCAAATGGATAACACCCTTTAAACTATTTGCTTGTAAAATAAAAAGTAGGACGGTATAGAAATGAGGAATTATGCCGATGAATACTACTTCTGAACGGATTGGAAAAAACATAGACTGGCCGACTCTAGTCATGTTTACCTTGGGTTTTTGGTTAAGTGCAAGTCTCGTTCTAGACCTAGTAATTATGCCTAGCTTATCGGCATCTGGAATGATGGGTCAAAACGGATTTGCTAGTGCGGGTTATACACTTTTTGGTCTATTTAATCGTATTGAATTGGTTTGTGCGGCTCTCGTTTTGAGTGGCTTTTTAATTTTTAATCGCAATCATACTTTCAATCATCAGAATCAAACTTGGGCGATCGCATTTTCTAGTTTATTATTTGCCATTCCCCTTATTTATACCTATGTTCTCACTCCTCAAATGAGTGGCTTAGGACTTAGCTTAAATGTGTTTGAAACCGTTCAAACCATGCCAACTGATATGATCTATCTGCACGAGGGATATTGGTTACTAGAAGCCATTAAATTTATGGCTGGTTTAACGCTGTTACGTTGGTGTTATCAAAATAGTTGCCGAATTTCCTAATTTTTTAGCATAAAAGTCATCGGTACATCGCCTTTCAAAGGCGATGCCTGCGATGACAGCCTTCCGCAGTTCATGTAAACCATAATGATTAAGGGTAGGTAAGTTCCTACCCTAATTTTTTTGAGAATTTAGCAAATGCGTATACTATTTTTACATCCCAATTTTCCCGCTCAATTTCGTCATTTAGCGACTGTATTGGCGCAAGACCCCAAAAATCAAATCGTTTTTGGGACAATGAGCAAACAAGGAAATATCCAAGGTGTGAGCAAAGCTATTTATGAACCGAACCGTGAACCCTCTCCTCAAACTCATCCCTATGTCCGTAATTTAGAAAGTGCTGTCCTTCAAGGCCAAGCTGTGTATCGCGTCGCTCAACAGTTGAAAGCACAAAACTTTGATCCCGATATTGTCTATGCTCATTCTGGGTGGGGGCCAGGATTATTTATTAAAGATGTTTTTCCTAAAACAAAATATTATGCTTATTTTGAATGGTTTTATCATGCTCATGGCTCCGATGCTGATTTCAATCCAGATGATCCCCTTGATGCCGATGGCGAAGCAAGAATACGAGTCAAAAATGCAGCAATTTTGTTAGATTTAGTGAGTTGCGATCGCGCTCTTTCCCCGACACAGTGGCAAAGACAACAATTTCCAAAAGAACTACAAACTAAAATCAAAGTCCTTCATGATGGCGTTGATACAAACTTTTTTCACCCCATACCTAATAGCAAACTCGTTTTACCATCCATTAATTTAGACTTATCGGGTGTCGATGAAATTATTACCTATGTAGCACGGGGGATGGAACCCTATCGAGGCTTTCCCCAATTTATGCAGGCTGTTTTAGAGATCCAGAAGCGTCGTCCTAAGAGTCATGTTGTCGTTGTCGGTAACGATCGAGTTGCTTACGGTAAAACACTTCTGGGCGGCAAAACTTATAAACAATTGATGCTAGAAACCTTACCCTTAGATCTCTCTCGTTTACACTTTACAGGATTATTACCCTATACAGATTACCTGAAAGTTTTACAAGCGTCATCGATTCATATTTATTTAACCTATCCTTTTGTATTATCTTGGTCAATGCTCGAAGCAATGGCGACAGGCTGTTTAATATTAGGATCAAATACACCACCTGTCACAGAACTTATTGAAGAAGGAAAAAATGGTTTATTAGTTGACTTTTATTCACCGTCCCAAATTGCCGACAGAGTAGATGAAATTTTTAATCACCCAACTCGGATGGCAGAAATTCGAGAAAGAGCCAGACAGACCATTGTTGAGAATTACCATTTAGATGATTTACTTGCTCAACATCTAAAATGGTTACTGAGTTAATTTAATTTTTTAAGATACAAGGGGTTTGGTCGCTTTTGTGTTAGGTTTTGGAAACCAAATCCCTACAGAATTTTTAAGTTAAAAATGTAGAATTCAGTTCAGCTTCGAGTTTCATTAAATTCTCGATTCGTGCTTCAGTTGTTGGATGGGTAGCAAATAAATTTGCTAAAAATTGACCCGAAAAAGGATTAATAATCAGTAAAGGCTCAAAAGAGGGATTAGCTCGTAGTGGAATTTGTCGGCCAATGGTTTCTAGACGTTGTAAGGCTCTGGCTAAAGCTCTGGGATTACCTGTCAGTCTTGCTGAACCTGCGTCGGCTTCAAACTCACGAGTTCTTGAAATTGACATTTGAATGACACTCGCGGCTAAGGGAGCTAAAAAGATGGTTAACAGTAAACCTATCGGATTTGGCCCGCCTTCTCGTTGAGAGCGCGAATTCCCCATATACATCATGCTATAGCTGACGGTTTGAGCCAAAAAGGAAATCGCACCCGCGATCGTTGCTGCTACTGCTTGTGTCAGCGTGTCACGGTTACGGACATGGCTTAATTCATGGGCTATGACCGCTTCTAACTCATCTGCGGGTAATAAATTTAAAATCCCTTGGGTGACAGCCACCGCCGCGTGTTGGGGATCTCGACCTGTTGCGAAGGCGTTGGGGGCATCAGTTGGCACGATAAACAGGGTAGGCATCGGTAAACCTGCTTTTTGGGTCAGATTTTGTACCATTTGGTAGAGTTCGGGAGCATCTTGTGGGCTAAGAGGTTGTGCTTGATAGGCGGCTAAGGCAATGCGATCGGAAAAATACCATGAGCTAAGATTGGTCACTGCTGCAATGACAACCCCTGTAATTGCGCCCGTCCACCCACCAATCAACCAATAACTCACAGTGATCAATAAGGCACTTAAGAAACCTAATAAAGCGACTGTTCTAAGTTGATTCACGTTTGATATTCTCCTTTGATTAAACACACTGAAAAATTAATTAATATCTTTTATAATTATATTAATAGCTAATGATTAAAATTCATTTATTGTCAATAAAAATTAATCTTTGGTAGTACGCTATTTTGAGGAGAATCAAAAAAGAATGAAAAATAAAGAGCGAACACGATGGGATCTAAATCGTTTTGTTCAAACCTTAAATTATTTTGAAATTATTCCTTTTATTGGTCGTTTACCAAACTGGTTAAGTTCAGGAAATGCCGTTCAAAAAGTCAAGGATCAGCTAATGGGTGTTATTTTAGTTTTAGGAAAAAGTTCAGCAGTAAAAACAGAAGTTATTAACCAACTTTTAGCTAAAAATTATCAAGTCCAAGAAACAATAGAACAAAAACCCATTCAACAAATATCAGGAATCATTTGTTGTGTTGAGTCTGAAGTTGATGAACAAGAAATAAGCCAAATTATAGAATTGACGAAAAAAGAGGTTATGACTGGAGAAAAAATCCTTTTTGATTTTACTAATCCTAACGAAAATATTAGAGAAATTTGGGGCGCGGTGGATGATGTTGTGATGGGGGGTGTTAGTGAAAGTAATATTCGTTTAGTGAGAGAAAAAGCCGTTTTTTCAGGTAATGTAAAAATCGAAAATAATGGCGGTTTTGCCTCAGTCAGAACCCGTAATTTTAATCCTCCTTTGGATTTATCGAATTATGAAGGAATTGAATTACGCGTCGAAGGAGATGGCAAACGTTATAAGTTTATTACTCGTTGTGAGGGAAAATGGGATGGCTTAAGTTATTGCTATTCTTTTGATACGATTTATAATTTTCCGCAAACGATCCAAATTCCTTTTAAAGATTTGATTCCTGTTTTTCGGGCTAAAACGGTTAGAGAAGCGGAGGAATTTGATTCTAGTCGCGTTTATTCATTTCAATTAATGCAAAGTAAATTTGAATATGATGGGGCTTTGAATCCTCGTTTCTCACCTGGTTTATTTGGTTTGGAGATAGAATCTATTAAAGCTTATGGAGCAAAACAAAACACCTCACAATTAATTTTAGTCACCGAAAATTTGAATACCAATATTGAGTCAATCATTAAAAATAGTGGTGTGTTTTATACCATTGTTCATTATTCTCCTAATTCATCAACTTCACAAATTACTAAAACTTGTCTTCAAGCTTTAGAAAAACCTGAACTTTGCCAGCAAACCGTAGAACTATAATTTTTACGGTGCATCTTTCCATTGTGGGGTTAACGTTTGATAATCATATTGTTGCGCCCCAGGATGACAGAGAATGCAGCTTCTATGACTGGCGGGTTTAGGTAGATCAACACGAGGATGAAGGGCTTTAAAATATCGAGATTGTGTTACATATAATGGCATCGGTTCATCGATATTTAAAGGCCGTGAATAGGCATTCAAATAATTCCAAATCATCAATTGAGTCACACTGATGATGTCATTGAGAGATACCCCGTAATGAACGTCTGGTTTTTCTAGGAGTCTACGCCAAGTTTGTGTCGGTAAAACTTCTGCGGGTAATGGCACATGACAACCTGAACAAGTCTCTACATATAAAGCTTGTGCTTCCTGAAAGCGTCCAGTAGCGGGATCAACAGGCCTGTAACCATTTTCAGGAGAATTAACGGCATTTGCGGTTACACACCCTAAAATGATGGTAAAGCAGATGATCGCTCCTAAAAGAAAGACAAATTGAAGACGATTAAAGAATCTTGAAAAATAGGACATTACTTACCGTCTACTGAATAGTCACTTTTTTTACTTTAGACGGTAGAAAGCCGATTTGTCTGCCTAAGCTGCCACTTTTTCGATAGGAATCGATTCTAAAAGTTTGCGTACAATTGTATTAGTTTGACGACCACTCATCGGGAGAAGACGATGGGAAAAGACATAAGGCACTAGGTATTTAACATCATCAGGAATCACATAATCTCGGTGTTCGAGGAACGCATAAGCTTGAGCCGCTTTTTGTAATACAATTGTTCCTCTAGGGCTAATCCCTAAACGAATCTCATCATGATGGCGCGATGCTCTAACTAAATCTAAAATATATTGTTGTAGAGTGGCGGTTACTTTAACTTGATTGACTTGCCGTTGTAATTCTCGCACATCTTCTAAAGACAGACAGGGTTTTAATTCCTCTAAGTTGGTTTGTCCTTGATGCTTTTGTAACATCATTAATTCTTCTTTTTCGGTGGGATAGCCTAAACTCAATGACACCGTAAAGCGATCCATTTGGGCTTCGGGTAGTGCAAATGTTCCCTGATGTTCGATGGGGTTTTGAGTGGCAATGACAAAAAACGGGGGTAAGATTGATCGAGTTTCCCCATCAATGGTGACTTGTTTTTCTTCCATCACTTCCAGCAAAGCGGACTGAGTACGAGGAGTAGCGCGATTAATTTCATCGGCAAGTAAAATATTGCTAAAAATTGGGCCAGGTAAAAACTCAAATTCTCGTTTATTAGGGTTCCAAATATTCGTACCCGTAATATCAGTAGGCAGTAGATCGGGTGTACACTGGATTCGTTGAAACCGTCCATTAATCGAACGTGCGAGAGATTTGGCTAACAGCGTTTTGCCGACTCCAGGAACATCTTCTAGTAACGCATGACCTCCACTGAGTAAAGCAACCAACACTAAACGAACGGTATCCGTTTTTCCTACAAAAGAATAGCTGAGGTTATCAATTAAATCGTCAATCTTGTGTCTCATAGATTTGTTTGAGTGTAAATCTATTGTTAGATTGCCCAATTATGCGCGTAAAATCTCTCTTGCTTGGTTACAGTCTTGTTCAATTTGTGTTTTTAAAGCTTCTAGAGAGGAAAATTTTTGTTCTGGACGCAAAAACTTTTCTAAACTAACGGTGAGGGTTTGTCCGTATAGATCCCCTTTCCAGTCAAGTAGATGAACTTCGATCGTTGGTTTTTCTCCTGCTACGGTGGGACGACAACCAATATTCATGACACCTGCCAAGATTTGGTCATCTTCTAAAATTACTTTGACACAATACACGCCAAAACGGGGTAATAATTTTTCTTCTGGTACTGATAGATTAGCCGTTGGAAAACCGATCGTTCTGCCAATTTGTTGACCTTGTACGACCGTTCCCACAAGACTATAAGAACGTCCTAACATTTGCTTCACTTGTTCTGTATCACCATCGGCTAACGCTTGACGAATGCGAGAACTACTGATGCGACTGTCTAGACAGGTTTTAAGAGAATGGATCATCACTTCTGTACCGAGAGGTTCGGCGATCATTTTTAATTCCTCTGCGGTTCCAGAACGTTGATAACCAAAGCGAAAATCTTGTCCGACACTGATTTGTTTTGCTTGGAATAAATCGAGTAAAATGTCTTTAACAAACTGTTGCGGACTTAAAGCAGCTAATTCTTGATTAAAGGGAATCAAAATCAGTTGTTCGATGCCTAAACGGTCTAAAATTTTGACTTTTTCGGGAATTGGGGTTAAAAGTTGCCGTTTTTGACCCCTAAAAAATTCTTGCGGATGAGGACAAAAGGTAACAACCGTTGAATGAAGGGAAGTCGAAGTGAGATTAGCCGACAAAATGGGTTCAAAAACGCACTGATGACCGAGGTGTATGCCATCAAAGTTACCTAAAGCGATGGCATTGGGGGTCAAAATCGGATCAGTTAAAGAAGTTACGATGTACACGTTTACATTTTTACACAATTTTGTTCTAGTTTAGTCGGCTTAGGGATAAAGTTCGATCGCTAAACCTTCTCTAGCTAAAATCGTTTGGGGAAAAGCGAGAGACGCTTGTTTACCAATTTGGTCTAAACAGAGATCATCATGAGAAGGATCATGATGAAATAACACTAACTGTTTAACATGGGCCGCTTTAGCAATTTTTACCGCTTCTTCCCAAGTCGAATGACCCCAACCGACTTTAGTTGAACGTGGATCATAATATTCTTCGTTTGTATAAGTCGCGTCTATAATTAACACATCGGCTTGATGGGACAACCGTAGGACATTTTCATCGAGTTGATCAGGATAATGCTCTGTATCAGTGACATAAACGGCACTTAAACCATTCCAATTAATACGATATCCGATCGCTTCACCAGGATGATTTAAACTAGCTGTATCGATTGATACTTCGCCAATTTGAAACGTTTCCCCTGCTTCTAAATCATAAAATTGTAAATCGGCTTGCATGATCTGAAGCGGTACTGGGAAATTTGGATGTAACATCTGATCATGAAGACGTTGTCTAATTGTCGCCTGATTGGGTGCTGGTGCGCCATAAATTTTAAACTCATTCCCTTTAACAAAAGCGGGGATAAAAAAAGGAAAACCTTGAATATGATCCCAATGAGAATGAGTAAACAATAAATGTCCTTTCACGGGCATTTCGGACAATAAAGACTGTCCCAACATCCGTAACCCCGTTCCTCCATCAAAAATCAGTCTTTCGCCACCTACTTGCATTTCGATACAAGATGTGTTACCGCCGTAGCGCACGGTGTCTGATCCAGGACAAGGAATACTCCCTCTGACTCCCCAAAATTTAATGTGGAATCGGTTGTGTAGCATAGGCGAAGCATCACAAAATGGCAAAACTGATTCTATTTAAAGTAGTCGCAAATAATTCCATTAAAGCATCAAATTTTCGGAAACGCTTGATAGATTTACTTAAATAGTCTGTCAATTTTGGAGCCATAAGTGCCAAAATTTACAAATCTCAGAATTTTGTTGTAACTTTTTACAAACAATCGACTAACTCTGGTCATAGACCTTGGTAGACTAAAACCTAGCCAAAAAATGGCTTTGTAATTATGTCTTTTCACTATACGATCCATAAAGGTCGCACAATCAACCTAAAAATCCTTTTAAAAATATGGTAAACACACTCAAAAAACCAGAATTTGAGGAACTTCGCCCCGGTATCAAAGTCCCATCTAAAGAAACCATTCTAACCCCTCGCTTTTACACTACAGACTTTGAAGCGATGGCTAAGATGGATATTTCCGTCAATGAAGACGAATTAAAAGCCATTTTAGAAGAGTTTCGGATTGATTATAACCGTCATCATTTTGTACGGGATGAGGAATTTAATCAATCTTGGGATCATATCGACGGGGAAACTCGCGCTTTATTTGTCGAATTTCTGGAAAGATCCTGTACAGCCGAATTTTCTGGATTTTTACTCTACAAAGAATTAGGAAGACGGTTAAAGGATAAAAGTCCTCTTTTGGCTGAGTGTTTTAACCTGATGTCTCGTGATGAAGCGCGTCATGCTGGTTTTCTCAATAAAGCACTGTCTGACTTTAATTTATCTTTGGATTTAGGATTTTTAACCAAGAGTCGTAAATATACGTTCTTTAAACCTAAATTTATCTTCTACGCGACTTATTTATCTGAAAAGATTGGTTATTGGCGTTATATCACGATTTACCGTCATTTAGAAAAACATCCCGAAGATCGAATCTATCCGATTTTCCGCTTCTTTGAAAATTGGTGTCAAGATGAAAACCGTCACGGTGACTTCTTTGACGCTGTGATGAAAGCGCAACCCGATATTCTCAATGATTGGAAAGCTAGACTTTGGTGTCGTTTCTTCCTCTTATCGGTTTTTGCGACGATGTATCTCAATGATTTACAACGTTCTGACTTTTATAAATCTTTAGGTTTAGATGCGCGTGAATATGATAAACACGTCATCGAGAAAACCAACGAAACCGCAGCACGAGTTTTTCCTGTAATGATAGATGTTAAGCATCCTAAGTTCTACAAATCTTTAGAAACTTGTGTCACCAATAATGAGCAATTACGGGCGATCGATGCTTCTTCTAGCCCGAAACCTGTGAAATTCCTCCGTAAGCTTCCTTTATATGTTTCTAACGCTGTAAATCTAATTGGTTTGTATTTTATCAAACCGATTCGGATGGATCATTTACATGGACAAGCTCGTTAATTTCTCTAAGTTAAAATTGAAGTTCTACAATAAGGATTCCGCCTGATCGCGGGATCTTTTTTCACTCTTAAATAACAATTATGCAAACAACATCCGATTATTCTTGCGCTTTTTGTGGCGAAATCAATACAACTTTTGTCGATATTAGTGGGGGATACGAACAATCTTATATCGAAGATTGTCAAGTGTGTTGTCGTCCCAATATTCTGTATATTCGAGTTGATGAAGATACTTTAGATATCGAAATTGATAGTGATTATGAAGAAGGTTAACTGGATTAAATTATCGATCTTGTTCTATCATCAATTTTAGTTTTTTTTAAATCAACGATCACACTTCATGAACCCACCATACGCTCACTCTTCCAATTTAGTCGATCTTCTTTGCTACAGGGCGCAAGAACAAGCAGAACAAATAGTGAACAATCTCACTCAACGCTTCTTCAATGATTTTTTCACTGACTTCTTGAGTAAGAAGTTTATTCATTGGTTAATTGCGTAGTCGGATTATGTAGCTCAATACCCTGTTTTTGAGCTTTTTCTGCCATGCGACGGATATATATTCTTCTGGCCTCTACACCATCTGGGGTATCTCGATGAGACACGATATAATGCGCTAACTCATCACGACTCATCTGCTCGAAATTCGATTCACTCATCATTAATTGCCTCCCGAAAAATCGTCCTCATCTAAAAAAGAACATCAGGGTAAATGTAATAAGCCTTCGTCAGTTGCCAATCTGATGAATTAAGTGGAGTACCGAAAATAGCCAAGTAACATCCAGAGTAAAAACTATTGGGGTCTGGAGCAAAATCCTAGAGCAGTCCACTTTGTTGCCAATTGGCTTGTATCAGTTCGTAAAGTTGCCTCAGTTGATTTTCTGTTGGTTCCATCCAACCTCAAAAAACTCTAATTATAGATTATCAAGAATTTCACTTGATCGGTTCAAGCAGTTCGACCTATAACTGATAAAGTCCAGATATAAGTTAATTGCTAAATGTCTTAATGCGTTTGTAAAAAGTTTGAAGGCTGAAAAATCTTGAAAAAAGCGATGTATCTTATTTGATAATAAACCTTAGTTTTGATAAATCGAAGCGATCGCATTTCATGAACCAATCCTTAGCTCACTATTCCAATTTAGTCGATCTTCTTTGCTACAGGGCGCAAGAACAGGCTCAAGCTAATTGTGAACAATCTCACTCAACGCTTCTTCAATGATTTCCTCACTGACCCCTCGTCGTTTTAAATTAGCAATTAAAGCGGTTACTGTTTGGCTTTCCATTCGTTCTAAATCTTTACGCAATCCTTGACCAATATAAGCACGAATTAAGGGTTGATATCCAGAAAAACCGAGTAATGGTGCAAGTTGCTTAAGGTCTTCTAACACATCTTCAGGAATACGAATTGTGATACTCGTCATTGGACGGTTTTTATCTAATCTCTTTTTCAGTGTTTCATATTTCATAATCTTCTCGCTCATTCGTCGTTGCTTTACGGGCTGAAATAATTCGGATTGTCTCATCTTCACGCTCAATGTGAACTACATAAAGCAGATTCCATCGACTATCTATACCAATTACTGCATCTCTTGTTTCACTATTGCGACTAGCATCAACGACAACTAGAAAGGGATCAAAAAATGCTTCCGTCGCTTGTTGAAATGTTACTCCATCATGTTTGATCGGATTAACTCTTGCTTTTTCTTCATTTCAGACAAAAGTAATACTGTTTAGCACGAAATACACGTCCATACTTCGTAAGTATAAAAGAAATGTATTTACATTGTCAATACGTTTGTGAAAAGTTTGAAGGCTGAAAAATCTTGAAAAAAGCGACGTATCTTATTTAATAATAAATCTTAGTTTTGACGAATCAATCGCGATCGCATTTCATGAACCAATCCATAACTCACTATTCTAATTTAGTTAATTTGTTACGCTACAGGGCGCTCTCCCAAGCCGAACAAATAGCTTATCGTTTTCTACAAGATGGGGAAACCGAAAAAGCAGCAATTACATATCATGAATTGGATCGAAAAGCAAGAGCGATCGCTGTTCAACTTAAATCATTGACTCATTCTGGTTCAACAGCCGTTATTATCTATCCCTATGAATCAGGTTTAGAATTTATTGGCGCATTTATGGGGTGTTTGTATGCGGGAATTATTGCAGTTCCCTGTCATCCTCCCATGAACCGTCATGCTTATTATGACCTACAACTCCGTCTCGCTTCTTCGGGGGCCAAGGTTATCCTCACTGAAAAAAGTTTACTATCTAAATTACAAAATCAACTCACTACACCTGATCTTAACTGGTTCGTAACCGATGATTTATCTCTAGAAACTGCTTCAAACTGGACACATCCCGATATTAGTCCTGATACGCTGGCTTTTTTACAATATACTTCGGGTTCAACGGGACAGCCGAAAGGTGTCATGATTACCCATGATTGTATTATGCACAATCAACAGATGCTTAAACTCGCTTTTGGTCACAATGAAACATCGGTGGGTGTGGGATGGCTACCTTTATTCCATGATATGGGACTCATTGGCAAAGTGATTCAAGCGTTGTATGTGGGTCGTCCTTCAATTTTCATGTCACCTGTTGCTTTTATTCAAAAACCGATTCGCTGGTTACAAGCTATTTCTCAGTACAAAGCTACTACCAGTGGCGCACCGAATTTCGCGTTTGACTTGTTGTGTCGTCATGTCACACCAGAACAACGAGATGATCTTGATCTTAGCAGTTGGGATGTGGCTTTCTCTGGTGCCGAACCGATACGAGTGGAGACGATGAATCGATTTTACGAATTTTTTTCGCCTTGTGGGTTCCGTCGAGAGGCTTTTTATCCGTGTTATGGAATGGCCGAAGCAACGTTATTGATATCGGGGGGACAAAAGACGGAGTTACCTATTATTAAATACGTCAATGAAGCTGCTTTAGAAGAAAACAAAGTTATCACGACAAACCAAGAAAAGAAAGGTTATCGCGTGATGGTCGGATGTGGACAAGCTTGGTTAGATGAACAGATTATTATTGTAGATCCAGATACATTAAATCGTAGAACAGAAAATCAAGTTGGAGAAATTTGGGTATCGGGTTTAGGTTTAGGAAAAGGTTACTGGAATGACCCCGAAAAAACTGCCAATACGTTCCATGCTTACACCAAAGATACAGCCGAAGGGCCATTTTTACGGACAGGTGATTTAGGCTTTTTACAGGGGGGTGAGTTATTTATTACAGGTCGTCTTTATGATGTATTGTTATTTTGGGGTTTTAATCACTATCCCCAACATATCGAGGAGACTGTAGAAAACTCTCATCCTGCATTTAGAAAAAATTGTAGCGCGGCTATAGGTGTGGAAATCGAGGGAGAAAATAAACTCGTTATTGTACAAGAAGTAGAACGAACCTATCGACAGTCTATTGTGATTGATGATTTGATTGAGTTGGTTCGATGGGCTGTTTTTGATAAACATTTTGTCAATCTTTATGCTTTTGTTTTAATCAAAACGGGAAGTATCCCCAAAACGTCTAGTGGAAAAATTCAGCGTCATTTGTGTAAAACCAAGTATCTCGATGGTAGTTTAGATATGATTAGTGAGTGGCATTCTCCCCAAAATGCAGCAACGGATCTGACTTCAATTCTCAAACGCTATTTTAATCCGAAAACACATCTTAGAAGATATTTTACGCTGGCTAGAGGAAAAATACGGCGGTTATTTTTATGAAAATTGCAATCATTAGTTCTGGTTTTCTTCCTGTAGTTGATGGGGTGACCGTGACTCAACTTTATCGACTACAAAAATTGAGCGAATATAATCATCAGGTTTTATTATTCTGTCCCGACTATCAACCTTTAGCTCAAGTTTATCCAAATTGGCAAGATTATACAGGCGAAATTTACTCAAATGTTAAAGTTATTAATCTTCCAAGTACATCATTTGTTGGTTTAGATTTTGAACAAAATGTCAGTCAGTCATCCTATCAAATTATTTTACAAGAATTAGAAAAATTTCAACCCGATATTATTCATGTCGATGAACCTGAACGTTTATGGTTAGGATTTTTCAAAGTTTCTGGAATTGATTATTCTAAACGAGTTGGTATTCCATGTGTTAGCTTTTTCCATACCAATTTTGTTGAATATATGGATGATTATTTACCAATTCCATCTATTTTAATCAAGGGTTTGCAATTGGTGATGAAACGTCATCGAAAAGGAATTTATAATGCTTATGATGCTACTTTAGTTTCTAGTCGAATTACGGCTGATGATTTAGCTAAAACAGGAGTCAACAATATTATTTATGGTCAGTTTTTAGGAATAGATACTCGTCGATTTGCTTCAGTTGTTCGAGATAAGAAATTTTGGCAGAATAAATATAATATTTCAGATATTGAAAATAAAGTTAAACTGATTTTCTTGGGACGTTTATCTCCCGATAAAAATTGGAGGTTTACACTAAATGCTTTAACAAAGTTAGATTGTTCTAATTTGGCTTTAATTATTGCTGGTGATGGAGAGATGCGAGAAGAAATTACGTCTAAATTCAAACAAATTACTTCAAATGCTTACTTATTAGGTCGAATCTCTCCTGATCATGTTCCAGAACTTTTAGTTAATAGTGATCTTCATGTAACAACTTCAGAAAAAGAAACGACTGGACTAACCGTATTAGAATCGTTTGCTGCTGGAATTCCCGTTATTGCACCTCGTGCAGGTGGTTTTATCAATAGTTTTAAAGATGGTGAAAACGGATTTTTATACAATTCAAGTGATGCTGATGATTTTATTGAGAAACTAAAGTTATTGATAGATAATTCTGATTTACGTCACACAATGGGAATTAAAAGTAAAGAAAGTATAATTAATTATAGTTGGGAACAAGCTGTCAAAAATTTATTAAAAGTTTGGCAACAGGAAATAGAGAAGAAATCTAATCAATAAAATAATGTAAGTTCAGGCAGATATGAATTGTATTTTATGCCTTATTTAGTTTTTTGGATGCGTCCGACTTTAATTGTTCCTCAAATTATTTAATCTGTTGTCACAATTATTAGTATTATTACTTGTCAATCTAATTTAGCCAGTGCAATTCTTTGTATTTCTTATTTGACGGGTGCTGATAAGTTTGTTATTGCTTCAATGCTAATGATTTGTTTTGCTTTAGGACAGACGGTTATCAGTCTCAATTTTAGTGAATCAGGACAAGAAAAATTAGCCACAAGTCTAGATTTGTGGATGCAGTTTCTTTATTTTATTTTTTTATTATATTAATATTTTATTCTTTTAACTTAGATTAAAAATTCTAGCGAAACAATTCTTTAAAATAAAAGCTCTTAAAATTTGATGAGCGAAGTTAGAATATAAATAATCAGTCTTTTGTTTAATATTATAATATGTAACATGATCGAACAGACACAAAAAATAAACAATCAACTTTTATCTGCTGGTGAATTAGCTCATGTTTTAGAAGAAAACTCATTAGCTTCAGTAAGTTTTTATTCTCTATTAGCTTTAGCTACTACTATTGCAACTTTTGGGCTTTTGGGAAATAATGCAGCTACGATCATTGGTGCAATGATTGTTGCACCTTTAATGAATCCTATTGTTAGTTTAGCCTATGGGATTATTACAGGTAAGAAAAATTTACTTAAACAGTCTCTCTTTACACTTTCGACTGGAATAGTTGTCGTTATTTTGCTCGCTTATTTACTGAGTGAATTAGTCGGATCAAAAGTAGTTGGTTCAGAAATTGTTGGACGAACTGCCCCTAACCTAATCGACTTAGGAGTTGCTATTGCTTCAGGCTCGGCAGCAGGATTAGCCCTTTCTAATCGTAACATTTCTAATGCTTTACCTGGTGTTGCGATCGCAGTAGCTTTAGTACCACCTTTGTGTGTTGTTGGGATTGGTTTAGCATTAGGAAATAATGCAATTGTTGATATTACTTTAAATCGCCGCTTAAATGATAGTTTAGATATTCCAACAGGAGCTTTTTTACTTTTTTTAACTAACTTAGCGGGCATTATTCTCTCTGCTGGTACTATTTTTGTTTTAGAAAAATATGGTGTTTTACGCAAATCTCTTCTGGGATTGTTGATTACCTTAATTACCGCTATCCTTGTATCTCTACCTTTAAACTATCGCTTGCAGGAATTTTTATTAACTAACAAAGTTTTTCAACAAATCAATCAATTTGCTACAGTTTACGCTCAGGAGAAAGTTTGGGTGACTCAAATTGATGCTCAAGATATTTATGTAGATCAACAAAAAGACAATATTTCAGTTTCCTTAAGCGTTACTGCTCCAAAAGATGCTATCTCTAAAGGAGATGTGACGCAATTAGAAAAATTTTTAACGGAACAAAACAAGAAACCTGTTACTCTTGAAATGCGAGTATTGCCCTTTGAGGTTTTTAAAACTAAACCCTAGCGTCTTTAATTCGTGAATTTGCGTAAATTTCTCTAGAGCTTTATGTTAATTTTCCTCGGCTAACTGTGTATTCTAACGATAGAGATGGTCTTAATTATCCTAGCCAAAGCATCCCCCATCTCTTGCTAAGTTTATGAAACATTTGTACGAATCCCACAATAAAGAACAAGAAATACAAGAGTTAATTGACGCTACGCCTTTGTTTAAAGGCTTATCTGAAGAAATTTTAAGTCAAGTTACTACTAATGCGGTCTCTCGTTCTCATCCCGCTAACCGAGTCATCCTACTCGAAAATGACTGGGGTGGTTCAGTATATTTTATTGTTGAAGGATGGGTCAAAATTCGGACTCATAATGTTGATGGAAAAGAAGTAACCCTAAATATTGTCGGTAAAGGGGAAATTATCGGCGAAATGGCCGCACTTGAAGAAGTTCCTCGTTCAACCGATGCTATTACTCTAACTACAACGACAATTAGTAGTATTCCTGCACAAGATTTTGTCAATTTTTTAAATATCGAACCTCTAGCGGGTATCCGTTTGGCACAACTGATGGCTAAACGGTTACGTCAGTTAAACCGTCGCTTACGTTTACGAGAAGCAGACAGTTTATCAAGGGTGGTAGACACTTTGTTATTCTTAGCAGAGGGACAAGGCAAAAAAGGAATCAAAGGTCTAGAAATTCCGAACTTACCCCATCGAGAACTTAGTAGTATTAGTGGGTTAGCGCGAGAAACCGTTACAAGGTCATTGACTAAACTGGAACGAAAAGAATTGATTAGTCGAACTCAAGATATTCTTTGTATCCCAGATATGATTGCTCTAGAGCGCGTTATTGTCTAGAGAACTACAAAAAACTGTTAAGATCAAACTTTCTGATTTTTGAACAAATCTTTTGATGAATGACCCTATTGATGCTCGCTCTTTCTCTAAAGATGATTCTAATTGGGTTGATGCAGGAGAAGATGAAACATCCTCCCCAATGACTTCTATCTCTCCTAAACAACCTCCACAAAAAGTTTCACCACGAAGAACAACAACCCTCGTGATGGTCGAAACGGCTTTTTTAGCGAGTACGGCTAGTCTTATTTGGTTAATTAATTATTATTTTCCTATTGGGCCACTATTGCGGATTTTCTTTCCGATACCCATTGCTTTAGTATATCTACGTTGGGGAAATCGTGCATCTTGGATGAGTGCGATCGTTTCTGGACTGTTATTATCTGTATTAATGGGGCCGACTCGTAGCATTGTTTTTTTGATGCCCTATGGTTTAATGGGTGTTCAATTAGGGGTATGTTGGCGACGGGGCGCACCTTGGTTATTTTCGATTCTTACAGGGGCTATCTTAGGTGCTTTTGGCTTATTCTTCCGATTTTGGTTATTTTCCATCCTTTTAGGCGAGGATCTCTGGACATTCGTGATTACACAAATCACAGAATTAGCGGAATGGATTTTTCTAAAGTTAGGTTTGCTGGCTATACCAAGTTTTGAACTGATTCAAGTGTTAGCGGTTAGTACGATTTTCTTAAATAGTTTATTGTATTTATTTACCGTTCACTTGGTGGCATTATTGGTACTAGACCGTTTAGGAAATCCGATACCTCGCCCTCCTCAATGGGTACAAGCTTTGTTAGATTATGATTGACATCCTCCCGCCGCTAAACACTCGTTACCTTGCGCTATAGCGGGGGATTCCCAAACATCACTATTTGGGTTTCTGTTTCCTTCCCTTACGGGTTTTTTGCAACTGCCCTTTAGAGCTATGTCTATCAGGTCTTATGTTCGCTCCACAGACTGTCACCGCAAGCCCTACGGCCAAAATCTTACGGCTGGCATTGATATCTCGGTCGTGGATTGTCCTGCATTCTGGACATTCCCACTCTCTGATATTCAATTTAAAAGCCGAACGGGTAAACTCAGCATTTCCCCCATTTCTTTTCTTTTTAAAATTGGGATATTTAGCTCGTTTAGCCCAGAAGTTTTCAAACGCTTTGCTCAAATGGCGCAACGTTTGCTGAAGTGGCACACAACTAACCTCGTTCAAAAAAGAAAGCTCAGGCTCTTTTTTCCAAAGAGTCAACATCGAGGAGGTTTCGCTATACCCTACTCTCTCTTATCGCTGATACCACCCCTCGGTACGAGCCGCCAAAGCCTTGTTGTAAACCAAACGAACACACCCCATTGTCCTTGTCAAGAGTTCTTCTTGTTCGGGCGTTGGGTAAAACCTGTGTTTATAGGCGCGTTCAGTCATTTACAACACTTGATTCAACAACTCTCACATTCTAGTAAATTCAACCTGAAAAATATGTTTCAAAAGTTAAAATTGTTCGCAAGGGTAGCACTCTTGCACGCTCGACTCACTCCCATTCCTCCCACCGCTTCTCTTCCTTGTAAGCGGGCGTCTCTTGGGGTTTTAGATGAATTTAATTCATGATTGAAGTTTATACGCAGTTTCCAACTGGACAAGCTTGGTTAAAACGATATCAAGGGTGTTTACCGATATTTGCTTGTATTTTGGGCTTTACGGAAACGGGTTTGATTGCTGGTATTTCGGCTGCGGGTGCTACACCAGACGATCGCAAGTATACTGCATTAGCTGATGCAGAATTCCTAATTAATGGTACCCAACCTCACCCAACTTACCCATTACCTCCTCTGACGGTGGGTGCATCTCCTGTTTATATTTCTCGTGCAGTTATTGAATCATTCAATATTCCTGTATATTTATTTAATTCTGGTTTATTTATCCCTCCTGCTGTTCCCCATATCGATTTACAGGGAATAGCGGCGCGTTGCTTATCGACAGGGCAAGCTTTACCTTTAAATATCGTCGAACATCTTTTTAGTCAGGGAAAGGAATGGGGTGAAAAATTAGCCCAAAATGCAAAAAACAGTTATTTAATCATTGGTGAATGTGTGGTTGGGGGAACGACGACTGCTTTAAGTCTCCTCACGGGGTTAGGAATTGCAGCACACGGAAAAGTCAATAGTAGTCATCCACAATGTAATCATCAGCAAAAATGGTTAATTGTCCAAAAAGGGTTACAGAAAGCAAAATTTTCTCATCCTCTCGAATTAGTAGCATCTGTCGGTGATCCGATGCAAGTTGTCGCGGCTGGAATGGCTATGACAGCAAGTCAGTCAGTCGGTGTTCTCTTAGCGGGTGGTACCCAAATGCTCGCTGTTTATGCGTTGATACAAGCTCTTAATTATCCTGTGAACTGGGAAAATATTGTAGTAGGCACAACACGATGGGTCGCAGAAGACCCCACTGGTGATACAGTCGGTTTAGCCGAACAACTGAAAACAGTTCCTTTACTCGCTACACAACTGAATTTTGCTCAATCAAATTACCCTCAGCTATTAGCATATGAGCGCGGATTTGTAAAGGAAGGGGTAGGAGCAGGGGGATGCGCGATCGCAGCCTATCTTTACGCAAATTGGACAAATGAAAAACTTGTCAAAGCCATTGAGAATAGGCTATCTAAAAATTCTCATTTAAAAAAATTATACTAGAAGTGCAAAAACAAAATCTTTCAGCATATCCCATTTCTTTACAAAACATGATATTCTGTAACTAAAGTTTACAAAGGTTCATTTATGCCATTTACGATTGATTCGGCTCGTAACATCTTTCCGAATACATTATCCGCAGATGCCGTGCCTGCAACCATCGCCCGTTTCAGTCAGCTTAGTGCAGAAGACCAATTGGCCTTAATTTGGTTTGCCTATCTAGAAATGGGTAAAACGATTACGATCGCGGCTCCTGGTGCTGCTAGTATGGTATTTGCAGAACAAACCATGAATGAAGTCCGTGCCATGACACCTCTGCAACAATCGCAGGTGATGTGTGATCTCACCAACCGTGCAGATACCCCCATCTGTAGAACCTATGCTACTTGGTCAGCGAATATTAAACTGGGTTTTTGGTATCAGCTAGGACAATGGATGGAAGATGGTAGCGTTGCCCCTATTCCTAAAGGTTATCAGCTTTCCGCTAATGCTTCTGCCGTTCTTGAAGCGATTAAAAAACTTGAATCAGGTCAGCAAATCACTGTTCTACGCAATTGTGTCGTTGATATGGGCTTTGATACAAGTAAAATGGGTAACTACACCAGAGTCGCCGAGCCTGTTGCACCTCCCCAAGATATGTCACAGCGTACCAAAGTCACGATCGAAGGTCTTACTAATCCTACCATTTTAAGTTATATGGATAACTTAAACGCTAACGACTTTGACGCACTCATTAATCTATTTACACCCGATGGAGCGTTACAACCTCCCTTCCAAAGACCGATTGTTGGGAAAGATGCTGTAATGCGCTTTTTTAAAGAAGAATGTCAAAATCTTAAATTATTGCCAGAGAAAGGAGTTTCTGAACCCGCACAAGATGGCTTTACTCAAATCAAAGTCACGGGTAAAGTCCAAACGCCTTGGTTTGGTGCAGGTGTTGGAATGAATATGGCTTGGAGATTTTTACTCAATCCCGAAGGTAAAATTTTCTTTGTCGCCATCGATTTACTGGCTTCTCCTAAAGAATTATTAAACTTTGTTCGTTAAAAACTGGTAGGGGTTTGATTGCCAAACCCTTAATCATTGATTTGCCAGTAGGGGTTTGGTTTCCAAACCCTTCATTATTTATGATGAGAAAAATTATGAGTAATTTGTTAAGTTATGCTAAGATAAACAAAGTTTAAGCTTAATATAACTATTTATAACCATGCAAGTGAGCGAACTAATCTGGTCAGAAACGGAAAAAGAAATAGCACATCAAGCTTTTAATAGAGCTTATGAGCGTGAACTAATGACTTTAATCGAATATGTTCAAGTACAAAGCCATGCCATCAAAAAAATTGATGATGTCTGGAATTTACACGACTTCTTAAGCGCGAGAAGACATCAAATCGATGGTAAATATGATTTTCGCTATTCTGTGCTTCTTTTCGTTTTCGCTGACTTACTCAAAGAAGGATGGTTGCATCAAGAGGATTTAGAGGGATTAGAAAAAGATAAACTTGCAAAAATAACTGCTTTATCACGAATCTAATTTTTTTGATTTTAAAAACATTTTTAAATGTATTTAAATTTGATTTGAATCACCAATCAATTTTAGAAAGCATTATGTTAACATTCATGGCTAGTCGTCTTCATCTATAAAATCGATAGCAATGAAACTCCCAAATTTTCTAATTATTGGTGTTCAAAAAGCTGGAACAAGTTCTATTTATGGCTATCTTAGACAGCATCCTCAAGTTTATATGAGTCCAATTAAAGAAACAAACTTTTGGACAAATATATCGAAGGATAGTCAATTGAATGAAACTTCAAGCCAGCATAAAAGAATAACCACTTTTGAGCAGTATACCCAATTGTTTGAAGGTGTTCAGGATGAAATTGCCATTGGTGAAGCTTCTCCTAATTACCTATTTCATTATCAAAGTTCTTTGGAGTTAATTCACCAACATTTACCTAATGCCAAATTAATAGCAATTATTCGAGATCCATCAGAAAGAGCATATTCTGATTATCTGATGCACATCCGAGATGCTAAATATGGTGGTAAAACTTTAGTAGAACAGCTTAAAACTAGCTCCCAGACATCTTATACTCTTTTAAAAGGTCTATATTACCAACCTCTAAAACACTTTATTGACAAATTTGGCTCAGAACAAGTTAAAGTTTACTTATATGAAGATTTATGTCAGGCTCCGATTCAATTTATGCAAGGTATGTATGAATTTTTAGGGGTAGATCCTACCTTCTATCCTGATATGTCTTACAAAGCGCAACAAGGTAAACTTCCTAAAAATCAAGCTGTTAATAATCTATTGCGAACTGATAATCCAATTAGAACAGCCGCAGCGAATACCCTAAAAATGTTTTTACCACTTGAAATCAGACAAAATATTCGGAATCAGCTACTAGAAGTTAATTCCATAGATAAAAAGCAAGTTCCTTTAAGTGCTGAAGACCGAAAACTTTTAGTAAATTACTATCGAGATGATATTTTAAAATTACAAGATTTGATTAATCGAGATTTATCAGCTTGGTTAAAATATTAAGAAAATAAGCAGAGCTTTTTCAATAATTGCTGCTAGTTGGTTTCTAGCCACTCAAAAACCTGCTGTAACTGATGAATATTAATAAATCCATACTGCCACAAGATGATCGGTAATGAACCTGCCGCCGCATCACATTGACGTACAGCGCGTTCTAGAGACGGGGAAGGGATATCCATCTCACGGTTTAGAAATTGCAGCAGTAATTGTTCTTGTTGAGCCTCCATGTGATCTTCCTGACAAATTGTCTAACTTGACGATGTGAATTTTAATCTAAAGTAATTCGGTTGATTTACCTTCCTACTGTTAGGTGATTCCATAAAACATGGTATAAATTGATACCATTTTTCATGACCAGCATTATATCATACCAGACCTTGGCTTTTTTAGAGAAGTCAAATCGCTAATTAATCCGAAGGGCGGTGTACCGAATGAGTTTACATCATTTAATCAGATGCTTGTGACAATCCTATGAAATTCTGATGAAATTCTTGCTTTATTTTGATTTGGGTTGGGAAAGAAAATGAATTTCGGCATCTTGAGCAACCCAACCAACCGATAATTTAGTACGAACTTCAAAATGGAGATGAGGAGATGAAATATCAGGTTCACCTGTTGTTCCCACTGCACCAATTACATCGCCTGTTTGCACAAATTGACCCATTTTAACGTTGACTTTACTTAAATGAGCATAACGGGTTTGACGATCGCTTGGATGATTAATCACAATGAGAATACCATAAGCCCCTTCTTGCCCAACAAAGACCACCTCTCCGCCTTCAGCGGCTAGAACAGGTGTACCTACATCCGCTAATAAATCCACACCACTGTGAAATAAACGTTGTTGCCCAATTGGACTCGGTTGCCAACCGTATTTTAAGCCAATCGGTGCCACAAACGGCAAAGGATAGCCACTCAATCCCAAATAATCTTTTTTGCTGCTACTACTCCAATTTGTCCCTGGAATAAACACAATATTCGGTGTTTTAGCACAGCCATTCAGTTCAAACAATACATCTGAACTAATTCCATAGGCTTCTCCAATATCCCTCCAAGTTGCGCCTTTTGGGGCTTGTATGCGAATACCATTAAATGGAGGAATCAGAATTTCTTTTCCGACGGGTACTGTTTTTTGTTTCAGAATCGGATTAAGTCGTAATAAGGTTTCAGGTAAAAGATTGTATTGTTGCGCGATACTTTGTACTGTTTCACCCGCTATAATTTTGTGTCGTTTGAGACGAGAAAGAACAGGAGATGGACAAAGAGGTCTATTTGGTTTTATTTGAGGCTGAGGAAAGCCCGACTGTGCTAAACCTGATTGAGCTATACTCATTAAGAACAGCCCGACTAGACATCCGCGTCGCAATACTTTTAAACCCTTCATCATGCGTTCTTAAAGCACTCTCAAAATACTGGGAATACTATGAATCGCCTCTAAACTTTTAATTTCCATGAGGGCTTGACGGAAATTGCCTTCTTTAACATTATGGGTCACCACGACAATTTCAGCTAAATTATCTTGAAAACCAACTTGTACAACCGATTCTAGACTAACATGATGTTTCCCGAAACTCGTGCCTAAATGTCCAATTACCCCAGGAACATCTTGACACAAGAAACGAGCATAAAAACGGGTCTGAAGTGCTTCAATAGGGGTCAATTTACAATAATGTTGATGGGTACAGGTCAAAAGCGGATCTAAAATTTTACCATTGCCACCACTTTCGAGGATTGCCGCAATATTCATAATATCAGAAACCACAGCACTTGCCGTCGGGCCTTCACCTGCCCCACGACCAAAAAACATGACTTGTCCAAGGGGTTCGCCTTCTACTAAAATCGCATTATACACCCCGTTAATACTGGCTAATGGGTGTGTTTTTGGCACGAATGTCGGATGTACTCTCAATTCTAGGGTATCTGATGCGTCACCTTGAGAACCTCTGGCAATAGCAAGTAACTTAATATTAAAGCCTAAGCGATCGGCATAGTTAATATCAACTGCACTTACTGAAGAGATGCCTTCACAGTAAACATCTTCGCGCTTAACACGTCCACCAAATCCCAATGACGCGAGAATAGCAATTTTATCTGCTGCATCGAGTCCATCTACATCCGCAGTCGGATCAGCTTCAGCATAACCTAATTGTTGCGCTTCGGCTAAAACCTCGTCAAAATTCGCCGAATTTTGAGTCATTTGGGTCAGAATATAGTTAGTTGTTCCGTTGACGATGCCGATAATACTATTAATGCGGTTTGCGCCAAGGGACTGTTTTAGGGGTTTAATCACGGGAATACCGCCACCCACTGCTCCTTCCAATAACACATAAACACCCGCTTCATTGGCTGCCGTATAAATTTCTTCACCATAACGTGCTATAACGGCTTTATTGGCGGTAACGATGTGTTTTCCGTTCTGAATGGCTTTTAAAATTAGGGTTCGTGATGGTTCCAATCCACCGAGTAATTCTACAACAATATCAATCTCTGGATCGGTGACAATTTCTTCTAGAGTAGTGGTGAATAAGTCAGATGATAAAGGAACGTCACGGGTTTTAGCAAGCGATTTAACTCCTACCCGATGAATGTTAATCTCTTTAACAAGTGGATTTCGGCCCACTGGATCGAGTAAAATCTTAGCGACTCCAGTTCCGACGGTTCCTAAACCCAGTAATCCAATCTTAAACGCCACAATTGTTAACCTTTATTGATTCCCTTATCTAGATTAGCAGGTCAGTTCTTGTTTAAGGAATTCTTTGAATGACCTTAACATTATCCGCTTTATTTTTGGGATAACCGCAGCGTGTCGGGTTCCATTGCGTATCAGTAATGACAAAACCCTCTGGAGTCGGCGCATCGGCACACACTTCTATCGTCTTGCCTGGAGAAACATCCACATACTTAACCAAACTCCAAACATTGTAACTGAGTGTCGTCGGATTTCCGCAACGATTCGGACTCTATTCATCATTCATTTTCAGATAACCTTCTGGTACGGGCGTACCTGCACAAATGGAAATCATCGCAGGTGTGGCGGAAGCAGAATTAGTTGATACTGTTTCTTGTCTTTTGTTACAATCATAAGCCCTAGCACTCGCTGATCCTGTTCTACCGTAACCCCCTCCGTCTATACATCCCAGACAATATGAGTAGCACCTAATTTCGCCGCATCCCCTCTAGCATCTTTTTTAGCAGAATTCCGACCATGTTCAGCAAATAAACCGCCTCCCCAAAAAGAACCCCCCTCGACACTGCCTAAAAAAGCGCAACCCGCTACTATTGTAGGATCAGCATCTTGTACTTGTTCTTCGTTAGCTAGTACAGGGGTCATCACATCTAACGCCAAACAGATGAAAATGCTTGGCAAAAGCCATAAATGTCTAACTACTTTTTCCTTCATCGTTTTTTTTAGTAAAGTGTATTGTGGTGTTAAAGTTAGGGAAATTATTTGAGACATTCTCAAAAGTTTTTATAATTGTATACTTTAGTTGATGATGTTGTCACAAAATTTAAGGAGAAAAGTTTGCTACGTTTTGAATTTGATAAATCTAACTTTAGCAGAAAACAGATTTTAATCTTAGTCGGTATTTGGATGATTATTGGCTTCATCATTCGATTTACGCAACTAACCGCAAAACCTCCTTGGACAGACGAATTTGCTACGATGGTTTTCAGTTTAGGCAATGATTTTAAATCGGTTCCTATCAATCAACTCTTTTCAGTTGAAACTCTTTTACAACCTCTGAAAATCAATTCAAACGCTACGATTAATGATGTTATTTCTTTGATTGTTAAAGAAGATAATCATCCGCCTTTATATTTTATCTTATGTCATTGGTGGGTAAAATTGTTTCCGACAGATGGGGAATATGTTTCTTTATTTGCTATGCGGTCGCTTCCTGCTTTGTTTGGAGTTTTAGCTATTCCTTTGAGTTATTTATTGGGTAAAATTGCCTTTCGTTCAGCACTAGCAGGTCAATTTTCAGCAGCAATGATGACTGTATCACCTTATGGAATTTATCTAGCACAAGAAGCCCGACATTATACACTAGGTGTTTTATTTGTTATTGCTACTCTTTGTTGTTTAATCAGTGCAATATGGCATTTATACGAGCGAAGATTAATAGCTATTGGTTTAGTAATGGGCTGGATTATTATTAATAGTTTAGGTTTAGCTACACATTACTTTTTTAGTATTACATTAGGTGCTATCTTATTAACCCTATTTGGTTTTTTAGTTTATCAAATTAAAAGCAAAAATTTTTATTTCAATAATTGGCTACGAGTTGGAATTGTTGGCTTAGGTACACTCTCGACGGCCGCGGTTTGGTTTTTGACAGTTGTTCCTAGAGATTATGGTAAAGGTATGATTTATTGGTTAGTTCATTATGTAACTGATTTTTTAAGTTTTATTAGTCCAATTGTTCAATTAATTGTCGGTTGGATTGTTATGATTTCACTTTTGCCAATTGAAGCGAATTCTTTAGTAATTGTTATTCTATCTGCTTTGGGAATGCTCATATTTTTTATTTGGGCAATTCCGCTTTTTATTCAAATTTTTAAAAAAGCATGGCAGACTGATTATAGATTGGGTTTAGTGGGTTTGGGTGGATTTTTTATTAGTGCTAATTTTCTATTTTTATTTATTACCTATGTTCTCACTCTTGATATTACTAAAGCCGCCCGCTATAATTTTACTTATTTTCCTGCGGTCATAGCTTTAATGGGTGTTATTTTAGCCATCTTATGGAAAAAAAATATAATTAAAAAGAATTTTTTACAGATTAAAACAGGAAGACAGGCGGTTATTATTATTTTAATAATGGGTTTTTTAAGCTCATTAACAGTTAGTTACAATTTAGGATACCGTAAATATTATCTACCTAATCAATTTGTTGAAGTTATGCAGCAAAATTCTTCAGAACCGATTTTAATTGCAACTCCTTATAGAAGTTTAGTACAAGTTGGTGAAATGATGGGTATTGCTAGAGAATTAGAAAAAGCTTCGATGACTGAAAAAATTTCTTTTTATTTAATGCCTGATGATTCTTTAAATAAAGTACAATCTAATCTACAAAATTTATTGAGTAAAATTAATTTTTCTGTGGACGTTTGGGCGATTAACTGTACTGATAAATTTAGAGATAACTTTGAAGGAAAATTACAGTTACAAGGCTGTGAAGAAAACTTAGAGAACAAAAAGTATATCAACGGTTATGGTTATCAACATTTTCAATGTTATAAACCCCTACCGATTAAATCATAAACGTTAATGAGTTCTAAACAATTACTTTATTTACTTCAGTTAACTAGCCCTACTTTACCAGTTGGAGCATATAGTTATTCAGAAGGACTAGAAACGCTAGTCACTCAACAAATCATTATTCATAAAGAAACCTTACAAAACTGGCTTATTCAGTCATTAAAATATGGGTCAATCAGAGTAGAATCAGCCGTAATGCTACGCGCATATGACTATTTTATAAACAATGAGCTAGAGAGTTTAATAAAATGGAATCAATGGCTATCAGCGACTAGAGAAACTCAAGAATTAAGAAATCAAAGTTGGCAGATGGGTCAATCTTTACTCAAATTATTTAATGAATTGCAACCCGAAATTAAACCCATTTCAATAAAACTTTATCCTAACTGTAATTATGCTGTTGTTTTTGGAATTGCGGGAGCAATCTGGAACATTTCGCGTCAAGAATTATTATTAGGGTACTTACAAAGTTGGTCAAGTAATTTAGTAAATGCAGGACTCCGTTTAATTCCTTTAGGACAGACTGATGGACAGAAAATCTTAATATATATACAAGACACTTTAATTCAAGTTTCACAAGAGATTTTAGAATTAAAAGACGAAGATTTAAGAGGTTGGGGATGGGGATTATCTTTAGCCAGTATGCAACACGAAACACTTTATACAAGATTATTTAGAAGCTAGAATTCTATGAAACTGACGACATTAAATGAACTTCCAGAACAATCAGTCTCACATAACCCTGAAATTAAAAAAAGGGTAATGTTAACCCCACATGAATTACCAAATATAACTAATTTTTCACAAGCAGTTTTTACACCAGGTCAAGTTGCTCTCGCTCATGCTCATGAAACGATGTATGAAGTATTTTATATTGAATCTGGAGATGGAACAATTCGGATTAACGGTGAAGATTATCCTTTAACGCAAGGAACTTGTGTCGTCGTTGAGCCGAAAGAAATACACGAAGTGATTAATGATGGTCAGAATAATTTAGTGATGACTGTTTTAGGAGTTATTAATCCTTAAGCGATCGGGTGAGCAATGCGACTGCTCACCTAAAAATTTTATGCAAGCGGTTTATAGTAATCCGTAGTGGTAACAGCCCCGATCGCTTTTTCATCTTGATTAATACATTGAGAATTATCAACAAATTTACAAACTCTGGCCCAAAGTTTAGCGCGAGTTCCAGCTGGCCCGTGTGCAAAAACAACGCGATCGCTACCTATCATTTTTTGAATCTTGACACCACATACTGGACAAATCTGTGTACTTGAATCTGACATAAGTCTCCAGCTTTTATTTCAAAATAATGGTTAAAGCATAACGTAACTATCTTTCTTATAAAGTCAATTTTGTTACTGCTTACCTAAATAATAACGCTTAAAAAGTGGGTAAAATCCTCTAGCTTTGGGCAGATTTTCTCAATAAAAAGCGAGAGTATATCTCTCGCTCAAGACGTATTTATTAGCTTAAATTAGCCTTCTTTACGTGTGGTTACGTCACCTAATTTTTGGAATAAACCAAACTCAATTTGTTCGCCAAGTTCGGGATCGATACCAGCAAATACGTCACGGTACAGAGTACGTGAACCATGCCAAATATGACCAAAGAAGAACAACAGAGCAAAACAAGCATGACCAAACGTAAACCAACCGCGAGGACTGGTACGGAATACCCCATCAGATTTGAGGGTTTCACGGTCAAAATCAAACGCTTCGCCCAACTGAGCGCGACGAGCAATTTGTTTAACTGCACCAGGTTCAGTAAAGGTTTGGCCATCTAACTGACCACCGTAGAAGGTTGCAGATAAACCAGTTTGCTCAAAGCTGAGTTTAGATTCAGCACGACGGAAGGGAACATCCGCACGGACAACACCTTCAGCATCAGTGAGAACAACGGGGAAAGTTTCAAAGAAGTTCGGCATCCGACGTACGGATAATTCACGCCCTTCTTTATCCTTAAAGATGGGGTGTCCTAACCAAGATTTAGCGATTCCGTCACCGCTATCCATCATGCCAACGCGGAATAAACCACCTTTAGCGGGGCTATTACCAACATAATCAAAGAAAGCAAGCTTTTCTGGAATTTTTTCCCAAGCTTGGGCGACGCTATTGCCAGCAGCAACATTGGCATCAACACGACGTTGAATCTCTTGTTGGAAGTAACCACTATCCCACTGATAACGGGTCGGGCCAAAGAGTTCGATAGGAGTCGTTGCGTTGCCATACCACATGGTGCCAGCAACAACAAAAGCCGCAAAGAACACAGCCGCAATACTACTCGATAAAACGGTTTCAATATTACCCATTCTTAAAGCTTTATAAAGCCGTTCGGGAGGTCTAACCGTTAAATGGAATAAACCCGCGATAATTCCAACAATTCCCGCCGCGATGTGGTGTGCGACCACCCCACCTGGATTAAAGGGATCAAAGCCTTCTGGCCCCCATGATGGTGCCACTGCTTCAACATGGCCCGTTAAACCATAGGGATCAGAAACCCACATCCCAGGCCCCCAAAGTCCGGTTAAGTGGAAAGCACCGAAACCGAAGCAAAGTAGACCAGATAAGAACAGGTGAATCCCAAACATTTTGGGTAAATCTAAAGCAGGTTCGCCAGTACGGGGATCGGTAAAAAGTTCCAAATCCCAATAAACCCAGTGCCAAACGGCCGCTAGGAATAATAAACCAGATAAAACAATGTGAGCAGCAGCAACGCCCTCAAAAGACCAAAAACCGGGGTCAACGTTATTTTCACCTGTGACACTCCAGCCACCCCAAGAACCCGTCACTCCGAGACGAGCCATAAAGGGCAGCACGAACATTCCTTGCCGCCACATGGGGTTTAATACTGGATCACTCGGATCAAAAATAGCAGCTCATAAAGAGCCATCGAACCAGCCCAACCTGCTACTAAAGCGGTGTGCATTAGGTGAACAGAGATGAGCCGTCCTGGGTCATTCAGAACAACTGTGTGAACTCGATACCAAGGTAGTCCCATTGACTACGCTCCTCCTAAGTGACAATCAAGATCTAATTTAGACGCTTTTGAACGCAGAAGTGATAAGTAATTAAGATTAACTCATCCCACCATGAGAGAAAAGACTTAATCACTTTACATTATCTCTTGAAAAGGAAATTTATTTAAAGAAGTGTAACTATATATTAGAGCGGATTTCAAGGTGTGCCACCTGAGATAATTGGGTCAGTATCATTTTTCATCACTTGATCGGCATCTCTTAAGCGTTCAATCACTTGATCAGCACTCATCAGCCTTCTTAGAACAACTTGGCCGATGGTGGGAACTGAATCGGCTACTTGATTCCCTGGTTTGACTTCTAACATGAGTACTGCTTCCTCAACTTCGTATAGCCAGAGAATTTCCTCACGTTCTACAATGCCTAATTTTAAACGCTGAATTTTTGGTTGACGTCGCCATGCGTTGGTATCCCATAGTCCGCCAAACTCCCAAACACGTCCAACAATCCAGCCTTCTGACAAGAAAAAATATTTCACCGTTACTTCATTTTTTATACGCAGCCACCATTAAATATACACCGAGAAAGGAAAGTTGCATGATGTTCGCGATCAACGTTTATCGGATTAATTTAATTCTTACTCACCCAAGCGATTAAAAATATGCTTAATTCAAGGTAAGCTTAGAAAGGTGAATTATCCTATTTTCCTCTCTATGAGCATTACTGTACTTCTTCTACTTTTAGCGGGTCTGGTTTTACTGGTAGTGGGGGCAGAGCTTTTAGTTCGTGGCGCGTCAGATGTAGCGACTCGTATGGGAATTGCGCCTTTAATTGTCGGACTAACGATCGTTGCTTATGGCACCAGTTCCCCAGAAATGGCTGTGAGTATTCAATCGGGTTTAGAGGGTAATGCGGATATTGCATTAGGAAATGTAGTCGGCAGTAATATTTTTAATGTTTTAGCAATTTTAGGGATAACGGCTTTGATTGCCCCGATGATGGTCGCTAATCAGTTAATTCGGCTTGATGTGCCGATTATGGTTGGGGTATCAGTTTTGGCTTTGGTGTTTGGTGCCGATGGTAAAATTAGCCGCGTTGATGGAATTATTTTATTTATTTTAGCGGTGCTTTATACGGCTTTCCAGATTTATGAAGGACGCAGACAAGCTGTCGCAAGTGCTTTGAGAGATGTAGAAAATGGAAATGCTAGACAACGACTCACACCCAAACAACTAATGATTAATGTGGGTTTGATTTTAGTCGGTTTAGTTTTATTGGTTTTAGGTTCCGACTTTCTTATTGATAGTTCGATCCAAATTGCTCAAGTTTTAGGGGTTAGTGATTTGGTGATTGGTTTAACGATTGTTGCTGCGGGAACGTCTTTACCTGAGTTAGCGAGTTCAGTGGTGGCAAGTAGGAAAGGGGAACAGGATATTGCTGTCGGTAATGTGGTTGGTAGTAATATTTTTAATATTTTGGCGGTTTTGGGTTTGTCGGCTGCGGTTTCAGCGAATGGAGTTAATGTATCGGAGGCGGCTTTAAGGTTTGATATCCCTGTAATGATTGCTGTGGCGATCGCTTGTTTACCCATTTTCTCATCGGGTCAGTCTATTTCTCGTTGGGAAGGAATTTTATTTTTATTTTACTATTGCGTTTATACTGCCTACTTAATTTTGCAATCGACTAATCACGAGCAACTTCCTATGTTTAGTCAAGTCATGACCTTTTTTGTTATTCCTATTACTGTTGTGACCATTGCTGTTAGTTATTATCGCAGTCACAAAAGAAGTAGAATTTAACTATAATTTGAGCCAACTAAATAAGTCATTAATTGTTATTTCTAAGTCAGGAATTAAATCTAAAACGGGTAAAACTTGTTCAGGACTGTCTAAAAATTGCGGTTGTTGTTGAGCAGGAAAAGTAATTACTGATTTTTGTTCAGGATCGATTAACCATCCCAAACGAGTTCCATATTCCAGACAATGTAATATATTACGTATGACTTTAGTGATACTTTGATCAGGAGAAAGGATTTCAATTGTCCAATATGGATAAGTTCTAAAAGTATTCTCAATATTGCCTTCTTCATCAACAGGAATTCTATCCCAAACAAATACCGTGACATCTGGCACAATTGAACGCCCTCCAAAAGTACACCGCAATTCAGGAAAGGCATAGGCTATTTTAGGAATTTCGGTTTTTGCATTAATGTTTGTCACTAATTTTCCTTGTAATCTACTGTGTTTTCCTTGTGGCATCGGTTTTTGAATGATTTCTCCGTTAATGTATTCGCTTGCGGGTTTAGTCTCTGGGAATTTCAGAAATTCTTCTAAACTTAAATTTTGGCTGATTAGCATATGTTTAATAAATTAGATAGAAAAATAATTATTTCTACCAGAAATTATAGCTTTAATTTTGTAGCAGAAATTGATTAAGATCATTTAATAAAATTTGAACTTAAGCTATTAAATTGATGAAATTCAAAATATTTAGGCTAAGTTTACTGACATTCCGTACTATCTTTTCCTTTATCTATCGCACCTAATAAGGTTTTAATTCTAATACATCTATAGGGTGTATTAGGGATTCCAGTTAAGGTAAAAGACAGATTTTCATTAGGTTGTAATTGGCTAGTAGGCGCAATACTCCCAGTATCAGTAAAAGTAATGCGATTGCCATAAGAAGTAGATAAAGTGATCCGATTAGCTTCTGCAAGATTTAAGCAATTATCTCGTGTACTTCTTTGATTACCAATACTATTCAAATAAGTCCAACAGTCTGTAGCACTACCATTATTACGATACATACTTGCCTGTGGAATGTTATTACTCATGCGGAACTCGACGTTAAAAGCTTGTGCTTCTTGTTTAGCACGATTTTGTGCAGTTCTAAGTAACGTTTCAGTAGCTTCATTCGCTTGATTTAATCTTTGTTCATTGACATAATTAAACCAATTTGGTAATGCGAGGGCTGCCATAATCCCAATGATCATCACAGCAACTAATATTTCGATCAAGCTAGTTCCTTGCTCAAATTGATGTACAAACTTATTTTTTTTCATTTTTTTCCTTTAATCTGCAACGGTTTTTCTGACGACACCCCGACTAATAGCTTGAACTTGAAGCATTCCTAACATTTCATCTTTTTCGACACTGGGTTTACCTTTAGTGTTACCTCTTAAATAAAGAAATACATCTTGGTTAAATCCTTGAGCCGAATTGACACTAGCATCACGTACACAAGCAAAAAAGCTTTTAGCATTAGTGGGTTTATAGTTTGTACTTCCTCCAGTAGGGGTGACTCCGTAAGGTGATGGTTTGTAAAGAAATTGACCGTTTTCTTGAGTGGTGGGGCAGTTATGATCATCGAGAGTGGTTGTCGATGAATTGGCAAAAGTTGGGGAGGCGGCGAAATCGGTTAAGGGAATTAGATTACTATTGGTAGTAGTGGGTAATGATGCTTGTGCGGAAACAAGGTTAAGATTATAGGGCCATTGCTGAAAAGTACTGTTAATCATTGGATCAACATAACCTGTTTCTTGAGTTAAATTCGTCGGATTGCTGTATTTACGCAATTGATAGCGAAAAATCCTAGAATCTCCTTTCCAATTGTTATTAGTATTATTGGTTGATTGGATATAGACCACAAGGGTATAAGCACGTTGCTCGATTCGCACAGCCGAACATTCATCAACTTTTGAGCCTGTAAAAGAAGTACAACTATTGGGTAGGGTTGCACTCGTATCAGAGTAGGGAACAGATTCTACTTTCCAAAAAGCAACTATCGGACGAGTATTGGCTCCAAAATTGGGTAAAAAGTTTTTAACGGGCTGTATAGTTGTATTTTGTATGACGCGAGACTGCTCTAACTCTTCACCTGTGTAAACGTAAGTGGCTTCGCGTAACTCCTGAGCCATATAGTTTAAAGATTGTTTCATCTCTTCATTAGTTGCGTTACGAGCTTGATCGTTTTGACTATTGCTCATTAAATCAACCATGATGTACATCAATGTAGCCATTAACATTGATGAGATGGCAAGTCCAATTAAAATTTCAGTCAGGCTAAAACCAGATATGTTTTTAGTCCGTTTTTTAAACCGTTTGTTGAAAAGCATGGGTCTTTACCTTATGGTTGTTGATTAAGATAATCTTTGTATGCAGAAAGTGAGAGTTGTAAATCGCTACGACTAACTTCTGTATATAGAACAGCTAAGGGTCTAATTTTTTGTTGACCTAATCCTTGGCTTAAGTTAATTGAAGCGGCTTGAGTTTCTAAAGAACCTACATTATCCTTAGCGGCTCCCGCATATACCCTAATCCCAACTTGGAAAACGGCTAGTTGATCTTGAGCAACTCCTTGAGCAAACCGCATTCCTTGATCTCGGAACATTTGCACGATAAATTCTGGGTTTTGGTCATTGTCGTAATCAATGGCTAAGGCTTTTGTTGGCGAATCCAAATTAACTGGATTTGTTACCAAAGTGGTTGGAGGGCCAATTTGAGCAACCTTGACTCCTGTTGGTGCTGGGGGGGGGATTTTGCCAAGTTCTTGGCTTTGGGGAACTCCTTGAGTCATCAACGTTTGAATGCGGTTAATTTGGCTTTGGGCTAGTTGCATGGCTTGTTCGGCTCGATAATTTTGTACACGTGTACTAACTGTCATGAGTAAAAAAGGAGCCAACGCAGCGAGTAAAGCACTGGCGATCGTAAAACCAACCATTGCTTCAATGAGAGAAAAACCTTGCTCGGACGTTTTTAATAATGGTGGATACCGATGTAGACGTTGCATAATCCGTTACTCTTATACTCTTAATAAAAAAATTGATGCAGGAAATCCCCCAACCAAAGTGGGGGAATTTTTCTGTTTTAAGGACAATCTGTGGCTCTTGGGTCGATTTTTTTGCCGTTAACCGTCAGACAGCGTAACTGCTTGGTATAGGGATCATCGGCGGCTAGTTGCTGATAGAATTCGTTGCGAGGACTGCCGACACTAATAAAACGGGCAGCTACAGGGCCGGGAGCGTTATACTGCAAGGCTACGTCATAACCCCATTTGCGATTTGGCGGTGCATAAAAGGGTATGGTTTCACCTGTTGAGGGATTTTCTCCTGGTTCCCAGGCTTCCTGATCCCAAGGAGCCGTCGCATATGTACTAAATTTTAATTGCACAAAGGCACCCGTAATATTTAGATCATCGCCATCCCAGTCTTCGATAAAGCGCGGGAAGTTATGCAAGCCCCCGTAAGATTGAAAACGACGCGCTGGGACTAAACCATTAATAAAAATTGCATTCATGCTAGTATTAATGGCAGGATTTCTCGTTTTACCATTGCCAAGAGTTCGGTAATTAGTAAATACACTTCCATTACTCAGGCGAATGTCAGCATTGCGAGTCACTGCAATCGGAGAAGTTAGGTCGTTGGGATTTTCTCTCGTCCAAGTATTCGTATTGGCATTGGCTAAAGTACTGTTTAGATAGGAGGAGGTAGACCCCGAAAAACAAGTATTACTCGTGTTCGTAAAGCCATCTTCAATCGTACCATCGCAAAAGTTATTAGAAAGAACCGTTAACGCATCACCCAAGATTTCAACAGGTCGCCAGCGATCAGATGCAGGTCTGGCAAAATTCGTATCCAGAGTATTTCGAGTATAAAAATTTGACCAACTACCATCTAGTTTTTGAGTAAATTCTTCGAGCAGTTGTCCTGAACTATTTTGGTGAAGATTAAGATTCCCTTGAATATAAATTGGATTATCACTAATAAAGGAAAAACCCATATTCGTTCCACTGCGACTGATATCTGAGCCATTGATCAGACGGAAACTGTGGGGACGACGGTCTGGATCTGGATAGTAATCAACAGGTTTGAGGCTTACTCCAGTCAACCCGTTATTGGGTGGGTCTTGCGGTATAGCATCACTTACATTCATCCGACAATTAGTGTTAAAGACTTCTGCTTCGGTATCACAATTAGTAAAAGTTGTACCCGCCGGTCTAGCAATGTCGTCTTCTCGAATGGCATCTTCGCGGAAAGCATAAATAATTCCACTCTTGGTTAGCCAAGTGTCTGTCCCAAGTGAATTATCTTTCAACATTTTCAGGTCAACATCAAGAGCGCGAACCACCATCTGCTGCCGAGCATCATAAAAAGCCTTATCTAAGAAGGGTATACGAGCATAGTTAACATTGTTTGTAGTGAAAACAATGTTATTGACTCGATCACCCGTGTTTCCTGTCGGTGTGGGATCGCTGGAACTGATTATTCTGGGTAGTTTCCAGTCAGATAAAGAGTCATCTAAAGTTTTGGGTTGCAGTGCAATAGAAGCTAGACTGCTTTCATCATCTTTATACTTATCTGAGACTATTGGTGCAGGGTTGATCAAAACAGGTTTAAGTACTTTAAAAACATCGCTGATGTCACGATCTAATGCTAGATAAGTATCCGCGATATACTCTTCACTGACAGGCTGATTATCTCCAGGGCCATAACCATTCTCTGAGCCAGGCATTAGTCCGAGATAATTATGATTATATTTGGGGAAAATAAAGTACAAAGAGGGATATTTCGGCGGCATATTAACTAAACACAGTGCCATCGCCATACCCATTTTTTTAGTCTCTTTTCCATTACTCGTACCGACCATATCGCTAAAAATTTCAGGATCACAAGGTGGTTTAAACGTACCTTCATTACTTCCATTTCCAACGGTGAGCAGAGTATTTGGAGTCCATGTTGAGCCTGGAGCAGGGCCGGTCAAAACAGGAGAATCACCTTGTTGAAATCCAAATAGGCGATCGCGTTCGACTTGAGCATACGTGATCAACATTGTGGCTTTATTGATTAGCTCTTCTTTGTTGGCTTGCGAACCTAAACCATTAGCTTGTAGCAAAGCATTAATATATTGTTCGGGCGTAAATTGACTATAAAATTCGAGTTCATCTTTAATCCCATTGCCATTACCATCACCACCACGAATGTAACCTGTTGGGAAAGGAACGGGAGGATTGACTAAATCATTAATTTCCCCATTAGATGAATTACCATCGAGCAACTGCCAAAACTGCTCCCCTAATGCTGTCATACCAGAATTGTTGATAAACGCTTCATTCATTCTTCTCAAACTATCTAGGTTATAAGCCAGAAGTCCGATAGTTGATGCGGCCGTTTGAACAGTGGTGCGATCAGCGATACTCAAATCACTATAATTTAATGTAGTTTTCGGACTCCCATTCGCATTTAGCAAAATTTGTCTGAGTTGAGAGAAGTTGCCCCACATCATATAGTCTGGATGGGGATGAATAATTTTCTTGACCATTTCTTTTTTAGGAGGAAACCCGCCATCAGAGTCACCTGCAAAAAGAGCCAGATTGTTTAGGGCGATTCTCAGAGGATTAGTATTATCTTCAATCAGTGCCGCGAAATCTGCTTGATTGGTTACGTTACCTGGTGGATTAAATTCCCAGCCATTCGTCCCGACTCCTGTCAAAAAGTTGGTATAGACATGATCTTTCTCGACTGGATCTGGAATGGCTAGATTTACGTTTTGAAACTTATAGGGTAAGAGATTAAAATTGGTATTCTGAGCGAGGCTTTGTGTTGTTCCAGGATGAACTGTTGTCGCTAATGTTGCAACTGGAAAATCTGTATTGTTGTTATAGTGATAAATTAGGGTCGATTGAACTGCTGCTAAATTATCGCGCAAGGTACGTCGTTGCCGAGCCAGATTTTTTAAAGATGTGTTATTGGGTGGATAAAGCGGATCATTATTACCTTTCCATCCGAAGGTATTACCTAAATCTAAACGCGGCCCAACAATCAGCCGTAAACCTTCAACTCTGGCCCGTCTTTCCCAGTAACCATCTAAACCCACATCATCGGGAAAAGCGGCGGGGGGGTTTTCTCTAGTCAATTCATTAAGATAGGCTCCTGTAATTTTTTCTCCATATTTAGTAGGCCCAACTTTAATCGTATGAGTATAACTGGGTTTAGGCCCCCAGCGATCATCAGCGCGATAAGTATCATCCAGATAGGGTCTTCTGATCAATTTGTTAAGCATTCTATGATCAAGATTAGACGAATTACCTATCCAGTTTGGGGAGCGAACAGAGGCGTTTGTTGGATCGCTAGTGTAACGAGAAATAGAACGATCTTCAGTAAAAACAGTAATTGGATTAAGACTAAACTGATAGGGTGAACCCGTTTGAAGACTATCTTTGACAGAATCAGTGTCTTGTTTCATGTGTACTGCTTTATTACTGCCAGTGGGGGCAATTCCTGCTCCTGGAAACAGATCAACTTCGGAAATTCCATTATAATTATCTGGTGTAGGGTTGGCGTTGAGCATCTGACCTTGGAAAGTAATCTGTCCATTTGTGTTTTCATACTGGGCGAGAGTAATTTCGGAGGCATCTTCGGTGTAAAGGCAAGAGAAAGGAGAACTGATTAAATAAGCACTAATTCCTGTCCCGCCTCCCGTATCACCCCAAAGCAGATTTCCTTCAGTGTGCATAGCTCCATTCCAGTTAAAAGCTGGGCCTGGATAGGCTTCAAGGTCATAGCGAAACCAAACCCCCCATTTATTGCCCATATCCATTTGACGGTCTTGCTGAAACTCTACACTCGAAACGGTGCGGACAGCATCATTTTTTTTGACAACAACTGCATTAACTTGAAAGTTTTTTCGGACTGTCGCTGTATTAATCGAGTACCATCCTTCTACTTTTTCTCCCTGCGCCCCTGGAATACTACAGTTTGCTAGACTCATGCCATTTAACAGCGTTAAAGGCCCTGTTCTTGTAATGAGTTGGGAGGCTTTTTCGCTATCAGTCGGCGGTGTAGTAGTCGAATAAACTTTATTTTTGGAATTGGCTGGGCTATATGAATATTTACCATCAATACCGATATAACTGTTAGTCCCGATCGGCCGACTATTTCTCATTAATATAGAGTAGACGACTGTTTCATCAACTCCATCACCATCAATGTCTGTGTCATAAAGCCAAGCATTATCTAGCTGATTATCACCATTCGTATCAATACGTGTTTCTTTGGGTAAAGTATAAATATCTAAATATGCGCCATTCTCTTCATATCCTGCTAGGGCTGGATCATTGCTTTTGTTGATCATCATGCGCTCTAACATTTCTTCGGTTGGTATCCCGTTCGGAAAGCGATAATCTCGTTTGAAGAGAAATTCGATTTTTGATTTGGCTCGTTCAACGGCTGGTGTGGCTAGGTTATAGGAAACTTGGGATTGACGACTTCCGATCGTTGCTTGTGTATTTTGTGAGGTTCTGACCAAAATCGAGCCAGCCACTAAGCTAAAAACTAGCATAATCATGGTAATCGTCGGTAAAATAAAGCCTTTTGACAATAAACGCTTTCTACGGCTGTATTTTTGTCTTAAAAACAGATTTATATTAATTCTTGGTAAAGTATTTTTTCGTTTGCTGGTTTTGAACCGCTTTACGTCTTGTGGTTGATTTCGACGAAAATACAGCAATGACCGACAAAGTGTATTAAGTCTACTCCCTGTCCGTTTGATCCATTTATTAATATTGTTGGTCAGTTTTGACATATTCTCACCCAAGTTTCAGCTATACCGCTTCTATTATTCCCATTGATCTAGCAAAACTTTCTATTTTTTGTATGTGATTTCGATCACAAGTCAAAAATAATGTCAATTGAGCAAGATTTGTCAAATAAATTACTGTGTTTTTCGGCTAAACTGGTCACAAAATTTAACACTAATCACTTTAGCAATCTCAATTTTGCTGATGATTATGGGCAAACTGAAGACAACCTAAAATTTACTGAGTGTTTGCTGTCGAATGTCCTTAGTATCCCTGCTAATGTAATGAACAAAATTAATCTAAATTCTCTCAAGCCATCTTTTGATATAAACAATAGTTTATCGCAATCTTTAGAACGACAATGGAGTAATGCGGGTCGCTATACGGGAAAGCGCATCATGAAAAAAACGGCTAAATACCGACTTTGGTCAATGATGCTGGCTACTATAATTGTCTATTTTTGGCTACTCCAATTTACGATTGAAAGCATTTATAATTTTATTAATCTTATTTTAGGTAAAATCCAAAGCCTTTTTAATCTAGAATCACTTTATTTAGCCAGCCCGCCAAGTACAAATTTAATTCCAATTTTGGGAATTTACTTAATTTTATCCCCTTGGATACTGGATGTTTTTATCAAACAGTATTATCACTTAGATAAATTCCCTCAAGACCGTTTAGAAAGTCGATATCCAGAAACTTGTGAAACGATTAATCAATATTGTCAAAAATATTATCGATCGCGCCCACAACTTAAAATAATTCAAACACAAACCCCATTACTCTTGACTTATGGAATACCTTTTCAATCAAGAATCGTGATCAGTAATGGTTTACTCCAATGTCTCACCGATGAAGAATTAGCTACCCTATACGCAACTCAGTTAGGTTATTTCCTCAATGGTGATGTATCTTTGATGTCGTTGTTGATGACCTTACTACAAATTCCTTATCTCATTTATTGGCAACTCGCGAGTTTAGGAGAACAAATCAAGTTTCCTGTACTCAGAAGACCTCTAGCTTGGCTGGCTGCCTTGTTTTATGGTCTATACTGGTTTTGGAAATGGCCGACGCTGTGGTTATCGCGTCAAAGGGTGTATGATAGCGATCGCTTTGCCATAGAACTAACCAAAAATCCAAACGCTTTAAGTCGTGCTTTACTAAAAATAGCGATCGGCATGAGCGAACAAATTGTAAAAAGTGGCTATACACCCAGAATCTTAGAAAGTTTCGATCTACTGCTTCCTGTTGATGTGCAACAAGTTTTGAGTCTAGGTAGTATATCGCCTAAAATTCCTTTCCCTGATGTGATTCAATGGGATTATACCAACCCTAAACGTCACTGGTTAGCCTTGTTCTCGTCTCATCCTTTGATCGGCGATCGTTTATACTTATTAGGAAAATGCGCCCAATTTTGGCAGATCGATCCAGAATTAAAATTAGTTGATGCTCCTATCTCTATACAAAACGGCTTGTGGAGCAAAATTAAAAAGTGTTATCCAACCTTACCCTTAATTCCTCAAGCTTTAGTGTTTGCCGTAGCATTTGGCATCATTTTAAGAAGTTTGTTCTGGGGAATTGGTAAACTTAGCGAACAATTGAACTACCAACCCTTGGTTTGGATGTATAAATCTTATCCTCTGCTTAATGCTTGGGTTGGTTGGCTATTAATTTTACTAATCGTATTTTCCATGATTAGCTTTAGTAAACGCTTTCCCCTAATTTTCCCTAGCGTTATTTTACTAAACGTAGCTTTGAATTTTCTGTATCAATCGACCAATGGACGCTTAAACTGGCTAAAAAGTCAAGACCCAATTTTAGAAGCATGGGTTTTAATTGCTTTTAGTGTAACCCTCATTCTCTGGACTAATCGTTATTTTCCATCACCGCAATCATCTTTAAATTCTAATGAAGCTGATTTAGCCCATTTATTGAGTAAATCAGATTTACCCTATCAAGGACAGTATATAACGCTTAGTGGCAGACTTTTGGGACATTCTGGTCTTTCTAACTGGCTAGGACAAGATTTAATCCTACAAACGGATAGCGGATTAATTAAACTTCATTTTTTAGCTTCGGGTGGATGGATAGGCGAACTTTTATCGTTATTGCCTCGACCTTTAGTGTATGTCAATCAACTTGTCACCGTTCGCGGCTGGTTTCGACGTGGTGGTTCTCCTTACCTCGATGTCGAACTGATGACGACTAAACGGGGTGAAAAAACCCAAGGAGGTCATCAAATGTTTGTTACCCTTTTTGCTTTAGCTTGTGGTGCATGGGGAGCTTATAAAATTTTAAAATTCTAAAATGTAAACAAATGTTAAACCACATTGAGAAATATGTAAAATTTGTTGCGACCTTCTATTGTGTGGATAGACAACATGATACTTTGGATAGATGTTGAGCATTCTTTACTGTAATCAACAAGGGGGACACTTTGAATCGGTTTAATCAAAAAGCTGAAGCACAAACTTCTCGGGAAAATATTTGTGAGTACGTCGCTGAATTACAACTCCACATGGCGTTACAAGCCCGTAATTTAGTGCCGAGTCTGGCTCAAATGACTGATAGCCGAGGACAGTTGTTACAAGAAACTCAAGCAATGATCGAAAAGTTAGTCTCGCGTCAGGGATTCTAAGAAGTCTTGTAGCCACTTGCTCACTTTGTCATCTGCCTTAAGTATGAAAAAAGTAATTAATTGTCAACAATAAGATTAATTAACCTAGTAAGCTGTTCATTTTTTGCCAAATTTTGCCTATTTTAAGCGTTATCAATAACCTACTCATCATGATGGTTCTGTTGTTAACCAACAGGGCTGAAAAAGCATTTTTGTGATAAATTTGGACAAAATATGGCCGAACAGTTTTTAAGAGGCAGTGGTTTAGATGAGTTTGCTACTCTCAATTCCTTTTCAGTTGATCGCGGTGGCGGCCGAAGTTGAAGCGGCCGATAGTTCCCTAGTCCTAGCTAGTATTTTATTAAGCTTAGTTGTAATTTACTTAGCGAGTAAATTGGGCGGTGAAATTTGTACCCGTCTCAATTTACCACCAGTGTTAGGCGAATTAGTAGGTGGCGTAGTTGTAGGAACTTCGGTTCTAAATCTTTTAGTTTTTTCTAGTAGCGGAGCAACAGCCGAAGATTCTTTGCTGATGAAATTTTTGGATTTAACATCGAGCCTAACTCCAGAAACGGCAGGAGCAGTATTTTCATCTCAAAGTGAAGTGATTTCTTCTCTTTCAGAGTTGGGTGTTGTTATTTTATTATTTGAAATTGGTTTAGAATCGGATTTAAAAGAACTGATTCGAGTCGGGCCGAAAGCGGCGATCGTTGCAGTCGTTGGGGTCGTTACTCCGTTTGCTTTTGGGACTTTGGGTTTAGTTTATCTGTTTCATGTTCCAGTCATTCCGTCCGTATTTGCAGGGGCGGCATTAACTGCGACGAGTATCGGTATTACAGCTAAGGTTCTCGCGGAAATTGGGCGTTTAAGTTCCTCTGAAGGTCAAATTATTATCGGTGCGGCGGTACTAGATGACGTTTTAGGAATTATTGTTTTAGCCGTTGTTTCTAGCTTAGTCAAAACGGGCGAAATACAAATCACTAACGTCATTTTTTTAGTGATTAGTGCCGCAGTCTTTCTCATTGGTGCGATCGTGTTAGGTCGTTTCTTAGGGCCTTTCTTAGTCAAACTAATGGACAATATGCAAACACGAGGCAAAGTCTTACTCGTTTCCTTAGTTTTTGCCTTCATCTTGTCCTATATTGCCCAAGTCATCCAGCTAGAAGCGATTTTAGGTTCATTTGCGGCAGGCTTAGTTTTAGCAGAAACCACAAAACAATCTGAACTCGAAGAACAAATTCTGCCAGTTGCTGATTTATTTGTCCCGCTATTCTTTGTTTGTGTTGGCGCACAAACCGATTTAGGTGTTCTCAATCCAGCCATTCCAGAAAATCGGGCTGGTTTAGCGATCGCTGCTTTCTTGATTGTGGTCGCCATCTTCGGTAAGGTAGTTACAGGTTTTGCTATCTTTGGCAAAGAGCAACTCAATCGATTAGCCATAGGAGTTGGCATGATTCCACGTGGCGAAGTAGGATTAGTGTTTGCAGGGGTGGGTGCTGCGAGTGGTGCTTTAGATGCTTCTACTCAAACCGCGATCATCATGATGGTGATTATTACCACGTTTCTCGCTCCTCCTTTGCTGAGGGTCGTATTTGAAAAAGATCAGCCCAGTGTGACACTAGCCGAAAATCCCCAGGAACCATCTTCTTAGGATTTTCTGAAACTTGGAGCTTAGTCTCTACGTCCCTTGTAGTTGATTCTTTTATGTTCGTTGTCTCACTTCTCAATAGGAGCAAGCATTGTGAGATTTCACTGGCTACTACTGAGTGCTTTTAGTTCTTTTCTATTAGCGTTACCAGCCCAAGCAGGTAAATTAGTTTTTTGGCGATTTGAACCCAATCAAAATCGTCTCGTCTTTACCACAGACGACAGGGTGCAACCAACGGCTCAGTTAATTCCAAATCCAACACGCGTTGTTATCGATCTTCCAGGAATCGTACTCGGTCAACCTAGTATCACCGAAAATTTCAGTGGTACGGTGAAAAGCGTCCGCATTGGTCAATTTGATGCACAAACAACCCGTTTAGTGATTGAAATTGCCACTGGATACACGGTTGATCCCCAACAGGTTAAAATCCGAGGAATTTCGCCGACTCAGTGGACGGTAGAGCTTCCTGAGCCACAACGGATTAACTCTACTTCTTCCAATACGCCGCCCCCTGTACCCGATAACCCACGAAGCGAACCGACGACTAATAATACTTCATCTGATTTCCAAGTCACTCGTAACGGTCTATTCGTTCGACTTGATCGCAATGGAGATGACCGTAAAATTAGCAGTAACCGCAGCCGCGATCGCAAGAAAATTGAATTTGAGTTACCCGGTGCGTCTCTAGCCGATAATTTGCTAGGGCGGACTTTTCCAGTTAATAACTACGGTGTCAGTCAAATTCAATTCGATCAATCATCTGACTCAAAAGCGCGGATTACCTTATCGGTCTCTTCTGATAGCCCTGATTGGCAAGCTTTATACAGTCGATTTGGGGGGCTAGTACTTTTGCCACAAGGGGGGTTATCGAGTTTTAATAACAGAAACACCACGCCAAGCGATCCCACACCGATTTCGATTGATATTCCTCGAAATCAACCGCAACAGCAACTAGCGACGATTCAATCGGTCGATCTTGATAGTGCGAATACTCAACTCAATATTCGTTCGGATCGTCCGATTCGAGGGAGCGGAAATTGGAATCTCAATCAGGGCGTTTATGAAATTAGGATCGATAACGCTCTGCTTTCGGATAACTTTCGCGGCCCCCGTTTAGTCCAAAAAAGTGGGGTCTATCAGTTACGAGTCCGTCAAGAGGATGCCGATACGGTTCTGATTATGGTGCAACCTGCTCTAGGATATCAACTAGGGCAGTTACTCCAAGCTTCGGAGCAGCTTTTGGCTCTAGAACTACGATCGCTGACCACTTCAGACCTAGACCCAGATCCAGTGACTCGTCCGCCGATTATTAGTACTTCTCCACCCATTCGACCTAACCCTACGCCACCCTCCAGGATTAATCCACCAAAAGGTAGAACTTTAGTAATTCTCGATCCGGGTCACGGTGGCAAAGACCCAGGGGCGATCGGGATCGGGGGATTGCAAGAAAAAAATGTGATTTTACCGATTTCTCAAATGGTCGCCCAGATCCTTGAACAACAAGGCATTAATGTGATGATGACTCGCTCATCTGATTATTTTGTCAGTCTCCAAGGTAGAACCGATTTGGCTAACAAAGCGGGAGCATCGCTGTTTGTCAGTATTCACGCGAATTCAATGGGGGCAGGTCGTCCCGATGTTAGTGGGTTGGAGGTGTATTATTTTGGTGATCGTCGTCTCTCGGATACGATTTATCGTAGTATTGTGCGAGGTGTGAATGTTAAAGAAAGAGGAGTCCGTCGCGCTCGCTTTTACGTGTTGAGAAATTCTAAAATGCCATCTACACTAATAGAGGTAGGGTTTGTTACAGGAGTGGAAGATGCACCAAAGTTGAGAAATGCTAATTATCAGCGTCAAATGGCTGAAGCGATCGCTAGAGGAGTGATCGAATACATTCGACAAAATCGACTCTAAATAACTTTTTATAAGATAAATTTTATTTACTTGACAAGTTATTCATGTTTCAATATCAACAACTTATTCATTTATTCATAACGCATTGATTATTTCTTTCCATGAGAGAATCCCAACGTAGTCCAATTGGTGTTTTTGATAGTGGTGTGGGTGGACTCACCGTTTTAAGGGAGCTATATCGTAAACTTCCTGATGAATCGATTCTCTATTTTGCAGATACAGCGCGACTTCCCTATGGTACTCGTAGCCAAGGCGAAATTGTGCAGTTTGTAAGAGAGATTGTCACTTGGATGATCCAACAAAAAGTGAAAATGGTCATTATGGCTTGTAATACAAGTTCTGCTTTGGCCTTAGAAACGATTCGGGATGAATTTAGCCCTCTACCCATTTTAGGAATTATTTTACCCGGTGCAAGAGCCGCCGTACAACGTGGAAAACGAATTGGTGTCATCGCAACACCCGCAACCGCGCAAAGTAATGCCTATGCTCAAGCGATCCAAGAAATCGATCCCACAGCCCAAGTTTGGCAAGTGGGTTGCCCTGAATTTGTTCCTCTAATTGAACAAAATCGCATTCTTGACCCTTATACCCTAAAAGTAGCTCAAGAATATATTAAACCCCTATTACACAAGAAAATTGATACGCTGATTTATGGTTGTACTCATTATCAGCATCTGGAACCTGTGTTTAAAAGCTTTTTGCCAAACTCAGTTCAATTAATAGACCCCGCTAAATATTTTGTTTTAGCTATTGAAAAAGAACTGGAGTTAATGGGCTTAAAAAATACTTATGCTCCAAGGGCGACTCGTTTTGGGGTGAGTGGTCATCCTCAACAATTTGCTCAAGTCTCTCAAAGATGGCTTGGTTTTGTGCCTCATGTTGAGAAGATTTATTTACCTATTTCTCTTACGCCTAAATCGGTTTCTGTTCCTTTAAAAGTGGAAACTGAATAAAATCTTGAAGGAGATTGAGTAAGGTTAATCTTCTAATCTCCTTTTGTATTGTTTAACTTCAAGGGTCTTTGATTAGGATTATGAAAATTGTCTACGGGGTCTAAAAAAGTTAAGATTTATTACTGTTTGAAGGGTTGTTGAATCGGTTGTGTCCGATTAGGCTTTTCAGTTAATCCTAACTTATTAATCAGCTTGACTACTCCAAATGCTAATCCTGCACCTAAAACCAGTCCAATGATTAGAAGAATAGCAAACCATTTCCGAGCTTGTCTTTTAGCTGCTTTTACTCTAGCTGGAGAAAGTTCTAAATCTAGCTCGTTTTGAGAAGGATTTGACGGCGGCAAGTCGTTATCAAAATCATTAGGTAAGGGAGCCATAATTATTTAAACTAAGAGCAATAGGCTCACCTTAACACGAAGAATTCTAATTGTGTAAATAAAATTGTTAGACAGTTGTAGATCTCAATAGTGATAAGTAATCTCAGTTTTAATCCAAAATTTCAAAAGATCTCAGATTGAAATGCAAGTTAATTCACGAATCCTCAAACACATTTTTGGGTTAGTCGTGGCTGAGCTACAACTGTGTTAATGGGATACTTAGGTTTTCAAAAAACCCCTAATAAAACCAAGAGTGTAAACATACCGAGCAACATAATCATCCCTGCATAGATGGCTAACCAGGGTTCATGATTCATGCTGTCTAAGTACACATTCACTTTTTTGTCGTTGGGTTCGGGATGCCAAATCATGGGTTTCATATCTCTTACCTCCCTAAATTTTTGAGTGATTGATCCGCTCATCGTTAGCTCATTGTTTCAAAAAATAATATTATTTTTTGTTAACTAAACTTAACTATCGATTTGCTTTGATCTAGGTTTTTAAGTCATCGAGATCTTTTTAAATGTGATGAGACCATTTTAAACAAGTAGTGTAAATGGTTAATTGCTTTTTATTAACCCTCTCTTTTGAAGTGAGAGGTTACGACTCAATTAAAATAGTCTGATTCGTTAATAATATTGTATAAAATCTACTTGACAAAATCAAGCATATATATATTAATCATTGTTGCGTTACTTGAAGAAAGCGAGTAAAACTCATGAAAAATTTTGTTGTTCTTAACAATTGCTCATCGAATGATTGAGTAGCTGTCATTAGTTAAAAAAAGTTAGTTAAACAAAATTTACAAGGCTTGCTAATCAGTATTTTTGTGCTTTTATCGTCGCATCTCAAAACCGCTTAATCCTTGCGAAGCTTGCATTTTAACAGCGACATCGGCGACAACTGCATTAGGAGAACCTCGATAACACCATTGAATCATTTTTTCAACAATTGGGCGTTTTCCCTCAAAAACAGCTTCAACTCGTCCATCGGGGAGATTTTTGACCCAACCATTAAGCTTGAGAGTTTGAGCTTGTCGGGTCGTATAATAGCGATAGCCTACGCCTTGTACTTTACCTGAAATCAAAACATGGGCTTGTACGAGTGTATTTTGTTCCATTTCTAGAAACCTAGCTTTTCTAAAACAGATTTAGTAGAAACTAGATGACGATCTAATCCTAATTCTTGTGGAGAAATTCCTAACGCTAAGGCGACTAACTGGGGTAAATGTAAAATAGGTAAACCCAGTTTTTGTCCTGTTACTTTTTCGATTTCCTTTTGACGAGAGTCTAAGTTCAGATGACACAGAGGGCAAGGTGTTACCATACAGTCAGCACCAGCATCGATCGCTTCTTGAATGTGATTAGCTGCCATTCTAAAAGATTTTTCTTCAGCATAACTTGAAAGGGGCCACCCACAACATTGTGTTCTACCGCGATAATAAATCGGATTAGCCCCAACAGCACGAAAGACATTTTCCATTGATTCGGGTTGAAAGGGATTATCGTAGGGAATCGTGTCTTGCGCTCTGAGGATATAACAACCATAAAATGCCGCACAATTGAGATTTGATAAAGTGCGCTTTACTTTTTCTTGGAGTTTTTCTAATCCATAATCTCCCACTAAAACCCACAGAAGATGTTTGACTTGTGTTGTTCCTTGATAGGGTGAACAATTTTCTTTTGTCAGATAGCTGTTGACTTGCTCTAAATAATTTGGATCATTCTTTTGAGCTTTTTTGAGCCGTTCATCGACATGACCGATCACGCCTTGACAGGTGCTACAGTGAGTGAGTAGAGGTAAATTTAAAGATTCGGCCAGGGCAATATTACGCGCATTAACGGTATCTTCTAAAAGTTGGGAATCTTCTTTATAAGTCCCTGAACCACAACAGGCTGCTTTTTTGAGTTCAATCAGTTTAATGTCAAGAGCTTGTGTTAAAACGGCGGTTGATTGATAGAGTTCGCGACACGCTCCTTGTGCAACACAACCTGGAAAATAGGCGTACTGTAGAGTTGAGGACATGAAATTTAATGATAGGGTCTATTTCTATGATGAGCGATACAAGTAACAGATGGTGGAAAGATCTGAGAATTTTTTAGATTTTTCCAAAACGTCGATCGCGTTGTTGATAAGCTAGTAAGGCTTGATGAAAATGCTGACGGTCAAAATCTGGCCATAGCGTACGGGTTACATAGATTTCAGCATAAGCCATTTGCCAGAGTAAAAAATTACTAATCCGCATTTCGCCACTGGTACGAATCAGTAAATCGGGGTGAGGAATGCCCGTTGTATACAAATGATGTTCAAACAAAGATTCATTAATCTCTTCGGGATTAATTTTACCTTGCTGAACTAAGGTTGCTATTTCTCGACACGCTTGAATAATTTCTTGTCGTCCGCCGTAGTTGGTCGCTACACTAAATTGAGTCCCTGTATTGTTTTTGGTTTCATCCATCGATCTTTCGATTTCTTCTTGTAACGAATCAGGGAGAGCCGATAAATTCCCCACAAAACGAATTTTGACATTTTCTGCCATCATTTCTTTTAATTCACGTCGCAATACCCGTTCAAACAAGGTCATCAAAAATTCTACTTCTTCTAAAGGTCTACCCCAATTTTCCGTAGAAAAGGCATAGGCTGTTAAAGCTGGAACGCCCCAATCTCGACAACAACGCAGTAAATTTTTGAGTGTGTCAACCCCACGCTGATGCCCCATAATGCGGGGTAAACTTCGATGTTTGGCCCAACGGCCATTACCATCCATGATAACCGCTACGTGCTTTGGTAAGCGTTTTTCATCGAGATCACTAGGTAATTCTTGTAACACTTTAAGCTGAACAGTCATTTTTTCTTTTTAGGGGTCGATGCCGATGATCTAAGAAAGAATAGTTTGTATAGATTATGGCCTTGTATGCCAATTGTACGACCTAAGCGGCCTAAACTGGGTGTTACAGTTTCCCGTTCTACGGCGGGTGAAAACCGTTCATCTAATAATTCTTTTAATTTACTGCTGGTTAAAGGACGATTGAGCAAACCTTGTTCAGCGAGTGATATTGAACCCGTTTCCTCAGAAACAATGATACACAAACAATTATCTAATCGTTCGGTAATTCCCATTGCAGCCCGATGACGGGTACCAAGTTGACGGGAGGCAGTGCGATCAGAAAGTGGTAAGATCACGCCTGCTGAAATAATCCTTGCGCCTCGAATAAAAACGGCTCCATCGTGTAACAGGGTTTTCGGTTGAAAGATCGTTTGTATTAGTTCTTTGGACACTTCGCCATTAACACTAACCCCAGGATTGACAAAATCTCTTTGATCAATACTACTGGCTGTTTCGAGTACCATCAAAGCACCAGTTCTATTTTGCGATAGTTCTTTAACTGCGTCTACAATTTCATCAATCACATTATCAGGTTTCGGTATGGGTGAGCCTCGTTTAAAGAGTTGTAGAATTTGTCCTTGCCCTAATTGTTCTAAAAAACGGCGGAACTCTGCTTGATAAACAAAGGCCATGGCAACGGATGAACCGATAACTAATTTTTCTATAACAAAGCTAAGTAATACCATACCTAATCTTTGGCTGATCACCGAAGCCAACATTAGGATAATTAATCCTCTAACCATCCACAGGGTACGACGTTCTCCAACAATAAAGAGCATCGTATAAACCAGAGAGAGGACTAATCCAATATCCATCAGCGCGGTACTATTGGAGATCAGCCAAGAAATTAGCAAACGGTGGTCAGGAAAAAAACCCGACATGAGAAAGAAAATCAAAATGATGAATTAAACAAGAATGCTCACAGTTTTGGTCATTGAAATAAACTTAGGTTTAAAGGATCGTTTTTCTCAACCCTAAAGTAACCGCGAAGGTAGTCTATCTTGTCGCAGTAGATCCTCATTGGTTTCTCGATGCAAAATCAGATTAGCTTCTCCATCATTGACCATCACCGCCGCAGGACGAGGTAAACGGTTGTAGTTGGAGGCCATACTATAGTTATAAGCTCCTGTCGCCATAACAACCAAAATGTCACCCGCTTCTGTTTTCGGGATTTGAGCGTCTTTTATTAAAATATCTCCTGATTCACAGTGTTTTCCCGCAATTGTTACGGTTTCCTGACAAGGTGTGGTCATTCGATTTGCGATGACAGTGCGATAGACAGATTGGTAAGTTATCGGACGTGGGTTATCTGACATCCCACCATCAACAGAGATATAGGTTCGTAGATGAGGAATTTCTTTACGACCTCCTACGGTATAAGCGGTTACACAAGCGGTAGCAATCAGCGATCGTCCTGGTTCTGCAATCAGTTTCGGTAGGGGTAGGTTATGGGTTTGACAAGCATTTGTGATCGATTCTGAGACCGTTTTCACCCATTCTTCAATACTTGGGGGATCATCACTTTCAGTGTAGCGAATCCCTAAACCACCACCAACATCAATTTCGGAAATCGCTAAATTATATTGATGAATGGCTTTTTGCATCCACTCGATTAAAACACCCCCTAAATCTTGATGGGGTTGACGCTCAAAAATTTGTGAACCGATGTGAGCATGGAGTCCTAAACAGTTTAGAATCGGGTTTTGTGAGACATAAGTTAGTACAGCATCCATTTGATTCGGATCGAAACCAAATTTACTATCTAAATGTCCAGTACGAATATATTCATGAGTATGGCATTCAATCCCTGGGGTGAGTCTAAGCAAAATGGGAATTGAATCGATTCCTAATTCTGCACCGAGTTTAACGAGTGTTTCTAATTCTAACCAATTATCAACAATAATCTTACAGCCGATTAATAGCGCGTATTTTAATTCTGTTACGGATTTATTATTACCATGAAAATAAATTTTATTTTTACTTTGCTCAGTGATGCCCATTTGTTCGAGGGCTGTTAAAGTGGTATAGAGTTCTCCACTTGAAACCACATCAAACCCTAAACCCTCACTGGCAATAACTGCACAAACGGCTAAACAACTCCAAGCTTTAGACGCATAAATAACTTGAGATTCACCTAAATAATATTTTTTAAAGCTATCTCGATATTGACGGCAAGCAGTTCGCAACGTCATTTCATCTAGAATATATAACGGTGAGCCATACTGAGCGACTAGAGTCGTGACATCACATCCACCAATTTCTAGATGATTTTGACGATTGATTTTTGCACTAAGAGGTAAAAGATTTTGATTAGGGGAATTTTGCGCCTCTAGATACTGTTTCCCTGATTGGGCTAATGGTTCGGCTGATAACATATTCACTATAATCGTCAGTTGGTCTAGTAAAGAAAGCTATTTTCTAAAGCCTTCTTTATTAAGTGTACGATGAAAACTAGACCGTCTAAAACATAATCTCAGAAGATCACAATAACTTTTTAGCTGATTCTTCGATTAACTTAGCATAAGTTTCAGAAGGCCGATCGCCTAAATGATCTTCTACAAGTCGTTGTGTTCCATGAGCATAATCGAGCGTTAATAACCCAAAACGCGGTGTATACGATCCCCATTCATAATTATCCGTCAGTGACCAATAAATATAACCGATCATCGGTACGCCTTCATCGCGCAGACGGTTAATTTGTTGAACGTGTGCTTCTAAAAATTCACTTCGTCGCAATTCATCGGGACGTGGCGCGGCAATGCTATTATCGGGTTTACGACGTAGAGCCATCCCATTTTCGGCAACTAAAATGGGACAATTGTCAAATATTTGTGAATAATATTTACAAAAAAAGTGTAAGCCTTCGGGGAGCGATCGCCAATCCCACCATTTACTCGTAATTCCACTCATCACCCAAGCGCGAAAATCTTTAGCCTCAAATTCAAAATCTGAAAACGACGGCAAACGGAAGGTATGGGCGAAAAAGGGATCATAATAATCGATGGCAATGTAATCGAAAAATTTAGAACGTGGAATTGATTCTAAAGTCTGGAAAAAGGGTTCAAATGCTTTAAAATTAAAACTTTTGCGACCGAACCATCGGGCTATTTTTCGAGCAATTAATCCGACGCGATAGGGAAGATCTCGACTAAAGGGAAGATCGGCGATGATTAAAGCATTTTCTAATTCTTGCGATCGCGTTTTAAAATAATTAGGGAGTTGATCGCGCTGCATAGACGTTTGTTTGAGCGATAATAAATCCCAAATGACCTTTTCTGACCAATATAAATCGCTACAGTAGGTATTAATCGAAACTTGAGGCGTTATCCAATTATTCGACTCATAAATGCTATGGATGCAATCATAACAGCGTACATGAGCGACCAATAAGTTATTATAAGCCTTTAAAGCTGCTTGAGTTCCCCACGCACCACCAGAGGGAAACATCGTACTTAAATAAGTATTCGGTACTAAAATATTCGGCTCATTAATGGTAATGTACCAGCAAATCGGCGGTAATTGATACTCATAAATCAAAGAACGGTTAATATGAGTCACCGTCATGCGAACATATTCAATAAAATAGTCGATCGTTTTTGGTTCTAACCAAGCATCCAAACCCAACCAAGCGGGATGGGTAAAATGAGACAGGGTAACTACGGGTTCAAGTCCATGATGACGACAAGAGGCAATAAGCTTCGCATAAGCATCGAGGGCATTTTTATCAAAAGGTGGCGGATCAATGGGTTCTAGGGTCGTACAAGGTTGAATCCGCGACCATTCCAGACTCAAACGAAAGCTATTAATACCCAAATTTTGGCAGATTTGAAAGTCTTCCTCGTAATGCGACCATAAATCGGCAGCTTTACCCGTAGACATGACTAACCCGTGCCTTTCGCTTTCTGACCAGTTATTTTGCGGTTGCCCAATTCCATTATAACCGCCTTCGCTTTGATATCCTGATGAAGCAACACCCCAGAGAAAAGATTCAGAACTATTTAACAAAGCTTTCTTCTCCTTTTGAATGGACATCGTTGAGAATAAAAGAAGCAATATTATGAGCCGCGTTAGGTTTGCCAGTGGCTAAAGCAGCTTGACGCATTTGTGCTAAACGCTCAGGATAATTGAGAAGATACATCACAGTTTGTGCGACCATTTCAGGAAGACGTATCTGTATACCCGCCCCCGATGCAGAAATTACATCGGCGTTTTGTTCCTCTTGCCCAGGGATGGGATCGATAATCACCATCGGAACCCCCCGTGCTAGGATCTCACTGGTAATCAGTCCACCTGCTTTGGTGATAATTAAGTCACTAGCCACAATCATGTCATCAACATAGTTGATCGAACCTAGTTTAACGAATTTCACCTGTTCAGTGTCGGTGAGATCTTCGATCGCGTCGAGTAATGTATCGCTTCTTCCTGCAATAATAGCAAGGGTTAAGGGGGTAGAAACCGTCAGAAAATCAGTCAGAATAATTTTGATGCGCTGCGGGTTTAAACCTCCACCAAATACCGTAATGACAGGTTGATCTAAAGGAATGTTATAACGCGATCGCATCTCCTTTTTATTTTTTGGTTCTAGGACTTCTGATTTGATGGGAATTCCAGTAACGTGTAATCGTTCGGGGTTAGCCCCACGTTGAATAAGCATATTTACCCCTATTTCACTGGGCAAAAAATAGGCATCTATTTCATAGTTTAACCAACTACTATGGGCGATCGCATCAGTTACAACAACATAATGAGGAGTTGATAGATTGTTTTTTTGTTTCAATAACTGAATTAAACGACTGGGAATTTGTTGAACCGAAATAATAATATTGGGATTCGTTTCAGTCACTAAATCTTCTAATTTTCTAAAAAATGGAAACTCTAATCGTGCAACCGAGAGATTACCATCTAGAGATTCTTCAACATCATCACCGTCAGTGCCTTCATAAATTGCCTTATATAAAGTGGGAATTCTTTCACTCAATTGTTTATAGATTTGAGTAATACTACTACGATAGATGGCACTCGCATACTCTAGCGCATCTTGCGTGAGAACCTCTACATCAGGATAATTCAGAAATGCTTCAGTTAAAGCTTTAGCAGCATTCAGATGTCCTGCACCAAGGGAAGCGTATAAAATGAGAATAGTCGTCATACAAAAGGTAGCGGTGTCATTGGTTCATACTATGTCAATATAGTCGATTCATCAAAAAACTACATCGCTCTCACTGCATTGATGCTTAAAAGCGTAGTTTAGAAGAAATTAAGCTAGATTGGAGGTTACAATGATTTTTAAAGCGGCTTTAAGCGATCCAGAAAAGATTAAGCAGACTCTTGCAAAAGCATATCGAAATTGTCAAGAAATGGAGTTAGCTCCGAATCCAGCTAGAAGAAATTATCATTAAACTTCAACAAGAAAAGTTAAATCAGCGTAAACAACAATTAGGTAATTTTCTAAAAAAAAGCTAAAGCAATAGTTAAGAACATTTTTTCAATTGACCTAATAATAAAATAATTTCATCGATGCCTTGACGAAGGTTTGAATTAGCCTGATCTGAAGAATTTACCATAATACTAAATACTAAAGTTTCACCATTGGGAAGATCAACATAGCCTGATAGTGTTGATACCCCCGATAAACTTCCTGTTTTTGCTTGTATTTTTCCTTGCATGGTAGTACTTTTAAATCGATTGGCTAATGTTCCATTAACTCCACCAACTGCAAGAGAATTTCGATACACTTTTCCTTGTGGAGTTTGCGACATTTTTTGTAAAAGTAAAACAAAAGTTTCGGGTGTTGCTAAATTATGCCGAGATAAACCAGAACCATCAACTACTTTATAATTATTTGAATCAATCCCTAATTGTGTGAGTTGTTTTTGTAGAATAGAAGTCCGAAAATCATTTGATTGAACTTCTAAAAGCTTAAAAAGTGTTTCAGCATAAAGGTTATGGCTGTCTTGATTAACGGTTTGAATTAAATTCTCTAAAGTTGGAGAAGTTAAAAAAGCAATTTCTCGTTCAGAATCATTGATATAATGTTCTAAACTAATTTGTTTTTGTTTAACAGTAATGCCTTCAGCTTCTAAAAATTGTGCCAGGGTGTCGATAAAATATTGAGTCGGATTAATAATGGCGATCATTTTTTCTCCAGTAACTTTATTTCCTAGTTGTCCACGAATCATTAAACGAGATTGGGCAAAATAACCTTGAATTGCAATAGTATTATCGGTTGTAGAATCAGTAGTTGTCGTTAAGTTTTCAATTTGCCATTGTTTAGCAGCTATTGGATCAGACCAAGATAATTTTACTGGTTGACCGACTTGTGTAGGTGTTAAAATTAAAGTAAAAGCATTTTCATTTAAGACTAAACTATTAGCAGGAACACCATAGGAAAAAAATAGATCATCCCATTCCCACATCGGAGGTATTCCCGAATTATTAAAATAACCATCTTGAATGATTAGTTTTTCGATCTGTTGAATGCCTTGTTGCTTGAGTTGTTGTGTTAAGGTTTTTAGCGTATCTGTGGTTATGGTTGGATCACCTTGACCCACTAATCTTAAAGTCTGTAAATTAGATGTATTTCCTTGACCATAAATAGAAGTGCGGATCACAAATTGTGAACCGAATTCTAATAACGCGGCGGCTGTCGTTAAGAGTTTAATATTAGAAGCAGGGGTAAAAAATTTCTTAGAATTTAAGGCATAAAGGTTAAAATCAGAGTAGAGGGGTTGAATTAAAATTCCCCAATGCGCTCGCACAAACTCTGGACGTTGAATAATCTTTTCGATATCAGTTGCCAACTCCCAAGGACAGATCGGCCGAGAATTAAAATTCTGTGCGAGTATAATGTTTGGGTTAGTTCCTTCTTTGATTGGAGGAAAAGGTACACTAACCCATAGCAGCAACATTAATAACGGTTGTCCCCACAAGAGCGATCGTATTAGCATTTTTTTCGATTTGGATTTCAGTTTAAAAACAGGATAAACGACGTATGAGTTACGATTTTGATTTTTTTGTCATTGGTGGTGGTTCTGGTGGAATAGCCACCGCTAGACGTGCCGCAGAATACGGTGTAAAAGTAGGATTAGCAGAAGTGAGTCGTTTGGGAGGAACCTGTGTCAACCGAGGCTGTATTCCTAAAAAATTAATGGTATATGCGTCTCGTTTCCCTGATCATTTTGAAGAAGCAACGGGATACGGCTGGAGTCCAGTTCATAGTAACCTAGATTGGTCAAAAATGAATCATGTCGTTGAACAAGAAGTAACCCGTCTTAATGGCATCTATCAACGGATGTTAGATAATTCTAAGGTGACTGTTTTTCCTAAATATGCTAGATTTATCGATCCCCATACCGTAGAAGTGGGAGATGAAAAAATTACGGCTGATAAGATTTTAATTGCTGTTGGGGGACATCCGTTTCGTCCCGATATTCCTGGGATCGAACATACTTTGATTTCCGATGATATGTTCAAGTTACCCCATCAACCAAAACGAATTGTGATTCTGGGATCTGGTTATATTGGGGTAGAATTTGCCTGTATTATGAATGGACTCGGTACAGAAGTTACCCAAATTGTTCGGGGTGATAACATTCTTAAAGGGTTTGATGAGGATGTGCGAACAGGTATTCATGAAGGCATGGAAAAACATGGTATTCGCATCTTAACCAATAGTATGCCATCCTTGATCGAAAGAACAAAAGACGGATTTAAAATTTATATTGAAGGTGATCCAAACTCAGAGGTATTAGTTGCTGATGCGGTTGCCTTAGCTGCTACAGGAAGACAACCGATGATCGAACATTTGGGGTTAGAAAATGCGGGTGTAGAAATAGTAGATGGTTCAGTTGCAGTGAATGAATATAGTGTCACTTCGGTAGAACACATTTACGCAGTGGGAGATTGTTCTAATAAAGTTAATCTAACACCTGTAGCGATTAATGAGGGTCGCGCTTTAGCAGATACGGTGTTTGGGGGAAAACCTCGTGTAATGAGTTATGAAAATATTCCCTCTGCTGTTTTTAGTACCCCTGAAGCTGCATCAGTCGGTTTAACCGAAGCAGAAGCAAAAGATAAATATGGTAAGGATGGCATCAAAGTTTATCGTTCCAAGTTTCGTCCGATGTATCACACGCTGACAGGAAAAGACGAAAAAACGATGATGAAATTAATTGTAGAAAACGCTACCGAAAAAGTGGTAGGAGCGCATATGGTAGGAGAATACTCTGCGGAAATTATTCAAGGAGTGGCGATCGCAATTAAAACAGGTGCCAAAAAATCCGATTTTGATGCAACCGTTGGCATTCATCCTAGCGCAGCCGAAGAATTTGTGACCATGCGAAATCCTGTGTAGGTACGATAAAGTCACTAACACTTCTCACTCCAAAAACTCTATTCTTAAGGGACTTTTTCAGTACTTATATTGATTCTCAAATGTATAGTTTTTGACATTGATCTGTAATTTTCCCGTTTTCCATCCTAGAGATACAGGTGAACCATCAGAACTAAGACTTTTATAAAGATCATTGGGTGGCTGATAGTTTTTTCCATCTCGTTTTAGCAAAGGTAAAAGATTAGATTGATTATAGTTTAGGTATAATTGTTGTCCTAAAATACTTTCTAAGTTAACTTTACCTTTGGCTAATTCTGTTAAATCTAATCCTTGTTTTTGCAGAATATTTTGTTTAAACGTTTCATAACTGCCGTGAGTTTCATTTTCTCCAACTTCTAAAGCGAAACCACTATAAGTACTTCTTTGCGGTATCGCTTTTAACGTTTGCTCTTCTGAATAAACTCTTAGGTATTTTGGATCTTCAATGGTGATGAAACTGGGTTGATTTAGACTAATCGAATAAATCGCTAACCATGTTTTTTCGAGTTGAACAAACCAAATATTATCTTGCATTTCTAGTTTTGCCGTTTTGGGTAACTGAAAGAAAAAAGGTTGATCAGCAGGACGTAACCAAATTAAAATGTTTCGATATTGTGCAATTTGATCGCCGTTGTTTTTTCCAGACCTAACACGATCGCCTCCTGTATTTGCTACAAAAAAATCAACCCCTCTAGAGGAATTGTAAGCTAATAACTTAAAAGGTGCGACATCACCATCGGCAAAGGTTCCCGCAAGACTTCCCATTTGATAGGTTTGACCGAAAAACTGTGTTTCATAGTATCCTGGTTTTTGATCATTTCCTTTTTTCCAGTTTTCGTAGAGTGGTTTACTACTCAGAACTTCTACTGGTTTATTAAAATTTTTGTGTGCAAGTTCGACAACCGCTTGAGGTGGACGATAGGTACTGGTGATTAGATAAAGTGTATCTAGCGTGGGACGAGGGTTATTGATAGGGGTATCACCGAAATATAGCCAAAAGGTTCGCGCTGCATCTGAACTTAAAACGACATTTCCACCACTATAATCTCGTTTAACGGGCCCCCCCCATCCTTCTCGATAATACTTGATTGCAGCAGCAGTAGACAACCAATCTAGCGCAGATTTAGCAAGTTGCTTCACTTCGGGATCTTTGGCAAAATCGTAGAGATTGAGATAAGGCGCAAAGGTATGCCCATGATAAACTTCTGAATCCCATTCTCCCATACCGATGTTATATAATGCCCACACATAACGCTGTAGTTTCTGTTTATACAATTGGCGCGTCGCTTCGTTTCCCGTCTCTTCTGCCATCAGATAAACAGATGTTTCTCGCATTGCTCTTAAATTATCGGTATTGCGACCATCTACCCAGCGTCCTCGTCGTTGAATACTCCAGTCTTTTCCCGTTCCATCCCCATAACTATAAATGGGATGTGGACGCATTAGCGGATCTTCTTGTGTCCATTTTTTGGCGCCATCGTACATTTTTTGGCGGTATGCGGGATCTAAATAGGAACCCAAGAGAAAGTATTTACGGATTTGTCCTTTGAGGGTGAAGCTAAAATAATAGTCAATGCCATTAGTATGAGCCTGATTTTTTTGATCTGAATCCTCTTGTTGCAAAAATGCGATCGCTCGTTTTCGATTTCCTGCTAAAAAGTCAAACATCGCGTTAGGATAGGATCGTTTTTCGTTTTCTTGAAAAGTATTGCCGTACTGTTTTGGGTTAGCGAAAGATTGAATAATGGCTTTAGAACGTTGTTGAAATTGGGTTTCGAGTTCACTTGTCCACAAATTACGGAATTTTGGATCTACTTCAACAAGTTGAACCCCTCCTACGCTAGAAGGGGTTTGGGAAATTTGAGGATAAACAACAGCAGTACAAGAAGCGAAAAAAAGAGGAAGACAAATTAAAATGAGTCTTTTTTTGAGTCTAGATCCATTCTTCATCATCTTCTGAAAATTCCTCTACATCATTGATTTTTTCTTCTGGGTTTGTGCTGACTGCTTCGGGAAGGGGAATAGCGGGAGTCGTAAGGATGGTTTCAGGTAAAATTGCTGCGGGTTTTTCCCCATCTACTTCGACAACTATCACATCACTCATATTTAACCAAACGATTCTACCAAAAGAATCACAGGCGGCTATTAAGATCGATTTTTCGGGAACGTCTTTCGCAAAAAATTCGCCCAACATCCGAGAGGAAATTGAGGTTTTTTGTCCTTCTAACCCAATGCCTAAGAAAATATATTCATTGCCATCGTTAATATGTTGTAGGATGATAGCCATATTTATTCACTGACGACTTGTGCGCCATGACTACGAGGATCAGAACTTGATGTTGTCTTCGGGTTAAAATCGGAGGTCTGACCAGTCGTATAGGCATAGGGTAAGGTACTATCTGCAATTAAAGCATCTAGGTTTGCTTCTAGTATCGACTGAGGTTGTTCGCCGATCGTTTGTGCGATCGCTTTGCCTTCTCTGTTAAGATAGACGAAATGGGGAATACCATCAACGCGATAACGCAGAATTTCGGGTAACCATTTATTATTGTCCACATTCAACATGACAAAATTAACTGAATTGTCATATTTTGTTTTGATTTGTGCCATTTCACCCGCCATTGCCTGACAGCTAGTACACCAGTTCGCATAAAATTCAGTTAGCGTCGGTTTGCCATTCGATAGTGCGACTTCGATGGGGGTAGAGTTTTCAGCTTGCGCTTCTAAGGAAGTTGCGTTAGTTTGAGTTTGAAGACCAAAAAGAAGAGCAGCACTCAAAATAACAGCAGCCAGAGCAATAATAATATTTCTGAGACGATTATCGGTTGTTACTTGAGTCATTGAAAGAAAGCCATTTTTTTATACATTATTTACTCTACTTTAATACGATTTTATGAAAAAACGAGTAACCCTAACGTTTCCCCAAAAAACGGTACATATGCCAGTCACTTATTTACTCGCCAAAGATTTTAACGTTGCTGCAAATATTATCCGCGCTCAAGTGGCACCCAATCAAGTCGGAAAATTGGTTTTAGAGTTATCGGGTGATATTGATGAGTTAGAAGCGGCCTTAGAATGGCTCAAAGCACAAGGAATCATCGTATCATTAGCAAGTCGAGAAATCTTAATTGATGAGGAAAAGTGTGTAGACTGTGGTTTATGTACGGGAGTTTGTCCGACCGAAGCATTAACCCTTGATCCTAATAGCTTTCGTTTAAAGTTTTTGCGTTCTCGTTGCGTAGTTTGCGAACAGTGTATACCTGCTTGTCCTTTACAAGCAATTTCGACTAATTTTTAGAGAATTACAGTTAACAAACTATCTTTAGGTAGGCTTGAGAACTAGACGATTCATAAAAATTTCTTTTCAGTTGCCAAAAATAAATTATCAGAGTAAACTACAGAAAAAAATCTAACTAGCCATCTAGAGATGACAATATCTGTTATTATTCCTGTTTATAAAGGAGGTGAAGCTTTTCGACGCTGTTTAAACAGTTTGAAACAGTTTGCCTCACCTAATGTAGAGATTATTGTTGTCGCTGATGGCGATGATGAATCTGGAGATGTTGCCGAATCTTGGGGAGCTAAAGTTGTTCGAAATTTTCCCACATCAGGCCCAGCTAAAGCGAGAAATTTAGGGGCTAAAATAGCAACAGGAGATATTCTTTTTTTTATTGATGCCGATGTTACAGTAAATGAAAATACGCTTCCTCAAGTCGAGCTACTTTTTTCACAAGAACCTGATCTAGCGGCGGCTATTGGATCATATGATGATGAACCAGGGGCAGCTAATTTTTTATCTCAGTATAAAAATTTATTTCATCACTATACTCATCAAACAGGTAGTGAAGAAGCATCTACCTTTTGGGGTGCTTGTGGTGCTATTCGACGCAATATCTTTCTAGAAATGGGGGGGTTTGATGAAAGCTATCGTCTACCCTGTGTTGAAGATATTGAGTTAGGGTATCGTCTCAAAACTGCAGGTTATCAGATTAGACTTTGCAAAACTTTACAAGTCAAACATCTTAAACGTTGGGAAATAGTCTCACTTTTAAAAGCAGATGTTTTTTATCGAGCTATTCCTTGGACGACTCTAATTCTACGCTATAGTCAGCTAAAAAATGACCTAAATCTCCAGTGGTCTAGTCGAATTAGCGTTATGCTTGTTTACAGTCTTTTAGCGTCGTTAATCGCTACTTTCTGGTGGACAGCTATGTGGGCTTTTGTCTTAGGAATATGTATTGCTCTTTTAACAATTAATTTCTCTGTTTACCGTTTTTTTTACCACCGAAAAGGTACAATTTTTACGCTGCGGATGATCCTTGGCATTGGTTATACTACTTTTATAGTGGTTTAGCATTAGTCGTAGGGATGATTCGTTATTATATCTTTTCTCCCATAATGAAAGAAAAATTCTTAGCTTAATGAACTGTTAATCTACATATTGATAAATGAATAATTATCCAGTTGTTATTATTGGTGCAGGGCCGGCAGGACTGACAACAGCCTACGAATTAGTGAAACAGGGTATTAAACCATTGGTTCTCGAATCATCGGACAAAGTTGGCGGAATTGCCAGAACGGAAATCTACAAAGATTATCGCTTTGATATTGGTGGACATCGCTTTTTTACTAAGGTTGGCGAAGTTAATCAAATTTGGCAAGAGATTCTAAAAGATGATTTTATTAAAGTCCCGCGTTTGTCTCGTATTTATTACCAAGATAAATTTTTTGATTATCCTCTTTCCTTTAAAAATACTTTATCAAATTTAGGACTTATTTCAAGTGGATTAATTCTTTGGAGTTATCTTAAAGCCAAGTTAATCGCTGCGATTAATCGTCCTGATCCACAAACATTTGAAGAATGGGTAACTCATTGTTTTGGCGAACGCCTTTACCTAACTTTTTTTAAAACATATACCGAAAAAGTTTGGGGTATACCTTGTAATAAAATCCAAGCAGAATGGGCAAAACAACGAATTAAAGGAATGTCTTTAAAAGCGGCTGTTTTTAACCTTTTGTTTGGTAAAAGCAAGGCTAAAAGTTTAATTAAAGAATTTGATTATCCGATTTTAGGCCCTGGAATGATGTGGGAACGTTGCCAAGAAATTGTAGACGATAAAGGAGGAGAAGTTCGTCTTCATTCTAAAGTAATTAAACTAGAACGCGAGGGCAATCGAATTACAAAAATCATTGCTATGTGTGATGGGCAATTAACCGAAATTACAGGTGAGCATTATGTTTCAAGTATGCCCATTACTTTACTCCTAGAACGTCTAGATCCGGCTCCACCTGAAACAGTTTTACAAGCGTCGCGCTCACTCTCATATCGAGATTTCCTTATTGTTTCACTGATTGTTGATGCTGCTGATCTTTTCCCTGATAATTGGATCTATATTCATAGCCCTGATGTCAAAGTTGGACGCATCCAAAATTTTAAAAATTGGAGTCCGAAAATGGTTCCTGATGCGAGTAAAACTTGTTTAGGGATGGAATATTTTTGTAGTGAAGGAGATGAGATTTGGAATTTATCCGATACAGAGTTACTAGATTTAGCGAGTCGAGAACTTGTACAATTAGGTTTAGTTCCAGCTAAAGTGATTGAAGATGGTACCATTATTCGCCAGAAAAAAGCATATCCTGTATACGATCGAGATTACGCTAAACATTTAAAAGTGATTCAAGAATACCTTGAAGGTTTCGATAATTTACAAACCGTTGGACGTAACGGAATGCACCGTTATAATAATCAAGATCACTCCATGCTAACGGCAATTTTAGCCGCTAAAAATATTATGGGAGAAAAACACGATTTATGGGATGTTAATACCGAACGTTCTTATCATGAGGAATTTACAACTGAAGAATGGCAAAAACGTAAAGAAACAGAATCATTAGGAGTTTAAATAATTCATTTTTTAAATAATTGTTGATTATAGGAGATTCAATTCTAATGGATAATATTCAAGTAACAATTGTCGTTTCTCCTCGTGAGCGTTTTAGTTATACTAGCGAGTCTTTGGAGAGCATTTATCAATATAGCGATATTCCTTTCAAGCTAATTTATGTTGATGGTAATTCGCCGTCTCATATTAAAAAATATTTAGAAAATCAAGCTCAAGAAAAAGGTTTTAAAATTATACGAACTGAGCATTATTTAACGCCAACACGAGCCAGAAATATTGGCTTAGAGGCAGTTGACACTAAATATGTTGTTTTTGCTGATAACGATATTGTCGTTTCTTTAGGTTGGTTAAGTGCTTTGGTAGACTGTGCCGAAGAAACTGGGGCGACTGTTGTGGGGCCTTTAATGTGTCAAGAACTTCCCATCCATGACAAAGTACATTTTGCTGGTGGAGAAGCACACATCTTTACTGATATCAAAGGACGCACTCGTTTACGAGAAAAAATGTACAAACAAGGACATCAAGTTCATAAAATCAAATCCAAGTTAAGCAGAACAATAACGGAATTATGTGAATTCCACTGTATGTTAGTTCGGACAGAAATCTTTAAACAAACGGGTTTCTTTGATGAAGGATTCATGAATACAAAAGAGCATCTTGACTTCTGTATGAGGGTTAGACAGTTAGGAGGAACCGTCTATTTTGAAGCAGATAGTCTAGTCACTTATGTTTCTGGCCCGCCTTTGGATTGGACAGACTGGCATTATTATATGCTTAGATGGAGCGATGAGTGGGAACTCAAAAGCCTCAATCATCTACGACAAAAATGGAATTTAGAAGAAGATATATATTTCAAACACAAGTACAAAGCACTGGGATGGCGACGTAGAAAAACCATTTTACAGCCCATGGTTGACACAGTGACATTGGGGATCAAAAACCGTTTATTAAACAAAATCGTCATGTACGGATTGCTTGCCCCAATAGAAAAATTAGTCAATCGCTACTTAACGACACAATATGCCCAACGCTGGCTATCTTCGTCAAATAATTCTGCTACTATCTTATCGGAGCAAGTTCTAGAGACGACATCGGTTCGTTAAGCAGAATATGAAGATCCTTTTACTCAATGACTTTGGGACACCAACTGGAGGAGCAGAATTACAAATTTTGTCTTTACGTCAGGGATTACGTGAGCGAGGACATGAAGTTCGACTACTGTCTAGCGGAATTTCTCCTGTGAAGAATGTTGACATTTTGGCTGACTACCAATGTTTTGGTACAAATACTAAATTTCAAGTGATTTCACAAACGGTTAATCCTTCAGCGTATCTGTGTTTACGTCAGATTCTCCATGAGTTTAAACCCGATGTTGTTCACGTCAGGATCTTTATGGGACAACTTTCACCCCTCATTCTTCCGCTCTTGAAGAATGTACCCTGTCTGTACCAAGCTGCCATGTATAGAGCGATTTGTCCAACTGGAAAAAAAATTCTACCTGATGGCTCTCCGTGTCAAAGTAAGCCTGGGTTAGTGTGTTTGCGCCAAGAGTGTTTAACACCTCAATCATGGTCAGTTTTGATGTTACAAAGGCAACTTTGGCTACATTGGCAACAGGTTTTTGATATGGTTGTCGCCCTCAGTCATGGCATGAAAGATAAACTAGAAGCGGAAGGCATCAAACCCGTACACGTGGTTTATAACGGTGTTCCAGAACGACCACCGCGACCCCCCTTGAGTAATACTCCGACGGTGGCTTATGCTGGCCGTTTATCGTTTGAAAAAGGCATTCATGTGTTATTACAAGCTTTCGCCAAAAGTCTGATTTTGATTCCCGAAGCACGTTTAATGATTGCTGGACAAGGTAGCGAAAAAACAAATCTACTTACTTTAGCCGATGAATTAGGAATATCTCAACAAATTGTCTGGCTCGATCATGTTTCACGAACTGAGCTAGAAAATCATTTTGATTTAGCTTGGGTTCAAGTCGTTCCGTCACTGTGGGATGAACCGTTTGGCAATGTCACAACTGAAGCGATGATGCGTGGAACGGCGGTTATTGCCAGTGCAGTTGGGGCGCAACCTGAAATCGTTGAAGACGGGGTGACAGGTTTTTTAGTTCCTGCTGATGATGTCGAAAAGCTGGCTAGTGCCTTAGTTCAATTATTGAGTAAGCCGACTTTAGCGGAACAAATGGGACAAGCAGGCCGTCAACGCGCCTTAAGTCACTTTAGCGAAAATCGGCGTACTGAACATTTTTTAGAGCTTTATCAAAAACTATATGCTACTTATCACATTTAAGAACAATTGGAGTGAAAAAGTCATAAAATGTTACCAAATTTAATTATTATCGGAGCAATGAAATGCGGAACTACTAGCTTACATTCATATTTGAACCAGCATCCCGAAATTCAAATGTCTCGACAAAAAGAGCTTGATTTTTTTGTAGATAGATACAATTGGGATCTCGGACTTGATTGGTATCAATCTCAATTTAAAGGCAATGCGACAATCTACGGGGAGTCGTCACCAAACTATAGCAATTATCCAAGTATGCCGAATGTCGCTAGGCGTATGTATGATTTGGTTCCCCAAACAAAGATAATTTATCTGGTACGAGATCCGATCGCTCGGATGATTTCTCACTATATTCATAAATATAGTGCCAGAATCGAAAATCTGCCGCTTCAAAAAGCTCTCATCGAGCATCAAGCTTATTTGTCCCGCAGTTTGTATTATTTTCAATTAGAACAATTTCTGGCCTACTATCCACCTTCTCAAATTTTGGTGATTGCTGCCGAGGATTTATATGAGCAAACCGCTTTAACCCTACGTCGAGTTTATGAGTTTTTAGAGGTTGATCCCAACTTTTATACTTGGCAATCAGAAATTGCACTGCATCGTAGCATTCGTAAACGACGCCAAACGGAGCTAGGCCATTGGTTAATCAATACCTCCCCCCTGAGAGTGATTGATCGACTTCCACCGAATTTACGCTGGCCGATCAAAGGATTGATTAATTATTTTTTTGCTAAACCGATCATCAAACCTAAACTTAGTGACATTTTACGTGATGAATTAACAGAGCGTCTGCGTAATGATGTCAACAAACTACGAGAATTTACAGGGTACGATTTTCAACAATGGAGTATTTAAAATATTCGCTCTTAGTAGGATTTCTATGTATCGCTATGCACAGACCAATTTACAACTCTATCATCAACTTCGTCTCGAAGCGTATACAGATGACGATCTAAAACTCATTGCTCAAGCTTATCAGCTTATTCTAGATTTATTTACAGGTCAGTTTCGTTCTTCTGGAAAAACATTTATTGCTCATCTCGTTGGAACAGCTAGTATTCTTGCTAGTTTTCAAGTTTCAATCAAAGTTATAGCCGCAGGACTTTTACACGCTGTATATTCTCAAGGAGATTTTGGCGGACTTAGTAAACAAGGTATGAATAACGCAAAACGAGAACGGGTTAGAAAAGCTGTCGGCCAAGATGTTGAAGAATATATTGCTTATTACACGGCGTTCACTTGGAATGCAAATCAAATTCCTAAGATTTATAGTCGTCTTGAAGAATTAGATACGATCGCAAAAGATGTTTTATTAATTCGTTTAGCTAATGAACTCGAAGAATATTTAGATTGTGGGTTGCTGTATTGTGGAGCAGCAAAACATCAACTTTACCAAGAGCATGATACGCATTTATTGAGCAAAATGGCTGAATACCTGGGCTATCCTGCTTTGGGTGTCGAAATTGCTCAGGTTTTACAAGAAAACGTTTCTACTATCCTACCTCAAGAGTTATGTAATCCAACAGGTCAAACTTTTTCTAGTTTGGTTCTGCCCAATTCTTGTCAAAGAAAACTACCCGCTTGGTTTTACTATCATTTTAATCAAAGATTCGCTAACCTGAAATTGTTTGCTCGTTCTGTCTTAAATGGGATGACAAACTAGATATGAGCATCAAACAAAAAGTAGTTAATAGTGTATTTTGGTCGGCGGCTCAGGGATTTGGAAATCAAATTTTATCCCTCATTATCTTTTCAGTGTTGGCTCGTTTATTAACACCGCAAGATTTTGGGTTAGTAGCGATCGCTAATGTTTTTTTGGCGATTTTACAAATTTTTCTTGAACAAGGATTTGCCCAAGCTTTAATTCAAAAAGACGAACTAACACAAAAACATTTAGATACGGCTTTCTGGACTACTGTCGGAATGGGAGTATTGATCACCTTTTTGGGAATAACGACAGCCCCTTTATTTGCTGAGTTTTTTCGCCAACCTCAACTAACACCCGTTATTCAATGGCTCTCGCTGCTGTGTTTGATTTTGTCGTTGTCCCAAGTCCAACAAGCTCTTTTAGAACGAAAATTTGCTTTTAAAGCGATCGCTACTCGTTTCCTTTTTGGTACGATCATTGGTGGTTTTGTCGGCGTTGTCATGGCTTTAAAAGGCTATGGTGTTTGGAGTTTAGTCACTCAACAAATTATTCAAGCTACTGTAGCAACAATTTTTTTATGGAAAGTAAGTGATTGGCGACCTAAATGGTATTTTTCTAAACAATGTTTTCAAGATTTATTTAATTTTGGGATTCATATTTTAGGTTTTAAAATAGTTAGTTTTTTTAATGATAAAGCCAATGATTTTTTAATTGGTTATTTTCTAGGGGCGGTTGCTTTGGGTTATTATAGCCTCGCCTCACGAATCTTTTCTATTATTACTCAAATTGTTGTCAAAACTAGCCAAGATATCGCTCTACCCACCTTTTCTCGATTACAACATGAGCCTGAAAAAATGCGCCAAGCTTTTTATCAAGCTACTCAATTTACGAGTTTAGTTGCTTTTCCTACTTTTTTAGGAATTGCTCTATTGGCTCCAGAATTAATTTTCGTTTCCTTTGGACAACAATGGTTAGCTGCTATTCCACTGATTCAAATATTATCTTTGATGGGTATTTTGCGCTCAGTTACCTATTTTACTTCTTCAGTTTTTGTGGCAATGGGTAAACCTTCTTGGTGGTTTCGATTAGGTCTTTTAAAAATGGTGCTTAATTTATCAGGTTTTTTAATCGCTTATCCATTTGGTATTATAGCTGTAACTTGGGCTTATGTCATTCGTCTGTATATTGCTTTTCCCGTTGGACAATGGGCAATCAGCAAGCTACTTAACATTTCATGGAGTCAATATTTACGACAATTTATTCCCGCTTTTGTGGGATCAATTATTATGATTACAGTAATTTTTGCTTTTAAAAGTTTATTATTAGTTTGGTCATTGTCTCCTCTATTAATTCTTATCTTGTGTTCTCTTGTTGCTTTTATTAGCTATGCTGTAGCAATTTATCTGATTGCTCCAAAAATGATTAAACAAATCATTGCACTTTTTCGTTTAGCTACCTCTCGTCCTAAAGAAACTTAATTATGAATCAAAATCTTTTATTTTCTATTATCATTCCCACCTATAATCGTCCTGAACGATTAAAAACTTGTCTTGAGTCTTTAGTTAATCTGAATTTTCCCCTTGAACAGCTTGAAGTTGTTATTGTTGATGATGGAAGTAATCAACCATTAGATGAATTAATTGATAATTTTAATAAACAATTATCGATTCAACTTATTAGACAAAATAATGCAGGCCCAGCAACGGCTCGAAATACAGGAGCTAATCAAGCTAAAGGAAAATATTTAGTTTTTACTGATGATGATTGTCAAGTTGATAGTAATTGGTTACAAGCATTTGATAAAGGTTTTAAACAAAATCCTGATGCTTTATTAGGAGGTTATACGATCAATGCTTTATCAGATAATCTCTACTCAGAAGCCAGTCAACTTTTAGTAGATTATCTTTATCATTATTATAATAATAACTCAGAGCAAGCTAGTTTTTTTACATCGAATAATTTTGCTTTATCTAAAGAACTGTTTGAACAAATAGGTGGCTTTAATACATCGTTTCCCTTAGCAGCAGGAGAAGATCGAGAATTATGCGATCGCTGGTTATCCTATGACTATCCTATGCACTATTTACCTACAGCAATCATTTATCATTCTCACCAATTATCTCTTAAAAAATTCTGGAAACAGCATTTTAATTATGGTTGTGGTGCTTTTTATTTTCATCAAGTTCGTTCTCAACGTAAACAAGAATCAATTAAAGTTGAGCCTTTAAGTTTTTATTTTAAACTATTAACTTATCCTTTCTCATCATCTTCCAATCAGTCTAAACTATTTTTATCCTTACTCTTTTTTGTTTCACAATTAGCTAATGTTTATGGTTTTTTTAGAACTCGTTTTTTATACAAATCATCTTTTAATGACAACTTAAATTATCTTCAGGTTAATGATAAAAAACAAGCAACTTAATTGTAGGAGTTTTACATTGTGTCATTTCCATTAGTTGTTTTAGAAGTATTATGTTTTTGTTTGGGAGGAGTTTTATTTATTTCTGCTCCCTCTCGCCGAGTTTCAGAGAGCCTTTCTTTAGGTATCTGCTTAGGTTTAATGTTATTATCAGTTATTTTTCAAATTTCTTTTTTATTAAAATTACCTCAGTTTTCTTTTATTTTAGAAGGTTTGTTTTTAATCTTTATTTTTTACCATGCGCGAAAAAAGTATAGCGAAATTAAAAAAATATTAATAGCTATTAAGCATTTTTTCTTGAAATACAAGTTAATTACATCAATTATACTGATTTGCTGGATTCATTTCTTTCTACTAGCTACAATTATTCCACCAGCAAACTGGGATAGTATGACATATAATTTAGCTAGAGTGTTTCTTTTTCAGCAAGAGAAAACTTTTTTCCTAACAAATGTTACTACTCCTCGTCAGGCTATCTTTGTAGTAGGTTCTGATGTTCTTCCTCATGCTTTTTTAAGATTCTACTCTGATTATGGTGTTGGCTTATTTAGTTTTTTAGCTTATTTGAGTATTGGACTAGGAACTTACGCTCTATCTCGAAATTTCGTTTCGGTTAAGATTAGTTTATTAGCAACTGTCATTATTATTGGAATGCCAGAATTATGTTTTCAAGCAACTTCTACTAAAAATGACATTTTTACAGCTAGTGCAGCTATTTTTTGTTTTATTTCTGTATATCGTTTATTAAATTATTTAAATAAACAGGATTTATCCTTAATTATTTTGGGTTTAACTTTTGGTCTTTCTGTCAAAACTACATTTTTAGCTTTTTTTGTGCCATTTAGTGTGATTTTTGGCTACTTAATCTTAAGAAAATATAGTGTTTTTGAAATAGTTAAACTGATTAAACAAAATAAATTATATTTTATTATTATATTGTTTCCTGCTTTGATAATGTCGCAAATCTGGTTATTTCTTTATCATTTTTTACAAGTTTCTGATATTAATATAGTGGAAGATAAAAACATAAAAATGGTAATTGGTAATAACAATCGATTGTTCAAAGGGATAGCCAATTTTATTAGATACATCTTTCAATCTATTCATTTATTTCCTTTTGATAATTTACTACTAGGTAGATTAAAAATTGATTTTGATCAATTTCTAAACAATATATATAACTTGATTTTTTTTCCTTTATTTGGAAATGCAGGTTTAGGTTACTCTCTCAATGCACCTCGACCTTTTTTAATTAATTCTGAGCCTCACGAAGATTTGTCTTGGTATGGTATTGCAGGTTTTTTTGTTATTTTACCTTCTTTAGTTTGGACGCTTTATAAAGGTAATTCTTTCTTAAAAGCTTTAAGTTTGACGTTGATTGGATTCTTTTTAATCGTTTGTTTTGGTATTTATTGGACTCCTTGGAATAATCGATATTTAACTTTGTTTTTCTCAGCTTCAGGACTTTGTATTGCTTTTTTTCTTCAATCGATTTATCCAAAAATTAAAAATAGAGGAATTCAATTTTTACAAATTGTTTTTATTATTATCTTAATTTCTTCTTGCCTATTAAATAGCTCTAAACCTTTTGCTGGATTATCAATAAAGCAGTTTTTAAAACCTAATATCTGGTTAAAAACTAATTTTGGTACAAATCGTTTTTACTATGCTAATAGGCATTTTGAAGATGAACGATTAGCAAAATTCGCTGAATTAATTCCAGTTAATTCTCAAGTTGCTTTATTAGCAGGTGATAATAGCTGGATTTATCCATTCTATTTAATTAACCCTCAAATTATAATTCAACCTGTTGCTTTAAAAGAATTACAGCAAAAAAATCATAATTTTGATTATACTTTATGCCTTGATGTTGGTTGTACATTGATCAGTGATCAACCTAGTTATAAAGTTCTTTGGGCATCTAATGAAGAGAGTAAAAAATTAGGAAAAATTATCAAAATAAATCCTGAGTAAGTATCGACTTTCTCTAGAGACTGGTTAACAACAATAAAATTTAGCTGACTAAGGAATAGAATTAGATAACACTCGAATATTTAATTGATAATTAGATGTGCTATCCGATTTAGAAACAACAGTTATTTCATATAAACCACTTTCGGTTAAAGTTCCTTTCCAAGAGGTTTCTGTAGAATCATCTAGTAGATTATTACTACCAGATGGCGAATAAATAGAGATTTGTGTTTCACCAGACGCGCTGATCTCAAATTCGATTTCTTGCGAACTTTCTAACTGTATTACATAAGCTTTTCCTTGTCCTGGTGCTAAGGTTCCTTGACGGCTAATCTCATTTTCTGTGGGTATTTCTGAAATTTTCTCATAGGTTTCTCCAGATTGTAATTTTTTTAAATTATATAATAACATTGCGCTTAAAACTTGTCCTGTTGGTTGTTCCATATTATCTTTGTTTTCGTTGGGAAACAACAGAGTAAATTCAGCGTTGGCTAAATCATAAAGTGCGCGACTACTTAAGTTTAAATCATTAGCCTCTTTAAAGATTTCTTGACGACGCGATCGATCATAATTGCCTAATTCTGCTCTTGCTTCTACACTTAGAGTATTTAATTGATCAATTAATTCTGAAGCAATTTGATCTCGTTGCTGTTGCCATTCTTTCTTTTGTGCGGGATCTGATTCAGTTGTCTTTAAAGCAAATTCTGGATAGCGATTCAAAAAGATTTGATCTACTAACATTTGAAAAAACTGATGATTGATCCCCAATTCCTGACGACGTTTGCGTAACTCTGCTTTGCGTTCCCATTCTGCACTTTGTTCAGTAGAAACAGGAAACAGCGCAGGATCACTCTTATTAGAAGGCTCTGTTTTTTCAAACGTCAGCTTAGGGGATGTTGGGGGTTTAAGCCATGTTTTACCCACAAACCATCCTAACGCGCCAGAGCCAAGACCTACCGCTAAAATTAATCCTAGTTGACCTAAACAACCTACAAATAAACTCTGCTTTTTACGGGAGAGTGTGACCATAGTTTCCTTCTCAGGGGGAGTAGATACAGTGAGAATAGGAGGAGGAGAAGGAGCGAGATTAATCGTCGGTTGGGTAAAAATCGGATCGTCTTGATCCGTACAAATTATCACATCTTGAGCCGTTGTAAAGCGATCGCTTTCGACATCGGTCACCATTTTGCTAAAAACTTGCTTCAGCTTGGGACTTAAAATGATGTCTTCACTAAGGATACGAGTTTCTCCCTCAAAGAATTGATTCGATTCTTTTCCAGTCAACAAACTCAGTAAGGTAATCGCTAGTTGTGAGAGATCTTGTTGAGGGGATGGGAGAGAACTATGTTCTAGCGTTTGAACTTGGCTAAAATCAATCAAAAACGGTAATTGATCCCATTTACGACAAATCAAGTTATCTAGCGCGATATCCTGATGATAGACACCTTGAGAGTGAAGATAATCTACAACGCTTAACAGTTGCTTCAGTAAATTAATGATCTCAGTTTCACTAAAGTATTGTTGTTGACTTAGATTGAGGTTTAACAGTTCCCGATAAGTAAAGCCTGGAATATAATCTAAAACATAATATAATCCCGTCTGTTCGGGACTTTCTAAACGAAACAATTCCCGAAAGCGTGGAATCTGGGGATGTTTTAATTGATACAGTATCTGCGCTTCCTGTTTAAACTGGGTTTGACGATCATCTGATAATTCTGTTAGATCAATTAATTCTTTGATGACGCACAATTCATTAAAACGATAATGATCCTTAGCCAAATAGGTTCGACGATGCTGACTCTTGGCTAAAGGCTTTATAATCTGATAGCGATTGTTTAAAATCACAGAAGGTTCAATCACCACAGGCGTTCATATTGATTTGGGTAATGGGAATAAACTCAAGACAGCTTACTTAAGTTTCTATATAAAATATGAGAACTAGGGTAGCAGATTTGGTAAAGACTACACCTAGATGCTGCTAAAATTTCTTCGCTCTTTCAATCATTATTTATGATGCAATACCGACGCTTTGGCCGTACAGAACTGCAAATGCCCGTTTTTTCCTGTGGTGGGATGCGCTATCAATACAATTGGCAAGATATTCTGTATCAGCAGATCCCCTCAGATAATCAATTAAATCTCGAAAATACGATTCGTCGTGCGCTCGATGTTGGTATTAATCATATTGAAACGGCTAGAGGTTATGGCTCATCTGAATTACAACTTGGGCAAATTCTACCAAAATTCCCACGAGAAAAACTAATCATACAAACAAAAATATCACCAAAAAGTGATGTAAAAGAATTTCGCCGACAATTTAATCAATCTTTTCAGTTTCTTAATTTAGATTATATTGATTTACTGGGAATTCATGGAATTAATACTCTTGAACTACTCGAAGAAACAATTCGTCCAGGGGGCTGTTTAGATGAAGCCAAAAAATTACAAAAACAAGGAAAAGTTAGATTTATTGGTTTTTCAACTCATGGCGCAACAGAAACTATTATTAAAACCATAGAAACCAATCAATTCGATTATGTTAATTTGCATTGGTATTACATTTTTCAGAACAATTGGCTAGCAATAGAAGCCGCGCATCAGTATGATATGGGAGTCTTTATTATTAGTCCATCCGATAAAGGTGGACATTTATACAACCCACCGCAGAAATTAGTGAATCTTTGTTCTCCACTGAGTCCAATGGTGTTTAATGATTTGTTTTGTTTGAGTCATCCTCAAGTACATACCCTTAGTATTGGTGCGGCTAATCCATCCGATTTTGATGAACATTTAAAAACAGTTAAATTATTAGAGAAAGCTGAGCAAATTTTACCTCCCATCCTAGAAAAGTTAGAAACAGAAGCGATTAAATTTCTGGGTGAAGAATGGTATAAAACATGGAATTTAGGTTTACCGACTTATCAACAAACACCCAATAAAATCAATATTCCTATTATTTTATGGTTAAGAAATTTAGTTTTAGCTTATGACATGGTTGAATTTGCTCAGGCTAGGTATAATTTACTAGGTAATGGTGGTCATTGGTTCCCAGGAGAACAAGCGAAAAATATTAATAAATTTGCTTTAAAAAACTGTTTAGCTAACAGTCCTTATGCTGAAATCATTCCAGACTTATTAGCCGATACCCATCGTTTATTACAAGCAAAATCCGTCCAACGTTTATCAAGTAGTTAATGTAAGACAATCGTGAAAACAGATACCATTTTTTATCGTCTTTTTCAATCTTCTCCGTTCATTTTGTTTGAATTGCTGAATTTAGATGCAAGTTTGGCGCAAGCTTATCAATTTTCATCTGTAGAAGTCAAACAACTTGCATTTAGAATTGATGGAGTATTTATAGCCCAAAGGACGGATTTACCCATTTATTTTGTTGAAGTCCAATTTCAAGATGATTCTAATTTTTATGGGCGTTTTTTTGCTGAAATCTTTTTGTATCTAAGCAAAACACCTCTATCTAATAACTGGCGTGGTGTAGTTCTTTATCCCAATCGTAGTGTAGAACCCACTGAAACTGAGAGATATTCAGAATTACTCAAATCCGAACGAGTAACCCGTATCTATTTAGATGAATTAGAAAGTCTTTCAGAAACATCTATCGGATTAACAACGGTTCAGTTAATTACAGTCAGTGAAAATAAAGCAATTGAACAAGGACGAATCTTAATTAATCGTATTAGAGAACAAATGACCGATGACAGTCAAAGACAAGAACTTTTACAATTAATAGAGACAATTTTAGTTTACAAACTACCTCGGATTAGTCATAAGGAGATAGAAGCTATGTTTAGCCTAAGTGATTTGAAACAAACCAGAGTTTATCAAGAAGCATTAGAAGAAGGGCGTGAAGAAGGGCGTGAAGAAGGGCGTGAAGAAGGGCGCGAAGAAGGGCGTGAAGAAGGAGAATTAAGGGCAAAAATAGCCGCTATTCCCCGTTTATTGTCTTTAGGATTGAGTGTAGAACAAATTGCCCAAGCTTTGGACTTATCTGTAGACCAAGTGCGTCAAATTGGGCGAGAAACTTTATAAAAGGGCTTTTTAACCACCGTAGCAGGATACGTTTTACCGCGAATTTCGACTTCTAGGGTTTGTCCAATAGTAGCTAATTCTGACGGAACGTAAGCCAGCGCGATCGCTTTTCCCAAAGTTGGTGATAATGTGCCACTGGTGACTTTACCCACTACTTGACCATTAGACCACACGGGGTAATCATGTCGAGCGATGTGTCTTCCTTCCATCTGTAATCCAACCAAACGACGAGGTAAACCGTTTGTTTTCTGATTTTCTAAAACCAAACGACCGACAAATTCACCTTTTTCTTTAAGATGTACCAACCAGCCTAAACCCGCTTCTAAAGGTGAGGTCAGATCATCGATATCTTGACCGTAGAGGGCTAATGCTGCCTCTAAACGTAGAGTATCCCTTGCTCCCAATCCACAAGGCGTTACACCCGCTTGTAGTAAGGAATTCCAGAGTTTTTGACCCGCATCTGCTGATAGCATAATCTCAAAGCCATCTTCTCCTGTATATCCTGTTCTCGCAATAAAAGCGGGTTGGTCAAAAATAGTGGTTTCTAGATGTTCAAACAATTTTAATGGACTGAGATCATCTGAAACTAAAGATTGTAGTATTCTTTGAGCGTGTATTCCTTGGAGTGCAATTAAGACTTTTTCTTGGGAGACATCTTCTAGTGTGACGGAATATTTTTCGAGATGAGGAAGTAACCAAGCTTTGTCTTTTTCGGTGGTTGCAGCATTAACGATGAGTATTCCAGTTCCTGTTGCTTGGTAATAAAAGATGACATCATCAATAATTCCACCATCCGCGTTTAACAACACTGTGTACTGTGCTTGTCCGAATTGTAACCGTTCTAAATTCGAGGGAACAAGAGACTGTAGCGCGGGAACTAAATCTTTTCCAGTCAGAATAAATTTTCCCATGTGGGAGATGTCGAACATTCCGACACTGGTTCTAACTGCTTCATGTTCTTGTTTCAAACCGCTAAACTGAATGGGCATAACCCAACCCGCAAACTGGGTCATTTTAGCCTGTTGTGCGACAATGAGACGATATAACGGAGTTTGTAAAGCTTGGGATGCTGTTTCAGATACTACCACGATCGCAAAACCTTTATTAAAATTTGATCTGTAGTTAGGGTAGTACAGAATTCATAGATCGACAAGCCTTGTTCGGTGTTCTGATGTGATCCCAAAATAAGCTAAAGTAATTCAAGGTATATTTTTCTATGACTTCTGACGGTTAAAAAAATAAAAGGAGAAACGTTCAATGATTACCCTTAAGATTGTTGTCTATTTGGTTGTATTTTTCTTTATTGGCTTGTTTGTCTTCGGTTTCCTTTCTAGCGATCCAACTCGTAACCCCGGACGCAAAGATTTTGAATAAAGACGGTTTGCGATCGTTTTAGTCAAGCATGATTGTAGTGGGGGTTTGTGTAGCAATTGTACAAAAAGTTGCACCCCCACTATCCTAATTTTTATTGAATTTGACTCCGAACCCATTGACGAAACTCTTTAATCAGTTCTAAATAGTCCATTTCTTCGATTTTTTCGAGAAAAGACGCTATTTCTGACAGTAATAAATTTGGAAAAGCTACACTTTGTTCACTTACAATATAATTGTTTTCTTGTAATAAATAAATTTTAAAACTTTTGCCATTATATAACCAAATTTCTTTTACACCTAAATCTGCATAAACTTGAAAACGCTGTGTTGAAAAACTGGTGATATCAACTTCTATGACTAAATCGGGTGCTGGATCTTGTTTTAAATCTAGTCTTTTTTTACCTTTAACTAAATTGATATTCGTGATATAAAAACACTTATCAGGTTCAACACCACTAGATCTAGGTTTTTTATAAGTAGTTGAACCCAAGGGATAAATATTTATTTCTAATTCTTCTGCTATAGTTTCCGCAAATCGTCCTAAGACTTCTTTATATATTTCATGTTCGGGTGATGGGGCCATAATTTCAAGAAGACCTTGATAATAAGTAAGTCTTAAACGGCGGTGGCTGAGTTCTTTTAGTAAGGTTTCGTATGTCTCCCAACTAATTTCAGATAAAACAATTCTTTCGGCTGGTGGTGTTAATGTAGAAGTTTCCATAATTAAAAATGGTGGGTAATTTCCCACCCAAAAGATTAATCTAAAGGAATAACATTGACCCAATCTTGATAGTTTGGATCTTCATTTCGTGTAATTGCTGTTAATTTTTCTCTCAGTTTTGTAGCAATCGGTCGTTCTTCGGGTAGTGTATAATTTTCAATTCTTTTTACGGGAGCAATTTTAGCAGCCGTTCCACACAAAAACACTTCATCTGCAATAAATAATTCTGTTTTATCTACTGCTCTTTCTACTACTGGAATTCCTAAATCTTTAGCTAAAGTTATAACACTATCTCTGGTTATTCCTTCTAGGATATCTTGTTCAAATCCGGGGGTAATAATTTGACCATTCCTCACAATAAAGATATTCATTCCCGTTGCTTCACAGACTTTGCCTTGGGAATTCATTAAAATTGCTTCATCAAAACCTGATTCTACTGCTTCTGTTTTGGCTAAAGCTGAAGTAATATAAGCACCTGTAATTTTACCTCTTAAAGGAAAGCTACGATCTTCTTGACGATACCAAGAACTAATCCGACAATTAATCCCAGAAGCGGATAAATATTCATCCATTTCTAAACCATAGACCAAAAAGTTTTTCTCAAGATTATGTAATCTCGGTGCAATTCCCAACCCAGAACTATAGACTAAAGGACGAATATAAAAAGATTGATTGGGTCGATTTTTTTTAACGAAATCAATAATAATTTGATAAATTTTATCAGCAGGGATCTCGTAATGTAAAAACTTAGCACTCTGACTTAAACGTTGACAATGACGATCTAATCTAAATAATAAAACTTGTTCGGGGTTTTGTGGATCGGGAATGCCTCTTAAACCCCCAAATGCTGCGGTACCATAATGTAAAGCATGAGTCGCAACTGATAATTTAGCATCTTCAAACGGGACAAATTGATGCTCAAAGTAAGCGTATTTAAGAAAGGTATCCATTTTTCTAGTGTAATTAATCGATAAGTTTAAGGATTTATTGCTTGTCGCACCCACTCGGAAAAATTTTGCTTTTGACTATCGGATGAGTTCTGTATCCGCACAAGTTCATAGCGAGAAGGTTGCGGGGCTGCGAGTTTGACGCTAAGGGTTCTTAGTTCATCTTGATGAAAGACAGTAACTTGAATGATATCATTCTCTTGGTAGTCTTTGAGACGATCGCTGATCTGATCGCCACTGACTCTAAAACCATCGAGTGCTAATAATTCATCTTCTGTATTAATCCCTGCAATTTGCCCAGGCGATCCAATTTCAACAAATTTTATTATTTCTTTACCATTTTCTGAATTAACCTTGATTCCCAGATAAGGGACTCTTTCTTCTTCATAAACTTTTTTGAGTTCTAGTCCAAAAGGTTCTAAATATTCCTCAAAAGGCAACTCTTCTACACCATCGATAAAACGAGTAAAGAAATCACTTAAATCAATTTTTGCAACAGATTCTATAACTTTTTTTAATTCCGCATCTGTATAGCCTATTTCCGCTTTACCATACTTTTCCCACATGATTCTCATTACATCATCAAAAGAACGTTGATTATCGTGACGCTGACGAATTAATAAATCGAGCAACATCGCTATCAGTTGACCTTTGAGGTAATATGAAATCTGAGAGTTATCACTATTTGCATCTCTGCGATACAACTTAATCCAAGCATCAAAACTCGATTCACTAACGGGTTGTACTTTTCGCCCTGGTATTGATAAATAACGATTAATTTCTTTACCCAACAAATCTACAAACGTTTTACTATCATAAATTCCTGAGCGCATTGGAAACACGATATCATAATAACTTGTTACTCCTTCACAAAACCAAAGGGCATTTGTATAGTTTTCCTGTTCATAGTCAAAAATTTCTAACGCTTTGGGGCGAATTCTTTTGACATTCCACAGATGGAAGAATTCATGGGCGACTAATTGGATAAAATTATTGTACTTATCTTTGGCACGAAAGCCAAAACGAGAATAAATTAGAGTACAAGATTTTTTATGTTCTAAACCACCATAACTATTTTTAGAAAGATGAAGCAGGAAAACGTAGCGATCATAAGGTAATCCTCCAAACATTTTAGCTTCAGTTGCAATAATTTTCTGTGTATCACTGATTAGACGTTCTACATTGACATTTCCCTGTCCCCAGATGGCTAATTGATGGGGTATTCCTAAAACTTCAAAATCATATTTCTGATGTATTCCCACTTCAAAAGGACTATCGACTAATGTATCAAAATCTTTAGCAATAAAAGTATTCTCTTTTCCTTCGACTAGCGGTAAAGATGTGGTGACTTGCCAATTTTCATCAGGGGGAATAATCGTTACTGTATAAGATTGTTTCAGAAATTGGGGAACATATAAAAATAAAGCCGCGCCATTAAAATAACCATGAGTTGCATCAAGATGATTAGTTCTTACCGTTAGTTCATTCGCAAAGACTCGATAAGTAACCGTAATTTCGGAATGATTTGGGGTTTCAACTTGCCAATGATTTTTAGCACATTTACAATAAACTAATTTTTGCTGATTTGCTTTAGCAGAAAAATCTTGAACATGACGCGAATATTCTCGAACTAAATACGATCCAGGTGTCCAAACCGCCATCTTTAAATCTAATCTATCACTATTCCAACCCCTAATCTGTAGCGTCACTTCAAATAGATGGGAGGTGGGTTCAGACATCGCCACCTGATAAGATATGACTGGGCGAGTTTGAGTCAGTTCAGTAGATCGAGTTAGTGTAGCTGTTGTCATATCCCAATAATTAAGCGAGTACCATTTTTACTAGCTTAACGCTCCAGAATAGCTTTGGTTTAATCTTTTTTCGGTTAATTCCACACAAAGATCAATTGCAGCTTTCATACTTGCATTTCTCGCTATTCCCTTTCCTGCAATATCAAAAGCGGTTCCATGATCTGGAGAAGTACGAATAAATGGTAATCCGATTGTAGTATTAACGGCTTCATCAAAGGCCATCAATTTAACTGGAATTAATCCTTGATCATGATACAACGCGAGATAAGCATCGGCAGGCTTACTATTGACAAAATCGCGGTACCATGCTATTGCAGGTGTTACCCACATCGTGTCTGGAGGAATTAACCCTTTTAAGTTTACCTGTGGATAGTTTTTCTGTTGTTCATCTAACCAAGCATTCATCCAGTCTATTTCTTCGGTTCCGAGTTGTCCTTGTTCTCCGCTATGGGGGTTCAAACCTGCGATCGCAATTTTGGGATTTTGAATACCAAAATCAGTTTGTAAACTCTTAATCAATAAATCGAGTTTTTGTGACATCAATTCGGGTGTGAGTACCTGAGACACTTGATTTAATGGTATATGAGTCGTAGCAAGTAAGGTTCGTAGTATCCAACCTGTATAGGGCGATTTTCCCACAAAAATCATGCCATATTGTTTAGTTTGGGATTTATCGGCTAAAACTTCGGTTTGTCCAGGGTAATTATATCCTGCTGCTTTCCATGCTGATTTAGCAATAGGGGCCGTAACAATTCCTTGAAAGGTTCCATCGAGGGTTAAATTAATTGCCGTTTCTAAATACTGATAACTTGCTTCTCCACTTGCAGAGTTACCTTCTCCAGTAACAATTTGCGTCTTTCTAGTCGGTAGATTGAAGATGGGGAAACTGTCGGGGTCTGCTAGATCTGTTCTCGTTTGACGTAAGTGAATATATGTCGTTTCTAGAATAGTACGGTTACCAATGACAGTAAAATCACCCTTTTCTTTGATTTTAGGGTCAGCGAGGGCCGAGAGAACGACTTCAGGGCCAATGCCTGCGGGATCTCCTATTGCGATCGCTATTTTAGGGCGTTTTTTTAATTCCATCTTAAGAATTGGGCTGGCTTGGTTTACAATACCAATAATGCGTAAAATGACTTATCTTTAGCATAAAACAATTAGGAGGAATAATAATGACGGCTGAAAGTATGTTATTTAATGGTGCTATTTTATCGGCTATTTTAGTATTAGTTGGATTAGCTTGGGGCTTTTTGCTTCTCAAAATTCAAGGTAAAGCAGCAGAATAATTTTTATTCAAGATGGGTTTGGAAACCCTACCCCTATAATAATTATGTTAGAGCATCAATGTGTGGGGGTAAGGTTTCTAAGCCCAAAATTCTAACAGAAGATAGATCGATTTCTCTCACTTTTTTAAGATTAAGTTTGGTAACCAAACTCCTACAATAATTAAATTATGACGACTCCTTCAATTGAATTTTTTGTTGGATTGGCTGAAAACTTAGATAATGTCAGTTTAAGACGACAAAAAGATACTGGTGTAAGAACGGTTCTGATGACCTTTAAAACCCTAAAGGCAATTGAAAAATTCAAAAGCTTTACTCAAAGAACTTATGGTGATTTACGGTTCATTGATGATGAAGGAGTGATTAGCGTTGAACCTTCTTCGATGAAGTTTTTTTTTGCAGGGGATGAGGGAGACGAGATTAGACGAGTTGAATGTCGTTTTGAACTGATTAAAGATGAACACTGGGAACGGTTTATGCGCTTTATGAATCGTTACGCCAAAGCAAACGGCATGGGTTATCAAGATAAGTAAATATTAGTGAAATTTATGAAAATTGCGATTACGGGTGGTACAGGATTTGTCGGAACGCGCTTAATTGAAAAGCTAAAAAATGAGGGGCATTCGATTGTTCTTTTTACTAGAAATGCCGAAAAAGCTCGAAGAAGTTTTTCTAATATAGAGATTATTCCTTACAAAATTACTGAATCTGGAGACTGGCAAAAAGCAATATCAGGCTGTGATGCAGTGATTAATTTAGCAGGAGAACCAATAGCCGAAAGATGGACACCAGAGTATAAAAAAGCAATTTTAGAAAGTCGGCAACTAGGAACACAAAAAGTAGTAGAAGCGATCGCGCAAGCTAATCCTAAACCATTGGTGTTGATTAGTGCTTCAGCGATTGGTTATTATGGTGCCAGTGAAACCAAAACTTTTGAGGAAAGTAGTGTTTCAGGAAATGATTTTTTATCGGAAGTTTGTCAAAAATGGGAACAAGAAGCGGAAAAAGTTAAGCAATATGGAGTCCGTTTAGTCATTCCTAGAATTGGCATTGTTTTAGGAAATGGTGGTGCATTAGGGAAGATGTTACCTGTTTTTAAATTATTTGCTGGTGGGCCAATTGGCACGGGTCGTCAATGGTTTTCGTGGATACATCGAGAAGATTTAGTTAATTTCATCATTGAAGCAATAAAGCGGCCAGAAATAGCAGGAACGTTTAATTTAACGGCTCCTAATCCTGTTAAAATGAACGAGTTTTCTAAAATTTTAGGAGAAGTGTTAAATCGTCCCTCATGGTTACCTGTGCCTGGAATTGCTTTAGAAGTTTTGTTAGGTGAAGGCTCAAAAGTGGTTTTAGAAGGACAACAAGTTTTACCGAAAGCAACTCAAAATATCGGTTTTAAATATCAGTATCCTAATCTTAAATCAGCGTTACAAGAGATTATTAAATAAATATCTATCTTTAGGAAGATTTCATTATATTACCTTTCTGAATTTATGAGGTAAGATTAACTTGTTATTTGTGAGTTTAAAAATGTATGACTTTTAACACTCAACACCCAGAAATCTCTCCTCAGTTGCTTTTAAGGATTCAAAACAAGCTCATTATTTGGTTTTGCTATTTTTATGCGAGATGGAATAATGAACGTTTTGTAAGTCAGAAGATACTTTTTTTTCCAGCACTACGCTCGCATCAATCTCTAAATTATCGTAAGTTATTGGTTGAAGATCATCAAAAATTATTAAATACTCCAGCATCATTAGTTTTAGAGCCAAAATGTGGTCTATCTTTTTCTTTTTATAGTTATGAAATTTCAACTATAGAGTATGCTTATAATACAATCAAATTATTTAATGGTTCGCCGTTAGCTGAAACTAAAACTTTTCAAGATGTCTGGTATCTACCTCAATACCGTTGTTTTTATCAGCAAGATGGCTCAAGAATTGATTATTCTTGTCAACCCGAATATAAAATAGCACCAGAAAAAATTTCAATTCCAAACAATTTTAGAACAGTTAATCAAAAATTTATTTATGGTGGGCATCTTTTTCGGCATTACGGACATTTTATAACTGAGTGTATTTGTCGATTATGGTATGCAGCAAAAGAGCCAAACTATCCAATTATCTATTCTGAAAGTCCAAGATTTTCAATAAAAAGAGATTATATAGATATTTTTATGAATACCATTGGCTTTGATAAAGAGCGATTTGTTGCTTTTAATAAGCCGATTTTCTTGAAAGAGGTTATCATACCATATCCATCATTTATGATGAACTATCATGCCTATACCGTTCATCGATTATTACCTGAAGCTGTAGCACAAGCTATTTTAAAAGAGCAGCCTAAGAAAATAGCACAACCGCTTTATCTATCGCGAAAAAAACTGAATAAGCAGAATTCTTTTCGTAGTATTTTAAATGAAGATAAACTAGAAGATAAACTTCGTGAAAAAAACTTTAAAATTGTTTATCCAGAACAATTAACCCTGGCTGAACAAATTCAATTAATCAATCAGCATGAGACGATTGTAGGTGTGAGCGGCTCGGCATTGCATACGATTCTGTTTGATTTATTAGATAATCACTTAGTCTGTTTAAGTGATACAGATTATATTCATCCTAATCTTCTCTTAGTTGATGCCGTAAAATCAAAGAATTCATCTTATATTGCTGCTGTTGAGGTTGAACAAGATTTTTCTAAAGAAAGAATTAAAAGAGCTAGAATTTTAGATATAGAAAAAACGATTTATAGTCTTAAAACAATAGGATTACTCTAAAAAATTTTAATTACTTTTGCCAGACGACTAAAATGACACCACAAACAATAAAACCCATTCCGAATAAACGATAAATTGGAATTGATTCTTTAAAGATAAAATAGCCCATTAAAACGGAAAAAATATAAATCAAAGAAGCCGAAGGGCCAGCAACACTGAGTTTAACACGAGTTAGAAGCAGAATATAAGCGATCGCACCCAAACCGTAGCAAGCTAAACCCGCCAATAATTCAGGAACCATAATAATATTAAAAATATGACTAACTAAATTGCTTCCAGTTACTTTCCCTAATTTTAAAGCACCGATTTTCAGAAAAAATTGTCCAGTAGCACTTACCAAAACCGAAAAAAGTAGTAAACAAAACTCTTGTAGATTCACAATAGAAACCCTTGCGCCACCTGATCCTAAAACCCCATTTAGAGTAACGTTATTCTAAGACCACTGTCAATCAGCACCGATAATGATAAAATGACCCCACAAATCAATCTTCACACATCACATGAGTAAACAACGCGTTTTATCTGGAGTACAACCAACAGGAAATTTACATTTAGGCAACTATCTCGGCGCAATTCGTAATTGGGTTGAAATTCAGCAAGATTATGATAGTTTTTTCTGTGTTGTTGACTTACACGCGATTACAGTTCCTCATAATCCTAAAACCTTAGCAGAAGATACCTACAAAATTGCAGCCCTCTATCTCGCTTGTGGGATCGATTTACAGTATTCGACGATTTTTGTACAATCTCATGTTACCGCCCATAGTGAACTGACGTGGCTTTTGAACTGTATTACGCCGTTAAATTGGTTAGAACGGATGATCCAGTTTAAAGAAAAAGCCGTTAAGCAAGGAGAAAATGTTAGTGTCGGTTTACTCGATTATCCAGTGCTGATGGCGGCTGATATTTTGCTCTACAATGCAGATAAAGTTCCAGTGGGTGAAGACCAAAAACAACATTTAGAATTAACGAGAGACATTGCAGTACGAGTAAACGATAAATTTGGCACGAAAAAAACCCCCGTTCTTAAAATGCCTGATCCGATGATTGCCAAGGAAGGGGCGCGGGTAATGAGTTTAACTGATGGTACCAGCAAAATGTCTAAATCCGATCCTTCAGAGATGAGTCGGATTAATTTATTAGATACACCCGACTCGATTAGCAAAAAAATTAAACGCTGTAAAACCGATCTTGTCAAAGGATTAACATTCGATGACTCAGAACGCCCAGAATGTAACAATCTTTTAACACTCTATTTGTTACTGTCCAATAAAACCAAAGAAGAAGTGACAGCCGAATGTCAAGATATGGGATGGGGACAATTTAAACCCCTCTTGACTGAGACAACGATTACAGCCCTTAAACCGATTCAAGACAAGTATTATGAAATCATGGACGATCGCGGTTATCTTCAGTCTGTATTACGAGAAGGACGACGTAAAGCAGAAACCGTAGCGAATGAAACCCTTTCTAGAGTCAAAAATGCGTTGGGTTACTTACCGCTTTTTTAGAAACAAATCAGATAATTTGTTTATAACTGGAATTTTCCTTTAAAATCTAAGATTAAAAATTCAAGTTTATGTATACTCGTTTCCGTCAAGCTATAAAAAATCAAGAATTTTTGGTCACTGCTGAGATTTGCCCCCCAAAAGGCGGTAATCCTCAACATATGGTAGAAATGGGTACATTACTCAAAAATCGCGTTCACGCTGTTAATATTACCGATGGGAGTCGTGCGGTGATGCGGATGTCATCCATGGCTGCTTCTGTCATTTTATTACAGCAGGGGATCGAACCGATTTGTCAAATGGCTTGTCGCGATCGCAATATCATCGCCTTGCAAGCCGACCTCATGGGAGCCTATGCTTTAGGAATTCGTAACGTCTTAGCTTTAACTGGAGATCCCGTCAAAGCAGGAGATCACCGCGAGGCAAAAAGCGTTTTTGAATTAGAGTCGGTTCGCTTACTTAAATTAATCCAACAATTGAATCATGGGTTAGACTTTAACGAGAAAACCTTACCTGATGAACCTTTAGACTTATTAGCGGGTGCTGCTGTTGATCCTCAATGCAAAAGTTGGTCAGGGTTACAAAGTCGTTTTGAGAAAAAAATCACCGCAGGGGCGCAATTTTTTCAAAGTCAAATGATTACTGATTTTGAGCAACTTGATAAATTTATGAATCAAATTGCCGTCGGAGTCGATAAACCTATATTAGCAGGAATTTTTCTGCTTAAATCTGCAAAAAATGCTGAATTCATCCGCAAAAATGTTCCTGGTGTTCTGATTCCCGATGAACTGATTAAACGACTTGCAGAGGCACCAGACCCTCTACAAGAAGGAGTTAAAATAGCAGCCGAACAAGTCAAATTAGCTCAACAACTTTGTCAGGGAGTGCATCTGATGGCAGTGCGAAGAGAAGATTTAATCCCCGAAGTTTTAGATTTAGCAGGCATTCCACCCGTCAATTCAATAACTTAATTAACCTGAGTTTTGTTAAAGAATGAACCAAAAAAAGTAAGTTTAATTATAAACCAGAGAGTTTGAAAGTAAGTTTTTATACTGATGAGTATCGGCAATCAAATTGAGTAGAATATATTTTTTGGTGTGCTGGATGCTTCAATTGAGTATTGACAGTTGTACGCTCTGTTTTCGGTGCAAAAGCTAATCATAAAGTCTGGGCAGTCGAGATTTCATGTTACCTTGACAGGTGATGAACAACTTAATGTCTTTAAAACAAAAGCTTTTAAAATAAAAACTGAGAATGAGCGATGCGACGGCTGTCACTTAACCTCTGCTCAAAGATAAGCGTACTATAAAATTCAGGTTTTCGACAAAAATGCTGTATGTATTTGGTAGGCTATTGAGCGACAAATTAGACAAAAAGTTGCAGTTTATCTAGGCTCTATAATTAAAAAGAGTACTAATCAATTTTGTTACTCCTTATCAAACAATAAATGTTTAATAAATTAACTTTTTTACTACATATTTTATGCGATTCAAAAATTTTGTTAATCTTAAGAACAAGGCTAAAACGATTAATTAGACAAACGATCTGTTTTTCTCAAGCTATTCAAATGCACAATCTGATAATTAGTTTATTCAATAATATTTATAAGTTTGGATTAGCTCTTAAACAAAAATCAATTTATCTACAACACTCTCATCAAATTTTAAAAATATGTTCATTTATCATAATGGAGCAGAAAAAAATTTAGATATGACCAATTATTCATTAATAAATCTATTTAACTGGTTTTATAATATACAAAATATTATTGCTATAAATGTTTTAATAATAATTTTTGTATTAATAGCAATTCTTTTTTTGATCTACACTTTAAAAAAAGAAATAAAACTACGGCAAGAAATTGATAGACGACGCAAAATTGCTGAAGATGCTTTACAAGAAAGCGAGAATCGTTATCGTAAAATTGTCGAAAACCAAACAGATTTTTTACTTCATTCATTACCAGATACTACTATTACCTATGCCAATCGCTCATTGTGCGAAGCTTTAGGTGTAACATTAAATCAGATTGTTGGTAAAAAATGGCTCGACTTTGCCAATCGTGAGGACTTAGAAAAAGATGTTTTTCAAGAAATATTAAAATTAACGCCAGATCTACCAAATTTTGTAGCAGAAAATCGAGATCAACGAAGTAATGGTGAAATTGGCTGGACACATTGGTTAAATCAAGGCATTTTTAATGAACATGGAGAATTAGTAGAAATTCAATCTGTTGGACGAGATATTACTCATCTCAAATTAGTAGAAATTGCACTGCGTCATAATGAAGAACGTTTACGACTGGTAACGGAAAATATGAGAGATTTAGTGTGTTTACATGAAATCAATGGAAAATATCTTTATGTAACACCTTCAAGTCAATTTCTTTTAGGCTATCATCCTGAGGAGTTGATGGGACAAAATCTAGAGAGTTTTTTGCATGAAAATGATTACCTCCATGTCCTTCAAAAACTGAGTTTGCTATCAAATTTAGAAGCTTCATTAATGCCTCTTGTTTATAGGATGCGAAAAAAAACGGGAGATTACGTCTGGTTAGAAACTTTAATTCAACCAATTTTGAACAAAGAAGGAGAAATTAGTCATTTACAAAGTACCTCTCGTGATGTTAGTGAACGCATTTTAATGGAACAAAAACTCAAACATGATGCTTTATATGATTCTTTAACAGGCTTAGGAAATCGCACTCTCTTAATTAATCGTCTTGAGCAAACACTAAAGCAAATCAAACGCTCTTCTATGCTTGCTATGGCTGTTCTTTTTTTAGATCTCGATAATTTTAAATTTATTAATGATAGTCTTGGTCATTTAATCGGGGATAAACTTCTTAAAGTAATTGCCACTAAACTTATTAAATGTGTCAGAGAAGTTGATTTAGTGGCACGTTTAGGAGGAGATGAATTTGTAATTTTATTAGAGAAAATTAATAGAGTTGATGAAGCTATCTGTATTGCTTCCCGAATTTTAAATACACTTGCTACTTCTATCGTAATCGATGATAGAGAAATTTTTGTTACTACCAGTATTGGGATCGTTTTAGGAAATCATTATTATGATCATGCAGAAGAATTAATTAGAGATGCCGACCTTGCCATGTATCAAGCAAAATCTCAAGGAAAAGGTTGCTATGCTATTTTATGAGTCTGAAATGCACCAATCGGTTATTCAACGCCTAAATCTCGAAAATGATCTTCGTAAAGCAATTTTTAATCAAGAGTTTGTTCTCTATTATCAACCGATTATTGCTTTAAATACTCTAAATTTATTGGGATTTGAAGCCCTGATCCGTTGGAATCACCCAACCAAAGGATTAATCCCCCCAGATCAATTTATTCCCATAGCAGAGGAAAGTGGATTAATTATTTCTTTAGGACACTGGGTTTTAGAAGAAGCTTGTCAACAATTAGCGCGATGGCAGCAAAAATATCTTTTGGCTAAGAAGATTAAGATGAGTATCAATCTTTCCGTTCAACAACTTCAAGACCCTCAACTGTTTGAAAAACTCCAACAAGTTATCAAAAAAGCCAGCATAGAGGGAAAATCGCTGGTATTAGAAATTACGGAAAGTATGTTAGTTGAAAATATTAAAAAAACTTGCGATTTACTTACTCAGATACAGTCTCAAGGAATATCAATTAGTATTGATGATTTTGGCACAGGATATTCATCGTTAAGTTATCTTCATCGCTTGCCTGTCAATGCTTTAAAAATAGATCGCTCTTTTGTTAGTCAAATTCAACGAGAAGGCGAAACTTATACAATTGTTGAAACAATTATTACTTTAAGTAATTTACTAAAATTAGATGTAGTTGCTGAGGGAATTGAAACTTTACAACAACTTACCTGGTTACGCAATCATCAGTGTAATTTTGGTCAAGGTTTTTTCTTCTCAAAGCCTGTTACATCCGATAATGCAGAATATTTCATCACTCAAAATGGTATTGTTAACCTAAATTAAAAATGTTCGCTTATTAAAAATTTACTAATTTTTGATTTAGAAACCGAGCTATTATTACTTTCTCAGTGTTTAATTTAAAAAACTTTTCTTCTAAAGACATTGAATTGTTCATCACAGAAGCAACTCTGACAAACTGTCTTTTGACAAACAGTCATCGTTAGTTATAGCATAGCTCACACGTTAATTCCCAGAAAGCTCGTCTTATAAATGAACTTCAATCCTAAAGACTCTACTTGCAAGACTCCACAACGAAAACTCATTTCGATTGGAGTAACTCCGACGGGTTATATTTCGATTGGTATTGTCCCGATGGGAATTATCTCGATTGGAGTGGTTCCGATGGGGGTGATTTCTATTGGGATAGTGGCGATGGGAACGATCGCCACTGGATTGGTTTCAATGGGAATTCTGGCGATTGGAGGCGAAACAATGGGATTGGTTCAGTTAGGGTCATGGCAGATCGGGCCAGTTAAAATAGAAGCTGAACCCCACAATCATCAATCTAACCCTGCACCAACTGAACCTCACCATCATTAATTAATTCCTTGAAGCAACTTAAGATGCTACTGGATCGGATGATCCTGAGTCAGTAGAAGCTACCGTAGAAGGAAGATTTAATGCAAGCATGGTTCGTGAAATTCCTGTAAAGAGAACACTAACACCGACTAGCGTTCCGAGTAACCAAGGAGCATTATACGGCCAACCGAACCAAACCATTGCACCTAGAACAAGAGTTACCAGTCCGTTAACAAGTACCCAAGTCCAATTAGCACGGCCTCGGATTTTAAAGGCTAAAATCAATTCAAATACGCCTTCAGTTAAGAAGAAACTACCCAGTAATAAAGTGAGTGAGAGAATACCCGTTAAAGGATAAACTAAGAGCATTATACCTGTAGCTAGATAGAGAATACCTAGTACTAGCTTCCAGATAAATCCGTCTTGTTGACGAGTAGCAAAAGCATTACTTATTTTAGCCCCAGCAGCAAAGATTAATAGCAAAGATGCCCAAGTTTCAACTACACCCGTTGCGATATTCGGTAGCACTAGACCAGCAATTCCTAAACCCACTAAAAGAAGACCAGACCAAAACGCCATTCCTCTGCTTAATTTGATATTTTGTTGAGGTGAAATATCAGTTGTCATATTATTTTTTCTCCCTTTTATTAGAACACTATAAAATTCAAGTTAGACAATTTTTTGAAATATAAGATCATTCCTCAGACAGACACAGTTAATGTGTTGAATCAACCAATAATAGATTAATTATCGATCATTAAGATTTTCTAACTGAGTTCTAACAATATTGAGATATCCTTCATCGTTCATCGCATCTGAGGAAAGACGGCCTTTATTAATTGCACTTCTGACTAATGTTTCTGCATCAACATCACCGTTTGCGATCGCACTCTTAAAAGCTGCATGACTGGGAATTCCTTGATCTTCAAAATAACCTTGATAGGCTAATTGAACCAATGTGACAGGCTCAAGATTATCTTCAGTCGGTGTAGATTGACTGCCAAAACTTTCATTTTGGTCGGTTGTCTCAGTTGTTGGAGTAGATTGTCGATTATTATTGACTTGTCCTGCAAGTGTCGGAACCGCAACAGACGATAAAGTAAAAACAGACAAAAGAACAAAAGCAAAGCGTTTCATAATTTTTACCCAATTCAAGAAAATGGCTTAGACATTAGTTTTATTCTGGCAACGGGTTTAATTTTTTACTTCCTTAAATAGATAGATTCCCAAGGTCATCCCAATAATAGATTTTTAACAATGTATCCAATTAAGCTTTTTCCGTTAAACGATTCCAATGATCGCTAAAATAGGCAAATAACTAAAAAATAAACAGAGCCTAAATTAAGTCATGACCGTAGCTAACACTGAGTCCACAGAACAAGATAAAATGCTTGAGGCGATGAAAAACTTTGCGGAACAATACGCCAAGCGAACTAATACCTATTTTTGCAGTGAACCGTCTGTAACCGCAGTTGTTATCGAAGGATTAGCCAAACACAAAGAGGAACTTGGCGCACCTCTGTGTCCCTGTCGTCACTATGAAGACAAAGAAGCAGAAGTCAAAAATACCTTTTGGAATTGTCCCTGTGTTCCAATGCGCGAACGAAAAGAATGTCACTGTATGTTGTTTATTACTCCCGATAATGAATTTGCAGGAGATCAGCAAGAAATTTCTTTAGACTATATTAAAGAAGTTAGAGCCAGTATGGCTTAAGCGCAATGCAAGAATCATTTGATTCGGTTCCTCAAGCATTTTGGCAAGGCGTAGATGAATTTAATCAACATGAATTTTATGCCTGCCATGATACCCTTGAGGCTTTATGGATGGAAGCCCCAGAACCGAATAAACGTTTTTACCAAGGTGTACTCCAAATCGCGGTAGGCTGTTATCATTTGGGAAATCATAACGGGCGAGGAGCCATGATTTTATTAGGGGAAGGGATAAAACGGCTTAAAGATTACCTTCCCATTTATGAAGAGATAGATGTAACTCAGTTGCTAGAAGAAAGTAGCGAATTATTAAGCCTTGTCCAACAAACCGACCCTAACGAACTCACGTTCTTAGTACAACAGTTAGATGAAAATGTTTTTTCTTGGCCCAGAATCATCTCTATCGAACAAAACGTCTAACATATGTCTTTAGAACAAATTATAAAAAAAGTTATTTTGATGAGCCAATGATGATCAATCCACGTACCTGGACGCTCGGTTTAATGACTGGACTACTTACCCTGCCTGGAATGGCGATCAATGTAGCCGTTGCTCAAACTCCCCAAGTTACAGGAGGGGCTTTAACAGTCCGTTCTGATATTCAAGAAGCTAACTCACAAACGGGAGTTGTTACGGCTAGGGGAAATGTACAGGTTTTTTATCCCGCCCGCAAAATTCAAGCAACATCCGCCCAAGCTCAATATTTTAGTAAAGAACGCCGTTTAGTTCTCAGTGGTAATGTTTATGTACTACAAGAAGGGAATAGTATGCGAGCAGAAACCATGACTTATTTAGTTGATGAAGGGCGTTTTATTGCCACACCACAATCTAATCAACAAGTAGAGTCAATTTATATTGTCACCGAATCACAGCAATCCTCAGCCGCCCCTAATACGTCTCCAACGAATAGAAGACCTTAAATGATAATATCTAATGTTTAAGGCGGGTATACGTGATCACTTTATAATCTAAAACTGATATCGTGACTTTATTTCTTGATAACATTCATAAATCTTATGGTAAGCGAACCGTCGTCAACCGAGTTAGTATTACAGTTGCTCCAGGAGAGATTGTTGGACTATTAGGCCCGAATGGTGCAGGGAAAACGACAACTTTTTATATTGCCACTGGTTTAATTAAACCCAATCAAGGTAGAGTGTTGTTTGATCAGCGCGAGATTACGAGTTTATCTTTAAACCAACGCGCTCGTCTAGGAATTGGCTATCTGACTCAGCAGGCAAGCATTTTTCGTTATTTGTCTGTCGGCGAAAATATTGAACTAGCTCTCGAACAGTCTCACGTTCCCTATCCGATTAGAACAAGCAAACTACAAAATTTATTAAAAGAATTTCGCTTAGAGAAAATTTCGCGTACCAAAGGGGCTTATGTCTCTGGGGGAGAACGCCGACGCACTGAACTTGCCAGAGCTTTAGCAGTTGGGGTTAATGGGCCTAAATTTTTACTGCTTGATGAACCGTTTGCGGGAGTCGATCCCATTGCTGTTGCTGAAATTCAAGCCATAATTGCGAATTTGCGCGATCGCAAAATAGGGATCTTAATTACTGACCATAACGTCAGAGAAACACTAGCAATTACTAATCGAGCTTATATCATGCGAGAAGGACAAATCTTAGCATCGGGTAGTCCAGACGAATTGTATTCTAATCCCTTGGTTCGTCAATACTACTTAGGGGATAAATTTTATGTTTAGATTGCTTGAGCAAGTGCTTTCTACAATCTAAAAACTGTTTTTTATTGTTCTTTCTTAATGAGGATCATTAAAAACAAACTTAATTACACTTTAGATCTACTTACTTTAGAAATTTATGATTTAATTTTAAAATTATTTGGCTCTATTATCAGATCACTATCATCGCTATTCTACAATGAAAATAGGACGTTTTTACTCTTTTTTAAGGACTATTCCAGGTTTTTCTCTGCTAGATCGCTATATATTCTTGGAATTATTGTTACCGCTTTTGTTTGGCATGGGGTTATTTACGTCCCTTGGTATTGCGATCGGGACTTTATTCGATCTAGTGCGTCGTATTACTGAAATGGGGCTTCCCATCACGATTGCTTTACAAATTCTTTTCCTGAGAATGCCAGAGTTTATCGTTTTGGCTTTTCCGATGTCCATGCTCTTATCGACTTTGATGGCGTTAGTCGTTTATCGAGTGATAGTGAATTAATAGCCCTACGAAGTATTGGAATTAATGTTTATCGTTTAATTGTTCCTGCGGTTATTCTCAGTATTATAGTAACGGGTTTAACCTTCACCTTTCATAATTATATTGCCCCCGCCTCGACTTATCAGGCGACGGTTACTTTAGCCAAAGCCCTCAAAAGAGAAAAACTCCCTTTTGATAACGATAATATTATTTATCCTGAATATACTCAGATTAAAACAGATGATGGAGGAACTAGAACAGTTTTACTACGTTTGTTTTATGCCGAAGAATTTGATGGGCGACAGATGAAACGATTAACCATTTTAGATCGTTCTCAACCTGACATTAATCAAATTATTACCTCACAATCGGCGGTCTGGAATCTCGATAACAATAAATGGGATTTTTATAACGGTACGATTTATTTAATTTCACCTGATGGGGATTATCGTAATATTGTCCGTTTCGACCATCAAGAATTATCCTTGCCTCGCGCTCCTTTAGATATTGCCAACCGAGGGCGAGATGCAACGGAAATGAATATACAACAAGCTAGAGAGTATTTAAAAATCGTACAGTTAAGCGGAAATGAAGTAAAAGCGCGAAAATTAGAAGTACGAATTCAAGAAAAAATTGCCCTTCCCTTTGTTTGTATTGTTTTTGCTCTGATTGGCGCATCGATGGGAGTACGTCCACAAAATACCAATAGAGCGACCAGTTTTGGCATCTGTGTTGTCTTAATTTTTTCTTATTATTTGCTGTCATTTATTAGTAGTTCTTTTGGCGTTTGGGGGGTACTAACACCTCTGATGGCTGCTTGGTTGCCCAATACATTAGGATTAATAGCAGGGATTTTACTACTGGTGCGATCGGCTTAAAATAGTTGATGATTTCTAGTTTAGGATTTAGGATAAGCTTAAAGTCATAAACGGGTTGGTATATATGAATAATTCTGAAAATAATTCCTCAATGCGTTACTTACTAGCTCGTCTTAAACCTTTTGGGCGATTAGCTTTTTGGGGCCCGTTGGGTTTGCTTTCCCTTGGTTTAATTTTCTATTGGCAATATCAACAACATCCTGAATGGTTAATTCAGATTACTGACCAACCCGAAACACTTGATAGTTATTTTCGTTCGCCATCGGTTCCTGTAGCTCAACCTAACGTAGCTCAACCCGATGCTCAAACCCCTCAAACTGGTACAAATAATCCTAATGATGGAAATTGGGCGACTGAATGGAAAAAAGGACTGACTCAAGAGCAAGTGATGCCTTATTCTCTAAACAATTCAAAAAACTTAAATAAAATTAATAATCCTTCACAGATACAGAACAATCAGTCTTCTTCGAGTCTATTTAGACCCTTACTTCCCCCAGTCAGGTCAAATAATCAACCAGCTACCTCAATTAGACCCTATCAGGTACCGACTGCTCCGACTGCATCAGAGAATTATTTAAAAACAGCAGTTGATCAGATTCCGAGGAGTAATTCATCTAGCTATTACAATACCAATGTTGCACCCGTTAATTCAGGTCAACCTCCTTATAATCCATATCCATCTTATTCAGGGGTCAATCAGCCAGTTAATCCAACAGTCAATGGTGATCAACCTCCTACGGGCTATGCTGCACCTCCAACTGCGGCTCCAAGTTATCAACCTCCCAGTTATGGCTCAACCTACGCTAGACCCATTCCTCCACAACCGTATGTTCCTCCAACTGCTTCTCAGCAACCGTATAATCCCTCTGGTGTGGCAATTCAACGAAATATAACCCAAAATGGTTATCAAGTTCAACCGTCGATTAGTAATTCGGGGAGATTTTAAAGCGACTTAAATCATCATTTTTGTTTGGGGGTTTGGTTTAGCCACGCCCCCTTCCTTTATGAAAATTTATTAAAATAAAGATATGAATCGTAAAAGTTTAGCTTTAGAAAGTAGTCTCATTCGAGATCCTGAACGCTTAGAGAGCCGATTAAAAGAAATCCCTACAGAATCGGGCGTTTATCTAATGCGCGACCAAAGCGGCGATATTCTTTATATTGGCAAATCCAAAAAATTACGATCGCGGGTTCGTTCCTATTTCCGTCCCGCTCAACCTCTTAGCCCTCGTATTGCCATGATGGTACAGCAAGTGGTTGAGATAGAATTTATTGTCACCGATACGGAGGCTGAAGCCCTCGCCCTTGAAGCGAATCTGATCAAACAACATCAGCCCTATTTTAATGTCCTCCTTAAAGACGACAAAAAATATCCATACATTTGTATTACTTGGTCAGAACTTTATCCGCGAATCTTTATAACTCGTAAACGACGCACTGATAATGCTAGAGATCGCTATTATGGCCCCTACGTTGATACACGGCTACTGCGTCAAACCTTACAAATCATTAAGCGAATTTTTCCCCTCAAACAACGCCCAAAACCTCTTTTTAAAGACCGTCCTTGTTTAAATTATGATATTGGTCGCTGTCCTGGTGTTTGTCAATTATTAATTTCTTCGGAAGACTACCGCAAAACCGTTCAACAAGTGGCCATGATTTTCCAAGGTCGCAGCAGTGAATTAGAAGACAAACTGCAAACTCAAATGGACACGGCCGCCGAAAACCTTAATTTTGAACAAGCGGCAGCCCTACGAGATCAGATTAAAGCCTTAAAATCGCTCAACGCTGATCAAAAAGTGTCCTTAAGTGATGATACCGTTTCTAGAGATGCGATCGCTCTGGCTGCCGATGAGCAACATTGCTGTATTCAACTGTTTCAAGTCCGTGCAGGTCGGTTAGTCGGTCGCTTAGGGTTTTTCGCGGAAACTCAGTCGGGAACACCTGGAGCTATCTTAGAACGGGTACTGGAAGAACATTATATGATGGCAGAAGGGGTAGAAATTCCGACCGAGATTTTAGTACAGCACGAATTACCCGAAGGAGATATCTTAGCGACTTGGTTGAGTGAACGCAAAGGGCGTAAAGTACAGATTACTGCCCCTCAGCGACAAACCAAGGCAGAATTGTTAGAAATGGTGCAACGGAATGCTCAATATGAGTTAGAACGTACCCAACGTTTTGCCGAGCGTAACTTACAATCATTACAAGATTTAGCCGAAGTTCTGGATTTAAGTGATTTACCGCGACGGATTGAAGGATATGATATTTCCCATATCCAAGGTTCTAATGCGGTTGCTTCACAAGTCGTTTTTGTTGATGGTGTACCTGCGAAACAGCACTATCGTCATTACAAGATCAAAAATCCGCAAGTTAAAATCGGTCATTCTGATGACTTTGCGAGTATGGCTGAGGTGATTCGTCGTCGTTTTCGTCGCTATGCTGAAGATCCAACAATTCTAGATGATTTAGAAGAAAATGATGATTTTCCAGATTTAGTGATGATTGATGGAGGAAAAGGTCAATTGTCTTCTGTGGTCGAAGTTCTCCAAGACCTGAACTTGCTAGAACACGTTAAAGTCATTAGTTTGGCTAAACAAAAAGAAGAAATTTTCCTCCCTGGGGAATCTGAATCGTTAGCCACTGATGCCGAACAACCAGGGATACAATTATTACGACGTGTGAGAGATGAAGCGCACCGTTTTGCGATTACCTTCCATCGTCAACAGCGTCTGAAAAGTAGTAGACGTTCTCGTTTAGATGAAATCTCTGGATTAGGGTTCCAGCGTCAAAAACAACTCTTAGCGCATTTTCATTCGGTTGATTATATTCGTGAAGCTTCAGTGGAACAGTTACAAGAGGTTTCAGGAATTGGTGAACAGTTAGCCCAAGAAATTTACGATTATTTTCATCCTGCGTAGAGACGCGTCATAGCGCGTCTCTACGATTAATCTTGAATTGCATTGAGTAAGACTTCTGTTAGGGTCATATCTTCCATCTCATCAATCGTGATTGTGTCTACAATATCGAATTTAGCTCCTGCGGTTTCTAGTTGATCATCTAATGCGCGTAGAAACTCTGTTGCTTTACGATCTTTACCCACTTGAATCAGAGAAATTGCTAATTCATCATCTCGCTCCATTTGACGGGATGCTTCGATAATTTGGCGCATGACTGATTTACGATCGTCTGGTTCCCCATCTGTGATTACTAAGATTGTTTCTCCATTGGGTTTAGCGAGTCCTGCAACTTTGCGCTGAAAATAATTATCTAAAGCATCTTGTAAAACACTCGCTAGATCAGTACGTCCCATCGGTTCATTTTCTTGATACACTTGGGACACTTTATCTGAGGTGACATTATCATAACGTCTAAACCGACCTGAAAAAAGATAAACCGTAATGCCATCAGGATCGATTTCTTCGCACTTTCTGGCTAAAGCAAGGGTCGATTCTTGGGCGATCTCCCAACGGGTTTTTCCTCCGGGTTGATCGGATGTGGACATACTGCCACTTTTGTCAATGATTAAAGTATAATCCCGATCTTGTGCAATAGAACTTTCCGGCATGGATAATCGTTAAACCTCTGTTGTTGTTGGTAGTACCTCTATATTTCTAGGCTAATACGGACAACAGGAAACTAGGGCAAAAATTCCGAATTTTCTTAGAATTGTTTGAGTACAGAAGTACGGGATAAAATAAAATTAAGACAATTAAGAGGATGGTTTTCTATTTATACTCCACCGTTAGCCCGTTTAATCGAACAACTTCAAAAATTACCCGGTGTTGGGCCAAAAACCGCACAACGTTTAGCTCTACATATTCTAAAGCGATCGGATGCAGATGCTCAAGCTTTAGCTAAGGCGATTATTGACGCAAAAAAACAAGTTGGCTTTTGTAAGGTTTGCTATCACCTATCTGCTGAACCCGTGTGCGAAATTTGTCGTAATCAAAATCGTGAAAATCAAGTGATCTGTGTGGTTGCAGACTCTAGAGATGTTATTGCATTAGAGAAAACCCGCGAGTATCGAGGAAAATATCACGTTTTAGGGGGTGTTATTTCCCCAATGGATGGCATCGGGCCAGAACAATTAAATGTACAGGTTTTAGTTCAGCGCGTCAACCACGAAAAAACCAAAGAAGTCATTTTAGCCATTAGTCCGAGTGTGGAAGGAGAAACTACTACGCTTTATGTTGGAGGACTCCTAAAACCTTTTACAAAAGTGACTCGTATTGCTTTTGGTTTACCGATGGGTGGCGATTTAGAATATGCTGATGAAGTAACTCTTGCACGAGCTTTAGAAGGAAGACGAGAATTAGATTAGTAGAGGAGAAATGGTTATGACTACAGAAGAAATCCTTTTAGAAAAATGGCGTACTTTACCCAGTGAAAAACAACAAGAAGTTTTAGAGTTTGTCGATACTTTAGCTAAAAAAGAAGCAGATTTACACATTAAAGAAGCAGCATCACATGAAACAGTAAATTTTCAACCCAAAACGGAATTAGGAAAAAAATTATGGGAACTACGCCAAAAAGCCATAGCAGCAGGAAAAGTTAAATTCCTTGACTGGGATGGAATTGAACAAGAAATTGCTCAACGACGAGGCGAAATTGAGTGACAAGAATTATTAAAACTTATATTAATTCTGGTGTACTCATCGCAGTTTATCAAGGAAATAATAAAGTATCAATTAAAGCTGTTAATATTCTCGATGAAGAAAATCGACAATTAATTTCTAGTGATTTTGTTAAATTAGAAGTGTTATCCAAAGCACTTTATCACAGACAACAAGAAGAAATTCAATTTTATCAAGGTTTCTTTGCGTCATGCTCTGTGTGTGGGCAGATTATTTAACTTTGATTGTTAAATTAGCACAAAATATCGCTAGTCAATACGGATTAGGTGCCTTAGATGCGCTTCATGTCGCTAGTGCTATTTCTGTTTCTGCGGATGAACTGATTACAACTGAAAAGTTATCTAAACCAATTCATCAAGTTAGAGAAGTTCAAGTTATCTCTATTGCTGAATAGCTTTTTTAGAAAAAGGAAAATTAAGTTAATGCCATCTAAAGAAACGTTATTTGCTATTTCTTTGTTTCCCTATCTGGGTTTTTTGTGGTTTATCACTCGTTCGGGTAAAGCACCTCGTTTAGCTTTAATTGGATTTTATGTTTTATTAATTTTTGTTGCGGTGACGATTCCTGCGGGGATTTATGCAAAAATTCACTACGGCAAAGATTTAGCTAATGTCGATTGGTTACATGGTAGTGCAGAGTTCTTTCTAACCCTCTCTAATATTCTGGTTGTTTTAGGATTTCGAGAAGGGATTTTAGCTAAACAAAAAGGCGGTTAGGACTAAAAATCTGATTCGGGTCAAATTTCTGTTTAAGTTTTTGCATTATTTCTAAGGCATTACCGTTATATCCCCAAGGATCGATTTTTTCTTTAATGAGTTTAGCGGCTTCTAAAACACTGAGAAATCCTTGATGAGATTGACAAAGCGATCGCAATTCTTTAATTCCTTGTTTTTTAATAACTATTTTTCCTAAACCACTACTTAAATTAACCATTCCAGTACCGAATTCATTTACTTTAGTCAAAAACCGTATACTCTCACTTGGTGAAATTCCAATTTTACAAATCAAATCAGAATTATTCTTACCAACTTGAAGTTTTTCCCAAAGTTGTATTTCATCTAAATCCGAATAGATTTGACTTTGACAATTCTTAGGTTGCGCTAATTCCTTAACTTGTCTAATTTGTTCGCTAATACTTTCGCTAATACTCTGAAACCGAAGCAATATCCCCATTTCTTGCCCATTTCCTAAACTTTTTACTAATGAAGTGGATAAAATTTCGGCGGCGGTTGGGGTAACTCCAGACTGACGTAAGCTTTTTGCAACAACAGCAATTGAATCAGATTTTCCTGTGAGTAATAGAGTTTGAGACGCTTCTGGAATCGGATAGAGTCTAAAGGTCATTTCCGTAATAATGCCCAATGTTCCATATGACCCCGTAAATAATCGCATCATATCGTAGCCTGCGACGTTTTTAACCACTCTTCCGCCCCCTTTAGCGATTTTGCCATCATATCGCACAAAAGAAAGCCCTAAGACCATATCTCTGACCCCTCCGTAGCGTTGTCGCCAACTTCCTGTATCTGCTGTCGCCATAATTCCGCCAAGAGTTGCCTTATCGGGGTAAGCGGGGTCTATGGGTAAAAACTGCGAGTGAGGTTGTAAAATACTTTGCAATTGTTGGAGGGTAACGCCTGCTTCGACGGTAACCGTTAAATCACCCACCGCATGAGCAATAATATGATTGAGACGTTGGGTACTAATGACTAATTGCGGATTTTTGACCAGCCCTCCCCAAGTTAGTTTACTAGCATTGCCACAGGGTAAAATCGCTAACTGATTTTCGTTGGCGTATCGTACCACTTCGGCTAAAGCGTCTTGTGTGTGTGGAAAAATTAAATAACTCGGAGGAGTATCTGGTAGAGTGGCTTGTTCAACGGTTTCTCTCCAACTAGAATCGACTTTTTGCCAGGGAATAATTTCTGCATCAGTTTGAGGAAGCGAAGAAAGTTGAATCGTCATGGCTTTAAGTCTTTATAGGTTCACCCCATTTCAGCTTACTATAAATCCTGTTGCTCCCCCCATTCTTCTAAAATAATTCCGCTTCTTTAAATTCCTCCATCTTTCTCGCATTAGCCGCTTCTCCACAAGTACGCGGAGTAGGAAACATTTTACCCGGGTTGGCTAACCCTTTCGGATTGAAACAACTACGGATATACTGCATCGTTTCTAAATCAACCTCGTTAAACATTTCTGGCATATAACAATTCTTATCAACGCCGATACCATGTTCACCCGATAAACTACCACCCGCTTTCACACAAAGTTTGAGAATTTCGCCGCCTAATTCTTCGACTTCTTCCCATGCTCCTGCAATTTTATTATCGTAGAGAATTAGAGGATGTAAGTTACCGTCTCCTGCATGGAAAACATTGGCGACACGATAGCCATATTGTTCACTCAAACGATTGATTTGTTGTAGAACCTGTACGAGTTGAGTTCGCGGAATCACCCCATCTTGTACAAAATAATTCGCGCTGACTTTTCCTGCTGCTGCAAACGCTGCTTTACGTCCTTTCCATAATTTGTAACGTGTTTCGGCATCACTGGCAGAAGTAAGACTTCTTGCGCCATTTTTTGTGCAAATCTCAGCGACTCTTTTTTTATTCGCTTCTACTTCTACTGCTAACCCATCGAGTTCCACTAATAAAATTGAATCCGCATCTCTGGGATAACAACCCGTCGCTACGACATCTTCAACTGCATTGATGCTGAGATTATCCATGATTTCCATACCAGCAGGAATAATCCCCGCACTAATGATATCGGCGACGGACTGCCCTGCGGCTTCTATACTGGTAAAGTCAGCTAAGAGTACACAAATTGACTCTGGAACTTTAAGGATGCGGAGGGTGATTTCTGTAGCGATACCTAATGTACCTTCACTTCCCACAAATAATCCTGTTAAATCATATCCTGGCATTTCTTGAACAGGGCCACCAACATCAATAGTTGATCCATCGGGAATGACTAATTTAAGCCCTAAAACATGATTGGTTGTGACACCATATTTAAGACAGTGAACCCCGCCTGAATTTTCGGCAACATTTCCACCAATAGAACAAATGATCTGACTAGAAGGGTCTGGCGCATAATAAAATCCTGCACCACTTACCGCTTGCGTAACCCAATTATTGATGACTCCGGGCTGAACGATAACTCTTTGATTTTCTAAATCGACTTCCAAAATTTGTTTCATGCGGGCTGTTACAATCAAAACCCCATTTTCTAAGGGTAATGCGCCACCCGATAAACCTGTACCTGCACCTCTGGCGACCCAAGGAATTTCATTTTCATGACAGATTTTCACAATTGCGGCGACTTGTTCGGTTGTCCGAGGTAGAACAACTAAAGCAGGACGTTGACGATATCCTGTAATTCCGTCGCATTCATAGGTCAACAGTTCATCTTTGCGACGTACCACCCCATCTTTACCAACTACCGATTCTAATCGCCCAATAATCGAACGCCATTGAGCTTGGGGTGAGTTAAGAAGATTTCTCAGTAGCATGGTTTATCCTCTGAATTTTCTCAAATGATGAGCATTATTACCGATTAAAAGACAGTAAACCCTTAATAATACCATTGAATAAACCCAAGGGCCACCTTCAGGCTGACCAAAAAAGTCAGTTTTCTGAAATATGACCCTCACGGTTTGTAGATATATATAGATAAGAGTTAGAATTGGGGAAAATTGATTTTACTTGATTCGGTTAGACAAAGAGTACCAGTCTTTGAATAGCCGAGCTTTTTTATGCGGCTTCGTCGTCTACTTCCCCAGAGCCTTCAACCTGCTTGAGATGAATGTGCTTGTAACCTAACTTAATCTCAAACTCATCGCCTGGTTTTAAACCCATCTGTTCAGTGTAGGTAGAACCAATGACAATTTGTCCATTTTTATGAACACTAACGCGGAATGTAGGTTCACGACCGCGACCATCTTTGACTCCATCAGGATCAAGTGGAACACCTTTTGCTCCTAAAACAGCGTCATAGAAATCAGTTAAATTAACACGAGTTTGACCATCTTTTGTGACTGAGTAGTAACCACAGCGTTTTGCTGTTTCACGGCGAGGTAAGTGTGCAAGCTCTTTTACTTTTTGAAGTAAAGCTTTTCCTGTTAATGGACTCGTTGCGATGTCATTCATGACGTTTCAATTGTTCCTTGTATTTCACTAACTGTCAATTAGTTTTATTTTACCAATTGATCATATCAAAAATATAACCTGAATTTTAGCAACTGTCACAAAAAAATTTTATAATTTGATCACCTATAAAAAAAAATGGTAAATTTAACCTTCATGAGATTATCTTGAGTCTGTTGCATCTAAGCGATTAATTTAAGGGTATGTCTAGAGATGACCTTTACTGTAAACTAGAATTAAAATAAAGATCCGAAAGTCATGAACTGTTGTTCTTAAAGCTATGTCTATCAAAGGTTATACTTAATTTACTTATGGCTAGACTAGGTATTTATCTGATGCTGTGTTTTTGGGTTTTTCCCTTTGTTCTATAACCAGTGTGTACTCAATTGCGTTCTATCTACTTTCATCATCCTTGTTGTTACTCAGGTTTTCTATCCTTGCTATTTTCTGGTTTTGAGAAGTGCAGAAACATTCTTAGAGTCTAAGTTGTCGGTGTATTGGGTCAAGATGAGAGCCAGCTTTAGACATTGAGCAACCATCAGATAGTTTGATAACTTATTGCATTTTATTGTCCGTTTCCCACCATCTTCGCGCTAGATGTTTTAATCCTTCAAGACCAACTTTTTTCCCAATTGCTCCATTTGGTATATTTTTAGCAAAAATAGCTCATCCGTTCAACTGTCTTTTTAATGAACATTAATAACTCTTAACATTTTTTGATGTTTTTTCGTTATATTTGAAATAAAGCAAACGAGAGGGAGGTTACTGTGGCTTTGTACGCAGAATTACACCGTCATTTAGGTGGGTCAGTGGTGCCTCGGATTCTCTGGGGTTATTTTCAACGTTATCAATTAAATTTAGCGAAAGTGTATCCAGAATATTCGGCATTTGAAGAATATTATACACGCGAACGGAGTAGTTTAGATGAGTATTTAGAACTGCATACACTTGTCGAAAGCGTCCAAACTCCACAAGCTTTACCCTATTTTATCTGTCGTTTAATTCGAGGAGCCTATATTTTTGAAAATTTGGCTTACTTAGAATTACGTTATACGCCATATTATCGAACTTCTGAAACGTTAAGTCAATCAGAACGAATCGAACAAATGCCGATGATTGTTGAAATTGTTGGACAAGCATCGAAAGTTAAAGAATATCCAATTGTAACGAGTCAAATTTTGTGTATTCACTCTCGTTTACCCTATGAAGTGAATAAAGCGATCATCGATCTAGCCGCGCAAATGCGAGAATATGTGTGTGCGATCGATATTGCGGGGGGTGATGCCCATATTGCCGAACGTTTAGACGAATTTGTTGGATTATATCGTTATGCGCGATCGCTTGGACTCAAAACAACAGGTCATCTTTATGAAACCACCAATGGTTGTTACCCCGAACTCTTACCCTATCTAATGCGTATTGGACATGGGATTCAAATTCCCCTAAAATATCCTGAACTCTTAAAAGAAGTCGCGCAACTTAATCAATGTTTAGAAGTATGTCCGACAACTTATCTTAAAACAGGAACCTTAGAGAACATTTCTGATCTTAAAACGGTTTTTGATCGTTGTTTTGACGCGGGTGTAGATATCGCCATCTGTACCGACAATGCGGGACTCCATAACGTTCGTCTTCCCTTTGAGTACGAAAACCTTTTAACTCATAACGTAATTGACTTTCAACAACTTGAAGCGTGTCAAGATGCAGCATTTCATCATGCCTTTGCTTGGCCCTATGGTAAACGTCCTGCGTCGATGTTGTCTGGTTTATTGCAAAAACCCCAAGAAAAAGAATTATTATCTTTCTCATAAACTCTTAAACCACTCTTAGTCGACATTTAAGTCAAAACTGATCAACGATTGACTTAGAACAGCTTGTCCTGATGACAGACTGTTCATGTTAAATTTTATGGAAGATTAGAAAAATGACTAAATTATTAGTCGCAACCCGCTAAAAGAAAGCAGTTATCTAAAAATTAGGACGATTGAGTGATGACCGTAGCACAAGAACCCGTAACTTTTCCAATAGACTTAAGTGCGTATAAACAGATTAAATTAGATCCGAACAGTTCTACTTTAACTGACGCTCAAAAAGTTGATCTCAAGGCAAATATCCAACTTTGTCGGGATGCGATCGTATTTTTTACCGCCACAGGTGCGGCTAGAGGCGTAGGCGGTCATACTGGCGGGCCTTATGATACTGTACCTGAAGTGGTAATTCTCGATGCACTGTTTAGAGGTAGTCCCGACCAATTTGTGCAGACTTTCTTTGATGAAGCAGGACACCGCGTAGCTACACAATACTTAATGTCCGTCCTTAAAGGTCATCTAAATGCCGAACAACTGATGCACTATCGGGAAGCCAATTCTACCCTACCAGGACATCCAGAACTCGGTTTAACCAAAGGCGTTCAATTTAGTTCAGGTCGTTTGGGTCATATGTGGCCCTATGTTAATGGTGTTGCTTTTGCTAACCCCACTAAAACCGTTTTCTGTCTCGGTTCTGACGGTTCTCAACAAGAAGGAAACGATGCAGAAGCGGCCCGTATGGCCGTTGCTCACGGACTAAATGTTAAATTACTGATCGATGATAATGATGTTACAATTGCGGGTCATCCCTCTGGCTATCTGCCAGGTTACGACCTGAAAAAAACCCTTGGTGGTCATGGACTAACCGTTCTAGAAGGCGATGGCGAAGACCTAGACGACCTCTACAGCCGTATTATTCAAGCCATTAATACCCCCGGCCCTGTTGCTGTCATTAACAAGCGTAAAATGTGTGTCGGGATCGAAGGATTAGAAGGCTCGACCCATGGACATGATGTCATTTCTGTCAAGCTTGCTCTACCCTATCTTGAATCTCGCGGTTTAACGGCGGCGGTGGATGTTCTGCGATCGATTTCTACCCCTAAAAATAATTATACATTTATGGGTTCGGGCGATAACTGGGGATCTAACCGTAACGTCTTCGGTGATGCAGTAGTTGCTATTCTAGGTCGCATGAGTCCTGAAGATCGTAAGAAGAACGTTTTAGTGATTGATAGTGACTTAGAAGGTTCTTGCGGTTTAAATAAGATTCACGCGGCAAACCCCGAAATCTTCGTTAGTGGCGGAATTATGGAACGAGGAAACCTATCTGCTGCTGCGGGTTTTGGTATGGAAGAAGGCAAACAGGGAATTTTTGCCACCTTTAGCGCGTTTTTAGAGATGTGTATTTCCGAAATTACGATGGCGCGGTTAAACTTCTCTAACCTGTTGTGTCATTTCTCCCATGCAGGTATCGATGATATGGCTGATAATACCTGTCACTTCGGTATCAATAATATGTTTGCCGATAACGGGTTAGATGATGGTTATCCAACTCGTTTGTATTTTCCGGCTGATGCTGCACAAATGACAGCTGTTGTTGAAGCTGTTTTCACCAACCCCGGTTTACGGTTTATCTTCTCGACTCGTTCCAAAACTCCCAACATTTTGAAGGAAGATGGTACACCTTTTTATGGTGAAGGTTATACTTTTGTTCCTGGAAAAGATGAAGTCATCCGCAAAGGAAGCGCAGGCTATATCGTTAGTTTTGGTGATTCTTTATACCGTTCCTTGGATGCGGTTGAACGGTTAAAACAAGAAGGTATTGATGTCGGTTTAATCAATAAACCCACGCTAAATATGATTGATGAAGAAACGATGGCCAAAATTGGTAAATCGCCTTTCGTTATTGTAACTGAAGCCTTCAACCGTCGGACGGGTCTAGGTTCGCGTATGGGGTCTTGGTTACTCGAACGGGGTTACACACCAAAATATGCTTATCTAGGTACCCATCAGGAAGGTTGCGGCGGTCTTTGGGAACAATATCCCCATCAAGGAATTGACCCAGAAGGCATCATGAAGAAAGTTAAAGAGTTAATGGGATAGAATATTACTAAGGCCTCGAAAGATTTTTCGGGGTCTTTTTAAAACGGAGTGGACATCATTTGATTAGTTAGTTTTACTGTTGTAAACAATTTTCTTATTTCAGTTCTTTAGCGATACTAGAACCTTTCCAAAATCTTTTTTGCACATAAGTTTTAAAATAAAAATAGTGTTGAATGAACAACATTTTTCGCTTTTAAAAAAATTTTTAACCAATTTTCGTAATAATCGAAAAAAATTTATCTATTGATTAGTTAAATGATCAAAACTAATTTTTTTACACTCTTCTATGGTTTTATCAAGAAGTTTAACCAATTTTTCATCAGGAACATAAAATTTGGTAATAACAAAAATTATATTTTATTATAAACCATAATTATTTAAAAATTAGCAAATAAAAAAATAATTATATTTTATTGTTTGAAAAAATAAATTTATAAAAGGTTAACAATACTCAAAAACATAAATAAAAACTATACATCAAAAATTTTGTTTGTATAATCAAAAATAATTATTGACAAAATAAAAATTATAAGTACACTGAAACAAAAATGAGTGATTCTAAAAGATGGCTAACTTAACTCGTACTGTAAAATAATATTATTTTTATGATATTGGTGAATAAAAGCATGAAATTTATGTTATCTAAAACTGTAAAACTTAAAAAGTTGTTTTTTAAAAAAAAGTAGAGTAATATAGATTTCATCAACAGATAAGAAGCATCAAAAAATAGGTAACAAATGCTATTCATTAATCTAGATTGAAGTCGTTTAAATAAATACTTTGTTGAAAAAAATTGAAAGGAAATAAAAAAAATGAATAACTTATCTAATTTAGCTGAATTAAAAAAGATTCAATTAGCTTTACATGAAAATTTAGAAAGTCTTACATCATTCAAAGACTGTGCAATAATAGATTGGCCCAAACATTATAATCTTGGCGATCATCTAATTTGGTTAGGCAATATTTTTTATTTAGCTAATACTGCACATTTCCGAATAAGTTATGCCACAAGCCTCGATAATTTCTCTGAAGCTGAACTTGAAAAAAAAGCTCCTCAAGCTCCTATTTTATTACACGGTGGCGGCAATTTTGGTGATTTTTGGCCCAGAAGTCAGAAATTTCGAGAAAAAATTATCTCAAAATATCATGATAGACCAATTGTGATCTTACCTCAATCTCTTTATTTTAAAGAACAGGAAAATCTTGAAAAAACGACCGCTATATTTAATCAGCATCCTAACTTAACTCTATTTCTTCGGGATGATTACAGTTATGAAATAGCCAAGCAATTTTTTACAAATTGTCGAGTTGCTAAAGCTCCTGATTTAGCTTTTGAATTAGTCGATATTCCTAATCGATCGCTTCCAATTAAACGTAATAACTCTATTCTCTATCTTTATCGAAAAGACCGAGAAAACAATACTGATTTTTCTCCCACTGCTTTAAATATTTCCAATTTAGTAGTAGAAGATTGGCGCTCTTATGACTGGATGACTGTATTACCTAAAGAATGGGTTTACATTCCTGGTTTAGTAAGATTAATTCGAGATGGTTGGCAAAGAGGTTTAAGTATTCCTCAAGAATGGTTATCTAGACAAAAATGGGAATTATTTCACCCATCTACTAAGTTATTTAGCAGTTTGGATAATTCCTCTATTCATCGTATGTCTTGGAGTATGATGCATACAGGAATTTACCAACTTAGTCAGTATAGCTTAGTCATTACTAATCGCCTTCATGTTCACATTTTATGTTCGCTTCTAGATATTCCACATATTTTTCTACCAGGTGCTTATTATAAAAATGAAGTGTTTTACAAGACTTGGACTTATCAATTGCCTCTTGTTCGGTTTGTCAAAAATCCCGCAGAAATTAAACCAGCTATAGATGAACTTAGAGATTATGTCGCAAATGGATAAAATAGCGAAGTATCGAATTTGGATGAAAATGATCTTTCTTATTTAAAGGGAATGAAAATGAATGAAATTAATTTTGAGACGATGAGTAGAGATGAGTTAGCACACTATATAGTAGCTCATCGAGATACTTCTGGCGCAAAAGAAGCACAAAGAGTTTTTATTCGTCGCATGGCAGAAAAAGCCCAAAAGCATGGAATTGATTTTTATTTGCCAAACAATCAGCTAAAAAAGTCATCTAATGGATGAATCCTTATTTTTTTTCTAATTGACCATTGAGCTTTATTATGATTTAAAAGTAGAATTTTCAGATAAGACAATGACTCAACAGAAAGTACAAATCGGATTTTTGATTTATCCAGATGTCGTTCAACTTGATGTGATGGCAGCGTATCAGGTACTTTCCTTTCCACCTGCTACACAAACTCATTTAATATGGAAAACGCCAGATCCTATTATCAGTAATGAAGGTTTAATCATCACGCCCACTACTACTTTAGAATATTGTCCGACACTTGATGTTATTTGTGTTCCTGGTGGTGGGATAGGACAGGTTAATGTGATCAAAGATGCAGAAATTTTAGTTTTTTTAGCGAAACAAGGCGAAACAGCACAGTATATCACCAGTGTTTGTACGGGTTCTCTGATTCTAGCGGCTGCGGGCTTACTTACAGGATATCAAGCAACCTGTCACTGGGCATTTAGAGAACAACTCGCTATGTTAGGGGTTGATGTCGCTAATCAAAGGGTTGTTGTCGATCGTAACCGAATTACAGGTGCAGGTGTCACATCAGGAATTGATTTCGGTTTGACTTTAATTAATCTCCTATTTGGGGAAGAAATGGCTAAATTAACTCAATTGATGTTGGAATATCATCCCAAACCCCCATTCAATGCAGGAACTCCCGAAACGGCAGGAGACGCAACTACACAACAGTTATTACAGTTCGGGAAACCTTTAGTAGATGCGTTTTTAGCACAAACTCAAGAAATAGCAAGCAAAAAATTTTGACAAAATCAAATAAATATGCTACGTGCTACAGGACTTTATGAGTGTGGGAATGCTGTTTAACATTATCTTCAGAGCGAACAACATTTACTGCATTAAGGACTCGTTTTCTATCTAGAGAAAAATTCAAATCATTTTTGCTCGTTCCTTTGGGGATATGTTGAGTTGCTTCATGACGACGTTTATAGGTGCGTACTGCTGCGATCGTTCTTTCAATAAAATCTTCACCAAATTGAGCATCACTAGGAAATTCACTGGGAATGTGTAGGTTATCATTGCTTAAAACATCACCCACCGATAAAGCACAAACTAACTGGTAAGATGTGGGAATTCCTTTTAAAACGGCTTCTAGTGCCGCCGATGGAAGCGGTTCAATAACTTGTATTTGCTGAAATTCTCCATCATTTTTTAAAAAACAAGTGGCTAAACCGAATACACAATAATCATCAGCAGTAATATCGGTTGTATTCAAAATTAAAGTTGCAGTCGTCATAAGATCACAAGTGTTAGTCAGTTAGTCCAAGATCAGTTATATCGCTCTTTGAAAACCCGATCGCGTTGTTTGTTACAAATGTTCGTTAGAATTTGGATAACGTTGGGCTGTGGTCTCTAAATATGTTAGAAACTCAAGAGCAAATATCCATTGAACTCCCAAAAACTATCAAACTTTATGTCAATGATGAACAGTTTGCCGAATTAGCCAGAGTTAATAGAGACTTAAGATTAGAAAAAACTGCATCAGGAGAACTAATCGTGAATCCACCCACAGGAGGAGAATCACCGAAGACGCAATTTTAGTTTAACAGGACAGTTATCTCGTTGGCATGATCAACACGAAAATTTAGGAGAGGCTTTTGATTCGTCTACTGGATTTATTTTACCTAATGGTGCGATCCGTTCTCCTGATGCTGCTTGGGTAAGTCGAGAACGATGGGAAACTCTGACACCAAAACAGAAAACGGGTTTTGTTCCGCTTTGTCCTGATTTTCTTGTAGAATTGCGCTCTCCATCAGATAGCATGACTGACTTAAGAGCTAAGATGCAAGAATACTTAGAGAATGGCATGAAATTAGGTTGGTTAATTGACCTCACCCCGCCTTCGGCACCCCTCTCCTGTAGGAGAGGGGGCGGGGGAGAGTTTGTAGAAATCTATCGAATAGGAAAAGAAGTAGAAATCTTAAAATCACCCACTGAATTGTCAGGTGAGGATATTTTACCCGATTTTATTCTAAATTTAAGCAGAATTTGGGGCTAAATTAAGAATTTTCTACCAGACTACCTGGGCTTTTTGATGTAATACAAGTCCATAAACCGCTTCTGTTTGTTGAGCAAGTTTTGACCAATTAAACCGTTTATCTAGATCTTCATAAGCATTATGCACTAACCATTGAGCATAATCTGGATTTTTCAAGACATCCAAAATACCTAAAGCGAGAGAGTCAGGGTGATTCGCTTTCGTTACAATACCCGTTTGTCCGTGTCGTACTACTTCAGGAAAACCACCCGTATCTGAAACCACAACAGGTACTTTAGCAGCAAAACTTTCTAGGGCAACAATGCCAAACGGTTCGTATAAACTAGGAAATACAGCACAGTCAGCTACTGTCTGAAACTTATCTAAATCTTCATCAGACATAAAACCTGTGAAATAACATTTATGATAGATTCCTAAATGTATGGCTTGAAGTTGAAGTCGCTCAATATTTCCCCCACCAATAATCACAAATTTAGCAGATCCACCCATCTCCCAAAGTATTTTAGGTGCTGCATTGAGTAAGACAGAAACCCCTTTTTCAAAAGTCATTCGACCGACATAATAAACGATTTTTTCGTGATCACAGGCAAAAAGACGGCGAAAGCTTTGATAATCGAAGTTCGGATCACGTTGTTTTTTTTCAGCGCGAATCCCATTGTAAACTACGTCTATTTTATCCCAGGGTGAACTCAAAGCCCGATGGATTTCATGACGCATATAACCACTACAGACAATAATACGCCAAGCATTGTAGGCTAAAATTCCTTCTTTGCTGGCAATATAAAGATGGGTATCGGTATGAAGACCATTGTATCGCCCGTATTCTGTGGCGTGAATTGTAGCGACTAACGGGATTTTAAAATGGTGTTTTAGTGCGATCGCTGCATCTCCCACTAACCAATCATGAGCATGAATCAGGTCAAAAGTCAATTTTTCTTCGACAATTAATTTACCGCCGTATTGACCCATGCTATTGTTCATATTGATCACCCAGTGAAAAAAATCATTCCCTTGGGCCACGGGAACACGATGGACATGAACCCCTTCTACTACTTCATAACCGGGGGCTTGACCAAATTCGATGGTGATTAAATGGATTTCGTGGCCGAGTTTAACCAGTTCTGGATACAATTCTGCTACATGACGAGCGAGTCCACCGACTAATCTTGGCGGAAATTCCCACGCTAGTACTAGAATCCTCATCCTTTGTGGCTCCTCTTGCTGAAACTGTTGTCCGATCAAAACAATGTTTCAGTTTAACTGTTTTGGTCGTCTTGCTTCTATCTACAGTTTATAACTTAGTCTTTCACTACAGCAATTCTCCCAATTGTCATCTATCTTAAGATGAAACATCTTAAATTAACTAGGGAAACCTTGGGACTATAATAAGTAACATGAAATTGTATGCTAAGAAAGCTGACATGGATCGAAATTTTCTGATTTAATAGCCCATATCTAACGTTTTATTTACGGATCAAGAGTGATTACGCTGACTTTACTTCATCCCAGTAAAACTATTCCCCTACAACATTGGTCGTTCGATAACGACGCGGTGATTCGCATTGGACGATCGCTAGATAATAATGTTGTACTCTACAGTGCGGTGGTCTCTCGTCATCATGTCGAAATTCGTCCAAGTGGCCCGAATTGGGAATTAGAAAGTTTTGGAGCTAATGGAACTTATCTTAATGGAAAACCGATCACTAAAGCATCTGTCAGCGATGGCATGGTTTTTCGTTTAGCCACTTCAGGCCCGCAAATTCAAATTAGGATTGTACCCGATAGTCCTCAGTTAGATCATTTAGCTTCACAAACCTTAAACACTTCAAGCACTAATGAGGAACGTCATAAAAAAGAAACCATTACGACTTATGAGGTGACTTGACACTTAATTCTATGGGCGATTGATATCGAGTTCAGAAAAAGACTAAAATTGTTGAAGAATTGGATACTCGTCACATGAGAATTCTGCTGATCGAGGATGATGTTGTTTTAGCAGATATTTTAGTGCAATCTCTAAAGCGTTTGCGTTATCTAGTGGATGCGGTTGAAGATGGTGAACTGGGATGGGAATATACCCAAAGTGCCTCATATGACCTGATTTTGATGGATGTTGGACTACCGAAACTTGATGGGATTAGTTTATGTGAACGGTTACGTCGTCAAGGATATTCTACACCTATTTTATTGATGACGGCTAAAGATGAACAACGCGATCGCATTCGAGGTTTAGATGCAGGGGCCGATGATTATCTGATTAAACCTGTTAACATCGAAGAATTACAGGCTAGATTACGGGCTTTACTCAGGCGAGGTGAAGTCAGTCCTAGCACAATTATTGAATTTAGTCAACTGCGACTTGACCCAAAAAGTTGTGAAGTGACTTTTAATCAAAAACTTCTTTCACTGACACCAAAAGAATACAGTCTTTTAGAACTCTTCATGCGAAATCCTTCACGGGTTTTTAGTCGCGGGCAATTAATAGAACAACTTTGGAGTTTTGAGGATACACCCCAAGAAGATAGCGTTAAAGCACATATCAAAGGACTCAGACAAAAACTTAAAACAGCAGGTGCGAGAGACTGGATAGAAAATGTATATGGTTTGGGATATCGTTTTAATCCAAAAGTTGAACAACAAACCTCTATTGAACAAGAATTCCGAGAAAATCAAGAAAAACTCTGGAAGCAATATCTCGGTTTGACGCAACAACGTTTAGACATTCTGCATCATACTGCTTCAAGTCTAGTTAAGGGACAACTTACCTTAGATGAACAAACCGCAGCAAGACAAGCAGCACATAAATTAGCAGGTGTGTTAGGAATGTTTGAAAGAGAATATGGCAGTGTTTTGGCTAAACAAATCGAAAAAAATTTAGAATCGTCTGATATTAGCTTACAAACTCAGAAAGTATGCGAATTAATTCAAGAATTAAGTGATTATCTTAATTTAGCGACCGAACCTTCCTTAGAACCTGAACTAGAAACCGTATCTAATTATTTTCTGTTAGTCGATACAGATGGTTCTGTGGGAAATGCTGGAGAGTCTTTTTCTCATGTGGTGGGGGGAAGATGGAAAGTCACGACACAACGAGACGCGCAAACATGGTTACAAAACAATACTTGTGATGGTGTAATTCTAAATTTAGAGCAAAATCAGACGGATTTAAAATTATTATCGGAATTAGCACAACGCACCCCACCGATACCCGTACTCGTTTTAATTTCCCATCAAAGCATTATAGATCGAGTGACCATTGCTCAAGCAGGAGGACGAGCTATTTTAACCAAACCTGTGACACTAGAAAAAATAGGTCAGGTTTTTTCTCAACTGGTACAGCGTTATCGTTCTCAAAATACTCGCGTTTTAGTTGTCGATGATGATCCTATTTTACTGGCTAGTTTACGCCCATTACTCGAACCTTGGGGCATTCAGATGACAGGTTTATCTAACCCGTTAAAGTGTTGGGAAATCTTAGAAACCGTCAAACCAGACCTTTTGATTTTAGATGTAGAAATGCCGCAACTCAACGGGATAGAATTATGTCAAGTGATTCGGACTGACTCTAATTGGCAAGATTTACCGATTTTATTTCTCACCGCACACCAAGAAATCGATACAATACAAGATATATTTAGAGTCGGTGGTGATGATTATATTTTAAAACCTGTGGTTGCTCAGGAATTTCTCACACGGATTACGCAACGTTTAGAAAGAAATCGACTCCTGAAAACTTTATCCTATCGAGATGCAGTTACAGGTTTAATGAATCAACTAAGATCGCATCAAGAATTTAAACTTATGTTAGAACAAGCCAAGGAACATCAGCAACCCTTGACCTTTGTTTTATTAAAACTCAGTCAATTACCTCAAATCAATCGAGAATATGGACATGAGGTGGGACATCAGATTTTACTAACATGGAGCAATTTGATCCAGATGACTTTTTCTCGTCTAGAAGATGTGGGATACTGGAATGATGGAGAATTTGCGATCACAATTCCCAATTTCAGCAAAACTGAAGCACAACAAACGATTGAAGACCTGTTAACCCGTATCCGAAAACAAATTTTTAGTCTATCTAACCAACAAAAATTACAACCGCTTTGTGATTGGGCAATTGTTGAATATCCAACAGAGGGAACAACGATACAATCACTATATCAAGCTGCTATGGTTATCATTGATCAGAAGAATCGATGAACTAGGTTAGTGTATGGAGGATTTCAACCATCGCGTCAAACTATTAGAAATCGCCTTAGATGCGATTCCTGATGCTGTAGTATGTTTAAACCATCATCATCAGATACAGTGGTGTAATCAAGCTTTTTTGCGGTTAATTGAGCATTCGGGTGATTGTTCTGGCGTTATTTTAAGTGAATTACTGCCTTTATCTCAAAATGGACAACAGATAGAAGCAGAAAGTTACTTAGTTGAAGGTTCAGAATATGAATTTCGCAATTTAATCCTACAGTTAACGGCTAAACAGATTAATCTTTTTGATGAGATAGATTGTATTGTTCTGATTTTGCGCGATATCACCCTAACTAGGCAAACCGAAGCGAACCTGAGAGAAAATGAAGAACGTCTAAGAACACTAATTAATGCAACACCCGATGTTATTTGTTTTAAAGATGGTGAGGGACGTTGGCAAGATTCTAATCAAGCAAATGTAAAGTTTATTGAACTTGAAGGGGTAGACTATCAAGGAAAAACCGATGAAGAATTATCGGAGTTTACCGAATTTTATCAAGACTCTTTACGAATGTGTCTAGAAACTGATGAACAAGCATGGGAAGCAGGTACTACCCATCGTGTCGAAGAAGTCGTTCATCGTCCTGACGGAACAACAAGAATTCTAGACATGATTAAAGTTCCCTTATTTGATGATGAGGGACAACGTAAAGCATTAGTGGTCTTAGGACGAGATATCACCGAACGTATTCAAGCAGAAGAAGTCATTCGAGCCCGTGAGGCACAATATCGTGATTTAGTCCAGACGGCAAACTGTATCATTTTACGGTGGGATACTCAGGGAAATGTTTTATTTTTAAATGAATATGGTCAACGCTTATTCGGTTATACGGTTTCAGAAATCATCGGAGAAAATGTAGTTGGAACGATTGTTCCAGAAACAGAAACCTCTGGACGAGATTTGGCAGCACTAATGATTGATATCTGTCAGTTTCCAGAAAAATATATTTTGAATGAGAACGAAAATATTTGTAGAGATGGGAGACGAGTTTGGATAGTTTGGGCTAATAAACCGATTATAGATAGTCAAGGCAATTTAGTCGAAATTCTATCCGTGGGAACCGATGCAACCGAACGCAAACGAGTTCAAATTGATTTAGAAAAATCTTTATCCTTACAACAAGCGACCTTTGAATCGATACAAGAAGGTATCCTTGCTGTTAATTGTAATGGAACGATCGTCAGCTATAACCAACGTTTTTTAAAAATGTGGTCAATTTCACAGTATGTTTTAAATGAACCAGACCAACACGTCCGTATTCAGTATCTCGCACAACAGTTAAAAGAACCCGAATCATTCTTCCAACGAGTTAGAGAACTATACACAACACCCGAAGCCGAAAGCTATGATCTACTAGAATTAAAAGATGGTCGAGTCTTTGAGCGTTATTCGTGTCCGCAGCGCATCGGTAAAGAGATTATTGGACGGGTTTGGACATTTCGAGATATTACAGCCCGTATTGAAGCAGAAGCCGCCCTAAAAGCCTCAGAAGCCCGTCTGACAATGATTTTAAGTAGTGCGGTTGTCTCAATTAATCGCTATCGAATTTATCCAAATCGGACTTGGAAAATTGAGTACTATTCCCCTGGGTGTCATTGGATATGGGGTTATTCGGCCGAAGAATTAATGGAAAATCCTTTTTTGCTACAAGCACGAATCATCCCCGAAGATTGGGACGTTTTGATGCAAAATCTTTTTGAACCTGTTTTTGCCCAACAAAATTATAAACATGAATATCGCTATCGTCACCCCGATGGAAATTTACGTTGGATTTCAGTAGACTTTAGTTCCCAAAAAGAGGAAAACTTAAATTATTGGATTGTAACAGCCATTGCTACAGACATCACCGAACGCAAAAAAGCAGAAAACGCCTTACGACTTTCTGAAGCAAAATTCCGCGCTTTGTACGAATCTTTAAGTATTGCCATCATTATCGGCAACGAAACGGCGATTTTTGATTGTAACCGCGCCGCAGAACAGTTATTTGGTTGTTCGCGTCAGGAGATTATCGGCAAACATCCCTCTTTCTTTTCGCCATCCCTTCAACCGAATGGACTGGATTCATTTAGTTTAGCAAACCAACAAATTATGACAGCCTTTGAACAAGGTCATCATAGTTTTGAATGGATACACCGTCGCGCTAATGGTCAAATTTTTCCCGCCAGAATTACCCTCACCGCCGTTAAAGTAGGGGAAAATCAGCTAGTACAGGGCTTAGTCGAAGATTTGACGGAACGTAAGCAAGTTGAAGCCGAGCTAGGTCAGAGGGCAAAATTAGCCGCTTGTCGAGCAGAAATAGGAAGGACTTTAACCCAAAGTGATGACCTCAGCGCAATTTTAGATAAATGTGCGAAAGCGATGGTTAAACATCTGGAGGTGACTTGCGTTCGTTTGTGGACATATAATCCAGAAACCCATCTGTTACAGTTACAAGGTAGTGCGGGTTTAGCTTCAGTCGTGGATTTAATTTATCAAGATATTCCTATTGAAAATATTACCAAAACAGGTTTCTATCCGTCTGATGACCCCGAAGCGTTACTGAGAACTTTAGCTAGTATTTATCAAGATTGGGCAACCGAAGAAGCGATGACGGCGTTTACAGGCTATTCTCTGTTTCTAGAAGAACAATTAGTTGGTATTTTAGGATTGTTTGCTCGTGAACCTTTAAATCAATCTACTTTGAACGCGCTTAATTTTATTGCCGATGATATGGCGTTAGGAATCCAACGCAAAAAGACGGAAGCTGCCTTGAGAGTGGCCAAAGAAATGGCAGAAGCCGCGAATAAAGCCAAAAGTACGTTTTTAGCGAATATGAGTCATGAATTGAGAACACCGCTTAATACAATTTTAGGCTTTGCTCAACTTTTAAATCGAGATACGGATACTACATCCAGGCAACGAGAAGCGTTAAGAATTATTAACAGCAGTGGGGAACATTTGCTCAGTTTAATCAATGATGTTCTAGAAATGTCGAAAATTGAAGCAGGTCGTATGGTTCTCAATGCACATCCGTTTGACATACTTCAAGTTTTGCACACGCTACGGGAAATGTTTGGAGTTCGTGCCAAAGCAAAAGATTTAGCCTTATTTTTTGAATTAGAGCCTAATTTACCTCAATATGTGATTACAGATGAAGGAAAGTTTCGTCAGGTGTTGCTGAATTTGTTAGGAAACGCGCTTAAATTTACTCAAACGGGGCGAATTACTCTAAAAGCGATACTAAGGGAAAAAATATCCCACGATCGCATTTTACTCAGTTTTATAGTAGAAGATACAGGTATTGGAATTGCCCCCGACGAGATACAACGCTTATTTGAACCCTTTGTCCAAACCTCTAGCGGCACACAAGTCAAAGAAGGAACAGGTTTAGGACTCGCTATCAGTCGGCAATATGTCGAGTTGATGGGGGGTGAAATTCAAGCATCTAGCATCATCGGACAAGGTTCGGCTTTTTCTTTTACGATCGAGGTCAAATTAGCCGATTCTTCTTTAGTGATTCCCCAAAGAATTGATCAACAAGTTCGACAAATTGCACCCCATCAGCCGAATTATCGTATTTTGATTGTAGACGATCGCTCCGAAAATCGAGATTTATTAGTACAGCTTTTTAGTCATGTGGGGTTTGAAACCGCAACCGCAACTAATGGAGAAGAAGCAATAACAATTTGGCAAACATGGCAACCTGATTTAATCTGGATGGATATTAGGATGCCGATTATGGACGGATATCAAGCGATTCGGCTGATTCGGCAACAAGAAGCACAATTACAGCCTAAAAAGCCAACTTATATTATTGCCCTAACCGCAAGTGCTTTTGATGAACAACAAGCAGAAATTTTCAAAGCAGGTGCCGATGATTTTGTTAGTAAACCGTTTCAAGAAGCATTATTATTTGAAAAAATGAGTCAATATTTAAAAGTACGTTATCTGTATACCGAAGAAAACAGCACAGAACCGAAATCAACCAATTGCATACAAGCTGCCGATTTAAGCGTTATGCCGTCAGAATGGAAACAGCAATTACATCAAGCGGCTATGAGAGTTAATGGGAAAATAATTCAACAACTTATCGCAGAAATTCCCGAAAAACAAAGCAATTTAGCTCAATCCTTAACAGAATTAGTTAATCAATTTCGCTTTGATGTCATTGTCGAATTAACCCAACAAGTTTAAACGGGGTTACGTCTGGCCAGATCTCACAAATGCCTCAAGAATTGTTATATTTAAAATCTGTAAGCAGATTGTATAGGCGTGAGGCTGCTCCAAAAACTTATGAACTTAAAAAAAGTTTTATCTAAAGGTTTAATCGCTACCCTAGTTCTAGCAGGTTCTCTCATGGCTGGATTTCAGGCTATCACTTGGGCGAATGGTAACTCCGGTTTAACCATCTTTAGTGGTGTTGACCGCAAAGATATTCTAGATTATTATTTACAGTTTGGCGGTCGTCCTAATCAATGGGAGCGTTATAAATTGTATATCCCTGCCAAAAAAATGACCCAAGGTGCATCGACCTTTTTTATTTCCTATCCAGATTATTTTAATGGCCGCTTTGATACTGATAAAGTAGAAGTTAGAGTGGGTCGTGAATCACTTCCTCTCAAAGAGGTTATTTGGGATCAAGAAAGCAGAGTTTTAGAGATTAGTTTGGCTAAACCCATTGAAGCAAGCACTAGAGTAGAATTAGTTCTCTCTAATGTGAGAAATCCTGATTTTGGAACTTATTATCTTGTGGGAGATGTTTTAGCGGCGGGTGATATTCCAGTACGTTTGTACTTAGGTACTTGGATTGTCAGTATCGATCCTGGAAGCTAAAAAAACGACAAATCAGCACCAATTATAATTAGATTCAAGCGGCGTTAAATATCTTAAATTGCTACTTTTCTAGTTGCTACCGTAATAACACTCATATGCTCTATTGTGAACGAAATGGTAGTCTAAGAAAAGAATTAAATCGAACTTTTGCCGTGTCCCTTCTTTATGCCCTTATTAATCTTAATTGCTGATGATGATGCTGGAATTCGCTTGGCGGTAAAAGATTATCTTGAACTGGCTGGCTACTCTGTAATTACGGCGGGAAACGGGCTAGAAGCCTTAAACTTGCTTGAAAGTTATCACCCTCACCTTTTAATCTCTGATATCAAAATGCCGAAAAAAGACGGCTACGAACTCGTTTTCCAAGTTCGCCAACGTCCTGAATTTAGACTTTTGCCTGTAATTTTTCTTACTGAACGAAGCAATACCCAAGAACGTATTAAAGGCTATCAAGTAGGCTGTGATATCTATTTACCGAAGCCCTTTGAAATGGAAGAATTAAAGGCGGTGATTCGGAATTTATTAGAAAGATTACAAATGATGCAAGCGGAATGGCGATATCAAGAAAAAGAGTTCACACCGCATTCTGAATCATCAAACTCTACAGTAGCAACACTGCTTAAAGTACTGGATTTAACCCAACGCGAACAACAAGTTTTAATCTTCATTACTGAAGGTCTTTCTAATGTAGATATCGGACACCAGCTTCATTTAAGCCCCCGAACCGTTGAGAAATATGTTAGTAGTTTATTAAGAAAAACGGCTACAAGTAATCGTGCTGAATTAGTCCGTTTTTCCCTAGAACATCATTTAGTAGAGTGAATCACTGGTCAGATTTTTTTTCGGTTCATTAGCTAATTTTTTGGACTTGCGAAAATAATAAATTAGGTAGACTAAAATAAGAACATTAATGATAAAAATAGCAAATTTGATGAGAGTAAATCCTTTGCTTAACTCATAAATTTCAAGAGGGATGCTGATACTGACTAAACCAATCACTAACAACTCAGCCCAAGCTTTTTCATACCATAACCCAATCGCTTCAACGGCAGTAACAACAGCATAAAGACTCGTTACAATACCCGTTAATTCTAAGGTTCTAGGTTGAGTACTAATCGCTTTCTTTAAAAGCCATTCGAGAAAAATTAATTTGTCTTCCAACATATAAGTCTCAGATAAATTGATGAGTAACTGTTGTTGGAAAGAAAGAAACAATAAACTAATTGCTGTCACGGTCAAAAGGACGGCCGCTAAACCTTTATAAATGACAATTGCAATAATTCCAGGCGAACGTTTAATTTGCACTCAATCCTCAAATGAATAGAAGTTTTTAAGAATAGCCTACTGTTGAAATTTTATCATTATGATTGAAGGATCTAACTTCTATTTTGCCAAGATTAACCTAAAAATGGGTCTTTAAAAATCTCATTTAACATTAACGACCCGAAAACGAGATAATGAATAGTAATCATCTTCTTTTCGGTTTTATGAAAACGATCGTCAATACCTACTACTGGAATAACTATCGCTGTTCCTATACCTATAATACTAACGATATCAGAACAGATGAGCGTTTAACCCTCGTTTTACTGCATCCTATCGGTGTTGGTTTATCGGGAGTGTTTTGGCATCGTTTCATTCAAGCATGGTTTAAGAAGGGTTTAGCTTATCCTATTTATAACCCTGATTTACTTGGTTGTGGTAGTAGTGATATGCCGCCACTTGCCTATTATCCCGAAGATTGGGGCGAACAGTTAAAGGATTTTATCGAAAATAACGTCAAAAAACCAGTAATATTAGTCGTACAAGGAGCATTATTTCCCGTAGCGATAAAATTACTGCAAAAATCACCTAATTTAATTAAAGGTGTCGTCTTGTCTGGCCCTCCTGCTTGGCGTACCATAACAGAAGCGAGTAACCCTCTACAACAAAAATTAGTCTGGAATTTATTTTTTAATTCTCTTGCTGGAAAAGCTTTTTATCAGTATGCGCGTCGTCGTGAATTCTTAAAATCTTTCTCAAAACGTCAATTATTCGCAAATGCAGCAGATATTGATGATGAATGGTTAGATTTTTTGCAAAAAGGTGCAACAAATTTGAATAGTCGTTATGCAGTCTTCTCCTTTTTAGCAGGATTTTGGCGCGAAAACTATGGTGGGGCAATTTCTGCTATTTCTCAACCAACTTTAGTCGTATTTGGTGAACAAGCGTCAAGTATTGGAAAAGAGGGAAAAGTAGAAAGTCCCGATGAACGGTTAGAAAACTATTTAGAACATCTTCCTCATGGACAGGGTGTTAAAATTACAGGGCGTAATGTTTTACCTTATGAGTCTACAGAAGAATTTGTTACGGTTGTCGAAGAGTTTGTCAAAAGTTTAAGTGAATCTTAAAGCTTTTTAAGTAGTTCTTGATGCAAGGGTTGTAAAGCAAGGTCTAATTCAGGAAAATATTTAGGGTTGGGGAATACTTCACTAAACCATGTAGCTAAGGCGAGGTTTTCGACTATTGGATAATAATCATAGGGTTGTATTCCATCAATATGACGACTATTGACCCCAAATCCAGCCCTTTGATTACGATATTGTAGAATAGGTGGATTTTCTTTCAACCATTGGATGAAGTTTTTAGAACTTGCCATGCTTGCGAGGAGTTGGGGTTCTAAACTGGTGGGAAGATCTTCTTTATTTTCGATGATCCAAGCTTGTCTCAGTAGTGTCATTCTAGAATTAGGTTGATTAAATGCTTGCACAATCAGATGATTAGATAATGCAGGTTTTCCTTCTGATAAAGCTAAAAGTTCTTGACTCAGTGATGTTCCGTTTTTATCCCAGTCTTGACGCGCTTTAGCATAGTCTCCTATCCACCAAGATAACGCACCACAACTTTGTAGGAGATTGCTTTTTAATAAATCTGATGAGGGATTTTGGAGTAATTTATCATAAATGCTGTACATTCTCTCGACGACAGGACGATATAACGGTTGCATTCCTTTAGAACGCCAGATTGGAGATGTTATAAATAAAGGATGACGAATAGCTTCAAATGCGATCGCATCTATTCCTAATTCTATTTTATTCTGTCTGAGTAAGCTTAAACCCAATCCATAAAAATTACCTTGTTTTGCGGGAATAAGTTGGATAGATTGAGTAAACGCTTTGGTTGCTTCAGTCGGAGATGAAGAGAGTAATAACCATCCTAAATTACTTTTTCCAAATTCTTGATAGGGAGATGCAGTATTACCCTTTTCAAACCAAGTCACACTTTCACTTAGTAATTTTTGCCTTTCTTGCGGGTTTTGAGTTGTATATGCTAAATTTCCGATATTCCATCCCAGTTGGTAGGGGTAATAGGGTTCCCAAGGGGCAATTTTTTGTGCTTGCGCGAGAGAGGCTCTAAAAGCATCTACTCTATCTTGGTTCAATGCAAAAAATCCTTGATTAGAAAGTTGCCAAGCGCGATGGATGGGGATTAACCAAATGATAACAGCAATGGTTAACCCTAAACCTGTATAAAAAACAGGCATCGGATGAGAAAATTGTTTTTTAGAGGAAAATAACGAGGCTATAACAGCAAAATAAATAATCAGTGTTCCACTAACAGGGATATTATCTAGCTGATAGTCTGTCAAACTCATCAACACATAGGCAAATAAACCACTAACCAGACTCCAAAGTAAAATATCATCAGTTGTATTGGTGGAACGATAACGGATGAGATTGTGGATTAACCAAACGATCGCACCTATCATAGTTAGTATTCCCCAAACTCCCATTTCTGCAAAAAGTTGGACGGGGGTACTATGTAACTGATAGATTAACTCTGATTCTTGACCTGCCCAAATCGGACGATATTTCTGATAGGCTAAAGGAACATTACCCACACCGATACCAGTAAAGGGGTGAGAACTTCCCATCATCCATCCTACATTTGTATTAATCCAACGATAGGCTAATTCGTTACTACCCTCTCCCGAAGTCAAGTTAGCAAAGGTTTGTCTTAGACGGTTATTAGAAAAAATAAACATCAATAAAACCGTCAGACTGCTGACACCCGCTATTCCTAACCAACGACGCGGAAGACGACTTTTAAAAATCAAAATCATTAAACCGCTTCCTAATAAACCCAGTAACCCTAACCATCCTCCCTTAGAACTGGTAGTGTATAAATTAATGATTCCTAAAACAACACCGATACACCAGAGCGATCGTCGATTCGGTTGTAGAATAGCTAAAGCGACTAAAAGGGGTAATGCTAATAATAAATATCCTGCCACATAGTTTTGATGTCCTAGTGGGGCCCAGTTGCGTAACTCCAAAACGGTAAAATCAAAAGGTATATTCACCCCTGATGCTTGCAACGCATTTAAACGAGAGATTTCTGGGAATACCGTTTGTGTCAACCATAAGAAAAAACTAATGACAATAAACGCAAGATTGAGATAGCCTTGCTTAACGAGTAACTGATAACGTTGCTGAGAGTTCCCTATCCATTGGAACAACGCATATAACGCCCCAAAACCGCCCAAAACCGCCCAAACATTCCAAAAAGCTTGTGGTTTAAATTCCGTCCCTAAAATCGAAAAAATTAGCCCAATGGTGGCAATTCCAACCACCCAATCTAACCCTCCCAAAAGTTTTAAACGACGGTGGTGCCAAATTAGGGATAATAGCCAGATAATCGGACATAATAGCCCAATTTGCCAAAAAGCTACCCAAGGCCACTGTACCATCAGACTATGACTATCAGGTACGAGGGTAAACATAATATAAAAACCAGTCGTTAGCATTAACCATAGCTTGCCAGCGTTACTGATTTCAATGGAAAAGGTGTTAGTATCGGATGCAGAATAGGACGGCATAACAATTAATCTGATTCATTCATTGTTATTGTTCCCATTAATCCATCAGAATTATCACTGATTTATCGTTCTAGTATGACTAAAATTAACCGTCGTCAGTTATTACAAGGTATTGGGGGATTTACGGTAGGAACGGTTATTACTAACAAACATCTGATTTTAAACGCAGCAACACCGAGAATAGAAATACAAGTTTGGGATAGTCAAGGAAACCTATTAGACAGTAAAAAATTAGATAATCTGTATTTTTTAGATCTCCGTGATAACCCTATTCCTGAACTTCCTAGACAAGTCACAGCAGGTAAATTATTTTCTGACTCTCCGCAATTTCTTTTTGCTATTGCCTTAAAAATATTGGTTGATGGATTTGGTGAAGTGACACTGTATGCAGATAATAAAAGTCAGGGTTATTCACCTCAAGATTTTCCACTTAATCTTAATTTAGCGTTTGCCGAGTCTCGTTTATATCGCGTCAGTCAAACGGTTAGTCTATGGAAAAAAGAAGGGATTCAGTTTCCTAGTACATTAGAATCACGTTTAGAAAAAGCACAATCTGATTTAGAAAAAGCAATTAATACAAATGAGATAGCAACTAAACTAAAATGGTGTAATTCTAGTCTAGTCGAAAGTCTGTGGGTTGGGGAAGAAGCCGTATTTATTCAAGCTAAACAAAAAATACAAGAACGAAAAAACTTTCTTGTGGGGTGTAACTTTTTTGGATATTCCCAGAAAGGAGAGGAATACAATAAAAGATTTCAAGAATTATTCAACTTTGCAACGATTCCTTTTTATTGGAAATATTTTGAGCCTAAACTAGGTCAAAAAGATTGGAATAGTAATAATTTAAAAGTAAATTGGCTACAACAACATCAAATTATCCCCAAAGGACATCCGCTAGTGTGGTTTCATGAGGTGGGTATTCCAGATGAAGTGAGAACAAAACCTTATTCAGAAATCAAAAATATAATTGCTCAACGAATCGAGGAAATTACGCGCTACTATCAAGGTAAAATCAACTATTTTGATATTATTAATGAACCACACGGCATTATCTGGGCGAATGAATTAGGATTTTTCTAGAACAGTTTATCGAATTAACACAAATTGCATCAGAAGCTTCTTATAAAGGTAATCCAAATCTTGTCCGAATTATTAATAATTGTTGTCTGTGGGCGGAAAATGTATCTTATGGCAAACCACCCCAACATAGCCCATATGAATATTTAAAAGCTTGTTTAGAGGCTAATATCGCTTTTGAAGTGATTGGATTACAATTATATTATCCTGATCAAGATTTATTTGAAATTAACCGATTATTAGAACGATTTAGTCAATTAGGAAAACCGATTCATATTACTGAATTAGGGGTATCTTCTTCTACTCAAAAAGATGAAAGTTCTTATTTTCTAGAACCAACGGGGTTATGGCGCTCTCCTTGGAGTGAAACCATACAAGCCGACTGGATTGAGCAATTTTATACGATTTGTTATAGTAAGAATTATATTGAGGCAATTAGTTGGTGGGATTTAGCAGACGGAGGCTCATTTATGCCCTATGGAGGATTATTAAATAGAGATCTGACCCCGAAATTAGGATATGATCGGTTAAAAGAGTTATTAAAACAGTGGAATCATTAGAAATAGACTTAGAAGCTGAGGTGGTAATAATGATTCTCAGAAAATTAAAAAAATTGAAAAATCTATTTATTCTTTATCTCAAGAAGAACAACAAACTTTATTAAAAAGGATTACAAAAAAAATTAGTTTAAAAAAAAAATTAATTGAACGTTTTTCAAATAAACAAAGATTAGAAAAAGAAATTATAGAAATGGCAAATGATCCAGAAATACAGGCAGAGATTACCGCTATTAATCAAGAGTTTTTAATAACCGATATGGATGGTTTGAATAAATTATGACGATTTGGCGAGGAGAAATATATTTTGTTAATCTTAATCCAGTTCAAGGAAAAGAACAAGCAGGAACACGTCCTGTATTAATTTTATCAATTGATCTAATAAATCAATCTCCTTTGGTAGTTACCGTGTTTGTAGGCACAAAAGGGGAAAACGTTAAAAAAGATTTTCCCACAAATGTACGAGTTTTACCTAAAGAAAGCAGTCTTTTAATAGAAACTGTTTTTCTTGGATTTCAAATTCGTTCTATAGATACAACACGTTTTACAACTCAAGCATCAGGACAAGTATCAGACGAGAAATTGCTAGAAGTTGAAGCAGCCATTCGTTATTGTTTAGGATTATAATTCATTAATATAGGAAACAATATGAGATTTATCGCTAATTTAATTACATCACTGATTATTGCGGGTTGGATAGCTACAATGTCTGTGTTTTCTATCCAAAATATTACCCCATATGCCTTAAAATTCTTGCAATTTGAGTCGATTAAAATCCCTATAGGTGTTCTTTTATCTATCAGCGTTGGTAGTGGATTTATCTTAGGTTCATTTGTTCCTTTATTTTTTAGTAGTCCGAAAAAATCATCGCGTAGACGTTTAGAAGAAATGAATGTTGATGAATTTGAAGAATTTAACTTTGAGCGTCGATAAATAAAAATAATTGAGCTTTAAACTGTAGTAATGTCTAATATTGTACAAATTGCTTGCTCTATTTGTGTTAAATAACTTTGCTCTAAATGACCTAAAATCCTAATAATTCTAGATTTGTCAATAACTCGTATCTGTTCGCATAAAACAACAGAATCTTGAATGATTCTACTTAGATGGTACAAAAACATGAGATGGTAAAAGAGTTTGTATAGTTTTAGAAGTTAATGGAACAATAATATTATGAGAACTAGCTGCATTTGCTCGATCAATTTGTACAATAATTACAGGTCGTTGTCCTGATTGTTCTGTACCTCTGACTGGATTAAGATCCCATAAAACTACATCACCTCTTCTAAAATTTACCAATGAATTTCTTCGTTAGCTAAACGAGTTTCATAATCTTCTAAATTAGATAAATAGTCAGATAAATCTAGTTCAGCAAGTTCTAGAGATTCTGTAAATTGTTGCTAAAGTTCTAGTTTATGAGTATTTCGTTTAATTAGCAGACAATCAATATAATCGCTAATTTCTACAACAACTACAGACTCTGGCAGTTGTTGAATTTTTGCAATTGTTTCTTCATGAATTGTCATTATTATTTTTAGTAAGTATAGTCGAGATATAAGCGATCGCATCTCTATAACCATTCTAGATGATAGACTAATAAACTTTACTAACAAGCCATGTTATGTAAATTTAATTTAACCCTGGTGGTAAAGGTTCGTAACAAATTTGATGTATTTCTTTAATTCTTTGAAATAGCCAAGGATAGGTCTGATAATAATGAGGAATTAGGGCTAATGGACTTAATAAAGCGGCGGATGCGATATCGGCTACACTAAAATTATCACCGACTAAATAGGGTTGAGTTTGCCAAGGTGAGAGAACCTGCATGGCATTTTCTAAACGACTTTCGGCTAATTTAACAGAAGCGGGATTAATATTATATTGCCACCGCACAATATTAATGACCAACTGAGAAGAAAAAGAAGGATTGATCGCTTTTCCTTCTCCTAAGCGATAATGGTAATAAACAAAACGAGTCGCTGTACCGATACTTTCGTCTAACCAATCTTCTAATAACCAAGCTTGTGTTTTTTCTTGATGATTAGCAGGAATATAAGAAGGTTCGCTTCGATAGGTTTCTAAATATTTTAGAATCGGTGTAGAATCGGCAATAATTTCAGGTTGTCCGTTTTCTTGGGGGAGTAAAACAGGAACTGTCGATAAACCTGTTTTCGGTTTGAGTTTGAGAATATGCAAACCGGGTGTAAGATTTTCGACTTGATAGGAAAGTTTTTTATACCCCAATGCTAAACGCGCTTTACGGCAATATTGGGATGTACTGAATTGTAATAAAAGCATAATCATAAAATAGGCATGACACTACTATCCTAATGACTCCATTAGGCTAAGAGCAAGTGTACTGTTGATTTAAACTTTGCTACGATCAGTTAAAATTTCGTATCCTGTTTCTGTCACTAAAACGGTATGCTCGAATTGTGCAGAAAGATTTTTATCAACTGTAATGACTGTCCAACGATCGCGTAATGTTTTAGTATGCTTAGAACCTGCATTGACTATCGGTTCTATGGCAAGTGTCATCCCTGCTTTTAGTTTAACGTTGGGGAGTTGGTTAGTACGAAAATTAAAAACAGATGGTTCCTCGTGTAGATTTCTTCCGACACCATGTCCTGTAAACTCTTCTACAACCGTAAAACCATTACTTTTTACATAATCTTCAATCGCACCTGCAATATCAAGTAGATAATTACCCGCTTTAACCTGTTCAATTCCTTTATATAACGCGCCTTCTGCTACTTTAATTAATTTCTCCGCTTTTGGGGAAACCTTGCCAACTGCGATCGTAATACAAGAATCACCGTGATAACCTTGATAAAATGCACCAGTATCGACTTTTAGCACATCTCCAGTTCTAATCTTTTTTTTCGAGTTGGGGATACCGTGTACAACTTCATCATTGATGCTAGAACAAATAGAACCAGGAAAACCATAATAACCTTTAAAGCTTGGTGTTGCTCCCATTTCTCGGATACGTTTTTCGGCAATTGTATCTAAGTCAGCAGTTGTCATCCCTGGTTGTACGATTTCGGAGATTTCTTTGAGTACAGTCGCTACAATACGTGCAGACTGTCGCATAATTTCAATTTCTTGAGGTGATTTGATTTCTACCCTTTTACGGCTTTTTTGGGTGCGCGGTAACCCAGTTTGTTCTTTAGGTTGAGGTTTGGGGGTAAGTTCTTTTTTTCCAGTCGAAAAGATATCGCTTAAAATGCTCATTAACGGTGGCTTGAATCTTGAATGCTTATACTCTAAGACTATTATAAAAGGTTAATCTATAATTAATCTGCTTTCTTCACACGCATGAGAATCAGGATAGGGTGCAAAAGATTTAATGGAAGTTGATTTAGAAGTAATTTCAGTTGCAGGGTTAACCGACTATATTCAGTCATTATTAGAAGACGATCGCATTCTACAACGAGTTTGGGTCACGGGTGAAGTATCGAGTCTACAAGAACATCCCAAAGGTTTATTTTTTACCCTCTCAGACTCCGATGCAGCGATAAAATGTGTTGTCTGGGGTTCCCAAAAATTGAAATTGATGGAAAAACCGAAACGCGGTGAACAAATTATTGTCTTAGGAAGTCTGCGCGTGTTTGGGAAACGAGGAGAATATCAGTTAACGGTTGTACAATGTTTAGCAACAGGTGAAGGGTTACAAGCATTAAGATATCAACAACTTCGTAACCGTCTCCAAGCTGAAGGTTTATTTGATTTAGAAAGAAAACGCGCCATACCGACTCATCCTAATATAGTAGCGGTCGTGACTTCCTCTACTGCTGCTGCTTGGGGAGATATTCAACGTACACTCAGTCAACGTTATCCTGGGTTAAGGGTATTATTCTCTCCTGCCATTGTACAGGGTGAAGAGGCTCCCAATTCTATTGTACAAGCCATCGAAAGAGTTAATCGAGATGGTCGCGCTGATGTAATTATTTTGGCTAGGGGAGGGGGTGCAGTCGAGGATCTATCGTGCTTTAATGATGAAAGAGTGGTAAGAGCGATCGTCGAAAGTACCATCCCGATTATTACAGGAATTGGACATCAACGCGATGAATCGTTAGCGGATTTAGTAGCAGACTACCGCGCACATACCCCCACCGCAGCAGCAGAAATAGCAGTACCTTCCTATTCCCAATTAGTTTTAGAACATCAGCAACGAGTACAGCATTTAATTAATAGTCTAAAAAATCGTTTGTCTGAAGAATTTGAACATTTAGAATATCTCAAAACTCGTTTGAAACGTTTTCCCCAAACCTCACGTCAACTCATCCAAGCGACGGCTAAATGTCATTTACTGCAACAGAAATTAATTGCATTAGACCCCAAAGCCGTATTACAAAGAGGTTATGCTGTCGTTAGGCAAGAAAATAATCAGATAATCCGTTCTACAGAACAAGTTAAACCAGAACAAGCGTTAAGTATCTCATTAAATCAGGGGACATTAAAGGTTAAAGTTGTTGAAATCATCGAAAAATCATGATTATCAGGTGTGGGCAAATTCGTATTTAATATTATAGAAATCTTAATAAAAGAGACGTAGGATAACAATCACAATCATCTGACTCACATGGAGTATTCCCGATGGAGTGGTTTTGGACATTTCTAGCGGCTCAACCCCTATTAACATTGTTTTTAGTCATTAGTATTGGCTATGCGGTTGGAGAAATTACAATTGCTGGTTTTAGTCTTGGTGTGGGTGCGGTGTTATTCGTCGGGTTGTTGGTTGGTGCCTTTGCTCCAAAAGCGTCTCCTGCTGCAATATTAAGTACAGTGGGGCTAATTTTATTTTTTTATGGCATCGGTATCCAATACGGCAAATCTTTTATCGAAGGGTTAATGAGTCCATTGGGTAGAAAACAGAATTTAATTGCTTTGGTTAGTGTGGTAGTAGGTGGACTGGTTGCGCTGCTTGCTGTAAATCAATTCAAAATATCAACCCAATTAGTCGCGGGAATCTTTTCAGGAGCTTTGGTTAATACAGCAGCACTACAATCAGTGACAGATAAAGTAGGGGGAGAATTGCCGACGGTAGGTTATAGTGTCGCGTATCCCTTTGGTGTGCTAGGTCCCATCCTCTGTATGTATTTTGCTCTAAAATTATTTCGCCCGACAATCCCTACCCCAAAAACAAAAAGAGTTCAAGAAGTCGAAGTAGTGGTGAGCCGTCCAGAAGTAGCGGGAAAAGCTTTATCGAATATCACTGCAAAAATGCCACCAGAGGTACAAATTATCGCTGTAAGGCAAGATGGACACAATCGGATGCCAAAAAAGAGTTTAAAAATTAAGGCTGGTGATACGCTGTTATTAGTGGGGCAGGGTGAAGCTTTAGAAAAAGTCAAAAACTGGCTCGGTGAAGAAACCGACGCACAGATTATTCTAGATCATACCGATTTAGATGATTTTGATGTCTATGTCTCTAAAACGACTGTAATTGGACGCAGGTTAGGTGAACTGAATTTAGCCGAAAACCCTCAATGTACCGTTATTTCAATTCAAAGAGGTGACGCGGTTTTGTATCCTCATTCGGGGTTAGTCTTAGAAGCAGGGGATCGCATTTGGACAGTAGCTAGACGCACACACTTTGAAAAGGTGCGTAACTTTTTTGGCAATTCGGCACGCAGTACCTCAGAAGTCAGTTATCTTGCTCTGGGTATTGGCATGGTATTAGGGGTATTATTTGGCTTAATTCCTTTCCCTTTACCTGTACTGGGAACTTTTACCTTTGGTGCGGGGGGTGGTGCGATGATTGTTTCTCTGATTTTAGGATGGCTAGGACGTACAGGCTATCTGACTTGGACAATTCCCCCATCAGCTAATCTAACGCTGCGGAATTTTGGTTTAACCCTGTTTCTGGCAGTCGCAGGGATGAGATCTGGGCCACAATTTGTTAAGACGGTTCAAGAAACGGGTTTTCAATTATTAGGGGTTGGTATTGCCATTACTTTAGCCGTTGTTTTCGTAGCTTTTATTCTCGGTTCAGGGTTCATGCGGCTTTCTTTTGACGAAGTTTTAGGGGTTGTTGCTGGAGTTACAGGAAATCCAGCAATTCTTGCTTATGCAGCTAAGTCGGTTCCAACGAATAAACCAGAACTAGGTTATGCGATCGTTTTTCCTACCAGTACCATTATTAAAATTGTGGTTGTTCAAGTCTTGTTGGTACTTTTTAAGCAGTAATTTTATAACGCTTTCATCACTTTAAGTAGTTCAGGAGAGAGATCAACGTTATAGAGTGATTGCTTTTTAAACAAAACGCCTGCTAGGAAATACACATTTTCCGAATAAAACGCTTTACCTTGTTTCTTTAACTCTTCGATACGCTGTCTGACTTTAGGTTCGGAACTATAATAACCAAATTGCAAGGGTGTAATCATAAAATCAACCACTTGATAACCTTGATTCAGCGCGTGTTCAATGGTTTCAATTGGATTAGAATAAGCAGAGATCATCAATAGGACATTTTCACACCCCATTGAGAGTAATTGCATCGTTATTCCTGCACCATCAATTCCACCATGTAAGGCAGGCATACATATATCATTATCCAGTGCGGGTAGATAAGGAGGATTTGCAATTAAATAAGTTGCTTGAGACTTCCTAAAACCCTCAAAAAAGCACTGATTATGAATCTGATACCTATTATTGAGGTTATACTGGCTAATTCTTTCTTGAGCGAGTTTACTAGAAACTGGATTTAATTCATAACCATGAATCGTACCACTAAACTGAGATTTTAATAGACTACTAATAACAGGACTGCCTTCACCTGCACCAAATTCGATCACTTCTTCTTGTTCAAAGCATTGATTGAGTACCATTTTCTCAATACACTGAGCATAGAATTGTGATTCTTCAGGACAGAAAAAAACTACATTAGGAGAATAGGAGACTGTATTTTTAGCGACGGCGATTTCTGATTTAAGTAACATAGGATTAGAGTAAGAAAAAAACTAAAAGAAATAAGCGGAAAGATTAGTACAAAATATCTGTGCGTGTTTCAGCATCTTTAACGAGTCGCATCACTGCAACACCAGCGCGATCGCCCATTAATTTTTCTTGGTCATAACCGAGAACCAGTTCCCAAGCTTGTTCGGGATAATGTTCAGCGAGGGGTAGCGCGACATTATGCAGCATCCATTGTCCGTGACGTTCATCTTCTCTGATGTGCAGTTCCCAATATCCCATTGCTTGATCCGATAGGTTCAATCTTTGGGCTGCTGCCATATAATCTTTATAGATAGAAGGGCCGTAAATCTCAAAATAGGTAAATCCACCGTTATAGCGCAGAAAATGACGCTTTCTTTGGGTGAGTAAAAAGTTATGGTTAATTGAGGCTAAAACTTCCCAGGGAACGAGATCGAAGTAAGTTTCGGGTTCTGGGTTGAGTCCCAATTCCTGCATCATTTGAGCGAAAAATGTGGAGTGTTTCCGACTTAAACGACCACTACCATATTCTTCTAACAAAACGCGGATCAATGTCGCTTGAACCTCGTTACTTGCACCACCTAAAATATGACACAGACGACTCGACTCAACTAAACCATCCAGTGAGGCGATCGCAATTAAATGACGATAACCCGCTAAGGACATTTCTTCACGAATATATCGTTTACTTTCCGATAGCGGTGGTTCTAAGTCAGCGTCTCCCCGTTCGATTAATGCTTGTTTAACATCTAGCTTTTGGAGTTGTTCGATATCAAGTTGATCGTTCTCCCACGCTTGCCAAACGGTTTCAATTCGATCTCTAACCCATTGCAAATAGGTAGACCGTTCATTGGTATATTGTTTAAGATCGGTATACCAAAAAAAGTTAAGACGATTAATTCGATAGAGAACACGTTGTAAAAACAGATTTGCTGCTTCGGCATCTGGAGACTGTTCAGAATATGCTACCGAAAGAGCGTCACCAAGGGCCGCCTCAAAACGTTGATTTAAACTAGATTTTAATAATAACTGTTGATCTAAATTTTCAGTTGTTAAGAGCTTAACGAACTGCTGTTCGGCTTCTGTATATTTTAATAAATGACTTGATATATCTTCACCCAAGGGAACAGTAGAGCGAGTTTCCACCATAATTGATTTGCCTAAACATTTCCTTATATATATGTTAAGGACTGGGAACTAATTAAACCTCTTGCTAAAGTCGTAAATTATAATCTTCACGAATATAGATCAATTTAATAAATTTTGGGTGTAAAGTTCCGTCAGAATCTTAAACGAGGTTCAATTTTTGAGTTCTTTTGCTACTCCCTAGCTGTTTTTAAAAATAATAACTATTTTTTAAAACATCATAAATTTGATTTTAAATACTCATTTTAGAAAATCTCGCTTAATGAAAAATTTATTAGTTAATCATCAAAACTCAACATCTCGCCGACAAAGTTTGCAAGTACTTGATTACTTAAATCTTTTTTTGGCTGATGTATGAGATGGAGTTGGCCCTTATTTGGGGATTTATTTATTAGCTACCCAACATTGGGAACCGGCTAGCATCGGTGCAGTGATGTCAATTTCAGGAATAGCAGGTGTACTCGCTCAAACTCCAGCCGGTTTACTGGTCGATGCTGTGCGTCAAAAACGTCTATTGATTATCATCGCAGCAGGATTAATTGCGATCGCTTGTCCGATGATGGTACTAATTCCTAAATTTTCTACAGTCGTCACAGGACAAGTTTTAATCGGAATTGCAGCGACGGTTTTTCCACCTGCTATTGCAGCAATTACATTAGGAATGGTCGGTTATCGGAACTTAGATCGGCGTATGGGACGTAATGAATCGTTCAATCATACAGGAAATGTTTTAGCGGCAGCATTGGCAGGATTATTCGGACATTTCATCGGTCGTGAATGGATTTTTTACCTAGTAGCAGCGATGGCGGTAGGGAGTGCAATAGCTAGTTTAAGAATTCGAGAACAAGACATTGACCACGAACTGGCCCGAGGTGCAGTGGTAGCAGAAAAATCTGAAGCATTTAAGACAACTCCTCATCAATCGGGATTTTTGATGCTTTGGCGAGATCGTCGTTTATTGATTTTCTCAATTTCAGTTATTTTATTCCATTTTGCTAATGCTGCGATGTTACCATTGGTCGGACAATATCTTGCTGTTGGCAAAGCAACAGGTGCATCTCTCTATATGTCTGCTTGTATTATCGTGGCACAGTTAGTGATGATTCCCGTTGCAAGTTTATCAGGACGGTTAGCGGGTAGTTGGGGACACAAGACGATTTTCTTAATTGCTTTTTTCGTCTTACCGATTCGAGGCGTGTTATATACTTTGAGCAACAATCCCTATTTTCTGGTTTCAATTCAAATTTTAGATGGCATTGGCGCAGGGATTTTCGGTGTAGTCAGTGTAATAATCGTCGCTGAGTTGACAAAAGGTACAGGACGCTTTAATTTTGTCCAAGGTGCGATCGCTACAGCAATTGGCATCGGTGCCTCTCTAAGTAATTTGATGACTGGATTTATTGTTCAACAAGCTGGCTATAAGACTGGATTTCTAACGCTGGCTGGGATTGCTGCGATCGCGTTTTTAGTCTTTAGTCTAGCTATGCCTGAGACGAGACCAAAACGAGAAAAAGCATAAAATATATTGGTTATGTATCCATATAATAAATTTTATGTATCAAAGCTAAAGTCGGTTAAAACCGACTAATTTTGTAGGTTAAAACCTTTTTATGGCCTTTTAGCTGTTTGCTCTCGAAAATTCATTTTACGGTAGATTTCGTAAACTAGCATTTCAAGAATTAAACTGTCTTTCCCAATCATCTAATCTTTTCTTACCTGTGCGAACATAGGGGGAAATGGAAATCAGCCAGATAAAAAATGAATTGAGTAAAGAGACTGGAAAACGTAAGGGTCTGACGATATCTAAAAACAAAACAACTCGAATTTCATCGGTATCGTTCCAAACCTCATGGGGAAAAGTATCATCAAACATCATGCTTTTGCCTTCTTCCCAATATTGATAATCATTGCCGACTCTAATGCGACATTTTTCTTTTTCTCTGGGAACTTTTAACCCCAAAAGATAGCGAAGAACTCCTTTATGTGGCCCGCGATGGTCTGGAATGTGTTTATGAGGGAGTAGGATCGAAAAGAAAGCGGTTTTCATCCCTGGTATTTGTTCAATTAAACGAGTTGTTTCTGGACACCGTGCGCAGTTTTTTTCCGCTTTTAGACCATAGGCATAGAAAAAATAAGTTTTCCAGCGATCATCATTGGTAACATCGTATTGATCGGGTGAAACATCTTGAAAATTGGGAACGGTTTCTAATTTATTTAAAATTTGATCGACTTCTTGTCTAATAATCTTCCAATTTGATTCGATCTCTGTTGTCCATGCAAACTCTTTAGGATCAAAAAAGGTTTTATCTCCAATAATGGAGGATTGAGCATATAAAAATTCTAGCCGTCTTACAACATTTTCGCCTTGAGCAATGACGATCTGTCGTTGTTTAGCCTTAAGTTCTGATAAAAATTTACGAATCGATGCCATAGTTATTCAATATATCCCCAAAGATCTCCTAATTTTACTTGAGCAAGTCCTTCTTTAAAAGAACCAGCTTCATTAAATTGTGGATTAACGATATATTGTCCAGTTCGATCAATATATCCCCAGCGATCCCCTAACTTTACACCAGCTAATCCTTCACTAAAAGAACTGACTTTATTAAACTGAGGATTAATTACATATCTCCCTTTTTTATCAATAAATCCCCATTTGTCTCCCAATTTAACCCCAGCTAATCCTTCTTTATAAGATTCTGATTCATTAAACTGTGGGTTAATAATATATCTTCCCGTTTTGTCGATAAATCCCCATCTATCTTGTGTTTTAACTCTTGCTAAACCACTACTAAACGAATCCGCTTCATTAAATTGTGGATTCACGGCAAATCTACCTGTAGTATCAATAAAACCCCATTTGTCTTGTACTTTTACTTTAGCGATTCCTTCTTTAAATGATTCTGCTTCTTGAAATTGTGGATTGATTACAAATTGTCCTGATGTATCAATGAAACCCCAGCGATCATTGACTTTTACTTTAGCCAATCCACCGCTAAATGATTCAGCTTCATTAAACTGTGGATTAATCACAAATTGACCTCCTTTATCGATATATCCCCAACGATCTTTAACTTTTACTTTAGCTAATCCACTACTAAATGATCCTGCTTCTTTAAACTGTGGATTAATGACAAATTGGCCATTTTTATCAATAAATCCCCAAAGATTTTCGGTTTTGACAGATGCTAGACCTTCTCCAAAACTATTCGCTTTTTGGAATTGCGGATTAACTACAAATTGTCCTTCTTTATCGATAAAACCCCACTTATCTTGTAGTCTCACTCTAGCAAGTCCTTCTCGAAACATATCAGCTTCTTTAAACTGGGGATTAACAACATAATTAATACTAGATGGTGTTGGACGATTTGTTCTATTTCTTTGAGAAATTATAACTTGATTAGATTTAAGTACAATTTCTTGAGCATAGCTAGATTCTAAAAAAAATAACGGGTATCCAGTAGCGACAACGATTGGTAAAACTGATAATTTCCAACGATACTTAAACATATCTACAACTTCTCCAGCTAATGAGTTTGAGAACAAACCTGATTAGATTCTTGAATTTTCCACAGCGATATAAAAATTTCATTTGTTACCATTAATTTAGGTTGATAAACTTTCTCTAACTGTATTTGTTGATTTTCCTGTTTTATTTTATCTTGAAATTTTACAGAGGGATTAAATACAAAGATATTGTTACATTTCTCTAGAATTTGTGATAAGTCTGGGTTAGAGTTGATATTAACTTGAGTTGTTTTATCCAATAAATAACTCATTGAAATAATGTCAATTGCTTGTTCTGGTTCTGCTAGTAAAATAGAGTTATGACTTTGGTTAATTATGGATGCGATCGCAGGATTATAAACATTACGAGTTTTTTGATACCTTGGTGATTTATCCCAGAGATAGATACAAGAACAGACACCAATCAAGATTAAAATAATAAAGCTTCTTTTCCAAAAACGTTGATCTTTTAAGAAAATTTTATGAGCAAATAAATGCGCTACTGCTAATTGAATTCCAATATAAATAGGAATCATATACCGAATAGCTGTTGAACCTTGTCCCCCTGTCACTAAATCATATAATCTGAAAATAATCATTGAAGCAAAAATCTGTATAAACACAAACAACCAAATTGATTTAGACGTTTGGCGATACAGAAAAAACAGAGAATAACAAATTAAAATTAGTAAAGTCAAATCAATCGTTGCTCTAGTCACTATCAAGGGGTCAAAGGCTAAATAAATCGGCGTTTCGATAAAAATAATAAATGTACTATAAAGCCAAATAATAGCAACCGCTAAAAGTCCGATCTTAACTCTCATCCAAGTTGTATTATCTTGAATCCGTTGTAAACTATGAAAAACAATCCATAACCAAGGACTAAAAGAAATTAAACCAAGACTAACTGCAATCAGATGATTTTTATATTTTTGACTAAACTGAAATTTCTCTAGCAATAAAACATAAATTTGATGTCCCAATAAAACTAAAATAGAAAGTAAAGATGTATATAAACTTAAAATTATACTAATGAGATAAAAAAGCCAATTGAAATAATTATTTAAACGTAAGGCTCTTAACAACGTAATACTAGATACTAATAATGTAACAATCCATAAACTATAGGGTCGTGCTTCTTGAGCATAAGATACATAAAAAGGAGAAACCGAAACAAGAGAAAGAGTCACCCAACCCACTAAATTTGAGTTAAATAATTCTTGACATAACCAATAAAAACAAGGTAAAGCGAGTAAACTTAAAATAAGTGATAAACTTCTAACTTCTGCTGGATTTCCACCGAAAATCTGTACCCAAAATCGCGTAATAATAAAATAGAGTGGCGCGTGTTCTGGACTTTTAATTAAAGCCTTAAAAGTATCATTAAAGTTTTTGTCTGGATTTAATTTTTGATAATATTGCAAATCTTTAATATTGATCAATCCTTTTTTTGACACATCTTCAATTATGTCTTGTTTGGTATAGCCCGAAATTCGTGCCGATGTCAATACTTCATCAACCCAATAAATTTTAGTTCCTAAATTAGCACAACGAAAAATTATGCCTAGAACAAGAAGAATAATAAAAAAGCATAACCAACGAGGTATTTTTTCATAAGAATCACTCCACCTATTTTTCATGACTGAATTTCAATTTTTTAAAGCTCGACTATTTTGAGTCATTTGAATTGATTGTAACAAGATTAAATCATAAGGTTTTTCGGTCAAAATATCAGCATAGGGTTGTTGTAAGTATGAACGATACTCCTCATCTTGTTCCAGATAGACTTTAAAAAAAGCGAGATTTAAAGCACTTAAATACTTATGAGTTAATGCTAATAATTGTTCAGCCGATAATTGTCGATCCATTATTTTATTCAGTACACTTAAACCAATTCTGGTATGAGGGAGTTTTTCAGCAATGGAAAAATATTTATTAGGAGTTGTTAGCCAACTAAATGTAGGAGTTTGTTCAATGAGCAAAGGGGTAATTAAATCTTCATCACTCGCTTGCCAAAAAACAGGTATATCAATTTGACTAATTCCTGTTTGTCCATAAAGACTTCTACCAAAGGGAACCAGCACATAAATAGCTTTAACTCTGCTATCTTTTAAATTATAATTTTTTCGAGGTAATTCTAAAGCTCGACATTGATGAACAATCGAAATATTAATTAAACTTTTAGTTTCCTCACAATCTTGTTCTAACTGCTTAAAATCAATTGTTGCACCAGCTAAAGCGAGAGCCGTCGTACCTCCAAAAGAATTACCAAAAACGCCCACTTGTTGTAAATTGAGTTGATTATTAAATTGATTTGAATTTAGTTTTTCAAGTTGATTAAGAACATAAGTAATATCTAACGGACGATCAATATATTCTGTTGCATCAAAAGATTCTTTATAATAACCTTGATAAAATTCTTTTTGTCGTAGAGCATTACTACCCACATGATCTGGAATAATAACAGCAAAGCCATATGAAGCAAGATGATGCGCTAATTGTTCAAAACGATCAAGATTAGCACCCAACCCATTAGAAATAACAATAACAGGAAGTTGAACTTGTGTATTTTTAGGTAAATATAAATCAACAACAATCTTACGGTTTCGTTGAGAATCAAAAAAAGTTTGAGTTTGCTTGCTTGTACTCAATTGTCCTAATTGTCGTAAATCTAATGGTGAAGACATCGCCTTGGTCATTTCTTGACTTTTAGAACGATTTTCAGACACATCTACAATTGATTGAGAATTTTCATTACTACCGTTGATTTCTCCAAGCTGTTTGACAAATAAACTCGTTTTGAGAGCTAAATCTGTTGCTTCTCGAATAAGCTGTAAACCCTTTGCTACATCAATTTGAACCTCGGTAGTTGGAAACTTATGTAAAAAATTAATAACATTGAGTCCTTGAGGGTCTGCGGATGCTTGAATCATCGCTGCTCGTATACCATAATAACCGCTACGACCGCCTGGAAGTTGTACAACATTACCGACAAAGTTAAGAACTCTATGTCCTGAATAACTATGACCTAATTGATGTAAAACAACGGGACTAATTGGATATGAAGTTGTTAAAAAGGATTGTAGCTGCTTTTTTTGTTGACTGGTCAAACGATTAATAAAAAATGCTAGATCTGATTTGACTTTTCCTTGAGTTGCAAAGGTTTCTAAGGACTCAACCGAAACTGACCAATTAAAAGGGCCATATTTTAGATTAATATTTTCTGCAGCATAAACTGGTAATGCTGTCAAGACGGTTGTCAAGATTCCTGCTAGACTAAACAGATTTTTGGGTTTAAAAATTGCTAATTTTTTCATTAATTTAATTGATGTCATTAAAATAAACCGTCTCCCATCTTGGCACGTTCCTTCGTTTTAAAGTCTGCTGCGTATCCTAATCAGCCCCGCTCTATAATTTAAGGTAAATATTGCTCAATAGACAAGCCTTATTTAGGCTCTAATCTTGTCATGTCTTTCGGAGTTAATCATTATTTGCTTAAAAAACTCTGTATTTCAGGAGGAATTTGTATTTTAATTTATCTCGGTTTGATTCTATCTCTGAGAGTCTGGCAAACTCGTTTAATGTTTTTTCCGTCCGAAGTGTTGAGAAATAGACCTTCTGCTGTTGGTCTCCATTATGAAGATGTTTGGATTCAAGTACAACAAGAAAAAATAAATGCTTGGTGGATTCCATCTACTCACCCCAATAGTCCAGTTATCTTATATCTACACGGCAACGGCAGCAATTTAGGAGATTTACCCGAAAAAGTTTTATTATTACATCAATTAGGCTTATCTGTACTGGTGATCGATTATCGGGGGTATGGACTCAGTAAAGGTGATTTTCCTAGTGAACAAAGTGTTTATCAAGATGCTGATGCTGCTTGGAACTATCTTACCGTACAGCGCGGTATTCCTCCTGAGAAGATCGTTTTGTATGGTCATTCCCTCGGTGGTGCGATCGCTATCGAATTAGCCTACCGACATCAAGACGTAGCAGGGGTTATTGTTGAAGGAACTTACACCTCGATGCGGAAAATGGTCGATTATACCTTTCCTTATCTGTGGCTACCGACTGATTTAATTCTGACACAACAGTTCAACTCAATTGAAAAAATACGTGTGCTAAATATTCCTTTTTTGTTCATACATGGTACTGACGATCGCGTTGTCCCCTATCAAATGAGTCAAGAATTATACGCCGCCGCCTCATTCCCTAAAACATTACTTCTCATTCCCAATGCAGGACATAATAACCTAGCTGCGACTGGTGGACAAAAATACCTTAAAGCTATTTCAGATTTTATTCAGAGTGTCAATTTAGAAACGACTCGCTAGAAGCAGTTCTTGAAACAAAATACAGAATTATTCAGGTTCATGGACTATTATAATTCAAAAACCCTCATTTCTTAATATTATCTTTATGATCAATCGCTCTCTCAAAAAAATGATTGTTCTAACGACTATAACGATCATTTTCTTGTTGTCCCTTCATACTATTTCTTTTTCAAACAACCTACAATTACCTGATATCAGTGGGGTGGCGTGGGTAGAGGGGAATTGCTTTATAGTGATTCACGATGCTAAGGATAGTGGTTCTGATCCATCACCTAGAATTAGTCTATTACAAATCCCCTCTGAGCAAGACAAACTGAGATGGCAAGCGTTACCGATTAATTGGCCAAAATCATTAGGTATCAGTAAAGATCTTGAAAGTATTACCGCTATTCCAGAAACGAATCTATTTTTAATAGCAGAAAGTGGCGATAAAAAAAACTATCAACGTTTGTTTTTATTAGCCTATGAAGAAGAGGTTAAAGGACAATGCTTAAATAATACTCAAATTCCACAGGTTAAAATCATTGCCGAGACGACTTGGCCTGTGAAAGTTGAAAATGTGGAAGCGATCGCCGTTACAAAAATTAACAATCAGTATCTTTTCCTTTATACTGAACGCGCTGACAGTCAAGCGAGTACGGAGATTCATTGGACGACTTTAACCTTAGACCCCCTAAAATTTGGTGAATTTCGCTCGATTTCTTTTCAAAGTTCCTTTGGTAGTGGCAAAAATATCCGCCAAATTTCTGATTTAGCGATCGATAGTCAACAGAATCTTTACATCGCTTCTACCTACGATCTTGGCAATACTGGAGCATTCCGCAGCGCAATCTATCGTATTGGGCAAATTTCAGACGACAATAATCTTATTCTTGAGCCACTTCCTCAAAAGATGGGCGAAATCAATGGATTAAAAGTAGAAGGGATCGCAATTCAAAAATTACCGAGTGGGGATCAAATCTTCTTTGCGACAGATGATGAAAATTATGGCGGAGTCTTGCGACCACTTTTGTAATAAATAAGTTACAAGATTTTCAAACAACCAGTAATTAGCTTATTTAAGCGAGAAAATCTAATAATATTACAAAAATATTAAAAAATCGAATAAATCTGCGATAAGCTACTCTAATTGTGAAGTAGATCTTTGCTAACTAGGTAAAGATATCATCTTTCTTTGTCAATAATTTTTGTAACAAAACAATATTTTTATGTTTTCCCGTATAACCGTATTAGGACTTTTAGCTTCATTCCTTGGACTAAGCTTACCCGTTCAGGCTCAAAACTGTACCCCTATCCCCTTAGTCGGTAAACCACAGACTAATGAAGTAACTAAAACGGTCGCACAACCGACGATACCCGGCCCTTTTGGCATTAAGATTACTCGCAATAACTGGAATACAGATTGGGCAGTTTCTAGTGATGCCAATTTTACTCGCTATGTGGCTACCATTACCGCCAGTGATGGAGGTACCTTTGATATCAAGTTTTTTCTTAAATACAGCGACCAAACCGAAGATGAATTCTTTAATAATCGTGAGAAAAGACTAGCTGCTGGGGAAACCTTAACGATAGAAGCTGTACCTCGTTCTGCTACTGAACAACCATTTCATGTCAATCTTTTCGTGAATGGGATACCTGCACTAGGAAGAACTTACACCGTTTCTGTTGTTGGTTGTCGCTAAACAGATCTATTTTAATCTCCTCTCCAACTTCAACGATTAGATTAAGTTGGAGATGTTTCATCATGTCAGGAGTTCGTGGAACTTCACCGATCAACCCAATATCTATAGCAGTAAAGTATTCTAAATAAGAATATAGAAACTGATTATATTAACCTCATGCAACTGTTTGATCGGATTCGCTTAGGTTTGGCAGTTGGAACCGCTAAAACCGTTACCGCTATTGTCAAACAACTTCGTCTCGGCGCAGCCAGTGTGTTACCTGGTGAGATTGCGCGTCGTCTGCATCCGCGTTTATTACCCTTATTGTGTGAACAGGTTCGCCAAGGGGTGATTTTAGTCGTGGGAACCAATGGCAAAACGACCACCTCATTACTTTTAAGTACTATCTTAGAACGCCAAAACGCGAAAATTGCTCATAATATTACGGGTGCTAATTTAATTAATGGTCTAATTACGACTTTACTCGGAAATACGAATTTATTTGGTCAATTAAATGCCGATTACGCGATTCTAGAAGTCGATGAAAACGTTCTACCACTGGTTTTAAAAGACTGTCGCCCACGTTTTATCGTTGGATTAAATTTATTTCGAGATCAGTTAGATCGTTATGGTGAAGTCGATACGATTAGTCGTCGTTGGCAACAAGCGATCGCACCTTTACCCAAAACAACAACAGTTATTCTAAACGCTGATGATCCGACACTTTCCTATTTAGGGCAAAATCTCCCCCAAAAAGTTCTCTTTTTTGGCTTAAGTGAAACAAATTTGTATTTAGATGAAATTCCTCACGCCGTAGACTCGATTTATTGTCCGAACTGTGGTCATTCTCTAGACTATCAGGGTGTTTATCTGTCTCATTTGGGTGATTTCCATTGTCCATCTTGTGGTTTTGAGAAAAGCCAGCCGACTCTAAATAGCAAAGACTGGCCGCAAATTCTGATCGGTGTTTACAACAAATACAATACCTTGGCTGCGGGTTTAGTCGCTAAGGAAATTAGCATCGATATTGATACCATTTTTGATACCGTGAAAAACTTTAAAGCGGCTTTTGGACGCGCCGAAGAATTAACGGTTAATGGAAAAAAAATTCGGATTCTGCTGTCTAAAAATCCTGTAGGAATGAATGAAACGATCCGCGCTGTCAAAGATCTACAAATTCAAGGAAAGCCATCGACTACTTTAGTAATTCTAAATGACCGTATTCCTGATGGTACCGATGTTTCTTGGATTTGGGATGTAGACACTGAGAAGTTAGCTAGTATTGGTGGAACGCTCATCGTTTCAGGCGATCGCATTTACGATATGGCACTTCGCTTACAATACAGTCAGAATTTAGCTAATCAATCTAATTTAATTGTTAAAGAAGACCTCAGAGAAGCGATAGAAACGGCATTAGAATCTACAGAAATAGGTGAAACACTGTATATTTTGCCAACTTATTCAGCTATGTTAGAAATTAGAGAAATCTTAACAGGAAGAAAAATTTTATAAAAATGATGGAATTAAGAATAGGCTGGTTATATCCGACTTTAATGAGTACCTATGGGGATCGCGGAAATGTGATTACCTTACAGCGTCGTTGTCAGTGGCGGAATATTCCCGTAAAAATCATCCCTCTCGAACAACAAACCGAGATTGATGCTTTTAACGAGGTTGATCTGATTGTCGGTGGAGGGGCGCAAGATCGACAACAAGAAATCGTCATGCGCGACCTAAAAGGGGCAAAAGCAGACGCAATTTCTACCAGAATTGAAACAGGAGTCCCAGGTGTGTTTACCTGTGGCTCACCGCAATTGCTAGGACACTACTACGAACCCGCTTTAGGGCATCGGATCGAAGGTTTAGGGATTTTGGATCTCGTTAGTAAACATCCCGGCCCTGATGCTAAACGTTGTATCGGTAACGTTGTTTTTGAGATTACAGCCTCTCCTCTTGCTTCTGACCTAAAAACCCGATTCGGTGAGTCTCCAGTGGTGATAGGCTTTGAAAATCACGGTGGGAGGACATATTTAGGACAGGTATCCCCCTTGGGAAAAGTTATTCAAGGCTATGGCAATAATGGAGAGGATGGATATGAAGGGGCTTTTTATCGTCATGCGATCGCTACTTATTCTCACGGCCCATTATTACCCAAAAATCCTTTTATTGCCGATTGGTTAATCCAAAAAGCCCTCGAAGTAAAATATCAAACTTCAATAAATTTAACAAAACTTAATGATTCTTTAGCAAATCAAGCCCGTCAAGCCATGTTTAAGCGATTAGACTTAACGAGCATGGCCAATAACCCCTAAACTGTTGATATGGACTATATGGCAGAAGCGATATTTATTGCCATCGATATCTATTGGCAAATCAACCATTATGACTGCAAACGCATTTGATCGTACTACGGCTGGCTTTTTGATCGTGATCCTTCCTTTAGCGATCGTGATTATGATTCTTTTCACGGCGTGGAAATTGATCTTACTATTAGTAGGATTAAGCCTAGTCTGGACAATCTGGCAAAACTATCAATGGACGAAATGGTCAAAAACCATTGATCCCGTTTTTCATCAATTAGTGACCGAAAATCAAGGCTGTCTCACGGTAATGGATTTAGCTCAAAAAACCAATCTAAGCGGATGGACTGCCAAAAAGTTTTTAGAAAAAAAAGCTGACGAATTTGGCGCACAACGCAAGAATTTAGGGGATGAAGGCGTTGTTTACTACTTTTTGACGGCTAACGCATTAGGAAGTATTTTTGCTGATAGTGATCCCGATGTAGAACAAGATAACGAAATTGTTGAGCCTAAAAGTTCTTCGGCTAGTTCTGCTGAACCCTCTGTCATGAACATTTCTAAGATTCTTGATTTTGAAGAGGAATCAGAAAATGTTGAAACCACGGCTAATTTAGCTTTGACTGAAGAAGATGAAGAAGATGAAAACGAATTAAGTGATCCTGAAGAATCTCACACTCAAACCACTCAACTATCTCTCATTCAATCAGAATTAGCTAAACGACTCGATACGAATGCCAGTACCATTGGTAGACGGAAATCTGAGCCAGACTTTGCTCAATGGAGTCAAAGTAGAGATCCTGAAGGTCTAGCTTGGAAGTATCTCAGAAGAAGCAGAACCTTTGTTCCGATTGAGCAAGGAAAATAACCCCCCATGAACAGGTTATACACTTTCGTAGAGACGCGATCTGATTGGGTCTCTACTCAAACAAAGAAAAAATCATCTCACCTTGGACAACCAATTGATCATCAACGTATCCAGATCCTTGCATCTTCGCAATTCGGTTCATTTTAAAGGAAAGAAGTTCGACCGTCATCACTAACTGATCCCCTGGAATGACCCGACGACGAAAACGAACTTTATCAATTCCAGCAAAAGCAAAAAACTTTCCTCGCATTCCTGGTAATAAAACTAAAATAATTCCCCCGACTTGAGCCATCGATTCAACAATCAAAACACCAGGCATCAAAGGCATCTTAGGAATGTGTCCTTGGAAAAAAGGTTCATTCATTGTTACATTTTTAATACCGACGGCTTTTTGACCTGGAACATAATCGACAATGCGATCCACCAAAGCAAAAGGGTAACGGTGAGGCAGTAAGTCCTGAATCTCTTGGATGTTAAAGGTAGTTTGAATCGGTTGCTCTTGTTCTTGGATGACTGTGTGATCAGCGATTGTAGACATGGGGATTCTTTAAAAGAGATACTTTAAACGAGCCAGCCTTGAAAGAAACATCGTCAGCTAATTTCTGGCTAGATTTATCAGTTTAAAATGATTTGGCCCATTTGAAAACTGTTCTATCTAAAGGTAGATTAAGAATTCAGCCTTAAATCAATCATTAAATGATTATGAAACCTTTTTTTGGATATTTTATTCTTTATTGGATAGATGAGTACTACTATAAAAGTGAATTCTTACAAAAGGAAAGAACAGGCTTTGCTTAACCCCAGTCTTGCTTCAATCGAATTTATGTTCTCTTGCTATTTCGTCTAATCGTAATACAATAGACAGCATCTTGTCGTCATAAACATCAAAATACTCGGATTAGATCTAAGGATATATTACTTGTATGCTATTGCATCAGGAAAGTGTGAGGAGTGTATTAAATGAATTTGCGTGATAATGCTTTAACCATTCTCCAGCAAACCAGTCGAACCTTTTATATACCGATTAGTCGTTTACCCTCGCAACTACAAGAGGCTGTAGCTTCAGCTTATTTGTGTATGCGAGCGATCGACGAAATTGAAGACCATCCTACTTTAGACAATTTTACTAAAGCAAAACTACTGAGAAACATTAGCTTAAATTTGCAAGCTGCTGTTGAAAGTTCTACTATTGACGACTTCTCTCTTGATTTATCTCTTCACCAAAAAAACCTTCTTCCTGAAGTGACGCAAAGAGTTGGAGAATGGGCCCTTTTAGCCCCTCCTAGCATTGCACCTCGTGTTTGGGATGCAACGGCGGCAATGGCTGATCGGATGGCTTATTGGGCGGAATCAAACTGGGAAATTCAAACCGAATCTGATTTAGATAAGTATACCTTTAGTGTGGCGGGTGCTGTAGGTTTATTACTCTCTGATCTGTGGGCTTGGCATGATGGAACTAAAACGAATCGTTTACACGCGATCGGTTTTGGTCGAGGATTACAAGCCGTGAATATCCTCCGAAACCATCGCGATGACAGAGGACGAGGTGTTAATTTCTTTCCGACTGGCTGGCAAGCTAAGGATATGCTGTTCTATGCCCGTCGTAACCTCATCCTAGCCGATTACTATACCGAATCGCTTCCCAAAGGCCCAGCACTCGATTTCTGCCGAATTCCCTTGGCTTTAGCTCATGGTACTCTAGATGTGTTAGCCCTTGGTAAAGAAAAACTCAGCCGTAGTGATGTGATGGCTTTAGTTGAAAAAATTACTGCTTAACTCAAGTTAACTGATCGATGTTTAGGGTGGGCCAAGCCTACCCTTTTATTTTTCAACTAAACAACAAATGCTCACATAAAATCTTACTGCCAATCAGAATTAAAATTAGTCCGCCAATTATTTCGATTTTTTGATTAAACAACCCACCAAAGCGATGGCCGAGGAAAACAGCCATAAATGACAGAACAAAGGTAATTACACCAATCAAACTACACGCTAAAATAATCGAACTTTTGAGCATCGATAAACCCAAACCCGCCGCTAAAGCATCGATACTTGTGGCGATCGCTAAAGCCAACAATGTTGAATTATCTAAAGGATTAAACTTTTCTGCTTCGTCTTTTTGAAAGGATTCATAAATCATTTTGCCGCCAATTAATCCCAATAAAACAAAGGCAATCCAATGATCAAAACTGGTCATGAAATCTCGAAAAGTTAGACCAACAATCCAACCAATCATCGGCATGATCGCCTGAAATACACCAAAGAAAAGAGCAATTTTTAAAGCTTTATTAATTTTAATATGGCGAATCATTAAACCACTGGTCATCGAGACAGCCATTGCATCGGCAGAAAGGGCTAAAGCTAAACAAGATGTTGTTAAAAATTCGGCAGAAGTTAGCATTCTAATTTTTATTAAATATCATTGCTATATCTTACCTAACTTTTTCTTCAATTAATCATCATAGTTTTTTCATTTTTTTATCATTAATAATTCATAGTTGAGCCTTGCAGTGCTATTGAAAAATGCTCTTAAATGAAATTTTTATAGAATAATTTCTTTAGTGTTTTGTAGATGACGCTGTGAATTTAAAGCGATAATCTATGATTAAGTGTGGCTTGCTAAAACCATAGAGCAATCTAGCTACGAGCATTTACTATTATATATAAGAAAAACTCATCCATTATAAAAAAAATGAAAATCGCTGTTTTTAGTACTCGTTCTTATGATCGTCCATTCTTGCAAACTGAAGTCGATCGTTACAATCATGAGTTAGTTTTTTTAGAACACCATCTCACCCCAGAAACAGCTAGTTTAGCACATGGTTTTCCTTGCATTTATTAATGATCAAGCAGATGAAGCGACTCTACGCACTTTAGCGAAGGGTGGAACTCACATGATTGCCTTGCGCTGTGCGGGATTTAATAATGTTGATTTAAAAGTTGCCCAAGAATTAGGGATCAATGTTGTACAAGTTCCTGCTTATTCCCCCTATGCGGTGGCAGAGTTTGCGGTGGCTTTGGTTTTAATGCTCAATCGTAAACTCTATAAAGCTTATAATCGTGTGCGGAATGAGAATTTTATTTTAGATGGGTTACTCGGATTTGACCTTAATGGTTCAACAGTGGGCGTTATTGGTACGGGAAAATTGACTCAATCTTTGCTCAGATTATGAAAGGCTTTAATTGTACGATTTTGGGATATGATGTCTATCCTAGTCCCCAGTTTGAAATTGGAAAATATGTATCTTTAAACGAATTATTACAGAAATCTGATATTATCTCACTCCATTGTCCTTTGATGAGCGAAACACATTATTTAGTCAATTCTGAAACAATATCTCAAATGAAAGATGGTGTAATGATCATTAATACCAGTCGTGGCGGTTTGGTAGATACTAAAGCAGTAATTGAAGGCATTAAATCGGGCAAAATTGGGTATCTTGGTATTGATATTTATGAACAAGAAGCCGATCTTTTCTTCAGAGATTTGTCAGATACGATTATTCAAGATGATGACTTCCAGTTATTACAGTCCTTTCCAAATGTTGTAGTTACTGCACACCAAGCCTTTTTTACCCGTAACGCCCTACAAAATATTGCTGAAACGACGATCGCTAACATTACCGATCTCGAACTTGGCAAAGACTGTTCTAACGTGGTGAAAGAATAATTTTAAGATCGCAGGGGTTGAGGATGAGAATAGATCAGCCTATCCTCAACCATTTCTTAGATTAGACAATACGAGCAATATCTTTTTTCGCTCTTATTCGCTTTCTCCTTCTTCTTCGTCATCTAACTCAGAGGGAGGAACTAAAGCAACGGCGGCGATCGCATCATCTCCATCTAAGCGTTGTAATCTGACACCAGTCGCAGTACGAGATTGCAGGGAAATTGCTTGTAAGGCTTGTCGAATCACAATACCTCGGCTAGTGACTAACATTAATTCGTCTTCTGAATCTACGACTCGTAGGGCGATTAATTGGTCACCAGAGACACGGAATTTGATGGCTCGTACCCCCATACCTGCTCGATTTTGCAGACGGAACTGGGTCACTGGAATGCGTTTGCCAAAGCCATTAGCGGTAACAGCTAGTAACCAGGGGCCTTGTTGTGTTCCTTCTTCGACTAAAATTTCTTCCATGTCGTCGACTGTCTCTTCCTCTAAACTATCAGTATCAGAAGCGATATTTGCGACGATTTGGGCGGGTAGAATATCCATGCTGATCAATGCGTCATTAGCCTTAAGTTTCATGGCTTTTACGCCTTTAGTCGCCCGTCCTAGAGGTCGTAATTGTTGGGCATCGGCTTTAAAATGAATCGCCATTCCCTGACGCGAGCCAATAATAATACTATCTTGATCTTTGGCTAATCTAACCCAACGTAGTAGATCACCTTCTTCTAGGGAAATTGCAATTAAACCATTAGAACGAATATTGCTAAATGCAGAAAGGGCGGTTTTTTTAATGAAACCGTTACAAGTCAACATGATGAGATATTCGTCTGCGGTAAATTCTTCTACTGAGACCATTGAGGTGATTTTTTCCTCTTTGGATATCGGTAGCATTTGCACGATGGGAATACCTCTAGCGGTTCTAGAACTCGCAGGAATTTGATAGGCATTAACGGTATAAACCACACCGCGATCGCTAAAGAATAAGATATTGTCGTGATCTTTACAACTGATAAATTGTTCAACTACATCATCTTCTTTAATTTTAGCTCCCGATTTTCCCCTAGTGGCTCGACTTTGTGCGCCAAAGGTATTAGCAGGCATCCGCTTGATGTAGCCTTGTTCAGTCAGTAAAATGATTGCTTGTTCGTTGGCAATTAAATCAGCTTCTTCAATTTCGTCTTCACTGGGAACAATTTCAGTCAGACGGGGTTTAGCATGAAGGGTTTTAATTTGTTGAACTTCATCGATAATAATTGCGTCGATGCGTTCCCGTTTGTCTAGAATATCTTGTAGATCGGCGATCTTCGCTTGTAATTCTTCGTGTTCTGCCTGGATTTTTTCAGCTTCTAATGCAGTTAAACGCCGTAGTTGCATTTGTAGAATAGCATCAGACTGGGCTTCAGTTAGACTAAATTGGGAGACTAATTCAGCTTTAGCTGTAGCCGTATCCGCCGCCGCACGAATCAGATGTATGATCTCATCTAGGTTATCTAATGCTACTAATAACCCTTGTAAGATGTGATCTCTTTCCGATGCTTTGCGGAGTTCGTATTGGGTTCTGCGGATGATCACTTCAACGCGAAAATCAAGGAAAACTTGTAGGAATTGCTTGAGGGTTAATAGTTGCGGTTCACCATTAACGATAGCTAACATATTCGCCCCAAAGTTAGATTGTATGGGGGTTTGTTTGTAGAGATTATTTAAAACAACTCTTGGATAAGCATCTCGTTTGAGTTCAATAACGATCCGCATCCCATCACGATCGCTTTCATCTCGGATATCTGAGATTCCTTCTATCCTTTTATCGTTAACCAATTCAGCAATTTTTTCAACTAAGGCGGCTTTATTGGTCTGATAGGGAAGTTGCGTTACAATAATGGCTTCTCTGTCTGGTCTTCCGCGATGTTGGATCGTTTCAATACTGGCTACACCGCGCATCGTAATAGAACCGCGTCCACCTGTATACGCTTCTTTAATGCCAGATGTTCCTAAAATTTGTCCACCTGTGGGAAAATCGGGTCCTGGTATAATTTTATTGAGTTCTGCGTTGGTCATTTCGGGGTTTTGGATCAGTGCGATCACGCCATCCACCAATTCACCTAAGTTATGTGGGGGAATATTGGTCGCCATCCCAACGGCAATACCAGAGGAACCGTTTAGTAATAGTTGCGGAATTTTGGCGGGTAAAACGACGGGTTCTTGTTGCGATCCGTCAAAGTTGTCGATAAAGTCTACGGTTTCTGCTTCGATGTCTTGTAATAATGCTTGACTCGATAATGCTTGTAGGCGACACTCGGTATAACGCATCGCTGCGGGGGGATCGTTATCAATTGAGCCAAAGTTCCCATGACCTGAAATTAATGGACTCCGCATCGAAAAATCTTGCGCCATCCTTACTAAGGCATCATAAACGGCTGTATCACCGTGTGGGTGGTATTTCCCTAATACTTCCCCGACGACACGGGCGCATTTACGAAAAGGACGATCGGATGCTAAACCTAATTCATACATAGCGAAAAGAATGCGACGATGAACAGGTTTTAAACCATCTCTTGCATCAGGTAACGCCCTTCCGACAATCACGCTCATGGCGTATTCTAGATAAGAGCGAGACATTTCATTACTCAGATCTGTGGGGACTATCCGATCTTGGGCAAAAGTCATATAGGAAAACTCCGTAGAGGAAGCGTTAAAATATTAAAATGGATACTGTATGCTAATAGACGACTGTCTTTTAGATGAAATGTCTTTTAGAGGAAAATTTGCTGCTTAAAAGCTCTGCAAGATCATAAATATTACAAGACTTGTTAATATTTTAACACAATTGGTATGACCAATGACTGATGACCGTTTACTCACTGTTGACTGATGACTAATTAATCTTCTTCGTTGGGAAAACGGATAATATCATCATCACCGAGATATTCGCCGTTTTGGACTTCAATCATTACCAAAGGAATTACCCCAGGATTTTCAATACGATGGGCGGTATTCATTGGCACATAAGTCGATTCTTTTTGTTTTAGTAACGTTTCGTCACCATTACAAATCACTCTAGCCGTTCCAGAAACGACCACCCAATGCTCACTCCGATGATAGTGCATTTGGGTACTCATGTGATGCCCTGGTTTAATGACTATGCGGTTGATGCGATAACGGGGGCCTTCTTCTAAAACTGTCACCGTTCCCCAAGGTGGAGTTCTCGTCATCTCGACTTCTTGAGGAGAAAGAGGAATATCTATATCTGGGGTTAGATTGTCTGCTGGCTCACTCATGGTTTTAGAAAAATCATTTACCCTTAGTTTACATCTCCAGCACTTGATAGGTGTAAAAATTTTGTAGAACACCAATCGTTTCAAATTGATAGCTAGGAACAGGTGAGGGTAAAGATAGTTCCGTTTGGTAGATACTAAACAAAAGGAAATTTTGGCGTTTTGTGGTTTGAGTAATGACTTCTTGAAGTTGAGGTTGGCCCGTATCGACTAAATTTTTACACTGACTTCGCACAACACTCAGAAAATCGCCTTTTCCTTCAATCTGCATACACAGATCTTCTTTTAAATATGTCGTCATTTGATCTGTTGCATATTTTTCATAGGCAACTTGTCCGGGGTTCGTTACTACCATCATCCCCCCAACACTGATCAATACTAGACCGATACAGGTATTTATCCAATGAGACAATCTGATCAATCCTCTTTGAATTTGAGTTGCATTAACTCCTATAGGACTTTCAAAAGTCCTATACTCTATGTTATAATGATTTAAGACAATGGCGAGTGTAGCCAAGTGGTTAAGGCAGTGGTTTGTGGTACCACCATTCGAGGGTTCAAGTCCCTTCATTCGCCCTTATTATAATCTGTAGCAGTCTGAGTTGCTCCAGAATTAGACTACTTTCTTAATGATTAGGTAAATTACAGATGGCAAGTGGTGAAAGGAAAAAAGGATTAGCCGACTTGAAGAGGGCTACCAAGAATTAGATAATATTGTAGACCCGCTTCGGATGGCTCGGGGAAGCTTTTAAACTACTAGAAGAAGTTAAATCGGAAGTACCATCGGCTAGTCGTAAGTTAGATTTGATTCTACAACATATTACAAGAATCAATGAGTAGTTTAAGTGTACTTGTTATTTGGATTAGCTTTTTTAGATGACAAATTCTCAATAAAACTTGTGATCACTGCTGTTTAGTTGTTGATTTGGAAACCCCACCCTGTACCATAATCGGTCAGGGTCGGGGAGTTGTCAAATGATTGTAATGTGTCAAAAAGCTACACTGTTGAAATCAATATGACTGGTTAAAGAATAATCTAAATTAAGAAAACAATGACACTTCAATTCATTGAAATGATTTAGAAAAAGGCAATATCCAAAGACGGCACAAAGCCAATTCCTAGATTAGCTTGTAGAGTTGCAAATTGACTCACTGTTCCAGTTGATGACGTGAAAAACAAACCTCCCGTTGTATTATTGTAGGCAAATTGGCTAGTCGAAAAAGCACCAAATCCAGTGGCAGAGATAAAAATGACATCATTTTCGAGGTAATTAAAGTCTGTAATTTGATCAATTCCATCAAATAGAGAGAAAAAGACAAATCCATCGGCACCTATACCACCCGTTAAAGTATCATTACCCGCTTCTCCATAAAGAAAATCACTTCCCGTTCCCCCAATAATACTGTCATTGCCCGTAAAGCCGAAGATATCGTCATTTCCTGCATCTCCGTTGAGGGTATCATTACCACCATCTCCATCGATAAAATCATTACCACTTAAACCATTAAGAAGATTACCTTGTACATCACCTGTAATCGAATCATTTTGATTGGTTCCAGTTACATTATCGAAATTAGTGACTGTAAAATTTAATGGATTAGCAGACGCTCCAGAAATATTAAAAACTTGAAGACTTCCCGTCAACAAATTTGCGGTAATTGAGACTGGAGAAGCCGCAGTAGAGGCATTAATCGTATTATTAGCAACGGCAGCATTTGCAATAATCGTTTCTACTTGAAAGAGTTGATCGCTCCCTGCACTCCCTTTTTTTACTGTACCAGTGGCTAGTAAAGTAATAGCTTGAGTGAGACTAGAATAGTTTACTGTGTCAATGCCTGCATCACCCTTAATTTGATCGGTACCTGTATTTCCAAAAAACAAATCATTACCATTACCACCGATTAAAGAATCATTACCTGATAATCCTCCAGCGATCGTATCGTCGCCTAAACCTCCGTTAATCGTATCGTTACCTGAACCCCCATCAATGCTATCATTACCTCCATTGCCATTGAGGATATTATTTTGAGTATCACCAATGATCGTATCATTCTGATTTGTTCCACTAACATCATCAAAATTGCGGACAGTAAAGCTGAGAGAAGAAAATCCAGGAACACCCGACACCACTAAACTTTGAGTTAGTAGGTTAGCGTTAATGGTAGCTGGAGAAGGAGCCGTTGAAGCATCAATCAGGTTATGGGTAACTCTGGAATCAACGATAATGGTTTCTATTAAAAATAGTTGATCCTGTCCTCCACTTGCTTTGGTCAGTGTCCCTGTAGGTAAAAGAGTAATTTTTTGGTTAAGGCTGGAGTAGTCAGCGATATCAGTCCCTGTACCACCACTGAGAAGATCATTACCTAAACTTCCTTTTAGGGTGTCATTACCATCGCCACCGACTAGACTATCATTTCCTGTACCGCCGTCAATAGTATCATTCCCTGCACCGCCATCAATGGTATCATTTCCATCATTGCCCAGTAAAAGGTTATTTTGTAAATCACCAATAATCGTATCGTTTTGATTACTTCCTGTGACATTATCAAAGTTAATAACGGTGCGAGTCACGGAGGGTACATTGGGAATGCCGAGGACTGATAAGGTTTGAGTAGTTAGGTTGACATTAATCGAAACAGGAGTCAGCGCACTAGAAGCATTGATCAAATTATTAGCGGCGGTGGCATCTGCAATAATTCTTTCAATTTGGGTAATGTCATCTGTACCGCTACTTTTTTGAATCAGACCTGTAGGTAACAAAGTAATAGCTTGTCTTGTTCCAGTATAGTTAACGGTATCTATTCCGTTGCCACCATTAAGCAGATCACTACCCACACCACCAACTAGAGAATCGTCTCCGTCACCCCCTAATACAGTATCATTGCCTAAACCGCCATCTAAGCTATCATTGCCTAAACCACCATCTAAGCTGTCATTCCCACCATTGCCTTTTAAAATATTGTTTTGAGCATCACCAATCACCGTATCATTTTGATTAGTTCCTGTCACATCATCAAAATTGGTGACGGTGAAAACTAGAGGGTTTGCCGAACCAAAAGGAACATTAAAAACCTGTAAGCTTTGAGTTGTTAAATTTGCATTGATGAAAATAGTAGGATCATTTGTCGTTGCATCAATCAAGTTATTGCTAATGGTACTATCAGCAATAATAGATTCTATTTGAAAGAGTTGATCGAGCGAACTGGTACTAGTTCCTTTCAAAACGCTTCCAGTGGCGCGTAGTGTAATTTTTTGTTTGATAGCGGAGTAATCAACAGTGTCAAATCCTGTTCCTCCATTAATTTGATTAGCTCCTAGACTACCTAAAAAGAAATCATTTCCTAGTCCACCACTTAGAAGATCATTGCCTAAACCTCCATCTAGGTAATCATTGCCATCACCTCCATCAAGACTATCATTTCCACTGCCACCAAATAAACTATCATCACCCAATTCTCCCGAAAGGGTGTCATTAACATTTCCTCCAATTAATAAATCATTACCGCCACGTCCAAACATCAACCAATTATCAGCTAAAAAAGGTGTAGCCGATTTGATATTGTTAGAATCATCTCCAACAAAATTTTGTAAAGCCATGTACTTGCTCTGTTTAAATCAAAAACTTTTAAAATTGTTTAATTCTTTCATTATTATTTATAAAAGTCAATTCATATATTTCAGTATTATTAAACTAGGTAGTATTTTAAATATTATTCTTTTCAAACCAAGCTGATAAACTAATTAACGTCAGTTCTGGATAAAGCAAGCAAGACGTATGAGACGACGTTTTAAGCGGATTGATCTCCCCCGCTAATCTTCCCAAAGGTTGTAACTTAGCTGTCATGAAGGTTAAATATCTTTTTGCCCAAGAAGTCAAACACCGTCAAGCGGAACGAGAATATCAACAACGTCTAACCCAAACCCAACAATATATTATTTAGAGAACTAAGACTATTATTCAAAACCACTTGATCACAAGACATCAAAAGCCAGATCAACATCTTAGAAAAAGCCTTTAGTAGTCCCCTCACTCAAGTCATTAACCGAGAACTCAACATCCTACGACGTAATAGCATCACTGGAGAGAATTTATTAAAACAACATCAGATGCGCCAATGGAGCAACGATCGCCGCTTATCCCCACTATCCCCTCCCGTACCGCAAATTATTTGTAGTGAAGCCTTGATTTAAGGTTAACAAAATGATAGTATTAAAAGGCTGTAAAAAAAATGCACATTTAGGAATTCGGGTGTTTCTAAACCTAGAGAAATCCCCCTGAATGGAAGCTAAACCCGAATAGGAGTCAAAATCAAAAATGCCAGTAGTTACACTTGCCGAACTGTTAGAGTCAGGCGTTCACTTCGGTCATCAAACACGCCGTTGGAACCCGAAAATGTCTCAGTACATTTATACTGCCAGAAACGGGGTACATATCATTGACCTCGTTCAAACAGCCGAACTGATGGAAGAAGCTTACGACTATGTGCGTAAAGCATCAGACAAGGCAAGCGGTTTTTATTCATTGGAACCAAGAGACAAGCGGCGGGAATTGTTGCCTCTGAAGCCGTAAGATGTGGTTCTAACTTCATTAACCAACGTTGGTTAGGGGGAATGTTAACCAACTGGGAAACCATTCGAGGTCGTGTTGAAAGGCTCAAAGAACTTGAAGAACTCGAAGAAAGTGGCGCGATCGACAAACGACCCAAAAAAGAAGGTGCAGTATTACGTCGAGAACTCGGTAAACTACAAAAATATTTAGGCGGAATCAAAACGATGCGCCGTTTACCTGATATTGCGGTCATTGTTGACTTACGTCGAGAATACAACGCCATTAAAGAATGCCAAAAACTCGGAATACCGATCGTATCTATGTTAGATACCAACTGTGACCCCGATGCCGTCGATATTCCCATTCCTGCGAATGACGATGCAATTCGGTCAATTAAATTGATCATCGGTAAATTAGCCGACGCAATTCACGAAGGTCGTCACGGTAAACTAGAAGGCGAAGAGGAGTACGAAGAGTTTGAAGATAACCTCGATGAAATAGAAGATGATTACGAGGAGGAAACTCCCGACTGGGCAACTGGATATACTGACGAAGACGACGATAAATAAGACAAAATAAACGGAGGGGTTAGAATAAATCCCCTCCAAAGAAGAAAAACGATCTTGGTAGGATTAAATCAACATGGCGGAAATTTCGGCAAAACTGGTTAAAGAACTACGCGAAAAAACTGGCGCGGGCATGATGGACTGCAAAAAAGCCCTAGCCGAAAACGACGGCGACATGACAAAAGCCGTTGAATGGCTACGGCAAAAAGGAATTACTTCCGCAGAAAAAAAAGCAGGTCGAACCACCGCAGAAGGGATGATCGGTCAGTACATTCATACTGGTAGCCGTATTGGTGTACTGGTAGAAGTCAACTGTGAAACCGACTTTGTTGCCCGACGTGAAGAGTTCAAAGATCTAGTCGGTAACATTGCGATGCAGATTGCCGCTTGTCCTAACGTAGAATACATTAAGGTTAGCGATATTCCCGAAGCAATCATCCAAAAAGAAAAAGATATTGAAATGGGACGCGACGACCTTGACAATAAACCCGAAAATATTAGGGAAAAAATTGTACAGGGACGTATTGAAAAACGTTTGAAAGAACTTTCACTGTTAGATCAACCTTATATTCGGGATCAGAATATCACAGTAGAAGAGTTGATTAAACAAACTATTGCAGCCATTGGCGAAAATATTCAAGTACGGCGTTTTGTTCGGTTTGTTTTAGGGGAAGGTATTGAGAAGCAAGAAGTTAACTTTGCTGATGAAGTTGCCGCCCAAATGGGACAATCTATAGCCGAAAAAGAAGCTGAACCCCCCAAAGCAGAAGTACAAGAAGAAAAACAGGCCGCAAAATCGAATAAAAAGAAAAAATAACTGCTAATCTTTCAAGGTTAAAACGAGGGTGGGTCTGACTCACCCTGTTTTCATATATTTAACGTGAGGTCACGTTAAAATTATTTAGGGATTTGGTTTATTTGATCTAACCCCTACAATCATCTAATTATTAAGTTTCCTCACTAACTCACATGACTGGCAAAATACATCATTTAAAACAAGAATTAGCAGCTTTAGAAGCAAAGACAACAGAATTTGTAGAAACATTCCGTAACCTCTATCAAACTTATTTAGATACACTTAGTCAATCAGTATCTAAACAACTCATTTTAGCGAGTTATCAACTCTGTACACATAAATATCCTCAAGAATTTATACAACTGACCTACAGTCAAAGACAAAAATTACAAGAAGAAGTTAAAAAAATTGGTAAAAATGCCAACAATAAATTATTAGAATTATTGACTAGAAAACCTCAACAAGTTAAACGAGAAACAATTAATATTTTAGAAGAAATGTTAATGGGGATCGAATCAACACAAGATTTAAATAATTCTCCCAAAGAAGAAGTAGAAGAAGATTTGAATGATTTCAAAAAACCTGATGTTTTACTAGACTGGATTCAACAAATAGATAAGGGAATTATTCAAGTATTAGATGAGCTTTCAATGGAACTCAATGAGCAATTACAGAAATTTAAAATATTACCTCCTCAGCTTCCGAAACAAGTAATTAATCTGGCAATTCAAGCTGAAGTCCCCGAACATACATCAAGTGGCAATCCAAATTTATTAGATGTATTAATCGAAACAGAGAATAAAACAAGTGAGTCAGAAAAGACCGAAGAGGAAACGACTAATTCTCAAATTACAAAATTAATCGCTATTCATCTAAGATTAACTGAAATTGAATTTGCTGACCCCAACCTAACATTACAACGAAAGCAGATTCGTCATTTATTAGACCAAACTATACAACTGAAAAAACAGTATTACAAAAAACAAAAAGAATGCGCGATCGCTGAAGCCGAATCAGCATGGCGAGCATCTTGGTATGACTAAAAAAATGTTAAAATATTGGATATGAAAGAGGAAACCGACTGGATTAGATTGCAAAAAGCCCTATCAGTAGAAGCGGAAAAAGGATTTACTAACCTACAAGGAAATCAATACCGCTTTCATGAATTTATGTGTCTTAGCTTTGGTCAATCTCCTCCGTTTGGAACTCCCCTAGAAGCGCGGCGAAGATGGTTAGATTTAGCAGTTCAATTTTCCCGCTATCCCCAATATTCAGAATCACTCCGCCAAGAATTAGTCATTAAAACAAGACAATTTTTACAAGATTTAAAACAAACCTTAGAAAATCCGCCAGAACCTCCTAAACCGAAAATTCCCAACATAACACCCGTTACTGAAACCGCTAAAATTGTTCGCACAGTAACATTAGATCAACCCCTAGCGCATCTAACCGCAGTTGGGACAAAAAAAGGTCAAGGCTTAGAACGATTAGGACTCAAAACTGTTAAAGATATTCTGTTTTATTATCCTAGAGATCATATTGATTATAGCCGTCAGGTTTATATCTCAAATTTAGAAGCAGGGGAAACTGTAACCTTAGTCGGAACCGTAAAACGATGTAACTGTTTTACCAGTCCAAAAAATCCTAAATTAACCATTTTTGAAATTGTTATTAGCGATCGCACTGGACAGCTTAAACTTAATCGCTTTTATGCAGGAAGCCGTTACACTAACAAAGGATGGCAAGAAAGACAAAAACGCTTTTATCCCCCTGGTTCAACCATTGCTGCATCAGGATTAGTCAAAAAAAGTAAATATGGCGTAACCTTAGATAACCCAGAAATTGAAATCCTAGATAGTTCTGGGTCACAAATTGAATCGATTAAAATTGGTCGTGTTTTACCCGTCTATCCTTTAACTGAAGGAATCGCGGCTGATCTCATTAGAAAAGCCGTCGTCGAAGCATTAACCGCAATCAATCAAATTAAAGATCCTTTACCGATTAATCTTAAAAAACTTTATGGATTAATGGATTTAAAAGAAGCGATCGCTAACATCCATTATCCTGAAAACTCCGATCTATTAACCCATGCTAGAAGACGATTAGTTTTCGATGAATTTTTCTTTCTCCAACTAGGATTTTTACAACGTCGTCACAAACAACAGCAAACTCAAAGCAGCGCAAGCTTTAACCCTAGAGGGCAAGTCATCGAGCGTTTTAACGAAATTTTGCCGTTTAGCCTGACAAATGCCCAAAAAAGGGTGATTCAGGACATTTTACAAGACCTATCCACCACCACCCCAATGAATCGTTTAGTACAGGGGGATGTCGGTTCAGGAAAAACGATCGTCGCCGTTTATGCGATCTTAGCCGCCATTCAATCGGGATATCAAGCCGCTTTGATGGCCCCTACTGAAGTTTTAGCCGAACAACATTACCGAAAACTCGTCACTTGGTTTAATCTCCTTCATCTTCCCGTCGAACTGCTAACTGGATCAACCAAAACTGCAAAACGTCGAGAAATCCATAGCCAACTCGAAAACGGCGAATTACCCTTACTCGTTGGTACACACGCACTAATCCAAGATCCCGTCAACTTCCGAAAATTAGGTTTAGTCGTCATCGATGAACAACACCGTTTTGGGGTACAACAACGGGCCAGACTACTATCTAAAGGCGAATCTCCCCACGTCCTCAGCATGACTGCGACTCCCATACCACGAACTCTCGCATTAACCCTACACGGTGATTTAGATGTCAGTCAAATCGATGAACTTCCCCCAGGACGACAACCCATCCACACCACCGCATTAACAGGACAACAACGAACTCAAGCGTATGAATTGATTCGGCGAGAAATTGCTCAGGGAAGACAAGCTTATATTATCTTTCCGATGATCGAAGAATCCGAAAAATTGGACTTACGGGCCGCAGTTGAAGAACATCAACGACTCTCAGAGGTGATATTCCCTGATTTTCAAGTTGGGTTATTGCATGGTCGAATGAATTCTGCTGAAAAAGAAGCCGCTTTAAACGCTTTTCGGGATAATCAAACTCAGATTATTGTTTCAACCACTGTGATAGAAGTTGGGGTTGATGTTCCCAATGCTACAGTTATGTTAATCGAAAATGCCGAACGGTTTGGCTTATCTCAATTGCATCAATTACGTGGGAGAGTTGGACGCGGTTCACATCAGTCCTATTGTTTGCTGATGAGTAGCAGTAAAACAACCGATGCGCGTCAAAGACTCAGTGTATTAGAACAATCTCAAGATGGCTTTTTTATCTCAGAAATGGATATGCGTTTTCGAGGGCCAGGAGAAGTGTTAGGGACTCGTCAGTCTGGTCTACCCGACTTTGCATTAGCTAGTTTAGTTGAAGATCAAGAGGTTTTAACCATTGCTAGAGATGCTGCTGAAAAAATCATGTTAAGCGATCCAACCTTAAAATATTCTCCCTCATTGAAGAGAGAATTAGACGACCGATATCAGAGAATGTTAGGGTCAGATATTTTAAATTAACTGCTATATTCAAAACATGGAACAAGTTTGGGGTTCTCTAATTATCTTTTTGATCTGTCCTTTACTAGGGGGTCTTCCGCTAATTGACTGGATCACCTATGGACTGAGTAAAAAACGATTGTCTAAAATAGGAACAAAAAATATTTCTGTATCAGCCGCATTTTATCACGGTGGTCAGTTAGCAGGAATTTTAGCCGTCCTGTCCGAAGCAGCTAAAGGAATTATCGCGGTCTTACTCACTAGACTATTTTTTCCATCAGGTTCAGTGTGGGAATTATTCGCTTTAATTGCCCTCGTGATGGGACGCTACTGGATGGGAAAAGGCGCAGGAACCACTAATGTTTTTTGGGGCGTTTTGGTACATGATCCAGTCGGGGCAATTTTAACCCTTGTGTTAAGTTTAATTAGTTTTACCCTGTTCCGCGATCGCAAATCTGGTAAATTAGTTGCCTTGTTTGTCCTAGCCTTGATTTTAACCCTACGTCATCCCAATCAAAGCGAATATATCATTGGTGCGATCGCTCTTACCTCACTTCTTGCTGGAATCTATCAAAAAATTCCAGATGATTTAGACTTACCCCAAACGAATGTTAATCCAGAGTCTAAAAAAATGTTTCGTTTTTTTCGAGGTGATCACGCTATTCTGACCTTAAATGATCCTTTAAATCCTCAAAAAGTAGGACAAAAAGCCGCAACTTTATCTAAATTAAAACGTTTGGGCTATGCGGTTCCTGATGGTTGGATTTTACCCGTAGGAGATGACTTTTTTTCTTTAATTAATACTCTTAATCCTACCCTTGATGATCCTTTAGCCGTTCGTTCATCTGCAATAGGGGAAGATGGAGAAACTGCCTCGGCTGCGGGACAATATACCAGTATTGTAAATATTACCAACTCTGAAGAATTAGAATCGGCTATTTTAATCTGTCAGAACTCCTATAATAGTCCTGCTGCATTGCAATATCGTCAAGATAAACAGCAAAAAGATACTGGGATGACGGTACTCATTCAAAAACAAATTAAAGGTGTTTTTTCGGGTGTCGCCTTTAGTCGTGATCCCGTCAATCAACTGAATACAGATGTCGTCATCGAAGCATTACCAGGGGATGCGTCGAGAATTGTTTCTGGAAAAGTTACCCCCGAACGATATCAAGTTGAAATTAGTGATCTTAAAAATAGTAACTTAGATGAAATAGAGATTTATATCTCTGGACAAGGTGATGTTCCTCAACATTTAATTAAACAAGTCGCTATTCTGACTCGACAATTAGAAGATTTATATCAAGGACAACCCCAAGATATTGAATGGACATATGATGGTCAAACACTCTGGTTACTACAGTCGCGTCCTATCACCAATTTACATCCCATTTGGACACGGAAAATCGCAGCAGAAGTGATACCTGGGGTCATTCGTCCGCTTACTTGGTCAATCAATCAACCCTTAACCTGTGGAGTTTGGGGTGAAATTTTTCAAATTGTATTAGGGAAACGTGCCAAGGATTTAAACTTTGAGCAAACCGCTACACTACACTTCCAAAGAGCTTATTTTAATGCAACTTTATTAAATACTATTTTTCAAAGAATGGGACTGCCACCTGAAAGCTTAGACTTTTTAACCAGAGAGGCAAAACTTTCTAAACCTTCCTTGTTATCGACTCTTAGAAATTCACTCGGTTTACTGCGTTTAGCTTTTCGAGAATGGCAGTTAGAAAAAGATTTTCAGCAAGATCTACAGCGTTATTTTCTTCCAACTTTAAATTATTTTAACTACCATAATTTAAACAATTTGTCAATTGAAGACTTATTAAATCAAATTGAACAAATTTTATTAGTTCTCAAAAAAGCCACCTATTACAGTATTTTAGCCCCCTTAAGTTTTGCCATCAGACAAGCAATTTTAAAAGTTCCCTTAGAAGAATTAGATAACACCGCCGCCCCCGAAGTTGCATCAATCCAATCGCTGGCAAATTTAGCCGAAGAAGTGCATCATCTACTGCCGATCTCTACCATTCAAGCAGATGATTATGCGTCCCTTTTTGCCCATTTAGCCGAAATTCCCGAAGGCAAAAACATACTTAATCGTTTTCAAGAATGGCTAGAAAGCTACGGTTATTTAGGAGAAATTGGGACAGATATTGCCGTACCTCGTTGGCGTGAAGATCAAAGACCTATTAAAGCATTGTTTTTTAAATTTCTCTTAAATCCTGAACCCACATCAATTCCTCAGTCAGCCACACAAAATCAACAAACATTATGGCTACAAAAACGACTCGCTTTAAAAAACAAAACCACCGAAATCTACTCGAAATTACTATCTAACTTACGTTGGCATTTTGTGGCGTTAGAAAACAAATTAATTGCATCTGGGCAATTAAACCAAGTCGATGAGATCTTTTTCCTCAAATATGACGAAATAAAAGCATTAACTCAACAATTATCCAATCTTACTGATTTAATCCAACAACGACAATTACAATTCCAAGAAAATCAAGAACTAACTCAAATTCCTTATGTTGTCTATGGACAACCTGCATTAACTAATAAAATACTCTATTCTAAATCTTCCTCCCGAAAAAGATTACAAGGCATTGGCGCATCGCCAGGACAAATTGAAGGAACCATCAAAATCGTCAAAACCTTACAGCAATTACCCATTATTGACGCACAGACAATTTTAGTTATACCCTATACTGATTCGGGTTGGAGTCCAATTCTAAGAAGTGCAGGAGGAATTATTTCAGAAGTCGGCGGACGTTTATCACATGGTGCCATTATTGCTAGAGAATACGGTATCCCTGCGGTGATGGATGTTCATCATGCTACCGAACTTCTAAAAAACGATCAACGGGTTCGTATTGATGGACAAAAAGGAATCATCGAAATTTTGGAGAGCTAGAAACATATCGATAATTCCGTCGTCATGCCGAATTATACCATAGAATAAATTTTTCGCTATATACTTTAAGCTGTAAGTAGCAATCTTATAAAATTCTTAAATCTCGTGTGTGTGATGTGTGAGGAGCTTTTTTTAATATGGTTACTTCTATTTCTTATAAAGTCAAAGGTCATCGAGAAGAATATCATCAAACATTGAACTCAATTCTCGCTTTACCTAAATCCCCTTTGTTTGGAACCGATGGCATTCGTGGGTTAGCAGGGGATTTGTTGAACGCCCCTTTTGCCATGCAATTAGGATTTTGGGCAGGACAAGTTTTAAAAGAATCTTCTTTAACAAACGGCCCTGTCATTATTGGACAAGACTCTCGTAACTCCAGTGATATGTTAGCAATGGCGATCGCATCGGGTCTAACCTCTGCGGGTTTGGATGTCTGGCAGATTGGTTTATGTCCTACCCCTTGTGTTGCCCATCTGACAAGAGTTACAAATGCGATCGGCGGGATCATGATTTCCGCCAGTCACAACCCACCCGAAGATAATGGAATTAAATTTTTTAGCCATCAAGGAACCAAAATCTCATCCGACCTTGCTGGACAAATCGAAGTAGGATTAAGAGGATTAGCGACGAAACAGGGGGCAAATACTAATCAATGGGGGAAATCTTACTATTACCCTGAAATGACGCAAAATTATGCTCAAAACCTGTTAAATGCTTTGCCATCGGGTTTAGATTTTACAGGGATGAGAATTGTTTTAGATTTGGCTTGGGGTGCTTCGGCAAAAATGGCACCAGATCTATTTAAACAATTAGGGGCTGAGGTGATCGCTTTACATGATCAACCTAATGGCGATCGCATTAATGTCAATTGTGGTTCAACCCATCTAGAATCTATACAATCTGCAGTACAAGCGTATCAAGCCGATCTCGGTTTTGCCTTTGATGGCGATGCGGATCGCGTGATGGCGATTGATGCAATGGGTAAAGTCGTTGATGGAGATTACATCCTTTATTTGTGGGGACAATATTTAAAAAATCACAATTTACTCCCCAATGACCTGATTATTGCTACAGTGATGGCTAATTTAGGGTTTGAACGAGCTTGGCAAAAGTTAGGCGGTCAGTTCATTCGTACTGCTGTAGGAGATCAACACGTTCAAGCTCAAATGTGGGATACTGGGGCAATGTTAGGTGGCGAACAGTCTGGACATATCATCTGTCATCATTACGGTGTATCAGGGGATGGTGTACAAACAGCATTACAGTTAACCGCTTTAGTGCGTCAGTTAAATGTGTCATTAGATGAATTAGTCGCCCAAAGTTTTCAAACCTATCCCCAAATTCTAAAAAATGTACGGGTAGAAGATCGAGATACGCGCTGTAACTGGAAAAACTGTGATCCTTTACAGAATGCGATCGCCCAAGCCGAAACAGCAATGGGAGAGCAAGGACGAATTTTAGTTCGTGCATCGGGAACAGAGCCTCTAATTCGAGTCATGGTAGAATCTGCGTGTGCTAAGAAAGCTCAATATTGGTCAGAACATCTCATTCAAGTTGTGCAACAGTACCTAGCCGTTTAATCGTCGTGCTAAACTTGAGCAAATTGATTGAAACACCACGACAGATGTACAGAATTGCTCGTTGTGGTGTATTAATTGATGAAGTCAAAAAAGCTCATGGTCGAACCACTCCATGTTAAAAAGAAAAATTAAACCTCTAAAAAGAGCGAAAAAAAAAGAAACGACAAAACTGAGTCTGCAAGAGCAATTAGCTCAAAAACGTCAAGCTAAAGAAAACCAAAAAAAGCTAGTTACTGTTTTATCCATTGCGATCGCGGCAGGTTTAGTAATGGCTTTACCATTAGCCTTAATCACTAAACCTCTTTATGGTCTAGTTGTTGCGATTGCAATGCCAATCGCTATCTTATCTTTTTGTTATCCTCGTGCTGCTTTATGGGCATTCCTCATTTATCTACCTTTTAATGGAACGATTACTTACTGGATTTCTAACGACAATCCAATTATGCAAGTAAGTAAAGATATTTTTTATATTCCAGCCTTATTCGGTCTAATAGTGGAGTGTGCCAAGAACAAGAAACCCATTTTTGTTCCTAAAAAATTGATACCTACATTAACACTATTATTTGTTTTTTGTCTCTTAGCTTTATTTGTAGTTAGCTTATCTAATGAACAGTTACCCTTCTGTGAGTCATTGACAGTCAAATTTTTAGAAAGGCCAGAAGGTGGGTTGCCAATTCGGGTTCCTTGCAAAGAAGGTAGTCCTTTTCTTCAAGGTGTACTTGGATTAAAAGTTTTAATTGGTTATATTCCTCTGATTTTTTGTACTTATTATTTTTTAGATAGTAAAGACAAATTATTAAAAATTGGTCGGCTACTTGTTGTTCTCGCCATTATTTGTTGTAGTTTGGCATTTGTTCAGTATTGGTTACTTCATACGGGACGCTGTGCAGGAACAAGAGAAATGACGGGAAACGATTTGTTCCAAGCCCAAATTGCGGCGCGATGTTTTATCGGTGGTTCGGTTTTATTTAGTCCAGAATACGGACAAATTAGATTACCAGGAACATTTGCTTCTCCTTGGCACTGGTCATGGTTTTTAGTTGCTAATAGTACAATTTGTTTTGCAAATGCTTTTAGTGAAATCTCCTTTTTTTGGAGAACAACATCGCTAGTGGGATTAGCGTTAGTGTTTATTAATGCGATTATTTCTGGCCAACGAGTTGCTTTTCTGTTAGTTCCGCTTCTCATCGTTATTTTGTTAATTCTGACGGGACAATTTAAAAATCTTAAACAATTAATGTTGATTGTTGGTTTAGGTGTATTGTTATTTATTGGCTTTTCCCTCTTTAAACCTGAATTTATTCAAGAACGAGTTGATAGTTTTGTGAGTCGTTGGAATGAAAGTCCACCCCAAGAGTTTATTGTCAAACAATTGCAATTTGCTGCTGAGGCACAAGGTGGATTTTTAGGAAGAGGTTTAGGTAAAGGAACATCTTCAGCGCGGGTATTTGGCCCGATTACCTTTTTGGAAACATTTCATAGTAAAGTAATTTTGGAAATAGGTTGGATTGGATTTTTTATCTATATGACCTTTTTGACCAGTTTACTGATTTTTGCTTTTCAAGCCTATCGTTCGATTCGTGATCCGAGTCTGAGAAGTTTTGCATCTAGTTTTTGGGTCTTTTTGGTCATCATTAGCTATTTACCTTATTGGTATCCTCTAGATACAGATCCAGTAGGGATTTACTATTGGTTTTTTGCGGGTATTATTTTTAAATTACCGATCATCGACAAACAAGAACAACAATTAAAAGAAAATCCCTCTTTAAATCTGACAGAAACCTTAAAACGTAAGCGCAAGAAACTATCTTTAGCTTAGTTAATCACAGAACCCTTGCTTAAATTTATGACACTTCCTTTGATCTCTGTAATTATTCCAACTTATCGCCGAGAAGAACCTTTAAAGGATACTCTCGAAGATGTTTTGCAACAAGACTATCCCGCTTTGGAAATATTGGTAGTTGATCAAACTCAAACCCATACCAATGAAGTACAATCCTATCTCGAAAACTTAGCACAGTCTAAGAAAATTCAATGGTTTCGTGTGAATTGGGCAAGTCTACCTGGGGCGCGAAATTATGGGGTAAGGCGAGCTTCTGGAGAGATTATTCTGTTTATTGATGATGATGTCAAGCTTCCTGAAGGCTATTTTCAGGCTCATGCCCGTAATTTTTTAGAACGTCCTGATGTGGGTGTTGTTGCGGGGCGAGTTTTTGATCGGATGAAACTGGCTGACTCTCAGAAATTGAGTACCAGTAAATCTTCCTATGAAATTGAATACTTACCCCCCGAAGCAATGAACCCGGGGATTGCTTGGTATTATATTGATTTAGTTCATACTACTAAACCTCAACAGGTTATATCTCCTAGAGGCTGTAATATGTCGTTTCGGCGCGATATTTTTATTAAATATAATATTTGGTTTGATGAACGTTTTAGAGGCAATGCGGTTCGAGAAGAATCCGATTTTTCTCTGAGATTACGGGCTACAGGTTATCATGTTTGGTACGATCCAGAAGCTTATTTAATCCATATTGGTGAGGAAACGGGCGGTTGTCACGATATTAATACTCGCTCGTTGTCCTATCAAATGACGTTTTATCATAATCATTTTTTAATGGCTTTAAAAAATTTAACGCCAAGCCAACAATTTAGTCTTTATAGTAAGTTATTTGATTGTCATGTTTTGGGTAATCCACCTTGTAATAAAAGTGGTTCACCTCTAAAAATTATCTCTCGTGGAATTTTTTATAGTTTAGGTTTTTTAGACGCTGTAAAATCTCAAATTAAATCTTTTTGGGATGATGGACAGGTTTATACTAAACAAGACAAAAATCAGGTTCAATTAATCAAAAATGAACCTTTGTCTTTAAAGAGTTAATTTGTCTCCAAATCAACACCAATAGATGCAGAGCAGTTTATGAAGATTTTAGTCGCTAGTCATACTTATATTGTTGAGCTCAATTGTGAAAAATTAAAAGTACTGACTCAAATACAATCTGATATTGAAGTAACTGTTGTTGTTCCAAAACGCTGGCAACCAGGAGGAGTCCAAAATAAACTTATTGAAGCTAAACCTTGGCAAGATGGAAATTTTCGGGTTGTGCCAATTTCTAATTTTAGTCAAAATAATCAGCCTTTATTGACGTTTGGAACGGATATTATTACTCTCTTAAAAGAGTTTCGTCCTAATATTATCCAAGTTGAGCAAGGTTCTAAATCAATTGGTTATGCAGAATTAATTACGCTAAATAATTTTTTGGGATTAAAAGCTAAAAATTGCTTTTTTACTTGGTGGAATTTACCTTATACTAATAAATTTCCGATTTCTTGGATTGAATCTTACAATCTAAAACATACAGATGGTTTGGTAGCTGGTAATCAAGATGCAGAAGATATTTTACGCGATCATGGTTATACGGGCCCATCTAAAGTTATGCCTCAATTGGGGGTTGACGAGAAACTATTTTCACCTGCTCCTCAAAGTGAATTAGCCGCTAAACTTGGGATTAAAGAAGGAGAATTTATTATCGGTTTTGTCGGTCGTTTTGTTCCCGAAAAAGGCATTTTAACTTTAATTAAAGCTCTTGCAGGGTTAAGTGATTTTTCGTGGAAATGTCTACTTTTAGGCCGTGGCACTCTTAAAGAAACCATTTTATCTGAAGCGACAGCCGCAGGAATTCAAGACCGCATTATTTTAGTTGAAAGTGTGCCTCATGATGAAGTCCCTTGTTACATCAATTTAATGAGTACATTAGTTCTTCCGTCAGAAACCAGTTATCAAGTCAAAACCTTAACGGCAGTTGGCTGGAAAGAACAATTCGGTCATGTTTTAATTGAAGCAATGGCTTGTAAAGTTCCTGTGATTGGCTCAAATTCGGGCGAAATCCCTTATGTAATTGAAGAAACGGGGTTAATCTTTCCTGAAGGTGATAGTGAGGCATTACAAAGCAGTTTACGTCAATTGCTCGAACAACCCGAACTCTGTCAAAAATTAGCTCAACTGGGTTATGATCGCGTTATGAATCAATATACAAATCAAGCTTTAGCAAAAAGTTTACTAGATTTTTATCAAGAAATTAGCCAGTAAATACAACTCCATAGAGTTAATCTTGTAAAACGGTGAATTCCTGCTATCTTTTAAAGGAAATTTCATAAACTAAATTATTAGCTCATGACAACTCAGAAAAAAATTCTGTTAGGGATGCTCGTTTTTATCCCATTAGCGATCGCGGCTGAATGGTTTAAGTTTCCTTCCACCTTAACCTTTGTATTTGCTGCTTTGGGAATTGTACCACTGGCGGCGTTGATTGCGGAATCGACAGAAGAAATAGCGGACGTAATTGGGCCAACTTTCGGCGGTTTACTAAATGCAACATTTGGTAACTTAACAGAAATGGTCGTATCGATCGTTGCTTTAAGATCTGGATTGATTGAAGTGGTTAAAGCCAGTATCTTAGGGGCAATTATTGCTAATATGCTACTCGGTTTGGGTTTAGCGATGTTGTTGGGGGGTTTGAAGTTTAAAGAACAGGTGTTTGAGCCGAAAATTGCCCGTTTAAATGCGTCTGCTTTGTTGCTTGCTCTTTTAGTCCTACTTACGCCTAGTGCCATTCAATTTACCTCGGTTGGTTTGACTGGCTCTACGATTCAAGAGTTTTCGGTGGTTGCTTCGATCCTGTTGCTCGTTTTTTATGGCTTTAGTGTCTTTTTCTCCGCTAAATTTCCTCTCACTTCTACATCTGCGGAAATTATTGAAGAAGTTTTAGAGAAGGAAAAGAAAGAACACCATGACAGCAAAGATACGATTAAACAAGTTGCGACCCTACTCGGCTGTACAGTTGTTTTAGTGTTTGTTTCAGAAATTCTGGTAGGTAGTCTTGAAGAAACGGTTAAAGTGTTCCATTTAACGGAACTGTTTACAGGGGTTATATTACTACCTTTATTTGGTGGTTTTGTGGAATATCTAACTTGTATTTCCTCATCCCTCAAAAATCAGATGGAATTATCCGTATCTGTGGCGATTGGTTCGACGTTACAAATAGTTCTACTGATCACACCGATTTTAGTACTGATTAGTCCATTATTCAATCAACATTTAACCCTAGAGTTTAACCTATTTGGGATGTTTGCGGCAGGGGCGGCGGTTATTGTGACAAATTCCATTAGTTCGGATGGTCAATCAAATTGGTTAGAAGGTTTATTACTCCTAATTCTATATGCAGTTTTAGGAGTTGCGTTTTATCTACATCCGTAAGCTAACTTGTAAGCTGTCCTTTGTTTTTCACTAGCAAAGGACAAAAAAAACCCCAGCTAGTTGACTGAGGCTGCTGTTGTAGGAGAACTCAAGCAAATCCAATCGGGAGATACCAAAACAAAAACGCGTTTTGGTGATTCGCTTACTATAAATTGTAGTCAATTTTTTAAAGATTGTAAAGTTTTATTGACAAAAATGAGATGGTTTAGAATTATTTTGGAGGCTTGAGATAATACTGCTCAATCTGCTTAAATAATTGCTCTGAAGTCGATGAATTCTCTAAAATCACATCGGCTAAAGCCATTTTTTCTTCAATTGGCCATTGATTTTGAATTCGGATAATTGCTTGATCGGAGGAAATGCGATCGCGTTCTACTAAACGTTTAATCTGTTCGTCGTAAGAACAGTAAATAACCCATATTTCTGTGACTAAATCAGTCATTTTGGCTTCAAATAGCAAAGGAATCACGATAACGATGATGAGTTCATTCGTTTCATCAAGTATGCTTTGAATCTGATGTCTGACATAGGGATGAATCTGATTTTCTAGCCATGTTTTCTCGTTCGGCTGACTAAAGATAATTTCTCCTAATTTTTTGCGGTTGAGTGTTCCATCAGGCAATAAGATAGAATTATCATATCTCAAAGAAATTTGCTTAAGGATGGGTGAGCCATATGATACCGCATCTCTAGCCAGTAAATCAGCATCAATAATCGGAATATGATAAGTATCAGCTAAAAAACGAGAAACAGTCGATTTTCCTGTGGCTATTCCTCCCGTTAAACCAATAATTCGACGCGACATTATTTTCCCAACGTTCTGCTACGTGTGCATAGATAATTGTCGTCTAAGAATCTGCATAAATTAAGATGACTTCATCTTGACACAGTTTGATTCATAGGATGTATAAAATAGGGAATATCCATCGCTCACCGTTTAGTATGCCATTAATCAAAGTTCAATCCTCTGTCAAAACTCCTTCATCTGAAGCTGTAGAAACACTTTTAACCAGTTTATCGAGTAAATTAGCGAAACATCTGGGTAAACCTGAGTCTTATGTCATGACTTCTTTTGAACCAGAGATTAAGATGACTTTTGGCGGAACTTTTGAACCTGTTTGTTATATTGAAATAAAAAGTATAGGTCGCATGACTCCAGACATTACTAAAGCAATGAGTCAAGATTTTTGTCAAACAGTAGAAGAACATTTAGGGGTTCCTAAAAATCGGATTTATCTTGAGTTTGCCGATGCCGAGAGAGCAATGTGGGGATGGAATGGTGGAACGTTTGCCTAATTTAAAACTAACAATTAGCTTTAAGAAAAAGACTTAATTTAATCTGTGTGTATCATGTGTTTAATTAAATAACGTTAGAATGGTCAGTAAAGTTTAAACTCATCGTCTCAAGTTTTCTAGGATGAAAAGTATCGTTTTAATTACTGGTTTTGAAACCTTTAATACAGATTTATATCGACAAGCAGCCACCTTAGCTATGTCTCGCTGTACTGGTTTGGATGTTAAAGTATTTAGCGATCGTATTTTAACTACTCATCCTGAAATTGTTGAAAATGCACTAAATAATGCTGATGTTTTTTTTGCGAGTCTCATTTTTGATTATGATCAAGTGATGTGGCTACGTGAGCGAGTTCAAAAAATACCAATTCGTCTTATTTTTGAATCTGCTTTAGAGTTAATGAGTTTAACCCAATTGGGTAAATTTGTGATTGGGGATAAACCGAAAGGGATGCCAAAACCAATCCAATTTATTTTAAGTAAGTTTTCGAGTGGTAAAGAAGAAGATAAACTTGCAGGTTATTTAAGTTTTCTCAAAACTGGGCCGAAACTTTTAAAACTAATTCCTGCCAAAAAAGTCCAAGATTTACGCAATTGGTTAATTATTTACGGCTATTGGAATGCTGGAGGAACGGAAAATGTTGCGGCGATGTGTTGGACAATTGCCCAAAAATATTTAGATTTATCAATTGCTGATATTCCTCCCCCAATTGAAACACCAAATAAAGGTTTACTTCATCCCGACTATCAGGGATATTTTACTTCACCGCGTGATTATCTAAACTGGTATAAAAGTCAAAAAACAATTGAAGATAAACCGATTATTGGAATTTTACTTTACCGTAAACACGTTATTTCAAAACAACCTTATATTCATCAACTGATTCGCTATTTTGAAGCAGAAAATTTGATACCTGTTCCAATCTTCATTAATGGTGTCGAAGGTCATGTCATTGTTAGGGACTGGTTGACGACATCTTATGAAACACAACAGCGAAAAAATGGCAATATCGAAACACTTTCATTATCAGATGAAGCGATAGAAATTGATGCGATTGTCTCTACAATTGGTTTTCCTTTAGTAGGTGGGCCTGCGGGTTCAATGGAAGCAGGAAGACAAGTCGAAGTCGCTAAGAGAATTTTATCGGCTAAAAATATTCCCTATTTAATTGCCGCCCCTTTATTAATACAAGATATCCACTCTTGGACAAGGCAAGGAATCGGAGGTTTACAAAGTGTTGTTTTATATGCTTTACCTGAATTAGACGGTGCAATAGATACGATTCCAATTGGGGGTTTAGTTGGAGAAAATATTTACTTAATTCCAGAACGTATTAAGCGTTTAACAGGACGTTTACACAATTGGATTAAACTTAGAAAAATACCGCATTCAGAACGTAAGATTGCCATTATCTTATATAATTTTCCTCCTGGTTATGGTGCGACAGGAACAGCAGCATTACTCAATGTACCTCGCAGTTTGATTAAGTTTTTACAAGCTTTGAAAAACGAAGGTTATACAGTAGGTAATTTACCAGATGACGGGGAATATATTATTGATAAAGTTAAAGAAGCGGATGAGAATATAACTTTAGATGAAAATACGGTTAATGTACAAACTTTAGAAAAATGGCTTGGTTATTTATTAACAAGTCGTGTTGAGAAGCAATGGAAATCATTAACCCATACAGGTATCAAAACCATTGGTGATCATTTTAGTATCGGAGGCGTTCAATTTGGCAATATTTGGATTGGAGTACAGCCACCGTTAGGACTTTCAGGTGATCCAATGCGATTAATGTTTGAAAAAGATTTAACCCCACATCCACAATATACTGCTTTTTATAAATGGTTACAAAATGAGTTTAAAGCGGGTGCTGTAGTACATTTTGGAATGCACGGTACAGTCGAATGGCTACCTGGTTCACCACTGGGAAATACGGGCTATTCTTGGTCGGATATTTTATTAGGAAATCTGCCTAATCTTTATCTTTATGCAGCGAATAATCCATCTGAATCAATTTTAGCTAAACGTCGTGGTTATGGTGTCTTAATTTCTCATAATGTTCCTCCTTATGGACGTGCTGGATTATACAAAGAATTAATGACGCTACGTGACTTAATTGCAGAGTTTCGGGAAGACCCAGAGAAAAATTTAGCTTTAAGAGATGTCATTTGCCAAAAAATTATAGATACAGGTTTAGAGGTTGATTGTAGATTTGAAGATAGCCTTGAATTTAATGTAGAAAATGCTCGTTTATTTAGCAAAAATACAATCATTCAATATTTTGTTAAGGTCTATGAATATCTACAAGTCGTTGAACAAAGATTGTTTTCATCGGGGTTACATACATTGGGCGAAGTTCCAAGTAATGAAGCTCTAAAATTTTATTTAGAAGCTTATTTTGCTGATGGGATTTCTGAAAATCATATTGATTATATTGTCAACCGTCGAGAATCAGAAATTATTAGTAGAAATGGTACATCTGAAAAAATTCCAGAAGCAATTAAAATTCGAGATTTATTAGAACAAAATACTGATGAAATCACCAATTTAATTAAAGGGTTAAATGGCGAATATATTCCACCCGCACCAGGGGGAGATTTACTTAGAGATGGGATTGGAGTTTTACCAACAGGACGAAATATTCATGCTTTAGACCCCTATCGAATGCCTTCTGCTGCTGCTTATCTTCGCGGACAAGAAATTGCTAAAAAAGTAATTCAACAAAATTTAGATGAAACAGGAAATTATCCTGAGACTATTGCAGTCATGTTATGGGGTTTGGATATTATTAAAACAAAAGGAGAATCATTAGGCATTTTATTAGAATTAGTCGGTGCAGAACCCATTAAAGAAGGAACGGGTCGAATTGTTCGCTATGAACTTAAACCATTGACAGAAATGAGTCATCCAAGAATCGATATTTTAGCGAATCTTTCGGGGATTTTTCGAGATACTTTTACCAATATTATTGATTTACTAGATGATTTATTTTTACGGGCTGCGGAAGTTGATGAACCTGAAGAAATGAATTTTATTCGTAAGCATTATTTAGCTTTAAAACGACAGGGTGTTGAAAATGCTTCAGCTAGACTTTTTTCTAATCCTGCGGGTGATTTTGGTTCTTTAGTCAATGATCAAATTGTTGATGGAAACTGGAATACTCAAGAAGAATTAGCGAATACTTGGGAAAAACGCAATATGTTTAGCTATGGAAAACAAGATAAAGGAAAAGCTAGACCTGAAATTCTCAATCAACTTTTACGAACCAGTGAAAGAATTGTCCAAGAAATTGATTCTGTAGAATATGGACTAACGGATATTCAAGAATACTACGGAAATACAGGAGGATTAAAATTAGCTGCCGAAAAACAAAGCGGAAAAAAGGTAACTGCGAGTTTTATTGAAAGTTTTTCTAAAGATACCACACCACGAAAGTTAGAAGACTTATTGCGTTTAGAATATCGTACCAAATTATTAAACCCAAAATGGGCAGAATCAATGATTAATCAAGGTTCGGGAGGTGCTTACGAAATCTCACAACGCATGACGGCTTTGATTGGTTGGGGTGGAACTGCAAATTTTACTGATGAATGGGTTTATAATCAAGCAGCGGATACTTATGCTTTGAATGCAGAGATAGCGGAGAAATTAAGAAAAATTAATCCTGAAGCATTTCGGAATATTGTCGGAAGATTATTAGAAGCAAATGGTCGTGGTTTCTGGGATGCAGATGAGGAAAAACTGAATCAATTACAAGATTTATACAATTTAAGTGATGAAGAAATAGAAGGTGTAGAATAATGGTTCTTTGTGTTTATTTCTATGACCCTTTTTCAAAACAATTTTGATCTCATTTTTATTCCTCAAGGTTCTGAATACCGCTCTGTCTGTCGAGTGAGCAAAATACCCGTTGTTTCTATTCCGATGGGTTATACTGCTTCAAAACTTTTTTTGCAGCAATGGTTAGAATCTTGTCCTAATTTTCCGCGTCAGGTTTTATTAATGGGTTTAGCAGGAAGTTTATCCCCCCGATATCAAAGTGGGGAAATTGTTGTCTATCAACAGTGTGGGAATTTAGAAAATAATCAGGTGAGATGGCGAGATTGTCATGTATCGGTGGGAGAAAATGTTAATCTTGTTAGAGGTTGGACAAGCGATCGCATTATTTGTACTACATTAGAAAAACAACATCTATACAAAACATATGATGCTGAAGTCGTGGATATGGAAGGATTCGCTATTTTAGAAGTGTTGCAACCAATGGGAATCAAAGTCACTCTTCTAAGAGTAATTAGTGATGATGCTCAACACAATTTACCTAATTTAGAAGGAACGATTAATACTAATGGTCAGCTTCAACCAATACCGTTAGCGATTAAAATGTTACAGCAACCTCTCGCATCTTTAGGATTAATTCAAGGATCTTTAAAAGGATTAAAAGTTTTAAAACAAGTCGTTAGAGAGATTTCTTAAATAGCAGTATCTTTATTTGATGCTTTACAATGGTCAGAAGTAAGCTACTTTACCAATTATTATAAATTGATTATGTCTGTTTTGGCAGCGATCGCAGTCTTAGCCCTTCTTATTGTTGTACACGAACTTGGACACTTTTTAGCCGCCCGTCTTCAAGGCATTCATGTTAATCGTTTTTCGATTGGTTTTGGCCCCGTTTTAGCCAAATATCAAGGAAAAGAAACTGAATACGCCGTTCGTGCCTTTCCTTTAGGAGGCTATGTTGGCTTTCCTGATGATGATGACAATAGCCCAATTCCAGCAGATGACCCTGATTTACTTCGCAATCGTCCAATTTTAGACAGAACAATTGTCATTAGTGCGGGTGTCATTGCTAATCTAATTTTTGCTTATTTTCTCTTGACTGGACAAGCGGCAACAGTCGGTTATCCAGATATTCAATATCAACCTGGTGTCTTAGTTCCTCAAGTCATGGGACAAGAATTATCAGTAGCAGCTAAAGCAGGAATAAAAGAGGGCGATATTGTTTTATCAGTCAATAATCAAACTCTTGACGCATCACAAAACGCTTTAATCTCCCTTAGAGAAACGATTCAAAAATCACCCGAAAAACCTCTAGATTTAGAAATTAAGCGTGGTGCAGAGACTTTAAATTTCACAGTGACCCCAGAACGTAGCTCTGACGGTAAAGGTAAAATTGGTGTCGTTTTATCACCGAATGGGGAGCAAATCAGACGCAAAGCTGATAATATTTTTAAAGCTTTTGTACTCGGTGCCGACGAATTTCAACGCATCGCAGTCTTAACAGTTAAAGGGTTTTGGCAATTGGTGAGCAACTTCCAAGAAAACGCTCAACAAGTCGCAGGCCCTGTTAAGATTGTAGAATATGGTGCTGCGATCGCACGTAATGATATTTCTAATTTAATACAGTTTGCGGCACTGATTAGCATCAATTTAGCGATTTTGAACATTCTCCCTTTACCTGCTTTAGATGGAGGTCAATTAGTCTTTCTTTTAATTGAAGGAATTATTGGAAAACCGCTACCGATGAAAATTCAAGAAAGCATTATGCAAACTGGGCTAGTTTTGCTCTTAGGTTTAGGGGTTTTTCTTATTGTTCGAGATACCGTCAACTTAGCGGTTTTTCAAGGACTTTTTCAATAGATGAGTCTAACGAGATTAGGAGCAAGTACAAAACAACGGGCGTTAGAAATTTTATTGATTTTAAAACGCCTCTATCCTGATGCTACCTGTAGCTTGACCTACGAAACTCCAGTACAGTTACTCGTTGCAACGATACTTTCTGCCCAGTGTACTGATGAACGGGTGAATAAAGTAACTCCAGCTTTATTTGCTCGTTTTCCTAATGCTGAATCTTTGGCCAATGCAGATAGGGAAGAACTGCAAAACCTCATCCGTTCCACTGGATTTTATCGCAACAAAGCCAAAAATATCCAAGGGGCTTGTCAGAAAATTATCACTGAATTTGCGGGGGAAGTTCCGCAACAGATGGAACAATTATTAACATTACCTGGTGTTGCCCGAAAAACGGCTAATGTGGTTTCAGCCCATGCCTATGGTAATATTCAAGGAGTGACGGTAGATACTCATGTCAAGCGTCTCAGTGGACGTTTAGGATTAACCGAAGAAACCGACCCCGTTAAAATAGAACGAGATTTAATGCGTTTGTTACCCCAAAGCGACTGGGAAACTTATTCAATTAGCATCATTTTTCATGGTCGGGCAGTTTGCAAAGCGAGAAACCCCAACTGTGCAGGGTGTGACCTAGCGCATCTGTGTCCGTCTGCGACAATGCCAAAATTAAATGAAATGACATCTATCTAATGAAAGATTAAATAAAACTGATAAATAGTATTAGAAAAATCTGTATAATTAGATACATTTTTGCGTGTTTTCTTCTAAATTGTTAGGATATAATGACATTTAGAAGAATTTTTTGTATCTTTTTTTACAAAATTGTAGTCAAAACATCTTTATCTAAACAAGTTAATCTCTATTGAAAAAGTTAAAACACACTTCAATTAATCATAAAATTAGATATAGGCTGATTAATCAATGCTGAATCACAAAAAAGTTCGTTTGAAATGGGAAAGTTACTGGTTTAAGCTTTTTGGTCGATGGAGGTCTTGTTCTCTAACTTGTCCTGTCAGTAGGCCCCATCGTCGCTATGTTTTTTGGACTTGGTTCGGGAGTTTCATAGCCATAGCTGCTACGTCCTATCTTTCTGTCAAAACGAATTCACCTTTATTAATGGCTCCTTTTGGTGCAACCAGTGTCTTAATTTTTGGTGTGCCAGAAAGTCCCTTAGCGCAACCCCGTAATTTAATTGGCGGTAATCTTTTATCGGCCCTTGTTAGCCTAACCATTTTGCATTATCTGGGTGCTTCTCCTTGGGCAATGGGTCTAGCGGTTTCTACTGCAATTGGAATGATGCAGCTTACAGGTACACTACATCCCCCAGCAGGTGCAATTGCCTTAGTTGTAATGATGACCCAGCCTAATTGGAGTTTTCTGATTCGGCCAACCTTAGAAGGTTCATTGATTATGCTGTCGTGTGCTGTAGTGTTTAATAACTTGGCTGAAGATAGAACTTATCCTAAACATTGGTTGTAAGATACTTTTTACATCACAGCACGATATTCTATTTCTTGGGTTTTTCTCCACCAACACTAATATCAGTGTTATAGATTTGTGCATTTGTCAGGTTGAGTTGCTCTAAAGAAGCCCCAGTAACATCGGTATCGTAGAGCATAGCCTGTGTTAAATTAACCTGATGTAGGGTAGTGTCGTTTAAACTTGCATTAGTGAGTAAAACTTGGCTTAAGTTGGCATTCGTCAAATTAGCCCCCGTTAAATCTGCACCTTCAAGGTTAGCACCAGTTAGGTTAGCCCCTTCGAGATTCGCTTTTCTTAAATCTGCACCGATTAAATGTGCGCCTCTTAGATCGGCACCACGTAAATCGCATCCTGCACATTCACCCGTTTTCAGGAGTTGGTTAAATTGGGCTTGATTTTCGGCTGTGGCTGGATTCATGATCAGCCAAGGTGTTAAGATAATGACACTTGATAAAATAGCCCGTAACATCTATTTTCCTCCATACTATGCGACTTTTCGCTGTCTTTCTAATATTGATCATACTACTTTCATCCCTCACAGCAGTCAGTCAATAGTTAAGTTTATCCGCTACACCCCTGGAACGATAAAGACGCGCCGATAGTAGCACGTCTTCTTGATGTTATCTATATTTTGAAGCATAAAAAGCGCACCGTTTTATTGTTTTAGCCAGCGACACATCAGTTTACCTGTTTCGTCTTTAACCCAATGTGCAACCAATTTTTGAGTTGGTATTGCTTTAGCCACTTCTTCAACGATTGTAGGTATATTTTCGATGACCTCTGGTACGATGCCTGTGTCAAGCAAAGAGGTAATGGGTTTGGTAATGACAAGCAGCAGCATGGATTCATCCCCCGTTTACATAGCTTTAAAGTTTGATTAATGCTTTCTTAACCTTATTTTAACCATAAGAATTTAAAAAAATTTGTATCTTTATAGACGATCGTCAAAATTCTTCCCTAAGATGTATGAGAGGGTGGGTTTTGCTACCCTACCCCGACCAAACTACTATTTAGATGACTTTTGTTTTGAAAAGCGGACAATTTGAGAAACGCCCCAAATACCAATAATTGCGACACCTGGAACAAAACTGGGTTCTGGAACACCTAATGTTTGAGCAGCCAAATTCCCAATTAACCGATGTCCTGCGGTGGTTGGGTGAATTTGATCCCAGAATAAATACTCATTGGGATTACTGCAAATATCGAAGTTAGTGGGGTCAATGAAGGTTAAACAGCGATCGGTAACATTGGTAAAATTAAACCTAGCTGGATTATTGACGACATTATCAAACAAAGTATTAACATCAAGGGTTGTAATCTCAACATCAGCAGGTAGCAGTAAACTAGAGAGCGTTTGAGACAGTAAAGTGTTATGCGCTTGAGTTAAATCATTTAATCTGTTTGCATCAGAAGTGGTATTGGTTCGAGGTAGTTCACCTAAATCTGGAAGATTAGCCACTAAAATATTTTTGGCCCCTACAGTGGCTAAAGCCGTAACCACAGAGGCTAGATTATTAACTGTGGTAGTGGGTTCCGTGTAGGGTGTAAACGTTGTACTTTCAGTAGGCAGATAATCATTAGCCCCAGCCCAAACGACATACAGGGCATCTGGGTCAGCCGTTGGATTATTGTTTAGATAGCCTAAAACCTCTTGTTGTAGTCCAGGTAATGCTGGATTTACTGTATTATCAAAACCCGTTGTAGCACCAATAAAGGCAAAATTAGTACCACTGGGGGTACTCGGTTGAATAGGTAAATTCAATTTATCTGCTAGATATTCTATCCAAAGTTGCCCATTAGAAGCACGACCATTAAAATAGGGATCAGTTGGCTGACCAGAAAGGTTAAAAACATTACCCGTATCGGTCAGACTATCGCCAAACGCATAAATTCCTGTAAAGTTAGCGGCTTGGGCATCAAATGGAGCTAAAGTAGAGAGAACGAGGAAACCTGTTGTTAATAACTGTTTATTCATTGACGGATTTTGCTATGGCTAGAAAATATTTTTATTATCATTAGATTGATTAAATAAGTCATTAAACAGAAGATTTACTTAAGATAAGTTTATAATCATGAATAAAAAAAGACGTACTTTTTAGCACGTCTCCACATTAATATAGATAAGTTAATTACACAGCAAGCGCATGAGGTTTATCAAATTGAACCCGACCAAGATAACTTTGTAATTCCTCACCCTCAATCACTTCTTGATTTAAGATTTTTTGGGCTAATTCTTCAAGTAAATCTCGGTTTTTCGTCAGAATTGATAACGCTTGTTGATGACCCCCTTCAACAATATCTTTAACTTCTGCATCAATGGCTTTGGCTGTATCATCACTGACCATACGACGCGGGTTCATGCCATCCCCTAAGAAATTATTTTGTTGTCCCTTTTCATAGGCTAAGGGGCCTAAGACCTTACTCATACCGTAAGTTGTCACCATGCGTTCAGCTAGGTCGGTCGCCCGTTGTAGGTCATTAGCCGCACCAGTGGTAATCGTTCCAAAAACAACTTCCTCAGCAGCGCGTCCACCCAACAGAGTCGCAATTTGGTCGCGTAATTCGATATCATCCATCAAGAAACGGTCTTCGGTTGGCATTTGCAGCGTATAACCGAGTGCAGCCATCCCACGAGGAACAATCGAAATCTTAGCCACTTTACCACCGCCAGGCATTGCAGCACCGACTAAAGCGTGACCGACTTCATGATAAGCAACAATTTTCTTTTCTTTATCAGAAAGAACACGGCTTTTCTTCTCTAGTCCAGCAACTACCCGTTCAATGGCTTCATTAAAATCTGCTTGAGCAACCGTTGTCCGTTGGTTTCTCGCTGCCAGTAAAGCCGCTTCATTGACTAAGTTGGCTAAATCTGCACCCGCAAAACCAGAGGTACGAGTTGCAATCTCTCTTAGGTCAACTCCTGGAGCCAATTTTACTTTATTAGCGTAGATTTCGAGGATTTTCAAGCGTCCACTTAAATCGGGACGGTCTACTAATACTTGTCTATCAAAACGACCTGGACGTAACAAAGCAGGGTCTAGGGTTTCGGGACGGTTGGTTGCAGCGAGAACAATAACGGTTGCATCACCCGCACTAAAACCATCCATTTCGGTGAGTAACTGGTTCAGGGTTTGTTCCCGTTCATCATTACCACCCATAAAGTTACCAGAGGCGCGTGATTTACCAATGGCATCTAATTCATCAATAAAAACGATACAAGGGGCTTTCTTTTTCGCTTGTTCAAATAAATCTCGAACTCTCGCAGCACCTGCACCGACGAATAATTCAACAAATTCTGAACCCGAAATACTAAAAAAGGCCACACCCGCTTCACCTGCTACAGCTTTGGCGAGAAGAGTTTTACCTGTTCCAGGAGGGCCAATTAAGAGAACCCCTTTCGGAATTTTGGCACCAATTTGAGTATATTTTTGGGGAGATTTGAGAAATTCAACGATTTCTTCAAGTTCTGTTTTGGCTTCTTCAACGCCTGCCACATCATCAAACGTGATTTTAGTTGAATCGCCTTCTACATAAACTTTAGCCTTACTTTTCGTGATGGATAAGGCACCCGCAGGGCCACCCGCACCACCTGAACGACCTAAGAAAAACTGCCAAATACCAACAAAAATTAATGGCGGAATTACCCAACTAAGAATATTAGATACCCAGCCATTTTTCGGAGGAGGCGCGGCGGCAAATTCAATTCCTTTAGCTTCTAAGCGTTTGGGCAATTCTAAATCGAAAATTGGCGTAGTACTAAAAACTTGTCCTAGTTCGCCTTCGGGGGTTTTCACCTGATAGCGAATTTCATTTTGACCCACAGAAACGCGAGACACATTACCGTCTTCTACTTGGTCGATGAATAGACTATAAGGCATTCTGGGAATGGGAGTACCAAATAGTTGTGGTGCAAAAAGATTGAGCAGTAGAAATAAACTCCCAACAGTCAGTAAGACATTACCGATGATGCGGGAGCGAGAGGGGGGATTTTTTATACTCATTGCCAGTTATGATTGTTAAATTCATGCAGCTTATATCTATATTGACCATTGTAGGTGGATTTCGACCTCTGTCTGGAGTTCGGTCATGATGGATGTTACACCCTAAAGGTTCGGTAATTAACCCAATACAGATTAATCCTGATTTGAAATCTAGCTAAGACAAGTTTTTATGAAAAAATTGCATGGGGATCAAAATCCTGTATTATAAGATACTAAATTTATTACAAATCTTAATAGAGTAATAGTTATAGACCTACTCATCGAAATTCAATTCAATGAGTGTAGAAGGATTGTGTAGCCCAGTATTTATGAATCAATCGCATTGCCTCGGTAAGGTATATTTGGTTGGCGCAGGGCCAGGAGACCCAGGACTCCTCACCCTCAAGGGAAAAGTCTTACTTGAACACGCTGACGTAGTTGTTTATGATGCGTTGGTTAGTCCGCCAATTTTGGAGATGATTAACCCACAAGCAGAAAAAATTCATGGTGGAAAGCGTCGCGGTCGTCATTCAATGACGCAAGAGGAAATTACTCAGTTATTGATCGAAAAGGCGCAAGATAATGCTGTGGTCGTTCGTTTGAAGGGGGGAGATCCCTTTGTTTTTGGACGCGGTGGAGAGGAGGTAGAAGGCGTTATTGAAGCAGGTATTGAAGTGGAGGTGATACCTGGTATTACTTCGGGGGTTGCGGTTCCTGCTTATGCGGGTATTCCTCTAACCCATCGCAATTATAGCTCTTCGGTGACGTTTGTCACAGGACACGAATCAGCAGGGAAATATCGTCCGCAAGTGGACTGGAATGCGATCGCAAAAGGGTCAGAAACGATCGTTATTTATATGGGAATTCATAATTTAACTTATATTGTTGAGCAACTGGTTTTAGCGGGACGCAGTTTAGAAACCCCTATTGCTTTAATTCGTTGGGGTACCACGCCTCAACAAGAGGAGTTAGTGGGAACCTTAGCTACTATTATCAGACAGGTTGAAGAGACTGGATTTGAGGCACCTGCGCTCGCTGTTATTGGTGGTGTCGTGGGTTTACAGTATGCTCTGAGTCAACCCAACATAAAAGCCTAGCTTTTGAGGTTTCCCCCCTTATTAAGGGGGGCTAGGGGGATCTGAACCCTTTCACTATTGCATGAAAATTTGTCTTACTCTGCTGTAGGAGGAGTGGGAAGCAGTTTCGCCAGTTTATCAAGGCTGTCTACCACTTTATCATAAGTAGATTTGACCGCATCTTGATAGGTTTTAGTGGCTGCATCATAGTCTGATTTAGCAGTAGAGTAAGCGGCTTTAGCATCATCATATTTAGTAGAATAGCTATCTAACTTGGTGGTGATGCTATCATATTTAGCTTGAGTGGTGGGAATAACGACTTTAGAGCTAAAATCACTCAAACTAGAACGAATATCTTTAAAAAATGCGGGCAATTGCTGTTCAATATCTGCCGAAGTGTCATCATCAAATAAGTCATCAAAAGCATCAAGGCGCGTTTGTAAATCAGTAATTTGAGTTCTGAGTTTCAAAGCGTCTTCGGGTGCAATAGTCGGTGCAGTAGCAGTTGCTGCCCAAGCCGTTGTATTAAATGTTAATACAAAAACACTAATTAAAGCCAAGAATGCTGTTAAAAGTTTTTTCGGGTTAGTCATCACAATTATTCCTCGGTTAAAGTTAACTTGCGAAGGGCAAGCGGTGAATGGGCGACTTTAATCTAAACGTTGAATAAGATTCTATCTTTTCAACAATTTTAGAACTCTGCTCATCAATAAGTCTAAAATTAATTCATTTGTCAAGTGTATAGATTACATTTTTGATGTAACAATACATCATTAGTAGAACAAGCAAGGATTTTTTCTATATGTATACAATATCATTCCATCATCGGTTTTTTTTTGAGTTTAAGTCTTTTTTAAGGTTTGAGATTAGTTAAGATTCTTTGACAACCTGTAATAGATCAACAGCTTATTTCAATATCTTCTATAACCCGAATAGAAGACTCAATCTGTTTAGTATAATAGGATCACTTGAAGCTTACAACACTATGGAAATCGGAAATGTCAAAATAGTAACTCAAATTCATGAGAGTTCTAATTCGATTATTTATCGAGGAATTTGGCAAGAAAACCAACAAAGCGTTATTCTCAAAGTTTTAAGACTAGATTATCCGACTCCCGCACAACTACACCGCTATCAACAAGAATATTATTTTACGCATCATTTAAACATTAATGGTGTCATTAAGGCTTATCAATTGCAATCTTATCAAAGAACACAAGTTATTCTTTTTGAAGATTTTGGCGCATCTTCTTTAGCACAACTTTTTCATTTGAAAGCTTTACCTTTGGAGCAATGGCTAGAAATAGCAATTAAACTAAGTGAAATTTTAGGATATATTCATGCAGCCAAGATTATTCATAAAGATATTAATCCTGCTAATATTGTTTTAAATACTGAGACTAAACAGCTTAAATATATTGATTTTGGGATTGCTACCCAACTCAATCGAGAATATCCGATTTTACAAAATCCTAATCTTTTAGAAGGGACATTAGCTTATATGTCTCCCGAACAAACAGGACGAATGAACCGTTCTTTGGATTATCGTACTGATTTTTATTCTCTTGGTATTACTTTTTATGAATTACTAACTGGACAACTTCCTTTTCAAAGTAATGACCCACTGGAGTTAGTTCATTGTCATTTAGCTAAATATCCGATTCCACCTCATGAAATTAACTCGGATATTCCTGAGATCATTTCGCAAATTATCCTCAAAATGATTGATAAAAATGCAGAAAATCGTTATCAGAGTGCTTGGGGAATTAAATCAGATTTGGAAAAATGTTATCGACTTTTTACATCTCAATCATTACTAATTGATTTTTCATTAGGACAAAAAGATATTTCAGAAGCGTTTCAAATTCCACAAAAACTTTATGGTAGGGAAAAAGAAATACAAACATTACTTGATACTTTTGAACGAGTCAGTCAAGGTCAAAAAGAAATCATATTAGTGGCTGGTTATTCGGGGATTGGAAAATCAGCTTTAGTTCAAGAAATTTATAAACCGATTACTCGTCAAAAAGGTTATTTTATTTCTGGAAAATTTGATCAACTTCACCGCAATATCCCTTATGCTTCACTAATTCAAGCTTTTTCCGAATTAATTCGCCAAATATTAACTGAGACAGAAGAACAAATTACACAATGGAAAAAGAAGATATTAGAAGTATTGGGAATTAATGGACAAATTATTGTTGATGTGATTCCAGAAGTTGAATTAATTATTGGCAAACAACTGAGTATAGCAGCTTTACCACCAACAGAAGCACAAAATAGATTTAATTTAGTTTTACAGAATTTTGTAACCGTTTTCGCTAAAGAAGAACATCCTCTTGTGATCTTTTTAGATGATTTACAATGGGCAGATCGAGCGTCATTAAAATTTTTAAAAACTTTAATGACTTCTACTAAGATTCAATATTTATTTTTAATTGGTGCTTATCGAGATAATGAAGTAAAAAAAGGTCATCTTTTAAAACTATTACAAGCTGAGTTAGAACAAGAAGGAATCAACATTCATTCTCTGATTCTTCAACCCTTAACAGAAAATGATATTAATGCTCTTTTGATAGATACTTTTAAGAGCGAATTTTTGGAAACTCAGATCTTAGCTCAAGTCGTTTTTCAAAGAACTCAAGGTAATCCATTTTTTATCAATGAGTTTTTAAAATATTTATATACAAAAGAATTGATTTATTATCATTTACAGTTAGGTCAATGGGAATGGAATATTGCTGAAATTCAGAATGTTCCAATTACTAATAGTGTAGTCGAATTAATTGCCGACAAAATTAAAAAGTTATCAGAGTCTACGGCAAATGTTATCAAAATTGCTTCTTGTATTGGTAATACCTTTGACTTGAATACATTAATTATTGTTGCTCAAAAATCCAAAAAAGAAATTGTTAATAATCTTTTGGAAGCGATTCAAGAAGGTTTAATTATTCCTCTAGGAAATGACTATAAATATTTAACTTTAGACTTTCATGAGCCGTTAAAAGTTACATATAAATTTATTCACGATCGCGTACAACAAGCTGCTTACTCTTTGCTTTCGCCACGTCAAAAACAAGAAAATCATTTACAAGTTGGTGAGTTAATACTTAAATATAGTTCGGTGGATGAACGAGAAGAAAAAATCTTTGATATTGTTAATCATCTTAATTTTAGTCTTCCTTTAATTACTGCTCACGAACAACTTGAAGAAATAGCACAATTAAATTTAATGGCTGGACGAAAAGCCAAAAAATCGGCCGCTTATGATGCTTCTTTTAGATATTTAAAACAAGGTTTAGAATTATTACCTGCTGAACGTTGGCAAAAACATTATAATTTAACGCTTGAACTCTATTTAGAAACAGCCGAAGCTGCTTATTTATGTGTCAATTTTGAAGAAACAGAAAGATTAGTTTTAATTATTATTAAAAATGCTCATGATTTATTAGATAAAGTTAAAGCTTATGAAATTGAGTTAGCTTCTTATATCTATCATCATAAATATCTTGAAGCAATAGAAATTGGTTTATCAGTTTTAAGGCTATTAGGGATTAAATTTCCGCAACATCCCAATCAATTTGCTCTTTCAACAACTCTTTTAAAAATACGTCTCAGTTTGATAGGTAAAAAGATTGACGATTTAGTTAACTTACCCACCATGACGAATTTAAAAGCACAAGCAATTATTAGAATCATTATTGTGATTGCGCCATCAATTTATATGGCTAATCCAAGTTTACTTTTTATTGCTATTGTGCAAGGTATTCAATTATCTTTAAAATATGGTAATTCTAATGAATCTGCTTATCTCTATTCAATTTTTGGCTTGATTTGCTGTGGTGCGCTTAAAGATATTAATACAGGCTATCAGTTTGGAAATCTAGCTTTAAAATTATTATCTAAACGACAAATAAAATTTTTAGAGTCCAAAATTGTTTTATCAATTAATATGGGGATTACATTTTGGAAAGAACCTATTCAGCAGACCTTCTCATCCTTAAAAGAAAATTATCAAGTAGCGATGCAAATTGGTGATTTAGAATATGCAGGTTATTCAGCATCAGTTTTTTCTAATCATGCGTTATTTAATATTGAACAATTAAATTTAGCTGAACAAGAGATGAATTCGTTTAGCCAATCTTTGCAAAATCTTAAGCAAGAACGCAATGTTAATTTTGTAAATTTAACCAGACAAGTCGCTTTAAATTTTATGGGGAAAGCTGATGACCCTTGTTTGATTGTCGGTGAATCGTATAATGAAGATGAACTATTACCACTAGAACTAGAAATTGGCGATCGCAATAAACTTTTACAAATCTACACTCATAAACTACTCTTGAATTATTATTTTGAAAATTATCAAATTGCTTTAGAACATTCTCAAATTGCTGAACAGTATATTGATGGTGGACAAGGTACAATTACTATACCAACTTATTATTTTTATGACGCTTTATGTAAACTCAAGCTTTACTCTAAATTAAACCCCAAACAAAAGCAAAGTATTGTTAAAATTCAGCAACAATTTAAACTCTGGAGACAATTTGCTCCGATGAACTTTGCTAATAAATTTTATCTCATTGAAGCTGAGAAATATCGTAACTTAAATCAAATACAACAGTAATCGATTGTTATGAAAAATCGATAGACTTAGCCCAAAAACATAATATCTTATCAGAAGAAGCACTAGCTTATGAATTAGCGGCTAAATTTTATATCTCTCAACACAAAGAACGTTTAGCGAGAAACTATATGCAGGAAGCCCATTACTGTTATGCTAAATGGGGAGCATTGGCTAAAGTTAAACATCTAGAACAAAACTATCCTCAATTACTCACACTGAATAAAGAAAAACAGATATCTGTAACGCTGACGAGTCAGGAAACGCATCAATTACTCGATCTTGCAACCGTTATGAAAGCGCATCAAGCAATAGCAGAAGAACTCGTATTAGATAAACTATTAATGAATCTAATGCAAATTCTGATCACCAATGTCGGAGCGCAAAAAGGTTACTTAGTTCTAGAAAATCAAGGACAGTTATCGATAGAAGCAGAAGGCAACGCGGAACTTAATCAATATACCGTCTTACAATCACTTACTTTAGAAAATCATTTGCCGATTTCTGTCATTAATTATGTCATGCGGATGCGAAATAGTTTAATTTTAGATAATGCGTTTCAAGAAGGTAACTTTATTTCAGATACTTATATTCAAACCCATCAAATCAAATCTGTTTTATGCACACCCTTAATCACTCAAGGACAATTTAAAGGGATTATCTATCTAGAAAATAACCTGATTTTTGGTGCATTTACCCCCGAACGACTCAAACTCATTCAACTGCTTTCAGGACAAGCTGCGATCGCAATTGAGAACGCACAATTGTATAATCAATTAGAACAGAAAGTTATTGAACGAACTCAAGAACTCACACAAACTCTAGAAACTCTTAAAACCACACAACAAGAACTGATTCAATCAGAAAAACTTGCCGCATTAGGTCAACTCATTGCAGGTATTGCCCATGAGATTAACACACCACTGGGGGTGATTAACTCCTCTATTGGAAATATTCGCTATTTCTTTGGACAAAACCTAAAACCATTTCTCGATTTTTGGGATACCTTATCGGTTGAACATCGTACCGACTTACTCGCATTAATCGAAAAAGTCAGCCAACCCTCTAACCCATTATCCACTAGAGAACAACGTCAACTCAAAAAAACCCTTATTACTGAACTCGAACAACATCAGATTAATAACGCATCTAATCTCGCTAAAATTTTGATTAATTTAGGAATCTATCAACAGATTAATCCTTGGCTATCCCTACTCAAAACATTTGAAGGGGAACAACTGCTAAAAACGGCCGCCGAATTTGCTAATATTCAAACCAGTATTAATAATATTGCCACTGCAACCGAACGAGCGTCTAAAGTCGTCTTTGCTCTCAAAACCTATGCCCGCTATGATCAAGGTGGGCAAAAAATACAAGCCGATATTATCCAAAGCATTGAAACTGTTTTAACCTTGTATCAAAATCTCCTGAAACAAGGAGTAGAAGTCATCAAACACTATCCCGAAGAATTACCCCAGATTTGGTGTTATCCCGACGAACTTAATCAAGTTTGGACAAATTTGATTTATAATGCCCTACAAGCGATGGACTTTCAAGGAACCCTCACCATCAAAGTCCGAAACCAAGACCATCGTTTATTCGTCAGCATCACCGATAGTGGTAAAGGTATTCCCGAAGAAATCATCCCCCGTATCTTTGAACCTTTTTTCACCACCAAACCATCAGGAGAAGGAAGCGGGTTAGGGTTACATATTGTCCGACAAATTATCGAAAAACATCAAGGTGAGGTTGAAGTATCTTCTAAAGTGGGAAAGACTACTTTTACGGTTGCTCTGCCAATAGATTGAGGAGATAGAATAAAAACTGGATAAATGATGTCATTGACTATGACCAATCTAGCCATCGTGTGCGTTGATGATGAAATTTCCGTGTTAAAAAGCCTCGAAATCGAACTAGAAAAGGCTTTCGGAGATACTTATCTATATGAATTTGCCGAAAGTGCGGACGAAGCTCTAGAACTTTTGCAAGAACTCGAAGAGAATAATATAGAGACTCGCATGATCATTTCAGATTGGTTGATGCCAGGGATGAAAGGGGATGAGTTTCTGACACAGGTGCATCGTCAGTATCCTCATATTGCCACCGTTTTACTCACAGGGCAAGCCGCCGAAGCAGTGATTCAAACCACCCAACAAAACGCTAACCTATATGAATATTTACCGAAACCTTGGTCAAAACACAAATTTTTGGCAACGGTTCAATCTGCATTAACTCAATCATGAGTAAACTGGTTATTCTCTGTGTAGACGACGAAAAAAGTATTCTAGATAGTCTCCAAATTGAGCTAGAAGCCGCTTTAGGAGACAGTTACCTCATCGAACTTGCCCAAAGCGGTGAAGAAGCCTTAGAAGTCATTGAAGAGTTAGTGGCCGAGAATTATGAGATCGCTTTGGTGATTGTCGATTACATCATGCCTGGTTTTAGAGGTGATGATTTATTAATTCGCATCCATGACCAGTCCCCAAAAACAGTTAAGATTATGCTGACGGGACAAGCGGAATTAATTGCGATCGCAAATGCCATTAATAAAGCAAATCTCTATCGCTATCTGACTAAACCTTGGCAATCAGACGATTTAATTCTCACCGTTAAAGAAGGGATTTATCGCTACTGTTTTGAACAACAACTCGAAACCATCAACACGCAACAAGCGAACCTCATAGCAGAACTCCACGACAGCCAAAATCAGCTAAAACAATTTTTAGAAGCGGTTCCCATTGGTATTTTTATTACCGATGCACAAGGAAAACCTTACTATCTTAATCAGATGGGACAACGCATTACAAATAGTGATGAGCCTCCAGATATTTCAATTTTTACATTACTAGAAACCTATCAAGCTTATTTAGCGGGTACTGAGCAAATTTATCCTCTCGAAAAAACGCCGATTTGGAAAGCTATTCACGGCGAAAGTAGTACCGTAGATGATATGGAATTACACTTAAATGATCTTAGAATTCCTATCCAGGCAAGCGGCACACCCATCTATGATCAAGAAGGCAATATTATTTATGGTATCGTTGCCTTTCAAGATATTTCAGAACGCAAACAAGCTCAAAAGGTTCTTTCTGACTATAATCGTACTCTAGAGATCCAAATTTCCGAACGTACCGAAGCCCTTCAAGAAGCTAAAGAAGCCGCAGAAGCCGCAAATAAAGCTAAAAGTGCTTTTTTAGCGCATATGAGCCATGAATTACGAACGCCTCTGAATGCTATCTTAGGTTTTGCTCAACTCATGGAACGAGAAGCCAGTTTAACGCCGCGACAACAAGAATTTCTCGCTACCATTAACCGTAGTGGTGAACATTTATTGAATTTAATCAATGATGTATTAGAAATGTCGAAAATCGAAGCAGGGCGAACTGTTGTACACCCCGTTGCTTTTGATTTACATCGACTTTTACAAACCTTACAAGAAATGTTTCAAATTCGCTCTGAAGCAAAACAACTTTATTTACAGTTTCAAAGTAGTACAGATTTACCGAATTATATTATTACCGATGAAGGAAAACTGCGTCAGGTTTTGATTAATCTTTTGAGTAATGCCGTAAAATTTACTCAAAAAGGTGAAATTATTTTGCGAGTGAATTGGCATCAACTAAAAAGCGACAAACAAATTAAGCTTTTATTTGAGATTGAAGATACAGGAGTTGGTATCTCAACATCAGAAATCCAAAATTTATTTCAACCTTTTATCCAAACCGAAAGTGGCATTCACGCGAAAGAGGGAACAGGGTTAGGTTTAGCCATTAGTCGTCAGTTTGTACAGCTAATGGGTGGCAATATTTCAATTAGAAGTAGCCTAGGTAAAGGTTCAGTTTTTGGCTTTGATATTAAAGCTAAACTCGCTGATGCTTCAATGATTATGATTCCATCAGCCAAACGAGTCTTACAACTGGCTCCTGATCAACCACAATACCGCATTTTAATCGTTGATGATCAACAAGAAAATTGTAATTTAATTGCTCAACTCCTCGATAGTGTCGGTTTTTTGACTGAAACTGCGTGTAATGGAGAAGAAGCAATTAGTATTTGGCAAACTTGGCAACCTGCTTTAATTTGGATGGATATGCGAATGCCGATTTTAAATGGATATGATGCAACGCGACGCATTCGACAATTAGAGACACAATCCCATACGGTTATTATTGCACTCACCGCCAGCACTTTTGATGAAGAACAACATCACTGTCTTGCTGTTGGTTGTGACGATTTTGTCGGTAAACCGTTTAGAGAACAAGATATTTTTGACAAAATGAGTCAATATTTAGGAGTGCGTTATCTCTATTCTGAATCAATTTTGTCTGTTGTATCTTCATCTGCTCACTGTCAACTGAAAGCTGATTCTATGACACCATCCGATTTATCTATCATGCCGAAAATTTGGCTTAGTGAAATGAATCAGGCTGCTACTAGAGTCAATGCTAAATTATTGAATCAACTCATACAACAAATTCCAACTGAACATCAAAACTTAGCCAATGCTTTAACCGAATTAACTAGACAATTTCGCTTTGATCTCATTGTTGAGTTAACCCAGTCTAACCATGAATGAATCTAATTTAACTAAAGGTAATATTTTAATTGTTGATGACACTCCCGATAATCTCCGCTTGCTTTCAACCATGTTAGTTGAACAAGGTTACGATGTGCGGAGTGTGATTAATGGTGCAATGGCTATTATGGGGGCTAAAGCTGAACCACCCGACTTGATTTTACTAGATATTAATATGCCGCAAATGAACGGATATGAAGTCTGTCAGCGTTTGAAAGCAGATAATGAGACCCAAGAAATACCCATTATTTTTATTAGTGCTTTAGAAGATGTTTTTGATAAGTTACAAGCTTTTTCAGTGGGTGGAGTTGATTATATTACTAAACCGTTTCAAGTTGAAGAAGTTTTAGCCAGGATTGAAACTCATTTAACGATTTGTCGGCTACAAAATCAATTAAAACATCAAAATCTACAATTAAAATTAGAAATTGAACAACGCACACAAGCTGAAGAAAAGTTTGCTAAAATTTTTCGATCTAGTCCGAATCCAATTGCTATTGTCAGTTTCAATAATCATCAATTTTTAGATGTTAATCCGAGTTTTTTAAAATTAAGTGGTTTTACGTTAGATGAAGTACTAGGACATACCACTTATGAACTTTGGTCAGGGAAAGATAAAGAAGCGATCTCAATAACGATTCAAGAGTTACCACAAACGGGTATTATTTACAATAAAGAATTTGAACTACGAACTAAAACAGGTGAATTGAAAATTGTTTTATTTTCTTTAGAATTAATTGAACTTTCGGAACAAGTTTGTGCTTTACTGATCGCCAATGATATAACAGAACGGAAACGCTTAGAAAATGAATTTATCTCTTTAGTGAGTCATGAATTAAGAACACCGTTAACCTCTTTAATGGGTTCATTAGACCTTTTAGAATCAGGACAATTAGGTAAACTTGAGCCATCGGGACAAAAACTTTTAAATATTGCTATTACCAATACGGAAAGATTAATTAGACTTATTAATAATATTTTGAATCTAGAACGGATGAAATCGGGAAAAATTAGTATAGAAAAAACACAATGTATGGCAGCAGAATTGATGAAACAAGCCATAGAAACAATGCAAACAATGGCAGAGCAATCACAGATTCAACTTATCAGCCAGCCCCTTGATCTAGTCATTTATGCTGATAGCGATCACTTGTTACAAACCTTTACGAACTTACTTAATAATGCAATTAAATTTTCCCAACCTGATACTAAAATTTGGTTTAGTGCAGTTACCAATGAACAACATATTTTATTCCAAATAAAAGATCAAGGACGAGGCATCCCTAAAGATAAACTAGAACTAATCTTTGAACGATTTCAACAAGTGGATGCGTCTGACTCACGGACTAAAGGAGGAACAGGACTAGGTTTAGCCATCTGTCGTCAAATTGTCGAACAACACAAGGGAAAAATCTGGGTAGAAAGTGTCTTGGGTGAAGGTAGTCAATTTTTTGTGCAATTGCCGTTAGAAATAGATTCTAAATAATCAGTCGAAAATGTTAGTTTTGTGTGCCTAATGGGAATTCTAAACTCGAAGCCATAGATATCAGGCATAAGGATAGGAAACTCACTATGGATAAATCACCCGAAACAGTCATTAACAACTCTAATGCTCTACCTTGGTGGAAACTTCCGATTTGGGGTGAGGAAAGTATTATCGAATATATACTCAGTCGTGGTAAGTCTCCCATTGCTGAAACAGCCATCATGTTACACAGTCGGGAAATGATGGATGCTCATTTTTTTGCTAAAACAGCCGAGAGCATTGATAGTGAGAAATTTACAAGCCAAGAATTTATTCTGTTTCTCAAGATTAAATACTGTTTAGCTAAAGGAATAGAAGAATATGAAGGACTTGCAGATAGTGTAAAACTCTTACAAGCCGCTATTGAAGCCAAAAATAGTTTTATTACCCTCGACCAAACTGAATTACGTTATCGTAGTTCCAAACAGCAGGAATTTTATCAGTTTGTTGAAAAGTTATTAACGAATCATGAAGATAAAGAAAACTTTAAAACTCAAATTCAAGAAAAGTTAAACGAAGTTTTGCCATCTGTGAAAACAGAAGAAGGAAAAGTAGCACTCCAAGGTTACGTCAAAGAACTAGATAAACTATCGGAGTATGAACTAGGATTAAAACTACTCGCTTTGTTTAAAACCTATCAACTAGCAGATTATTCAATTCTTAGAACGGTTGCTGATATGGTTAGTACCTTACGCGAAAAAGAAGCGATTGATTTTAAGGGTTTAATTGCATTAGTAACCAGTAAATATGAAGTCTTTGAAAAACTGAGAAACATTATCGGAGTTTCCGAAAAACGAAGCAATCCTGATACTTATGCGCGCATGATTCAGTACATCACCCTTGGCTCTCGACATAAAGCATCATACGCTAAATTTGATGAACTGCTTCAAGTATTAAGAAAATGGATCAAGCCTTATTTTGCAATTAGTGCAATTCGTGGAGAAAATCCCCCCGATAAATATCGTCAACCCAAAGCATTTCGAGAACCAATTCCAGGTGAAAGTACTTACCAAAAATATAAGAAATCATTAACTGACCCAAAAACGGGGCGTATCTATCTTGATTTGGATGAGGAAACGGTTTCAGAAAAAGCATAAAAAAAATTACTGCTGCTTTCGGCTACAATGCTTTTATAGGTAAATCATCACCTTCAGCATTTTAAGAATGGCAGTACAGCAAGTAACCCAAGATAACTTAGTCCTTCGTCAAGAGGTCATCGGTTCTCGTCGTTTTAGTAATTATTGGTGGGCGACCATTGTATCTCTCGGTGGCCTTGGCTTTTTGCTATCGGGACTTTCTAGCTACTTGAAGGTTAATTTACTTCTCGTTAGCAATACGACAAGTCTACAATTTATTCCCCAAGGCGTGGCACTCCTATTTTATGGAGTAGCAGGTACTCTACTGGCCTCCTATTTGTGGTTGTGTATTTACTGGAACCTTGGAGGGGGCTACAACGAGTTTAATAAAAAAACGGGTACCATTAAAATTTTTCGTTGGGGTTTTCCTGGGAAAAATCGTCGGATCGATTTAGATTACAAGATAGAAGATGTCCAAGCGGTTCGTGCCGAAATTAAGGAAGGAATTAACCCAAAACGAGAACTTTATCTCAGAGTTAAACCTCGTCGAGATATTCCTTTAACCCGTGTCGGACAACCTCTATCTCTCTCGAAACTGGAAAATCTCGGTGCAGAACTAGCTCGATTTCTAGAAACTCCTTTAGAAGGTTTGTAAATCTTTACAAAAAGCAATCATGGGTAAATCGCTCCAATATTGGTTTAGTTTTTTGCTGTGTTTTTTGGTTTTAAATACTGTATTACTTACAGGTTGTTCATCAAATGATACAGGTACCAACACCAGCAATGCAACACCAACTGAAACCACCACTTTAGCTCAAGCAAATAATTTAAGTATGGATAATTATGTACCTCGTCTTGACGGCACTGCTGTAGTCGAGATGACAATTAAAGGTTCTCCCGTTCTCATCGAAGTGGATGGGAACAACGCCCCCGTCACAGCAGGAAATTTCGTTGATTTAGTGCAACGGGGTGTTTATAATGGGCTGGTCTTTCATCGCGTTGTTAAAGATCCTGAACCCTTTGTCGCGCAAGGGGGTGATCCTAGAGGTAATGGAACAGGTGGTTTTATTGATCCCACGACTAAAAGAGAACGTCAGATCCCTTTAGAGATTAAACTTAAGGGTCAAGAGCAACCTACATATGGCAAAGGACTTGGACGACAAGCGGGTGTTTCTGCCCCTTCTGTTGTCTTGGAACATAAACGGGGTGCGCTTGCAATGGCACGTTCTCAGATGCCGAATTCCGCGTCCTCTCAGTTCTATTTTGCTCTATCGGATCTAGAATTTCTTGATGGTGACTATGCCGTTTTTGGTCATGTTACTAAAGGAATGGAAGTCGTTGATCAGATTAAGCAAGGCGATAAAATTGATTCAGCTAAAGTAATTTCAGGTTCCGAAAACCTGAAAAAATAATTGGATTATCGCGTCTTTACAAAAATTGCCACTCAGCAAAAGTCGCCGCTTGTCCTAGATAAATCCCGTGAGCGTTCGTAATATTCCAAACGATCGCATTTTCAATTTTAAAAAGTCTTCCTGTGCTAGTAATTCGGATACCTTGATAATGATCGATGTATCCTTTTTTTTTAGCGGTATCAAGCATTTTGGCTCGTTCTGCCTCAGAAATCGTATCTTTTACTGTTTTTCTAGAAGGCGTTTTTAGTAAATCTAAGAAACTGATTTCCCAGAGATTGAGTGCTGTTTGATTACCATAATTAAATATGGGGTCACTTTTAGTATCATGAGAAACAACAACAAAGGGAGCTAAAAAAAGACTTTTTGCTTGTTCTTCTAAATCACTTTTTCGTTCAATTAAAGCTCGATTTAGTCTATTCTCATAGCTATTTAGTAAATTCTGTGTCCAAATTATAACTTCTGAATTTTGCCAAATTTTGCTCATGATGAATGACTAACTACCAACGTTTGACAGCGCGTTGCATTTCTCGTTGATCCTGACGACGCTTTAAGTCTTCTCGTTTGTCGTGTAGTTTTTTCCCTTTACCCAGTCCAATACTCACTTTTACCCAACTTCCCTTAAAATACATCTTGAGGGGGACGAGGGTTAAGCCTTTTTGTTCAACTTGACCGATTAGTTTATTAATTTCTTTGCGGTTCATCAACAATTTTCGACTGCGACGCGGGTCATGATTGAAGTATTCACTACTCGCATCATAGGGTGAGATATGAACATTAATTAACCACGCTTCCCCATTGCGTAACAAAGCATATCCATCGCGTAAATTGACTTTTCCCGCACGAATAGACTTGACTTCAGTTCCCACCAGTTGCACTCCTGCCTCAAATGTCTCTAAAATCTCATAGAGAAAACGTGCTTGGCGGTTGTCACTAATAATTTTGATTTTATCGTCTTGATTTGCCATATTGATCTAGGATAACACCTGTTTTCATCTTGCGCTTTGCCAAGTTCCATGAAATCCAGGGGGAATGACACTAGGAAGTCCTAAACGACAAATTGGATCATTTTCTAAGTGTTCGCTATTATAAATTTGAACTTCGCTACGATGCTCATTCCCATCATAGACAACGGTGATTATCCATCCTTGTTCATCGTGAGAAACAAAAATTGGTTCACTTGCGTAATAATTTTTTTCTAGATTAGCAACGGATAACGTTTGTGTCTTGTGGTCAAATTTGGCGGGAATTCCTAAAATTTCTCCTCGGTTGTCTACATCTTTAGAATAAACCAGTAAATAAGTCACTTGATGTTGTTTTCCCACTTGGTATGATGGAATAATTGGAAATTCGCAACCTTGTTCACTCAGCACATTTGTATCAATTAGTTTGCCTGTTTTTGGATTGAGACGAATTTGGGTTAATTTCCCCTCTGCAAGGGTATGAGTTTCTCCTGTGACAACTTCTTTAAGAAATTGGTTGGTTAGAAAATCTTGATAGCGAACACATTCAACAACAATCGTACCGTCATTCTCGACATATCCGTTTGTAAAATGCCACTGAAACCAAGAATCAATGGTATTTTGAGTAATTAAATTGAGAGTTTGACGGTCAAAAATTAATACTTGTGTTCCTAAGTCGGGTTTCCATTCAAACGCATCACCGACACTCTTTAAACCCGATAAAGCAAAAAACAGATTCACTCTCAAGGGTGAAATAAAAAAGATGATATACTCTCCCGCAATGACAAAATCATGAATTAGCGGTAAACCTTGTAGGGTTGTTGAGCGTTGTTGTAGAATTTTTCCATGACGATCACAGCGATATAATTTAAGTTGGGTATCTTTTCCCGCAACGACACCAAAATTATAGATTTCTCCAGTTAGAGGATCAATTTTTGGATGTGCAGAAAACGCATCCCCTGTTGTGAGTCCCCCTAAATCATCGGTTCCAAAAGTTTCGAGGGTTTGCAAGTCTAAAGCATGAGGGTATCCCCCTTCCCACAAAGCGAGAAGTCGATCGGAAAACGCTAATACTGATGTATTGGCACAATTTTTATACGTTTTTCCCCAACTTTTCCAAAAAGCACCTGGTACCGTCATTCCATAATTTGGATAAATATATTGATTTGCTTTAGTTTCTTCTTGATATCCTTCGGTTTGGACGTAGCGATAAACCGCAGAGGCACCATCGTTGGTAAAATGAACTCCTAAAATCGCACCATCACCATCAAACCAATGACCGACTCTTGTTCCCCCTCGTTCTAGTCTACCAGGGCCATTGCGGTAAAGTGTTCCTCTAAATGATTCTGGAATAGTACCCGAAAGAATGGGTAAAGGAGTTAAAGGGAATTCTTCTGCAGTGGTAGAAATCGCTTTTGACCAAGATTTCGGCGATGATGTTTTAATCATAATTTATTCTTTTATTTCTGCACCAGGAAGCCATAATAAATCAGTAACACCTGGTTCATAACCGACTTGCTTAATCAAAGTCGTCACTTGTCCACGATGATGAGTTTGATGATTGAAAAAGTGTAGAACCAAATGCCCTAAAAGATAAGTGTGATCTTTTTTTCTCACAATACTATGATAACGAAACGGTTGGGCGAGTTGGTGTTCTGTAAGATTATTAATCCAGTTTTCTATATCTTGATCAGTTTTTTGTCGTTCTTGCCAAAGTGTTACAAAGTCTGAGTATAATTCTTGCTCAAGAGAGTTGACTTTAAACAAATTATTTTTAAAGCGTCCTAACCAAATGCGATCGGCAAGTAAAATATGATTTAGGGTACCGTGAATGGATTTAAAAAACGCGCCTTTGTCTTCTTTACGAACCGCATCTGGAATATTTTGACAAATGCTGTAGATTTTCTCATTCATCCAGCAATTATAGGAACAAAGCGTTTTTATATAGTCTAATCCTTGCATTTTCAAGCCTTTTTCGGCAGTTAACTCTATTTTGGTGTTAATTTTTTAAAGATCTTTTGCAACAAGTTAGCATCATCAGGCGATTTTTGAGCCACCTCAATTACTTCTAGAGGATATTGGAAATCGAGTAATAAAACAACCCTTTTTTCTGGGCCACGATGCCAAACTTCATGTTCTGTTGTATCATCAAAAACCAAACATTTTCCTTCTTGCCAATTCCGAGTTTCTTCTCCAACTCGAATTCCACAGCCAACGCATCCCATTAAACCTAAATGACAACGTAGCACACCTTCAGGATAACCCGAATGAGGTGCGATATAAGTATTCGGTTGCAATGAAGAAAAACCAGCAGTTATCATCCCTAGAATGCTTTCTACCAGTCGCGTTGTCTCAGGACACAGTTGACAGTTTTTATGAAGTTTCATGTTATAGGCATATAAACCAAAAACGTCCCAACCTTTACCATATAAATGTTTTTCTGGCCAGGGTAAAAAGTCATTTTGCTGAAGTTGTTCTAATTCTCGTCGAACAATTTGCCAGTTATCCTCTAATGTTTTGATAAAAGGAAATTCATCTGTATTTTTAAACATCTTACACCCCTGTCAAATCAGCTACTTATTAAGTTTTTTTAATCTTCTTTTGTGTTGTTTTTGTCGCCAAGCACGCTGTATCAAAATTAAGGCAGTTGTCGTCAAAGTGCTGACAATTTCCTTTATTCCTCCCATCCGCTTTAAATTCTGCCAGCTAAAGACGAGCCATTGCCAAGATCTTTTAATCTCTCTTTTTAAAGTTTTCTTTTCTTTAGGGGGATAGGATACTGTAAAAGGTGAGTTAGGTTCTGGGTTAATCATTGAACTTATACTGTTTTTGACACTCCTGTATATAATACTATTTACCCTAAAAGTCATTAAAAATAAAGAGGTTAGTTCAATTAGTATTGACCCATGCTGTGCTAAAAGTCTATTGTACGCCGATCGCACGTCCACCAGAGCCAAAAACGATCGGTGTTTGTAGGGTATGGGGTTCCCAACCGACATCAAAACCGTTATCCCAAGCTTGTTTTCTGGCTACTCGAAATGTCGCAAAACTATCGGGACGCACAATAAAAGCTAAATAGTCTGTTTTCGGATTAAGTGTTTTTAGTAAAGTCGCAAATTTAGCATCTTTTTGAGACAATTCTTTAATCGTTTCCCCAACATTAGCCGATTTAGGTTCATATAAAATTGCATCACCTCCTACAAAGCGAACTCGATAAAAATCTGTTTCTGTTTGAAAAGATTGTAGTTGTTTCATCATTGTTATTCTACATCTTTCATATTCTTGGATTTTAAAAAGATAATCTTGGTAGGAGTATTCATCAAGTGTTGAAGGATCAGGGGGTTCTTGACAAGTTGGTAAAGTATTTAATAATTCATTTAATTGTCGATCAACTATTTTGTCATCAATATACGACACGCGATTATTGCGTATTTCAAAAAAATAAGGTTGTTTTTTACTGGCTTTAACTAAAGGAGTCCGTATAATAGAACCAGTTTGAACCGTAATTAAAGTAATAAATAAACTGACAAACATCAAAACACCAACAGTATTTGTTAAAATATCTAAAAATGAATCTAGATTCTGTGTTGGTAGATTATTTTGTCTTCGTCTTCTTCGCATCTGTTTCTGTCTCTATTTTAATTTTCCAATTTTGATCAATCGGTTCGTAACCGATATCAATTCCTTGTTTTTCGATTAATCCTCTAACTTGCTGAAATGTTTCTATCCCATCGGGACGCACAGCGACAATTAAATACTCTTTATCTTTATTTTGTTTGAGAGTCAAAAGCAATTCTAAGAGAGTATCAGAAAGTTTTAAGTATTGTTGAGGGATAAATTCTTCTTGAGGATAAATAATAATTCCATCTTGACGACATTCAATATATCTAGGTTTTTTAGACGCATTTTTACCTGTTTCAGATTTAGCAATAATTGTAACTGATTGCTGTTCGCCAAATATTTGAGTCGTTAAAACAATAATCAATAAAATAAGTGTGCCGATGGTACAAGCTAGAACAGAAAGAAAGGGAAATAATTCGATTTCTGTAGCTGGAGGAGAAAAAGAACGCCGCCGCATAAAGATTATTCATCATCCATAAAACTAACAATTCTTGGTTTACTCAATTTATCTAAACTAGGTTTGAGTTGAGTTAAACTTTCTTTAAGATCAGTTAAAAGTTTTTCGGATTCTAAAACTTCTATCAAAGAATGGTTTAAATTTAGTAATCCTTCTTTGATTTGATTGATTTCTGTCAGTTTTAGGGTCGCTTGTTCTAATGAATTTAGTCGATTTTCTAATAAATTTGAAGTACTTTCTAAGTTTTGACTAATTTGAGCAGCTTGTGCTAAAAGATTTTGAACCGTTTCTATATTACTAGAGCGAATCAGTTCGATAATATTTTCTAAATTAGCCAGTAAAGTAACCTGATTTTTTTGTTGTTCGATTAAAGATTCGGAAAATTGATTTCTATCTTGTAAATTATTTTGATTAAGTTGTTCGATTTGTGTCACCCAATTAGAACTTAAATTTTGTAGCTTATCTAATTCTATGACAAAACGCTGTGTGAATTGGCTAACCGCTTGTTGAGCGTATTGATGAGCAGGTTCAATCAATGATTCAGGAGAGGGAAAATATTCTTTTAAAGCTTCGGAAACGGTTTGATTAATCGTCGTCGTATCTAATAAAGTTTCCTGTTTTTCTCCAAAATTTCCTAATAATCGATCATGAATAAAAATATCTATTGCCAATAATAAGCGAGATTCATAACGTTCAACTAAAACCAAAGGAATCATCACTAAAATACTTAATAACAAAGCTAAAAGAGTCGTATCAAAAGCAATAGCTAAACCCGTGGTTACTGTGCCAATTCCTTTTTTAATTTGTTCAATATCACCCGCTTTGTCTAATAATCCTGAAAAACCATTAACAGCAGCACTAATCCCAAAAACTGTACCAATAAATCCTAAGAGTGGAATCGCCCAAACTAAAATTCTTGGTAAAGCATAAGAACTTTCGGAAGAACTTAGATAAAAGGACGAATCATCTAACGCAATTTCTGAAGCAGCTTTCCGACTATTGGACTGAAGATAAGCGGCAATGACTCGACTACAACGAGTGGCTAATAAACTGTTAGAACGAGATAAGTTTTTTTGTAAAATAGATAAATCTCTATTGGATGGATCATTAAAAAGGTTGGGAATTTCGGGAACTAAATTTTGTTTAAACAAAGATAGTTCTTTGCTCACCTTAAGCCATTTAGTTATCGTCAACGTAACCACGATCGCACTAAACCAAATTGCTAAATATTGCGTCCAGCCTCTCTCATATAATAAAATACCTAAATAGGAACCCCTAAAAGGTAAAACTAGACCATAAATTACTAGACTCAGAATTAAAGCGATCACCAAAGTTAAGCCAAAATTAATATCTAGTTTTTTCCGCTCATGATCACTCGCCACCCAGGGAGATAAACCCTCATTTCTTCGCTGCATTTGATTGTTCAAAATATAAACTAAACAAATAATACTAGAAAACCCGCATCAATCTGTTATATCATTGCGGGTCTAAAAGTCAGTAATAATTACAAATTTTTAATAACTATCGTCTTTTAGAACTGTTTTAGAGGATAATAATTGATTAGCGGTCACCAGAGAATCAGCAACGGCTGTACGATCCGTTAAGGCAACAGTCGGAGTTGCTAGAATTTCTTGTGCTTCTTGACGATAAATAGCCCCAGTGACTAAATCAACTTGATCAATTGTCTCTAGGTTGGTACACACTTTTGCTACAGATTCAGGCACTTGAAAAGCCCTCCTATCTCGCTTATCTTTCTATTTTAGACAATAAAACAAATTAATTTCAAAACACATCTATCGAGGGGAGAATTATACTTAGACTCACCCCCAAGTGAAGAATCAACATTGTTTTTTGCATAAAGTGTACCGAAACAAGGACAATAGGATAAAGAACTGTTTAAGACTTTTGATCAGCAAAAGTTTTTCTTAAAGAGCGATGAAAGCCTGAGCGAACATTTGTATTACTAATGTCTAGCAACAACATTAATTCTTCCCCACCCTTCAAACAAGAAAATTCATCGATTCTAATGATTAACTGGGACAAACCGCCCTTTTGTTGGCTAAGTCCAGAACAACAACTACAATTAAATCAAAAAGCACAAGTTTATCACTACAAATTAGGCGAAAAAATTTGGGGTTCTGAGGAGACAGACGATCGCTTTACAGGATATTTTCTAATTATCGCAGGTAAAGTTCGCCTTAGACAAGAAGACTCAACTCAGTCTCTAGCAACCTTAGATGTAGAAAGTTGGTTTGGTGATTGGTTAAAAACAGAGATCCCCATTAAAGCAGTTGCAGCGAGTAAAACCGTCGAAGTTATTCGCTGGGATAATACGCTGTGGAACTCAGTTACCACCGTCGCTATCCAACAGTTTTGGACTCAGCAGCAAACCCGTTTAATCACTCACACCGTTGAAACCTCAAAAACTATATCAGGTTATCCATTTATTTCAAGTACAAATACAGGTGCAGCGTGTTTAACCATGGCTGCCTATTATCTCCAACTTCCTGCACAATTAGAATGGATACAACGGCGTTTACGAGGGCAAAAACCCCAACAAATCATTGATGCTGGCGAAAAAATCGGGCTACAACTGAGAAAGCTACAACTATCTTGGATGGATCTAAAACAGATACAATTTCCTGCGTTAATCCACTGGCAAAACGAATCATGGGTTGTTGTCTATGGCATTAGAGGCAATCGTTTAATCATTAGTAATCCGCTTAATCCTGATTCTAAGAACGAAAGTATCCCTAAAACCCTTGTCGAAGCATCATGGGATGGCAAATTATGGCAAATTGAACTCATTCAAAAGCAACAACGATTTAATTTAACTTGGTTTCTCCCTGCGGTTTGGCAATATCGAAATCTACTTTTTGAAGTTCTGTTAGCCTCATTTACCCTACAAATTTTGGGTTTAGGAACACCGATTATCACTCAAGTCATCATCGATAAGGTCATGGTACAACAGAGTATCCCCACTCTCGATGTTATGGCACTTGCTTTACTCGGTGTTGCCGTTTTTGAAGCTATTTTAGGGATTCTACGTTTATTTATTTTCACTCATACGGCGCGTCGTCTCGATTTACGATTATCTTCTCAGCTATTTCGTCATCTAATGCGTCTTCCTTTAGCTTACTTTGAAAATCGTCGAGTAGGTGATACAGTAGCCAGAGTTCAAGAATTAGAAAATATACGAGAATTCCTTACTGGAACAGCAATGACAGTCATTCTCGATAGCATTTTTGCGGGTGTTTACCTGGCAATTATGTTTTATTACAATACTAAATTAACCTGGATTGCCTTAGCTGTTTTACCCTTATTTGCGCTACTCACTTTATCCGCCACCCCGATTTTACGATATTGGTTAAACGAAACATTTAATCGTAGTGCCGACAGTCAATCTTTTTTAGTTGAAACAATTACTGGAATTCAATCTCTTAAAGGTCATGCTGCCGAAAATAGCACGAGAGAACGCTGGGAGGGATTATTTGCCCGTTTCATTCGTACAGGTTTTAAAGCCTCTACAACATCGAATATTAGTAATAACATTGGGGGATTCCTAACCAATTTTTCTAATCTTTTAATTCTTTGGTTTGGGGCGCAATTAGTCATCGAGCAAAAGTTTACAGTAGGTCAATTAGTCGCTTTCCAAATGCTATCAGGACGAGTCACAGGGCCATTATTAAGATTAGTGCAATTGTGGCAAAATCTACAACAGGTTTTACTCTCAGTGGATCGAATTGGTGATATTCTTAATGTTCCTCCCGAAGCTGAAGCAGGAACAGGATTAGTTTTACCACCCCTACAAGGTGAAGTCATTTTTGATCAGGTAATTTTTCGCTATCAACCTGATCAAGAACCGATATTACGAGGTATTTCTTTTACGGCTAAACCTGGAATGTTTGTCGGAATTGTGGGTAGAAGTGGCTCAGGAAAAAGCACTTTATCGAAATTAATTCAACGATTATACCCGATCGAAACAGGACGAATTTTAATTGATAGTTTTGACTTAAATAGTGTTGACTTAGGCTCTTTACGACAGCAAATTAGTGTAGTTTTACAAGAAGATTATTTATTTAATGGAACGATTTTAGAAAATATTTCTTTGAATAATCCAGATCTGACCGATGAGCAAATTGTTCAAGCAGCTAAACTAGCAGTCGCTCATGATTTTATCTGTGATTTACCCTATGGATATGATACAAAAGTCGGTGAAAGAGGTGTCGCTTTATCAGGAGGACAACGACAAAGAATTACACTAGCACGTCTGTTTATTTCACAAGCACCTATCCTAATTTTAGATGAAGCAACAACGGGATTAGATGCAGAAACCGAGCAACAAGTTTTACAAAATTTACAAAACTTTTCACAAAATCGCACCGTTTTTATGATTGCCCATCGCTTTGAACCCTTACAAAAAGCAGATTCAGTTTTAGTCTTAGAGAAAGGGATTTTAGTAGAACAAGGAACTCACTTAGAATTATTACAAAAACGCGGTTTATATTGGTCACTCTATCAACGTCAGCAAAGTAGTTTTTAGAACTTGTCGTTGTTGAGTCATGGTAGATTCCATAGTCTTTTTACTTCTTGCACACTAACTTCGGCAGCAGCTTTCATTAGCTTGTCCCTTGTCAATGGCTCGCACTAACAAGTCTAGCATAGCACTTGGTGAAAAAGGTTGAGCCTCTAAAACACCTAATAAGGCAGTATTTAAGCGAGAATAAGAATATTTAATCGTTCTCTTACATTTTGCAGTTCTTCTAATTCTAAGATAGTTCTTTCGGTTTCTCCATAATTTTCAAAGATTAACCATTCTTTACGCTGAAGCATCTTCTATCCTTACTGCTAGTTGTCGTAATAAGTTAAAGATAATAGTTAATATTTCATCGGTTAATTTTACTATTTTTACTTTAAGCTAAATCCAAAATATAATCAATAAATTTTATAGCTATATTTGCTATAAATCATAGAGCAAAATTAGCGTTTATCACTTGCTGAACTTTTTCAATTTGTTTAGGTGCTTCTATTTCTGTAAACAGTTGTATGGCTATTTTAAAAGATTTTTTGTAATTTTCTCCTAATTGCTGTTGTGTTATTCCTAACTGATAATAGCTTTCTGCTAAATCACATTTCGCGCCAATTTCTTCTAAAAGATTAATCGCTTCTAACTGTTTAGTTATAGCTAAATCTAAATTTCTTTGTCTTCTATTAATTTCTGCTAAACTGATTAAAGCTTTGGCTCTAACTTGCGGATAATGACTCTTTTTAGAAAACGCGATCGCACTTTCTAAAAGTTTAATTGCTTTTTCCATTTCCCCCAAATTTACATAGGTTTGTCCAAGAATTTGCATAAAATAAGCAAAACTTCCAGTTTCTTTAAATAAATCTTTATTCAAATAAATATTATCTGCAAGTAATAAAGCTTCTTGTTCACCTCCTAAATAAGATGTTACTAATGCTAAACAAATCGATGCTTTTTGCGCCCAACGAAAATGAGGAGTATTTTCAGATAAATTAATAACTTTATTCAAAAAAGAAATAGATTTTTTAAGTTCCCACAAATCAATATGATACAAACCAATACTGAGTAATGAATCTATTTCTAGCATTTTTAGATAATGAACTATCCGTTGGTTTTCTGTTGATTCTTGAAGACTTTTAACGGTAATCTTAATCGTTTCTTCTTGACACAATATAGCACTTTTTATATTACCTGTAATCCAATATAAATCACCTAAAATATTATAAAGCTCACTACGATGGGAAGGATTTTTGACCTGCTCAATAATCTGACTAATTGCTGTGAGAACAGGTTGCAGTAAACCCATCCTATAGAAAATACTACCAAGGGGTAAAAATTGTCCCCATTGATTTTTCTTAGGTTGTAGAATAACCTGACTCGCTCGCTCAAAATCATTAATTTCAAGATAATGATATAATGCTTCCCAAGCCGTTATACCATCTTGTAATGTCAAAATTTCTCCAATACTTTCTGTCCAAAATTTAGCCGCTTTAATGTTTGTTTGCTGCCATTCTTGAGTACAACGTAAGCGAGTAATTGCTTCACAACGTATAACTGGATGTAACCAGTATTCCCCTTGATCATACTCAATTAAAGAGCGATGATATAAAGACTGAATCACTCGTTTACGTTGATTATTATCGACATCCCAAAGTAAAGCTAATAAAGCTTTTCGTGAAAGCTTAGGAATATCTTGATAACGATAACACCCCAAACGACACAACAATTTATAAGCATTAAGCTCAAGAATTTTGATGCGCTCAAATTGACTAGCAACTAAGTTTTTTAAATCGATTTCACTTAAAGGATCATCTTGAATCTCTTGCCAATATTCCCGCATATTTCCCGCAAAATCCGTTTTAATCACTCCACACAAAATTCTCATTGCTTTAGGGTTTCCTCCATAGGTTTTGTGCATTGCTTGTAATGTAGCAAAATCAATCTTTATAGAAGAAGCATTAAAATAATTTTCCCATGTTGGTAAATCTAACCCAGTTAAACGATAATGATAAAGATTTAAAGCAGGTTCAAAAATACGATCGCGGCTAGTAATTAATGTGACAGATTGAACTTTTGAGGCTAACACTCGCAATAATTCTACATAGCCACTGTGAACAGGAATAAACATACCTTTAGCATCTAGGGCAGGTTCCAAATTATCGATTATGATGCCAATCCGTCGTGTTTCTAGATGACGTTTTAACCGTCCCAAAGTAATACCAAACTCTCGTCCTGGTTCTTCTTGTAAGTCTTTTTTTAGCCATTCTTCGATCACATTTTCAACAGAAGTAATATTCTGAGTTTCCTTAGCCATTAAAAGTTCTAAGACCAACTCAAACTCCTGTTGTTGAAAATAGTGTTGCGCTAAAGTTGTTTTTCCGATTCCTCCTTCTCCTTGAATAACAATGACTTTATTTCCTTGTTGAACAAGAGTACACAGGTCTGTAATATCACTGTTTCGCCCAACAAAATTTAGATTTGTCGCTAAAAATATCGATAAATTTTCTTCAGATTGAGTGAGCAACTTTCGTTCTAATATGGAGCGAACATTACTTTTAGTGACCTTTTCTCCTAAAGCGATCGATAACAATTTCCATAACAGCGAAGCGACATCCTTAACGTATCCTTCAGTGCAGTTATACTCATTGGCAATCTCAAGATACTTTTTACCTTGCCAAACTTGCCGTAAAATGGTGCATTGTAAATCGCTGAAATGTTTGCCAGTCTGAGTAAAAATTAGGGTATCTGCTAATATTAATGCTGCTTCTACATTCATGGATAATTTTTACAACCAGATTGCTCTTTAGTCTAGTCTAACTCTAGGATGCTGTTGAGCAAGTCAATATTAAGGCTAAATCACCGCAGAATAACTGAAATGTGAGGCAATTTCCCTGTAGGTTGATAGCTGTTTCTCACACCTTATAATCTAGCTGTAAGCCTTATATAGGATTTTAGATTATGCTGGCACATCGTATCGAAACGACTATTAATCAGGACAAAACCCTAACCTTAGAAAATTTACCCTTTCATTCTGGTGAACAGGTTGAGGTAATTATCTTATCTCGTCCACGGGAAGAGTTTTTTAGCACGTCACGATGGTGGAAACCTGTAACGTCATTGAGCGTTCTTGTTCAAGTCGATCCTGAAACATTAGCTTGGTTTCAAGCGCACGGAGAAGACTATGAAAAGAGGATGGCTACTGCATTACGGATTTATGCAGAGGCACACAAGATATCGTTAAGTTCAGTAGAAAGCGACACAACAAAATTTACTTGAATCAATACTATCTAATCCGACTTTTTCCGACTCGGTAGGTTATCGAAATTCCCGACTTTATTCGACTGACAAAGTTTATGAGTCTATCTAAATTGGAACAAGGAATACAAATAAGACTCAGTAAACAATGCTTTCTTACAAACTCAATATCGATAAGAAAAGTGAAATTGATCCTAAGAAGAACATCTTAAAGCGACTTGATACGCTTATTCACCAATATCTTACCCCGCAAATACTAAACGCTCGTCTTGAAGATCTCCCTATCCAATTCAAAAACCCTCAACCGCGTCCTTGGCAGCCCATTCACTGGCAGAATATTAAACCAGAACAAGTGATTGACATTAAATTAGAAGTATTTCTTTCAATTCTAATTGGTGCAATAGAAACAGAAGAACCTATTCGCGGTTATACCCAAACCAGTCGTCAGTATCTAGAACCCATTCACCCACAACTAGCCCGTTTTGTTGGTGGGATTGCTGCCCTTGATGGCACAATGTTAGAACTAGGGTTATGGGAAAAAGAGGAACGACAACACGCACCCGCATTAATCAAAATCTATAAACAGCTTACAGGCAAACATCCTAGCTTTACTCTTCATACTCCGAAAACTTATGAACTTTTAAATAATCCCTATGATGACTTATACCGTCATGGACTTCATCGTGTCATCACTGAATATAGCGCGGTTTGTCTTTATCTGTGGTTGATGGCACATACTACTGGAACATTGCAACAAGTTTTTGCTGAACTACTACAAGATGAAATCAATCACATGACTAAATTTTGGGGTTTTGGCTTATGGTTATTCCCAGAATCTTATCTGAGTCGAATTGGGTCTAGTTTACGTCAAATGTTTGTCCGACAAAACGCTACTCAAGCGAGTCATATCCAATCTACAATCCATTTATTTCGCACTTTCCGCCGCATGATGGGTGTCTTGAATTGGAATGGTTGGTCATGGCATCACAGACTAGAGTTAGTCTACATCTTTATTAAGGTTTTACATCTCCTGTGGCGTTGGAGCAAAAATCTAACACCACAATATTTAGAACAACTTTTTGTAACTGAAGATTAATAAGTGACCTATGAAACGAGCGACATCTATATTCTTCCCAAATCTGCCTTCTAAAATCCCGAATTCCTTACCGCGTCACGTGGCTATTATTATGGATGGGAATGGACGCTGGGCAACTCAACGAGGACTACCCCGTATTGCTGGACATTACCAAGGGGCAGAAGTCGTTAAAGATATTCTACGCTGTTGTAAGGATTGGGGAATCAAAGTACTTACTGTTTATGCGTTCTCGACTGAAAACTGGGGCCGTCCAACCGTTGAAGTAAACTTTTTAATGCGTTTATTTGAACGTTTGCTACGTGACCAATTAGAGGAAATGCAGCAACAGGGGGTTTGTTTAAGTCTTCTGGGTGAGTTAGATGCTTTACCTCTATCTTTACAACGGGAAATGCAACGCGCAATTAATCTAACTTGTCAAAATCAAGAGGTTTATTTTAACGTAGCGATTAACTATAGTGGTCGTCAAGAAATAGTCCGCGCCTGTCGTCAGGTGGCTAAACGAGTGGAACAAGGAGAACTAAAAGCAGATGCGATCGATGAAATAATCATACAACAATCCCTATATACACTCGATCTTCCTGCGCCTGATCTTTTGATACGGACTAGCGGCGAAATGCGTCTGAGTAATTTTCTCTTGTGGCAACTGGCCTATACTGAGATCTATTTTACTAATACACTTTGGGCTGATTTTAATCGTGAGGAGTTTCGCAAAGCTATTGAAGATTATCAAATGCGCGATCGTCGTTTTGGTAAACTATAACTATCCATAAAATCTTATTTTTCTTTGGCTAAAGCATTATCAAAATAAACGGTTGCTGCTTCTTCTTTACCCCGCATTGAAAAAACCGCTACTTTGCCAGATTTAAAAGATTGATCCCGAAAACTTCCCACCCTTTTTCCATTAATCACACCAAAAATGAGATTGTTTTTGCAGACAATTCTTAAATTATTTTTATGATTTCCTGCCTTGATCGCTCCATCTTTTTGCCATCCCACTTTAGGGAACCAACCGTCTTTTGTGTGTTTACCTAACACAAAATTTTCTTTTCCATCAATTAATAAATAATAAAAATTTTCTGATGATTTGCCGTTGACTCTAGCGGTGATTCCATAGGCATTATTATCTCCACCCTTTATTTGGGTTACATCTGTGGCAAAATCAACATCTGTAAAATTCTTTTTTGTCCAAATTGAAGCACCAAAATGATAAGGAATCGGCTGTCTTTGAAATAAACTTCCTTTTCTAACAATTGAGCCATCGGTTAAAGACCAATTTTTAGAAGATTTAAAGCTTTCTTGTAAAACAACTTTTTTAAAATCACTGGTATTAAATTGTTGCATCCATAACCAATAGCCAAAAACTCCCGATATCCCTAGAATAATTGGAATAATTGGATTTATAAGTAAATTAAATTTTTTCTTTTGTGATGAACGAGATTTAGGCGATGATTTTTGATACGGCGAATATGAATTAGAGGGACTGGAGTAGAGAGGTAGAGACGGTTGTGAGGTCGTTTTTTGATGTTTAATAACAGGAGGTACAATTAAAGAACTTTCAAGACTTGGTGATGATTTTTTACCCGTTGATAGATTAGTTTTAGGTAATTTTTCTGCTGATGAATGAAGAGAAGATGATAAAAATTGAGTTTTGCTAGAACTCGGTGAATTTTTTCCTAAATCACTATTCAAGGATTTAGAATTGCCACGACGAATTATGCTAAATTGACGAGATTGACAACTTGGACATTGTCCAGGTTTAATTGATAAAGTGATTTCATTTCCACATTTTCGACACTTATAAATAGGCATAAGCGTATTCTGAAATAATTAAAAAAAGCCTTAAAGCTTCAATTGAACCACAAACTATATTTTATTAAGCATTTTTACTTAGAAAAACCACTGAAAAAAATTTATGAGAAAAGAGAGGTTTAATTCTCCTTTCTCAATAGATATGTGAGAAGTTGATGAATCATTAAGAGTCTAAAATCAGTATTTGATACAGTTTAATTGAGGATTACGCCTTATGACGGGAGTAATCATCTTGAAAGCGGATGATATCATCTTCTCCTAAATATTCCCCATTTTGGACTTCAATTAACACTAATTTGATCACACCTGGATTTTCTAAACGATGAGCAGTACATTGAGGAACATAAGTCGATTGATTAGCCGCTAAAATTTCTTCAATTTCTCCGCAAGTTACTTTAGCAGTCCCCGAAACGACAATCCAGTGTTCACTGCGATGGTGGTGCATTTGTAAACTCAAACGGTGGCCAGGGTTGACTTCAATGCGCTTAATCTTATAGCCAGGTCCTTCTTCTAGAGTCGTAAAAGAACCCCAAGGACGCATTTCTGTCGCCCCTGTCGGTTCAGCAACCGAGATCATTCGAGACATCATGGTAGTAGTTTCTTTTGCCATATAAATTTATCTCCAAAATAACAAAGTGATTACAAAATAAAAATTAAACTGGTGGGTATACGCTACCTTTGTACAAAGATAGCAGTTAATTTTAAAAGTGGTAAAAAAAGTCTGACCTCACCAAAAAATTGTGATAGAGTAAGAGCCAATGCGATATAATAGAAAATGCTGTCTAAATAAAGAATCTATAAAAGAATTCAGATATGGCTAAAAAGTCCATGATTGAGCGCGAAAAAAAGCGCGAACGTCTAATTGCTAAACACGCTGCCAAACGCGAAGATCTTAAAGAACAATTCCGTCTTGCAGAAACCCTCGATGAAAAACTAGAAATTCACTCTCAGTTACAACAACTGCCCCGTAATAGCGCACCAAGTCGTCACCGTAACCGTTGTTGGGTAACAGGAAGACCTAGAGGTTACTACAGAGATTTTGGATTATCTCGTAACGTTTTAAGAGAATGGGCGCACCAAGGTTTACTCCCTGGTGTAGTTAAATCTAGCTGGTAATTTAAGTTAAGCTTGGTTTCTTGGGTCGTTAGGATGCTGATCTAACGACTTATTTTTATATATGTTTAGCTTTGTCCGCAACAGCGATCAATTCCTAGACTCGCTAAAATCAGATCACTGACGGCATTAGCGATCGCAAATTCACTATAAAAGCTTTCTCGAAAATCAAAGGCTTGCATTTCCGTTACAATAGCAATCACCAATGAGCCAAGATCGTTTTCCCCTTCCAAGCGTTGTCGGGTATAAATTTGAGTCGCTCTTTCTGCTATTGTGGCATTTATAGGCTCTGGAATGAATTCTTGATCTAACCAGCGATGTAACGCATCACGTAACCATATCCCTTCTTGTTGGGGATCTCTCATCGGAGGCAAGGTTATCGGGGGAATCGGTTCAACGCTCATGACGAGAATTAGTTTTAATGAGTGATCAAGGGGAGAGGGGTGATCAAAGTGGATACTGCATCTATTATACAAGGCTATGCTCACGGTTATTTTCTGATGGCAGACGATCGCGGTCAATTGGGATGGTATACAAGTCGTAAACGTGCTTTAATCCCTTTAGATCAACGCTTTCATTATCCTAAATCTCTTCGTCCTCTCATCAATCAAGAGCGTTTTAGTGTGGCGATTAATCGTGATTTTAAAGCCGTTTGTTCTGGATGTGCTAACCGCGATACAACTTGGATCTCATCTGATTTGATGAATGTTTATTTAAAACTACATCATGCAGGATGGGCCCATAGTTTTGAAACTTGGTATGATGGACAGTTAGCAGGTGGAATTTTAGGGATTGTCATTCGGGGTGCATTTATTGGCGAATCGATGTTTTATCAGGTTCCTAATGCTTCTAAGGTGGCAATGGTTAAGTTGGTTGAACACTTAAGAAATCGAAATTTTTTATTATTCGATGCTCAGTTACAAAATCCTCATTTAGCTCGTTTTGGGGCTTATTTAGTAAATGACAAAGAATATAATCAACTTTTACAAAAGTCTTTAGCTCGACATTGTGTATTTAGTTGAGTGAAATTTCAATGACTCAAGAAAAATTTTTAAACAATCTTTATAATCGGCTTTTATTTGTTCTCGTTTTTTTAGCACTTGCGTCCTCATTTTGGTTCTACAGTAGTCTTGTCAGAATTATTTTAAGTTTGATTCTTGTCATTTTTATCTATAGTGTTATTCATACTTTTTACCCTCATAAGAAATTTCATCGTAATGCTTATTTAAGTTTTGCTGTTATAACTCTTTGTTCGCAAATTTTGATTGAAACCAAACCCAGTTTTTTAGGAAGACCTTTTTTAGTTTTTCTTATTGGAATTATTAATTTATCTTTTTTAGGATTAGCTATTTACTTAATTGCTGAAAAAGTAGCACAGGCTGATCGGGTTAATGACGATATTCTGAAAGGAGGAATCTGTATTTATTTTTTAATTGGAATTTGGTTTGGTTTTTTATATGAGATGATTTATTTTTTAGATGAAAAATCGTTTTATATTTCTCCATTAAATCATCAAAATATTCCTTTTGAACCCATTTATTATAGTTTTACAACTTTAACAACACTAGGCTTCGGCGATATTTTACCTGTGGCTAGAATTACTAAAGTTTTATCTGTTCTAGAAGCAATGCTCGGCGTTTTCTATGTGGCGATTTCGGTTTCTCGCTTAGTCAGTCTGTTTATTACTGAGGAAATGAAAAAAAGAGATTAGTCAAGCTTTCCTGACATCAGATTTAGATTGCTAATCTAATATGTATACAATCACTCAATAAGCCATGTTGCTCATTGATGCGACGGGTTCAGTTCGCTTTCATTGTATAGAGTGACAAACATTTATTTTTTGGAAAAGTCCCTATGAGCTTAATCTTGTTTATCATTGCACTTTTTGTAGCGGCGACTCTATTCGGTTGGTTGATGAGTGTTCTCAGAAGTGCGTTAAGTATTGCTTTTACGATCGCGATTGCTTTATTATTGCTAAAATTTCTGTTTGGGATTGAACCGAGTGAAGTTCTACGACCGATTACCCGTTTTGTCCAAAGCTTAGGCAAAGAATTAAACTTAGGACAATATACCTCTGGAATTGATTTTGCTCAACTGTGGTATGGTGCGACTCATTTTGTCAAAACCAGTTTGCAGCAATTAATCGGAGGATAATTGTTTAAAAATGTTAGAGGATTAAAAGGTCGTTGGGGTTTGAGAATGCCCAAGTTCAATGTAAAAGCTTACGCATTTCTCACCCCAATAACCTGCGCGGTCGTTTCTAGACAATTAGGCTTCTGTTACTGCACCCTTCACGTCTTTAAACCCATACTTAGATAATTCTCCAGGGCTGGTGGTCTCCAACAACATTTCTTTAGTAAAGAATCCTATAGCTTGGAGCATTCGGGCTACACAGGCTGTCCATCCTGTTTGGTGACTAGCACCAATTCCCGCCCCGTTATCTCCGTGAAAATATTCGTAGAACAGAATCAAATCTCGCCAGTACGGGTCAGTTTGGAATTTCTCGGCAGCCCCATAAAGGGGACGGCGGCCGGACTCATCCTTAAGGAAAATGCTAACAATTCGTTCGCTGATACACTCGGTGATATCAAAAAGCGATAGGTACTCACCCGACCCTGTAGGATATTCAACCTTAAAGGACTCGCCGTAGTAGGTGTAGTATTGAAGCAATGCTCGAATTAACAGGAGATTCATCGGCATCCAGATCGGGCCACGCCAGTTGGAATTACCACCGAACATCCCAGAAGTCGAATCACCAGGGACATATCCCACTTTGTACTCTTGTCCTTCATGATGGAAGTAATAGGGATTTTCAAGATGATAACGAGAAAGAGAGCGAATACCGTAATCACTTAAGAATTCCGATTCATCTAGCATCCGCGAAAGCACCCGACGCAGTTTATCTTCGTTCAAAATAGACAGCTTCAGTCGGTTCTGCACACCTGGTGTAGTGACAAGATGGATGTTCTGCATCAATTCAGGATGGCGTATAATAAACTCTTCGATCTCTTGCTTCAGGTTTGGCAGTTTTTCAAAAGCTTCACCTGGGAAAACAGAAACAGCCATCAACGGCAATAAACCGACAAGCGATCGTACTTTTAAGCGCGTGGAATTATCATCAGGTAGACGCAGTACATCATAGAAAAAGCCATCTTTTTCGTCCCACAGTTCGTCATGATGTTCTCCAAAGCGATCCATCGCTCCAGCTATCCACATGGTATGTTTGAAAAACTTAATAGCGAAGTCTTCATAGAGAGGATCGTGGAGTGCCAGTTCAACCGCAATCTGAAACATCCGTTGACTAAAGAACACCATCCAAGCGGTACCATCTGCTTGTTCGATGTGTCCACCTGTAGGCAAGTTGGCACTACGATCAAATACACCAATATTGTCTAGTCCTAAGAAACCACCTTGAAATAAATTGTTACCTCCTGCATCTTTGCGATTGACCCACCAGGTAAAGTTGATCACCAGTTTGGAAAAGGCATACTTGAGAAAATCGATATCGCCTTCACCGTCTTTGATTCCACGATCACGGGTATAAATTTCCCAAGTTGCCCAAGCGTGTACAGGTGGATTAACATCACCAAAGTTCCATTCATATGCAGGAATTTGACCGTTTGGGTGCAGATAATCCTCATTTAGCATCAGCAAGAGTTGCTTTTTGGCAAAGGCTGGATCGATTAAACCAATCGGAATTACATGAAAGGCCAAATCCCAAGCTGCATACCAAGGATATTCCCACTTGTCGGGCATGGAGATAATATCATCATTGTGCATATGAAACCAATCATTGTTCCGCACGTGCCACCTGTGAGCAGTTTGCGTCCAAGGATTAATGTTACGCTCCCTGAGCCATACATCCACATCGTAGTAGAAGTATTGTTTCGTCCACATCGTCCCTGCCAAGGCTTGCCGCATCACATTAGCGCGATCGCTATTAGCCAGAATCGCTGGCGGAATCACCGTTGCATAAAACTCATCTGCTTCTAGTTGGCGAGTTGCAAACGTTTGCTCGTAACCAAAGCCAAAGGGATCTCCCATTTGATTCGGCTCGTTTTTAGAAAGGCGCAATTTGATTACTGTCGTCTCCCCAGCCCCAATCGTGATTTCGTAATGAGGTGCGACTTTAGTGCCAATATTGATAGGATTAACCGCATCAGATTGACCATTTACAATGTAATTGTTGAAGCTATCTTTTACATAGGGGCTGGCATTCGGTGTACCAAATATTCGCTCGTTGTTGGTTTCATTTTCTGTAAACAGTAACGGAACCACACCCTCACAGTAAAAGTAATAATCTTTGATGTGTTGATTGAGCAGGGTATCGTTGATTTGAGCATGAACTACACTATTGCCTGTTCCCTCATATTTTGTCATAACAGGCTTAGAGCCACCATCTGTCCAAGACCAAGTGTTCCGAAACCACAGGGTAGGTAATAAGTGAAGGGTAGCAGCGTCGGGGCCTCGATTGGCAATGCTGATTTTGATCAACATATCTTCAGCATCGGCTTTAGCGTATTCCACAAAGACATCAAAGTAGCGATCATCATCAAAGATCCCTGTGTCTAATAGTTCATATTCCAGTTCATAGCGATCACGGTTGCCATTCGTTTCGATCAAATCCTTGTATGGAAACTCAGCTTGAGGATATTTGTAGAGATACTTCATGTACGAGTGAGTGGGCGTACTATCGAGGTAGAAGTAGTATTCTTTGACATCTTCGCCGTGATTCCCTTCTGGGTTAGTCAAGCCAAACATCCGTTCTTTGAGGATGGGGTCTTGACCGTTCCATAAGGAGAGTGCAAAGCAGAGTAAGTTATGGTTGTCGGTGATCCCACCCAATCCGTCTTCGCCCCAACGGTAAGCCCGCGAGCGCGCATGATCGTGTGGAAAATAATTCCAAGCATTCCCATCATCGCTATAGTCTTCCCGCACTGTTCCCCACTGGCGTTCACTCAGATAGGGGCCCCATTTATACCAATCAACCTGACCAGTCGTATTTTGTTCGAGTCGTTGTGATTCTGCGGTCATAGTTCTATTCGGTAGTTTTAGATAATTCTTAATTTTTATTATTTAATTAAGACGAGCTTTAGAAATCTTATCTAAAATACCAAGTTCTAAGCTATTAAATCTTTCTAAAAATCCTCTCATTTTGCCGAGCGTAATTAAATTTTGTTTAAGATCATCTATCTAATAAAACACCTGAAAAAATAGATTGTTTTAAGTGAAAAAATAAAATTTAAGAGACAAGGGGTTTGACGACCAAACCCTTATCAATCAAACACTGACAATTCCAGACCACTGTACCTTTTTTTCTTTAGTTCGACGAAAAGAAAAGAAATAATCGGGCTGTTGATAGGTACAATAGGGAGCGATCGCAATTTGTTCAGATTCAATCCCTAATTGTCGCAATTGGAGAAAATTAACCCGACGCACATCAATCCGAACTCGTCCAGGGAAAGCATCACTTAACAACGGAGAATCAGGCATATTTTCCAAAGCCGTTAAAATATCATCTGAAGTATCCATCATCAGACTTGCCCCAATTTCACGCGCAACAGTATTCGTCACTTGGTAAACTGTTCCATTAATAGCGGGCCCCATTCCTACCCGTAAATCTTCTAAACGACTACCAAAATTTAAAAAACGAGAAATGGCTTGAGGGACAATTTTTTGGGCGGTTCCGCGCCATCCTGCATGAATAGCCGAAGTGTAACCCGTTTTGACGTCTCCAATCAGCAAAGGTGTACAATCGGCACTAGCAACCCAAATAGCTTGATTAGTTTGTGTTGTAATAATCCCATCAGCAGGGGGATAATCATGTTCTAACGGTTCGCTTTGTGCTTGTTCAATTTCCTTTGGCGTGAGAACACAGTTACCATGAACTTGTTTAACGCGATAAACTTCTGCATCGCTTGACAGGATTGGGGTTAAATCTTGTGGTGCATGGGGGTAAAATGAACGAGTAAAGAATCCATGTGGCCAAGGAGACAGTAAATTACAAGTTAAATAGGGTAAATCTTGCCACGTTTGCCATTGCCAAGCTGTATTTTGGGTTTGGCGAAGATCACTGACAGATGCAATCACGATTTCAACCTCAAGACGATATTTTTCTTTACAAATTCGTTACAAAACATCATAACGATGAATTTGAATCAACAACAACTAAAAAGTTTCCTACATTCATCACCTGTTACGGTTCATCTTTATGACATCTTAGAGTCTACAAATCAAACCGCATGGGAATTATTAGAAAAAGGAAAAAAAACACCTTTTGTTGTAATTGCAAGCCAACAAACCGCAGGTAGGGGGCAATGGGGACGTAAATGGGAGTCATTGCAGGGGGGATTATATTTATCTTTAGCCCTCAAGCCAAATTTAGCGGTAGCAGATGCTTTTCATCTCACGCTTTGTAGTGGTGTTGGCTTGGTACAGAGTCTTGAAAAATATAATATTTCCGTAAAGTTAAAGTGGCCGAATGATTTAGTAATAGAGAAGCGGAAGTTAGGGGGGATTAAAACTGAAACTAAGGTCTATAAAGATCAGATTACACAAGTAGTAATCGGAGTTGGAATTAACTGGGCTAATACTGTACCCGAAATCGGCATTAATTTACACAGTTTAAAAGATTGTTCGATTGTGTCTTTGGAACAGTTAGCAGCGATCGCAATTGATGGATTATTATCAAGTTATGATTTTTACTTATCACAAGGTATAGAAGAATTAATACTTGCTTATAATCAGTGTTTACAAAATTTTGGACAAACTATTACCCTAGATGGTTGTCATGGCGTTATTATCGGTATAAACCACCAAGGAGCTTTAAAAGTTTGTTTACAATCTCCTAGCGCATCTACGGAAATCTGCTTCCCAGTCGGTACAATAAGTCTGGGGTATGATTCGTAAAACCCTCTTAAAACAGTGAATATAAAAATAAAATTATAGTAAATCCTCAGTCGTGAGAAGTGAGACAGCATATGAGTCAAAAAAGTTCAGCCCCTAAACTTTGGTTAAGTGTATTCGGTAGTTTAGGAATAGTCGGAAGTAGCTTAATCCTTCCCACGACACCAACTTTAGCCAGCACGAGTGATGTACTTGTCATTCCAGACAGCAGTAAAGCTCCTGTAAGTTCCCCCGAATCATCACCCGTTAAATTAACTGCCCCGAAAATCCTTAATCAACAAGCGACACAGCCCACCACTCGGTTAGTGCAACCCGAAAGTCATCGAACCACCAGAGCCACTTTAGCCCCTCAACCGATAGAAACGGGCAAAAATCAATATATTGATACAACTAACTATGCTAGACCGTCTTATACGCCACCCAAGCAAGCGTCATAACTGAACGTCGAAAGGGTTGTCAGACGGTTTCTCAAAATGGACAGTTAGTAAGTGGACAATGTGCAGTCACCGCAAAAGCTAAACCGACGAGAACTGTTCGCACAATTCAACCCTCAACTAACCTAGTGGCTGCGAGTTCACCGAAAGCTTATCGAACTGCTCAACCGATACGGTCTACAGCACGGCGTTTTCGCTCAGATACGACCGTTAGAGTTGCTGCACCGCGAATTAATGGCGTTTCTCTGGCTGTCTCTCCCATTCCGTCTAAAACATCTTCAGTTAATACGGTTGCGTTGAATTTGGGTGCAGGTTCACCGAGAGTTGCCCTCGAACCGATGCCACAATATCAACGTGCAACTCGCATGAGTCCGACAGAAACTAATTCACCTGAAAACAAACGTACTGATTTACTGTTTCCCATTCCCATTCCCACAGCAATTACATCGGCTTTTGGTTGGCGTATTCATCCCGTCAGTGGACAAACAGCGATGCACTCTGGCACTGATTTAGGTGCACCGATTGGAACTCCTGTACTAGCCGCTTACTCTGGTGATGTTGCTGTTGCTGACTGGGTGGGAGGTTATGGTTTAATGGTGATTCTACGTCACCTCGACGGTACCCAAGAATCGCGTTATGCTCACCTTTCAGAAATTTATGTTAAACCAGGTGAGAAAGTAGAACAAGGCGCGGTCATTGGTCGAGTGGGGAGTACAGGTATATCAACGGGGCCTCATTTACACTTTGAATGGCGACATCTGACGGCTCAAGGTTGGGTCGCTGTCGATGCGGGGTTACATTTAGAATATGCTTTAGATAATTTGTTACAGTCGATGCAGTTAGCCCAAGCAACACCACAACCCCAACCCGTACAACCTCAATAAGATTGTTAAATTGGTCATAATAAGAGATGGAGGCGCACGATGATGCGTCTTTATTTTGATTATTAAATGTAAAAGAATGGAAATTGATTTACAGGTAGATTCGGGAAAAGAAAGGCTAGACCGTTGGTTATCTGAGCAATTATCCGATTTTTCTCGTTCTTATTTACAAAAATTAATAGAACAAGGACAACTGACTATCAATGGTCAAGTTTGTAGTGATAAAAATATTAAAGTAAATTTAGGCGATCGTATCCATCTGATTATCCCACCGAGTGAACCCCTAGCCGTAGAAGCCCAAGATATAAAACTAAATATTTTGTATGAAGATGAATCATTGATTATTATTAATAAACCTGCGGGGTTGGTGGTTCATCCCGCCCCAGGACATGATTCAGGTACCTTAGTGAATGCTTTATTATTTCATTGTACTGATTTAGCGGGAATTAGTGGAGTACAAAGACCTGGAATTGTCCACCGACTTGATAAAGATACAACAGGGGTTTTAGTCGTTGCAAAAACCGATTTTGCTCAAGCTAATTTACAAGCTCAACTCAAAGCTAAAACCGCAAGACGAGAATATCTAGCTATTGTTCATGGTGTTCCAAAAACAGAAACAGGTATCATAAATCTGCCCATTGGTCGTCATCCTATTGACAGGAAAAAAATGGCAGTTATTCCCATCGAAAAAGGTGGCAGAGAAGCGGTGACCCACTGGCAAATTCTAGAACGAATTGGCAACTATACCCTCATGCAATTTCGTCTAGAAACAGGAAGAACTCATCAAATACGAGTGCATACCAGTCATTTAGGATATCCCATTTTAGGCGATCCTGTTTATTCTTCGGATCGTTCCATCGGGATCAATTTACCTGGTCAAATGCTTCATGCTCATCGATTAATCTTAATACATCCTGTAACAAAAGAAACCATAGAAACAGTAGCCCCCCTTCCTCCCATTTTCACCAAAGTATTAACTGCCTTGCGCCGCAAGATTTAAAAATTAATTAATTCTATAATCCAAGAAAATCCCTTTTTTCTTTAGGGAACTTATGATATTTTGTGTCTATCTTAAGCGTTAACTGATTTTCGGTTAAATTGGGTGTAGGTGTAGGTGTAAGGAGAAATATATGGTGTTGAGTCAAGAACCAACTACCACCGTTGTTACTAGGAGTCGTTATAATTACCAACTCTCAGAAATTATTCGTCAACGGGCCTGGGTAGAAATTGATCAAAGCGCATTAGCTCATAATGTTAGACAGCTAAGAGCTTTTTTGTCTCCAGACACAGAATTGATGGCAGTGGTGAAAGCGGATGCCTATGGACATGGTGCCATTAAAGTCGCTCAAACTGCTTTACAATATGGAGCATCTCGATTAGCGATCGCCACCTTAGGAGAAGGGATAGAACTTAGAGAAGCAGGTATTATCGCCCCTATTGTCGTTTTAGGTGCCGTCAATAACCCCGAAGAAATTGCCGCCCTTTGTCATTGGAAACTACAACCGACTATTTGTACTTTCCAACAAGCGATTACTTTTTCTAAAACCTTGGCTGAACTCGAACAAACTTTATCGGTTCATCTCAAACTTGATACTGGAATGTCTCGCCTAGGCACATTATGGCATCAAGCAACCGAATTTGTAACATTAGTTCACCAATTACCTTATTTAAAGATTGCAAGTATCTATTCACATTTAGCAACAGCCGATGAGCTAGAGCCAACTGTCATGAAAATGCAGCAACAACGCTTTAAAGATGCAATTGAGAAGATTAAAGCGATGGGTATTTCAATTCCTTGTTTGCATTTAGCTAATTCTGCGGCGGTTTTAAGCGATCGTTCTTTACACTATGATTTAGTGAGAGTCGGACTAGCGATGTATGGGCTTTATCCTGCACCCCATTTAAAATCAACGATTGATCTTAAACCTGTTTTACAAGTCAAAGCCAAAATTACTCAGGTTAAAACCATTGCCGCAGGAACAGGAGTCAGTTACGGATATCAATATATTACTCAACGAGAAACAAAAATCGCAGTGGTAAGTATTGGTTATGCTGATGGAGTGCCGCGCAACTTGTCAAACCGTCTCAAAGTATTGCTCAGAGGACAATACGTTCCTCAAATTGGTGCCATTACAATGGATCAGATCATGCTAGATGTTACTAATTTGCCTGATGTAGAAGTCGGCGACATTGTAACATTGATTGGCAAAGACGGCGAAAATTCAATTAGTGCTGATGATTGGGCTAAGACTTTAGGTACAATTTCTTGGGAAATTTTATGTAGTTTCAAACATCGATTACCGAGAATTAGTACAGGTGAATGCTAATTTTTGACATATAGTTTATGTTTAGTTAATAAAGGATTCACCCTTAGGCATAGTTTCGTCTCTAACAATAGATAGGTTACCGACAAAGTAAAGATTAGTAAAGTAGAGATATGACAAATAGATACTGGCTGAAGACTAGATCCTAGTGATTTGGAACGGTATTCTCAAAAAAAGCAAACAACGATGATTAAGTGTCTGTCTTTACTAAACAGTCTGGAGGATTAAGACTTGAGTAATATCTTAAGCCTTAACTCTTGTATGATGTAGTAGAAAAAGAAAACTATCTTGATTCTTTGTTATGTTGACCCATCAGTGAAAAATTGCTTGTTTTCCTGTCTTCGATCCGTATTTAAAAGCTCACATTTTACTTAAAATTCTTTTCTGATTATCTAGTATGGAAAATTACGATATTATTATCATTGGTGCAGGTCACAATGGTTTAACTTGTGCTGCTTATCTACTCAAAGCAGGATACAGCGTTCTACTCCTCGAAAAGCGTTCTGTTCCAGGTGGAGCAGCTACTACAGAAGAAATAATGCCACAAGAAGCCCCAGGATTTCGCTTCAATCGTTGTGCGATCGATCATGAATTTATTCATTTAGGCCCTGTGGTTCAAGAATTAGAATTAGAAAAATACGGACTCAAATATTTATTCTGTGATCCCGTTGTCTTCTGTCCTCACCCAGATGGTAAATACTTTTTAGGACATCGCTCAATTGAAAAAACCTGTGCTGAGATTGAACGTTTTAATTCCAGAGACGCGAAAAAGTATGCTGAATATATGGATTTTTGGCAACGTCTAATTAGTGGTATTATTCCTATTTTTAATGCGCCTCCTAAATCTTTATTAGATATTGTTGGAAACTACGACATTAAAAAAATTCAAGATCTATTTTCAGTGATGGGTAGTCCAAACGGAACGCTTGATTTATTCCGTACCATGCTCACCAGTGCCGAAGATCTACTAAATGAGTGGTTTGATAGCGAATTTCTTAAAGCTCCTCTAGCTAGATTAGCATCTGAACTCGGTGCGCCCCCCTCTCAGAAAAATTTAGCGATCGGTGCGATGATGATGGCAATGCGTCATCACCCTGGAATGGCTAGACCCGTAGGTGGTACAGGTGCATTAGTCGACGCTTTACTGAGACTGGTTAAATCGCATGGTGGTGTCGTTCTCACCGATCAAAGCGTTAAACAAATTCTAGTCGATGATGGTCGTGCAGTGGGTGTACAAGTAGCTAATGGGCAAGAATATCGAGCGAAACACGGTGTAATCTCGAATATTGATGCAAAACGCTTATTTTTACAAATGATGGATACTGCGGATGTCGATTCAGCCGACCCCAATCTTAGAGAAAGATTAGATCGTCGAATTGTCAATAATAACGAAACAATTCTTAAAATTGATTGCGCCCTTTCTGAACCGTTGCGCTTTGAACATCACGAACATCAAGACGAATATTTAATCGGCTCGGTTTTGATTGCAGATTCAGTAAAACAGGTGGAAATCGCTCACCAAGAACCGAATCTTGGCAGAATTCCAGACTCTGATCCTTCGTTTTATGTGGTGCAACCAACCACGCTCGATCCGACGATGGCACCACCTGGAAAACATACTCTTTGGATCGAATTTTTCGCCCCCTATGAAGTTGAAGGTCTTGAAGGAACGGGTCAAAATGGCACAGGTTGGACAGATGAGCTAAAAAATAAAGTAGCCGATCGCGTTCTTGATAAATTGGCTGATTACGCGCCCAACCTCAAAAATGCTTTAATAGCGCGTCAGGTCGAAAGTCCCGCCGAACTGGGTGAACGCTTAGGAGCCTATAACGGCAATTATTATCATATTGATATGACTTTAGAACAAATGATCCTATTCCGACCCCTACCAGAGATCGCCAACTATCAAACACCGATCAAAGGATTGTATCTCACAGGTGCGGGAACTCATCCAGGTGGCTCTATTTCGGGAATGCCTGGGCGAAACTGCGCTAATGTTTTTCTAGCTAATCAAAAACCAATAGCACAAATTGTAGAAAAAGTCAAGAGTGCCTTTGCTAGTTAGTTAGAGTTCGTATAATTCTACAGGGATTTCCAGCCGCAACTACATCGGCTGGAATATTTTTTGTTACTACACTTCCCGCACCGATCACACTGCGATCGCCTATTTTCACTCCTGGACACAAAATAACCCCACCACCGATCCAAACATAAGAACCGATCGTAATTGGTTTAGCATATTCTAATCCTTGTGAGCGAGTCGTCCAATCTAGCGGATGAGTTGCCGTATAGATTTGTACATTAGGCGCAATTAAAACAGAATCACCAATGATTACAGGTGCAACATCGAGAACAACGCAATTAAAATTAAAATATACATTCTCGCCGACTGTTATATTAAAACCATAATCGCAATAGAAAGGCGGTTCAATCCAAAAATTTTGACCTTGGGTACCAATGAGTTTTTTAAGAATATCTTGACGGTATTCCGTATCATCGGGACGAGAATCATTGTATTGCTTTAAGAGTAAACGACATTGAAGGCGATCAGCAATTAATTCTAGAGCGAAAGAATTGTAGAGTTCACCCGCGATCATTTTTTCTTTTTCGGTTTTCATAGGGATGTAAAGTTAAAATCTATTTTGAATATAACCGTCTCATGGCTTGAAAATAGGAACGCCATCTAAAATATAAATAAAGTATTAGAGGATAATTATGGTTGCTATTCAAGATACTTATTACATGACTCCCGAAGAATATTTTATTTGGGAGGAACAACAACCGATTAAATACGAGTATATTGATGGTCTAGTTTTTGCCATGACTGGCGGGACTATTCCTCATAATGAAATTACGATCAATTTAGCAACATTAATCAAAAACCATTTAAGAGGTAAAAAGTGTAAAGTTTTAGGAACAGATGCTAAAGTTGGAATATCAGAAGCAGGGCCGTTTCATTATCCAGATGTGATGGTCAGTTGTGATGAAAGAGATAGACAAGCAATAAAAGTTATTGAGCATCCTTGTTTGATTATTGAGGTACTTTCTCCAAGCACAGAAGCTTTTGATCGGGGTAAAAAGTTTCAAAACTATCGTCAGATTCCAAGTTTAAAAGAATATGTATTAGTCAGTGCAGAACAGATGATGATTGAGTGTTTTCGTCTTAATGCTCATGGAATTTGGGAACTATATACTTATACTCAAGGAGAAGAATTAGAATTAAATAGCATCAATCTTCGGTGTGTAGTCGATTCAATCTATGAAGATGTAATTTTAATTAGTAGTGAAGAGACGAAGGAATGATCTAAGCAGTTTTTAATAATTTCCCTAAAGAGAACGGAGGCAACTTCCCATAAGAATAAACCAAAATACAAGGCAATACTAATACTGATAAATGTAATCGTCAAAAAAAGTGACAAGGCAAGATTAAAATTTACTCCACTTTCTGCTAAAACTTGTACCCATTTACCATTGCCCAAACCTAATCCTAGCCCAGAAACAGTACCCACACCAGCACAAAAAATTGCATCTACAGAAGGAACATGACCGTGTGATGGATCTTCTAAAGGATCACCTAAAACACCTGCTTTTGCTAGGGTTAAACCAAAAGCAAAACCTAAACAGGTAGCTAAAAACGTAGGAAACAGAGTTATTTTAATTTGATTTTTCCAAGTTGTATCAACTGAGCGCAAATATGAAGTAAGCGTAAACGTAAAAGCAAACGTGAAGGCAACCGTAAGAGCCGAGTAGTAACTAAAAGTCCAAGCTAAAGGTATTTTATAACCACCCGTCAAACTGACGACTATTCTAAAAAACAAGGAAGCTATAGGAATTCCTAATGTAAGCAGGAAACCTATACCAATCAATATACCAATCATCTTGTCTAACAAAAACCAAAAGACCCGGAGATTACGCCTACTACAAGCATCCCGTATTGCTGCTGCCTTCCGGCCCTGACAAGATTTGAGCGTTGTAATCGCATAAGTCCGAGTCAATATCTAGAATAACACATCCCCTGTCTAAAAATCTGCTAAAACAATCTTATCTTTAACAAAAGTAATTTCTTGCCCTCCGACAGTTACCTGTGCATCTAATCCCGTTCCCGTAACCTTAACTGCGGGTGCTTTACCTTTTTGGACTGTCATCACCACAAAAAAGTGATCCTCACCTTTGGCTAAAATCTTGTTACCTGTAGCTGTTTTTTGTAAGTAAATTTGTACTGACTTTGGAGTGATAAAGGTTCCTTGCATTGTTGCACCATTATTTGATAAAAGGGTAAAAGTATTATTTTTGATTGACACTTGTTCTTTTGTGTGCATTACCCAAATTTTTTCTTTAAATTCTTTTTCTTTGATTGAACCGATAAACTGATCGACAACGACAAATAACCCTGGTGAACCTGACTTACCGCTATAATCGACTGCAAAGGAACGAATCGAACGAACCCCCACAAGTGGATCACTTAAGGGGCGAACGATCGGATTTGTCAGTACACTCACAATTCCCGAACCATCGAGACGCGACTGAAAAACAATTGATTTGCCTGTTTGCCAAGGTTTAACATTCGGCAAGACAACCACATTCTCATCATCCCATTGTCCATCAGACGAGCCAGGAATTGCCCAACGTCCCCCTAAACCCCAGATCCGAAAACTACCCACATCGGGAAACTTCCAAGATTCAGCTAAGGGTTGCTGTAGAGTATAAATACTTGCGATGAAATCATCATTATCTTGCCATCGATTCCGAAACACATAAAATCCCTTTTCTTCATCTACAAGAGTATGGTCGAAAATCTCGGCAGGATTGGTCAATTTAGATGATTCAGGATAACCCGCTAAGATATAGGCTGCTTCATAAGGCGATTGTATACCAAAACTGCGATCCCCATCTTCCCCAATTGAACGAGCAAACACCCACATCACGGCGGGTAACATAGATTCTGGAACTAAACCCAATCCCATCGCAAATAAAGATTTACCAGCATAATGGCGATGTCTCCCATAGGTGGCAATGGGTAAATTGGAATCAGAACTAAGCGATCGCATAACATAATGGGGTAACATCCAAGCTACATTAGTATCAGTCACTAAATCCTCCCCTAAAACCTTCTGTGTTGCTTGTAGGAAAGGAATCACAGAAATTACCCAAGGTTCTGTACTATAGTGATCCCCTTCTGTACCAAAACCCTGATTACCGATCGCAGTGGTCAAATATCGTTTAATATTTTGTTGGGAACGTTGCGCTAGATAGAGTGGAGATTGTCGTTTTAATGTCGCTTCATCGATTAGTAACGGATCATCTATAATTGCTAAAGCCGCTAATCCAGATGCACCTCTAGCCCTAGCTTGCCAGTTACTCCAAGGCGTACTATTCCAGCCCCCTTTTTTGGGTGAATCTCCTTTGAGAAGTTGATCCGCTTGACGATACAGCCATGTAGCGACTTGTTCTTGACGTTCTTTTCCCCATTGTTGATAACACAGATCGTATGCTAAGGCGACACCCGCAACGACGGCTGAGTGTTCAAGTATTCTATTTCCTGGGGTATTCATCGATTTTTCGACAATTCGCCAAGCTATTTCGGCACTTTTAGCATCTTCATTTAAGACAGCTTGTAAACAGTATCCTGTCGCGTGGTAGCCACCATTAGGAACATAACCACCATAATCAATCGGTTGTTTTAGGGATTGATTGAGTTGTGCAAGAATCGCTTTTCCGATTGGTGTTTTGGCTTTTTCTTGTAAACGAGAAACTTCATTTTTTCGGAAGATAAGGCGAGGATGTTCTTGCAGTTGAATCGGTTGGAAATTCGCTACAGGTTTTGGCCAAAGTGGGGTAATGATTCCTGTCACTTCTCCCTGTAAAGTTCGCTCATTATAGTTTCCTGTATAACTTCCCAGTAATTGATCTTTTGCTGGAACTAATTCGATTGTATATTGAGCATTTTCTAATGTTTTGCTCCAAGGTGAGGGTAGAATATTTAGATCAACATTCAATAACCAAGCATTATTTTTTTGAGTAACTTTTACGGTTCCTTGATGATCGACATCTGGGTTAAATTTTGGTGCATATCCCCAAACTTGCGGCTGACATTTACTCTGTTCACAGGATAAATATAAATTGATATCTTGAAAAATCAGTTTTTTATCTAACTCTCGCCACACCCCTTGTTTAAGTTTAAGATTAATATTACCTGACAACAGATTAGGATTAATTTGATTAAAGCTAGGAGCTTTTGCACTCCCAATAAATAATGTTAATAATGAGCCTAATAAATAGCTTTTTTTCATTGAATAATACAAGCAATTGGAAAAACTAAATATTCTAAAAAAAACAATTTCCAAATAAACTGATAAAATTGAGAGATTTCTTTTTTCTCTTCTAGATTAACGCTTTGACTCCGCCACCAAAGCAAAACGAGCAGAAATAGATGAGCAAAAATTAAAACCCATGAATTAACTTGTGGAACTTGAACAACTCCAGCTAATATTATTCCTAAATAACAAAAACTAATAATCCATAAAGCCAGTTTTAAAATCTTTTCCTTTCCTAAAATTAAAGTAAAAGTCGTGATTTGATATTGCCGATCGCCTTCTAAATCGGGAACATCTTTAAAAATCGCGATCGCCACAGTAAAGATTAAAACAAAAAGCGTCAATAGCCAAATCGAAAGCGGTAAAAAAGCTTGTCCTGAAAATAGCTGACTCAAATGGAGAAATAAACCTAAATTAATTACCACACCTCGAACCGTAAAAATACAAAAAGCAGCCCAGAGAGGAAACCGTTTTAAACGAAAAGGTGGTAAAGAATAAGCAGTTCCTAAAGTTAAACTAAGGCTAACTGTTGCGAATAACCATTGACCGAGTAAACTAGCTAGAATTAAAGATAAAATTCCTGAAAGAATAACGATTGTTTGACCCGTTTGTTTAGTAAACTCACCACTAGCAAGCGGTAAATGAGGTTTATTAATCTGATCGATTTCAATATCTTCTAACTGATTCAGACCAACAATATAAATATTTCCTAGAATACAACTTGACCAAACACCAAACACTTGAAAAAAAGTCTTTACTGTTAATTGATGCTGACTGGATGCCAAAGCAATACAAGAGAGAGCAAAAACGCTTAAACTGGTACCAATAATTGTATGAGGTCGAGAAAATTTCCAAAGACTATAGAACCAAGATGACGGATTTTGCCAAAATTTAAGCGGATAGGTCAACCGAACTTGACTCATAGCAATCTAACTTAATTTTTCTTTCAGCATAATCTGTTTCATCCCCCTAGGCCAAGACGGGATCTCAAAGATATAATTTTTTATGCTTAAGGTAATCATCTTAGCCTAATCCTGTCTGGATGACCATCACGAAGACAACAATGGTTAACTTATCCCAAAAATATAGAGATTGAGGAATTGGTATGGAACTAGAATACCCCGATGATCTAAGGTATTTGGATTCACATGAATATGTCCGTTTAGAAGGCGAAATTGCTATTGTAGGAATTAGTGCTTATGCAATTGACCAACTAGGGGATATTGTTTTTATCGAATTACCCGAATTAGGCGACTCTGTAGATGTCGGTGAACGTTTTGGTACAATTGAATCGGTTAAAGCGGTTGAAGAACTTTATCCCCCCGTCTCAGGTACTGTCGTCCAACGTAATGAAACGATCATTGAGACACCCGAACTTATTGGTGATGATCCCTATGGTGAAGGATGGTTACTGAAAGTCAGGGTGGAAAACCCAGATGATGAGTTAGCAGATACCCTGTCATCGGTTGAATATCGTTCTCATGTCGATGGAGAATGATTTGGTTATAAGCATCAATTTTTAGCGTTACAAAATGATGAGGGCTTGAGGGCAAGCCCCTATAATGATTTCAAAATAAGTCAAATGTTGTAGAAATTATCAAGTTTAAAATCTTTTTGTCGATCTATTAGGGTGGGTTTATCCCCAAAGCTTAAGAAAAATAGGTAAGCTATTACATATCTACGGTCGTCTTTTTTTGAAGTATTATCCACCCTCAATCTATGTCCTTCGCTTCCGTCATCCGCAACATTGAAAAATCTCCTCTCACGGCTGAACTGATCCAGAAATTAAAGCAAAACCAATCGCTGACTCTTACAGGCATTCCGAGACTTCCTAAAGGGATTGTGGCTTCTAGTATTGCTCGATCGCTACAGCAAAATCTATTTGTAGTTTGTGCAACCCTTGAAGAAGCTGGACGATGGGCGGTTCAATTAGAGGCGATGGGGTGGAAGAGTGTAAATTTTTATCCAACCTCGGAAGCGTCGCCCTACGAGCCATATAACCCCGAATCAGAGATGATTTGGGGACAGATGCAGGTCTTAGCAGGTGTCGGAAATGATCAAGGGAATTTTGCGATCATTACTACTGAAAAAGCCTTACAGCCACACCTTCCACCGAGTGATGTTTTTGCGTCCTACTGTCTTGAATTTAAACTCGGCATGACGCAAGATGCCAAAGATCTCGATCAAGCTTTTACTAAATTGGGGTATGAACGGGTTAATTTAGTTGAAATAGAGGGCCAATGGAGTCGCAGAGGCGATATTGTTGATATATTTCCTGTTTCTGCCGAATTACCCATCCGTTTAGAATGGTTTGGCGACGAATTAGAAAAGATCCGTGAATTTGATCCCGCTACACAACGATCGCTCGATGTAATCGATCATTTAATCCTAACACCCACCAGTTTTAATCCGATGATTGTCGATGCCATTAACCAACAGCATCAGACGTTAGAAAACTATTTATCCCCAGAAGAATTAGATTTACTCGAAACAGGTAACTATCCTAAAGGAATGCAACGCTTTTTAGGAATAGCGTTCCAAAATCCTGCTTCTTTACTCGACTATTTACCTCAACAAACCCTATGTGTTTTTGATGAAGTCGAACAATGTGAATCACATAGCGATCGTTGGTTAGAATATATCATCGAACAATGGCAAGATACCCCAAATCCTGTTCCTCAAATTCATCGTTCTTTTGAGAGTTCTTTAAAACTAGCCCAACAATTTTTAAATCTTTATTTATCTGAATTAACTGATGCTAATTCAACAGGTGTTAATCTCTCAAGTCGTTCGATTCCCATTACTCCACATCAATTTGCTAAACTCGCAGAAATCATCCGAGGAAAACGGGAAGTTTATAATGGACTTAATCTTAATCGTTATGCAACTTGGCTAATTTCTGCCCAACCGTCTCGCACTGTTTCATTATTACAAGAACACGATTGTCCTGCTCAATTTATTCCAAATCCTGAAGATTATCCCGCGATTGATAAACTGATTAATCAAAATACAGCCGTAGCCGTTAAATATTCAGGATTAGCCGAATTAGAAGGATTTATTTTACCTACATTTCGGATTGTTGTTGTTACAGATCGGGAGTTTTTTGGACAACACGTATTAGCTACAGCTGGCTACATCCGTAAGCGTCGTCGGGCTGCATCTACTCAAGTTGATGTCAATAAATTGCGTCCAGGTGATTATGTCGTACACAAACATAATGGAATTGGACGTTTTTTACAACTGGAGAGTTTAGATACACAATTAGGGCTAGGATCGCGGGAATATTTAGTTATAGAGTATGCAGATGGACTATTAAGAGTACCTGCGGATTCTTTGGATAATTTATCACGTTATCGCCATACCAGTGACCAACCACCACAACTGCATAAAATGACGGGTAAATCTTGGGAAGCGGTGAAAACGAAAGTCCGTAAATCCGTCAAAAAATTAGCTGTTGATCTGATGAATTTGTATGCTAAACGCTCTCAACAGACGGGTTTTGCCTATCCAATGGATACCCCTTGGCAAGTGGAACTAGAAGACTCTTTTCCCTATCAACCTACCCCCGATCAACTTAAAGCGATTCAAGATGTTAAACGAGATTTAGAAAACGAAAGACCAATGGATCGTTTAGTCTGTGGTGATGTGGGTTTTGGGAAAACAGAAGTAGCCATTCGAGCAATTTTTAAAGCCGTAACTGGTGGTAATAAACAAGTCGCTTTTTTAGCCCCGACAACCATTTTAACTCAGCAACATTATCACACTCTTAAAGAACGTTTTGCACCCTATCCGATTAATATTGGTTTACTAAATCGTTTTCGCACTGCTTCAGAAAGAAAAGATATTCTTAAACGCTTGGCAACAGGTGAATTAGATATCGTAGTGGGAACCCATCAACTACTTAGTAAAGAAGTCCAATACAAAGATTTAGGATTATTGGTGATCGATGAAGAACAACGGTTTGGAGTGGCACAAAAAGAGAAAATCAAAAGCTTAAAAACACAGGTTGATGTTTTAACTTTAACTGCAACTCCTATTCCAAGAACGCTGTATATGTCGATCTCTGGAATACGAGAAATGAGTTTAATTACCACACCTCCTCCGTCGCGTCGTCCAATTAAAACCCATCTTTCGGCGTATAATCCAGATGTAGTAAGAACGGCTATTCGCAATGAATTAGATCGCGGGGGACAAATTTTTTATGTTGTTCCCAGAGTCGAAGGAATTGAAGAAATTGCAGGAGAATTACAACAGATGGTAGCAAGTGCGAGAATTGCGATCGCACATGGACAAATGGACGAATCAAATCTAGAAACCACGATGTTAGCGTTTTCTAATGGAGAAGCTGATATCCTAGTCTGTACGACAATTATTGAATCAGGGTTAGATATTCCCAGAGTTAATACGATTATTGTGGAAGATTCCCAAAAATTCGGTTTATCTCAACTCTATCAATTACGAGGACGAGTCGGACGTTCAGGGATACAAGCTCATGCTTGGTTATTGTATCCTAATAAAGGGGAACTCAGCGAAAATGCGCGGGCTAGATTACGAGCTTTACAAGAATTTACACAACTGGGATCTGGATATCAACTCGCAACCAGAGATATGGAAATACGTGGAGTCGGGAACTTATTAGGAGCCGAACAATCTGGACAAATGGAAGCGATCGGCTTTGAGTTATATATGGATATGTTACAAGAAGCGATCCGAGAAATTCAAGGTCAAGAAATTCCAAAAGTCGATGATACACAAATTGATCTAAAACTCACAGCCTTTATTCCGACTGAATATATTCGCGATGTTGAGCAAAAAATGGATGCTTATCGGGCAATTAGTACCGCGAGTACGAAAAAAGATTTAGCACAAATTGCGGCCGATTTGAGCGATCGTTACGGAACTTTACCCTCACCTGTTGAACAGTTATTTAAAGTCATTGAACTCAAACATCTGGCTAAATCATTAGGTTTTTCTAAGATCAAAAGCGATGGGAAACAACACGTGAGCCTAGAAACACCGATGGAAGAACCCGCATGGAAATTATTACACGAAAACTTACCGCCCCATTTAAAATCGCGTTTTGTCTATACTCCTAAAAAAGTTACTGTACGCGGTTTAGGAGTAGTTAAACCTCAAGTACAACTCGAAAACCTCATCGACTGGCTAGGAAATATGCAAGGTGCTTTACCCGAAGCTACAGTCCAATTAGTTTGATCATTGCCCACCTCTTACGATTAATTAAAATCCAATTTATGAAGTATAACTTATGGATGATGACAGAATTGCTAATTATTTTTTAATTTAATCTATAACGTAGCAAATTATTTTAAAAATTGTGGCCGCTTTTGATTATTCATTAGATTTTAAAAATATTGATTTTCGTTCTTCACCAGAACTTTACAGAGTTGGTAAAGGCGAACAGGGAGTTTTACTCGTAGAACCCTATAAATCTGAAATATTACCCTACTGGCGATTTAAAACACCAGAAATTGCTAAAAAATCTAGTGAGGAAATTCATCAACTATTTCTCAATTATTTAGAACAAGATGATTTTATTGGCGCAGATATGGCTCGAAAATTCTTACAAATGGGTTATACGCGCTCGCGGCGTTATGCTAATCATAAAAGTGGTCGCAAGTATCAACAGAATCCCCAAAAAGCTGCAACTTTAGACGAACAAAAAAAACTTAGAAAAGAAATTTTACCTAACCAACTTGATGAAACTAAAGCTCAATCTGCTGAAATTTTTAAACTCAAATGGATAGAAGCCAAAACTAATCAAAAATATTTAGAATTGAAATTAAAACATGAACAAATGTATGAATCAAATTTGTTAAAATAACCTCTTCCCGCCTTCTTTTCCCTTTCCACCTCAGCCAAGCCCTCCCTTATGAGGAGAGGGGATGATAAGGAATATATTTTTATATATTAGAGAGGCAGGAAGAGAGGTTAAAATTAGTTATCACCGATTTTTTACTTCATGGTATTCTCAATTTGCTTTTCTTGTGCAAATTGATTTAAACGAGAAACTACGTTGTAATTATCGGGGCTGGGTGCATCTTCATTAGTTGCGATACCATCTACACTTCCACCAATTTTAATAAAATCATTAATTCCGCCTTGAAGTTCTGCAACTCTGGCAAAACCAGCTTGACGCAACATATTAGCCGCTTCTGCTGATTCTTCATCAGATGCACCGTAAACATAAATGTCACGATTATATTCTAAGCTAGATTCTGCTGTTTTTAATAAGTTATCCATTGGTACATTCATAGCACCTTGAATACGGCTTTGTCTAAATGCTTCACTATCACGAACATCAATAATAGTTAAAGCAGGTTCACCATTATTTAGACGTGATTTTAATTCGTGAGCAGTTGCATGATTACTAAATTCTTTGCTTTCAAGTTTTTGATCTTTCATGATTCTATAATCCTTAAATCTAAATTACATTAACTAAACTGTAGTGGATAACTTTTATGATTACTTCTCTCTGAAGAAAGAAAAAAAATAATTTAATGACTATTCTTTTTCATCATAAGAACTATCTCTACCTTGAGAACTTGTTTTAAGTTCTTTTGTTAAATCAATGTCAACATCTTCGGAAGCCGAACTATGTCTACCCTGATTTGCTTTTTGAGGATCTCCAGTCGGATGAATTTCAGCCTCTTCAGAGGCCAATCTATGTCTACCTTGACCTTCTTTATTGGCAGTCATAATACTTGTTTAAATTAAATTAGATCCCAAATATTAAGTCTATAGATTAAAAAATTATTTTTTATCTTTCCCAAGATTTATTAATTGATGCGCCATAAGTTATAGATGAAAAAAAATACTAAAAAAGGCGAACACAGCCCGAAATCAGAAAAATGACTGCACTGCCTATAGAAGGAATTTCTGTTACTTAAGAACGTTTTTTGGGTAAACGTGGCTTTTTGCGGGCTAAAATTTGAAATTCTTGAATCACACGATTAAATTCTTCACCAGCAACGGCTAATAAATTATTATGTCCTCCGTAGGGAACTAAGAAGATTTTTTTCGCTACGGTGGCTGTCTCATACAAAACTTGACTCATCGTCGGTGGGACTAGACGATCATCTGTACCATGTAAGAGGAGTAGGGGAACTCGTAGCAATTTTAGTTTACTAAGATTATCAAAGCGTTGATTTAAAATTAGATCGGCTGGAAAGAAGCGATAGACAGGCTGATACATCGCCATATCACGCATAGACGTAAAAGTATTATCGACAATGACACCTGCACAACAGGGTTGACGAATGGCTAAATCAATTGCGATCGCGCCCCCTAATGAGTGACCATAGAGATAGATCTGGTTTGCTGCAATATCTCGTTCTAGAGTTAAATAATTCCATGCTGCCTGTGCATCCCGATAAACTTCAGCTTCAGTAGGAAATTTTCCTTCACTCTTCCCATAGCCTCGATAATCAAACATGAGAATCGAAAAGCCTAACTGATGCAATAACTGGGCATTCCCTAAGTTATAGCTAATGTTACCGCGATTGCCATGAAAATAGATCAAAACATCATCACTTGAACCAGGTATCCACCATCCGTGAAGACGTTCAATTTTTCCGTTCCAATTCCGAACCCCGATCCAAACATCCTCATAAGATAATCCTACATCTTGAGGAGTCGCTTCAAGTTTCATACTGGGTACAAAAATCAAGCGGTTTTGAATCAGATAGATGACGAAACACAGTAGGAGATAGGCTGCAAAACCAACACTAACACCAGTCAGCAAGAATTTTAACAGAAGATACGTGGTCATGGGGGGTAGATCGTCCTCAATATAGCCCGATATTTTAATGACTACTTTAGCGGAGGTTTGTGCTTATGCCAATCGGTAGACTGTTCATACGCATAGCCAACATGGAATAAAATATCTTCCCGTAAAGCATTGCTAATCATTTGTAAACCGATGGGTAACCCTTGTTGATCAAAACCACAGGGGATACTCATTCCGGGTAAACCAGCAAGATTAACAGGAATCGTCATTAAATCGGATAAATACATACTAAGCGGATCTTCGATTTTTTCACCTGCTTTAAAGGCTGTTGTTGGTACAGTCGGAGATATTAAAACATCGACTTGCTCAAATGCGGCTTCAAAATCCTGTTTAATTAGGGTGCGTACTTTTTGGGCTTTGAGATAGTACGCATCATAGTACCCCGCCGACAGCGTATAAGTTCCTAACATAATACGGCGTTTAACTTCATCACCAAAACCTAAGGCGCGAGTTTTGGTATACATGGAAAGCAAAGTATCAGCTTTTTCTCGGATACCATATTTAACCGCGTCATAACGGGCGAGGTTAGCAGATGCTTCACTGGGTGCGATGATGTAATATGCAGGTAAACCGTAGCGAAAACGTGGACAGGAAATTTCTTGAACCGTTGCGCCTAATGATTTAAGTTGTTCAATGGCTTGATGTACGGTTTGGGCAACGACGGGATCTAATCCTTCCCCAAAGGTTTCCATAATAATACCGACTTTGACACCTTTAAGATCTGGTTTTAAAAATTGGCTGTAGTCGGGAATCGGAACGTTTAAAGATGTGGAATCTTTGGGATCATATCCTGCGATCGCATTCAATAAAATCGCTGAATCTTCGACGGTGTGAGAAAATGGCCCAATTTGATCTAAAGACGACGCATAAGCCACTAAGCCAAATCTTGAAACAAGTCCATATGTGGGTTTAATGCCCACTACACCGCAAAAGGATGCTGGTTGACGAATCGAACCCCCAGTATCAGTTCCAAGCGAGACAACGCATTCTGATGCTGCTACAGCCGACGCAGATCCACCAGATGACCCCCCTGGAACTCTCGACAAATCCCAAGGGTTTGCGGTGACTTGATAGGCTGAATTTTCTGTTGAACTTCCCATCGCAAACTCATCGAGGTTGGTTTTCCCTAGCATGATTGCCCCGATCTCTTTGAGCTTTTGGGTTACGGTAGATTCGTAGGGTGGGATAAAGTTTTCGAGAATTTTGGAACCGCAAGTAGTGGGGATACCTGTCGTACACAATACATCTTTAATTGCGATCGGAATTCCTTCTAAGAGTTCGATGGTTTCATTGTTGGCGATCTTAGCATCTACTTTTTTGGCTTGTTCAATGGCTTGTTCTGAGGTGACGCACAAATAGCTATGGACTTTGGGTTCTAGTTCAGAAATGCGCTCTAAGAATTCTGTTGTAACTTCAAGGGCGGTACGTTCTTTATTGATTAGTTGTTGATGAACTTCACGAATCATCGATGACATCGGAATTAGCCTATTGCATGAATACTTCTATCGCTCCATGCTACCGTATCACAGGAGTCTTTAGAGAAGAAGTTCAGTTGTAAGATTATGGTATGAGTAAATTAAAAAAGTTAGTTGAGCTATTTCTTAAGAAATCCCTGATGTTAACTTTGATGATGTACGCTATCTTCTAGAGGCTTTTGATTTTGAGGAAAAACGTTCTAAAGGGAGCCATCATATATTTCGAGATTTGCAAGGTAGACAAATAACTATTCCGAAAAAGGGTGGACAGAAAGTTAAAGGCATATATGTTGTAAAAATTATTGAGATTCTAAATTTGAGAGAATGGAATAATGAAAACTCTGAACCAGAATAACCAAATTAATCAATATCCTTTGAATTATTATTTGAATCTTCCCTATGCGATAACTCTCTATTCAGATACAGAAGGAGGTTATGTTGCTGAAATTAAAGATTTACCAGGATGTCTAACACAGGGTGAAACTTTAGCAGAAACGATTAATAATTTTAATGAGGCTAAAGAACTCTGGTTAGAGACAGCTTATGCAGAAAATGATCTAATTCCTTTACCTAGTCATGAAATTAATTAATCACTAAAGTATTTTGTGATAAAGTCTGCCAAAAATTTAAGACTTGCTGGCTGACTTCTTCTGGGTAAAAATAGTGAAAGAAGTGATGACCTTCAGGAAATTCCCAAATACGATCGCCATTTTTTAACCAACTTGCCCAACGATACAAGCTATTGCGATCTACAATAAAATCATCTTTACTCCCACAAACTAATAAAGGAACTTCGACACTTTCAGGGGAAATGTTCACTTCTTGATACAAGGAATGGGGCGATGGTGATGTAAGTAAATCTTTTTCGAGAATTTTAATCAGTGATTTCGTTTGCGAGATTTTTTGCTCCCCAAATAGATTATGTACCATTTTCGCTAACACGCGTTCCCGACTACAGGGAAACAGACGCAGCATCGCATAATAATGGACTTGCCAATCAATTGCAGGGTTTGCACCGACTCCTAAAAGCGTTAAAGATTTGACTCTCTCGGGATGACGACGAGCATATAATAATCCTACCAGTCCTCCAGTACCATGTCCAAGTAAATGAACGGGTTTTGCTTGGCTTTTAAAATAATCATGCAGTAGAGTTAAGGCTATCTCAAGAGAACTCGGTTCATCGGGTTCTTGGATATATTCCCATATTGCGATCGTTTTCTGAGTTGCCAAATGATTGATGAGATGATTTTCAAAAACCTTAAAACTCGGATTAGCATTGATCCAAACAGCCTCTGGTTGGTTTTTCATAGCATTTTACTTTTGATTCTAGAACAATTACACTGAGCCGAAACGACATTAGGTATTTTTTCACTTTCAACAATTGCCTCAAAGTCTCGACAATTAATCGCATCTTCGGATAAGGCGATATAAGGATTTACTGTACATTTTAGACGATAATCCCCTGTAAAATAAACACAGCCAGAGCAAGGAACTTGATGTAATTTTTTGACATAAGTTAGTCCGCTTACAGTCACTTGTCTAATTTTAAAGAGACTAAGCACAACTAATAGCCATGCCAAGAGACTACAGATGATTTGTAGCAACATATTCTTAAGTAATATAAATAAGAAAAAAGATAGAGAGTTAATGAGAACCTGCAAAGAAACTAAGATTATTTAAAGGATTTAATCTTGTAACTTTACGATCTCCCTATCTAATAACGAGCCTCAAATAGAATACTTGATGTCAATAGCTTAAATACACCCTCTTTTAGAGTTAAATCCCAAATTCACCTTTTAATTGGGATACCCAAGATTTAATTCGTTTAGCGGTCAATTCTGATTGATTATCTTCATCTAAAGCCAATCCGACAAATTTACCATTTTTAACAGCTTTAGATTCATCAAATTCATAGCCATCTGTTGACCAATGTCCTACGGTTTTACCACCTAATTCAGTGATTTTCTCTTCTAAAATACCCATGGCATCCTGAAAGTTTTCTGAGTAACCAACTTGATCCCCTGTTCCAAAATAAGCGACTTTTTTTCCACTAAAATTAATGTTATCTAGTTCATCATAATACCCACTCCAGTCGGCTTGTAATTCACCAATATCCCAAGTAGGACAAGCGATAATGATGTTACTATACTGCTCAAAGTCGCTATCTTCGACTTCAGCAATATCATACATGGCTACTACATCATCGCCGCCTAGTTCTTTCTGAATTGTTTCTGCAACGTCTTGTGTTTTACCCGTTGTGCTTCCATAAAAAAGTCCGATTTTAGCCATATCAATTTCTAAGAGCATTTGTGTGTAATGAAGAAATGAGATTCACTCAGCAATCATTCAAGTTTTTTTGAGATAGGAGGATAGACAGAAATTTAAAATCTGAATGAGGTTTGATTTTTTTTCCATGACACGGAGTTAGCCAAAAATTATCTTTTGATGCTTTCGCCCTCTTTCTAATTAAATTTTAAACTGTTCTATTTAACTAAATCAAGTTAGGTTGTTGGCTTTTGTCTTGAATTTAGTTTGAGAATAAACCGATGAATGATTGCGGTGAATCTCTATTTTTAGATTATATTAAATGAGAAATTATGTCAATAACTTTTTTGATATTTTTTTCGTTTAAATAAAAATTATTGGGTGGCTATTTCCCACCATAAATATTAGTCATCAGTTATCTTGATTTGTTAGATGACTGATGACTGATTACTGTTTAGACCCAACCCCTACAATAATCAAAAATCTAAATTTGTCCTGCACTAATTGATTGTAATAAACCCAGATTAGTCAACAGCATATAAGCAAAAATGGCTCCACCTATTCCTCCCACTAAAAAAGCAGCCGCAAATTGACTCCAACCATCGACTGTTTTTAAAGAATCGGGTATATTTGGATTAGCTGTAGCATAGCTTAATCGTCCCTGTTGAACTTCTTTTTTAAAGGAAACTGTTCCATAAATGGATAAGCAAACAGTCATGATAATAATCAAGCTACAAGCAGATAATAAACCAACTATATTTCCTTGTTCAGTATCTCGTAAAGGCGATAATTTAATAAAAGGCCCCAAGATAAAATAGCCGTGAGCCATGCCAATTTCTAGACCTCTGGCTAAAGGCGATAAACCTTGTCGATAAATGGGTAAATTCTTTAAAAGAGACAGGGTAAAGTCAGAATAATTAATCGGTGTTAATAGATTTCCGTTATAAGGATTTCCAGCAACTTTGACGACTGTATCACCGCGTTTAAAATCAAATCCTGCTGCTTCACCACGAGAGCGAATGGCGTGCCAAATATGACCAAATAAAAAGATTACAGCAAAGACAAAATGGAACGTTGCTAACCAACCTCTGGCAGAAACCACTCCCGTTTCAGTTTCAATTAAACCAACAGGGCCATAAAAAACTTCAGGATAAACCGTATCATTAACCGTGACAAAATAGGCTGCCAAAAATCCCATGTATGCGATCGCACCTAAGCTATATGATAGATATGCTTCCCCAGAATAGACTAAGACACGACGCGCCCAAGGAAGAGGTTTAGTCGCCATATGCCATAAACCACCGAGAATACATAGCGTACCCACCCAAAAATGACCGCCTACCACATCTTCTAGGTTATCGACGGCTGCCATTCCCTGAAAACCTGATGCACCGACTAAATAACCAAAGATTTTTACTGGGTTTAGGTGTGGGTTCGTAATAACGCGTACCATACCACTATCACTAGCCCAAGGGTCAAAAATTCCACCCCAAAACATCGCTTTAAAAACCAGTAAAAACGCACCTACTCCTAAAAGAACCAGATGTATTCCGAGAATAGTCGTTATTTTACTGCTATCATTCCAGTCATAGCCGAAAAATCCCGCAAAAGTGCGATTTTCTTCGAGAACTTCTGGCCCTAATAACGCATGGTACAGCCCTCCTGCACCCAAAACCGCCGACGAAATCAAATGTACAACACCAATAACAAAATAGGGATAGGTATCAACAATTTGACCTCCTTCACCGATACCAAAACCCAATGTAGCGAGATGGGGCAGAATAATTAGACCCTGTTCGTACATCGGTTGTGCAGAGTTATAGCGGGACAATTCAAATAAAGTCATTGCCCCCGCCCACAGTACAATTAAACCAGCATGGGCTACGTGTGCGCCAAGTAATTTTCCTGAAAGATTGATAAAACGAGCATTCCCCGCCCACCAACCAACGCTAGGAATTCGGGAACGATAGGGACTTTCATCAATAACGGCAGTCATATTTATGCCTCACAAAAATAGGTACAATAAAAGAGGAAAGTTGAGATTCAGATTAGGTTTGGGAATGGACAGAGCTACTAAATCTCAACAAAAGTCAGATAGTTAAATCGGTTGTGTCGGAACTAATGCAGGGTCAACTCGACCTTTACGAAAATCAAATCCAGCAGAACGTAAAGCGTGCCAAATATGGCCTTGAAGAAAGAAGAAAGCTAACCAAAAGTGAGCATTCGCTAACCAAGTCCGCGAGGTAACCTCATTGTGGTTATCGGCTGAAAAATAAGGAAAAAGACCTAATTTAATCGAAAGTGGCGAACCGTAAAAGACTTCTGGGTAAACGGTGGTATGAATGGCACAGAAATAGGCCGCAATAAAGCCCATTAATGCCAATGCACCTAAACTATAAGATAGATAAGCTTCTCCAGACCAGACAAAGAGACGATGTGTCCAAGTAAAGGGTTTAGTAAGAATGTGCCAAATACCGCCCGCAATGAGCATCGCACCAACCCAAATATGACCCCCAACAACATCTTCTAGGTTATTAACTCCTGCAAGCCAATTTTTTCCAACCGTCCCAAAAAGATAACCATAGATGATACCTGGGTTAAGAGTTGGCTGTTCAATGACTCGAACATTTTCCACCGCAGGGTCATACAAACCCCCGAAATACATTGCTTTAGCCACTAAGAGAAATGCACCTAACCCTAACAGAACCAGATGAAAACCGAGAATAGTAGTCATTTTATTCGTATCTTTCCAGTCGTAACCGAAAAAATCATACTTGGTTTCTAAATATTCAGCCCCAAGTATCGTGTGAAAAATTCCGCCAAATCCGATAAAAGCGGACGAAATAAGGTGTAATACGCCAATAAAAAAGTACGGATAAGTATTAATCACTTCTCCGCCAGCACCCACGCCAAAACCAAGCGCGGCTAGATGGGGTAACAAGATTAATCCTTGTTCACTCATGGGTGCAGTGACATCAAAACGAGACAGTTCAAAAAGCGTCATTGCCCCAGCCCAAAAAACAATTAAGCCAGCATGAGCAACATGAGCACCTAATAATCGACCAGAAATATCAACTAGACGAGCATTACCCGCCCACCAAGGGATATCTTGTAAGCCCTTGTTAATCGGTGCGGAAGCTTCTGTAATCGTTGTCATTGTAAAATCTAATTGAGAATAAAATTCAATAAGTTTAAAATCAGCTTACAGGATCTTGACAAATAATTGAGAATAGTTCGCGTTAGATGAGTAATTTTAATCGTGTTAAGGAAAAGTTACAAGGAAAACTAATAATATTTATTCTTAATTAAGAATGATATTGAATTCTCAAAACTAGATTCAGCAAGACTTATAAACATGACTTCTCTCTTTAGGCTGATTAGTTTATTAAGAATTATTAGCAATAATTGTACAAAGGCAGACAGATAAGGCACAATCAAGCCAAACAGAGTTAACACAACTTAATAGGAGATTCAATGCAATCATACGGAAGACCCAATGTAAAGTATGACTGGTGGGCGGGTAATGCTCGCTTTGCCAATCTTTCAGGCTTATTCATCTCGGCCCATGTTGCCCAAGCCGCTTTAATAGTCTTTTGGGCGGGCGCGTTTACCTTATTTGAAATTTCCCGCTATAATCCAACTTTACCGATGGGTGAACAGGGTTTAATCTTATTACCTCATCTAGCAACTTTAGGCTTAGGTGTCGGTAATGGAGGCGAAGTTATTAGCACTTATCCTTTCTTTGTGGTTGGTGCAGTCCATCTGATTTCCTCTGCTGTACTCGGTGCAGGCGCACTCTTTCACACCTTTAAAGGAGAAAGTGACCTCAAAGATGCCTCTGGACAAGCTCGTAAATTCCACTTTGAATGGAACGACCCCGCACAACTAGGCATGATTTTAGGACATCACCTACTATTTTTAGGTGCAGGTGCCTTGTTACTCGTGGCTAAAGCGATGTACTTTGGTGGATTGTATGATGCTGCTTCCCAAACCGTCCGCGTCGTCACCAACCCCACCTTAGACCCCTTAACCATCTACGGCTATCAAACCCATTTTGCCTCGGTTGATAATCTCGAAGATTTAGTCGGTGGACATATTTATGTCGGTATCATGTTAATTGCCGGTGGAATTTGGCACATTATTACACCTCCTTTAGCTTGGGCTAAAAAAGTCTTGATTTTCTCAGGTGAAGCGATATTATCCTATTCACTTGGTGGAATTGCCTTAGCTGGTTTTGTGGCAGCGTATTACTGTGCAGTCAACACCCTAGCTTACCCCGTAGAATTTTATGGTGAGCCTTTAAAGATTGAATTAGGCATTGTTCCCTATTTTTCAGATACGGCTGTGTTACCTGTGGGCGTACATACCGCACGCGCTTGGTTAGCGAATGCTCATTTCTTCCTTGCCTTTTTCTTCCTACAAGGACATCTCTGGCACGCTTTACGGGCGATGGGCTTCGATTTCCGACGCATCACCACCGCGTTAGACAATGCAGCAATTCCTAAAGAGGGTCAACCCATTGTTGGTAAAGCCAAACCTGCGGCGATTGAAACAGAATAAAAAGGGGGTTAAAAAAAGTCCCCCAAATATACACACAATAACTTCATTTTAAATGATTTTGTAGAGGGCGGAAAATGCCCTCTGATTCCTGGCATTCAAAACCTAGAAGATTTATGACTACTGCAAATATTCGTACCCCCCAACAATATGATTGGAGTTGGTTAGCTGGAAATACGCGTTTAATTAACCTCTCTGGACAACTATTAGGCGCACATATCGCCCATGCGGGTTTAATTATGTTTTGGGCAGGTTCAATAACCCTTGTCGAACTAACCAAACTAAACCCAGAACTCCCTTTATCTGAACAAGGATTGTTACTAATTCCCAATTTAGCCCGTTTAGGTTGGGGAGTAGGCGCAAATGGCACAATTATTGATACCTATCCTTATTTTGTCGTCGCAATACTTCATTTAACGGCTTCGGCTGTCTTGGGTGCAGGTGGCTTATTTCATGTTTTCCGAGGCCCTGCAATTCTTAAAAATGCTACTGGACAAGCGAAAAAATTTCACTATGAATGGAATGATGCTAAACAGTTAAGTTTAATTTTAGGACATCATCTTCTCTTTCTCGGTGTAGCGGCTTTATTATTTGTCGGTAAAGCGATGAACTGGGGTGGTATTTATGACCCTGCTATTGGCAATGTTCGTTTAATCACCAATCCCACTTTAGATCCTTTTACGATTTTTGGTTATCTCTTGGGTTGGGTTAATGGACATTGGAACCCTTTGGGAATGGCTGCGGTGAATAACTTAGAAGATGTCATCGGTGGTCATATTTGGGTCGGAGTGATGTGTATTGTAGGTGGAATCTGGCATATTATCACCGAACCCTTTAGCTGGGCCAAAAAGAGATTGATTTTTAACGGTCATGGCATTTTGTCCTACAGTCTCGCAGGTGTCGCACTCATGGCGTTTACATCCTGTTATTTTGTGGCGTTCAACGATACTGTTTATCCTACTGTATTCTATGGTAATGAGCGTACAACATTCGCAGCCGTTCAATTTGCCCTGTGTGTTACCTTTTTAGGGGGTCATGTTTGGCACGCAATAATCGCCAAAAACCAAGGAAAATCCCTGAGTAAGCAAGAACAGTTTAACGGATTTCTCGCGGGTTTTGTCGGTTTAAGTGTTATGGTGATTGGTTTAGTCCTGTTGACTTGGCGTTAAAATAGTAGGGGCTTGGTTTCCAAGTCCCCACACCAGAATCGCGCTTGAATGTTAACCTAGAACTGTTCAATCTCTACTCTTAGAAAACTGTGTTTTTTAGCGTTGTCATTCCGACTTATAACCGTAAACCGATTTTAGAAAAATGTCTCAAAGCCTTAGAAAATCAACAACTCAGTGAGGAGAAAGTACAAGGTTATGAAGTCGTCGTAGTCGATGATGGTTCAACGGATGATACCCTCAATTGGTTAGCCAACTCAAAACAAGAATACCCCCACGTTAAAGTATTTGAGCAAAATCATCAAGGCCCCGCCGCCGCCCGTAATTTAGGAGTAGACAAAGCCACAGGTGATACGATTATCTTTATCGATAGTGATTTGGTCGTTACTGAAAAATTTCTCCAGTCTCACGCCGATGCTTTAGTCAAAGGGGAATTAGAACAAGGGAACGATCGCATTTTTACCTATGGTTGGGTCATTAATACCTGTAATTTTGATGATCCAACTTCTGAACCCTATAAAATTACCGATTATTCGAGGGCTTATTTTGCTACTGGAAATGTTGCTATTGCCCGAAAATGGCTAGAAAAAGCAGGACACTTCGATACACGCTTTCAATTGTATGGCTGGGAAGATTTAGAATTGGGTGTGAGATTAAAAAAACTTGGACTTCAATTAATCAAATGTCCCGAAGCGGTGGGCTATCACTGGCATCCTCCCTTTAAATTAGAACAAATCCCCAATTTAATCGATAAAGAAATCCAACGGGGACGAATGGGAGTTCTTTTTTATGAAAAACACCCAACTTGGGATGTCCGTTTAATGATACAAATGACCTGGATACATCGTATTTTGTGGGGAGTTCTCTCCGTCGGTGGAAGATTAAACGAAAAAACGATGGCACCTTTTTTACAATGGCTTATCGATATGGGTAAACCCCAACTTGCATTAGAGATAGCACGAGTCTTCTTGAATTGGTATAACGTCCAAGGTGTTTATGAAGCCTATCACGAATTGCAACAGCGATCGTAATTATTTTAAAGATAGGATTCTCTGAGCTACTTCTAATTCTACAGGCATCACCGACAAACGATTCCCCTTTCTCACCACCCAAAGTTCATCAGGGTTGAATTTTTGTTTTAATAATTCCAGAGAAATCATCTTCGTAAACGCTTCGACAAACTCCATCTTTACCGTAAACCAACGAGGCGTGTCTAAAAATGATTTAGGATCATAATAAGGACTATCAGGAGCGAACTGAGTAGGGTCAATGATATTACTTTCTACGACTTTGACTAAACCCACTATCCCAGGAGGCGAAACATTAGAATGATAGAAAAATCCGAAATCATCTTTATTCATCTGGCGTAAAAAATTTCTCGCTTGATAGTTGCGGACTCCATCCCAAATCGTTTGACGATCGCTCCGTAAATCATCAATACTATAAACATCGGGTTCTGATTTGATTAACCAATAAGCCACTTCAAAAACATCTGTCTTTTAGTAGAATACAATTTAATCATACATGACTCATAGGCATAGATTAAAGCCCAACCACGTCCCCTCGTTGTTTGTGCGTTTAATTATGCTCACGTACTTATATTGAGTAAATGTGTCCTCAATTAAAATAATTGAAAAAAATTAGAATCGATCAAGCTATTTTAATTTTTTCATAAAATCCAAAAAATGTTCATTCTTAAAAGAAAAATAATGCTTGTCTCTTAAGAAATATAGTAGATAAACTATTGTACATAGATAAATACTAATTTACTGCTCACTATTTTTTTAATAGTTGAGTATCAACTATGTTGTATTACTCTAGATTAATTCTACTAATTCTAGAACAAAAATCTATGAAGTAAATGTTAAAAAAAAGAGGTTTGACGGGTTACTAAATGAACATTTTTTCAAAAATGAAAACCGTGCAAATCAATCTATGTAAGACATACACTTAACAATTAAGTCCTTAATTTTTTAATACATGAGATTAATATTTATGCGCTCGTTGTTAATTGAAGCTTCTTTTACTCATTTGGCATTGCTTATCTTTAATGATAATGAATAAACAACAAACAAATATCATTACTCTGCTCAATCATTTGCTTTACCGACAGCTAGAGCGAGAAAATTGGGAATGGCTTAATCAAAAAAGTCAACAAATTATAAACGGCGCATCAGAGCGAGTGCTGTGGGGTGCTTTTAGTGCAGTATCTCGCCATGCTAATAAAGACGATTTGATGTTACTTTCTCAAGACTGGGAAACTATCAAAACCCTTCGTTCTGGCTGGTGTCCTCGTCATTGGAGTGTTGCTCAAACGGCACGAATTTTTTTAATTCTTTCGTTGCCAGATGAAAACCAAAACTTTTATTTAAACACGATCAAGAAACTTTTTGCTACTGCTGATCTAGAAGAATTGATCGCCCTCTATCAAGCCTTACCTTTATTATCCTATCCCGAACAGTTTCGCTTGCAGGCGGCGGAGGGAGTGCGCTCAAATATGACGACGGTAGTAGATGCAGTGGCTTTACATAATCCCTATCCTGCCGAGTATTTTGATAACCTTGCTTGGAATCAAATGATTTTAAAAGCTCTATTTGTCGGGAGTCCTCTTGAGTTAATCCAAGGACTTAATGAAAGAGTCAATCCTAGCTTGGTTTCTATGTTACTCGATTATGCCCAAGAACGTCGCTCGGCTAACAGGAGTGTCCCTCCTCAACTCTGGCAACTTGTCGAACAATCAGGTCATCCAACAAAGATCGACGAATACAGCATCGTCTAAAAAATGACCTTGTAAAAAGCCTTTAAATTTGTCATTCATTACCTATCCTATCTCAAGCTTATGATGTATATCGATCCCCATATCCATATGTCTTCCCGTACCACCGATGACTATCAAGCAATGCGAGATGCAGGCATTGTAGCAGTCATCGAACCTGCTTTCTGGTTAGGACAACCTCGCACTAATGTCGGTTCTTTCCAAGATTATTTTAATAGCTTGATTGGTTGGGAACGATTTCGCTCTGGACAATTTGGCATCCGTCATTACTGTACCATTGGCTTAAACTCAAAAGAAGCGAATAATGAAGCCTTAGCAGAAGCCGTCATGGAACTGTTACCCCTCTATGTCTGTAAAGATGGAGTAGTGGCGATCGGAGAAATTGGTTATGATGACATGACCCCTGCTGAAGATAAATATTTTCGTTTGCAACTAGAACTCGCTAAAGAGATGGATCTTTTAGTGTTAGTTCATACACCGCACCGCGACAAGAAAGCGGGTACAAGTCGCAGCATGGATGTTTGTCTCGAACATGGTCTAAAACCAACACAGGTTATTATCGATCACAACAACGAAGAAACCGTTAAAGAAGTTTTAGATCGGGGTTTTTGGACAGCTTTCACCATTTATCCTAATACCAAAATGGGCAATGCAAGGATGGTTGAGATCGTGCGCCAATATGGTAGCGATCGCATTATTGTCGATAGCAGTGCTGACTGGGGTATCAGCGATCCCCTAGCTGTACCGAAAACGGCGCAATTAATGTTAGAACGCGGTATCCCTCGAACCACAGTACAAGCGGTTTGTTATGGAAATGCTCTTGCTGCATACAGTCAAAGTGGACAGATGAAAGAAACGGACTGGTTAAACCCCTCACCTGTCGATCAAAGACAGTTATTTAGCGGTAACTCGGTCTTACGAGGACAAAAACCTGTTACAGAAACCCCTCGCCATCCCGTTTTGATTGAGTAGAAACACGAAAAAGAAACGTATGCAAATTTTAATTCAAAAACTATCCTTTAAACTCCCAGATTACCTGTTAGCCTGTTTACAACTGATGCGCCCTGCTAATATCGTCACAGCATGGGCCGATATTCTAGCGGGTTATACGGTATCAGGTGCCGTTTTCGCTCATTCCACCTTTTTAGTCTGGTTACTGCTGGCAACGACAGGTCTTTATGGGGGTGGAGTGGTCTTTAATGATGTCTGCGATGCCCAACTCGACAAGATTGAACGTCCTGAACGACCAATACCAAGCGATCGCATTTCCATAACAACAGTAACTTTACTCGGCTGTCTGCTTTTAGGAATGGGAGTTTTAGCCGCCGCCCAAGTTTCTCGACTCAGCCTAATTTTAGCTCTATCGATTGCGGTTTTGGCTCTAATTTACGATCGCTTTAGTAAACACCATTCTTTACTAGGGCCTTTGAACATGGGGCTTTGTCGGGGTTGTAATTTACTGTTAGGCGTTAGTGCAGTTCCGCTTCTATTTAGCCAACGTTGGTATCTTGCTTTAATTCCAATCATTTATATCGCTGCTGTAACTACCATCAGTCGCGGTGAGGTAGCAGGTGGGAAATCTAAGACAGGTGCGATCGCTCTAGTTCTATTTGGCATTGTACTGATAAGTTTACTAGCTCTCTCTTGGACACCTAACTATACATTTTTGGCAGTTTTACCCTTTTGGGTTTTGTTGGCGATACGAGTGTTCCCCGCTTGGTATAAAGCAACTATCAATCCTCAACCAGACATCATCCGTCATGCGGTCAAAATAGGCGTAATTTCTTTGATCCTTTTAGATGCGACCTTGGGATCAGGTTTTACAAATGTATTACTAGGCCTTCTGATACTCAGTTTACTCCCTATTTCTTTCGCTTTAGCCCGTTTATTTTCAGTCACTTAATTAATTATGACAATTAGTATTGAGCAAACCAGTCAAGCTTCTTTATCATTTCCGATAATTAAGCAACAAGTCCCCGTCACTTTTCACTACAACGTTCATTTTACCGAACGCTTATTCGATTTAGATAATCCTTTATTGGCTCAAATAGTAGCAGCAGACGGTAGGTTATCCCCCCGTAAAGCGATCGCTATTGTCGATTCTGGAGTAGTGCGTCATCATCCCAAATTACTTGAAAACATTCAACTTTACACCGATTGGTATAATGATTCCATTCAGTTGTGTACCTTTCCTCTCGTCGTTACAGGTGGAGAAGCCGCCAAAAATGAACCCAAATCGATTCAAAGTCTTCATTCTCTAATTGATCGGGTTCAATTGTGCCGTCATTCCTATATCTTAGCGATCGGTGGGGGCGCAATGCTCGACATGGTGGGATATGCCGCCGCGACTGCCCATCGAGGAATTCGCTTGATTCGTATTCCTACTACTGTTTTAGGACAAGATGATTCAGGAATTGGGGTTAAAAATGGCATTAATGCTTTTGGTAAAAAGAATTTTTTAGGGACGTTTGCCGCTCCCTATGCGGTGATCAATGACTTTCATTTCCTAACAACTCTAGATGAGCGAGATTGGCGATCGGGTGTTGCGGAGGCGGTCAAAGTCGCTTTAATTAAAGACGCTGATTTTTTTCAGTATATTAGTACTCATACCGATGCAATTGTCAGCCGAGACAAAAAAGTGATACAGCAGATTATTTATCGTTGCGCTCAACTTCATTTAGAACACATTGCTAATAGTGGTGATCCTTTTGAAACTGGTTCCTCGCGCCCCCTCGATTTTGGTCATTGGGCAGCCCATCGCTTAGAACATTTGACCGATTATCGTTTGCGTCATGGAGAAGCGGTTGCTATTGGTATTGCCCTAGAGAGTACCTATTCTTATCTTGCGCGTAAGATTTCCTATTCCCAATGGCAAAAAATTATTAATACGCTCAAAAACATTGGATTTAGTTTATTTGTCCCTGAATTAATCAATCATGATCTCAATCCTGCTAGGTGTCTTTTTCAGGGATTAGCACAATTTCGTGAACATTTAGGAGGAGAGTTAACGATCACTGTGCTAGAAAAAATTGGCAAGGGAATAGAGATCCATGAGGTTGATCTGAGTCTGTACAAACAAGCGATCGCTCTTTTACAAGAAGCACCAGAAATTGACCGATATACAACCAGTGAACAAACTCACCATTAATCTACTACTTGCCGAAATCATATGAAAATTAATGCCGATCGAATCTTCATTTAACCTACTGCACTAATGTTCATGCGGGTGAAACTTGGTCACAAGTCTACGCTAATTTAGAACAATATCTACCATCCCTCAAAGCGCGACTTTCTCCTAATGCACCGTTTGGTGTTGGTTTAAGACTTTCAGATCGTTCAGCGCGGGAACTGTTGACACAAAATCACTTAGAACGATTTCAGTGCTGGTTAGCCGAGCAAGATTTATACGTCTTTACCCTTAATGGTTTTCCCTATGGTAATTTCCATTACTCTATCATCAAAGATCAAGTTTATGCACCCGATTGGTTTGAGCAAGATCGTTTGAATTATACCCAACGCTTACTTAAAATTCTCTCTGTTCTATTACCAGAAGGACTTGAGGGGAGCATCTCGACTTTACCATTATCTTATAAACCTTGGTGGCATGATAATCAAGTAGCTCTCGGAAAGCTTCTGACTGCTAGTACCCTTAATTTGGCTCAATTAACGGCACAAATGAGCCATATTGAGCAGGAAACGGGAAAAGTACTGCACTTAGATTTAGAGCCAGAACCTGATGGATTATTAGAAAATGGGACAGAGGTCATTGATTATTTTAAAGATTGGTTATGGCCAATTGGGAAAAAATATCTAGCTTTCAATCGTGGAATTAGTTTTTCACAAGCTGAAGATCTCCTACGAAAACATATTCGGATTTGTTACGATACCTGTCACTTTGCAGTTGAATATGAAGATCCTGCTACAGTTTTTCGACGGTTTCAAGCCCTTGGAATTAACATCGGTAAGATCCAGCTTAGTGCAGCCGTCAAGGTAGATTTAACCAAGAGCGCTCGCTATCAGATCCGCGAACGGTTACGCCCCTTTGCTGAATCAACTTATTTACATCAAGTCATCGAACAACGGGCAGATGGTACCCTACATCGATATCGAGATCTCATCGTTGCCCTATTAGAATTAGAGCGATCGCCTGCTCGTGAATGGCGTACTCATTTTCATGTTCCTATTTTTATCGAAAACTATCAACTTTTACAATCCACTCAAGATCACATTATTGAGGTTCTACAACTTTTAGAAACTTTCTCGACTTGTTGTCATTTAGAAATTGAAACCTACACTTGGGATGTTTTACCTGCACCGATGAAGCTAGATTTATTTACTTCTATTGAACGGGAATATCGCTGGGTTTTACAGAAAATGTCAGAAATCATGGAAACGAAAAAATTTGCGTTACAAAGTATTGAACGATAATATGCAAAAAACTGTTGTTCTAAACGTAGTTGGATTAACTTCTAGTTTGCTTGAACAGATGCCGTTACTTTCTCGTTGGGCATCTCGCGGACAAGTGGCAAAGATTGAACCTATTTTACCCGCCGTGACTTGTTCAGTACAAGCGACTTATCTGACTGGAAAATTGCCATCAGAACATGGAATAGTCGGTAATGGATGGTATTTTCGAGATGAATGTGAAATCAAGTTTTGGCGACAGTCCAATAAATTGATCCAGTCTCCTAAGATTTGGGAAATGGCGAAATCTATCGATCCGACATTTACCTGTGCGAATCTTTTTTGGTGGTACAATATGTATTCTTCGGTGGATTATGCGATTACGCCGCGCCCGATGTATCCCGCCGATGGTCGAAAAATTCCTGATATTTCTACCCAACCAACTCAAGTACGCTCATTAATTCAAGATGAACTCGGTCAATTTCCGCTATTTAATTTTTGGGGCCCGAATACGTCTATTAAATCAAGTCAGTGGATCGCAGATTCTGCTAAATGGATCGAGCAACGTTACAGCCCTACTTTAACATTAGTTTATTTACCTCACCTCGATTACTGTTTACAACGCTATGGCACTGATTTACAACAAATACAACAAGATTTAGCAGATATTGAGACTCTTTGTTTGGATATCATTAATTTTTATGAACAGCGTAATACTCAGGTAATTGTTCTTTCTGAATATGGTATTACTCCTGTTTCTCAACCCGTTCATCTAAATCGTCTGTTACGCGAGAATGGCTTACTTAAAGTGCGTGAGGAGTTGGGACTAGAATATCTAGATGCAGGTGCCAGTATCGCTTTTGCAGTCGCTGATCACCAAATTGCCCACATTTATATTAATGATCCAGACTATATCCCGAAGGTTTATGATTTGCTAGAAAATGCTCAAGGTGTCGCACAAGTATTAGATGAATCAAATAAAAAAACTTATGGTTTAGATCATCCTCGTTCTGGAGAATTATTAGCGATCGCTCAAGACGATGCGTGGTTTACTTATTATTACTGGTTAGATGATACAAAAGCTCCAGATTTTGCTCGAACTGTAGATATCCATCGTAAACCTGGTTATGATCCTGTTGAACTTCTAATTGATCCTCTGATTAAATTTCCTAAACTCAAAATTGGGACTATTCTAGCTAAAAAACGGCTTGGTTTTCGGACTTTGATGGATGTGATTCCTTTGGATGCCTCTTTAATACGAGGATCTCATGGTTGTGTTAGTTCTTTTTCTGAAGAATGGCCGATTTGTATTACACAACAAGAATTTCTTCAATCCACAGCGATTAAAGCGACTGATATCTGTTCTCTAATGATGCAACATTTAACGAAAAAATGCGACCAGAATTAGTTATCCTAGCCGCATTTGACAAAATAACACATTTAGATGTCGAGATCAGTCAAATTCATTCTCGCTCCATGTGTTTCGATAAATTCTCGTCGTGGGGCAACGCGATCGCCCATTAGAATTGTAAATAACTCTTCTGCTTTGGCTGCGTCTTCGATCTCGACTCGTTTCATCGTTCGGGTTTCTGGGTTCATCGTTGTATCCCATAGTTGTTCGGGCATCATTTCACCTAACCCTTTAAACCGTTGAATCGTGTAATTAGCATTTGCGGGGAATTCAGCTATTTTTTGTTGCAATTCTCGCTCACTGTAACAGTAATAATGATTCTTTCCTCGTTCTAATTTATAGAGTGGAGGACAAGCAATATAAATGTAACCTTGATCCACTAATTCACGTTGATAGCGATAGAAAAAGGTAAGTAAAAGAGTTCTGATGTGAGAACCATCTACATCAGCGTCAGTCATTATAACGATGCGGTGATATCGTAATTGAGAGGGGTCAAATTCTTCACCTTTGATCCCTAATCCAAGAGCAGTAATTAACGATTGTACTTCGTTATTTTTGTAGATTTTAGCATCATCTGTCTTCTCAATATTCAGGATTTTTCCTCTTAATGGAAGAATGGCCTGAAATTTTCTGTCACGTCCTTGTTTTGCCGAACCGCCCGCCGAATCGCCTTCTACGAGGTAGATTTCGGATTCTCTGGGATCTCTGGAACTACAATCAGCTAATTTTCCAGGTAGAGGTGATGATTCTAAAACAGATTTTCTACGAACTAAATCTCTAGCGCGTCTTGCTGCTTCTGCTGCTTTGAATGCTTGGATGGCTTTTTCAAGAATTGAGTCACCAATGGGGAGGTTAAATTCTAAGAATTCGTTGAGTTTTTCCCCCACCATTGAATCAACAAGTCCTCTAACTTCGGTATTGCCGAGTTTGGTTTTGGTTTGTCCCTCAAATTCAGGTTCGGGTACTTTGACGGAAATAACCCCCGTTAACCCTTCTCTAATATTCTCTCCGCTTAGATTGGGTTCATTTTCTTTTATTTTGTTGCGTTTGCGGGCTAAGTTATTAAAAGTACGAGTCAGTACGGCTTTTAATCCTTCTAGGTGAGTTCCTCCGTCAATGGTACGGATATTATTCGCAAACCCTAATAAGTTATCACTGTAGGCATCAATGCACCACTGTAAGGCGACTTCAATCTGAATCCCGTTGCGCTCTCCTGATACATATATAATGTCTTTGTGTAGTGCTTCTTTTTCTCGACACATATACTCGACATACTGACGAATTCCCCCTTCATAGAAATAGACTTCTTCATGAGGTTCATCAGGTCGATGATCAGTAAAAGTCATCTTAACACCAGCATTAAGATAAGCCAGTTCTCTCAGTCTTCCTGAAAGGGTACTGTAGTCAAATTCAATGCCACCTGTAAAGATCTGAGTATCAGGAAGAAAAGATACTCTTGTTCCAGTACGAGTTTCGTGATCGGGTTTTGACTGTAGTTCACCGATGGGTACGCCTCGTTCAAAGCGTTGAGTATGAACTTTTTTATCGCGCCATACCGTTACTTCTACCCATTCAGATAAAGCGTTAACGACGGAAACTCCAACCCCGTGTAGTCCTCCAGATACTTTATATCCACTATCACCGCCAAATTTACCGCCAGCGTGGAGAACGGTTAAAACGGTTTCTAATGCTGATTTTCCAGTGGTGGGGTGAATATCGGTGGGAATTCCGCGCCCATTATCGGTTACAGTGACAGAACCATCAGCATTAATCTCGACTTCGATGTGGTCACAATATCCCGCTAATGCTTCATCAATTGCATTATCAACAACTTCATAGACGAGGTGATGCAGTCCTCTGGGGCCTGTTGTCCCAATATACATCCCAGGACGCTTACGAACGGGGTCTAATCCTTCTAGGACTTGTATCTGTTCTGCACCGTAATTACTGGTCATAGAGTTTCCTATAAATTGGCTGATATTCTTTATCTGCCTTATCAAAGACAAAATCCTCAAAAATTCTAACACAAATGGGTTACAGACTGCTTAAAGTGCTTTGTAGAGGAAGTTTATTTAGGGGGTGTAGCGAACGAAAGAGAATTATAGATCGTTGTTTATGCAGTTAAGTACAATTATACCATATCTGCTTCAAAAATCTTTTTGTAGTATGGTATTGACACGACTGTATTATTTGTAGTATATTATAAAACATGAGGAAAACAAACCTCTAATCCAGTTTCTACAGCGTGTCCTAACTCGATCAAGCTTACATACTGGTTGTTCGGTTAACGCCGTAGTAGGTTCGATTCCTACAATCTCCGCTAATCTTGGAGATTAAAAGTAACTAGCTGTTCTGACTTACACGAGGTGGAAACCCTTTAATAAATTTTGAATGGAGGTGATAGCGCAATGATTCATGTACGTTTTGAGGGCCGTTCTTTTGATGTGAATGAAAGACAGGTGAATATTGCAGAGAATATGAGCGATCGCGCTATTAAAGAACGACTCGCCAGACATCTCGAAGTCAATACCGATCAATTGAATACATATGTAGTCAATCGTCGTCCTAGTGGTGATTTTATCATCCGACCTGAAGCAGTTTACGGTTAAAAAAGGAGCCTACAAAAATGAAATGTAATAAACAATTAGTTTACCGAAATGCAGTCAACCAGGAGGCACTAAATTATGAACCTCCCTAATTAAAAACCCCTCATTTTTTGTTATATGAGCGAACATCGATTAGGAGAAATTGTTATCGAACGTCCCAGAGGTGGGATGAGATGTAGTTCCAGAAGACTCAAGGGAGTTAAAAAAGAACTGGATAGAATCACTAAAGAAGCAACTGAAGACGGTTTACTAAGACCTTATTTGATTAAAGTCAGAAATAAAACTAAATCACTTTCAGATCATTTGAACCCTTTACGTCGTTTCTTGCGTTCTAAAGTGGGTCAACCTTGGGATCAAGTGTACAGCGAACTTTGTCAGGAGATTAAACCGAATACCCTAACAGGTCAACATATTCTGTCTCATCTGTGGAGTGATGTCGAACTTCATATCGAGATAATTGACGGAGTACCGTATCGTAAGAAATACAATCGTTTTAGTCGTTATCCTCTAGGATATTTGGGTTGTTTCGGGCCTATTAATACTGAATTCTACGTCCATCCTGAAACCAAAATTCTTTGTTTAGCACAAAAGGTTATTAGTCCCGACGAGAAACCCAAAAAACGAGATGATCTGATTTGGATTGATGACTATCATCAGTATCGTAAAATCGATGAAATTTGGTATGTTATCACCTTAGAAGATTTCACACCTGATTTAGTAGTGACAGATGTCGTTCTCAAGGTTCCTATGACTTCTAAGGTTGCACATGATGAATATAAAAAACAAGTTTATGCAGCACATAAAAGACAGTGTAGCAAACGAGAACTTAAGCTGATTCAAGCAAAACTTTCTCGGATATAAAGTTTGATTCTTCGCACCCTAACCAGATTAGCATACATACTATAAATCGTGGGTTCAAGTCCCATCAATCCCGTTAGGGTTTGTAGCAAAGCGGTAATGCAGTGGTAAATCAATTGCTAATCGAACTTGTGTGAAGTCCAAGAATAATATCAAATCGTACCCTAACCAGATTAGCTTACATACTATCGTGGGTTCAAATCCCACCGAACCCGTTAGGGTTTGTAGCACAGTGGATAAATGCAGTTGAAATAACAGCTAATCGAACTTGTACGACGTTTTCAAAAAATATCACATTGCACCCCAACCTAAAAAGCTTACATACTTATCTCTTGCAACGAGACTCAGCTTGAAAAACTGAATCTGTATAAAACAGCTTTTTGAACTTGTGCGAGGTGGTTAAAACCATCTTGATCGTGTCCCAACCAAGAAAGCTTACATACTAGCTCATCTAGGTAGAGCATTCGTCTCATAAACGACTGGTAGCAGGTTCAAATCCTGCGTATAAAACAACAGCTTTCTTAACTTACACGATCGAGATTTTAAAAAAACATCTAAAAAAATACTGTTTATTCCGTACCCTGATAGGGGAAGCTTACATACTCTACCAAAAACGATAGGTGCGTATGGAGTAATACGCGGCAGTCCCGAACCTTAATAGCGGGAGCTTCCCTGACTTGTACGGTATTATGGAGGTTACTTAATTGAATACCGCAGAACGTGACTTACGTTTAGAAATGCTCAACAGCTTATTAACGACTCCTCACCGTAAGCTTGAGCAAGTAAAAGAAATTCACCAATTAATTGTAGAACTTGATCCAATATTCTACGGACACTTAGCAATTTGGTATCAACGAAATGGGGATGTACGAGATCACAAAGAGGTCTTTGTTAGCTACTTGTTAACTAGTTCTCTTACCGAACACCGTGACGCAGGTTTTATGATGCTACAAGAGTTCCCACCCTATCAAGTGGCTCGTGTGGTAGACTTCATGAAACAAACACTAGGTAAATTACCTCGTTCTGCTAAAACTGCGGTTACTCGTTATCTAAAAGTACGGGAAAAAAATCCGACTCAGTTCGATCGTGCTGTATTACGGGCCAAAAATGCAATGAAACATTTATACGCTTCACTGCACATTAAACCTGATGAACGTGCAAATGCCATCTTGTTTCATGAACAACCCCCCGCAGGTTCTCCTTTAGCTGCATTAAAACTGTTAGCGAAAGCAGAAACAGCTGCAGATCAAGCGAGAATGATTGTAGAGTATGACATTCCTTATACGATTGCAGTCGGTGCAGTTAAACAAATTACCCCGACGATCTTGGTAGCTTTGATCAATAGTATGACACCGCAAGAGGTGATCAATAACCTAAAGTCACTCAAAACTAAAGGTGCAATGGATCACCCTGAAGTGAAACAACTCATTGATAGTAAGCTAGAAGAAGCGAAAAAGAGCGATCGTGTTTCTGCATTCAAAGCGAAAGTTGCTGCGGATGTAACTGAGTTGGATACGGAAACCGTTACCAGACTTGAACAAATTACCAACGAACAAGTCAAAAAACGGGGTACAATTACTCGTGCAACTGCTTTATTTGTCGATAAATCTGGTTCAATGCAACGAGCGATCAATACAGGTAAACAGTTAGCAGCGTTGATCTCTGGGATTACGGAAGCAGAATTATTTGTCTATGCGTTTGATACTATTCCCTATCCTGTGACTGCGACAGGAAAAGATTTAACCGACTGGGAAAAAGCTTTTCAAAATATTAAAGCAGATGGGGGTACAAGTATCGGTACTGCATTAGAAATAATGCGACGCAAAAAACAAATCGTTGATCAAATTATTCTCGTAACCGATGAAGGGGAAAATGCAGCACCCTACTTCACAGAAGTATACAAAACTTACTCGCGTGAATTTGCGGTCATGCCTAATGTTGTAATTGTTCGAGTCGATAGCAGTTATGACTGGTTAGAACGACAATTAAAACAAGAACATTTACCTGTAGAAACTTTCACTTTTGCGGGTGACTACTATTCTTTACCAAACTTGGTTCCTCTATTAACTCGTCCTTCTCGTTTAGAGTTGTTGATGGAAATTATGGAGATGCCTTTACCAGTACGGCAAGATAAGTAAAAATAAATGTGGGAAAGAGCAAATATGAACCTCTTTCCCTCTAATAACTGATGTTACGCCATTCGGAAGCTTCAGCAAATAAACGAAGATGTTTAACATTTGTTGTACTGATAATAACCATCCTGCCTGGGAACTCTTTTTTAAGAATCTGCCAATGAGCCGCTATGATAATATCTATATCAATATTTTTTTCATCTGCTGTTGGTGTTCCTTCTTGACGAGCTTTAGCCCAAATTTGTGACGCTAGTTCCGCAACCTCTTGAGTAACGGGAAGAAAATCAATAACATTTCTTAGTGCATCTAGTTTACTAATTCCTCTAGCAGAATATCCAGTCTGAGCAGCTAAAATTAAACTTCGTTTCAATTCATAAAAACAAAGTTCAGAAGTAACAAAATAAACACCTCTCGCTAACAAATGCTCAAACCAGTTCTGACATTCAACGATTTCTGATAATTGATTTGGATTAGACAACTGACCTAAAATACTTGTATCTATAAAAACGATCATTAACTATGAAAATAAGTGATAACTACGGTTTTCATCAATTATTTTTTTGACTTGATTCCATGTATCCTGTGCTTGTTGTAATTCATCTTCTGTTAATGTTTCCTTTTTCCAAGAGCGAATTAAATCGAGTGCCGCTTGATTTTTCATTATTTGTTCTTCTTGAGTCATCCCTAAATGTTTATAGTTAGACTCTTTTATCTGTTCATTATGAATTTGAGAAGTTAAATTAGATGCTGTTTTCATGCTATTTTTTCTTTAATCGTCTGTAACTTTATATTATCATATATCAAAATGGCTTGATTCATCTGAAACTAATTAATAGCAAACTCAGTTAAAGCCCGTCTTTCAGGTCGATAGAATCCTAAAACAATATCTTCTTTTGCAATTCCATAATCTAACAATTCTTGAGTTATTCCATTTTCTAAACCATCCCATTCAATCCAAATTTTATCATTTTGAATTCTTAAATGAAAAACAACAGCATGAACTCGTCCTGTATTATCCCATCCAAGATCCATGAGCATATAATTATCGTTCTCAAAGTCACAAATTGCCAAAGTTTCTATTTGTCCATGACTTGGTTGATAAACTTTATGTTTAATAATTTTTTGAATAGCTTTTCGATAGGTATTTAATTTATCCATTGAATAATCTCCTCTAAATTTTGGTCAAAAACTAATAAGTTAATTTTGTGATCTAAAATAATTTCTTGAATTGTAGGCCTTTGAAAAAAGTCTAAATAAATATCATTAGCAATAGCTAAGTAAATTTTTCTATCAGGATGAATACGCTGTATGAAAGTTCGATATATACTATACTGTCCAACTGCTTTTTCTAATTCTGTGATGAATGATGAACTATTAAACACTTTAATTTCAACAACAATTTTTTGTTGCTCTTTGGTAGCCGTAAAAAGTCTTTCAGCACCTAAATCAGCATATAAGCGCAATCCCTTAAATTCGATTATAAACGGATCATCCGTAATTATCCAGCCATTTTTGATTAAAGCTGTTCTTACAACATTATGATAAAGATCATATTTAGGTATTTAATAAAATTGTAATAATGTATTGATTTTAAACTAACCTTGAGCAATTCATCAATAGTCACTATATGTCTAATATCCGTCAACTTTTAGAAAAAATTGCAGCCCAAGAAAACCAATTACGAGAAACTCAGTTTTTTGCACCTTGCGTTAAGGGAGGAAAAGTTAAAACCAAAGTCTCAGGTATCATTTATAAATTTGCTCCTAAACCTCAAAATTTTGAAGGATGGGGCATCTTTCAAGCTGAAAATGAGAAAATAGCCAAACTGGTTGAGCAAGCAGATTTATGGCAAATTTCAGATTATTTGGATTATTTTCCCTCATTTCGTTTACGGTTAGCGTATCGTCTTTCGGGTAAAACTTGGTTAGCTTATCCAGTCAATAAAGCAGATGTTAAACAACGTTTAGGAAAAGTTAAACCGATTCCTGTACATCTTGTGATAGAAGGGGGACGCTTTGAACAAATTATTGCTCGATTTGATGGTCATACTTGGTGGTTTGAAGAAGTCGATCGTAGAGGTGATTTTAAAATTATTGATCAGCTTAAATCCTCTCTAAAACAATTAGTCACTGTTCAAAATCTATCGATTAAAGGAATGACACCAGAAATCAAAACTGTTTATGACTTAGTGACTCAAAAAAAAGAAGGATTTACGCAATACAGTGATGAAAGACTTTTAAAAAATGCTCTAAAACTCGGAGGAGGTGACTTACAAGAATTTCAAGATAATGGGGATTATTGGATAGTAAACTGGATGACTTCTGATAGTGAACATCATATCAGCGCTATTTCTAAAAATGATCTCACTGTTGTTAGTTCGGGAATTTGCCTAAGCGGAAAAGATCGAGATTTTGACTTACAATCTTTAGTCGGTGTCATCGAACACCGTTAACCGATGACTATTTTCTTTCATGAACAACTGTATCGTACAAATGAACTGATGAAAAAAGTAGAAAAGTATCCGATCGCGATTTGTGGTGCGGGTGCTTTGGGTGCTAATATTACTGAAAACTTAGCACGTTCAGGTTTTAGTCAGTTAAAAGTCATTGATTACGATCGCATCGAAGAACGTAACCTATCGACCCAACCTTATTATCGTTCGGATGTGGGAGCTTTTAAAGCAAAAATTCTCGCAAATCATCTGTATCGTGCAGTTGGGGTAAAAATTGTTGCAGTGACCGATAAATTAACCCTCGAAAGTGTTACATCTTTACTGAAGGGAAATTTAGTCATCGATGCTTTTGATAATAGTGTAGCTAGAGGAATCGTGAAAGAACACTGCGAACGTAAATCGATTTCTTGTCTTCATACGGGTTTATCGAGTGATTATGCTGAAATCATTTGGAATGAAAGTTATCGAGTTCCTTCAGATGTCAATGATGATATCTGTGACTATCCCTTAGCGAGAAATTTGGTGATGTTGACGGTAGCGGTGACTTGCGAGACAGTGATTAACTTTATTGCAACAAAACAAAAACTGAGTCATAGCATCACGCTCAAGGATTTATCGATCCAATCTTTTGTCTAAGAATGTTTGTTATAGTGAGTCTATTGTCTCCACTCAAAGTTACATCGATTATAAGGGCGATCGCTCAAACCAATAATGTTGTTACATTTAAGCACTTGGACAGAAGTCGAGTCCTATTTAGGACAGTCTAAAGGAATTATTATACCCATTGGCTCAACCGAACAACATGGCCCAACTGGGTTAATTGGTACGGATGCTATTTGTGCAGAAGCAGTGGCCAAAGGTGTCGGAGACGTAACACAAGCATTGGTCGGGCCAACGATTAATGTAGGAATGGCTTTACATCATACCGCTTTTCCTGGTTCAATGAGTTTGCGACCCAGTACCCTGATTTTAGTGATTACTGAATATATTACCTGTCTTGCTAAAGCGGGTTTTGAGCGATTTTTTTTCATTAATGGTCATGGGGGAAATATGGCAACTGTCAAAGCTGCTTTTTCCGAAACATATGATCATTTATCCAGTTTAAATATAGAAGTGCGATGTCAGTTAGCGAACTGGTTTATGTGTCGTTCGGTGTATCAACTCGCTAAAGAACTTTATGGAGATCAAGAAGGATCTCATGCTACCCCTTCTGAAGTCGCACTGACGCAATATATTTATCCCGAAGCAATTAAAGATTATCCTCTATCCGAAACAGTTGCATCAGGTCATCCGATTTATGGTGCGGCTGATTTTCGTCGTAACTATAGCGATGGTAGAATGGGATCGAATCCTGCTTTAGCGACACCCGAACACGGTCAGCAATTTTTAGAATTAGCGGTGAAAGAACTAAGCAACGCATATTTAGAATTTATTAATGCTCAGTAAAAACGATGAATGTTTTGATCGTAGAAGATGAGCCAGCGATCGCGCAACTCATTCGAGAAACCCTAGAACGGGAAAACTTTTCTTGTATGATTGCTCAAACGGGTTTACAAGCGTTAGATTTATTCACTCAGCATCAAAGCGATGTGATTATTTTAGATTTAATGCTTCCTGAACTCGATGGGTTAGAGGTTTGTACTCGCATTCGACAAAAATCAAACATCAAAGATCCCTATATTTTGATGTTGACTGCGAAAGGGGAAGAAATTGATCGTATTATTGGTTTATCAACGGGTGCGGATGATTATCTCGTTAAACCTTTTAGTCCTAGAGAATTAGTGGCTAGAGTTAGAGCGTTATTGCGTCGGAGTTTACGACATGGCGGCACGACAAATCAAGTCTATCGAACTCGTCATTTTACCGTTGATTTAGACCAACATACTGCAATTCGTCATTTAGATGAACAAACCTCCGAAATCCTAGAATTAACTACGTTAGAATTTAAGTTATTAGCCACCTTTGTCAGCTATCCTAGTCGGGTTTGGAGTCGCACACAACTTATCGATCAATTGTGGGGAAATGACTTTTTTGGGGATGATCGCGTGGTTGATACTCATATTCGACGTTTACGCAAAAAAATTGAACCAGATGCGTCTCATCCGTTTTATATCAAAACGGTGGTGGGTATGGGTTATAAATTTGAAGATGAAATGAGCTAAAATTTCTATGCCAAAATTTAGTTTAGGAACTCGCTTCTTTTTTTCTCACTTGTTCGTGATGCTGGTGGGATTAATTAGTTTTGTAGCGATGGCTAAATTATCTTCTCCTAAAATGTTTGTTTTGCGTCTAGAACAATTAGAAAGGCAGGGTTTTTATACGGTTCGTTCAGCTAGAACTTATTTAATTAGAGGTTTTGAAACTGCTTGGGATAGTAGCGCAATTTTAGCTTGTGTTGTCGGAGGAACTACCGCAGGATTTTTGAGTTATTTTGCTTCCCGTCAAACGATGAAACAATTTAAAGCGATGCAAGATATTACTCAAGAATTCGCCGCAGGAAATTTACATCAACGTATGGCAAGTAGTGATATTCCAGAGTTTAATCAATTAGCGTCTAGTTTTAATTACATGGCAAAAAGTTTAGAAGATGTAGAGAAAAAACGACGAGAATTAATTGGTGATTTAACTCACGAACTCAGAACTCCTTTAACAGTTGTCAGAGGATATTTAGAAGAATTAGCCGATGGTTCAATTGAAGCAAACCCTGAACTTTATTGGCGTTTGGTACAAGAAACAAGACGTTTAGAACGATTAACCTACGATTTACAAGAATTATCGAAATCTGAGGCTGGATATCTATCAATTAATTTACAATCCATTGATTTAAAACCAATTCTTAATTCTTTAGTCGAAAAATTTGCTGATCAACTTTTAGAAGACGGCCCCGTGTTACAGTTAGACTGTCCTGCTGATTTACCTATGGTTTTAGCTGATATTGACCGAACTGAACAGGTTTTAGTTAATTTATTAGGAAATGCTTTAAGATACACTGAAAAAGGTACAATAACTCTCAAAGCATGGCGTGAAAAACAAAAAGTTTGGATCGCAGTCATTGATACAGGTATTGGTATTGCTCAAGAAGATTTACCCTATGTGTTTGAAAAGTTTTGGCGTGCCGATCGCTCCCGTTCTCGCTATTCTGGAGGAAGTGGGTTAGGTTTGTCGATCGCTCGTCGTTTGGTAGAATTACAAAATGGTCATCTAACTGTTGAAAGTGCGTTAGGTAAAGGCAGTACATTTAAGTTTTCTTTACCTGTATCTGAAACAAATATTCTAAATCTTCTTTCAACTTAAAGATCTTTTTTAAGGAATATGTTTAAACCTTCCATCATATCGGTCATCACTAATTTTATCGCCTTTCCCGTCTTGGCTCAATCAACGGCTACTGTTTTTGCACCTCCTACTAATATCCGCAACCGTCCAAATGGTGAGATTATTTGTACGGTTAACGAAAAAATTTCTCTTGATGTCTATCAAAAAGAAGGACAATGGTACTATACCGATTATTGTGGCGGTGGTTACATTCATCAAAGCCAAATCCGTTTACAATCGGCATCAGGCTCGAACAACACAACCGAGCGTGCTAGAGTAGTCGGACTCAAACAAGGACAGTTAGCTTTACGAGATTCTCCTAACGGTCGTTCCTTAGCAGGTCTTAATAATGGTAATGTCGTACAAATCCTAGAACAGCAAGGAAACTGGGCCTATGTACAGGTGATTAACGGGCCAAATTCTCAAGTTAATGGAATGCAAGGTTGGGTTAATTCATACTACTTAGCACTTTTTTAATTAGCCATTAAGATTTTTTCACGGTTGGTTGATGAAAATAGTGGGGGACGTAGACAAAGATAAGCAAGAGAACCGAGTAGCGGAACGAAAACGACTGCTAAGAAGACTTGCGGTTGATACCAATGACGACGCGCCATATCATCCCCTACAACGGTCGGAAATAAAAGATAAAATAACACCAGTGCCAAACTCATACCATTAATAAAGCGATCCCCCAAAAACTGCTCTACAAAATCTCCCCAATTCCCAAAGGCTAAACTATAGCCAAGAATGATCAATGTACTTAGAGTTAACATAATTCCGTAAAGACGAGAATCCAAGAAATGCAATAAAGCATTCTTTTGTCCTGAAAATTCTTGATTTGATTGACGAGTCGCTAAATACGGTAAAAGACCTAATACACCCGAACCAAGAGAAGCGATCGCAAATGGCCAAAAAGGTATTTTCTGTATTCTGCCATCAATGAACAATACACCACTATAAATAAAGATCCAAATCCCTACTAGAGAAAACAATGAAAGGATAATCGGATTAATCTCCGTCAATTGAAATGTCAGAATATTTTTTAAGAGCGTTAATGTTTGATCTAAGTGTAAGGGTGGTGCGAAAAACAACACATAAGCGATAAATCCCACCCACACTAACCACAATGTCATTTTTCGAGCCATAATCTTCCAGAAATAAATACACAGAATCTAACGATTAGTTTGCATTCTAAAGGATGATTTCGTGGCTCGTTGTCGCTCAATGGGTATAGCTTTTACACTGATTGATAACGCGCACGCAATTCTAAATAGACCAATAGCGCATTAATATCAGCAGGGTTTACCCCACCAATACGAGACGCTTGACCAATGGTTGCGGGTTTAATTTTTGTTAATTTTTCTCTTGCTTCCATTGACAAAGTATCGATTTTCATATAATCAATTTCACAGGATAAATGACGATTACTATGACGGCTAATTTGTTCGATTTGATTTTGTTGGCGTTTGAGATATCCTGAATATTTGATATCAATTTCCGCGCCTTCCCGTTCGTTGATGGTTAAATCTGGATTTCCCAAACCATAACGATCTAGGTCAACATAGTGAAACCCTGGACGACGCAGGAGATCAGCTAGAGAGACAGATCCTTTTATTTTTTGTTGGGTATCATGAGCGATCGCAATCCCTAATTCATCGCGTTCTTTAATACGAGTTTCGTACAAACGCTCTTTCTCGGCAATGATATTCGCTTGTTTTTGTTGGTAGAGATCCCAACGGCGATCGTCAATTAAACCAATTTCTCGACCTAATGGGGTAAGACGTTCATCAGCATTATCTGATCGTAACATCAGACGATACTCAGAGCGACTGGTGAGCATTCGATAGGGTTCACGGAGATCTTTTGTACACAAATCATCCACCAAAGTACCAAGATAGCTTTGTTCTCTGGGGAAAACAATCATCTTTTGTCCCCGAGCAAAACGCGCTGCATTGATCCCCGCTACAATTCCTTGTGCTGCTGCTTCTTCATATCCCGTTGTCCCATTGACTTGTCCTGCACAGAATAACCCTTCAATCTTTTTCGTCATCAGGGTTGGATAACACTGAGTTGCGGGAATAAAATCATATTCGACTGCATAAGCTGCACGTAACATCACACACTTTTCCAAACCAGGTAAAGTGTGCAACATTGCTAGTTGTATTTTTTCGGGTAAACCAGTCGAAAACCCTTGGATATAAAGTTCAGGAATGTCTCGCCCTTCGGGTTCAATAAAGATTTGATGGCTTTCTTTATCAGCAAACCTGACAATTTTATCCTCAATAGAAGGACAATAACGTGGGCCTTTAGAATCTATAAAACCACCATAAATGGGAGACAAATGTAAATTATCTCGAATCAATTGATGGGTTTCAGCAGTGGTTCGGGTGAGATAACAGTTCATTTGTTCTCGTTCCACCCAAGCTTCAGGATCAAAGCTAAACCAGCGTATTTCTTCGTCTGGAGGTTGGGGTTCTAGTCTAGAATAATCGACAGTCCGTTTATCGACTCGTGCAGGGGTTCCCGTTTTCAGTCGTCCTGTTTCAAACCCCAAATCATTTAAGGTTTCGGTTAAACCGACTGCGGCAAATTCGCCAGCACGTCCCGCAGACATCGATTTATCGCCGATCCAGATTTTCCCTTGTAAGAAGGTACCAGTCGTCAGAATAACCGCTTTAGCTTGAAAACAAGTCCCGAAATAGGTGTGAATACCGATTACTTCATCATTTTGTCCTAAGACTAAATCTGTCACCATTCCTTCTCGAATAGACAGATTTTCTTGATTTTCCACAATATTTTTCATTACGGCTGCATATTCTCGCTTATCCGTTTGCGCCCGTAATGCCCACACCGCAGGGCCTCGTGAATTATTTAGTACTCGTTTTTGGAGATAGGTGCGATCGGCCATTTTCCCGATCTCGCCCCCTAGCGCATCGACTTCGTGGGTTAACTGGGATTTTGCTGGCCCACCAACAGCAGGGTTACAAGGTTGCCAAGCAATTTTATCAAGGTTGAGGGTTAACATTAAGGTACGACAACCTAATCTAGCACAAGCTAAAGCCGCCTCACAGCCTGAATGGCCAGCACCGACAACAATTACATCGAATGCGTCTTGAAAGTCTACAGGGGGTCTAATGGTCATTGAAGTTCTCAGGTTTTTTGAATTTAACCTAGATCTTTATTTTAACTGAAGGGAAAAGAATCTCTGTATTTGATCACGATAAAGGAAAATCGGCGAAAAACTGCACATCGTCGGATGTGTATGGGCATCGTCATGCTGTTGTTATATGCGCAACACATAATGAAAGAAGTCTTCGTCCTTAGTATATCCAAGCGATTCGTAGAGCGATTGCGCTGCTACATTGGACACTTGTGTTGCTAAAATGATTCGGACGGCTTCTGTTTCTCTGGCAAACTTTTCTGCCGCACTGATGAGTAACTTTGCTACCCCTTTCTTTCGGTAGGCTTCCTCCACGAATAAATCATTCAAAATCCAAACCCGCTTCATTGATACTGAAGAAAAACTAGGATAAAGCTGGATAAATCCTACTTTGTATTCTCCATTACTAGCTAAAAAGATTGTGGAATCATTGTTCTGAAATCGCTGTTGAAGAAACTTTGTCACTGCTTCGAGATTTGAAGGCTGCTGATAAAAAATTCGATATTGATCAAACAACTTCGATACTTCTTCAAGATGTTCCAAACGAGCTAGAACAATTTCCATCGTTTTAACCTCAGCACTTATAATAATCTAAAATTAGCACTGATTGTCATTATGCTATTATTATTACTTATTTTTCTCTAGCTTGGTCTTGGGATCTATCTCAAGATGCTGTAGGGATTTGCTCACAAAATCCAATTAAAAAGGGTTTGGCGACCAAACCCCTACAATGAATTATCATAAGTCATATTAAAACTGATTTAGGTTGATTCATCGATCTCGATCCTCCCGCAGTAATTCCGTACTGTCAAGCCGTTGAATATCATTCTGACGTTGTTTTCGACGTTGTTTTCGACGCTGCTCAATTTCAGCTTGAAGTTGAGGTACAGCCTTCCGTCTTTCTTCCCAGGTGGGATCGGTTTCTGGAGAAATCAAAAAATTTAAGGGTTTTTGTGGTTTTTCAACGGCTTGGGTGAGGATATTGATGACTTGTTCGTTAATTGAGCGATCGTGTTTTTGGGCGAGTTGTTGGATCTGTTCAACTAATTCATCGGGTAGGTTTTCTAAGATCAGGGTTGCCATAGGTTTTAAGGATAAACTGGGCTAGTTATATTGTACTTATTCAAAAAAACAAAGCCTTTTAAATGATTACGACTTTCCTTGACGCTTTTCAATCATCGAAATAGAACGAGAAACGCTATCGGGGAAAATAACAACCAGTCCACCTTCTGCGACTTGATTTAATCCTTCTTCTAATGCTTCAACTTCACTCAAAATAATTTTATAGGGAAGATCGGCATTTTCTGATATAATCCCTTGAACGATTAAGTTAGCAACTTCGCCGCGTTGTCTGCCTCTGGGATCATCGTCTTCTTTAATAATAATGCGATCGAACATTTGTGCCGATAGTTTACCCAATGTGATCAGATCTTCATCTCTGCGATCGCCTGGCCCACCGACTACGCCTAATTTTTCACCAGGCCAGTTCTTGACAAAGCCGCTTACTGCTTCATATCCAGCAGGGTTATGAGCATAGTCAATTAAAGCATGATGAGAACCAAGATCAAAAAGATTCATTCTGCCTGGAGTTTGATCAGCAGATGGGACAAATGTTCTAACTCCTTGACGAATCATCTCGATATCTACACCTTGAACAAACGCAGCTAAACAAGCAGCCAAGGCATTCGCGATCATAAAAGGTGCCATTCCCTTCATCGTCATCGGAACATTAATGGCTTCTTCAATGCGAAGTGTCCATTCACCCTCAAGAATTGACAGATAACCATTTTCATAAATGGCTGCTATTCCACCGCGTCGCATATGGGCTTCAATAATGGGGTTATTGGACTGCATCGAAAAATATGCCACTTTTCCTTTGACTCGTTCAGCCATTGGCGCAACAAGGGGATCATCAGCATTTAAGACGGCGTAACCATTGGGGGCGACAACTTCAGCAACAACACCTTTCACCTTAGCCATTTGTTCAATGGTATCAATGTCACCGAGTCCTAAATGATCTGCCGCCACATTTAAAACAATTCCAACATCACACTGATCAAAGGCTAACCCAGAACGGAGTATACCGCCTCTTGCTGATTCTAGTACGGCAACTTCAACGGTCGGATCTCGAAGGATCACACCTGCACTGTAGGGGCCTGTGTTATCGCCTTTTTCAACTAAGTGTTCACCTAAATAAATACCATCTGTGGTCGTATAACCGACGACTTTTCCTGTTTGGCGATAGATATGGCTAGTGAGGCGGGTTGTGGTGGTTTTGCCGTTGGTTCCAGTAATGGTGATGATGGGAATACGACACGGTGTACCAGGGGGGAACAACATATCAATGACGGGGGCGGCGACGTTGCGCGGTAACCCTCGACTGGGGGCGACGTGCATCCGAAAACCAGGGGCGGCATTGACTTCAACAATTACTCCATCGACTTCGCGTAGGGGTTTGGTAATATCTGGGGTCACGACATCGATCCCCGCAATATCTAGCCCAATAATCTTAGCGACTCGTTCAGTTAACCAGACGTTTTCGGGATGAATTTCATCAGTACGATCGATAGCAATTCCTCCTGTACTAAGGTTCGCCGTTGCTCGTAGATAAACGGTTTCTCCTTGAGGTGGAATACTATTAATGTCATATCCTTGACGCTCTAGAATGTTTTCAACAGTGCGATCAACGACAATTTTAGTCAGGATGTTCGCGTGTCCGTCGCCTCGGTTGGGGTCTTTATTAGTTTCATCGATCAATTCTTGAATAGTCGAGTTTCCATCACCGATCACATGGGCTGGAACTCTTTCTGCTACTGCAATCAGTTTACCATTGACAATTAGAACACGATGATCACTGCCGCGATAAAAACGTTCAACGATGACACTACGACTTTTTGAGGCTTTACTGGCGAGGTCGTAGGCTTCTTCGGCGAGTTCCCAAGAGTTTATATCAATGGTGATGCCGCGTCCATGATTGCCATCGAGGGGTTTAATGACAATAGGATAGCCCCCAACTTCGTTGATCGCACTTTCTAACTCATCTAGATATTGAATAACGGTACCTCTGGGGACAGGAATTCCAGAATCTCCGAGGATGGTTTTTGTTCCTTCTTTGTCACAGGCGAGTTCTACGGCTAATATTCCTGAATTTTGGCTTAATGTGGCTTGAATCCGCTTTTGATAGATGCCATAGCCAAACTGTACCATTGCCCTCGCACTCAGGAGCGTCCAAGGAATGAGGCGGGTTTCTGCTTCTTTGACGATCGTTTCTGTGCTAGGGCCTAGCGATGATTGGGCCGCGAGATCTCTGAGATCCGCGAGATCTTGTTCAAGTTCGACTCTAGAATAAAATCCTGTTTCGACAATTGATTGACACATTCGTACTGCTGCACGTCCCGCGTATCGTCCTGCTTGTTCTTCGACATATTCAAAGACAACATTGTAAACGCCTGGGGTTGATGTTTCACGCGTTCGACCAAAACCGACGGGCATTCCGACTAATTCTTGTAGTTCTAGGGCAATGTGTTCAATGATATGCCCCATGTAGGTTCCTTCTTGAACTCGCTCTAAAAATCCACCCCGATAGCCAGGTGAGCAGTAGTGTTCGACCAAACTGGGTAAAATTTTGACTAATCCTTCGTAAAAACCTGGGATTTCATTAGAGGGCTTCTCGGCTAGATCTTCTAGGTCAAGACGCATGATAACCAGTTTTTTTCGTCGAATACTCCAATAGTTGGGCCCTCGCAGGGTCTGAGTTTTGAGAATCTTCATAAGGATTTTGCGTTTTTCACAAACAAAGGAAGCACAAAGAAGCCGTTTGATATTGTCTCTCGTAGTTGTTATAGGTAACTGTTCAACATGAACAGTTTTTTAAGCGTTTTTGGCAATGGGTAGATGCTTATGCAGATGATAGCAATCGCTATGAGAGAGCAGATGTAGTCTCAGATTATGTAGGCTTAACGGCTCATTCACGCTGACTTCTGAAAGATTAGTATAGGACATTTCGCGGGCATCCACGATCGCTACTGTTCCTTTTCCAATCACTCTAATGATGCCATCTCGTTCAAACATAGCACAGGTGTCCTCATCGATCCCAATTCCTAAGCGTTCGGGATAAATAGAAATTGCACTCAAAAGACGCGACATCCGATTACGATTATGGAAATGTTGATCAACAATGACTTCGGGAATTAAGCCGAGTCCCATCGCCATATCGACGAGAGGACGGTTAGGTGCTTCTCCGCTACTGCCTCCCGCGATCATATGATGACCCATAACGGCTGCTCCCGCACTGGTTCCCGCGAGGGTGATTTCTCCAAGTTGAACCCGTTGCCGAATGCGTTCCATCAAGGGAGTATCAGCGAGTAAACCACATAATCTGAGTTGGTCGCCTCCAGTCAAAAAGATTCCCGTACACTCTTCTACATATTCTTGAAATAGGGGATCTTCACCTTGAGAGCGATCGCGAATATCTAAAACTTTAATATGTTTAGATCCCATTTCTTCAAAAATGCGCTGATAGCGTTCTCCAATCAGCACAGGTTCACGAGAAGCAGATGGAATAATACCAATGACTGCATCCGAACCACCAGAATGAGTCCAGAAGGTATGTAGGATCTCTTTGCCATGTACTTTATCTTCTGCACCGCCGATTACTAAAATAGCTGTTTTGGTCGCTTGAGGCATAGGAGTGTCATTTACTTTGGTCTGTGACTGGAGCATCATAGTTTAATTGCAGAATCGAAAATTTATTTTAGAATGTTTTAAACCAGTGTTTCAGGAGCTTTCAGCACATTTGCTATTTTTATGATGCGATCTCCTGTACTTTTTCAAAGTCTTAAGATAAGGAATAACTCAAATCACATTTAACCTGACAACTTTGTCCACCTCTTGCAAACGCTACACCTACCATGTTTTTCAACGGATTTTACGAATTTTCTATTTTATCAGACAACATCACTTTTTGATACTCTGTCTATTCTAAAATCGCATTATTTTTTTAATAATACTGCATCGATTGACGATTCGGGAATAAGTTTTAATGACTGGATTAGGATCTGATAGAATTAATGTAAAACGCGCTTGCTGATTGCCTGTGATATTTGATGTTATTACTCTTTTTCCCGATTTCTTTACTTCTCCTCTACAATCAGGGTTACTCAAAAAGGCACTAGATAGGGAAATTGCAAAAGTTAATTTGGTTAATCCTAGAGATTTTGTTGTTGATAAATACCGAAAAGTTGATGATGAACCCTATGGGGGAGGTGTCGGGATGTTACTCAAACCCGAACCGATTTTTGCTGCGGTTGAATCTTTGGTTATGCTACCAAGACGAGATATTATTCTTATGACTCCTCAAGGTCAACCTTTAAATCAACCGCTACTTAAAGAATTAGCTTCTAATTATGATCAACTGATTTTAATCTGTGGGCATTATGAAGGGGTTGATGAAAGAGTCACGCAGTATCTAGCAACCAGGGAAATATCTTTAGGCGATTTTGTTCTAACTTGTGGCGAAATTCCCGCATTAACCCTGATTAATGGAGTAACACGCTTATTGCGGGGAACGGTTGGTAAAGAGGAATCATTGAAAGCGGAAAGTTTTGAGACTGGTTTACTCGATTATCCTCAGTATACGCGCCCTCCAGTGTTTCGGGAATGGTCGGTGCCTGATGTGTTACGTTCAGGAAACCACCAAGAAATCGAAAGATGGCGCTCTGAACAACAGTTACAAAGAACTCAGGCACGTCGTCCCGATTTATGGGAAAAATGGCAACAGGAAACTAACCAGTAATTTTGTATTAGTTTAGGGTTTAGGTGTTGTCCCTCCTAATTCACTAATTTCGGTTTGTACTTTGCGATGTTCATAACGTAGTGATTTTAGAACAACTTCAGGCAGTTGATCTTCTTTTTTAAAAGCCAGATTATAGTAATCTAAAGCTTGTTTCAAGTCATCTACATTTTTTTCTTTACGACCTTTAGAACGTAAGATTTGACCCGTTAAGTACTGTAATTCGGGATTATCGGGTGTTTCTTGTAAAGCTTCTTTAATAAATTGTAATGCTTTATCATACTCTTTAAGATCACGATAGGCTAGAGCAATACCACGATAAGCTAGAAAATTGGGTGCAGCATAAGTTTCTAAACGTTCAATCGCTTGTTGTGGACTCGAAAAAGGTAGATTGACCGAAAGCATTAACTCTAGATATCCTTTTAATAGATTTAATTCTGGATCATCGGGATTCACTTTTTCTGCTGTTTCTAAATATTGAAAAACTTTTTGGAGTCGAGGAAGTGCTGAGACGGGGCCTTCTGTTTGGAAAATATAGCCCCCTTCTAGAAAGTAACCAACGGCTAAATAAAGATTACCACGCAAAGGATCTTGATCACTGAGTTTTCGTGCGACTTCGATGGTAGAGGCTGCATAGTTTTTTAAGCCTTCCATATCCTTGTTAGTGTAGGCTAAAGAGGCTCGCATCGCATAGGCTAAAGGTTCATGGGGTTCGCTCTGTGTTGCTTGGATGGCGTATTCTTGTGCTGCTTTATAATTTCCTTGTTTAAAAAGTTGGTCGAATGCTGCTTCGGTTTTGTCTCCAATATTACGAGGATCACTGTTGCGAAAAGGATCGCCCGCTAAACTAGAGTGTATCCCACTGGTTAAAAGGGTTAGGGTGACTGAACTAGCGAGCGCAATTTTGGTTAATAGTCTGTTTAATCTTAGTATCATGCAATTCTCCTCAAAAAAAGTTGAAAATCTGTCACAATAAAAATAAGTTTGTCAGTTTAGCTAAAATATTTCATCATTAATGCTTTATTTAAGAAATGTTGCTTATCATCCTCCCGCAACTGTGCAACCTATCTTAAGAGATATTAATTTAGAATTGGCTCCACAAGAATTAGGATTGATTATTGGCCCATCAGGTTCCGGTAAAACAACTCTCTTGGAAATTCTAGCAGGTTTAGCTTCAAAAACGGGGGGGGAGATTTTATGGCGAGAGCAGGAATTAAATTCTCTTGACTTACAACAATTAGGGGGGTTAGTTTTTCAGTTTCCTGAGCGCCATTTTTGTGGCAAAACACTTTTAGAAGAATTACGTTTAGGACATCCAGAAATCGGCGTAGAACGGATTAAAGACGCGCTAAAAGAAGTTAGTTTAGAGCATTTTCCGCTTAATACCTCTCCTCATGATCTCAGTGGTGGTCAACAACGTCGTCTATCTTTAGCAGTACAATTAATTCGTCAACCTAATTTATTATTACTAGATGAACCTACTGCGGGCTTAGATTGGTCAATGCGTCGTCAATTATCTAATTTATTGGAATCTCTTAAAAAACACTGGACTTTGTTAATTGTCAGTCATGATCCCAATGAATTGTTTAAAATTGCTGATCGTCGTTGGAAAATTAATCATGGAGAATTAAAAGCAATTTAATGGTTTCTCAAGATTTACCTCTATTTTTAGAACTTTGGCAAAATACTTTACATTGGCAGCCAACTCAAAAACAACAGCAACTTTATCAAGCACTTTATGAACAGATTTTAGTCGGAAATACTCAACTCAATTTAACTCGAATTACTGAACCCTCAGACTTTTGGGAAAAACATTTATGGGATTCTTTATCGGGTTTATCTCAAATTAATTTAGACCAATTACAGAAATCTCTTAAAGTGATTGATATTGGCACGGGCGCAGGTTTCCCTGGTTTACCAATTGCGATCGCTTATCCAGATTGGCAAGTGACACTACTTGATTCTACTCGAAAAAAACTAATTTTTGTTAGACAAATTATCGAACATTTATTAATCGAAAATGCTCAAATTGTCATCGGTCGTTCTGAAGATATAGCTAGAGAAAAACAACAGAGAGCTAAGTATGATTTAGTAACTCTTAGAGCCGTTAGTCAAGCGAGTGTTTGTGCAGAATATGCCTTACCTTTTTTAAAAATAGGTGGAACGGCAATACTTTATCGAGGTCAATGGAGCGAAGCAGAAAATAATTGTTTAAAAACTGCTGTGGAATTATTGGGAGGAGAAATAACATTAGTTCATTGTTTTCAGACTCCTTTGACTCAAGGAATTCGTCACTGTGTTTATCTAACAAAAATTGCTGAAACTTCCGAAATCTATCCTAGACAGATAGGAATTCCAACACAACAGCCATTAGGAGTAAATTTATAGGATGCTCAGACGAATCAAAATAATTTTGATGATAATGCTGATTTTTTTACTAAACCTAAATAATGCCTCATTAGCCGATGTAATTAATACAACAAAATTATTTGAAATTAACTGCGCGGGATGTCATCCCAAAGGAGGAAATATTATCCGTAGAGGCAAAACCCTAAAACTAAAAGACCTAAAAAAATTTAAAATGAATACGCTTTCATCAGTAACCGATATTGTTACCAATGGAAAGGGCAATATGTCAGCTTATAAAGAGCGTTTAACTAAGCCAGAAATTGATGCCGTTTCGAGCTATGTTCTTGAACAAGCCGAAAAAAATTGGCAGTAACCGTTCCAAAATCTTAGTAAATTGGTCTAAAATACGAAATGTCAAGAAATATCAACAACTATGCTAAAAAAAGTCATTGTTATTGTGGGTGCAACAGGTGGCATCGGTACAGCTTTAGCACAAAAACTCAGCACCACAGGGGCTAATCTTGTTTTAGCAGCTAGAAACACTGAACGGTTATCGACATTATCATCTGAGTTATCGACATCAGGTTTAGTATTTACTGTTCCAACTGATATCACTAACTTATCCCAAGTTGAAAACTTGATGGAAAAAACCGTTAGTCAGTTTGGACAAATTGATGTTTTAGTTAATGCTGCGGGTGCGGGTGTAATGAAACAATACAATAAAATCACCCCAGAAGATTTAGATTTAATGTTAGATCTAAATTTAAAAGGAAGTTTTTATACGTGTCAAGCGGCTGCTAATGTGATGAAAGATAAAAACTCAGGACATATTTGTAATGTCGTGGGTATTTTAGGTAAACATTCAATGGCGATGGCTTCTGCTTATTGTGCTTCAAAATATGGCATGGTTGGTTATAGTAAATGTTTAGCTGATGAAGTAAAAAGGTATGGAATTAAGGTTACTTTATTTTATTTCGGAGGGATTGATACCCCATTTTGGGATAATGTGAGTTTAAAAGTTGACCGTAAAAAAATGCTGAGTCCTCAAACTGCCGCCGATGCAATTTATTATGCAATGACAGCCGAACCTCAAGCGGTGCCGATGGAAATTAATATTCAACCCGAAAGTCATTTATTCTTTTAAGTGATGGTTTTTGCATCGAAAATGAATCAAGAATGTGCTTATGTATGTTGATTATGTCCATTTTTATGTAGATGATGCAAAAAAATGGCGAAACTGGTTCGTTAATGTCATGGGTTTTCAGGTTATAGCGAGTGGAGACGATTTTCACACTTTAACCGAAGTAGTAGCAAATGTAGGAAATAAAGATAATTCTTCTATTATTTTTGTTCTTTCTTCACCTTTAACGACTTTTAGTCCCGTTACAAAATTTTTAATTAATCATCCTTGTGGAGTGGTTGATATTGCTTTTTTAGTCAATGATTTAGAAACAACAATTAAAAATTATGTTAATCTTTTTAAACCAATCGAGGAAAAAATTACATCACAAGGTCGTGTCAAATGGTGTCAAATTCAAAATTCAGCTAATTTAAAACATACTTTAATTGAACGACATGGAAAAACTTCGATTGTTCCAGAGCTAAATCTAACAGAAATTACTTTTATTCCAACTCAAAAAAGTTTATTCAATAAAATTGATCACTTGGTTTTAAATGTTGCTTTGGGTGAATTAGAACAGACTGCTAATTGGTATGAAACTGTTTTAGGTTTTGAGAAAAAACAATCTTTTAATATTCAAACTGGACAATCGGGTTTATATTCTCAAGTGATGGTACATTCAGAAAGTGGTGTACAAATTCCCATCAATGAACCTAGTTCGCCGAATTCTCAAATACAAGAATTTTTAGATCTCAATCATGGTTCGGGTATTCAACATATCGCATTACAAACCTCTCAAATTGTTGATTTAACCAAAGCTTTGAAAAATGCAGGACTTTCTTTTTTAAACGTTCCAAAAAATTATTATGAACAAATCCAAAAAAATATTTATTTTGAAATACTTGAAAATTTAGAATTAGATGAATTAATTAAACAAGAAATATTAATTGACTTAGAAATAGATAATCAAGACAAAATTTTTGAATCAAATCCTCTAATTCTTCAAATTTTTACACAGCCTATTTTTGAAAAACCAACCTTCTTTTTTGAATTAATTGAACGACGCGATCACGCTAAGGGTTTTGGTGAGGGTAATTTTAAAGCATTATTTGAAGCAATAGAAAGGGAACAATTTAAACGAGGAAATTTAACACTTTAATCGCTTTGATTCATAGAAAACCAGTTATTGTCCAATACTTGCTCAACAGAAGCAATAGATTGATTAGGGAAATATTCTATTTTACAACTTATTAAATGCGACATAATTTCTCTAGCATTCTGATAACATTCATCAAACACTTCAATTAGATACGGTTTAAGACTAGGACTATCTTTTAAAAGTTCTTTAATTTGAACTCGAAAAGTGGTAATTTCAGATTTCCATTTATTACAATTATAAGCGTATTCAGCTTTCCAATAAGCTAATTTAAGTAAGTGTTCAAACAGTCTAGTTAATAAACTTTTTACTGCCCGTTTATCACTTCTTCCCCAAGCCTCCAACTCCTCAATTAAGTTTTTCCAATCTACTGAAGAAAACTCTCCTTGACGAAGTTTTTCTATTGTTGATTCTAACCATAGTTGATAATCTTGCTCGTACAATGATTGGAGTGAGGAATGTATTTGTATTGTCATAGATCTAATGTTTTATTTCAGCATTAGCTAACTTTTATAATTTTTAACTTGCCATTTTTCGCCGATACTTTTGACTTGTATAATCGCTTTTTCTAGTTGTTTTTCAGCAATTTCTAATTGAGGTAAATTTTGAATCAGCTTAGATAATTTTTCTTGATTTACTTGATTAGTTTCCATAATTTTTAATCCAAAATTTGAAGAATACGGTTTAATTCTATTTTTGTTTCGAGTAACTGTCCTAACATTAAACTTAAATCTTCGCCTGTTTCTTGTATAAGTTGAGTTGTCAGATTTTCAGATAACAAGCTTTCTTTAATCGTTTCTATTTTATTTCTAGAAAGATTGACGAAAAACAAAACATTATTGAAATAAGCATAATATCTAATCATTATAGCATTCTTAGAAAAAACGGAAATAACGGATTGAAGTAGCTCCAATCCTCTATTAGCCGCTTGTTCACTTTCATCTAATTCTAAATCAAGTCTTTGAATAAGAATTCTAATTGATTCAGGAACAGTCATTTAAAAAAGAGTTTGAAATTTATCTAAATTCTACTGCATTTTCTCAATATTGCCTGCTTTAATCCAGCCTTCTTGATTAGTTTCAATGACTTTAACTTTTTGCCAATTTCCATCATCGCTAGTGCCTAAAACCATGATTTCGGCTTTATAACCGAGACTTCCTAATCTAGCTGATTCTGTACTCGGTTCTGCCCGTAAACTTAAACCTTTTGACCACGAAACAAAAGCTTTATAATTTCCTGTAGGAATATCTTCAATACTTTTTACTTCAGTAACGGGGTTAGTTGTAGCTTTATTTTGAGTAGTTGTTGTAGTCGCTTTTTTCGCTAAAGCTTGTTGTTTCTTTTCTTCAGCAAAAAGAGGTTTGTCTGGTGGTGCTGACATTTTTGCTAAAACTACATAGGCAACCGCCGCCGATGCACCTGCTAAGAGGACAACTCCGAGGAAAAAACCGATAATAAACTGAAAGAAACCCGATAAACGATTCATAGTCTTTTTTGGTATGCTTTAGTTAAATTGACGTTGGATGCGATCGTTAAAACGTCCATCTCTAGAGGCTAAACGGGCTTTACCTGAGTTGGCCCAGTTCTGCAAAAATTCGATTTGTTCTTGTGCGGTTCGGGCAAGGGGAATCATTTGACTAGCGGCTTCTAGAATATCATCAATTGTAAAGTCACGATTCTGACTAAACCCGATGTGCATGGCTTCTACGATGGTTTGCTCAATTTCTGCCCCCGAAAAATCTGGCGTTTCATAAGCTAAACGTTTAATATCATAGTTTTTTAGGTTATGCGGACGCAACCGAGATAAATGGACGGTGAAAATCGCTTCGCGTTCCTCTTGGGATGGTAAACCAACAAAAAAGATTTCATCAAACCGTCCCTTTCTCAGCATCTCTGGGGGTAAAGCTTGAATATTATTAGCTGTCGCCACCACAAAAACTGATGATTTCTTTTCGGCTAACCAGTTAATAAAAGTACCAAAAACACGGCTTGTTGTGCCACCATCACCTCTACCATCGACTCCAGCAAAGGCTTTATCAATTTCATCAATCCACAATACACAAGGGGATAAGGCTTCTGCTAGATTAATCATCTGTCGAGTCCGTGATTCAGATTCGCCGACTAATCCACCAAATAATCGTCCCACATCCAAGCGCAATAAGGGAAGATGCCAATGATGAGAAATGGCTTTCGCGGTAAGAGATTTTCCAGTTCCTTGAATACCGACGAGTAGTAAACCTCTAGGATGGGGTAAACCATAGGCCCGCGCCCGTTCTGTAAAAGCCCCTCCACGACGCAATAACCAGTCTTTGAGGTTATCTAAACCGCCGATATCGGTAATTTGTTCAGTAGCGGGATAGTAATCTAAGATTTGGGTTTGTCGAATCGATTGGCGTTTTTCTTCTAAAATCAGTTCTACGTCTTCGGGTTCGATTTTTCCGTGAGTGGCTAGACAACGACTTAAAACACGGCGTATCCGTTCTAATGATAATCCTTGTCCTGCCCGAACCAGTTCATCAGTAAGTTTATCCGATAGAGATTGTCCAGTTGATAGAATTAAACGTTGAATTTCGCTTTTAATTTCTGTAGCGGTGGGAAGTGCGAAATCTACGACAGTAAAGACTTCGGTTAAGTCTGGGGGAATTTGAACAGTCGGGGAAATTAAGATAATGTTTTTGGGTTGTGCTTTGAGGCTACGCGCTAGGTTACGCAGTTTTCGGGAAATGGAAATATCTTCTAAGAAACGGTGAAAATCTCTCAGAATGAATATCCCACCTGCTTGGGCGGGGAGTTTTTCGAGGTATTCTAAGGCTTGTAGCGGGTTACGTTTGCCGACTCCTTCATTGTTGGGGTTGTCATGATAGCCGTCAACAAAATCCCACACATAAACGGTGCGGTTGCCCATTTGTTGAGCAGAATCGGCGATCGCTTTTTCGAGTCGTTCTTCTTCGAGTGTGGGAATATAGATTAGAGGATAGCAAGCCCGTAGTAACAGTTCAAACTCTTCACTAAAGCTCATAGCTTTTGGGTATTTTTTCTTAGTCTTTCGTTCTTCATTATTAGCGAAAAAGAAAACGAGAACAACCTTTTGTTAAGCTACAAGCAAAGGAAACTAGATATTTAGTGAAAACTTTCCTTAAAATCCTTTAACTTCCCGATAGATTGGCGTTAATAATCGGACTACTCGATAATGCTCTTTTTTCTGCATCTTCAAAATATAATTCTGCCTCATCAGCATTTTCTAGGTCTGTGGCTGAATTATCATCCATCTCCAAATCATCCAAGTCGGGGTTTTGGCTAGAATACTGATTGACAATTGATTCTTTTTGTGCTTGCTCTTTTAATTCTGTTGGATTGGGAGTGTTAAAGAGAGTTTCTGGTTTTTCATTATTTTGAGTAGCCATACTATCATCCATTTTTAAATCTAGAGTTCATATCCATCAATCTAAAATTTTTTTGATTGATGCGACTCTATCTATAGTCTGGAGTGACTATCAGACTAATTGCTGAAGAAATGCGAGAATAAGAATCTTGCTTATTTCAATATTTTTAAAAGTAGAGGCAGTTCTTGCAGAAATTGAATTTGTGCTTCTCTTAATTCAGCAGTGGGGCGAACCTGTTGGATACGCTCGAGTGCTTGAGTAGGTCTTTCTCCCTGAGCCACTAAATAAGCGGCTAAAAGCGTTCCTGTCCTACGGTTGCCACTAGTACAATGAACCGCTACGGACTGCCCTTGAGCAATAATCGAATCAGCAAAAGCCACGAATTCTTTGACTTGTGGAACGGTTGGGGCTTTTCCTCCTGTAATGGGTAGCCAGAGAGCAGCTAATCCTGTTTCTTGATACTCCTTAATTCCAGAGGGTTCATCCATCACTGAAACCAGTCCACGCAGTCCCGCTTGATAAAGTTGCTCTAGATCTTCTAAAGGAGGTCGGGGCATCCCTGCCAGCCGTTCGGGGATCACCCACCAAAGATAATCAGGATAGGACATTAATTCTGACATGGGTTAACCTTAGCTCATTTGTTCTACTAAGTGGGCAACTCGTTCTTTAATTTCATCTCTGACTCGACGGAATGTTTCAATCGGTTGACCAGCAGGATCGTCAAGTTGCCAATCTTCAAAAATTTCCTGTGTGACCCATTCAGGAGGCAAATTAACGCCACAACCGCATAAGGAAATCACTGCGTCATAGTTTTCTGCACTAAAGTCACTTAATGGTTTAGATGATTGCTCACTGATATCAATGCCAATTTCAAGCATTACTTCAATGGCGGTGGGATTGACTTCACTTTTTGCTAATCCCGAACTGGTGATAGACACTTTATCTTTTCCAAAGGTTCTAGCAAATCCTTCTGCTATTTGAGAACGACAGGAATTTTGCTTACAAACAAACATGATGCTTTTCATGATGAATTTTCTTTTTATAAAATAAGTGGTTTTTGGCTTTGTTCTCGTTCTTTGCGTTCGCTGTAACGGTCAGTTAGATAATCCACCTTGTCTCGCAACAGCAAGGTAAATTTGTAAAGTTCCTCCATCACATCAATAACCCGATCTCGATAGGGTGAATCTTTCATCGTGCCGTCTTTATTAAACTCTTGATAAGCTTTGGCGACCGAAGACTGATTGGGAATGGTAAACATCCGCATCCATCGTCCTAAAATCCGCATGGTGTTAACGGCATTAAAAGACTGAGAACCGCCACTAACTTGCATCACTGCTAAAGTTCTCCCCTGTGTCGGACGAACGGCACCTAGTTCTAATGGAATCCAATCAATTTGATTTTTCAAAATGCCCGTAACATTACCGTGCATTTCAGGGGATGACCAGACTTGACCTTCTGACCATAAACTTAAGTCCCGCAATTCTTGAACTTTTGGATGAGTTTCTGGTACTTGTCCTCGTAGTGGGAGGTCATGAGGATGGAAGAATTTGACTTCCGCGCCGAATCCTTCAATAATTTGGGCAGCTTCTTCGGCCAGTAAGCGGCTGTAGGAACGTTCCCGTAAAGAGCCGTATAGAAATAAGATTCTAGGAGGGTGATTGAAATCGGTCATTTTCTGAATAACTACTGTTAAAACTTAGCTTTTTTACGCAATAATTCCCCAATCGTCAAGCCGATTTGAGATTTTCCTTCAAAGACGGTTCCTGCTTCCCCATTTTGAAAGGTGACATTCGCTAAATGATATCCTTCCTTCGTAAAGGGATATAACCTACTGTCGGAACAAGTTCTGGAGCTTGAGCGATGTAGAATTCCACGAAGTCCCTTAAAGCGGGGTTTTTCTGAGCCGCTTCTAAATTGACATAGATGAACAGGGGACGGGAAAGCGGTTGATATTCGGCTCTCTCTACTGTTTCTCGTGATGGCAAAATTGCACCAGATCCCGCATCAATCGGTACAGCTTTCAACTGTTTAGCATTGGCTTCGTAATAAGCTAAACCAAAGTAACCTAGAGCATTGGGATCTTGCTCGACACCCTGTACAGTAATTTTGTCATCTTCGGTTTTGACATAATCAAGGCGACTGGCTCGTGCTTGACCGTTAATCGCTTCAGTAAAATAATCAAAGGTTCCCGAATCTGTTCCTGCTCCGAAAAGATTCAAAGCTCGATCGGGAAAATCCGCCCTAATTTGATTCCAACGAGTAATTTTTCCCTCGGCGGCGGGTTCCCACATCTTTCTTAACTCTTCAGTGGTCAGGCTTTGCGCCCAATTATTGGCAGGATTGACTACTACCGTCAGTGCATCAAACGCCATTGGCAGTTCAATGAATCTGATATTATATCGGTTGCACATCGAGATTTCCTGATTATCAATCGGACGCGAAGCATTACTGATATCCGTCTTACCTTCACAAAACTTGCGGAAGCCGCCTGTTGTTCCTGAAAACTCAACCGTAATTTCTACGGCATCTTTGTTTTGCGCCTTGTAAGCCTCGGCTACAGCTTGGGTAATGGGATACACCGTACTAGAGCCATCGATAGTAATGGGTTTGTTGTCTTGAGCAGAAGCACAGGCCAATAACACGGTTCCCAGTCCAATACTCAAACTCAACAATTTAACTTGATGAAAGCAAATTTTTTTTTGATTGTTCATCTCACTGCTTCAGTCTGTCAGTAGAACTGTCTCTTATTATTTCAATAAAAGTTGATATGTCAAGTTAAAAAAGATTAAGTTTCCCTCAAATTGAAACAAAAGGATATAGTCTTTAAGCCAAAAGAGTTAACCGAAGCAGGAAAAGCTTAAAATTTATCCTCAGAGCAAGCATGAGTAGGTGATATTGGACTAAAACGACGGTAATCTGCTAAATATTGTTCTAAGAGGGCTAACTGAGGAATATTGAGACTATAATAAATCCAGCGTCCAGAAGTTCGGGAACGGAGCAATCCAGCATCCTTAAGGGTTTTTAGATGGAAGGACAATTTTGATTGGCTGACATTGAGGTATTCGCACAGTTCACAGACACATAATTCACGAGTGCGTAGAAGTTCTAAGACCTGTATCCGAAGTGGCTCGGATAAGGCATGAAAACCAGCTTGAATATCTGTAGATGAGGAAAGACTTTGAACTTGCATCAATTTTTCTTGAAATTTTTTTTATTCTAACAATCAGACCTACGTCAATTGATAGGCAACAAACCCATTCGGGCTTAAATTCAATTAAAAAAAGGCAAGATATAAAACTTGGCCTAACACGGAACTTAAGCAAGAGTTAGCAATATACTATCCTAACGATTGGTGTTATTTTCGGGGTTTTTGCCATCAATAATTAGGGTATTGGGAATGGCGGGTGTTTGAATTTGTTGAGGTTGTGATTCTACTTTTTGGGTTTGTAATTCGGATTGTAGTTGTTGCTGTGGTCTAGTTTGTGGCTGTTGCTCTATTTTCTCTAATACTTGATTGAGACTTTGACGAGTTTGAATGGCTTGTTGTTGAGTTTTTACTTTTTGGAAGAAGGTTATATTAGATGTCGGCTGTTCTCGCAGACGCTTTTCTTCTAGAAGTCGTTCATTAGCGGTTCTGGTTTTTGAAGTATCTGTATTGGATGTTGGAAGTTGAATATCTGCGGGTTGAGTGGTAGGGGCGGGGGGTAAAGGTCTATTTTGAGCGACTACGGGTTGAGTGGTAGGAGGTGGCGGTAATTTGGTGATTTGGACGACGGCTACGGGTTTAGTGGCTTTACGAGGGGGTAAAGTAGCCTTTTTAACGCTTGTGGGAACTGTTTTAACTAATACAGTTGGACTATGAGGTTTAGTAATAGTCTTGACTTCCATAAATTGCGGACGTACGGAAGGAGTGAGAAGGGCTGAGGTTAAATCAGTTTTAGGTTTAACGGTTGCTACGGGTTTAACGGGTGGCTGAGGAATATTGACTGCTTGCGGTGGGGTTGGGGGTGAAATAGGTACAGATATACTTACTGCATTGGATTCGGTGGCTGATGAATTGACGGGTGGTTCTATTTTTGCCGATGCACTCGCAATAACAGGTTCAGGGGTTTGTTTACTATAAGATTCTGACCACGTAGCCCAACTTAATATACTATTTGACAATAAAATCAGCAATATTGAACCCAAACCCCAAGGTGTTAATAAAGACTCTAACCATAACAGTCTATCTTGGTCATAATTTGGGCGGGAAGACTCAAATATAGCATAGGCTTCTTCATTGTTTAAGCGATCTAAATGAGCAGTCTGTGGCGAATGTGGCACAATAGAGACGACTTCATCCTGAGTATTTGAAGATGGGCTGTGATCAGTATGATTAGCGTTTTCTGGCGAGGAATTATTCATTGCGGGTTAATTTAACTTTTAGAATAAATAGGGATGCTAATTTTATTCTTCCCACTTCATTTACGAAACTCCCATGTCTTTCAAATCTGTTGATCAAATTTTAAAAATTGTTACTTCTGCGCCAGGTTGGGAAACTTATCAGCAATATTGTCATCTTTTAGAATGTTGGCGAGCGCTCGTTTCTCCTCAAGTGTTTGCTCATACTCGTCCAGTATCTATTTCTCGTCAAGTTCTTTGGGTGGCAACGTCTAGCGCGGTTTGGGCGCAAAATATGTCCTTGCAACGCTATTCGTTACTAAAAAAATTAAATCCGATGTTGCATGAGCCACTTAATGATCTTCGTTTTTCTTCGGCGTTATGGCACAATGTTCCACAGCGTTCAACAGAAGGAACACCCCAAGAAGGAGTTTCGCAACAGCATCCGAGCGAAATCCCACCCGATCTAATTAGTAATGAAAAAGACGCATCGTCAAACAACGAGCGCACCTCAACTTCTTTTGATCGTTGGCTCGAGAAAATACGTATAAGAGGGCAAAAATTACCCTCATGTCCCCTTTGTCACGCTCCCACTCCTTCTGGTGAACTTCAACGCTGGAATTGCTGTGCTTTTTGTGCTAATCGTTTAAGTAGCTCTAAAGATTAATTCTGCTTTGGATTGTTCTAATTCTGTATTATTTCTCTTGTACTTTTCCTCTGTTCTTTATCAGTTCTTCCGTATTTTCTCTATTATTTCTATTCAGTTATTCCTTGATCCCCATACCTTATCTATCTAAAGAGATAGTTTTCAATCATTTTCTTAATTTATTTAAAAGTGAGATTCTTACTCATGATTAAGTTTTGTAAAGCAATCATTAAAAGAATATAAAAAGTATTTTCAAAACGGGGATCACTCAAATCCGTAAACCATGATATGTTCAGCTTGATATTTTATGATAATGCAAGTTTTGAATTAGAGGAAAATATAAATAGGGGAAAATTAATTGCGAATGCCCTACTTTATAAAATTCAATGAAAACGGCCAACTTTCTAGCTTCTTCCTGTCGGTACTGTCGGTATTACCAGTCAGAAGGACGTAGAGGAGGGATGTGTCAGCAGTTAGGAGTCCCCGTACAAGGTCAGTGGAAAGCTTGTTCTTTAGCTACCCATCCTTTTTCTGCCACGTGGGAAAATATCGAAGATGTTGTTAGATTAGAAAACTCACTCAATTTAAACTGTCCAACTCAGTTAAATTCTTCTCCAATTGTTAAAACTCTGACAATTGCGGAAACTAAACAAGAAGTCACAGTCTAGGTTGAACGATTGAATTTATCATAAAAATTATTAAAATTCTTTAAAAAAGATAGATATAGATTAAATCGCACCTGTCCCCTGTCAAGTGCGATTTAGTGTTTTTAAGGTAGCCAAGGATAGTTACGGAAATTAGGGGATCGCTTCTCTAAAAAAGCCTGTTTTCCTTCTGCACCTTCTTCGGTCATATAATAAAGTAGTGTCGCATTTCCCGCTAATTCCTGTAACCCCGCTTGACCATCACAATCAGCATTAAAAGCGGCTTTTAGACAACGAATTGCGATCGGACTTTTTTCTAGAATTTCGCTTGCCCATTGAATTCCCTCTGTTTCAAGTTGTTCTATGGGTACCACACAGTTAACCAAACCCATCTCCAACGCTTGAGACGCATCATATTGCCGACAAAGAAACCAAATTTCACGAGCTTTTTTTTGTCCAACAATTCGCGCTAAATAACTAGCCCCAAATCCACCATCAAAACTACCCACTTTTGGCCCCGTTTGCCCAAAAATCGCATTATCCGCAGCAATTGTCAGGTCACAGATTAAGTGTAAAACATGACCACCACCAATAGCATATCCCGCAACCAACGCAATAACGACTTTAGGAATCGATCTAATCAGACGTTGTAAATCTAAAACATTGAGACGAGGAACGCCATCATCACCAATATAACCCGCTTGACCTCTAATACTTTGGTCACCACCTGAACAAAAAGCATATTTCCCATCAGTATGAGGGCCTGCCCCTGTTAACAAAATAACACCAATGCTTTGATCTTCCCTAGCATCACAAAAAGCATCATACATTTCAAACACAGTTTTAGGACGAAATGCGTTACGTTTGTGGGGGCGATTAATCGTAATTTTAGCGATGCCGTTCCATTTGTGATACAAAATATCTTCGTAGGTTTTGGCGAGTTGCCATTCAGCTTCCATAAAGTAATGATGCGTGACAAGAAAAGAGCATTTTTAACCTTATCACGATCGCTCGTATTAGAAAATTTCCCAGACATATTTCTTTAGTTAGAGAGTTAAATTAATTAAGCTAAACGAGATGTATCCGTAGGAAGAAGACTTAGCCCAAGCAACTGCCTATAGTTATTTTAGTCTTTAAAAACTTGAATTTTGACTCAGGATAACTTTATGCAACCTATTTTCACTACTTTTAAACAAATTCTAAAACAGGGAATTCTTGTAGTACTTCTCGTGTCTTTAATAAATTTAGCTGGTTGGTTTTTACCCAGTATTCAATCTAGCTATGCAGGTGTTAAAAGTCCTGCTGAAGAATTGAAAGAGATTAGAAAAGATTTAGCCGCGCAAGATCCAGAACAACTTTATGAAGAAGCGACAAAGCCAATAGCTGATCCAAAAATGGAAGCTGAAAAAAAATATGAAGCAAATCTTGATGAATATTATAAAGAAAACCCTGATAAAGCAGGAATTTTAGGTGAAGCTAAACAATTAATTGATAAAATCACCGAATAAAAACAAAGTTAATTTTTAATTGTGTGACTTTTTCTAAAATCTCTCGTGTCTGAACGGGGGATTTTTTGTTGCTTGGGGCGAAATTAGTCAAAGCTTTGTATGATCTAGAGATAAGAAAGAATAGACTAGATATAGAGCATACAACGAGATACGTGAATGGATAAACAACCTGTACAGAGTGCAGAACCCAGTCAAGAAGCTGCACCGATTAAACTTCCAAAAACCAGCGAATCAGAACAACTCAAACGAATTCGTCATACTACTTCTCATGTGATGGCGATGGCAGTACAGAAGCTTTTTCCCAAGGCACAGGTTACGATCGGCCCTAGCACAGAAACAGGATTTTATTATGATTTTGATGTGGCTGAACCTTTTACTGACAAGGATCTCAAAGACATCAAAAAAGAAATGATCAAAATTATTAACAAGAAACTTCCTGTCATCCGAGAAGAAGTCACTCGACAAGAAGCTGAACAACGCATCAAAACGATTAACGAACCCTATAAACTTGAGATCCTAGAAGGTATTTCTGAACCGATTACCCTATATCATTTGGGTGAGCAATGGTGGGATCTGTGCGCGGGGCCACATATCGAGAATACTAGCGAAATTAATCCGAAAGCGATCGAACTTGAAACGGTTGCGGGTGCGTATTGGCGCGGAGATGAAACCAAAGCACAGTTACAGCGTATCTATGGGACTGCATGGGAAACTCCCGAACAACTCGCAGAATACAAACGTCGTAAGGAAGAAGCGTTAAAACGAGATCATCGTAAACTCGGCAAAGAATTAGGTTTGTTTGTTTTTTCTGACTTGGTTGGCCCTGGTTTACCCCTATGGACTCCCAAAGGTACTTTAATTCGCTCGACTTTAGAAGATTATCTCAAACAAGAACAAGTCAAACGCGGTTATCAGGGAGTTGTTACGCCTCATATTGCCAGAATTGATTTATTTAAAACCTCTGGACACTGGCAAAAATATAAAGAGGATATGTTCCCCATGATGGCAGATGATCAAGAATCTGCCGAAAAAGAAATGGGATTTGTTCTTAAACCGATGAATTGTCCCTTTCATATCCAGATTTATAAAAGTGAACTGCGTTCTTATCGAGACTTACCGATGCGGTTAGCCGAGTTTGGTACAGTGTATCGTTATGAACAGTCAGGAGAATTAGGCGGTTTGACTCGTGTACGGGGGTTTACGGTTGATGACTCTCACTTGTTTGTTACACCAGAACAGTTAGACGAGGAATTTTTAAAGGTTGTTGATCTAATTTTGACGGTCTTTAGAAGCTTGCAATTGAAGAATTTTAAAGCAAGATTATCTTTTAGAGATCCCGCATCAGATAAATACATTGGTACTGATGAGGTTTGGGAAAAATCCCAAGGTGCAATCCGAAAAGCGGTACAAACTTTGGGAATGGACTATTTTGAAGCACCAGGGGAAGCAGCTTTTTATGGGCCAAAACTCGATTTTATTTTCCAAGATGCCTTAGAACGAGAATGGCAACTCGGAACAGTACAAGTAGACTACAATTTACCCGAACGTTTTGAATTAGAATACGTTGCTGAAGATGGTACCCGCAAACGTCCTGTAATGATTCATCGTGCGCCGTTTGGTTCCCTAGAACGCTTAATTGGTATTCTGATTGAGGAGTATGTCGGTGATTTTCCCTTATGGTTAGCACCTGTTCAAGTTCGTTTGTTACCCGTCAGTGATCCTCAGTTGGAATATGTCAAAGAAGTCGTCGATAAGATGAAAATGATGGGAATTCGCGCCGAAGCAGATACATCTGGGGAAAGATTAGGTAAAATGATTCGCAATGCTGAAACGCAAAAAATCCCTGTAATGGCAGTTGTCGGTGCGAAGGAAGTAGAATCAAATACCCTTAGTATTCGGACTCGCGCATCGGGTGAACTAGGAGCAATTTCTGTAACGGATGTAATTGATAAAGTCACTGAAGCGATTACGAATCATACTAACTTTTAATTTATAGGGTGGGCTTTGTCCCACTTTTTAGTGTTTTTTGATAACAAGGTAAAAAGGAAAACTCATTATGACAGCTATACAAAATAAAACTTCTCTACTCTCAAAGCTATTCAACTCAACTTCAACCGATAACACTACCCTACAAATTGCTCAGACAATCTTGCGTGTTGGTGTTGGTTTATTAATGATTCACAACGGTTTCTCTAAGCTCGCAGATGTCCAAAAGTTTGCTGATAACGTTGTAAGTTTTATTGGTTTACCCTTTCCAGTCTTTTTTACCTACTGTGCCGCTTATACTGAAATCGTCGGCTCAATTTTGCTATTACTTGGATTATTTACACGATTGAATGCACTTGGTTTACTCTTTACGATGGGTATTGCAATTTTCTTTCATCTTAAAAAAGACGGATTGCAAGTTGCTTCACTAGAAACCGCCTCCCTCTACGGATTTTTTTATCTCTTTTTCCTTCTCAAAGGTGGCGGAAAATTTTCCCTTGATACGTTACTGGCAAAATGGTTAGCCAAAAAAGAGCAATAGTATATTTGAATATAAAACTGTTATTTACTATCTAAACATCTTTTTTTGAGGAAAAGAAGTCATTCTTTATTGAATGTCGTCGTTTCCTCTTTTATTTTTTAACTACAATCATTTTATTGTGGTTTAGCTAACTCTAGTTCATTGATAGAGGACTTGCAATTAATGTTTTTATACTTATCAGCCTAAAAAACCTTCGTTCGCGCTCTCTGATTCTGAACTAATACCAAGT
>NZ_BLJI01000002.1 GCF_017312365.1 Chroococcus sp. FPU101
ACAATTCGCAACTTGGTATCAGTCAATATTGTTTTGGTTGGGATTTAGGGATTGATCAATTATTTTTTCGCGACACCACCGCTTTATTGCCGAATTCCTATCCTGGCAGAATGGGCATTAATACAGCACTCAATTTCTTGCTGATGGGTTTGGCTTTATTAGCACTCTCTCGTAATACTCATCAGGGAAATTGGCTGGCGCAGATTTTAAGTAGTGTAGCGGCAAGCATTTCGTTGATGGTATTCTTTGGTTATTTTTTTGAAGCTCATGTTCTTGCTCAATGGATAACCTATACAACTGGTCAAGCTCTATCCACAGCAATTACTTTTCTAGTGCTGTATCAAGGAATTTTATGCCTACGACCAGAACAAGCACTCATGCGAGAGATCAGTTGTTTTTCTATTGGTGGGCTAATGGCTCGTCGGCTTTGGTTTTGGCTTTTTGTTTTTCCAGTCTGCCTTAATTGGTTTGTGCTTAAAGGTTATCATCTTGGAAAATACGACATTAATTTTGCTTATGCCGTTCATTCAATACTAAGTACAATTGTATGTGCTTGTCTGCTGTGGTGGAGTGCGCGTTTATTAAATCAGATTGATCACTATTATCAAAATTCGATTAATGCTCTTGTAGCAAGTGAACAAAAGCTACAGTTAGCTCTAGAAGCTGCTCATTTAGGGATCTGGGAATGGAACGTCATAACAGACGAAATCATTTGGTCATCGCAATGCGAGGCTTTATTTGGCTTACAGTCTGGGGATTTTTTAGGGACTTATAAGGCTTTTACTCGCTTTGTTCATCCAGATGACCTAGCTCCTCTAAAACGATCGCTGAAAATGGCGATGCTGAGTCATAGTAGCTGGGAAATGGACTATCGCTCCATTCATCACGATGGCAGCCTGCACTGGCTCACCTCAATGGGAAAATTTCAATATAATCAAGCAGGACAGGCGGTACAAATGCTTGGGGTCGTTAGAGATACCACCCATCGCAAACACACCGAAGAAGCACTTAAAAAACTCAATGAAACTTTAGAAAGCCAGGTTGCCGAACGGACAGAGGCTTTAATTCAAATCAATACTCAACTCAAACAACAATTATCAGAACGGCAACAAATCGAAAAAGCTTTACGAGCCAGTGAAGAACGGTGGCAACTTTCCTTACAAGGCAATCAAGATGGAATTTGGGATTGGAATGTACAGACCAATGAAATCTTTTATTCTTCCCAGTGTAAAGAAATGCTAGGCTATAGCGATCATGAACATGGGAATTTCGCACAAAATCGGCTCGATTTATTACATCCCGAAGACCGAGACTGGGTAGTACAAGCGGTTCAAGACCACTTAGCCAAAAAAACACCCTTTTATCGCTCAGAACATCGTGTGCGCTGTAAAGATGGTAGCTACAAATGGATATTAGATCGCGGACAAGCACTTTGGAATGATGACGGAAACGCAATACGCATGGTCGGTTCTCATACTGATACGACCGTTCGCCGACAAATGGAGGAAGCTTTACGAACCAGTGAAGAATGCTTTCGCAGTGCTTTTGATTACGCAGCGATCGGTATGGCTTTAGTCGCTCTTGACGGCGGTTGGCTTAAAGTGAACCAATCCTTATGTGAAATGCTCGGCTATTCTGTATCTGAGTTGTTAGCAATTAATTTTCAAGCCATTACTCATCCCGATGACTTAGAAACGGATTTAAGATTTGTTCACCAACTTCTGAACGATGAGATTCGTTTTTATCAAATGGAAAAACGCTATTTTTCAAAAAAAGGTGAGATTATCTGGGTGATTCTTAGCGTTTCTCTGGTTCGCAACCAGGAAGGACAACCACAGTATTTTATCTCTCAAATTCAAAATATTACCGCCCGTAAACAGTATGAACGGGAACTAGCCAAGAAGACGGCCGAAATGGCTGCTATTTTTCGAGCGATTCCCGATACAATTGTTTTCGCTGATGAGAATCGTTGTATTCGTCAAGTTAATCCCGCTTTTACTCGATTGTTTGGCTATAGTTCTGAAGAAGTTTTAGGAAAAACTACTGAATTTCTCTATTCTCAGCCAGAGGATTATCTTCAACAAGGAAAAAACCGCTATAATCGCAACGCTCAAGAACAATGGCAACCTTATGAAATTTCCTACCAACACAAAAATGGTCAAATTTTGTTTACTGAAACGGTTAGTGCTGTAGTAAAAGATAGAACGGATACCCTGATTGGTTTTATTGGCATTGTCCGCGATATTAGTGAGCGTAAACAATTGGAGAAAACGCTACAAAAAAACCTGACGCTGCAACAGGCAATTCTGGATGGTGCTAACTACTCTATTATTTCTACCACTGTCGAGGGGACGATTCTCATCTTTAATTCAACAGCTGAAAGATGGTTAGGATATCAAGCTGATGAAGTAATCGGAAAAACTACACCTGTCATCATACATGATCGCAATGAAATCATACGGCGATCGCAAGTCTTATCGGCTCAAATGGGATTTTTAATTGAGCCAGGATTTGATGTTTTTGTGACCAAAGCTTGTTTAGGGGAAATAGATGAGAATGAATGGACTTACATCCGCAAAGATGGCAGCTATTTTCCAGTACACTTGTCAGTTACAGCTTTGCACGACGAAGAAGGCAATATTACAGGGTTTCTCGGCATTGGTAGCGATATTACTGCAAGAAAAGCATCAGAAGAAGCATTACGCCAGAGTGAAGCAAAGCTACGCAGCTTTTTTGATAGCAATTCGATGATGATGGGTGTTGTAGAATTGTATGACCATGATATCAAACATATTTCAGACAATGTGGCAACGGCTCAATTTTTTGGAAAAACTCAAGCTGATCTGCAAAATCAATTTGCGAGTGTCTTAGGAGTAACACGCACTCATATCGATTTTTGGCTTAGTTATTATCGAGAAGCACACCGCACTCAAACCCCTGTTAGATTTGAGTATTTACATGAGTCCCCCAATGTTCAAAAGTGGCTATCGGTTACAGTTTGTGCGATCCCCACTACCTTAATTAATCGCCCTTTAAGATGTTCCTATATTGTTGAAGATATTAGTCATCGTAAACAAGCCCAGTTGGAACTTCAACTAGCAAAAGAAAAAGCCGAAGCTGCTAACCAAGCTAAAACGGTTTTTCTTGCGAATATGAGTCATGAACTTCGTACCCCTCTTAACGCCATTTTAGGTTTTACTCAATTGATGAGTCGTGAGCATTCCCTAGAAGATTCTTTCCGAGAACGTTTAGCAATTGTTGATCACAGTGGTGAACATTTGCTAGCCTTAATTGACGATATTTTAAATTTAGCCAAAATTGAAAGTGGTCAAATCGAATTAAATAAAATTACTTGTGGTTTAGAATCTTTTCTCCTAACACTTGAGCAAACTTATCAATTTAAAGCTCAATCTAAAGGACTAAATCTTTTTTTAGAATGTTCTTATAATCTACCTAAAATTATACAGCTTGATGAAAAAAAAATACGTCAAGTTTTAATTAACCTACTCGATAATTCGATTAAATTTACACATCAAGGTCATGTCATTTTACGAGCCAAATATGAGGAAACCGATGCAACTTCAGGTAGTTTAGGCTTAGAAGTTGAAGATACAGGAGTAGGAATTGCGCCTCAAGAGATCGAGCATTTATTTAAAGTTTTCGTACAAGCGGATGCAGGAAAAAGGTTAAATCAAGGGTCAGGTTTAGGTTTAGCCATCTCCCAAAGCTTAATACAACTCATGGGAGGGAACATTGAGGTTCATAGCACTTTAGGTCAAGGCAGTGTTTTTTCTTTTAAAATTCCTGTCAATACTGTGATTTCAGGTTCTTCTTTAGCACTGTTACACTCAAATCAACGGGTAATTAGACTAGCTCCAGATCAACCGACCTATCGTATTCTAATCGTTGAAGATATTTGGGAAAATCGCCGTTTATTGGTTGAGCTACTAACTTCTATCGGTTTTGAGGTCAAAGAAGCAATCAATGGTGTTGAAGCGATCGCGGTATGGGAAAGTTGGTCACCTCATCTGATTTGGATGGATTTGCGAATGCCTGTCATGGATGGTTTAGAAGCCACTAAACAGATTAAAGCTCAATCTAATCAACCATCAACTGTGATTATTGCGCTGACGGCTAGTGTTTTCTCCTCTGAACGCGAGAACATTCTAGATGCAGGATGTGATGATTTTATTGCCAAGCCATTTGACACAACTCTGATTTTTGTGAAAATGGCTCAACATTTGGGAGTGCAGTATCTCTATGAAACAGTATCACTACCTTTAAAAAGGTTTCCAGACCCTAGTCTGATTTCAGAAGCCTTAGCGTTAATGTCTCTTGAATGGTTAACCCAAGTCCATCAAGCTGCTTATTGCTTAGATGCTGAAGTGATCAATGAGTTGATTAAGCAAATTCCAGAATCTGAGCTAAATTTGGCAGAGGTATTAACCGATCTAGTTAATCAGTTTGAGTTTGATCGAATTATGGAATTAACTTCTCTTAAATTGTCAAGTTAATGAAAAAGTGAACAATTGTATTAGTTAAATTTCCCAACAATATAATTGAGCTACTGAGCTATAGATAAATCCAAATCTTGAAGGACGGCTTCAAGTGCGATCGCGATATGTGTCCAATGAGTACCGCCCTGACAAAAAACAATGTAGGGTTCTCGAAGGGGGCCATCGGCGGAGAATTCGGAGGTACTACCATCGATAAATGTCCCTCCAGCCATCACTAAATCACTCTCATAGCCTGGCATGGCTGCGGGTACGGGGTCGAGATAAGACCCGATGGGTGAATGGCGTTGAATCGCTTTACAGAAGGCAATCAGCTTATCGGGTGAACCGAGTTGAATCCCTTGAATGACATCGCGTCGCGGGGCTAACGGAAGGGGATTTACAGGATATCCTAATTGCTCAAAGACATAAGCGATTAAATGACTCCCTTTAATTGCTTCTCCCACCATTTGCGGCGCGAGAAATAACCCTTGGAATAAAAGACGGTTTTGATCAAAGGTTGCTCCCCCCTCTCGTCCAATTCCAGGGGAGGTTAAACGACAAGCAGCAGCTTCAACCAGTTCCGCTTTTCCTGCGACATATCCCCCCGCAGTAACGATCGTACCGCCTGGATTTTTAATGAGTGATCCTGCCATCAAATCAACCCCAACGGCTGTAGGTTCTCTAGTTTCGATAAATTCACCGTAACAATTATCGACAAAACAAACCGTATCGGGGTTTTGCTGTTTAATCAAATAAACAATTTTTTCGATTTCATCAATTGATAAACTTTGTCGCCACGAATAGCCGCAGGAACGCTGGATTAAAGCTAAACGGGTATGGGGTTTAATGGCGGTTTGTAAGGCTGTCCAATCAATCGTACCTTGGGGAGTTAGTTCGAGTTGACGGTAACTAATTCCAAAGTCTGCGAGTGAACCAAGTCCTGTGCCTCTAATTCCGATCACTTCTTCGAGGGTATCATAGGGCGCACCCGCTACGGCTAACATCTCATCACCTGGACGCAAAACGCCATATAAAGCGCAAGCGATCGCATGAGTTCCTGAAACAAATTGTACCCGAACGGCTGCAGATTCGGCTCCCATAATTTCGGCGAATACTTGATCTAAAGTTTCGCGTCCTAAATCATCATGACCATAACCACTAACACTCGAAAAATGATGGACACCGATGCGATGATTTTGATAAGCTTGAAGAATTTTTTTAAGATTTTGCTTGACCTTAGCGTCAATATCGGAAAAAATCGGTAATAGTGTTGTTTCTGCTGCTTCTAGTAGGTTTGAACTAATCATTGATCAATCTAATTTAACTTTTTTTCTTTAAATCCAACTTTCGAGTGATTTAAAACGACCTTTTTTATGGGGTTCGTTTTGGTAGGGGAAACCGATCCTTTAGATGAAAACATTCTGAATCTAAATGATGCTAATGTTTAATCTAATGAGTAATTATTTACCTTATCTAAAAATTGTAAATTGTGTTGTGTTGCTTACACAACCTTATCAAACTTAGTTCCTATTCAGGTTGCTACATGACTGTTGCTAAATCAAAAAATTACCCTTTAGACTGGAACATTATTTCTTACATGGCGTTTGTCCACTCAGTGGCCTTACTGGCTTTCTTGCCTGCTTTTTTTAGCTGGAAAGCTGTTGGAGTAATGTTTTTCTTTTATTGGGTTACTGCGTGTCTTGGAATTACAATCGGATTTCACCGTATGGGCGCTCACCGTAGTTTTCAAGCACCAAAATGGTTAGAATACTTTTTTATACTTTGTGGAAGTCTAGCCTGTCAAGGTGGCCCACTAGATTGGATTGGTTTACATCGTATTCATCATAAACATTCAGATACTGAAAATGACCCACATGATTCTAATGAAGGTTTCTGGTGGAGTCATTTCGGTTGGATGATGTATCACCTTCCCGCTAATGATGATATTCCTCGCTACACCCAGGATATCGCCAACGATCCTTTTTATTTATTCTGTCAAAAATATTTTGTACTGATTCAAGTTGCTTTAGGTTTATTACTCTTTGCTATTGGAGGATGGCCTTTTGTGATTTGGGGGATTTTTGTTCGCTTAGTGGTTGTTTTCCATGTCACTTGGTTTGTCAACAGCGCGACACACAAATTTGGTTACGTGAGTCATCAATCAGATGATAATTCTCGTAACTGTTGGTGGGTGGCATTACTTTCTTTTGGTGAAGGCTGGCATAATAACCATCATGCTTATCAATATTCCGCCCGTCATGGATTACAGTGGTGGGAAATCGATGTAACTTGGATGATCATTCGTTCTTTACAAATGCTTGGTTTAGTAACAAACGTTAAGTTAGCCCCGACTATCAAAGAATAAAGTTGACTTTAATATGTTATTTATTTAAGGCGCAATATAGCGTCTTTTTTTATAACAATATTTTGGCTTCTTGTACCCACTTTTGTACTAAATCAACCGAAGGACATAAATCTTTTCTTTGTAAGTTAGCTACCTGTAAGCGTAGTATCTGACGATGAATACGATAAACGGGGGTTTGACTCAGTTGCAGTACAGAAGCAATTCCCGAATGTAATAATAACCCACAGTATTGAGAGCCAACACTGGGAATACGGGCTAAATCGGCTAAAGCAATCCATTTATTCAGATATTGAGGATGAATTTGTAATTGACTAGCGAGAGATTGTTTTAATTGTGGATTATGGGTTAAGAAAAGTAATTGTTGTGTTGTAGTAACTCCACAAGATTTTAGGTTGTCTTCTTGTTGTTGACTTAAACCAGGAAGTTGCTCAATTTTCCAATAACAAGACTGTATCATGACCGTTATTAGATAGATTATTTCTCAACTCTAGCTAATTGGAAGAATTTTAGATAGCGAGATAGATAGCCAATCATGATACTGAGGATAGACGGGAAGACGGGGGACTAATTGCCATCCCGCAGACTCTAGAAGTTTAATCAGGGTTTGATGGGGTAAATGGGGATAGTCGGGGTTAACTTCGTCTTTGGGATTAATTCCCCCTAAATCAGTTGCCCCTGCTTCTAAACATAAGAGTAAAATATCTGGAGAGGAAATTAAATTCGGTGGAATTTGAATCGCAATACTTTCTGGTAAGATTTCTCTGGCTTTAGCAACAAGATCAGGAAATTGATTAAGATTAAATTCAGATTCAGTCAAACTTTGCTGACTTCCGACACAATGGGGCTGTAGAATAACTTCTTGGATATGTCCCCAACGGGAATGAGTATCAGTAATTGCTTCTAGAGTATCCCACCAATCGGATTGAGTTTCACCAATTCCTAAAAGTAAACCTGTAGTGAAAGGAATTTTTAACTGACCTGCCCATTCTAACTGTTGTAATCGCACTTCTGGGACTTTTGAAGGTGCATGACGATGAACGGTTGTCAGTAATTTCGGGGTAATTTGTTCTAGCATCAAACCCATCGATACATTTACTTGTTTTAATTGTGCCATTTCGCTGTAACTGAGTGGCCCTGCGTTGGTATGGGGTAAAAATCCCATCGCTAAAATTAATTCACACAAATCATAAATTCTTTGAAACCAAGCGTTTCTCTGGGGTGAATGGGGATGAACTTCACCGCTTAAAACTAAAATTTCTAAAACGTTCTGTGATTGAAGTGAGTTTAAGATTTCTTGTGCTTGTGTTAAAGATAACCCCGCTTCTTGACCGACATCAACCCGAAAATTACAGTAAGTACAACGATTAAAACATTCATAAGTCGGAACTAAAGTATAAGAAGGACTGTAAGTTACTGTTCTTGGCATTTTTGAGATTTAGGCTTCTAATGAAATAATAGCAGGTTCAATTTGAGATGCAGGAACAGCAATCACTGTAAATCCTTTACCCTGATGATCTAAAACTTCTAAAATATAACCGTCTTCTTGTCCTTCTGGCCTGGGACAATAATCTACAATAATTGCACTGGTTCCCTGAGCTATTTTATATTCAGGTAATGCAGTTTTTAATCTAACTTCGGAAAACATTTCAAATTTCATCTTATCTTTCTTTAATCAGGTAATCAAGTGATAAATCGTGTTTCATTACTTAGTGAATCTACAATCCAATAACTTGCTACTCTTAGCCTAACTCCATTCAATCCTACTAAAACTCCTTTGATTTCATAAATATTACCGAAAGATGTTACTTTGTCTAAAGTGGCTTCGTTAACCAGTAATTTTTTTAAATCTTGTTTTAACTGTTGCCAGTTTTCTAGGGTATATCCTGCTTGTGCTAAAAAACCTGATTTATCGTCTTTTGGTAGTTTCTTTAGGAGATATTTGGTTACTTTGGCTTCTGGTACGGTTGCATTAGGAGATAAATAAGGCATTTACTTTCCAAATCTAGCAATTGATCAGGATAAGTATTAAAACTTATTTTGGGCTTTTGCAACAGAACTTTTTTTGATTTGGGTTAACTTCCGCTTTTTTTGTAAACTAGATAGAGTAGCTATTCACATGATCGTAACTCTTATTACATGACCATTTCCCTGAGCCAGATTGAAACAGAACTGCAAACTTTACAACAAGAGGCTAAGGCTGCGATCGCACAAACTGCCTCATTAGACATCTTAGAACAGCTACGGGTGAATTATTTGGGAAAAAAAGGCAAACTTTCCTTAATTTTACGGGGAATGGGTCAGCTAAGTGCAGAAGATCGCCCGCGCATCGGTTCGAGTGCCAATGAAGTTAAAGAAGCCTTACAAACTCAACTCGACCAACAGTATCAAGTTCTCCAAACCGCCCAAATTCAAGCCAAATTAGCTTCAGAAACCCTAGATGTCACGCTTCCTGGGGTCAGTCGTCCTTTAGGTCGCTTACATCCTCTGAATAGCACCGTCGATAAAATGCTTGACATTTTCGTCGGTTTAGGATATGCAATCGCTACAGGGCCACAAGTCGAGACAGATTATTATAACTTTGAAGCTTTAAATATTCCTGCTGACCATCCGGCGCGGGATATGCAAGATACATTTTTCCTTAGCGATGGCAGACTGTTGAGGACTCATACCTCACCTGTGCAAATTCGCTATATGGAAACCCACACCCCACCCATTCGGATCGTAGCACCAGGCCGTGTTTATCGTCGTGATACAGTAGATGCAACACATTCAGCAGTGTTTCATCAAGTGGAATTACTCGCAATTGACCAAAACTTGACGTTTACCGATCTTAAAGGAACACTTAAAGAATTTTTGCGTCAAATGTTCGGCGCAGAATTACCCGTTAAATTTCGGGCTAGTTATTTTCCCTTTACAGAACCCTCAGCCGAGGTTGATGTCCTTTGGAAAGGAAAATGGTTAGAAGTCATGGGATGTGGCATGGTCGATCCTAATGTGATGAAAGCAGTAGGATATGATCCAGAAGTGTACACTGGTTTTGCGGCAGGTTTTGGCGTAGAACGGTTTGCCATGGTACTCCACCAAATTGATGATATTCGCCGTTGTTACAACAGTGATTTGAGATTTCTGCGACAATTTTAAGTAAGGATTTAGGCTAGATTACTATGGAAGAAACTTTAACGAAACGGAAACTTTTAGCAGCAATCAGTCATGGTTCGATTTTACTGAGTGCGACCTTAGTTTCTTGGGCGGTTCCGTTGGTGGTTTATTTAGTCACGGATGATGTAATTGCTAAAGACCATGCCAAAGAAGCTTTGAACTTTCATATCAACATTGCCTTTTGGGGCTTTATTTTCGGTATTTTGACAGGTGTTTTGATTGGTTGGGCTTTCTTAGCAGGTTTAGGTCTTGTTACGATTATTTTCCCGATTTTTGCCCTGTTATCGGTGTTTAATGATCCTGATAAGGTTTATCGTTATCCTTTGATTTATCGTTTGTTGTAGAGAGAGTAGAGACGTGATCACACCGCGTCTCTATAAGTTTTTAACCAAAAACACGATGTTGTAAAGAAGGCATTTGTCGGCGAACTTGTTCTAAACGAGAGGCGTTAATTTCTGCGATCGCAACGCCTGTTTCTTCCCCTGCATCGGCTAAAATAACTCCCCAAGGGTCGATAATCATGGCATGACCGTGAGTATAACGTCTTTCGTAATTGTTTCCCGTTTGGGCGGGTGCAATAATATAACAAGTATTTTCGATCGCTCTAGCTTGTAATAACACCTTCCAATGATCTTTTCCTGTATAAGCGGTAAAAGCAGCAGGAACAAACAAGATATCCGCGCCTTGATCTGAAAGGTGGCGATACAATTCTGGAAAACGCACATCATAACAAATTGATAATCCTATCTTGCCATAGGTATCTGACACATACAAAGGCGGTAAATCTTTTCCAGCCATAACAGTACTCGATTCTTGATAGGTATTGCCGTCGGGTACATTGACATCAAATAAATGGACTTTGCGATAACGGGCGATTTCTTGACCACTGGGGGCAACTAATACAGCAGTATTATAAGCTTTTTGGGGTTCGTCTTGTACTGGAACGGGAAAACCACCGCCCAATAAAGTCACCTGAAAGCGTTGCGCCATTGTTTTAATAAATTTTTCGGCTTTTAGGGCAATATCAGCCGATTGATTCAGCTTATCTGCTTCAGCACCCATAAACGCAAAATTTTCGGGTAAGCCAATCAATTCAGCCCCGCGACGTACAGCGAGTTCAATTAATTCTTCAGCCTCAACTAGATTTTTATCTAAGTCAGGCTTGCTACACATTTGTATGGCGGCAGCAAGATAAGATTTCATGCGTACAATAATTAAAAGTGACGACAATAATTAACCATAGTACTTTATTGTATCGTTGATGTGCTGTACCGTAGCATCAAGCCTAAGCTAATAATATTTGAAAAATGAGTGAGCAAGAATGAACTAACTGCTAAAGCAGCTATAAGTGTATTAAATAGGTTAAATCTGGGAATAGTAACAGAATTTATGAGTTTTTTAACTTGAGCTTGACATTATAGTTATTATTTGATAGGTTGACAGGGATTATTATTAGAACAGATTTACTTTTCATAACTTTTCAGAATTAAAAGATTTTAAGAGAATATTTAAATATAATTAATTATGTCTTGAGTTAAGAAGTAAATATAAGAGAAAAATATGATGAGAATAGCCCATATTATTAATCCAGTCATTGTAGGTGAATCATCAGATCTTTTTATCGCTCAACCGATTACGTTTGATAGTCTAAAAGTAGCGCAAGAATATGCCTCTAATCATGGTGTAAAAGTTGAGCTTTATTCAAGCCAGTTTTCTGAAGATCATGAGATTATTCCAGAATATTTGATTAAAACACCTGATTTAACTCGTTCTATCTTAGACCTTGGCGATTTTAAAATTAAACGTAAATTACCGTTCATTAAAGATATTTTAGATAGACTCAATCAAGCTTCAGACGCAGATTATTTTGTTTATACCAATGTAGATATTGCAGTTGTTCCGCATTTTTATGTTGTTGTAGCAGAATTAATCGCCCAAGGTTATGATAGTTTGGTGATTAATCGTAGAACAATTAGTCAAAATTATAAAACTCCTCAAGAAATTCATTTGATGTATTCTGAAATTGGAACAAATCATCCTGGATATGACTGTTTTATCTTTTCTAAAAATAGTTATAAAAATTTCTCCTTATTTAATACTTTTATTGGCGCAATTCCCGTGGGAGCCTGTTTATTAATTAATCTTTATTATACTTCAAAATCTTTTAAAGTTTTTAAAGACTTGCATTTAACTTTTCATCTTGGTGATGACGGTTTTTGGAAAACTGGAAAGTTAAATGATTATGAGCTTTTTAATATTCGAGAAACAAATGCAACTTTAGAGCAATTTATTGCTCAAGGTAAGTCAATTGACAATCAATTTATTCTAAAATATTATAATGAGCTTTATCACAAAGTAAGTCAAGCTAATTTGAATAATTCAATAGCCATCAACAAGTTAATCTATAGAAAGAGCTTATTATATTTATATTATAAGATTATTGGCTTATCTAATCGATTAAAAACTTTATCTTTGCGAATAAAAAATAAACTAGATTTAGAAACAAACGAAAAAGTTATATAATGTAAAGCTTCTGATAGTTGACATTTGAAATATTTTTTTCTAAGCTACCAAATTTTATAGGTAGTCTAAACCTAAAATCAACGAAATATGATAGCTTAAGAGAAGACTATTTACGATATCTCTATTTTGGTATGTCTTTTTTCCGTCAACATATCGCCCCTTTAATAACCGTCCTCATTTTTTTATTCGCCTTAGTTGCCGTTAGCGCACGTAGTTTTTTACCGTCTGATTTATCGCAACCTGCCCCAATTACAGAAAATCAATCGATAACGGTTAATGATCGCGGTTAAAATGTCACTTCCTGATGGCTATCAGCAACGTAAAGGTTCTCATATTGATCAAACCTTATTGATCGATTTTATGTGTAAAACTTATCAAGAATTTTTTCCTGAACAAAAAAAGTTTTCTCATTTAGCGGATACGGTGGCGCAATATTTTTCGGATGCTACCCCTTTATGGTGGATTGAGTTTAAAAAAAAGCCGATTGGTTGTTTATGGATGGGCAGTGGAGTTGATCAAGTCACTGGACAAAAGTACGGTCATATTTTTTTAGTATATATTAGTCCAGAACATCGTCGTCAAGGCTTGGCTACGGTATTACTCAAACAAGCTGAGATGTGGGCAAAATCTCAAGGCAATTTTCAATTAGGATTACAAGTTTTTTTGGATAATCAACCTGCGATTAATCTCTATCAAAATTTTGGCTTTCAATCACAATCATTATTAATGGTAAAACCGTTGGGCTAAGTAGAACTTCGATTAAATACGGTTTCAATCCGCTCTAATTCTAAATCTTTTAGATAATCGATCGCCCAATTCGATAAACGTTGCATAAAATGAAAAGGATAAGTATTTGCTATTCCTACAACCTGCATTTTAGCTCGTTTAGCTGCTTCGATTCCTGCTGGACTATCTTCAATCACTAAACATTCAGTAGGTTGTAATCTAAGGTTAAAATCTAAGCGGTTGAAGCGTTCTACAGCAAGTAAATAACCTTCAGGATTCGGTTTACTATTATTAATTTCTTCACCTGTAACAATAATTTCAAAATATCGAGTCAGTACCGAACGTTGCAAAATAAAATCTACTTCTGAGCGTAAGGCACCAGTTACTAAACCGATTCTTAAACCTTTATTTTTGACCTTTTCTAAACAGGTTTCTAATCCAGAATAAATCGGTAACTTTTCTAGCTTTTCTAGCTTTTCTAAATAAGAAATCGATTTTTTTTGAATCAATTTAGTTAGATAATCATCAGAAACAATGCGACTTCGACGCGCTAAAATATCTCTAAGACAAGTGCGATCGCTTCTCCCTAAACACAACTCCTGAAACTCATAAGCTTTTGGTGTTAAGTTTTCGCCAAGCAAAATATCTTCTATTAATTCTTGGTGAATTGATTCATCATTAATAATCACTCCATTAAAATCAAATAAAACCACTTTTAACATAAATTAGCTGAAATAAGAATAAAAATGCTCGAATTTACCGAATTGTGTAGTTTTAGCACCCGTTTCGACCGAATTAAATTCAACTCCTTGATGATCTTTATTCGGAATTAAAGATTGCTCAAAAAACTGCTGACAATGATTGTTTTCATCGGCGACTAAAACCTTAGCCTGATGTCCTTTTTTCAGCACTTCAGCCCGTTCTTTGGTTTCATAGGCATAAATAATTAAAACATCACCTGGCTCACACAGTAAAGCCGCCCCCCCATTTGGACAAACTTCACCGCTTCCTCGTTTTCCAGGAAAAACATAAGTAGAAAAGCGTTTCCCGTTGTTGAGGTTAACGATATCGACTTCTTCAAGCGGAAGAATACCCACTTGCTCAATTAAATTCTGATCAATGGTAATACTCCCGATATAATTAACATTGGCTTCCGTTACCCGAACTTGATGGAGTTTGGCGTGCATCAATTTAATGGTTCCCATACTTTTTTCTTTGTAATCCATTAATAATCGTAAAGTTATGCTTACTCAATGGGAATGTCTACTTAAAAATCTTGGTGAATGGCAAGGCTCATTTACTCGCTTATCTCCGTCTGGGGAACTAATAGAAGATACAGCGACTATGGTTTCTTTAGAAGGGTTGGAAAACAATACACTTGTTCATCAAGTTGTTCGTCGTTTTTATCCAGACAAACCGCCACAAGATTTAGTATTAGATTATCGTTCTTTGAGTCGTAGTATTTTGTTTTTTGAAAATGGGGCATTTTCTCAAGGTTCAATGCAATGGGGGCCATTTTCAGAATTTGGGGCAGAATTTGGATTAATCGAACAACAAAGACGGTTAAGAATAGTCATTTTATACAATAACGATAGTCAACTTAATAAGATTACCCTAATTCGGGAAAAATTAGCGAATACCAATGAGCCAGAACGACCTTTACTTACAGTAGAACAATTATTAGGAACTTGGCAAGGAGAAGCGATTACGATTTATCCAGACTGGCGTTCCCCTGAGCAATATCTTACTCATCTTAGTATAGAACGACAAGGGAGCGAGCGTCTTCATCAACAATTAACCTATGGCGAATTTACGATTTGTTCTAGTGCTAGGATCGATGGATCTCGATTACTGTTTGAAGAAAGTGAACTACCAGTACAGATTGTATTATTACCTGATGGTGCATCGATTAACGCGCCATTAGTGATTAAACCGCGTCATCGTTTTGTCTTAGAGATAGGTTGGTTACTTTCTCCTACACGACGACAACGTATTATTAGAAGTTTTAATGAGAAAGGAGAATGGGTAGGTGTAACACTGGTAAACGAAGAAAAGGTGGGATAATCTAAGAAATTGCTTTAATCACCGCATGAGAGTCAGCCACCGCACCAAAAACCCCTCCTTGCATTGTAACCATCTTGAGAGCCGCTAAATGATTTCCGTAGTCTGTTGCTCCAGTACAATCAGAAAGCAACAAACATTCATAACCTCGATCATTAGCATCTCTCATTGTGGTGTGAACGCAGACATCCGTTGTAATTCCTGCAAGCAAAATATTTTGAATCCCTTTTCCTTTAAGGATGAGATCAAGATCCGTCGCATAAAATGAGCCTTTCCCCGGTTTATCGATAACCGTTTCTCCCGCTATCGGGGCTAATTCGGGGATAATTTCCCATCCTGACTCACCACGTATTAGAATCTTACCACAGGGGCCAAGATCACCAATTCCTGCGCCAATTTGCCGACTACGCCATCTTTTATTTTCGGGTAAGTCTGCTAAATCACTACGATGTCCCTCGCGGGTATGGATGATATGAAAACCTTTTTCTCGCATAATAGCCAGAAGATTCTGAATCGGTTCAATCGGCGCACGAGTCAAAGATAAATCATATCCCATTTGAGCGACATATCCTCCAATCCCACAGAAATCCGTCTGCATATCGATAATGATTAATACTGTGTTTTCGGGTCGTAAATCGCCGTTATAGGGATAAGGATAAGGATTTGCTTCAATATAACAGCCCATTTTATCAAACTCCTACGTGTGCTAAGTATTTTTTCCAGCCGCCATGTTTTGTAATTTCTCGTTCTTTGGTACACATGATCGCTTCACCGAGTACCCCTAAAACTTCTGTTCCATCTGCTAAACGGACTTTTCCAATCGATAATCCTGGGGGTTCACCGATTAAAACCTCAGCGAAACCCTCTAGAGGAATCGCCCAAATTTCAAGAGCGATCGCATTTCCCCCTTTAGCAACTCTGAGCATAGCAGGATAGCGATCATCGATGGTAAACAATTTATAGATCGGTTCTGTAGTGTCTTCTCGAACAAATTGAGCATTAACAGCGATCAGTCGTTCATTAGCGTCCATTCCCCGCATTAAACCGCCATTTACAGCAAGATCAACAGTTTCAGTCATTGATTAGCCCAGATCAGAAATCAGTCGTAGCTTGACAAATTTAGGGCTTGTATTGTGTATTAAATGTTACATTTTATAGAAAAGTGCTTAAGCTAATGACCAATTGCTTACTGTGCAATTAGTATCAAAAACGCAGATCTTATGAATTAAATAGAAATATTTTTTTTCTAACGCTTAAAAAAATTACAATCAAACTATTTTACTCAAGCCCATACAGAGCAATTTATTCTAACATAATTATTTATTATTATTTATGAATTTATTTTAAAAATACTAAAGAAAAATAACATATTTATTATCCTATCACTCTTCAAGACAAATTTTAATTTTTGCAACCTAACTCGATCTTAAAAACAATGTAAGCTTATATAATTTAGTTGGATAATTTGAAAAACAGGCTTCTGTTTTAGCAACAACTATCTTGGTCTAATTCACTTTAATGAATCTTCTAATTTACAAAAGGTTGAGTCTATGAGTTTCCGATATATTGATCAATTGCTTACACCAGAGAACTTAAAGCAATTCTTAGAGCTAGTCGATTTAGGTGCAGGAGCGAATAAAGACGTTAACAATGTCTTTGACTTGAGTGACAAGCTGCATTCCAGTCGTCCGATGCAGTTATGTATCCAAGCCATTAAGTCTAACCCCGCCTCGGCTGAAATCTTGAAGGAGCGATATGTCGGCCCTCCCTATGAATTAGAGGCTATGTTGAAGATGCCTAAAGGTTCGCTAGGCTGGACTTATGCTAAAGTCCTTAGTACATTAGGCTACGATCCACAGTTCTATCGAACCCCCGATCACTTTGAAAATGACGCAGAGTACATTTCTTTTAGAGTTTATAAGACTCACGATCTACATCATATTCTGACAGGCTTTAGCTTAGATAATCTAGGAGAACTAGGAGTAATCTCTGTCACAACGGGCCAAACGGCTTATCCTGCCTTTATCTTTATCGCTTTAGTCTCATTTTTAATCAACTTTTTCAAAAGTGAGCAACTCTATAACAAAGAACTTGAAAGTACCGAAAATGCGAAAACCCTGGGTTATGTTTTTCGGCTCGTCAACCAAGGCATCGATATGGGACAAGCTGCTAAACCCTTATTTCCGATTAAGCTCGAAGAACACTTAGAACGTCCTCTAGATGAACTCAGACAAGAATTAAACATTCATCCAGTCACCGAAGGAATCTATAGCTGGTACAGTAGACCTGAACTACAGGCGGCGATTACCTGAAGATGAAAGATAAGCAAGTTTTAATCACAGGTGGAACGGGGGTGGACTAGGAATGGAACTGTGACGATTCCCTTGCGAAACTCAAAAGAGGTAGAGCGTCTAAAATCTATTACCCAATCTAACAAAACACTATGACCTTGCCAAATCCGTTAACTCCTACTGAGATTGATCACGCTTTAACCCAATTAAAGGGTTGGAAGATCAAAGATGAAAAACTTCACCGAGAGTTTGAGTTTAAATCTTTTGTCGAAGCTTTTGGTTTTATGTCTAGTGTGGCACTGGTCGCCGAGTCAATGGGACATCATCCTGAATGGTTTAATGTTTATAATCGGGTCATCATAGTCCTAACAACCCACGATGTAGGCGGAATCAGTGTCATGGATGTGGAACTTGCTCTAAAAGTTAATGAATTAGCAAGTCAGGAATAATGGGTAGTGTCATTAATCATTCACGAAAGTGGTTATGTTGAACTTGATTTCACTCAATCTATCAAAGGCTATCTCTATGCTTAAGGTTTGACTTCAAAAACACAGATATGTACAAAGAATCATTCATATTTACCATTTTCTTTTTGACACTTGGCCCAATCAAGATCATTTCAGCTTTTGGCAAACTCACTCAAGGGATGACACTCAAATTTAAACGTGAAGTGGCGATTAAGGGAATCTTGATTGCGCTCGCTATTTGTCTCTATGTATCACTGCTAGGAGAGGGAATTCTGAAGAAGTATCAAATTTCTCTAGAGAGTTTAGAGATTGCTGGCGGAATTGTTTTATTGCTATCTGCATTAAAAGCCATCTTCCCTGAGATTCAGCCGACTAATCCGCCTAAATCTCAGCCTAGTGCGCTACAATTGGCAATTTCACCCGTCGCCTCACCAATTGTCGTTCCGCCCGTAGGGGTTGCTGCTATTCTTATTTTTGTGATGCTCGCTCCCCGTCATCCTGGAATGGGGTTTGTTATTGCTAAGGCACTATTGGTGATGCTGCTACTAGATTTTTTAGTCATGTTCTTCATCGACCAAATTATTAAAGTGCCAGGTTTAATGCTCGTTCTTCAAGTGCTTGGGTCTGTACTGGTGTTTGTTCAAGTTGCCTTAGCTATCGAAGCTATTTTAGAGGCTTTTAGGAATTTGGGAGTATTTAAGACATAACTATCAAAAACAGAGACTACATTCAATCTCAATATAAATTAGGTGATTTTGTATTGGGTAAGGTTGAGTATCATACACCTTTTGGGATTTTTATCGATCTTGGAGAGTCTGAGATTAAAGGTTTAATCAAAATTCCAGATTTTTTAGACGAGGGAGAAATGATTCAAGAAATGTATCCAGAAATCGGTGCAACCATCGGGGCGGTAGTTGTTGGATACAATCAAAGTAATGATCGTGAAGTTTATCTAAATGCCAAGCCAAGTGTACTGCATGAGGCTCTTGTCCCTTTTAAAAATCGCACTTTGACCGTGTAATATCGCATCAGTTCAAGATAATCTTATGCAAGAAAAAGATGTTAGGGATCTTGTTTGAGAAAATCAGCGATCGCAGTATAACTTACAATTGAAGAGTAGAAGCTTGAGGAAATCAGTTATGACAGCTAAAGAGCAACTTCTTAGAGAAATCGAGCAAGCACTTCTAGGAACTGATTGAGGCAATTTTAAATCTTTTGCGGTCTGTGAAAGCACAATCTAGTCAGAATAGTATTCCAAAAACAGATCGCACTCAGATTACTCCGTCCCCTCCTCAGACAAATCAATCGTTACTAAATCTCTTAAATGACTTCGAGCAATTTGCAGAAAGTATTCCTCCTGAAGAACTCATTAACTTACATACAGATAGCGCAGAACAACACGACCAATATCTTTATCAAACTCCTAAAAAGCTAACATGAAGCTTGTTTTTGTAGATATTTTTAATTATCACTCCCCAAGGCACCAGGAACACCGCTTAAACTGCGTTTCGGTGAACAGGTGATAATCATAATGAGTAGTGTCAGAATGTAGGGTGAAGCATTGAATAGGTAATAATAAGAGTCTACACCAACAGCTTGTAAAGTCGGCCCGATCGCTTGCGCCCCACCAAAGAGTAATGAGGCATAAAGACATTGAATCGGATTCCAACGGGCAAAAATCACCAAAGCAACGGCCATTAAGCCTTGTCCACTGGAAATCCGTTCTGTCCAGCTTCCAGGGTAATATAAAGATAAGTATGCTCCGCCAATCCCTGCTAGAAAGCTCCCCGCAATAATACTAAGCATCCGTACTTTAAAGATTGATAAACCCATCGCTTTAGCTGCATCTGGACTATCTCCAACTGCACGAATTAATAAACCCCAACGAGTTGAACGGAAAAACCATTGCATCAAAGGGGCAAGAATCACTCCGAAGACAAATAAAGGACAGACTTGTAAAGCACTCTTTAGCGCAGCAAAATTACTCCAGTTGCCAAACTGCCAAGAGGGTAAAGGAGGTGCGACGGGTTGAATAAACGGTTTGCCCAAGAAAAAAGCAATCCCACTACCAAAGATAATCATTGCAATCCCAACCGCAACATCATTAACTCTCGGTTGTTGACAAAGCCAGCCATGAATTGCCCCTAAAACCATGCCCGAAAGACCTGCAACGATGACTCCTAACCAAGGTAAACCCGTAAGATAGGATATTGCATAGGCACTCATCGCCCCTGCTAGTAAAGTTCCTTCCAGTCCTAGATTAATTTTGCCGCTTTTCTCGGTTAAACATTCACCTAAAGAGACAAATAAAAACGGCGCACTTCCCCGTAAAGTTCCTGCTAAGATACCTAATGGAACACCCCACCATCCGATCGCTTCTGCTGCCATTGTCAGTCCTCCTTAGACAGTAATTGTATTTCTTGAACGCTCAGCCTGTTCTTTAAAAATTGAGAATTTTCCGTACAGTGATTCACTATACAAAACCACTAAAAAGACAATTCCTTGAAAAACCAGAACCGTTGCATCGGGTAATTCATGAACTCGTTGTAAGATTCCACCACTGGCTAAAATTCCCCCTAATAAAATCGAAACGAGAATCGCTGCTAACGGGTTATGGCGAGCGAAAAAGGCGACTAAAATCCCACTATAACCATAATTGGCATTGAGGGATTCATTAGCGCGACCATGAATGGCAGCTACTTCCACCATTCCAGCTAAACCTGCACAGGAACCCGCTAAGAAACATACCGCCATCGTTAGTTTACCGACGGGAATACCTGCTAAACGGGCGGCGCGAATATTTCCCCCTGCGGTTCTTGCAGCAAAACCAAAAGTAGTCCGTTGGATGAGAAAATAAGCGATCGCACAAGCTACCAAACCATAAATCAAGCCGTAATGAATGCGAGTCCCTGGGATAGTTGATAACATATCGGCGGGATCTAAGGGATAGCTAGAAGGTTTATTAAGGGAACTTGGATCACGCATCGGCCCATTAACCAGTTGATTGAGAATAGCGATCGCAATATAATTCATTAATAAGCTACTAATGGTTTCATTGACAGCGCGATAATGACGGAGTGCGCCGACTGCACCGATCCATAAACCCCCTGCTATAATTCCCGCTAACGCCATCGCAATTTGTACGATTAGTGAAGGTGCCGCAGAAATTGCCAGTCCCGCAGAAACCGCCGCTAAACCGCCTAGAACGATCGCGCCTTCATTGCCGATGATCACTAAACCTAAACGAGCGGGAAGGGCTGTACACAAGGCACTGAGCATCAAGGGAGAAGCTCTGAGTAGGGTGTTTTGCCAGCTACTCCAATTCCCAAAAGCGGCTTTATAAATTGAGCCATAGACAGCAAAAGGATTCGCCCCTGCTAACCCACAAAATAAGCCAAAGATCAGCAGAGCCACTAGAATAGCCGCTAGGGGAATCACGATGCTTTCGGAAGTTTTACGAAAATTTTTTAGCATAAAACCTACTATTTGTCAATGTATTCTATACTTTTTTTGGAAATGGGCATTAACTAATACTGCCATCAACACCTTCAACCAGCCAATTCATTTTTTCTAGTTCTACATCTTTTTGCGGTAGGGCTTTTCCAGCAGCAACGATCGTTTTTCCTGTGTTATCTTTTATTTCTCCTGTATAAATTACCATTGAGCCATCAAGCAGCTTGGATTTTGCTGCATCACCGTCTTTTTTAGCCACATCAGTCACCGCAGGGCCATAAGGAGAAAGAGCAAGGAAGTTTTCTTTAAATCCTCCGCGAACGATATGAGGAATGCCACCGTTCATCAGGGTTTTTCCCCCTTGAAACAGATTGACATACTCAGTATAAATACTTGACCAATCCCATTCTGCCCCCGTTAGATAGCCTTTAGGTGCTAGGGAGGATTGATCAGCATGATACCCTGTACTGTAAATGCCCCGTTTTTCTGCGGTTTCGATAATCACTTTCGGGCTATCCACGTGACAAGTAAGTACATCAATACCTTGATCAACCATACTATTCGCTGCTTCTGCTTCTTTAACAGGAACTGACCAATCACCTGTAAAAATGACTTGGGTAGTAATGTCGGGTTTGACTGTTCTTGCACCCAAAGTATAGCTATTAATATTTCTTAAAACTTGGGGAATGGGTTTTGCTGCAATAAACCCTAATTTGTTCGATTGTGACATATGAGCCGCGACAACGCCCGCGACATACTCAGCTTCATCGATATAACCGAAATAGCTACCGACGTTTTTCGGGGTTACACCCTCTTGATACAATCCTCCTGCATGGAGAAACTGGACATCGGGAAACTCTTGAGCCATTTTCAAAATATGGGGATCAAAATAGCCAAAAGATGTTGGAAAGAGATATTTTGCGCCATCTTGTTCGATCATACTCCGCATGACTTCTTGTACCTCGTTGGTTTCAGGTACACTGGCTTGCTCGACTACTTTCACCCCTGGTAATTTAGCGATCGCTGCCGCACCTTGAGCATGGGCTTGATTATAACCAAAATCATCTTTTGGCCCAACATAGATAAATCCAACAACAATGTTATTAGCATTACCTGCGGCTGGACTTGCATTAGTTTGAGGAGTCGTATTTTCAGCTTTTTGATTGCATCCAGTGATTAATTTAGAAGTCGCACTAAAGGCCGTTGCACCGATAATTACTCGAATAATTTGACGACGTGATAGATTCAATGTTCTTCTGTAGCTCATTTTTTCGATTTTTTCCTTTGAAAAACAATATTGATAGATGGATAAATTAATGTTTATTAGCCCGTGTTCCATCCCTTCAAGGCTGAAATAATATCGGTAGAATGTGCCGTCCAGCCTACGATTCCACCTTGAGCGCGTACCATTTCTAATGTTGCTTGTTTAAAAAAAGGAAAATAACTTTCTGTGCCATCCTCGACTAATAAACATTCATAACCGCGATCGTTAGCTTCTCGCATTGTAGTTTGAACACAAACTTCTGTCGTGACACCAGTGATCATTAAATGGGTAATTTGTTGATTCTGTAAGTGTTCCTGTAAAGATGTTGCATAAAAAGCTCCTTTACCTGGTTTAGTAATGATGATTTCGTTATTAAGTGGCTTTAATTCATCAATAATCTGATTACCCTTTTCACCTAATATTAAAATTCTCCCCATTGTTCCTAGATCGCCAATTTTCTGGCTTCCTTGACCTCGCTTAAGTTTCGCAGGAGGACAATCGGATAAATCGGTTTTGTGACCTTCTATCGTGTGAAAAACAGGTAAATTTTTCTCTCGAAATACTGCTAATAATTTCTGAACGGTCGGAATAATCACTCGTAAGCGACTAACATCATTTCCTAAAGCTTCGCCAAAACCACCCGATTCTAAGAAATCTCGCTGCATATCAATAATTAATAAAGCGATTTTTCCCTGTTGCGGAAGTTCATAAGGATAAGGTTGCGCTTGAATCAAGTCCATCATCATTTAATGACCCGCCATGCGCTGACCAATGGTTGTAAAATCAGCTTCATTGATCGGACTTTCATAGACTAATTGTCCATCACTGATCACGAAAATCCGATCGCTTAATTTGAGTAATTCGTCTAAATCTTCACTCACCAACAAGACCGCTACACCTCGGTTTCTCGCTTCCACAACAGCAGTATGAATAAAATCGACTGCCGCAAAATCTAAGCCAAAACAAGGATTAGCTGCAATCAAAAGATTAATCTTTTCGGACGATAATTCTCTAGCTAACACGGCCCGTTGCACATTCCCCCCCGAAAGATGACTAATTGGGGTATCAGGTGAAGGTGTTTTGACCGAAAACTGCTGAATTAAACCCATTGCCGCATGATGAATCGCTTGGAGAATCAGTAAAAAGCCTTTTGCTTGAGGGGGACGGTCAAAGGTTCTCAGTGCCATATTTTCCGCCACACTCATTTGAGGAACACAGGCATTGCGAAGGGGTTCTTCGGGTAAAGCAAAGACATGATGCTTGGCGATTTCTTTGCGGGTTGCTTGATAGACTTCGCCATTAACCAGCATTTGACCGTTTGTCGCTGGACGTTGACCCGCTAGAACTTCAACAAATTCTCGCTGTCCATTGCCACTAATTCCCGCAATTCCGACGATTTCGCCTTGATAAATTTTTAAATTAACTCTTTTGACCGCGCTAAGTCCATTATCTTTATTAGCCTGTAGTTCTCTGACTTCTAAGACAGGAGTTGGTGAATTGAAACTGGTTTTATTGACGGGTTGCGGTTGGCGTTTTTCTCCCATCATCATTTCGGCCATATCCGAAATTGTTAAATCTTTGACTAAACCCGACCCTGCAAACGTGCCTTTTCTTAAAACGGTAATACAGTCAGCAAACGCCATCACTTCACGAAATTTATGGCTAATCATCAATACGCTTAATTTCCCGTCGGTCACTTGTTCGCGTAGCAGTCCTAAAACTTCATCGGCTTCCTGTGGTGTGAGTACCGAGGTCGGTTCATCTAAAATTAAAATACGACTTTTTAGATACAGTTGTTTAAGAATTTCTAGTTTTTGTTTTTGTCCTGCTGCAAGTTGAGTAATGGGAATATCTAAAGGAATTTGAAACGGTGAAGTTTTCATAAAGGCGGTTAAATCTTCATACTCTTTGTTCCAGTTAATGAGATGAGTTTGATCAAAACGCGACAAAACTAAATTTTCAGCAACTGTCATCGAGGGAACTGAGGTAAAGTGCTGATAAACCATACCAATACCGTATTGATGGGCATCACGGGGACTTTTGAGTGTCCTTTCTTGTTGGTCAATTAAAATGTTTCCCTCAGTCGGCGTATAAAAACCCATGATACATTTGACCAGGGTACTTTTACCTGCACCGTTCTCTCCGAGTAAGGCATGAAAAGTTCCACTCTTTAGCTTCATTGAAACACGATCCAGAGCGACTAAAGAACCAAATTTCTTAGTCATGTTAACGACTTCGAGTTCGGATGGTGCTTCTATGTGTATCGATGTGCGTTTTGTTAGTGTGTCCATCAAATTCGCTTCATGTAATGAATGTTGCTCAAATCATCGTCTTTTAAGGTTTAGCTTGTTATTGCTTTAAATTTCCTCTTTTTGTGTGCAGTATACTTAGCTAGTGAGACATAGCTTGACAAATTTACAAATGGTTAAAAGTATCGCAAATTACTTTTTTTGTTAAATTTTTTTTCTTTCTTTGGGATAATTCGTAAAAAAATAAGACACGTTGTGACGCATCTTGATGAAATAATGACGATGAAAAAGATTTTAAGGATCTTGTTTAAGTAAATCAGCGATCGCTCTAACTTCTTGACGATCATCAAAGGGTAATTTTTCTCTCACATCAGTAATCAACCAATCTAACGCCGCTTCTTGCAAATTAATCGTATGTCCTTCTTTATCAACACAATAGCGACCAAAGACCAATTTATCAACTAAGCGAACACCAGGGCCGAGACGGGAATACTCAAAAATAATGCTATTATCGACGATCGTACCGCTACAGATTCGGCAATTGGGGCCAATCATACTCGGGCCGATAATTTTCGCGCCATCTTCTATTTTGGTCATCGCACCGATATAAACGGGGCCTTTAATTTCCACCTTATCCCAATTGACGGCTACATTTAACCCAGTATAGATATTAGGTTTAACTTCAACACCTGGAATGGCTACATTTTTCACTTCTCGTCGCAAAACTCCACGAATAGCGTGCCAATAGTCTGGAACTTTACCAATATCTACCCATTCAAATTCCATATTTAAGGCATAGAACGGCGCACCTTTTTCGACGAGTTTCGGAAATAATTCACTTCCAATGTCATATTTTTGATTCGGTGGGATAAAATCAATTACTTCGGGTTCAAAAATATAAATACCAGTATTAATACAAGTGCTAAGGGCTTCTTCTACAGACGGTTTTTCTTGAAAGCTTAAAATTTTTCCGTCTTCATCACTGACGACAACCCCATAACTCGAAACATCTTCAGATGGTACACTTTTTGTAATAATCGTGGCAATTGAACCCTTAGCACGATGCCATTGTACAGCTGCCGTTAAATCAAGATCAATTAAAGCATCACCACACAAAACGACAAAAGTATCATCAAAAAAAGGATTAAAATCTTGTATATTACGCAATCCTCCAGCAGATCCCAGGGCATCCCCAATTAATGTACCATCTTCGATCCGCCCTTCAAAAGAATAACCAATTTGAACCCCAAAACGTTGACCATCTCGAAAATAATTTTCGATTTCTGCTGCTAGATGGCTCACATTCACCATAATCTCATTAAAACCATGTTGACGTAATAGTTCTAATAAAAACTCCATCACTGGCTTTTGTAAGATGGGAATGAGGGGTTTAGGAATTGTATAAGTGAAGGGACGCACCCGTGTTCCTTTCCCTGCTGCCAGAATCATGGCTTTCATGAATACCTACTTCCTCAAGCTAATGCCACAGATTTTTACATAATAACGCTTAGTTTACCATTTACGTCTCTCAGATGTTATTCATTAGTCCTCTTTAATGATTTTGTTTAGTAATTAAAATATGCGTTAAGAGGAAAATGATTCCTTTTATTCTCAAAAACCTGATATTTTTGGTTACTTCTGCTCGAATTAGATAAACTGAAAGCTATTGACCATCGGCACACAAAAGGCTAGACGATATGTACAAGGTAACAGAAGCAAAAAACGTACTTGGCGAAACTTTACAGGTTTGTTCATTGTCTCCCAAGACGGGGTTTTATCGGGATGGTTGTTGTGAGACAGGGCCGCAAGATATGGGGGTACACGTCGTTTGTGCTGAGGTAACCGCAGAGTTTCTCGCTTTTACCAAGTCTCAAGGAAATGATTTAAGTACTCCTGCTCCAATGTACAATTTTCCTGGACTAAAAGAAGGCGATCGCTGGTGTTTGTGTGCCTCCCGTTGGAAAGAAGCAATAGAAGCTGGTGTTGCCCCTCCTATCGTCCTAGAAGCTACTCACGAAGCGGCTTTAAAATATGTTGCTTTAGAAGTTTTGCAAGAACATTCTTTATCTTAAACTCTATCTTAGGGCTGTTTTTAGAATGGGCAACTGAAAGGCTATACTATGGTGAAAATTTCAAATTATTCCAGCTAAAACATGAAAAAAAGTACTGTTTTTTCGATTAATTATTTGCTTTTCTCTTTTTTGTTTTTAATGTCTTGGTCTAGTGTAGCCTATGCTGATGAAGATCGCGATGTAACTCCCGAAGAAAGAGCTAAGGTGACTCAATCTCTAAAAGAAGCAGGTTGTTCATCTTTCGATGATATAGATTTTTATATTAATCGTAATCTTTTTAAAGCTGATAATGTCATGTGTAATGATAAGAAAAATTACGACGTTTATCTAGATAAAAACTTTAAGATTGTCTCGAAACGGGAAGATCTAGATTAAAATTTATCGCCCTTAAAAAATTGGGTGGAAAAGTCTCCACCCAGATTTAATTTAATTAGTTGTTAGTTTGAGTTTTTTTGGTGTTTATAGCCCGATGTCTGTCGCTAAACGAGTCAAGACATTTTGATGACGTTTGCGGGTTTCTTTTTCTTGATTAAAGACTGACAGACGTGCTTTTTCTTGAATCGAAGTAGCCGACTTTCCATCGAAAACGGTTTCAACTGTACTCGCTTTGTTGTATGCAACTCCCCGATAAGTTAAATTAACGGTCGGTTGTAAAACAAATGGTTTTTTTAGATTGCGGAATCTCCAATCAAGACCCCGATATTTTCCGCCAGTCTCGCCATCTGTCGTTTCAACAACAGGAGGGTTGTAATCGTAGCTAACGCCGCGATAAGTAAGTTTCATGTTTTTTTCGCTCCTCAAGTTAATGATGTGTGGTTTGAGGCGCGTTCCTTCGGGAGTTTTCCCTACTTCCGTCTTTTCTGGAATTTCTAGAGAAAAGATGAACGAAATTTATTTCTGTATCTATTGTTACTGTTTTACAAAAAAATGTCAAGGGTTAAAATCTTTTTAACCCCCCAAAAAAAGTAGTAATGTTACGACTATCTGATACGGTTGGGTTGTAAGCGTTGGTTAGGTAATGGAATTGGCGGTGTGTCAGTCGATGGAACTTGATCCGGATAGGGAAGAGGCACTAATTCAGCAGGGCTAGGGGTAGGTGGGTTTTTCTCTGGTGTATCTGTCGTCTCAGGTGTATCAGGGGGTTCTGGTGTAAGATCTGAGGTATCTGGTGTCTCAGGTTCAGATGTCGGAACTTCTATCGGTACACTGGGTTCCATTTGAGCTTGTGGTTGCTCAAAACCCAATAATTCTCTACTAAAAGGGAAATCATTTTGCCAACGTTTGATACTTGGATCAGTATTCCAATTGTTGCGGTTAACTTCTACGGTTAAAATAGGTGCAATGGCTCCTTTATTTTCCCCGATGACCACCACGCGAACTTCTTCTAAAGATTGATTATTCTTAAAACGTTGTTGAATGGTATTACTTGTCAGAGTTTGCGCCCTTTGGATAAATTGTTCATAGTTTTCAGTCTCTTGACGCTTGAGGGATAAATTAACTTCAGAGGGAATTGCCCAAGCGACTCCAGTGGTTAGAATGCCACCAAGGAGAGTAATTAGACCCAAGAATTTATACATAGCTTTTTCAGGTGATTACTAAAGAGATTTAAGACTTTCAGTTCTTTTATTTTGTTGATGCAATTACAGTTTTTTGAGAGTTAGGGGTTTGACTGCCAAGACTCTGAAAGTATATCGTTCCAATCGTGAATAAAAAGAGTAGATAGGCGATCGCTTGTCCTAAGTATAGAGTTTGACGATAACCAAACAGTGCTTTTAGCAGAATACCTGGAAATTGTTGATCGCTTAAAATAGTTGAACCATCCCAAATTTGTGGCCCCAGTAAACAGGATGAACCCGCAAATAAACACCGATTTTGTCCACTCATCTGAGAGTATAAAGCTACTGCTTGATCAAAATGTTTTAAAACACCGATTAATAAACCACCAACAATTAATAAGAGGAAAATTCCCATTATTTGAAAAAATAGACGGATATTGAGCTTGACACCGCCTTTAAATAAAAGAATACCCAGAATCGCGGCTGAAATTAAACCGACGATCGCGCCTAATGTGGTTGCGGGCAAACCTTGATCGAATTGCGCCAAAATAAACAAAACGGTTTCAAACCCTTCACGGAGAACCGCAATAAACACCAATAAAAATACCGCTTTTCCTGCTTGTTCATTTTGACTTAAAGCCTTGGTAATTGCGCCTTCTACTTCAGATTTCATTGATTTAGCCTGTTGAGTCATCCAAAGTAACATCCAACTCAACATAACAACCGCGACTAAACCAAAAAAAGCCGCTAAAATTTCTTTAACTAAGGGTGTATAAGGACTCGGTGAATGATTGACTCCTTGTAAGACACCTCCTAAAAGAAATCCAATCATAACACTTGCGAGAATTCCCGCAATAACCCCTCGAGTAACCCAGCGATAGAGGTAAGTTTGTTGTGCTTTGTTCAAACAGGCTAAAACAATTCCAACCACTAACGCTGCTTCAAATCCTTCTCTGAGGGTAATGACAAATGTTGGTAAAGCTGCACTGATATTCATATCAAGATCAAAAGCACAAGAGAAAAGCTTATATTTTATATGCTACTGAATAAAATCGCGCAACATCTTTTTAATCTCAATGTTGTGTAGTTCTTCTTGACCGATCATACCTCTAGCGAATTCTTCTAGATAGACGCTGGCATCTTCTACCGTATCGAGCAAAACTTTATATAAGTCTAGGGCTTTTTTCTCGTGGTTGAGGCTTTCTGTCAAAATCGCTTGTAAACCATGTTCGTAGCTTTCTTCAATTGTGGCTATTTTTAGGCTAGGATGCCCTTCTAGACCTGTTAAAATTTCTCCGACTTGTTGAGCATGAGTTAGGGATTCTGTGGCTTGCTGCTGAAAAAACTGCACAATGGGAATACGATGGGGCCCTGTGACCATTAGGGAATAGTGAGTGTATCGAACTACTCCAGCCAGTTCAAATTCCATGATCTGGTTTAAAAGATCAGTTGTTTTTTCTCGGTTTAATTCTCTCATTGCTTTTATCTATCATAGTTTCTCAACTTATTTTAGCGAAAAATCTTAAGTAAATGATAACGATAAGCCGAGGATGTCTTCAATGCTAGGAATTTGTATTTAAAAAATTTTTTATGGTTATTGATAATAGTTACTATTAAAAAAGGCTTAGAAACCATGCCCCTACATTTGATAGTAGGGGTTTGGTCTCCAAACCAACTAATTACTCTTCAGCAGAATAAAGATCATCGTCATCCGTTGCTGCGGGGAACGGTGTATCTACAGCGGCTACAGGTTTAGACTCTCTAGGAAATGATTTTTCTGAAACACCAGAATCAGAAATTGCCGTCACCAAAGGTTGATCAGTATCTAGCTTAATCGTCAAATAACGGATCACTTCATCAGAAAGACGCATCGCTCTTTCAATGGGTGCGACTTGTTGTCCATGACATTTGTAATTCATTTGGACATAAAAGCCTTCACTGTGTCTTTTGATCGGATAAGCAAGTCTGCGTTTGCCTAAATTTTTGACCTGAATTTCTTCAGCGTTCTGTTCTTGTAAAAAAGTCTGATATCTTTCAATCTGTTGGTTAACCTGTTCCTCAAGCAAGTCTGGACGCAGGATGTACATCATTTCGTAAGTTTGAGTCATGTCGTTCGTCTCCTTATGGACAAAATGGCTTCTTTGTCAACTGCTAGACAAAACCTATAGGGATTTGCTATTTAGCATTAAGTAAAGAAGCAAGGATATACGATCTTACTACTTCTTTTGTCCCGATCGCTAGTCATTTAGCAAAAAAGATATGGCGCAACGTTACGTTAGAGTCAAAAACTATCAAGGACAAATCTACTATGGTTTGCTTCAGCTTAACCGAAGCATCATCGTTTTAGATGCCCCTCCGTGGTTAGGTGGTAAACCGACTGAAATGATTCTTACCGCAGATAGTTATCATCTTCTTTTTCCCTGTAGTCCCTCGAAAATTATTGCAGTTGGGAAAAATTATTCAGATCATGCCGCCGAAATGGGTACACCTGTTCCATCTGAACCGCTACTCTTTCTCAAACCTCCTACTACACTGATCGCCCTTGATCAGCCGATTTATTATCCCAAACAGTCGCAAAGAGTAGACTATGAAGGGGAATTAGCCTTAATTATTGGACAAGAAACAAAAAACTGTTCTCTGTCTCAAGCGCGTCAAAAAATCTGGGGATATACGATCGCCAATGATGTGACCGCTAGAGATTTACAGAAAAAAGATGGTCAGTGGACGCGAGGGAAAGGATTTGATACATTTTGTCCCCTTGGGCCTTGGATTGTCCGAGAAATTAATGCAGATGCCAAAATAACGACCTTTATTAATGATGAAACACATCCTCGTCAGTCGGCGTTACTCTCTGATATGGTTTTTTCCCCTGAAGAAATCGTTTCTTATATTTCCCAGATTATGACACTGCTACCAGGTGATGTTATTTTAACAGGTACACCAGAAGGAGTGGCAGGTATGCAAATCGACGATCGGGTTCGCGTCGAAATTGAAGGAATTGGAGTCTTAGAAAACTTTGTTGCGAATTATGTCGAAAATAAAGTAATTAGTCAGGAAAAGCCAACATTATCAACTTAGATATCTGGCTGATCACAAAAATATTTAATATACTCTTGGAAAGTGCCGCAGTTTGCCAAATTAAAACAGATAAAAACTTGCTCCCTAACCAAACAGTAAAAAATCTAAATTTTTTATTTCAGGAGTAGGCGGCTCATGAATTCTTTTGACGCAGAAAAAATTAAAGAGCGTTTTCTCAAGCTTCGTGATGTCAAAAATCCTTATGAGAAAAGGTGTGAACTTTTTCGTATTGCTCGTGATTTTAATCTAACTTTAGAAGAAATTAAAGTTTTGTGGGAGGACTACAATACACCTGAAGCTCGTCATAGAAAAAATTTTATAGTTGATTTTTTCAATGATTATAAAAATGTTCTTAGTGTTGCTGAAACAATTCTAAAATTTAGTATTTTTACAGGTGCTATTTTGTTTATTGCAGAAGCAGGAACACGAGAAAAGAAAGCAATTAATGATTCATGGCAAATCCTTAATGAAGTTCAAAACCAAAAATCTGATTTGGGGACACAAAAAGTTAGTTCTGGTGCGATCGGTGCTTTAGAATTTTTAAATCGTGGTTGTGTAGAGAAAAAAGAATGGTTATGGCCTTTTAATACAGAAATCATTAGAGATAAACTTCCTATACTTAAATATTTCTTTGCTAATTGCGTTGAAATTAATAATGTTAATCTATCTCAAATGTATCTATCAAATGTTTCTTTAAACTATTCTACTTTGAATAATACCAAATTTCAAAATTCTAATTTAACAGAGTCCCAATTGAGACAAGCTAATTTGCAAGATTCTGAGCTATCAGGTGCTGATTTAACTCAGTCAGATTTAAAAGGAGTCGATTTATCATTTGCTAAGTTAGTAGCAACCAATTTAACACATACTAATTTACAAAATGCTATTTTTCTAAATGCGATTTAAGTTATGCAAATTTAAACAAAGCCGATTTACGAGGAACAAATTTAATTAATGCAGACTTAACTACGACCAATTTAAAAGATGCAATTTTCGATGAAGTAACAATTAAAGTTATTCCAGGTCTTAAAAAATTATTGAAAGATCAAAAAAAGGCTATCTTTATTGCTCCTGGTGAGTCTTTAGAGAATAAAGATTTAGAAAATTTAAATTTTTCTAGAAATAACTTACAATCAGTTCTACTTAAAAAAGCTAATTTAAAAAATTCTATTTTAAGAGATGTTAATTTAAAAGGTGCTAATTTAGAGAGAGCAGATTTAAGAGGAGCAGATCTTAGAGGGGCTTATTTGGATCAAAAATTTTTAAATAAGATTATATATGATGAAAATACACAATTTAGCATATTTAATTACTATAATAATAAAAATTTCTATTTTATTAGTAAAAATCAGCCATCTAGAATAAAAGCTGAGATGATAGATCTCAGCAATGCTAATTTAAGTAATGTTAATTTTATAAATGCTGATTTTTTAAAAAATGCTAATTTAGAAGGAGCTAATTTAAGAGGTGCTGATTTAACTGGTGTAGATTTAAGCCAAGCTAATCTCAACAATGCCTACTATGATGTAAATACCAAGTTATCTAATCAAACAAAAATTTTATTAAAAAATAAAAAAGCTTATTATCTTGAACCTTGGCAAGTTTTAAAAAAGGCTAATTTAGAAAATGCTAATTTAGTTAAACTAAACTTGGCTTCAGCTAATCTTAATGAAGCTAAATTAAATTATGCTAACTTAAGCCAATCTATTCTTAAAGACGCTAATTTAGAAAAAGCTCAGTTATTTGAGGCTAATTTAAGTTATAGTGATTTATCTAAAGCAAAACTAAAGTCAACTAATTTAGTTGGAGCTAATTTATCCAATACAATCTTGAAAGAAGCTCAATTAATTCAAGCAAAATTACAAGCAGCTTTTCTAAACAATGCAAATTTAGAAAGAGCAGATTTAACAAGTGCTTTTCTGCAAGGAGCCTATCTAGCAAAAGCTCAATTAAGAGGAACTATTTTAGAACGAGTTAATTTTGAAGGAGCAGTATTAGATAGTGCTGATTTAGCTTATGCTAACCTAACACGGGCTAACTTAAGAAATGTTGATTTATCCAATGTTAATTTAAGCAAAGTCAATTTAGATTATGCTTATTATGACGCGAATACTAAGCTTCCTTTAAACTTTAAAAAACATAAAAATTTTTATTATTTAACGCAAAGAGCAGATTTAAAAAACGCACAACTCCAAAATGCAAAGATAACAGGTGTTAATTTAAAAGGTGCTACTTTAACTAATGCTAATCTAACGGATGCAGATTTAACCAATGCAGATTTACGTAATGCTATAGGATTAACAATAGAGCAAGTAAAAAAAGCAAAGAACTGGGATCAAGCGATTTATAGTGGTGAATTAAAAAAACAAGTTGATGCTGATAAAAAGAAAAAGTAAATTAAGAAGTTCTCCCGTCTGCTTGGCGAAATAATGCCCTGATAAAACTAGCCCCCGCTTGCTTTTCGGGTTCTTTGGTATACCACCATGCCCAAGCAATTAAAACCGCTTGAAAGGGAAGTCTTATCCAGTAAAAAGCTTTGATATCGGGAATGCCTTCTATCGCAATACCGTTAATTGCTTGATTGATATTGGCAGGAAAAACCGCGATATAGAGGGCAATCAATCCCCAAGCTGCTGCTACACTAACATAAGGAATCAGTAGACCAATTCCGCCTAAGATTTCAAAAACACCGCTAATATAAACTAATTCAAACGGATGAGGAAGCTGTGGCGGTACGATTCTGGCATATTGTTCGGGTTTGATAAAATGGGTGATCCCTACAATAATGATGGCTACCGCGTGAATACCTCGAAGAATTTCTTTACGATTCATTTATTTAATTAAATTATTTTAAAAATAGATTAAAGACGCGAAGTGAGCGCGCCTTTTGTATTCATTAATTATGCTTCTTCCCAAAGTTTACGCACATGAGGAGGAAGCCAATTAGCTACTTCTTCAATACGTTCTTCAGAAAGTTCATCTTTAGTTGCAGAAAATACTGCTTGTACTGCCACTTCTCGATCTAATCCTGGGGCTAAACCGAATTCATTTTCGACGCGGAATAAAAAGCGATCGTCATTGATTTTAAAGATTCCAGGGCCTTGCCAAGGTGGACGAACCCGACTTAAAAATCTGACAAGGGGGTTAGTATCTCTCCAAAGATCTGCGATTTCAAGTTTTAGTCTTTTTTCTTTGGTATCATAAGCTTCTTGATGCAGTTCTGATTCAACTTCAAGAGCATCTTCAGTTGACATCAAATCGCGCATTACACGAAAAACTACTTCTGCAAAGTCCCTAGCATCATAGGGGTCAGCAAATCCACCTTTTACCATTACTTTTTCTAAAAATGAACCATTTTCATCAGCAATAATGGCTCTACGATCTTCCATTTCGGAAGGATCGAGTTCAGGCCGATTTTTATTGAAAGCTTCATCTGGCATAGTTTTTTTTATGTTTCTTAAAATTGAACAATTAAACTCATAACAGTAAAATCGCATACTTAAAAAACTTTCTGCATCATCCCCAAGTTTTAGATAAGGTGTAGACAAAAGGAGTAGATAGAGGAAAAAGGGATAGATAGCCATCATGTTGTGAGCTAAACTATCCCTATCGGAGCTACAAGATTAAATTACTGTTAAAGTTATACTATTTTCTAAAAACGTGCCGCAGTGAGGGTAATATCGGCATAAGCCCAAGCTTTTTCCAGACGAGATTGAATGGTTTGGGCTTCTGTTGTTTTGCCTTGTGCTGCTAGACTTTCAGAGAGTCCGTAGAGTGACCAACCATTCTCAGGATAGATTTTTAATTCTTCACGGAACGTTTTTTCTGCTTCTATCGGTTGGTTTGCTTCGAGTAATACAGATCCAAGTAACTGTCTGGTGGGATGATACCAATCTTGAGGTTCAGTATAGATGAAAGAATCTTCGATTTGAACGGCTTGTTGAAGATGTGTAATTGCAGTATGATAATCATGCTGTTTGGCTGCAATTTTAGCAGTTAGTACCTCAGTCGCAATACTCAGAACTTTAGCCGTTGCATTAAAACCCCAGATTTTCAGTTCTGTCAAAGCGGGTAAAGATGCGATCGCCTCTAGGCTATTTAATTCCTGTTGCGCTTGTAATAGTTTACCTTGGGATGCAAAAGCCATTCCTCTCGCATAGTGCCATACACCTGTAGGATATTCTAAATCTGATGCGGGGGCTTTAGTGGATAAGATTTTATCCCATAGCCCAAAACGAACATAAGTGTAAAGCGGGATGCTGTAATAATGTTGTAGAGAAGCGGCTAGAGTTGGATCACGCATCAATTCAGGATTAACTTTAGCGGTATGTAAAGCTGCATCAAGAGCAATTTGACTTTGACCACTCATCAGGGCAGCAAACCAGAGAAAATGTTGATTATGGGGCATATAAGCTAAAGGATAGATCCCTTGCAGATGACATCCCGCAAGATAGTTTTGATCGGCGATAATTGCATTCTGGTTAGCGACGACTGCATCCTGATAGCGTCCGACTCTGATGTAAATGTGAGAGGCCATATGTACTAGATGACCCGCATCTGGAGCAAAATTGAGTAGGCGATCGGCTGATTTTTCAGCTAATTGGGGTTTTTCAGCTTCTACAGCGTGAATATAGAGGTGATTCGCGCCTGGATGATTTGGATCGCGTTGCAGGATTGATTCTAATGTCGATATGATTTCAACTGCTTCGGGTTTAGGTTCGCCGTTCTCTTGCCAATAGTCCCAAGGTGTGGTATCCATTAAAGCTTCTGCGTAAATAGTCGCGGCATCGAGATCATCAGGATAGCTTTGAGAAACTTGTTGCATCGCCTTCGCAAAAGCGAGATCATGGGATTTACGGTCTTCAATTGGTTCAGCCGTATAACGTAAAGATAGCGCATTAATATAGGCTTTTTCTTTTGCCGACGCATATTGACTCAATTCTTGGGCTTTTTGGATGGCTTGCCATGCTTGACTAGCCGCAGTTTCATCCATTGGTACGTTAATATTTGGCCCTGAAACAAAAGCAATTCCCCAATAACAAATAGCACATTTAGGATCGAGTTTTGCAGCTTCAGTAAAAGCACGGGCAGCTTCAGCATGATTAAATCCATAAGCGAGGATTAATCCTTGATCGAAGTATTTTTGAGCCTGTTCAGAAGTAGATGAAATCGGATGATGATGATTACCTAGTTTTTGAAATAATGGTGCATTGGTATGATTAGTATGAGATTGGCTGTGATTTTCGGCTTTTAGATAATGATTGACTCCAGATAAACTGAGCGTTAGTAATAAAGTGATTATAAATAGTTTGCGATACATTTGTTTTACCTCTCTTGCTGCATTCTTTCTAAAAGTATTTTTCCGTGTTGAATTTCTGTAATATGATTTGAATAATCGGTGCTAACCATCCGAACTAAAAGACCTAAAGTAATGATACTGATACACAAAGTGATATGATTAGCAATATTTAAAAGGATATCTTTATCAAGTTTTAACATAGCTGGCCTCTGGGATGACAGGATAGAGAATTCAAGAAAAGTAGAGAGGGAAAATTAAATTAGAAGCGAGGGACGTTAGATAACTCATACAGTCTTGAATTCTATCTTTGGGGTCATCTATAGCTATCTAAATTTAATCTGGTGATTTTACCCATGTGCAAATCAGTTTAGAGTTTTCGTCTAATGTCCATTGCATCATTAAGCGAGGAGTGGTAATTTGTTCTTGGGTAGGATTCACAAGAGTTTTTTCTGAGTCTTGAATCGGTGGTGTTAGCAGAATAGGAGGTACCATTTTAGTTTGCTCCAATTGATTAAGTTTGTAAAATAAGATTGAGTTGATGTTGACTAGAATTTGTCCATTGTAGGGATAACTGATAAACTCTGATTTTGGGTTGAGTTTCGGTTATTGTTTTGGGTTGATTATTAGAGCTTTTTTGCTCTTGGTTTAAATTAAACATCAGAATTTCTCCTTGCTAGTGATGACCAAAAAGATTGATTTTATGTTTGCCAACGCCAGTTAATCACTTTAGGCTGTTGATAAGTCATTTTAGGTAAATTATTGTCTTCATATTTTTCCCCAGCAACTCGATAACGCCAGTTGATTGTATGAGGTTTTTCATAAGCGATGACTTGACGAGAGTGATAAGGAAAAGTTTGACCACGATAGATAAGTTCCATTGTTTTTGAATCCTGTAATTTATTTGAAAGTTGATGGAGAGAATTGGTTAGTGATTGTTCTATTAAATCGTGTAAGCAATACCGCGATATTTTAGATTTTTAGGGGTTAAAGACTGAGTAGCGAGAGAACTAATTTGATATGGAACACCGCGAAATTTAAGGATTTTATTAATTGAGAAAGCAGGATAAGATTGAGCATGATAAAATTGACCACGATAAGAAAGAAACATTGTTTTGACCTCGTTAATTAAGAAATTGAATTCCGTTTTTCTGGAGTTGATTGATTTATTTTGTTATCTTTAATATCGCGTCTATTCCTCATTCACACCAGGATTTTTAGGCATCTTCACAGGCAATTTAAGAAATTTCTCAAAAGTATTGATTTAGCTTGATGGAACCATGTAACATATCTTCGCTACAATGGCTTAAAATGCCTAAAATACCTAAAAGTGATCTGTGAATGAATCCAAACAACAACGACAACGAGGAGTCATTCCCACTCCTCAAGGTCTAAAGAAGCTACAAGATGCAATTCTCGTTCTAGAAAAAGAGGATGCTTTTGAGTATCGTTTTACTCAAGAACGTATTAGCGAACATACAGGGTTAGCAATACGAACCATTCGCAAAGTTTTTAACCGTGAGGGGATGGTTAGTATCAGTACCCTACAAACTCTGTTTAGTGCATTTAATTTAGAATTGGTCAAGAGTGACTACACAAAACCGATAAAAGAAGATGTTATAGTCAGTCCTTTACCTATTACCCATCAAAATCGGATAGATTGGGGAGAAGCGATCGATGTTTCGATGTTCAAAGGTCGCAGTGCAGAACTTGAAACGCTACAAGATTGGATTATTAAGGATAAATCTCGCTTAGTTCTCTTGCTTGGAATGGGGGGAATTGGTAAAACTGCTTTATCGGTTAAACTTGCACAAGAATTAGCTGATCAGTTTGAGTGTATTATATGGCGATCGCTACGGAATGCGCCAGCCTTACCGATACTAATTAGTGAATTAGTCGAGTGTTTATCGGAACATCAAGAAAAAGCGGGTGATATTCGTCAGTTAATTTCATACTTGCGATCAATGCGTTGTTTAATTATTCTCGATAATCTCGAAACATTGCTACAACCCCAAGGAACTGCAGGACAATATCGCAAGGGTTATGAGGAATACGGCACATTATTACAATCTGTTGCAGAGATTGGACATTCTAGTTGTCTTGTGCTTACCAGTCGTGAAAAACCCTCGGAAATTGCAGCATTAGAAGGATCAGAGTTTGGAGTACATACACTGATTCTAAAAGGTTGTCCCGAAGCAGCAGAAACCTTATTATCAGCAAGTGGGTTAGTCGGAACCCCGCAGCAAAAACAAACCCTTGCTAATGAGTACGGAAATAGTCCTCTAGCTGTCAAAATTGTCGCAAATTCGATTAAAGATCTATTTGATGGGGATATTGCCGCCTTTTTAGAACAAAATACCACTGTTATTAATAATATTCGCTATTTATTAGCCCAACAATTTGAGCGTCTCTCTCCACTAGAACAAACGATCTCTTATTGGTTAGCGATTAACCGAGATTGGACATCGATTACGACTTTGATTGAAGATATTACACCACCTGTTATCCGTACTGAATTATTATCCGCGTTAGAGTCCCTTAATTGGCGATCGTTTTTGGAACATCAAACGAGTCGTTACACACAGCAACCCGTCGTCATGGAATATGTCACCGAACGTTTATTAGAACAAGCGATTGTAGAATTGACACAACATCATCTGAAGCTTTTAAAAAATCATTCTCTTTATAAGGCACTCATCAGCGACACAATTAGAGACATTCAACAACAATTAATCATTGTTCCTCTCATTCAAGAATTACTAAACCATTTTGGACAAACGAATACAGTACAAGCGTATTTAATTCAACTTTTACAGGAATTGCGTCAATCTAAGGAAATCAATTACTTAGCGGGAAATTTACTAAATCTTCTGTGTTATCTTAAAACCGATCTCAGTGATTTTGATTTATCGGGTCTGACGATTTGGCAAGCTGATTTTAGAGATATTTCTTTACAAAGAGTCAACTTTACTGAGACTAATTTAGCTAAATCGATTTTTTCTCAGACTTTTGGTACTGTATATGCGATCGCATTTAATCCCAATCATCAACAATTAGCGACAGGACACGCAGACGGTACAATACGAATTTGGCAAATCACGACAGGACAATTATTAATCAATCTTAAAGGTCATCAAAGTTCAGTTTGGACACTTGCTTTTAGTCCGACTGGAGATATTTTAGCCAGTGGAAGTTTTGACCAAACAATTAAACTTTGGAACCTTGCACTCTTTACAGAATATTGTACTCTGTATGGTCATGAAGATTGGGTAACTGAAGTCGCTTTTAGTAGTGATGGACAACTTTTAGCCAGTTGTAGCAATGATCAAACAATAAAAATCTGGAATAGTCAAACAGGAAAAGAAATACAAACGTTCTATGGTCATACGGCCCCAGTTACGGCAATTACTTTTCATCCCCAAAATGATTATTTAGTGAGTGGAAGTGAAGATCTTACTCTTAGATTTTGGAATTTGAGTACAGGTGAATGCCTAAAAATCCTAGACGGTCATACTACCGCGATTTCTTCCGTCAAATTTAGTACCGATGGCGAGATTTTAGCTAGTAGCGAGGAACAACGGATCAAACTTTGGACAGTGACAAACGGGGAATGTATTCAAACGATAGAAGATTTAACCTTAGTTTGGTCTGTTGCTTTTAGTCCTGATGGGCAACTTTTAGCAGGAAGTGATGGACAAACTTTAAGACTATGGGATATCAAAACGGGAAAATGTTGTCAAATTCTTTCTGGATATACTAGCCAAATTTGGTCGGTCGCATTTAGTCCCAATGGTCAACTTTTAGCCGCAAGCGATAATGAACAAGTAGGATTATGGAATGTTCAAACGGGAGAACGTTTAAGATATTGGCATGGTTATACAGCTTGTGTCGAGTCTTATTGGTCATTAGCCTTTGATTCAACGGGTCAACGTTTAGTCAGTGGGGACGCAGCAGGAAAAGTGAGAATATGGGATCTCACGACTGGAGACTGTCTAAAAACCTTTCATCAACCTAAAAAAACAGTTCATACCGTCGCTTTTAGTCCCGATGGTCAAAAAATAGCCGCAAGTGGTGAAGATAAAAATATCTGGTTATGGAATCTTGAACAAGGAACCATAAATCAATCTTTTTTAGGACATACCGAAACAGTGTGGACGCTTGCTTTTAGTCCAGATAATCAATATCTTGCTAGTGGAAGTGCCGACCATACAATTAAACTCTGGGATCTCAGAACGGGTCGCTGTTTGAAAAATTTAATCGGACATCTGGATCGCATTCTATCGGTCAATTTTAGTCCAAATGGCCAATATCTTGCTAGTGGAAGTGCCGACCATACGATTAAACTCTGGGATCTCAAAACGGGAAACTGTTTACAAACTCTAGAAAGTCATCAAGATTGGGTTTGGTGTGTTGTTTTTAGTCCTGATGGCACAAAAATCGCTAGTGGAAGTGGCGATCGTACTATTAAACTATGGGATATTGAGAAAGGATGTTTAGCAACTCTATCGGATCATACTAAATTGGTTTGGTCAGTTCGTTTTAGTCTTGATGGCCAAAAGTTACTCAGTGGGAGTGCGGATCAAAGTGCTAAACTGTGGGATCTAAAAACCTTACAATGTCTACAAACGTTTCAGGGTCAGACGGATTTTATGTGGGTTTTTCACTATGCTAAGCATGAAGAGATTTTAGTTAGTGGGAGTACAGGGGAAGTGATTCAAGTTTGGAACTTCCAGACGGGAGAATGTCTGAATACACTGCGTCGTCCCCAACTTTATCAAGATATGATTCTTGCTAGAACGTCTGGTTTGTCTCCCGCAACTTTGTTTAATTTACAAGCATTAGGAGCTAAAATTTAAAACACTCTCTGCTAACTGAATACGGGCGCAAATCACCTGTTCTGTTTCAGATCCTTTCATTTCCTGAAATCGCTCAAAAATTTTATCTAGTTCAAATGTACCCTTTGTTGAAACGGCAAAATTCTCTAACCCAACTACCGCAGCATAACGTACCACCCATTCAGGATCATGAGAGACTTTAATTAAAGCATTTAAGACTTCTTCTTGTGCGGTTTGAGCATCTTCACCAGATATTTTATCCCAACGAATGCTCCCTAACCCTTTAGCAGCAGCACGACGGACACTGAGGGAAAAATCATTCAATGCTGCATCTAAAAGTAATTCTAATGCACGAGGATCACCAATTCCCGCTAAAGCACGAGTCGCCCATGCTCTTGCCCCATAATTATAACCATCCACTTGTTCTAGGATAGGAGAAACCGCAATCTCTCCTATCTCGATTAACCCATCCACAGCAGCAACGGCAGCCCCAGGGTTATTGTATTTTAGAACCTCGATTAATGTCGGAATCGCTGCTTGGTGACGAACCGCACAGAGGGCTTTTACTGCATCGAGTAAACCCTCCGACGTATCTGCTTTTTCGACTGCTTGAATCAATTCTGTAACGTGATTTTCCATTGTTTTCATAGTAGTCCGTCCATCAGTCCCATCACGTGTTTACTTTCATCAGATAAAACATTATTGTGATCTTTAAGATGATTTTCGAGTAATCCTTTGAGGGCGATCAGTTTTAAACTATTTTCAGCCAAAGTATTATAAATCGGTTCAGCCGCACTTAAATAGCCGATCGCACCTAAATCCATTAAAGCAGAACGGCGTAACTGTAAGTCTTTTCCGTCTAAGGCTTGAATTAAGCGATCGCCATAAATATTTTGACCTGTCAGTTGATACAACGCCCGCGCCGCAGCATATTGTACCTTCTCTGTAGAATGGCCTAGAAATGGTTCTATTAATAAAATGCTGTTTTTTACTCCAAGTGTCCCCAACGCTTCTAAAATCGCTTCATAGGGTTGTCTCAAATGAGGTTTACCTACCACCTGCACTGCTGCTTCTACCCCGCCATCTAGTAAATCGATTAAGGCTGGAATCGCTCTTTGATCCCCAATCATTTCGAGGGCTTGGGCGGCAGATTCTCTGACATAATAATCTTCACAAGTTAAACAGTCGATTAGTGCTGGAACGGCGGTGGTTGCTTCGAGTTTACCTAATGCGGTGGCTGCATTGCGTCGGAGTGGATAACCCCCATCGGGTGTACGATCGGTATCATCGGTTAATGCTTCCATTAATAGGTTCATTGCTTTGGGTTCAGAAACGCGAAACCGTCCTAACCACCAAGCAGCATAATAGCGTAAACCTAAATCCTCTTTTTGTTGTAAGTTCGTCAAAGCTTGTTCGACAGTGAGCGATGGGCTATTTGACTCGTATTCGGGAAAATCTGACATTAGAATTTAAGATTTATAAAAATTCTGTTTTAGTGTAGAGGGAAATATTTGACCTGTGATCTATTATATGACAAGCTTCCACACAGATTCGCGTTGATGGACTTAATCTAGTACAGTAGATAAAAAATCCTTTTATTGAAATTAATTTCTATGCGCGTATACGTCTTATTGTTTAATGCCCGAACGGAAAACGAGGGAATTCATACGGTGCAGGTGGGTTCACAAAATAAAGTTTTAATGTTTGAATCCGAAGATGATGCCACCCGTTACGCTTTGTTATTAGAAGCACAGGATTTTCCCTCTCCAACTGTTGAAGCGGTGGACTCTGAAGAAATTGAAGAATTTTGTCGAGAGGCAAATTACGAATCAGAACTAATTAAAGATGGTATGTTGGCGATTCCACCAGATCAAAATGTTGTTAGTCCAGATTGGACAGAAGAAGGGGAACCAATGGAGGTTGAATCAGAGTCGGAAATGACTGAATCAGAACTTGATCGCATTCGTCGTCAACTCGAAGGATTAGTCTAAAATATCGATGGAAACACTCGAAAATAGAGGATATCTCCTCACCGAACAAGTTAACCCCAATAGCCAAAATCTTGATGAACTAACAACCCTGGAATTAGTTGATCTATTTAATCAAGAAGATATTCAAACTTTAAAAGCGATTTCTTCTGCTCGTCAAGAACTTGCCCAAGCCATTGATCTCACGAGTGAATCACTCTTTAAAGGTGGTAGGCTCTTTTATATTGGTGCGGGAACCAGTGGACGATTAGGAGTACTCGATGCTGCCGAATGTCCGCCCACCTTTTGTACGCCACCCGAATTAGTACAGGGAATTATCGCAGGTGGTACATCTGCACTGGTTAAAAGTTCCGAAGACTTAGAAGATAAACCAGAAGATGGCGCGGCAGTGATGGCACAAAGAAATATTACAGTCGTTGATGTCGTAGTGGGAATTACGGCAGGTGGCACAACCCCTTATGTACACGGGGCATTAGCTGAAGCCAAACGTCGAGGCGCAACGACGATTTCTATCAGTTGTGTTCCATCTGAACAGGTGAAGATTATTGCTGATGTCGATATCCGCTTACTCACAGGGCCAGAAATTTTAGCAGGTTCGACTCGTCTCAAAGCAGGGACAGTAACCAAAATGGCACTGAATATTTTATCGACTGGCACAATGGTTAAACTGGGGAAAGTCTACGGTAATCGCATGATCGATGTTGCTGTAACAAATCGTAAACTACACGATCGCGCTTTACGCATGATCCAAGATTTAACCGAATTAAATCGAGATGAAGCAGGATTATTACTAGAGAAAAGTGGCAGGCGCGTTAAACTAGCTTTATTAATGCACTGGAGTGGTTTAGAAGGAGAAATGTGCGATCGTTTACTCAATGATCATCAAGGTAACTTGCGTTCTGCCCTTTTAGCCAGTCATAAACTTTAAAATTCATTATTTTTAAACGAATGTTAAACGCCTCCGAAACGACTGCTATTGTTCTAATTCTTTTACTTGCCCTAGGGATCTTGATCTGGGGCTACAATCGCTCTAGAGTTTATGGCAAGTTGGGTCTACTAGCGTGGTTACAATCTGTTATTTTAATGGCTCCTTGGCTACTCTTTTTTGGACTCTTTGCGGCAGGAATTTATTTGAATCTTGCAGGGATTCTTTTATTGCTGATTCTCAGTACGATCGTTTATATTTATCTGGGAAAACGTTTACGGGCTGCTGGACAAGATACCATCCTTAGAGAACGTGCCGCACAACGCATCCAAAGCGAACAGCTAGAAAATCATACCAATAATTTTAAAGCAACACCCAACGTTGATGGTAAAGTTATTCCCGACGTTTTACCCATCCCCGAAGAAGATTTAAAAACTATTAAAAGTATTTTTGGGATTGATACCTTTTTTGCAACAGAAACCATTCCCTATCAAGAGGGAGCAATTTTTAGAGGAAATTTACGCGGGGAAACAGAAGAAAGTTTTAATCGTCTTTCAGAAAAATTAAAAGAGCATTTTGGTGAGAAATATCGTCTTTTTTTAGTCGAAGGTGTCGAAAATAAACCCGTAGTGATTATTCTCCCTAGTACAAATGACCCGCAGCCCACTACCACAGCGCAAAAATATATTGCAATCATTCTCTTTGTCGCAACCATTCTCACCAGTTTAGAAGCAGCAGGATTATTATTAGGATTTGATATTTTTTCTAATTGGGGACGTGCTATCGAAACTATTCCCATGTCTTTAGGACTTTGGGCTGTTTTAGGGGCGCATGAAATGGGACATCGTTTTCTAGCCAATCGTTATAATATTCGTTTAAGTCTGCCCTTTTTCCTCCCTACTTGGCAAATCGGATCTTTTGGTGCAATTACTCGTTTTGAATCTTTAGTCCCCCACAGAACAGCCTTATTTGATGTCGCATTTGCAGGCCCAGCATTAGGGGGTTTAGTATCGCTTATTTTATTAATTATCGGTCTTACATTATCTCATACTGGAAGCCTTTTTCAAATCCCTAGTCAGTTTTTCCAAAGTTCGATTTTAGTCGGTTCACTAGCAAGAGTTGTGTTAGGTGATGAATTACAAAAAACCATTGTTGATATTAATCCTTTAACAATTGTCGGATGGCTAGGATTAGTGATTACTGCCCTAAATCTTTTGCCCGCAGGTCAACTTGATGGGGGTAGAATTGTACAGGCTATTTATGGTCGTAAAGTAGCGCGTCGTACCACAATTATTACTCTAGTGATTTTAGGGGTTATTGCTATTATTAACCCGATTAATCCGATTCCTTTGTATTGGACAATTTTAATTCTTTTCTTACAAAGAGAATTAGAACGACCTAGCTTAAATGAAATTTCTGAACCCGATGATACCCGTGCAGCTTGGGGTTTACTTGCTCTATTTTTGATGTTAGCGACTCTCATTCCTTTAAGTCCTTCTTTAGCGGGACAATTGGGGATTGGTTAGAGAATGAATGATAATTTTATCCTAGAACTTAAACAAGTTGGTTTAACCGCTTCAATCGGTTTGGATTATTTGTTAAGAGATATTTCGTTTAAAGTGGATAGAGGCGATCGTATTGCAATTATTGGTTCATCAGGTGCAGGAAAAACGACTCTTTTACGTCTGCTTAATCGCTTAATTGAACCCACAGAAGGAAGAATATTTTATAATCATCAACCGATTCAAAAAATACCCGTTATTTCTCTTCGTCAACAAATCGTTTTAGTTCCCCAAGAACCGAAATTATTAGGAATGACCGTTCAAGAATCCTTAGCTTATCCATTAGTTTTACAAAAACGTTCTCAGCAAGAAATATCAGATAAAATGAATACTTGGCTGAATCGTTTATTAATACCTTTTGAATGGTTAGAACGCAATGAATTGCAACTTTCTTTAGGACAACGCCAAATTATTTCGATTGCGCGGGGTTTAATGATGCAACCGCAAATTTTATTACTTGATGAACCCACCTCAGCATTAGATCTCGGAATAGCCAATCATTTAATCGATATTTTAAAAGAATTGACTGAAAATAAAGTGATGTCGATTTTAATGGTCAATCATCAATTAGAAATTACTAAACAATTCGCGTCAAAAGTCTTTTATCTCGAACAAGGTAAATTAGAAGCTACAATGAGTCATCCTGAAATTAATTGGCAAGAAATAAAAGAAAAACTAATTCAAACTCAACAAAATAAACTAGATGAATGGGGAGAAATATAATACATGAATATTCGCCCTGCTAATCCGAATGACGTAACATTAATTTACTCATTTATCAAAAAGAAGGCAGAATTTGACAGAAATATTGGTGCTTTTCAAGGGGTTTTAGAAGTTACAGAAGAAAAAATACAGAAAACACTTTTTGGGAATATTCCTTTTTCTTATGTTCTATTTGTGGAAAACGCAGGTAATGAAATTGGCTTTGCTTTGTACAACTTTCGCTATTCTTCTTTCTCTGGACAACCGAGTATTTGGATTGATGATTTATATGTAGATGAATCTCAAAGAAGTCAAGGTGCAGGTTTAATTTTAATGAATAAACTAGCTCAAATTGCTTCAAGAACAGATTGTACTCATCTTGCTTGGAATGCTGATGTTAGAAATATTCGCGGCTTAAACTTCTATAATAAAATCGGTGCAAAAATAAATAAACAAGAAGAAAATCGCTGTTTTTTAACATGGTTGCCTTGAGACTAATTTAGAAATTTGCTATTATTTATATAATATTTTTGATTATACTATGTTAACTTTTATCGATTTATTTGCAGGTATAGGAGGATTTAGAATTGCCCTAGAAAAATTGGGATGTAAATGTGTTTTCTCATCTGAAATTGATCCTTTTGCCAGAAAAGTATATTTAGAGAATTTTGGTCATCTACCTGAAAACGATGATATTAGACAGTTAAATGAAAATGATGTTCCAGAACATGATATTCTTTGTGCAGGATTTCCCTGTCAAGCGTTTAGTATTGCTGGTAGAAAAAATGGCTTTGAGGATGCGAGAGGAACTTTATTTTTTGAAATTGCTCGAATTATTAATGTTAAAAGACCAAAAGCATTTTTATTAGAAAATGTTCAAGGTTTATTAAATCATAATAAAGGTAAAACTTTAAGAATTATCTTAGATATTCTAGAAAATGATTTGGAATATTATGTTCCATCTCCTAAAATTTTAAATGCAAAAGATTTTGGTGTTCCTCAAAAGAGACCTAGAATATTTATTGTAGGTTTTAGAAAAGATTTAAACATTTTTAGTTTTTCATATCCTAAACCAGTAGGACAAATTGTTACTCTAAAAAATATCTTAGAAAAAGATGAAGTAAGCGTTAAATATTATTTATCCGAGCAATATTTACAGACTTTGGTAAAACACAGAGAGAGACATGAAAATAAAGGTAATGGGTTTGGTTATGAAATTATTTCTAATAATGGAGTTGCTAACTCTTTAGTTGTTGGAGGAATGGGCAAAGAAAGAAATTTAGTAATTGATGAACGATTAACTAATTTCATACCTGTTACTCGGATTAAAGGAGAAGTTAATAAATCATTAGTTAGAAGAATGACACCAAGAGAATGGGCAAGACTACAAGGATTTCCTGAAGATTTCAAAATAGTGGTTAGTGATGTACAAGCTTATAAACAATTTGGAAACTCAGTCGCTATTCCTGTAGTTCAAGCTGTAGCAGAACAAGTTATAAAAACTTTATCATTTCCTGAAATAAACACTGGATATTTAAAGGATATGCAAGGTGAACAATTAGAATTATTTTCAAAGGAAAATGTTATGTATAAAACTTTTAATAAAGGAGAATGGACAGAAATCTATGTTCTTTTTTATCTACTAGGAACAGGAAAGCTTTATAAAGGTGATTTTCAATTTAAAATTATTCTAAATTCATTTTATAACATTAATAAGATTTTACGGTTAGAGAATTTAGATAATCTTGAATTTACTATTCAAGACACTGAGTCGAAAATCATTATTAGTAGAAATGGTAAAGATACTAAAATCATACCTATGAGTGATTTTATTGATAAAGCTAATAACTTAATAAAAGAAATTAGAAATAATAGTAATACGTTTGCTTTGCCAAAGGTTGAAGATTTTCTTAAAAGTATTCATTGCGTATCTATTAAGAGTTCCTCTAAAAATATTAAAGATATAGAAGTTGAAATTATAGATCACGATATACAAGCCTCAGAAAAATTAAGTTTTTCCATAAAATCTAAATTAGGAAGTTCTCCGACAATTTTTAATGCTAATCTAAAAACTAGCTTTATTTATCAAATTGAAGGAATTAATAAACAAGAAGTTAAAGAATTAAATCAACTAAGCTCGGGAAAGCAAATTCTTAAAAAAATTAGAAATAATAAATTAATTATATTTGATGAAGTGAAAACCAATAATTATACTGAAATACTTTATAGAAATTTAGTTCTTGTAGATAGTCAAATGCCAGTCATAGTATCAAGTTTATTACTTAACTTTTATAGTGATGATAAAAGTAATATAGTTGATTTACATCGGAAAATTGTACTAGATAATCCTTGCAATTATCAACTTGACAATATTAATGACATTTATGAAAGAAAAATAAAAGATTTCTTAAATAGTATAACTTTAGGTTTAAGAGCATCAGAAAACTGGAAAACAGAAGAAGCTCCTAATGGATTTCTAGTTGTTAGACAAGATGGCGAAATAGTTTCTTATCATTTATTAGACAGAAAAATCTTTGAAGATTGCTTATTTCATCAGACGAAGCTAGACAGCCCCTCAAGCACAAGACATAAATATGGCAAAATATATGAAGAAAATAATCAATTTTATATAAAATTATGTCTTCAAGTTAGATTTAAGTAAAGAAAAATTAGTAGCAGATATTACTCATTTATATTTCAAAGTTCAAGAAATCAGAGAAAGACTAATTCAATCTCAACAAGACAAACTAGATGAATATGGAGAATAAATTATTTTATTGTCAAATTCAATTCATTAAATTGTTTAATGAGTTCTTGACATTTTTTTGAGGCTGCTACTGCTTCTTTCATCAAAGTTTTACCCTCACTTCTTTGATTATTCTCAAAAGCGATTGATGCTTCTTTACTTAATTTAGCTGCTTGGCTAGATTCATATTTTATTTGTACTTTTAATTCTTCCATCATTGATTTAATCCTCTTGTTCTGACAATATCGTTTCTAGATTCTCTACCACTTCATACAGTAAATCTGCTTGACTTTGAAGTAAACTAGCATCATTATAATTTTCTTGCTCAACTGCGTTATCTGCTTCACTATATAAATCAGTCACAATACGATGAAGTGATAAAGCAGCCCGTTCTAAAGCGTTAAACGTCTGTCTTTCGATAGCTATATTTCCAATATAAATTTATAATTATTATCGCAAAGTTAGACAAAAATTTCCACAAGCCAAACACAGCAAGAACTTTTACAATTGATAGAGACGATCTTAGTTTACAAGTTACCGAAAGTCAGTAGGCAGGAGATAGAAGCAATGTTTAGTTTAAATGATTTAAAACAAACTATAGTGTATCACGAGGGTCGAGAAGAAGGTCGAAAAGAAGGGAAAATAGCCGCAAAATTAGAATCTGTACCTCGTTTAGTCGCGTTAGGATTGAGTTTGGAGCAAATCGCACAAGCTTTAGACTTAGAAATCGAACAAGTTAGACAAGCAACTCAAGAAACCCACAAATAATCATGTCAAACACAAAATCGCTTAATGTTTGGGACTATAAACCTTGGTGGTGTCAACCTTGGTCAATTTTACTGACTGGCATCGTTATTATCGCGGCTAGTTGGTTCCTTTTTCAAAAAATTTGGCTTGTTGTCGGGGTTTCTTTCCCTATCCTCGTTTGGTGGGTGTATTTTTTAATTATTTACCCAAAACTTGTACAACAAGCTTTGATAGCCTCGCAACAGCCTATTAAAGAGTAAACTACACTTTGGCTTCTAAAGATTTGAGGTATTCTGTATTGACACCAGACTCACGAATTAAGGCGATTTTACCCGTTCTTGCTACTTCTCGAATGCCAAATTTATTCAACATTTGCATGATAGCGACCATTTTACCTGGGTCACCGACGACCTCAATTGTCAAGGTTTCTTCAGAAATATCAACAATTCGGGCGCGGAAAACTTGAGCGAGTTCAATAACTTCAGCGCGACTGCTGGCATTCGCATTCACTTTAATTAGCATCAATTCCCGTTCAACGGCGGGGGTTTGGGTGATATCTTGTACTTTTAGGACATTAATCAGCTTGTAGAGTTGTTTAGTTAGCTGTTCAATATCATCTTCACTTCCAGGGACAACCATCGTAATTCTAGAAATGCCTAATTGTTCCCCAGGCCCTACTGCTAAACTCTCAATATTAAAACCGCGACGCGCAAATAAGCCAGCGATGCGACTTAAAACTCCAGCCTCATCTTCCACTAAAACCGAAAGGGTGTGTTTCATGGCAATCAATTTTTATCTCTACTTCTAAGCAATCGGCATTCCAGCTAGATTTTGTATTTTATCACACATCTAAAGCCTTTTTAAGATGAAAATGTTTCTTAATCCAGGCTAGCAAGATAGCATTAAAGCGATCGGGACATTCATCGTGCAGACAATGACCCGCTTGCTCAAAATCAACTCTTTCAATTCTAGGATTAAGATCACTGAAAATAGAAGCTAGGGCAAAAGGAACCATTTTATCTTGACTACCCCAACACAACAGCATCGGTATCGATAAATTAGGTAAAAGTTGCCGAACTGAAGGCGAAAAACTTGGATTACGCGAGGTTTCAAACAAAGCACAAAAAGCTCGTTCTGCCCCTTCATCTTGGGCGGGGGCGGCTAAAATATGTATTAATTCATCGGTGACAGCTTTTTTGTCTTCATAAGCAATACCAGCCCATTTTCGCAGGATTTCAGGACGACGCAAAAAGCGAAATAAAGGTTTTAAAAGCAGGGGTGAAGCAAATAAATTTTCAATATTCGTCACCAGAGGAGATAAGAAACCTGGAAGGGCTTCTTGTCTGAGGGAAACATCGGGTAAACTAAGCATAGCAATTCCTTTCACCATTTCGGGATAGCGAGATGCAGCCAATAAACAAACCAGAGAACCTACCGAGTTACCGACTAAAATTACAGGTTTTTTAATAAAAGTCCGCCAAAAATCATAAACTTGCTCAACCCAAAGCTCTGTGTTATAGGTAACATAGGCTTTTCTCGATGCACCAAAACCCAATAAATCTAAAGCATAAACTCGATGTTGCTGACTCAGAACAGGGATATTGTATCGCCAATGTTCGATCGCTGCTCCAAAGCCATGTAGTAGAATAATAGGGGGATTCACTTGTTCTAATTCTGAAGAGGAGCGCATAAAAGTGTAACGAATTTGCCAACCCCGCCAGACCCAATCCCTCTGATTACCGATACGCTGTCTCCAATGCGTCGCAACGGTCACACTTTATCCCTCAACGTAAAAAATGTTTACAATCTCTCTTATCCTATTTTAGTCACATGAACGTAAGCGGAAGAAATTGGATTAAGTTCAATTAAAAACAAATCCAAACAGTTTAAGTACAATTAAAATTAAAGAACATAGAGTCAATGCCAAACCGTTTATTGATCACTGACTCAAATTCTATTTTATATACTCATCGGAGACGATAACAAAAGCCTGTGACTGAAAGAAAACGTAATCAACGCGATCTGCCTCAAATTAACGAAAGAATCCGCTTTCCGACTATCCGCGTCATCGATAGCGATGGTGGACAGTTAGGTATATTAACGCCTGACGATGCGTTACGGATGGCCGAGGAAAAAGAACTTGATCTTGTTTTGGTCAGCGAAACAGCCGACCCGCCCGTGTGCCGTATTATGGATTACGGTAAATATAAATTTGAACAAGAAAAAAGAGCCAGAGAAGCGAAGAAAAAGCAGCATACAGCAGATGTAAAAGAAGTCAAAATGCGCTACAAGATCGATGACCATGATTATCATGTTCGCGTTAACCAAGCAAAACGCTTTCTCAAAGATGGAGATAAGGTCAAAGCAACCATCACTTTTCGTGGGCGAGAAATTCAACACTCTAACTTAGCAGAAGAATTACTCAAACGCATGGCGATTGATTTAGAGGAACACGCTGAGATTCAACAAGCCCCTAAAAAAGAAGGGCGTAATATGATGATGCTACTGTCACCGAAAAAAGAAAAATAATATGTAATCTAAGGGTTTGGTCTTCAAACCCTTATTTGACAAAGACTTTAACTGGCTTCTGTATTTTCAAAAAAGCTTTGACACTTTCGTTTTTGAGGGCAAAGATTACATAAATGAGGATGAATGGTAGCAGGTGGCGGTTCTGAGTCTCCACTTTCCCAAGTTAACCATTCTTGCATCTGTTGTAATTTGTATAGAATAGATTGATAGATTGTTTCTTCTAGTTTTTCCCAACTATAAAAATCTGTTTTCAAGTTAGGAAAGATATAGGAAACTTGGGCATCGACAGGAATTCCTTTCGTTTGTTGTAGCATGTAGCTGTATAGTGCTACTTGAACAAATTGAGCGATCGCATTAGAAGCAGGATAGGTTTTATAATCAACAACAGCGAGACGGTTTCTAGAAAAGTTAAAAATTAGACTATCCAGTTTTCCTCGTACAATTTGCTCTTGATTATTAGGTAATTTAAAATTATATTTGAGAACATATTCTTGCAAAATGAAGGTTTTTTTAATAACTTTATCAGCCGAACAAAAATGGCGATTCAAAATCAGTAATGTTGTCCAATCATCAATTAAACTGGTTAAACCCTGCCACAGTTTTAGTAAAAAATCAACTTTTTTATGATAATTTTTTTTGATTTCACGTAAATAAGGTAAAAAGATCAGTTCATATAATAAATTTTTAATCTGTTGATTTAATTTTTCTTGATTAATTTGTTCTGGTGAACCTTCTAAAAATTCGCTAAATTTTGGCTCGTGTCGCATCGCATCAAGACATTTTTCTGCTAAACCATGATAAGTAATGCCAATTCCTAGAGTTTTTTCAGGTGAATTACACATTAGCTTTCCACCAAACTTATGACCCAAATAGAATAATCTAGGACATTCAAAAGCAACTTTAACTTTAGTGACACTAAATGAAGGATTTTGAGCCATTATATTTTTGATAATTAACTAAGCGATTACACTTTTAAGATTAATTAAATATTTCGTAGTATTGAATAATTGAAAACTTTGATAATTTTGTAATGATTGCAAAATATCTTTAATCTTAAGTGAAAAATTAATTCCCACTGCCACTGATATTGATAGTCCCCGTGTCGAAATACCAATAATTTCGCCAAATTCATTAATCGTTGGGCCGCCCGAATTTCCAGGATTAATTAGAATATTATGTTGAATTGTTCCTCTAGTAATTGATGGATGTTTACCTTCTTGATAATCTTCATGAATCTGGCTAACAATTCCATTAGACATGGCAAAACCAAACCCTTTGGGATAACCAAAAGCATAAAGTGTATCACCTATTTCTAGTTCTGAATTTTTAGCAATCCCAAAGAAGTCTAAAAATTCTGTATTATCTATATCAATATGGAATAAAGCAAAGTCTAAATGTTGTACATCAGCTTGAGAACCATCAATTTTTGTAATGGCATTTTTAGGGATAATAAATTGCTCAATTAAAAATTCTTGTTGATTCCAAATCGCTACAATTTTTAAATCAATATCAGCTTTAAAATTTAAGTATTTTTGAATAAATTCTGGCCAATTAAGTATCTGACTAATAACGTGTAAATTAGTCATAAAGTAACAACGCGATTTGTGTTTATTCAAATCAATTATTTGTTTATACATAAAACTACTGCCACTGGATATAGCAGAATTATTTAGACGCATTTCGAGCAGGGGTACAGAAAGTTTTGCAATTCTGACTAATTCTTTTTTCTCAGCTTGTTCTAAAACAATTTCGCTAACTTCACGATAATTATTACTTCTTTGTATTCTTCTTGGAGAATATTTTAAATTCATTGTAGTTTGAGGAAGTTGTTGTATTTTCTTTAAATCATTAAGAACTTCATCGGCATTTTGGTATCTATCTTTAACGGTTCTTTGTATTAATTTATCTAAAATTGATTTAAGTTGCTCACTGATCTTTATTTCTGGATGTATATAATCTCGCCATTTCCACCGTCCTGTAGAAGTATCATATAAAACGTCTGATATACTATGATTATATAATTTTCCAGTCAATAATCGAATACAAGTTACCCCTAAACTATACAAATCACTACTAAAAGAAACTTCACCCATCGTTATCTGTTCGGGAGGTGCATAACCAATAGTTCCGATAATTGTACCTATTTGATTTTTAGATTCACTAATTAATTTTTTAGAAATGCCAAAATCAATTAAAACAATTTCACCCAGATTTTTTTCTGATGATATCGTAGAACGACAAATAATATTTTCGGGTTTAATATCTCTATGAATAATGTTATGATTATGTAGTAATTTTAAAACTGGTAATAGTTGTTTTAATAAATGAATAATTTTTTCTTCATCAAAAGTACCATTACTTTTTAATTCAGTTAATAAATTTTCACCTGAAATAAATTCCTGAATCAAATATAATTGTTTATTGTGTTCAAAAAAAGCATAAAGATCAGGGATTTGAGGATGTTTACCAAAGTCATGTAATTGTTGCGCTTCTTGGTTAAAAAGAGAAATAATTTGATCATCTGGCTTTTGACCTAGAGGAGATAAATGTTTAATTACACAAGGATAATTAAATTTGTGAATATCTCTGGCTTCATAAGTTCTACCAAACCCTCCACTACCTAATTCACGAATGATTTGATACTGATGATGAAATAGAGATAATAAGTTAGATGAGCCACAGTTACGGCAGGTTTGAACATTAACAGGGTTAAACGGTTGCGAACATTGAGAGTTGTTACAATAAAGCATATGTTGATATCAATAAAGCAGTTAATTTTAATTACTAAATAAAAAATTTTTCGACAAACAATGATTGTAGTCGTTCTAATTTACCAGCCATTTTATAAAGTAAATCGCCTTTTCCAAGGAGTTTAGCCGCTAATTTATCGCCTAAAATAATTTGTGAATCAGCTTCGCTATTTGTTCTAAGTGCAATTCTTCCAGGTAAATTAGACCGAATCAAAGGTGTAACAACTGTAGCATCTGGACGCTGTGTAGAAATAATTAGATGAATTCCTGCTGCTCTCGCTTTTGCTCCTAAACGTTTTATACTATTTTCTAATTGAGTACGGCTTTCTTTTTCGGTCATAAAATCAGCGTATTCATCGAAAATACAGACAATTCTCGACAAAGGAGAATCAGTCAATTGATTATAGGTTTTCAGATCGGGACATTTGGCTTTATCTAAGATTTGATAACGTTCCTCCATGATTTCTACTAATTGATTCATTAAATTAATTGCGTCTTCGGTGTCTTTAACAATTGGTGCATATAACCAAGGCAATTTTTCACACTCAGAAAATGTCACACGTTTAGGATCGACTAAGGCAATTTGTAACGTATCGGGTGAATGACGAACTAATAAACTCAGTAATAACGATCGCAAAAACTCACTTTTCCCGCTTCCTGTACCCCCTGCAACTAGGAAATGACACGTATTCGGATCGGCTAAATCTGCTTCTATTAGCTTTCCATTTAAGTCAATTCCGATAGCGATTGTCATTTGCTCACTGGTAGATTTAGAAATATACTGCTCAAATCTTGCAGTTTGGCGATCTTTTCGCGGAATATCTACACTGATAAACCCTGCTTGAGGTTGTAGCATTGGTGGTGATTCTAAACCTAGATGCACCTGTAAATCATCTGAACGATTGACAATTGTTACAACTTTTACTCCTGGTGCGGGCTTAATTTTTACTCTGATAAAAGAAGGAGCCAGAACCGAACCAATATACTCAACTTGAACACTAAAAGCTTTTAAAATCGATACTAATTCTTGTCCGATTGTGTCTGTAACAACAGGTGGAGGAGGTGGAGATATTATAACAGAATGAGGATTGAATAAGCTTTGACAAGTCTTCTGTTGAGGGCAAATAGTACAAAGTTGTTGATAAGATGTAGAAGGTGGAGAATTAGGGTTAGGATCTTTCCACTCTAGCCATTGATGTAACTGTGGTATCTTCTGGGTAATAAATTGCCAAAAAATGGATTCAATTTGACACCAAGAATAAGTTATCTCTTTAGCATCTGGAAGTCTTAAATAAGTAACTGAACTAATTGGAATGTTTAATTGTTTTTGTAGCAAATAACTGGATAGAACAAGATCTATTTCTTGAGAAAGTGAATCAATTAATGAATTAGCTTGATAACGAATCATTAGTAATTCTTTTTGTTTCCAGTTATACACAAAGTCGCGTAAACTTCCTTTAATAGTTTGCTGTTGATTAGCTAACTTAAATTGATGTTCTACTGAAATATTTTGAGCAACAAACGTTTTAGCAAAAACTGTATCACTTGAATAAAAATGGCGATTATCGATTAAAATATCTGTCCATCGTTTGAATAAATCGGTGAGTATCTGCCAGATAGCCTGAAAAATAATAGCTTGCTGTGGATTTGTTTTAATATGTGTTTGTATATAATTAAAAATTACAGATATATAAGATAATTCTTTTATTTCTTGAGCTACATTTTCAGTGTTTAGTTGGTCTGTTGATAAATTTAATAGCTGACTAAAACGGTTATCTGTAAGAACTTTGCTTATCAGTTGATCTAACAATTCATTAAATAACTGCTTAGACGATTCCTGCTCGTGCTTAAAATTAGTTTCACCTCCTTGATGAGAAACTAAATAAAATAAACGTGGACATTGCTGTGCTAATTGGATATGTTTTAAATTTAAAGAAGGTAAATTGATGGGGTCTATAAGATCGACACAAATAGGGTAATATTCTTGGATGATTTCATCAGTAGTAGTTTGACATTCTAGTAAGTCTTCAATATTGTCCTTTTGCGGTTCGTTAAGTATAGACTCAATTAGAGGAAGATAAATTTTTACTTGCTCAAAATTATCTTCAAAAAGATTTTGAAGAAGTTCAGAAGTTAAGCGATCGTCTTTTACCATCAGACTATTTTGAAAAATGATTAACTGATTCGTAAAATCGATTTCAAAATTGCCGAACAGAATATGAGAATTAAGACTCATCAAAAATTTTATGACTTCTGATTGTTGATGAGAAGTGAATTGATAAGGAAGAATAGAAGATAAAGTGACTTGCTGATTATCTTCATCTATATCCAAAAATACATCAATAAAAACTATCCAATCTGTCTCACTTTTTGATTGGGAAGTAACAAAACTGATTACCGATCGTTCTGGCTCTTCTTTAAATTTAATTTTTTGCTCACGTAGCCATTTTTTTGTAATTTGATATAGATTACCTTGTGTATTTTCGGTTTCCTTTCTAAAAATATTGCCAAAAGATACAAATAATTTATTCATGTTCTTCCTTTACTTAAGCAACAATTTTAGTCTGTAATACTTCAGTCATTTTTCTCCCCATACTAACCTCTTCTATTTTTTTGATAAAACTGTCCATTACTTGTATATTCATATAAACAATATTTTTAATCAAAGCTTGACTTAATACATAATTTGTCACTTTAATGCTAGTTTTGTAATAAATTTTCGTAAGTTGCTCATTCATTTCAAAATTTCCAAAGTTAACGACAGCATTAATTTGCATTAAAAACTCTGCAACAGATAAAGTATTTTGTTGTGGAATTGGCTTCGGATAAACAGAATAAAAAATAAAGTAATCTTGCTCTTCTACTGTTTTTGCGAAACAATCCCATTGTTCTTCATCTCCCTGAACACTCAATATTAATACATCTTCATCTGAACTTTTTTGATAACTCCAGTTTTCGTCTTGAAAAAATTGAATTACAGCATCTAGTAATCGACTCATTTTAATTTTTCCAAAGTTTAATAAATAATCATGAACATGAGCTAAATAAATTACATCCATTGTGGCGTAACTAAGTTGTTCAGGTGTTAGAGGACGTTTACCCCAGTCACTTGTACCCTTATCATCAACCAGAGAAAAATTACATAATTGAGCAGCTAAAGTTTTAAGTTTTAAATCTGAAACTTTCAATTTTTCACGAGTGATGTTTTTAGCTATTTTTAAAGTACAAGTTATATTTTTGGTTGGTTTTCCTCCTAAAAATCTTAAATCATAACTAGCATTGTGAAAAACTTTCTCGATATCCGAATTCATCATAATCTGCTCGATAAAATAATCTATCAGATCTGACTTATCTAATACATCAAGAATATAGACATTAATTCCCGAAAAATCTTGTAAATTTGCTGAAATTTGAATAATAGATAAGCGAGGTTTACGTGTTCTCCAATCTGCTATTTCTGTATCTAACCAGAGAACAGGATAAGACGAAAGATGATTAATTGCATTTACGATTTCACTAGCTTGAGTTAAGTATTTTGGCATGAGGGTACATAGAATTAAGGTTTATTGTTTGTAAAAAATTAGTCTAATTTAGAGAAATTAACTAGACTGAGGAACCCAAGCAACAAGCTGTTCTTTAGGTTTGGCTGGTGAAGGATTGATAATAGTTAATGAGCCTCTTATATGCACATCTTGTAAAATTTCCTCACAATCAACATCACTTAGAGCAATAAATTGATTTCTCAGTTTTCCAATAATAAAAGAGCGACCTAATAAACATTCTTTTTGTAATAAGTTGATCAAAAATTTTTGAGCTTTTTCTTTCATCTGGACATCAGGAGATGGAGGAGCTTCAAACAGCCCTAATTTTTGCAATAACTGACAATCTTTTAAGACACCTGAATCTCTAACTAACTGTTCTAGTGTCGGTAAATCAATTGTCTGAAAGTTAACGTTTAAATCTCCTGATTCAGCTTCATAGGCTAATTTTTGATAAGTTCTGAGATAGTGAACATCTTCTAAAGAAGGAATGATATGTGTATGGGGAGTAGTAGCACCGAACATACTTTCATACAGTTGATAACCTTTAGTATTTGGCTTACCTAATTTTGCGGCTCTGATCAGTATAAACAAGTCGCAGTAGTTGTTATCAATTACTATTTTACTAGCATTCATAGCATGAAAAAAACTACTCATATGCGGTGCTTCATACCAAAATATCCCAGTTTTTTTCTGAGAATTTTCAGAAAGATTACAACTCAATGAATAATTAGTATAGCTCAGACTCTTTAAAAGCCTTGACTTAATATTTTTAGCCTGTAAAGCTTTTAGATTTTTTTGTAGCATATCAATTAGTTGTACTCCTGAAAAATCACATATTTGTTGCACTACAGACTTTGTTTTATTAAATTCATCTTGCCAAATTAATTTAAAAGCTATAATTGGGTCGATAGGTGGTTTGATTATTTCTATACTTGATTTATACTCTGCATATAAGATTCCACCATAATTTAATGATGCTCTTAAATTAGCTTTTCCACTAGGAAAGTTAGCATCTAATTTTTTTTTGTCTAATGGTGCAATTAAAGAATCTGGCAGAGGATTAATTTGAGAATGTATCGGATAAAGTCGATTTGACCAAAGTGCTTCTACTTGCTCCAAGCTAATTTTTTTGAGTGAAATCTTTTTTTGAATTCGGGTTAAATCAGACTGTGGAATTGTATTTTAATACCTGTTCCAGTTGTTTCTTTCAATACTAATAATTACGAGAAAGTTTTTAAATTGATTATTGTGAAAAGTTGTGTTAATTTTGAAAAAACCACTAATATCACGAGAACCATTAGATAATTGTGGCCCGAGTTCTACTTGATCGAAGCACAGTACAATTGGGATAGTTGCATCTGTAATTTTACCAAAATTACCTAAAATTAATCTGGCTATAACTTCATCATCGATTGCACGATGAACTCCCAAATTTTCTAGATCTTCTTCGCTAAGATCGTCTCCTCTTAGCCATTGATAAGCCAAAAAAGATTTATCTGGTTGTGTCAATTCGTATAAAATGCTAAAGAACTGCTGCGCTTGATCTAGATGAGGATATTGAGTAGTTAGTTGATTAATAAAAGCTTTTCTTTCTCCGAGCAAAAGTTTAATTAATCCTTGATCATAAAAGACAGGTAAACTTTTTAACCAAAGAAGCAATTGAGATTCTTGTTGTCCTTTGGGTGTATAAATTAAACTATTTACAACATAGCGGAGAGTATGTCTCCACATATAATCGTTACTCGGCCAAGGTTCGATATAAGCAAAAAAAGCTTCTGAGTTTAGTTTCTTTTTAAGACGACCCAAAAGATAACTTCTTCCAGAACCTCTGTCACCCTCTAATATAATGCTACGAGTTGCATGATCTTTCTTCATTTCCACAAGCGTTTCTGTAACTTGATTAATTGCCTCTTGATGAATAGATTCAACTAAAGATGAGGTAGGTTGGTTATCTGTCCAGAAATTGCCAGTTGTAAAAGTTATAGGATCGAAAGGATTACCTTCTTTTAAAATGATGTCATCTAAAGTCGCCATGTTAGTACATTAAAAAGTGTATAGAGAAAACAAAGAAAAATCACAGAAATTAGTTAGTAATCAAGAAAAATAAACAACCGCCGATACCTTGCGGTATACCTGCTTGAATTTGCTCAGGGGTATAATGAACAGATTCAACTAAAGTACTCAATTCTAGTTTGTCTTGCTTCTCCAAACGATAAAGTGCTTGATCTAATTCATTTCGTGACAAGGGTGGCTGTAATTTTTCTCTTAGATAAAAAATCGGTAGAAAGTTTTCGGTTCCAAGTTCTTGATCAAGGTTGATAATAGTCTGTAAGATTTCATCATCATTGGGTTTCGGAAGATTTAAGTCTTGATTAATAATTTTTTGATGCTCAATCCCAACTAAGATAAATTTACGAATCAAAGATAAATAACCTTTTAACATTGATGAACTCAGAATAAAATTTTCTTCACCCGTTGGTTGATATTCATTGGCTAAAAATTCTTGTCCCTTTTCTGATAGCGATACTTCCTTGATCTCTGTACTTGCTACTTCTAAATAGCCTTTGTCTATAAATTTCTGGATCAGTTCATCTCGTGTTTTTGCAAGAATTTTTTTGATTTGGCTTGGTTTGATCGCTCCTTGTTGGCAAGCTTGCAGGATTTTTTGTTCTTCTCTACTCAGAGGATACGGGGAATTTTCCAGTTTGAGTACATTTTTACCATCAGGTGTCAGCTTAATGGTTTTAATTTCTTCCTTACAGTCTATTAATTTACGATCGCGCAACTGACGACAAATCTTATTTCTTTCGGCTGCCTTGGTTTTATCATTAAGTTTAATCTCACTCAAGGAAGCTTGATAATTATCCTTGCTCAAAAGTTTGAGAAGAAATTTTAGTTCTAGGGTATCCATGTTTTTACGACTACAACTGACGGAATAAGCTAGACTAGGCAGTATAGAAAGGTTCTAGCGATTTTAGATGACACGCTTGACTTCTTGTTCAACCTAGCTACGTGGATTTACAGTGTTAGTATTCCCAGAAATAGCCGCAAAAATCACAGTTTTAAAAAATTTATGACTTTGACTTTCTTCTAAAATATCTAATATTGAAATTTGTTAAGGACTGATTTTACTTTTATGACGCATCGTATCGAAAAAGACAGTATGGGTGAGATCGAAGTGGAAAACGATCGCTACTGGGGCGCACAAACACAACGTTCTTTGATTCATTTTGATATCGGTAATGATCAGATGCACCCAGAATTGATCCGCGCTTTTGGTATCCTAAAAAAAGCCGCAGCAATGGTGAATCATGATTTAGGAAAACTTCCCACAGAACAAGCACAATTAATTATATCTGTTGCGGATGAGGTGATAGAAGGGAAATTAATGGATCATTTTCCCTTAAGAGTTTGGCAAACGGGAAGTGGCACCCAAACTAATATGAACGTTAATGAAGTGATCGCCAATCGTGCGATAGAATTAGCGGGTGGAACGATGGGCAGTAAAAAACCGATCCATCCGAATGATCACGTTAATATGTCCCAATCTTCTAATGATACTTTCCCGACGGCGATGCACATTGTCGCGGCTACAGAAATTATTAATCAACTCATTCCTAATGTTAGTCAATTACGGGATGCGATCGCACAAAAAGCCGAAGAATTTCAAAATATTATTAAAATCGGTCGCACTCACTTAATGGATGCGGTACCTTTAACCTTGGGACAAGAATTTTCAGGATATGTCGCCCAATTAGACCAAAGTATCCAACGAATTAAAAATAGTTTACCTGATTTATATGAATTGGCTCTCGGTGGAACCGCAGTCGGAACAGGTCTAAATACTCATCCCGAATTTGCTCAACGTTCTGCCGAAAAGATTGCTTTATTGACGGGACTACCTTTCACTAGCGCACCGAATAAATTTGCAGCTTTAGCAAGTCATGATGCTCTAGTTGCAACCAGTGGTACCCTCAAAACCATAGCCTGTTCCTTGATGAAAATTGCGAATGATATTCGTTGGTTAGGATCAGGGCCTAGATGTGGCTTAGGTGAATTAATTTTACCTGAAAATGAACCTGGTTCCTCGATTATGCCTGGAAAAGTCAACCCGACACAAAGCGAGGCGATGACGATGGTTTGTCTACAGGTCATCGGGAATGATACCACAATAGCGATCGCAGGTACACAGGGAAATTTTGAATTAAATGTCTTTAAGCCTGTGATGATTCATAATTTGTTACACTCAATTGATTTATTAGCAGATGCTTGCCGTTCTTTCAAGGAACATTTAGTCATCGGTATTCAACCTAATCATCAACAGATTGAGTATTATCTAGAAAATTCCTTGATGTTAGTTACAGCCTTAAACCCTCATATCGGCTATGAGAATGCCGCGACAGTTGCTAAAAAAGCTCATGCAGAAGGAAAAACTCTAAAACAAGCTTGTTTAGAATTAGGTTTTTTAACCTCCGAAGAGTTTGAACAATGGGTTAGACCCGAAAAAATGATTAATCCGTAGCAAGAAGGTCAAAAAATGTTGAAAAATTTCTCAAGTATGTTAGAATAACGAATAGAGAAATAAACTCGGTGTCCAAGCTCGGTGTCAGTGTTAACTAGATTAAAGTATTTAAGATTTGGTATTCGTCAGCTTCTTTCCGAAATTAGCCTCTCTACATTTTTTCCGAACATTTTGATTGAACAGGTACAAGCGTATGTCTATTTTTATCGGTAATCTCTCCTATGAGGTAACCAAAGAAGATCTCTCTGATGTCTTCACTGAATACGGCAAGGTTCAGAGAGTTCACATTCCTACTGATCGTGAAACAGGCAAAAAAAGAGGTTTCGCTTTCGTAGAAATGGAAACTAAAGTTCAAGAAGCTGCCGCTATTGAAGCCCTAGATGGTGCTGAATGGATGGGGCGCGAATTGAAAGTCAACCAAGCCAGAGAGCGTGAAGATAAAGGCTCGTTTGGTGGTGGCGGTGGTGGCGGTAACAGACAAAGACGCTACTAGAACGAAAAATATCTTTTAAGATCATTTGAATTTTAGTTGAGGGAAGCTAGTTAAGCTTCCTTTTTTGTTGTGAATAGGTAATAACACTTACTTTACCACCTCTCCCCCTAGCCCCCTCCTCACAGGAGGGGAAACGTTAGAGGAATATGTTTATCGGTGGGAGCGTCAACTCCTTTACCCTTTCATCTCCTAAATGATGTTAGGCTAAATTTCATAAGAGAATTTATTATATCAGTTCAAGTGTACTGATTGTAATCAAGACTTGAGCTTTAGAGAATTACCCTAGATTAATGAATACATTTTCCTTTATTTTTGGATTAGTTTTAGGACTTGTCATCTGTTATTGGCAAAGAGTGCGTATCAATAACCAGTTATACCAACTGCTGAAGACTTCACCCTATCCCGTTGATTTTTCCACTTCTTTACCATTGTTGTCTCTAGTGCGACGAGAAATACATTATTTGTATGAAAAACAACAGCAACTAGAACAAGAAGTTGTAACCCAATCATCAATTTTAGAAACAGCACCTATCGGTTATTTAGAAGTTGATTTAGACAATCATCTTTTAAAATGTAATCAGCAAGCCAAAGAACTATTAAAAATAGATCGATGGCAAATCGGGCAAATGAGATTACTTTTAGAGTTAGTGCGTTCCTATGAATTAGATCAATTAATTGAAATTACTCGAAAAACTCAAAGACCACACGTTAAAGAATGGTTTTTTTACCCTACTCAATATTCCCTCAATGATTCTACAGAAAAAACTCTAAAAAATAAATTTAATATTAATAAATCAACGGCTCTTAAAGCTTATAGCTATCCACTTCCAGATGAAAAAGTTTGTGTTTTTCTAGAAAATCAACAACAGCTAGCTGAACTTGTCCAATCACATGATCGCGCCTTTTCTGATTTAACCCACGAACTCAGAACCCCCTTAACTTCTATCTCTTTAGTTGCTGAAACCTTACAAAAACGCTTGCAAAATCCCGAAAAACGTTGGGTAGAGCAACTGCTAAAAGAGTTAATCGTTTAATTAAACTCATTCAAAATTATTTAGAAATTAATCAATTACAAGCTAATCCAGACCAATTAAATTATGAAATTGTTAATGTAAAAGATTTAATTCTATCCGCTTGGCAGAGTATTTTACCAATTGCTCAACAAAAAGAAGTTACTTTAGATTATCAAGAATTAGAAGAATGTTTAATAGAAGGTGATCCCGCACGTTTGACCCAAGTTTTTTTAAATCTATTCAATAATTGCATTAAATATAGTCCAAAGCAAGAAACCATCTTAGTACAAATAGTTTTAAAAAGGGAAAACAACGAAATTAAACAAATACAAATCGATTTTATAGATTCTGGGATTGGATTCCTAGAAACCGATTTACCCTACGTTTTCCAACGTCTCTATCGTGGTGATCTCTCTCGAACTCGACAAGATGAGACAAATTCTTTAACCCCAGGTTGTGGTTTAGGTCTTTCTATTTCTCAACAAATTATTCAAGCTCATCAAGGCTCTATGATTGCAAAAAACCATCCACAAACGGGGGGAGCATGGGTTACTATTATTCTACCTCTCAAAAAAGTCAGTTAATTTGTCATCAAATCGTGACTTTGAATTGATGAAACTGAGTAATTGCTAGATAAAAAATGCTCATTCCATAAGCCATAATAGCTTGATTTAGATCAAGAAAAGAAAATTGTTTTTAGTTAAATTTAGTTTAAAGCTATTTTCCTTGTAAAAGTTAGTATCTATCTTTGGGATTATGTTTATACTCAAAAAGAGTTTTTCTTGTTATTAATATAAATAGAATCTAAAATATACAACTTTAAGGTCTTGCTATTTGTCAAGTGAATTTATCAGCCTACACCAACCGCCCAGAACGATCGCACTTTGAACGATGTCTCAAACGTCTAGAACAAGATGTCTTACGCATGGGCGCATTGGTTGAAGAATCATTTCGTTTAAGTCATCGCTCACTGTTTGAGCGAGATCTAGAAGCAGCCCAAAAAATCAAAAAACTAGATAAAGAAATTGATCGCTATTATCGTCAAATCGAATCAGACTGTGCTACCTTTATGACGCTACAAGCCCCAGTAGCTCAGGATCTAAGATTATTAAGTGCTTTTATGCAACTGGTGAGAGATTTAGAGCGAATAGGTGATTATGCCAAAGATTTAGCCGAAATTGCGATCAAACTTTTCTCATATCCTCCTCATGAGTGTATGAAAGAAATCCTCGCCATGTCAGAATATGCTCAACTTATGTTAGCAACCAGTTTAGTTGCTCTGACTGAATTAGACCCAGAAGCGGGGCAAAAAGTGAAAAAGCTAGATGATAACGTAGATGATGCGTATGATCGACTCTACGAAATTTTAGCGCAACAAAGAGATATAAAAGGAGTCGTTGAACCGATTTTACTGATGGGCTTAATGATTCGTCATTTAGAAAGAATGGCCGACCATGCGACCAATATAGCCCAAAGAGTGTCTTATATTGTGACGGGAACTCGTGGCTAATTAAGCAAATCACTATTCACTGTTTACAGCTTATAGGTAAGATAAGTCACAGAAGTGAATTTTAAAAAAGGTAACCTTGACAGAAAATCTAACATCGATTCAAACCGGTTTACGCAGTGAACTACGACAATTAGTCCGTAGTCAACTCGAGCTATTGTTAGAACAAGGGAACTTAGAGGGAGCAAAATCGCTACTCATTCCAGTTTTGCCCGTCGATATTGCCGAAGCCATTGAAGGTTTACCCGAATCAATGCAGGTCATTGCCTTTCGTCTATTGTCCAAAGCCGAAGCGATCGAAGTTTACGAACATTTAGACACCACCGTTCAACAAGCATTAATCCAACAATTTAAACAGCAAGAAGTTCTCGACATCGTTGATAAAATGTCTCCAGACGATCGAGTTAGATTATTTGATGAACTCCCTGCTAAAATTGTACGCCGTTTACTTTCCCAACTCAGTCCAGGCGAACGACAATCAACCGCTTTATTATTAGGCTATGAAGAGGGAACCGCAGGGCGAATTATGACACCCGAATATATTTCCCTCAAAGAAACCCTTACCCTAAGCGAAACCCTAAAACGAATTCGTAGTTTAGCCAATGCTTCAGAAATCGTTTATTACCTATATGTTACCGATGCGTCACGTCAGTTAACGGGAATTGTTTCACTCAGAGATTTAGTGATCTGTGATCCCGAAACCACTCTAGGGGAAATCATGACGCGGGAAGTTGTTTGCGTACATACCGATACCGATGAAGTTGAAGTCGCCCACATGATCCAACGCTATGATTTACTAGCATTACCCGTAGTAGATCGAGAACAGCGTCTAGTCGGAGTCGTCACCGTCGATGATATCTTAGATATTTTGCAACAAGAAGCCACTAAAGATATTTATGCGATCGGTGGTTTACAATCAGACGGCGATAATTACTTTCAGACTGATTTAATCACCGTCGTTCGTAAGCGCGTTGTTTGGTTGTTAGTCTTGTTACTAACGAATACAGTCACAGGAACTATCATTAAGACACAGACTGGCATCATTGAAAAAATGGCGATCCTAACTGCTTTTATTCCGCTACTAACGGGAACGGGGGGAAATGTCGGGGCGCAATCTTCGACTGTAGTGATTCGGGGTTTAAATACCGACGAAATTCGTACACTCGGTTCGTTCAAAATCGTCTGGCGCGAAGCTCAAGCAGGAATTCTCTTAGGAATTATTTTAGGAGCATTAGCCGCTTTTTGGGCTTATTTTTTACTTCATGCTAACGTAGCTGTGGCGATCTCAGTCGGTATTAGTTTAGTTGGAATTGCTCTTTTAGCAGCCGTCGCAGGTTCAACCCTACCCTTTATCTTTCAATCATTGGGATTAGATCCCGCTTTAATGTCGGCACCTTTTATTACGACTGCCGTTGATGTACTTGGGGTACTGATTTATTTTACCATCGCCCGTATGATTCTAAATCTTTAAATAGCGATTATGTTACTCAATCAACTTCATTGGCTAGACGTTTTAGAATATGTGTCCTATGGCATTACAGCGATTAGTCTTTTAATTGCACTCAATACAAACTCTTTTATCTATACACTGATTGGACTTACGATTACACTTGGACTCAATATTATTAATCGTGTACGGGCAGCCCACGCCTCAATTAGTAACCGTAAAATAGTGACAGGAACCGTTAAACAACTACAGCATCAATGGAGTGAAGAACTGCATCCTCTAGCCCAGAAAACAACTCAAGCAACTGAAACAATGAGCCAAAACCTCGCAGTTGTTGAAGAAAACCTCTTTACGTTAGAACAATCTCTCAATGGGATTATACAATATCTTAATAACCACGCGCTACGAGAACGAATTGAACGAATTGAACGCTCATATCTTCATTTAAAAAAAGAGATTATAAATATTCTGCCCGAAACGTCATCCCCTGTCTTGCGAGATATTGAACCGCCACCAACCGACTTACCCACCTCTTTACCTAGTATTCATCTTGTACCTCATCCTGCGGCGACGATCTCTGAACCTCAATGGAACTGCCTTCATCAATTTCAAGCACATCAAGATGCGATCGCTTCAATGAGTATCAGTGCTGATGGACAACTTATAGCTACTGCTAGTTGGGATCACAAGCTAAAAATCTGGGATCTGAAAACAGGTCAGATCATCAGTACTATAAAAGCTCATGATCAAGCTGTCTTAGCCGTTGTTTTCACCACACATGATACTGAATATCATCTCGCGTCGGGAAGCTTTGACCACACTGTTAAACTCTGGTCTTTGGCTGGAAAACAGTTAAAACTCGATTTATTGCTGACTGCCCATACGGGATCGGTTCATGCTTTAATCTTTGCTCATCAAGCCGCCCTCTTACTCAGTGGTAGCTATGATCAATCTGTTAAACAATGGCAAGTCGAAAACGGTGAAATGACGGCAAGTTCTTATGAAGCATTAGGCGCGATCTATGCTTTAGCACTTGATCCACTTGAACAATTAATTGCTAGTGCAGGCGGTGATGGAACTGTTAATATCTGGAAAGTCGGAAGCGGTGAAAAAATCTCTCATTTGGGTGGGAATATTTCTTCAATTAAATCTTTGGCTATTAGTCCCGATGGACAAATTTTAGGGGCGGGGTGTGTTGATGGTAGTGTTAAACTGTGGCAATTTGAACAACAAGGGATTAAAAAAACTGTCCAACCGATCCGAACTTTTAAGGCACATCAAGGACAAGTACAAGCCCTTGTTTTTAGCGAAAATGGAGAATTTTTAATCAGTGGAGGTGCAGATGGTTTAAGCAAAATTTGGCACCCTAGCCATCAGGATGCGATCGCTACCCTCAGTTTAACCGATGATTCTCGTCCTCCCGCAATTTTTACACTCGCTTTAAGTAAAGATGGTCAATATTTGGCAGCAGGAGGCGGTAACGGTATGATAAAAATCTGGCAGAAAAATCAATCGGAGAAAAACTAAAATTATGAGTCAAGTTAAACGCATTGTTGGGACAGGTATTCCTTTAAGTGGTGATGATATTGATACCGATCGCATTATTCCCGCCCGTTTTTTGCGTTGTGTCACCTTTGATGGACTCGGTGAACAGGTTTTTGCCGACGATCGCACTCAAATGCAAGGTCAACATCCTTTTGATTTACCCCAGTATCAAGGGGCTAAAATCTTAGTCGTCAATGCTAATTTTGGTTGTGGTTCTTCTAGAGAACACGCCCCCCAAGCGATTATCCGATGGGGTATACAAGGTATTATCGGCGAAAGTTTTGCAGAAATCTTTTTTGGCAATTGTATCGCTAATGGTGTTCCCTGCGTAACTGCCTCCCCAGAAGCCGTCAAACAAATACAAATGATCTTACAAGAAAACCCTCAAGCTTCACTAACACTCGATCTAGAAAATTTAGAAGTCCATTGCGAGCAGTTTACAGCAGCCATTTCAGTCAATGAAGGATCACTTTCTATGCTAATTGCTGGTAGTTGGGATTCTTGTGGACAACTAATCCAAAATACGGATGAAATTAAGACCGCAGCCACTAAATTACCCTATTTACATTGGCAAAATACCCCATCTGTGGTATAATATATAGCTCAGTTCTTAACTGTTCTAAAGGCATTTCCCAAAGAGTATTCCATTTAATTCCGACTAAACATTTAGCCTGTTTACCCATGATCCAGCCTTGAGTTAACGCATCTAAGCGTTGATCCGCTTGGTCAATGTCATGAATTGCGGTTTTTAGGAAATTTTTAGCCAACATCGCCAAAGCAAAACGAGAAAAGTGTAATTGAGCAGCAATAAAAGCCTGTAACTTGATCTCGCCCTCCATACTGGTATCCGCCCCAATTGCAACGTGCCAAATATCATGGGTTTCAGTCAGATGAGTCATCAAATAACTATAATCGTTTTCTGATTTTGTGAATTTTAATTCAACGGGTTTTAGTCCGTTGCTCAACAGATGAACCCCATAGGCATAACCAAAAGTATCAGGAGGTAAAAGCGACAATTGGTGTAAATCAATTTTTCCTAATTGAAATCGTTCTCTAAAAGCAAGTTGAGTCCAAGGAGTTTGAAAAAGCCTATCCAGCATTTTTTGCATACTTTCAGGATCACTGGTGGCATTCACTAAAAGCCCAATAGCCTGAAAGTCGCCGTAGGGGGCTTGAACAAGTGCTATAAATTGTTCTAAGATCTCGTCGGTTTGATTTCGTAGCGTTTGATTGTTCATAGGATTTATAAACCTCCGTTTCTATACTTAATCATCAAAAGTTTTCAATGCTTTTACGGATGCTCTATCTAATTTATGAAGATTGCTATCCTATCCCAAGATGCTTCACTCTATTCAACGAGACGACTAAAAGAAGAAGGAGAAGCTAAAGGGCATCAGATACAGGTGATTAATTACCTACAATGCTACATCAAGATTACAGCCCATCAGCCTAGCATTTTATACAATGGTAAACCCTTAGAGAGCTTTGATGTCATTATTCCTCGTATTGGTTCTTCAAAAACCCTCTATGGAACAGCAGTCGTAAGACAGTTTGAGGTAATGGGAGTTAGAAGTGCCAATTCATCTCAGGCTATACAACGATCGCGTGATAAGCTTCAATGTCTGCAAATCCTAGCCCGTGAAGGAATTAGGATACCTGTGACGGGGTTTGCCGAGATCACTCAAGATATTGATGACTTAATTGAAACCGTAGGAGGTGCGCCATTAGTGATTAAATTACTAGAAGGATCGCAAGGTTTTGGTGTAGTTTTAGCCGAAACTAATCAAGTTGCTCGATCGATTATTGAAGTATTTCGTCAATCCAATTCCAATATTTTAGTACAAGAATTTATCACTGAATCAGCAGGAGAAGATATCAGATGTTTTGTCGTGGGAGGTGAAGTTATTGCAGCGATCAAACGACAAGGGGCCGCAGGTGATTTTCGCTCTAATTTACACCAAGGAGGACAAGCTAAAAAAGTTAAATTAACGTCTCAAGAAAAGAAAATTGCGGTTCGTGCGGCTCAAGCAACTGGATTAAATATTGCAGGAGTGGATTTATTACAATCTAATCATGGCCCAGTTGTTTTAGAGGTTAATTCTTCACCTGGATTAGAAGGCATCGAAAAAGCGACACACGTCAATGTAGCAGGCAAAATTATTGATTTTGTGACGAAAAATGCTATGTTGGAAGTTAGCGCTGCCGCAGGCAGGCGTAGCGCACGTCTTCCATTATGAAAATTGGTTTAGTTATCTTAGGTGTCGGGCGTTGGGGTGTTCATTTTGTCAGAAATTTTTTACACCATCCATCGGTAAATATTATCGGAATTGTTGACCCATCCGAGAGCAATTTAGACAATTGTAAAACGAAATTTGATTTAGATCCACAAACGATTTTAACGACTCAATGGGAAACGATTCGAGAAAATAAAAATATTAATGCGGTGGTGGTTGTTACTCCTGCATCAACACATTATTCTTTGATTGCTGATGCTTTAAGTTTAGGCTATCATGTCCTATCCGAAAAACCCCTAACCCTTGACCCGTCTGAGTGTGCCGCTTTAACTCAACTCGCACAACAACAAAAGCGCATCTTATTTGTCGATCATACTTATTTGTTTCATCCCGTCGTTAATAAAGGGGCGGAAATTATACGAGCGCAATCTTTGGGTGAGTTACGATATGGTTATGCAAGTCGGACTCATTTAGGCCCTGTTCGACAAGATGTTGATGCACTTTGGGATTTAGCGATTCATGATCTCGCTATTTTTAATTATTGGCTAGATGAAACACCGATTTTTGTACAAGCACAGGGTACAACTTGGCTACAGTCAGGTTTAGCGGATGTGGTTTGGGCAACTGTAACCTATCCCAGTGGTTTTAAAGCTTATTTACATTGGTGTTGGTTAAATACCGATAAACAACGACGTTTATCTATTGTTGGTACTAAAGGAACTTTGATTTTTGATGAGATGTCATCTAATGAACCGTTAGTTTTACAGCATGGCTATTTTCAAGATCCCTATATTCCAACAGGTGTAGCAAAAGAAATAATACCAGTCGAAAAAGGAGAACCTTTAAAAAATGTCTGCGATCATTTTATTGAATCAATCCAGACTCAGCGTGTAGAATCAAGAGCATCAGGACAAGTTGCAACCGATTTAGTTAAAATCTTAAAAGGATTAAATAATTCATTACAACAAGACGGAAAATTAATTGATGTCTTAGATTACAGTTAGTGACAAAAGTTGATTATGGATATTATTATTAATTATAATTATCACTACAATCGTTAAAAATTGTCTCTTATCTAAAGGATCAATTGTTATGGACTTTTCTCAACCCCATGCTAAAGAACCTACACCAGAAGACTTAAAAAAATTAGATCACCTTAAACAAATGATTGAACGTGCTGTAGAAGATGGAGTAATTACAGGTCAAGAAATTGAAGCGATTAAACAAGAAATATTAAGAAGTAGTAAAGGCTCGGCTGATCAACTCTATCGTGAACTAGAATTATATGATAATCTTGTGACTCAAAAATTACGAACTGATGAATTAGAGTACGGCGCATAAACTCAAAGATGCCTAATGCCTTACTCAATGATTGGGTAACAATTTTTATCAAACTATTTCTATCAGCTTTGATGGGGGCTGTGATTGGTTGTAATCGTTATCGAGAGCATAAACCAGCAGGAATTAGAACTCATATGCTTGTTTCCCTTGGTTCAACGATTTTTATCATGATCCCCTTTCAAGACCCGCATCTTATTTCACCGAGTCAAGTGATTCAAGGTGTGGCGCAAGGAATCGGTTTTTTAGGTGCAGGAGAAATTATTCAACAATCTAATGAGAGCAAAAGAGGAGAAATTAAAGTTAAAGGTTTAACTTCTGCTGCTGCAATTTGGACATCTTCTGCATTAGGTATTGCGGTTGGAGCAGGTTTTTTTAAAATTGCTTTAGTCGGTTTTTTGTTTATTATTTTCACGCTTGAATATGCCAAGCGATTTGAACACTAAAGAGGAATTAATTATTATGCCAAATCCTGAAGAAATTATCAAAACTTTTGTAGTTCCTCCCGACAAAAAAATCTCTCTCAAAAAAGACTACGATCCAGCTTATAAAGCAGATTATGTCAAAAAAGAAGATGCGGCAGGAATGTTACAAGAAGGGATCGAGCAACTTAAACTCTATCAAGATATGCTTTATGCTCAAGATACCTATGCGTTACTCATTGTTTTTCAGGCGATGGATGCAGCAGGAAAAGATGGCACTATTAAACACGTGATGTCTGGAGTTAATCCCCAAGGATGCCAAGTTTATAGCTTCAAAGCTCCTTCAAGCGAAGAATTAGATCATGATTATTTATGGCGATGTGCTAAAAATGTTCCCGAACGTGGTCGCATTGGTATTTTTAATCGATCGTACTATGAGGAAGTGTTAATTACTCGTGTTCATCCAGAAGTTTTAGCCAAACAAAAGCTACCTACCTCAATCATGGATAAACACATCTGGAAACGCCGTTTTGAAGAAATCAATAATTTTGAAAAATATTTAGTAAATAATGGAATTGTTATTCTAAAATTTTTCCTTAATGTTTCTAAAGATGAACAAAAAAAACGCTTTTTAGACCGCATTGATCGACCTGAGAAAAATTGGAAATTTTCTGCTAGTGACGCAAAAGAACGAGCTTTCTGGGATGATTATATGGATGTTTATGAAGATATGTTTAATAATACCAGTACCGCTCATGCACCTTGGTATATTATCCCTGCTGATCGTAAATGGTTTACACGTCTTGCGGTAGCAGCAGTAATTGATGAAAAACTAAAAAGTTTGAATCTACAATATCCTACGATCAGTGAAGAAGCCAAAATTCAACTCATGCAAGCCAAAGAAATTTTAGAAAATGAATAAGAGACAATTGTTTACAAAAAGAGCAACACATTAAAGTAGTGATGGTCGGTTTTTTAGATGGTTCTGCTTTATATTAAAAATAAAGTAGAGAGTCTCTAATGACTTGCAAAATCAGTAAGCAAAATCGTTCTAGGAAAATAGCCATTAAATTGAGAGGGTTAACATATTCTCTCATTTTAAGCCTTCTATCAGTCTCTTTTCCTTTGGTTCCCGTCGTTGCAGCCAATCGAATTATATTTACCTATGGGCCATTAGAGTTACCAGTTGATCTTGATTCACTCTCAAATTTTGCTAATTTTGGAACGAGCGTACCAGAATTACTACTTTATCTCAATCAGGTTAATCCTCAACAACAAGCTGATTTCCGTACCGCACTCACCAAACGTCATCAACTTAATCCCACTCAAGTCGCTCGCTTTTTTAATAGTGATTTAGGAGAAGATCTTTTAACATTTTTAGGACAATATATCAAGATTGAAAGTGGAAGTAACGAAAAAAATGCTTTACGAACAGCAATTATTCAAGCATCGCGCCAAAGAGAAGGATTATCATTAATTGACGTTCTTGCTAATTTGCCAACTAATGTAAAAATCGATGGAGAAAAGCTTTTATCGTTTATTAAATATACAAATTTTATTTTTAAAAGTTCGCTTCTATCACCTGAATTGATTAGTGAATTATCAGCAAAAGAAGCAGCATTAAATGATTCTACTGATTTTTCTGAGATAGCTGATCTTCGTCAAGATGGAACTTTTGAGGTTCAAGAAGAAAAGTGGATTTTACAGGCTCAAAACCGCGCACGCAGATTTTATGTTCTTGTTTACAAACCGCAACAACTGCAATTACGAAAAACGCCTGTTGTCATTATTTCTCATGGGCTAGCGGCTAGACCTGAAGATTCGGAAAAACGCGCTCGATATTTAGCGTCTTATGGCTATGTCGTTGCAGTTCCTCAACACCCTGGTAGTGATTATGAACATATTCAAAGTGTTTTAAATGGTCAAACTAAAGATTTTATTCCAGTTAATGAATTTATTGATCGCCCCTTGGATATTACTTTTTTAATTGATGAACTTGAAAGACGTAATGATACAGAATTTGCAGGACAACTAGACATAGAAAATGTTGGTGTTTTAGGTCATTCTTTCGGTGGCTATACAGCATTAGCTTTAGCGGGTGCCGAAATAGATTTTAAATTTCTTGAAAAAGATTGCACAAATAAATTCGATTATTTAGATCTATCTCGTCTTCTTCAGTGTAAAGCTTTAAAACTTCCTCGAAACGTTGGTAATTTTCGTGATCCTAGAGTTAAAGCGATCGTACTGCGTAATGCAATCAATCGTAGTATTTTCGGCCCAGTTGGACTTAGTAAAGTTAAAATTCCAGTGGTGTATTTTTCAGGCAGTTATGACCCCCTTGCTCACCCAATGTATGAACAAATTTACCCGTTTATTTGGCTACAGACTCGTGATAAATATTTAGGTTTAGAAGAAGGACAAGCACACGCTGATTCTGTGGGATTAGATGGCGGTCTATTTCAAACTCTTGGCTCTGTACCCGATGTAATCTTTCCGAAACCTGAAACCCTTGCCGTCTACAAAAATACAACAATCTTAGCTTTTTTTGAAGTTTATCTAAATCAAAATTTAAGCTATCGTCCTTATCTTCAATCTTCTTATGCGGCTTATTTAAGTAAGAAAGAACCGTTTAAATTTTACTGGATTAGTGCTGATTCAGTTGCTGAACTAGAAGATGATGTAAGAAATTTGACAACACGGGAAGGTTTACCAGAACTTTAGAGTTTATTTTTCAGAATTAGTAGTAACAGGATTAACTACAATTTCGATAGTGGTTGGACTATTGTTGGTAATTACAGAATATCGATCGGTATTAATCCAGCGTAACTGTTCATTAATTAATATTCTGGCTTGTACAGCGTAAGAATGGCGAGGATTAATTTGATTTGGCTCGTAAGCTAATTGAAAAGGAATCGGAACCTGTTGACCATCAGTTATGATAGTTTGTTCCGCAAGAACGATCGCAGGTGCATCAGCACGACTCACATCGACTAACTGAACCGCGATTTTTGCCCCAGAAGGCAAGGCAATACGCTGACGATAGGTAATCACCCAGAAACCATATTAGACTGTGTAGCGGTCATACAATGATAGATAAATTGATGACCGTCCATTTGTAACAGTAATTGTTTAGCTTCTGCTAAAGTTACTGAATTGCGTTGCGGAAATGAAGACACTTGAGGATGACAATTATACAATTGCTCGGCATTGACCACACCAATTGATGCTATTTGAGTCAATATTGTTATAAAACTTGATAAAAATAGATAGCGCACTTTTAAAATTTTTCTCCAAAAGGCTGTAAAGGTTTGATTATTCGGGCAATTCTCCGAAACGCTCTTGATATTGTTGTAACTTAGCCTCCATTTCAGCTAATCTTTGTGCAGTAGCTTGTAATTGCGCATCTTTTTCCTGTAAAGCTTGGACTAATTCATCGGGAATCAGTAATTTTTCCCCATTATCTTCACGGGTAAAGCCAATGATTTCACCTTCTACAACTAATCGTAATTGTAACGGTTCACTCCGTCCATCCTTAATTAATCTATAAGTATCGTCTTCTAACCGATAACCTTTTAACTGTTCTTTGATCCATTCTCCCCTCGGATCAAAAAGCCAATATTCAAACACTCCTAATTGTTCATACAGCGTTTTTTTAAACTCTAAATCTTGGTTTTTTGTTCCTGCTGAAGTCATTTCAAAAATCACTTTAGGGACTTGTCCTTCTTCCCATATTTTGTAATTATCCCTACCACCTGGTGGAACATCAAAAATCACCATCACATCGGGGGCAACTCGCAAACGTGGGAACCCTTGGGCATAATACATAAATTGATCGGCTAACACAGTAGCTTGACGACCCGATAGATATTGTTTCAAGACGGCTAAAGTCGTTAAAATTGCATTAAGATGCGAATAGGATTCAGCCAAGGGTTCACCATCCGAACTCGGATAAAAAATTTCTTCTTGAATCGTTTGAAGCATTTGTACTAATCTCTCGGCTCATTACGCCCATTAACAGGATCAAGTTGTTGACGGACATCATCGATCGCTGAATTGAGTTGTGCTATCTTATCTTCTAAACTACGGCGGGCAGTCTCCATATGGCTTTCATTTAAAGTAGCATCAGACTCACTTTCTAGCATTGCTTTTTCGGTTTTCTTCTGGCTACGAGACGCTAAAACAGAACCTAAAACGCCACCAACCACACCACCAAAAACCGCACCTGCAATAAATCCAGACCCAAAACCCTCTCGCTGACTCATAATCTGATTCCTAATCTTAAATGAATATCTTTATTATGTTCCAAAAGCTCGATCCCCTGCATCTCCCAACCCAGGAACAATAAAACCTTTTTCGTTAATTTCTTGGTCGATAATTGCCGTATAAATATTCAAACTGGGGTATTTTTCGCTCAATTTTTGTAAAGCGGGGGGTGCAGCAACAATCGATATAATACGAACAAATGCGGGATCTCCCCCTCTACTGGTAATTTCCGACATTGCTGAAAGGATCGAGCCTCCAGTAGCTAACATCGGTTCTAGGATAATAATATGGGTCTGTGGTGCAAAGCGATCGGGCAGTCTATTGAGGTAACAACTTGATTCTAGAGTTTCTTCGTCTCTGACTAATCCTAAATGATAGATTGAAGCATTATTCGGTAAAGCGGTTTGTGCGCCATCTAGAATCGCCAGTCCCGCACGAAGAATCGGTATAATAACAGTAGGAATATCTTCATTAATAATCGTTGCAGGGCAGTCTGATAAAGGCGTTTCAACGATCACATCAACAGTTGGATACCAGTAACGAGTCGCTTCATAGGTTAACCATCTTCCTAATTCCGTCATTGCCATTTTAAAGAGAGGATAGGGAGTTTGGACGCTACGTGCGATCGCTAACCAATGTTTAATTAAAGGATGATCTGGAACATAAACACGAAGTTGTAGGGTCATGGAAATACTATAAGGGATGCTTACTACAAGAAAAGGATGGCTATTTTTAGTTGCTCATCCTTTTCCTTTTAGCTAAAGATTATCACAGACTTAGTAACAGTATCCGAACGATCACGCCCCTTTTAAAAATTCTAATGATGTTTTATTCTTGAGTCTTTTTGATGTAGTGTTCAGATTTTGTTTAACGACGACGAGTACGCTGTCTTCTGCGGGCTACAGCTTTACGCTTACGTTTCTCTTGGGGAGTTTCAAAGAATTGATGCTTTTTAATATCAGCATAAATTCCAGCTTTAGCAACTTGTCGTTTAAAACGACGTAAGGCAGATTCAATGGCTTCGTTTTGACCTACAACAACTTGGGTCATTGTGTACTTTCTATACCTCCAAATAAACAAAACAGAACTAGACAGATTTTCACCTGTCGTAAAATTCCATCATACTATCATAGCTTGCTTGGGTAATTTTTTTAGGGCAGGAATCGATCTAAAGCGGCTTTAAGTTCTTCAATTTCAGTATCGATGTTTCCCTCAGAAGCAGCGCGGGCAATACATTCGCTTAAATGCTCATCTAAGATGATGCGGGCAACTTTATCGATCGCACCACGAACCGCCGCAATTTGCATTAATACTTCAGGACAAGGGCGACTTTCTGTCACCATTGTTTTAATCCCCCGAACGTGTCCTTCGATGCGAGATAGACGATTAACAATTTGTTTAAGAGAAGCTTCACTATGAACATGAGGCGTTGTAGAGTTTGAATGGTGATGATGTTCATGTTCATGATCATGTGTTAGTTCAGCTTCAATCGATTTCTGTCTAGACCTAGCTTTTTGATGTTGCGGCGTTAATGATTGGATTTCCATTCTATATGATTGAGCTTGATGGGCTTGTTTCTGTTATACTCCAGTTTGACATAAAGAAGCATTTCTACGCAGAATTTTAACAGATTTTTTCAATGACAAGAGCGTCAATACTCAATTTTTTCTATACTTCTTATTGGTTTTCCTGTGGCTAATCAAACGGTTAACGGGAGCAAAAAATGTGATAATACAAGATACATAAATCGGCTTAATCTTCTGTAATCTCTTGACAAAATAATAAAAATATGCTTGCAAACCTATCAATAGATACCTTAATCGTTCCAGCCCTTTATTTAATTCTAAGTGGCTTATACTTATTGATCGTTCCAGGTTTAGTCTATTTTTATCTCAATAGTCGCTGGTATGTAGCAAGTTCCTTTGAAAGAGGCTTTATGTACTTTCTCATGTTTTTCTTTTTCCCTGGAATGTTATTATTAAGTCCGTTTCTTAACTTCCGTCCGCAACGGCGAGAAATCAAAGCCTAAGCATCTAATAAAATTATGCGACGAATTGATGTCATCGGAATTGGAATCGGTGTTTTTATCGCCGGGGGCGTAATCTACCTAGTTTTAAAAAATGCTGGGTTAGACGGTATCTCGGCGGGAATTTGGAGTCAGGCTATACTGGTAGGAGGGCTAATCGGTTGGGTGCTGTCCTACTTATTCCGAGTTCTAAGCAGCAATATGACTTATAACAAGCAGTTGAAAGACTATGAGACAGCAGTTCTACAAAAACGACTTGAAGAAATGACCCCAGAAGAACTCGAAAAACTACAAACTGAAATCGAAGATGAATCTAAAAAGACAATATAATTTACCCAACTGCACTTTGATCGTTGAAGGATTTAGTGATGGGATCACTGCAACAAACGCTTCAGACGGACAACCCGTTTTATCCATTGTCACTAATGCAGAATGTCACATCAACGGAACCAATCAAGTTTTACAGGGGGGACGTACTTTTTTAGAAAACTTAACCAAAGCAGTGAGTAGTTATGCTCAGGAACTCTTAAGCGGAGTCCGTCGGCCCCATGAAGTCACCCCAACCGAAGATCAAATTACACTTGAAAAAGTATCAGATACCTATCATCGTCTAATTTGGTATCCGCCATCAGACATTAAGATATCAGAAAAACCTTTTTCAATTAATCTATCAACCGTACAACTATTCGATCTAGTCGAAGCAGTCGATCAATTTTGTACCGATCAGCGTACCTTACCCGATATAAACTTAAAATTACAGCCACTTTCGCGCCGTTATCGTCAAAAAGATGAACCTATTGCCAAAAAAGCTGTACCAATGGCAGTCGGTTTGAGTAGTTTAGCTGTAGTTGCTGCTGCGTCTTATTTTCTTCCCGTTCCCGAAATTCGTAAACCCGATCCAAACCCGCAAGTTAGTCCGACTCGAACCCTACCGCAAACCCCACAACCTGGTGCAAGTCCAGTTCCTAGAATTCCATAAAGACAAAAATAGCCATGAATCAAACCACAAGCGATCAAGTTTACTGGACAGTTCATGATCTAGAACTGTTACCCGATAATCCTTGGTTACGTTATGAAATTATCGATGGAGTGTTATTGGTGACAAGGGCCCCACATTGGAATCATCAGACAACTTGTGGTCGTTTTTTTCAGCACTTAAATACTTGGTCTGAAACAACGGGTTTAGGAAAAACAACAATTAACCCTGGTGTTCTTTTTTCAGAAGCAGACAACGTGATCCCTGATGTCGTTTGGGCAACTCAAGAAACATATGATCAACTCATTGATGAAAAAGGTCATTTAACAGGTGCGCCCGAATTAGTCATTGAAGTCCTATCTGAAAGTCAGCAAGATCAAAACAGAGATCGAGAAACCAAACTGAAACTTTATTCAACTCGTGGAGTCAGAGAATATTGGATCGCGGACTGGCGAGTGCAAAAATTAGAAATTTATCGCCGAGACAATGGACAATTAAAGCTAGTTACAACTCTATTCAGTGAGGATATTGTGACTTCTCCTCTATTACCTGGTTTTAGTTGTGTGGTTAAAGAATTTTTTCCTTAAAATCGGCTTAATTTAATCATTAGAGTTACTCGTCCGAGTTTGATTTCACGTAATCGACTACTGGCTGACGCAACCGCTCGATCACACTCGAAATGATAGCGCGATCGCACTGTGTCCATTCTCTCGGTTGACCGAACATACACGGCTGTAGGATTCCCCAGAGTTGCTCATCCGAAACGATGTGAGCGTGAACTAGGGCGCGATGTCCAAGAAAGTTACGCTCGAATTCAACGTTAAGCACTTCAGGTGGGGCGGTTTCGATGTCAGATATAAAGATCGGGGGAGCGGTTCGCAAAGCGGCAGCAAACATGGGGTCTTCTTTTTCCCATTCCTCTTCGCTTTGCCAACCGTCGGTTTCAGTATTCGGCAGATCAAGGTTGCGTCGCCAGCAGAAGTTACGATAGATTCTTGTTTGTGGATGGCGAACCAAGAGGAAACAGCGATCGCACTGCATCACTTCACCAATCGCTTTTAGCAGTTCTGAAAAGAGTATTTCTGGGTTAGAGTCAGCCGCAAAAATTTCTTCTAAAGCAGTGGGTAGAGATGATTCAGACATAGAAAGTATGCGGTTCAAATTACATCGCTATCCTACCAGCAAGGACAAGTATAACCTCTATGTCTAAAGAGAGCATTTTCAGCTATCCGATGTATTTATTCTCTTATGTTACTTCCAGGAGAGTGACAGAAGAGGGATAAAGTATCGCCTGAGCGCATTTAACTTAATCAACACCTTTGCTACACTACTGGGATAACCTAACGTACTCTACAAGATCAGATAATCGCACTGTTTGTTTTCATCCCACATTCCGCAGGTTGACTCCATAGATAGAGTAATTTATTTGTCTCACACTGCCGCAAGCGTAACGAACAAATAAACAATGCTATTTGCTGTATGTACAAATGCTCTATGCGTGAGACGAGTCAAGTACGCACAGACGGCGATCTCTGCTATAGACCTGCACTAGCCAGCCTTCGCTGGTCGGGTCAATTCTGATTCGCGATTTCGTCGAGTCAAACTTGTTCATAGTGTCTACTCCATGCTGATCGAATGTGGGCCGAAGCGTGGCGGGGGCTGGCCTGCCTCGACGGAAACATCTGCTAGTAATGGAGAGCATCTCCGAGAAAGACAAGCCTAGTCGTCAATGAGTGACGTGGGCAAATAGGGACTGTGTCGTCTCGACTCAACAGCCGTCTGGCCCACAGAAACTGTGTCCGTACAGTACCTCCGCGTCACAGATGTAGATAATGCCTGCAAAATCGAGGAAAAACTTCACTGCGACCTGATCTGCAATGTTCTCGGCCATGTCTCGATCTGGGGTCAGCACCTCGAATTTTATATTCGCCTGGGTGTCGGAAACGTTGGGTTGTCCCGACGAGCGCACGTTGCGACTGCCGCTACCGCCAGTTTCCAGAACCGTATAACCAGTCGCCCCCGATTCTTCGATGATCTTGGCGATCTTTTTCAGCAGAATCTTTTCTGTGACGATGACGAGCTTTTTGGCTGGTTTGGCCATGTTGATTACCTCTTTAAATATGTACATTTATCAATCTACTCGGTCTGCTGGGCCAAGAGAACACCGACAGACCATGACCCGTCTGGGATTAGAGGCCGCCGATCGCCTGGGCAAGCCCGAGGAAGAACGGTATACACAAGCCGATCGCCACTGGTGTACCGATGGCTGTGGACGCGCCGATATAGGCGGAGGGATTAGCCGACGGGATACCCGCTCGCAACGTAGGTGGCCCTGAGATGTCTGAACTGGAGGCGGCGATAACGGCCAGGATCACAACGCCGCCCCAACTGAATCCCGTGGCGTAGTGGGCAATCATACCGAGACCGAAGGCGATGAACCCATGCACAAACGGTGACACCACGCTATACACGACATACCACTGCGCCACCTTACGCAGTTCGCCAAGTCTTGACCAAGCCTCCATACCCATGACCAGCATCAAGATCGAAAGCAAGCCGCGAAAAAGGGGATCGTAGAAGCTTTTATAGACATTTTCTGGCTGGGTGAATATGCCAAGAGCTAGGCCTAACAACATTGCCGATAAGGCAGGGCCCCGAAGGCTTTCCTGCACGATCGGCCATATCTTGACCCGATTCTCAGGCTCCTCCTTCTTGCTGAGGTACTCCTGCCGAGTGCGGGGATAATCCTGCTGATCGGGATAATCGCCTGCCACAACTGCTTGCTTGCTAAAAGACTCCTGCCCAGTAGCGTAGGCTGCTTCTTTACGCATCTTCTTGTTGAGATAAATGTTCGCCACCACAATCGCCGTTACGAGGGCAGGGATATCCATAAAGGGATAGAGTGCGCCAGCCCATGCCTCGTATGGAATTTTTTGTTCTTCCAGTACCGTCAGGCCGGCAGCCATCGTGGAACCACTCACGGCTCCAAACAACCCTCCAGTAGCGATCGCATCGACAACTTTGACCTTTGGCAGATTGGCCAAGGTATAGCGCGCGATGAACACAACAAGAACCCCTACTATTACGGCACAGATCATGGGTAACACCATCTCCGTTAGGTTAGAATTGCGGATGGCAATTCCACCGGTCAGACCGATTTTGGTGAGCAGCATGAAGACGATGATCTGACAAATCGCCTCTGGGATTACCAATTCGCTCCCGAGAGCAGCAATGATCATCCCACCAATCAAAAAAGCGAGTGTCGGGGACTGCAACTGTTTAACGAAGTCCATTAAAAAAAAGGACAAAAAATCCACTGTGTAATTCCTCCTTGATCAGATATTAGGGGTCAGGACAGCAGGCAAGCGTAGCCTCGAATCTGGGGTAGCTGCCTCCACGCATCCGAGTGAGCGGCAAGTCAACCCGTCACTAAGAGCGCAAAGGTTTTGCTCTGGCGAGAGCAAAAGATCGCACTAATCAGTGGTGATTCAGGTTCGGGAATGAGTCGCGTTCAATAAAGGAGAACACCCATCCGTGTCAAAGTGAGCGATTACCCGTCACGCTTAACCCGAAAACATAAATCATAGATATAGGTCTTAGTCTATGCTAATCGCTTTTGCTATATAAAAGAGTCTACAGCAAAACCTGAAGAAATTATTTAATTGAAAGAACTATTTTCAAATCCACGTTGAAAGCAACAGGTATGGCTCTGGTTCTGTTGCAAACTTGAAATCCTCTTTTCTGATGACTCAAAAAGATCTAATTAAAGGGAAGCACTTCGAGAAGGAAATTATTTTACTCTGTGTCTGTTGGTACTTACGCTATAGTTTAAGTTATCGAGATTTAGAAGAAATGATGTTGGAAAGGGGAATAAAAGTCGATCATACAAGGAACGATTTATATATGGGTCATTGAATTAGCCCCAGAAATCGATAAGAGCTTATCGGTCAAAAGAAACTTAATGACAGCTAAAGCAGCAAGACAGTGAAAAGGGTGAGTTATTCAATCTCACCCAATCATCCTAAACTGTAGTTGCTACACCTTGACCGAAGAATTTTGGCGGTGCAGAGAGGGTATAGACTTCTTGATGTTGTGCGATCGCATTCCGTATATACAATGGAGTTTGTAACATTCCGAGTAAAGACATTCCATCAATTAAACGTAAACCACCTGTTGTTTTTTCGGCTAACACTTGATCAACTGCTTGAGGATCTGGAGTAGTATTCAAAGGCTCATTACCACACAAAGCAAAACCCCAGGGAGATCCATAACTCGGTGTTGGAGCGCAGTACGCTTGTACGTGAGGAAAAACAGATTTTAAAGTATTCACCACACGAGCATGATACATCACAAACGGGGGTGAAACTGGGCCAGATTGAACAATTACTAAACCCTTTGGAGCGAGGACACGCTGTAACTTTTCGTAATATTCTTTCGTAAAGAGGGGAAATGATGGCCCTTCTTCAATAGGATCAGTTAGATCAGAGATAATAATATCCCACTTCTCATCAGTCGTATCTAAGACTTCTAGGGCATCAGCAACAACCAATTCAAAACGAGGATCATCAAAAGAACCCTGGTGCATTTCGCTCAGATGTTCTTTACACGCTTCGACAACCTCACCGTCAATATCAATCATCATCACTCGTTCAACGGTTTTCCAGCGTAAAATTTCTCTAGTGGTTGCCCCTTCTCCCCCACCTAAAATTAAAACCTTTTTCGGGGAGGCATGGGTGATCATCGCAGGTTGTACTAAAGCTTCATGATAGATAAATTCATCACCTGTACAAGATTGCCATTTACCATCTAATACTAATGCTTTACCATAAGCCCCAGATTCAACCACATACATGTCCTGAAAAGGAGTTTTACAGTAAGCCAGAATACGAGTAATTCCGTGACTATAGATATCCCAAGGGGTAATATACTCGTTCACCCATAGATCAGCCTTGACATCGCTTCCAGCCATTGAATCAAACCTCCTGTGAAGAATTGGCACAAAGATCCATTTATAGCATATCTAGCAATTATCTTGTACTTATCCAAAGCAGAAAGTATTATTAAGTCTTCGTTAATTGTTTAAATCACTGCCTAGAATAGAAGTATCTTTCAACGTAGAGACGCGCTATAAATAACCCGTCTGTACAAGGATGCAAATATGGATCTAGTATTAATCGGTTTTTTAATGCTTGCCAGCGTCGGTTTAAGCGGCTGTAAAATTGATCGAGAATATCAGCGAGGGGTAATTTTTCGTTTAGGAAGATATCAAGCTACTAAAGGGCCAGGTTTATACTATATTTTGCCATTACTTGACCAAAAAATGCAGGTTGATATTCGGACTAAAACCGTTGATATTGCTCCACAAGAAACAGTAACAGCCGATAGTGTAACCATTAAAGTAAATGCGGTTCTTTACTATCGAATTATTGACGCTTTTAAAGCCATTAACCGAGTTGAATCTTATCAAAATGCCGTCTATCAAGCTGCGATGACAACCTTACGCAATGTGGTCGGACAAAACAACTTAGATGATGTGCTACAAGATCGAGATAAAATTAATCATAAGGTTCAAGAAATTGTTGACGAAATCACTGAACCTTGGGGCATTGATATCGAACGAGTTGAAATGAAAGATGTTGAAATTCCGACATCGATGCAACGTGCCATGGCAAAAGAAGCCGAAGCATTAAGAGAAAAACGCGCTCGTATTATTAAAGCTTCAGCAGAACAAGAAGCCTCACATAAACTAGCCGAAGCTTCTCAAAAAATTATGGCAAACCCTGCTGCTTTAGAGTTACGCCGTTTACAGATGTTAACTGAAATTGGAGCAGAAAATAATACAACTACGGTTGTCATGATGCCATCTGATTTAATTACTTTGAGTAAACAATGGTCAGAAGCAATGGAAAAAAACAAAACTCCTGAAAAAGAGACAAACGGCAATCAAAAAATTACCGAATATTTAAGTTAGTCACAAAGGATAAAACTAAATAAAAAGATTGATTATTGTCTAGAGATGTGTTATGGCACGTCTCTATTTTTAAGGACGAAAACTCGAAAAAAACGATAATGCTATGATTGGGGAATAAAAATAAAATTATCAAGATTCACAGTCAGAGCCATTACAATCTAAGTTATTGCTCTTTGAAATTAGAGAGTGTTTATGGAACAAAAGGCGGTAACTATCCAGTGCCAAAACTTAACTTGTTTAGCATCTAACCCCCTATCTCATCAAGTTTGCGAGAACTGCGGTACCCCATTAGTGCGGCGGTATTTAAGAATGCTCGGAGATTGGGTCAAAACCTATTATAGAGTGGGCGAATTAATCGATGAGCGCTATTTAATCAAAGCCCCTCAAATGGTCTTAGACACTAAACCAGTTTTAGCACCCCAGGTTCCCGAAGAATTTCCGTCCTACATTCTCCCCTATCTCAAACTTTTTCCCTATCGTTGGCACGTTCCTCAAGTTTACGGCTATGTTCCCTCTCCAGACGATCGCCTAGATATGACGATTTGGCTGCTCGAATATGGTACAGTACCGATATCATCTGGAGAACCGCAACCCGATTTAGTCCCACCGCTAACACAGCTATGGTCGGAAGCGACTGCGATGCGTCAACTCTATTGGTTATGGCAAATTGCCCACCTCTGGCAACCGTTTCAGCAAAGACGGGTGGTTTCAAGTTTATTAGATCCAACTTTATTACGGGTTAATGGGGCAACTGTACAAATTTTAGAATTAGCCCTCGACCGCGATGAGACAGCATCGTTATCCTTAAAACAATTGGGTCAAGTTTGGTCAAATTGGATACCTGAATCGTCTTCTGAAATCAAAAACTTTTTAACCCGGTTGTGTGAAAATCTAGAATCAGAAAAAATTACTCACCCTGATCAATTACTCAAAATTTTAGACGGGGCCCTGCAACATTGTGCCGCTTCACAACAACGAACCTATCATCTGTATACCTGCACCGATACGGGAACCATGCGGGAACATAATGAAGATGCCTGTTATCCCCCATCTGGAACCACATTAACCCATGATGAGCAAGAAAATACTCTAGCGATCGTTTGTGATGGAATTGGTGGGCAAGAGGGCGGCGAAATTGCCTCACAGCTTGCCATTAAGTCTCTACAAGCCGATGTGGCTCAGATGTTTAAAAATAGGTCTAAATGGAATCAGTCTGATCTAATACAAACCCTAAGTCAATCCATTGGTCAAGCGAATGATGTTATTAGTCGGCGTAATGATGTTGAAAAACGCCAAGAACGACGACGCATGGGTACAACGCTTGTCATGGGGTTAGCTCATCAACATCAAATGTATATTGGTCATGTAGGAGATTCTAGAGTTTATCGCATCACCCCACAAGGTTGTCATCAAATTACGGTTGATGATGATTTAGCGTCTAGGGAAGTTCGTTTAGGTTATCTGATCTATAGAGATGCTATTCAATATCCGAATGCAGGGGCTTTAGTACAAGCTTTGGGCATGAGTTCGGCAGCCTCACTTAACCCCACTGTACAGCGTTATATTTTAGATGAAGATTGTGTCTTTCTGTTCTGTTCTGATGGTTTGAGTGATTACGATCGCGTTGAACAATATTGGGATACTGAGATTCTACCGATTTTAAAAGGCGAAAAAAATGTTACTGAAGTCGGACAACGTTTAATCGATCTGGCTAATCAAAAAAACGGTCACGATAATTCAACGATCGCTCTATTTTACTGTCAAGTTCAAAACGCGATCAATCCCATCTCCCCTTTAACCTATGAAGGTGTCACAGAACAACCCTCAGATGACGTAACAACCCTGGAAACCTATGAAAATGAACAAGATGCCGCCGCGGCCTCCGAATTTCCCACAGAACCCTCATTTACAGTGCGCCCTAGAGTTACTTCACCAACCCCTCTTTCTACACCCAGTACGACTCCTACGGTTACCGTTTCGCCTCCCAAGTCTTCTTTACTAACTCCGTTACTCATTGGTTTAGGTGTACTAACGGCTAGTCTTGCGGGTTTTTATCTTTGGCGGACTTCGGTTTCAACAGTTGCAGTTGATCCAATTCCCACTCTATCTAGTACCTCTGTTCTGCCTTTAGAAGCCTTAACATTAGGACAAGTGTTTAAAACAACGACAGAAATTACGCTACAATCGGCTACAACGACAAATAATGTGCAAGTAACTGCATCTATTCCTCTACCACCTAATAGCATTGTTAAGGTCATTGAGCCGTCATCTGAGAATAATATCGTTAAATTAGAGGTCTGCTCTCCAAATGAGCTTCAGTCGTTGCAAGGAACCATTGCGGTGAATGGACTACAAAATGTGTTGGTTAGTTCGACACCAGATGAACAAAGTCAATGTTCTATGACTTCTACTCCTCCTTCTCCCTCACCGACGAGTACTAACTGATGGATACGATACATTTAACTGGAATTCGCTGTTATGGCTATACGGGATATCTAAAAGAAGAACAAATTCTCGGTCAATGGTTTGAAGTTGATCTAACGCTCGGAGTAGAATTATCAAAAGCGGGAATGAGCGATCGTATTGATGATACAGTTGATTATCGAGAGGCGATTAATATCGTACAACGCTTGATTAAAACGTCTAAATTTGCTTTAGTGGAAAAATTAGCAACGGCGATCGCTGATGAAATTCTACTCATTGATCAAGTGCAACAAGTGCAGGTGCAACTCTCTAAACCAGCCGCCCCGATTCCAGATTTTGGTGGCACCATTACAATCAGTATTACAAGAAATTGCAAAAGCTAACCGAATCGCTAGGTAGAAAATTCGTAAATTTACTGAATTCAATAATTAAGTCTTCAAATCTTCCGTAATTCTTGTGAAAGTAACTTAGCCCTCGATCTGCCAAATTAGTAAATAGATAATAAATGGTTAATCCTCTCTCATAGACTACGGGAAGGATCGCTAAAAATGCTATAAATGGAGATCTTCTCACAATGTTATGGAAAGCTCAACAAATCTGTCATCCGATCTGGCTATATCTCAATCAACCCGTCTTTGATTGCTATCATTCTCAAGTTTGGCATCCTTATCGTTTTTGGTATTCTTATAAAATCAATTTATTAGAAAAATGTTTAAAAAAAGATATAAATTCCGAAAGCCATTATACTCAATGATCAAGGAATATATAAATCTGGCTCAAGTATGAATCTAGATACTGAAATTAGTCATTTAATAGAGTTGATGCCTGCTTCGGGGCGGATGATGACTAAAATTGTGAGTCAACCTCAACAAGCCAAAGTCATTGAAACATCTTTACCGATGCCTTGGCAACAAGGAACACGACCGATCTTAATTAATTTCGATCTTTGGCGAAATTTGTCTAGACCACAGCGCGATTTACTTTTGTTACGCTCGGTTAGTGGTTTAATTGGGGTTAAATGGTTTAAACCGAATATCTATCAAGCGATCGCAGCAGCAGGTTTATTAGGGCTAGTCATCGAAATAAGCCAAGCTGACGCAGTAGGAATGATGGTGGCTGGCGGTCTAACAGCGATCGCCACTAATCAAATTTGGCGCAGTAACCGTAGTCTTCAAAAAGAACTTGATGCAGATGAGTCCGCCATCTCTGTCGCCATCAGACGAGGATACACTGAAACAGAAGCCGCCCGTCATTTATTATCCGCCCTTGAAACCGTCGCCCAAATTGAAAATCGTCCCTTAAATTTTACTGAGTTACTGCGTTCTCAAAATTTGCGAGTCATTGGTAATCTTTCGCCCGTTGTGGTTCCTAGCAATCTACGCACAGAAAAATAATTAGATTTCTTCTACAATCGGTGTAGGAAGAATAAAGATGATCAACGTGACTAGCGCAACCAAGACCGTTAATACGATTTTGAATGAAGTAAGAAGCGGTAAAGATTTATCGCCTTTAGAGGGATTGACTTTATTGCAACAAAGTAAATCAGAGATTATTAGTGAAATTCAACAGACTGCCGATCAGCTTCGAGCTAACCAAGTCGGTCATACTGTTACCTATGTGATCAATCGCAATGTAAATTTTACTAACATTTGTGAGCAGCATTGTAGTTTTTGTGCATTCAGGCGAGATGATGGAGAAGATGGCGCGTTTTGGTTAGATATTGCTCAAATTTTAGAAAAAGCATCGGATGGGGTACAACGAGGAGCAACCGAAATCTGTATGCAGGGCGGTTTAAACTCCGAAGCAAAACGAAATGGCACCAGTTTAGATTTTTATCTAGAATTGGTTACATCAATTAAAAAAACCTTTCCGCAGCTTCATCTACACGCCTTTTCACCCCAAGAAGTTCAGTTTATCGCCAGAGAAGATCAAATTAGTTACGAGGATGTAATTACTGCTTTACGGGATGCAGGTCTTGGATCGATGCCTGGAACCGCCGCCGAAGTGTTAGAAGATGCTGTAAGACGGGTGATCTGTCCCGAGAAAATTAATAGCGAAACTTGGCTAGAAATTGTTAGTCTAGCCCATAAGTTAGGACTGCCTACCACCAGTACCATGTTATGCGGTCAGATCGAAAGCAAAGAACAACAGATCAGCCATTTAGATCAATTGCGATCGCTCCAACAAAACTCAATTCTACAAGGATATCCCGCCCGCATCACTGAATTTATTCTCTTACCCTTTGTCGGACAAGAAGCCCCAAAACCTTTAAGAAATAGAGTTGGACGCGATCAACCTGTTTTAGCCGATACCCTGTTACTCACCGCTGTCTCCCGATTATATCTAGGAAACTGGATACCTAATCATCAACCCAGTTGGGTAAAATTGGGCTTAAATGGAGCCGTAGAAGCCCTCAGATGGGGATGTAACGATATAGGTGGAACACTGATGGAGGAACATATTACCAGTATGGCAGGGGCGCAGGGTGGTACTTGTATGGAAGTCGATACCCTGCAACAAGCCATTCAATCTATTGATCGTCCTTTTCAGCAAAGAAGTACGATTTATGAGTATCTGTAGGAAAAATAACTAGGACTGTGGAACCCAAACCGAAACCGAGCCACCATTGCATCGAAACTCCGCCCAACCTTCGTCATTGGTTGTCACAGATTCGCTGATATGTTCGGTAATATCAATATACGTTTGATTCGGTTGCCCGACTTCCATCCATTTCGTACCATCTCCTCCATTACTCAGCACGACTGCCATTCCTCCTGGATGTTCTTCATCGCCTAAGCGTGTCCAAGCGATGGTATTAGCATGATCAAAATAATCGTATTGCTCACCGTAGGCGTAGGTTTTCCGCGCAAATAGGTATTTATCAATAAGCCACCGATGGCTATCCATCCAAATTTCGTATTCATTGCCATCAGGGCCTGCGTCTTTGTAATGGGCCCCGTAGTAGTCAGCATAGAAAATACAGGGATATCCTTCACGCCGTAGTAAAATTAAAGCATAGGCAAGAGGCTTAAACCAAGGTTCAACGACTGATTCTAGCGATTGTAGGGGTTGTGAATCGTGGTTTTCAGTTAGCGTGACGGCGAGGGTGGGTTGATGCTGAACAAGAGTATTATCGAAAATGGTGCGCATATCGTAGCTATCACCAGCTTGACTCGCGGCATGAAAATTGTAATGAAGTGGCGCATCAAATAACGTCACCTTACCGCCTGTTGCTTCGACAAAGCTATGGAGTGCCTCGACTTCATAAGACCAATATTCACCCACAGCAAATAACTCGCGCTGTGCATGATGGCTAACGTGATCGAGCCATTCGCGGAAAAATTCGGCTTTTACGTGTTTGACGGCATCAAAGCGAAAACCATCAACGTCAGTCGTATCGACATACCATTCACCCCAGTATTTTAGTTCGCCAGAAACTTCGGGGTTTTGCATATCGAGGTCACAACCCATCAGATAATCATAATTCCCCTTTTCTAGGTCAACATTGTCCTCAAACTCTTTGCCTTTGAGCAAATAAATCGCATTTTCCTCGCCATTATAGACGTTGTAATCGATCGCATCAAAATGCCACCAATGCCACTTCATACTGGAATATTTATCACCGCGACCTGGGAAGGTAAAATGAGTCCAAGCTTTGATTTTCTGATACTCGCCTACGGTTTCATTGCGGTTGTCTGGATTAAAAGGTGTAGCTTCTGCTTCTTCTTCTTCATCGGCACCTAATTTGTGGTTTAGTACAACGTCTGCATAGATGCGAATTCCTGCTTTTTTGGCTGCTTGAATGGCTCGCAAATACTCTTCTTTTGTGCCGTATTTTGTCCGTACAGACCCCTTTTGGTCAAATTCACCTAAATCAAATAAATCATAAACTGCATAGCCGACATCCAACCCGCCACCTGTACCTTTATAAGCAGGAGGCAACCAGAGAGATGTTATCCCTGCTTCGGCTAATTCTTCTGCCGACTCCGCTAACTGATTCCATAGTGAACCGTCCTCTGGAATATACCAGTGGAAATATTGCATCATAACTCCGTTTGCTTCGGACATAACTATCTCCACAAGTAAAAATATAATTAGATTTTTTTGACTGTAATGAATATACCTGAGACTTTCTTTTTTCTCTCTCTCTCTATTGAAAGAAGGAATTTTTGTAAAATCATGATATATTCGAGTATTCTTGATTGTCCTTGTGTGTTAATGGGTCATGAGCTTCTCGCTTAACAAATCTCGTCCTAATGGCTTAAAACTTGCTTTTTCATCTCTTCTTAGCCTAATAATAGATTTCTTAAATTGCTTGTATCCATTCTTTAATGTCGTATTCTGTCCAAATGCCATTTTTCCAATAAGGATCGGATTCGATGAGTTTCTTGACAATCTCCTCATTTTCTGCATCATAAATTCCAAAGACTTTCGTAACATCTTTGGTTGGGCCTAATGTAACTAATATTCCTTGTTCTTTTTGAGAAACTAGACCATTTAAGTGTTCTTGGCGGTAGGGCGCACGTTTTTCGATTACATCCTCGCAATAGCTACCCCACATGATGTATTTTGGCATAATGATTGATCCTAACTTCTAAGTGTGACTTGAAATTGTTTAACTAAAGCTTCGCGTATTTTGTTGTGGACGGGTTCTACTTCTGTATCTGTCAGAGTCCGATCGCTGGTTCGATAGACTAAACTAAAAGCTAGACTTCGTTCACCTTCTGGCACATTTGCCCCTTTATATTCATCAAAGACTTGCACGGTTTCTAAGAGTTCTCCCCCCGCTTTTTTCATGGTTTTTTCTAACTCTGCAACGGATATTTTGAGAGGGGCAAAAAAGGCTAAATCACGAGAGACGGCGGGATAAGTCGAATATGCTTTAAAACGAGGGGTTTTTGTATCGTCTTTATTTAAAGCAGATACTAACACATCTAGATTCAATTCAAACCCATACACGGCATCGTCTAATTCTTTTTCTTGTCGTAGTTGGGGATGTAATTGACCAAAAATTCCCAAATGTTGCTTATTTAACGATAGTGATGCGGTTCTACCTGGGTGTAAGCGTTCGTCTTCGGAAGTTGCTTGATATTCTACCGTTAATCCTAGACGCTCAAATACACTTTCTAGGATACCTTTGGCTTGATACCATGTCATCGGGTCGTGTTTTCCACCTCTTACCCAGTTTCCCTCTGGTAAAAGATCTCCTCCTAAGATACCACCAATGCGATCGGATTCTGCAATACCATCTTCAGTACACCAGAAAACACGACCCATTTCAAAACCATTTAAGGCCCCGTTTCCTTGTGCTACGTTATATTCAAAGGCATCAATTAAACCAGAGAGTAGGTTAGTTCTGAGTGCGGAATATTCAGCTAAAAGTGGGTTAGCGATCTGGACTTCATCTTTTATCGGTTTAACGAGAGAATACTGCACTAATTCGGTTAAACCAACGGAACGAAAAACCTCTCTGATTTTCCGATGTATCTGTTCTTCAAAGGATAATCCCCCTGCAATGCTGTTAGAGGGCAATGTATCACAGAAATGATCATAACCATATAAACGGGCGACTTCTTCAATAAGATCAATTTCTCGTTCTAAGTCTCGGTAACGGTAGGATGGAACGGTAACAGACCAAATTTTCGGCGTTTCTGAAACATTAGTTAACTGACATCCTAAGTCGGTGAGTATTCTTTCTACATCGGATGCTGGAATTTTTCCCGTCTCTACATCTCCTAAAATTTGATGCAAACGTTCTAGACGGAGTTCAATTGAGTAACTCTTAAAATCAGCACGAGCATCGGCGATAGATTGAGTCGTGACAGCACCGCCCGCAAGTTCTATAATGAGTGCGATCGCTCTATTGGCTGCATCTTCTAAAGCAGTGGGGTTAACGCCTTTTTCATACCGTGTACTCGACTCACTGCGTAGGTTTTGACTTTTTGAAGAACGACGAATTGTAATCGGATCGAATAACGCAGATTCTAGAATAATATTTTGGGTATTCTCATCGACTTCGGTTTCTTCGCCACCCATGACACCCGCGATCGCAACTGGTGTATCATTAGCAGTAATCAGTAAATTTTGTGGTTTGAGGGTGCGAGTTTGTCCATCGAGGGTTTTTAAAGTTTCACCATCAGTCGCAAACCGTACACCAATATTTAAACTATCACCCTTAGCCAATTTTTCTAACTTATCTTGATCAAACGCATGAAGTGGCTGTCCCCATTCAAGTAAGACATAATTTGTAATATCTACAATATTATTAATTGGTCTGACACCTGCTGCTTGTAGACTAGCTTGTAACCATTTGGGAGACGGTGCAATTTTTACGCCTTCGATGATAGTTCCGATGTATGCTAGACAAGCTTGGTTATTTTCTACGATAATATTTACAAAATCTTTGTTATTGAGCAAGTTTTCAGTCTCTTCTAAAGACGGAAAAGAAGTGTCAGCAGACGATAGTACAATTCTTTTAACAGATGGTATCAAAAGACTTTCAGGAAGTGATAATTTTGCACCTGTTAACGCGGCTATTTCTCTCGCTACTCCAATCATACTCAACGCATCAGCGCGGTTAGCAGTAGGAGATATATCTAAAATTACGTCATCTAAACCGAGTAAAGGGCGTACATCTTGACCAACTATAATATCTGAATTTTCGGGAAAAATATAAATACCATTCGATTCTTTTTCTACACCCAATTCAGTCAGAGAACAAATCATACCTTCTGATTGAACGCCGCGCAATTTAGCCGATTTAATCTTAATATCAATCGCGGGTAAATAGGTTCCTAAAGTAGCGACTGGAACTAAAATATCTGCCCTCGCATTAGGCGCACCACAAACAATAGTCGAGGGGGTACTTAGCCCAATGTCAACCGTACAGACACTTAATTTATCAGCATTGGGGTGTGGCTGACGCTCTAAAATTCTACCAACAACAACACCATCAGCATTCCGACGACGATCTTCTATATCTTCTACTTCGATGCCTGCTACCGTCAAGGTTTCGGCTAATTTTTCAGGAGTTAGGGTTAAGTTGACTAATTCTTTTAACCAGTTGACAGAGATACGCATTGATTTCTTTTGACGCTTGATTGACCTCAAACCTAGTATCTCATATCATCCCGTTTCTTGTTGTGCTACAGTAAATTCCTAAACACTTATTCTTTCAGCAGCTTGGGCTAATTCGGCAGCGACACGGGCAGAATAGGGACGAATTAACCACCAAATGAAAGGAGATAACCAACCTCGTAGGGTGACAGAATAGGAAATATAACTACCACATAGGGTAGACTCGACCTGATAAGTTATTTTTTGTTCCATGCCAGGAATTGCTAAAACTCTGATACTCAGTAACTCTCCAGGGCGTACATTTTCAACAAAAAACTGAATGGGAAAGGGAGTGAAGCGTGTCACGACTTGATAAATTAGACCAGGCTTTGGAATTAAGCCACGTGGTACATTTGTCCTAGCAATCAAAGGATTCCAAGACGCATCAGCTAAATTAATCAGTTTTTGCCAAAGTACGTCTACAGGGGCGGTACTGACGACGCGATAGGTTTTATAGAGGGAAAAGTAACAGACTAGCTTGCCTTTAGCGGCAATTAACTTAAACGAAAAATTGAGTATCACAGTCTCCCTCCCACTAGAGAAGGTTAATCAGATGTATTATTCTAACTTGACTTTTTGGTTATAAGACGGAAAGTCGCAAAAATTGTTACCAAGGATAGATCTCAAGACTCAATGGCAATTTGTATAACTTGCAATAACTCTTCGACTTGATTTTCGCTTTTAGGAATTAGACAAGGGAAAACGGATAAATTACTAATCTGATTAGCAGCAGCCGTTACACTGGTTTCCATAGTAATGAGTGGAATAGCTGATAAAGATTCACAATGACTCAAGGCAGTTAGATATGCGATCGGTTCTTCTGTCACTAAATCATCTAAAATAACCACATCTATTTTCCAAACACTGGCCATAATTTCCGCCTGTTCTAAGCTATCCGCTTCTAAAAGACGATAATTCAGTTGTGAGAATTGACCATTAAACAATAAATCGAGAGCCGTTTGCTCCATTAATGAGTGTAAATCAGCAGGCTTGGCATGAGGATAAAGACGTAATATCGTGACATTTTTGAGAAAAGAAGCGGTTCTAAAGGCTAATTGCTCTAAAACGGTCTGTAAGGATTTTTTTTCAATAGGAAGTGCTACAAAACCATCAGCCCCTTTTTGTTCACTATAAATTCTTTGCTCATTAGACCCCATCATAATCACTTTAATATGACTGGTGCGAGGGTCGGATTTTAAAAGGGTTAGAACATCCCATCCAGATAATAAAGGTAATATCGGATTTAAGAAAATGCGATGCGGTCGAACTTGGCGAGCTTTTTCTAGTGCTTCTGTACCAGTCCGAGCAACTACCACACGATAACCTAATTCTGTTAAGGGTTCACTAATTTCATTAATCAAACCTACTGCCGATTCTACCACTAGAATAATCGGACAACTGGGTGTCGAAATAGAATCGATTGGGAGTTCATCATCTTTCGCTAAAGGATGAGGAGGAAGAAGCAGGGTAAATTGACTACCTTGCCCGACTTGGGAAAAAAAGAAATATCCCCCCCATGTGCTTTAGCGAGATGTTGAGTTAAAACTAATCCTAACCCTGTTCCTTCAAATTGCCGAGTTAGAGGACTTTCTAACTGTTGAAATTTCTGAAAAATTAGATGCTGATATTCTTCAGGAATACCAATACCTGTATCCCAGACGGTAAAAGCAATCCAGTTTAAAGAACGATTAACAGAGATGCCTATTTCACCGCCTTCTGGGGTAAATTTAATGGCATTATCCAATAAATGAATTAGCATTTGCTGTAAACGTAATTCATCAATGACTAATTGTTCTAGACCAGGTTCGATTTCTAACTTAAACGTAATTTGCTCATCTTTTCCTTTAAGTTTATCCCGCAAAGACTCATAGGCTCGTTGACAAGCCTGTTGAATCTTAACTACAGTTGGATTAAGCTTGAGTTGTCCCGTTTCAAGACGTGTTAAATCGAGTAAATCATTAACAAGGGACATTAATTGACGACCACTCTTATAGATTAATTCCGCATAACGCGCTTGACGAGAATTAAGTTCACCGATTTTTTGTTCTTTCAGCAGACTAGATAACCCAACCACTGCGGTTAGAGGGGATTTGAGTTCGTGGCTAATACAGGCTAGAAATTCATCTTTAAGACGATTTAAGTGAACTAAATCGGCATTTTTGAGGGCTAATTCTTGTGTACATTGATGCTGTTGAGTGACATCGGTCGCTAAAATGAGCCATAGTGGGGCAGATAACGAATTTTGCGGCGAATCGGAAAAATGTAAGGGAATTTTGCTAAATTGCCAAATTAAAGAGTTTGCGGTTGCTTCCGTTGTAGTCATAGCGACTGACCTCACCGATTCTTCTATGGCTATATTTGAAGAAGCGGGCGCAAATTGAGCGATTAAGGATTCATTTTCTTTTAAAAATTCGGCATGAATCTTCGATAAAGGGTCAGGTATACTATTCCACCAATTTTGAGAGGGGGAAGTCAGGGAAGTTCCAGTATGAAGTGTTGGGGAACTTACATTCAGATTTTCTATCGAAATTGATGCGCCGATTTGTTCGCACCATTGTTTATTTTGATAAATGACCTGATTCTGCTCATACGCAAGCATAATCGGTAATGGGAATTGTTCGATAAATTCTTGCAAAAACTGATTCAATGGATGAGATGACCATCCGAGAAAGTCTGAGTGAGGTTTTTCGGTATTAGCTCCCAATGATTTTAGCAAACTCCAGCTATTGAGTAAGCCAACAAATACACCTTGTCCATCAACTAACCCATAAGTTGTGGAAGAGTTGCGCTGTACCTCAGACGCCTGTAATGAGAGAAATTCATCTACACTCATTTGCGCGTTTAGGGTAGCAAGAGGCAGCATGAGCGATCTAAGATTAAGAGAAGGAGATGGACTTGCTGCAATCCATGTTCTTTGCCAATGTTCAACAAGATAGGAGATTAAATATCGACAATAGATTGTTCCTAACGGTTGTTTGTTTTGGTTAACCACTACCATTATTTCATGTTGATCCGATTGTAGAGTGGTCAGTACAGTTTCTAGATTAGCCGTTTGTTCACAAACGGGGACTGTCTGACTAAAATGATTAAGGGTAAGTTTAGGCATAACCATGAGCAACCCGTCTTGAGTTCTGAGTAATTAAGCTCAACGAGTCAAAAATAAAATTCTCGTTCTCACTTGTGTTCTTCAACTTTTATTATGACTCTCTTAGAGGGAAAGAAGGGTTAAAGAAATTATAATTAATTACAGTTAATTAGGTAACTTCGTCAATGTTAAGTCTTTAATCAATACCACATCTTTAACGGTAATTCCTTAAGCTGAAACATTACTTAATATTTTATTGTCTATTATTTGTTATTTAAGTAGAAAAACCTTTGTCACTGCGTCTTACGATCGATCTATTTGTTCTTGATTCTGACCTCGCTCAGTCCTTAAAAACCTTGCTGAATGAGGAGCGATACGATTTATATTTTTTTCAATCTCCAGATCAATTTATTAATTGTCTTAAAGAACATAAAGAAAAAATTGATTGTCTGGTGGTCTATTTTCAATCTCCTTTATTACCCTCATTTAATCAACTGTATGAGGAAGGATTATTATTACCAATTGTCATCATCGGTGAAGACTTGAGTCAGCAAAAATCCTCATCAGATCATCCGACCCATTTTTATCACAGTGCCGAAATTCACACCGATTCTAGCCAAATTGAGGAGATTTCTGCCATGATTGACCAAGCGATCGCACAATTTCTTCATTTAGGCCCTAATTGTTCGATTGCAGATCAGCCATTTCTCTTAAATAAAGCAAATCAAATGGAGAGTAAACAAAGCTTTTTGTTACTACAACAACGTCGTTTAGCCGAAAAGTTAAAAGAGCGATTGGGATATTTGGGCGTATACTATAAAAGAAACTCTCAATATTTTTATCGGAATTTGTCACAAAACGATAAACACGAGCTACTCGAACAACTTAAACAAAATTACCGCGAGATTATTCTAAATTATTTTTCTATAAACTATCCAATCAATCAAGAAATTGATGAATTTGTTAATCAAGTTTTTTTTGCTGATGTTTCAATCTCAAAAATTCTTGAAATTCATATGGAATTAATCGATACATTTTCTCAACAATTGAAACTCGAAGGAAGAAGCGAAGAAATTTTATTAGATTATCGTCTAGCTTTGATTGATATTCTTGCACATTTAGGAGAAATGTATCGCCGCTCTATTCCTCGTGAAGATGTTCCCTATGAGCTATTATTTAGCCTAGATTAAAATCCTCTAAAATGAAGTCATCGCTAACCGCAATTAAAATAATACGATTTTATGAATAGCATTAGAAAAACTTATGTTCTCAAGCTATATGTAGCAGGGAATACACCTAATTCAGTGAGAGCATTAAAAACCTTAAAAAACATCTTAGAAGAAGAATTTCAAGGTGTTTACGCGCTAAAAGTTATTGATGTTTTAAAAAATCCTCAATTAGCTGAGGAAGATAAAATCTTAGCAACTCCTACTCTATCAAAAGTTTTACCGCCACCTGTTCGTAAAATAATTGGGGATCTTAGCGATCGAGAAAAAGTCCTGATCGGATTAGACTTACTCTATGAAGAGATCAGAGAACGCGACCTAGAAAGCTAACTACAAAGCGACTATACTAGAATAAATTAATAATTTCTTTCGATTTGCTTAATAAATTTTGATAAACGTTATTAAAAAACAATGAGTCAACTGATTCCGAATGGAAAAAAACAAAAATATCACTCTTTAGGTGTCCGAAAGATTCGGACAATGATTGAAGGATTTGACGAGATTAGTCACGGTGGTTTACCAGCAGGAAGAACGACTCTAATCAGTGGCACATCAGGAACGGGTAAAACCTTGATGGCGATCCAATTTTTATATCATGGCATAAAATATTTTGATTTTCCAGGTCTATTCGTCACCTTTGAAGAATCACCTAATGATATTATTCAAAATGCTTATAGTTTTGGTTGGGATTTACCTGCATTGATTGAAGAAGGTAAACTATTTATTTTAGATGCTTCTCCAGATCCTGAAGGACAAGAAGTCGTCGGAAGCTTTGATTTATCCGCCTTAATTGAACGCATTCAATACGCAATTCAAAAATATAACGCTAAATTAGTTTCTGTTGATTCAGTAACCGCCGTTTTCCAACAATATGAAGCTGCTTCTGTTGTACGACGTGAAATCTTTCGTTTAGTAGCGCGTCTAAAATTACTCGAAGTCACCTCAATTATGACAACAGAACGTGTCGAAGAATACGGACAGGTCGCACGTTTTGGGGTGGAAGAATTTGTTTCCGATAATGTCGTCATTTTTCGCAACGTATTAGAAGGAGAACGTCGTCGTCGTACTGCCGAAATTCTCAAATTACGCGGTACAACTCACATGAAAGGAGAATACCCATTCACCATGACGAATGATGGAATTAATATCTTTCCACTGGGTGCAATGCGACTCACTCAAAGATCTTCGAATGCACGGATTTCTACTGGGGTAAAAACTTTAGATGAAATGTGTGGAGGAGGATTCTTTAAAGATTCAATTATCTTAGCAACAGGTGCTACTGGAACAGGAAAAACCCTTTTAGTCAGTAAATTTTTAGAAGAAGGGTGTAGACGCGGCGAACGTGCGATTTTATTTGCTTATGAAGAATCAAGAGCGCAACTGTCTAGAAATGCGTTTTCATGGGGAATTGATTTTGAGGAAATGGAACGAAAAGGGTTATTAAAATTACTCTGTTCTTATCCAGAATCAGCAGGTTTAGAAGATCATTTACAGATGATTAAATCAGAAATTGCTGAATTTAAACCCTCTCGAATTGCGATTGATTCTCTTTCAGCATTAGCTAGAGGAGTTAGTAATAACGCTTTTCGTCAGTTTGTGATCGGTGTGACTGGATTTGCCAAACAAGAAGAAATCACTGGATTTTTTACTAATACAACCGATCAATTTATGGGGGGAAATTCGATTACAGAATCCCATATATCTACGATTACGGATACGATTTTGATGTTGCAATATGTTGAGATTAAAGGGGAAATGTCACGCGCTATCAATGTCTTTAAAATGCGTGGATCTTGGCATGATAAAGGGATTCGGGAATATACCATTAATCAAGATGGGCCAGAAATTAAAGACTCTTTCCGCAATTATGAGCGTATCATTAGCGGTTCTCCGACGCGGATTACAGTTGATGAAAAATCAGAACTATCTCGGATTATGCGCGGTGTTAAAGATAAAACCCAAGATGAATAGATATGTTTCAAAGAACACGTCGTCGTCTTGCTTTATGGTACACCACTGTTACTGCGATTCTGCTATTGTTGTTTGCGACAGGGGTTTATTTTTATGTCCGTAATACCCTCGTCGAACGCATTGATGATACGCTAAAGCACGTTGTCGAAGTGGTGAATCGCTCAATTGTCCTACAAAGTAGACCGACTATGGGGGGACACTATCAGATTAACTTAGAAGCAACCTTTGGAAATAGTACGGAAACCAAAGAAGACGACCATATTGATTTAGAATGGTTTAATCCGAGTGGTCAACTGCTGTGGTCAACTTTTTCTGAACCGTTAAACATTCCCCTACATCCTAACCGCTACGGAGAAACGATTTATCTACAGTCTGATCATTTATTGCGACAAGTCACCACGAGAGTCGAACGCGAACACCATATCTTAGGTTATCTGCGAGTAAGTCATCCTTGGTTTGAAGTGACTAAACCCATTCGCCAATTGATTATAGACTTATTTTTGTGGATTAGTGCCATGATTATTGCTGTCGGTGCGAGTGGTTGGTTTCTCTCTGGTATAGCGATGCAACCAGTTAAGGATTCATACTCTAGCTTAAAACAATTTACCGCCGACGCATCCCATGAATTACGAAATCCGATCGCTATGATCCAAACTAATGTTCAAATGGCCTTAGCATATCCTCAGAGTGAACCCCAACTGCAACAACGACAACTAAGAATTATTGAAAGACTAACGCAAAGGCTAGGGAATTTAGTGAATGATTTGTTGTTTTTAGCACGATCGGATAGTGGTATTGTACAATCCAATTTTCAATCAGTTCCGTTAGATGCGTTACTCATTGAAGTGGTTGAAGAACAACGGCAAACGGCAGAAAATAAAAAAGTTAGTTTATGTTTACAGATTCACAGTCCAGTCGAATCGTCTTTAGATGAAGATAATTTTACTTTAAACGGGGATTGGGATCAATTAGCTCGATTATTTACCAATTTAATCAGTAATGCTCTTGAACACACGAAAAGCGAAAAATCAGTAGAAGTCGAACTGCAACAAATTAAACGCGAACGCCATCATTTATTACAGGTGAAAGTCAAAGATACTGGAAGTGGTATCTCAGAAACCGATCTACCACATATCTTTGATCGTTTTTATCGTGTTGATCCCTCGCGCACTCATCAAAAAGAAAATGCTGGAGGATCGGGGTTAGGACTTGCGATCGCTAAAACCATCGTTGAAAGTCATCACGGACAAATTAGTGTCGAAAGTGTTCTAAAACAGGGAACCATCTTTATTATTACTTTACCGAAAAAAGATACATAACTGAAAATTTAAGACGGTAGCAGTAACTACAATTTTACACATCAACCCAAAGATATATTTTAAATAGCTAATTTTTATCTGGGTTGGGTAAGTGTGCGATGTCTACTTCTGTCATTAATTCCAAACACTATCAAATTCTATCGGCTGAAGAATTAGGCGTTTTAAATGAGCGTTCTGATCGAAAAGGTCTATTACAACTAGCAGGACATCTCGGTATTATGGGAGTCAGTGGATACCTGTGGATCACCCATCTTACTAATTTACCGATCGCTATTCCTGCGGTGATCGTTTATGGTTTTAGTCTAGCGTCGATGTTTGCGCCGATGCACGAAGCCACACACCGTACAGCTTTTGAGAGCGATCGCCTCAATAAGTTAGTTGCTTGGTTTGCGGGACTTCTCTCGTTTTATAACAGCACTTTCTACCGTCGCTATCATAAATGGCATCATCGTTACACCCAGATCCTCGATAAAGATCCCGAACTTGGCGATCTCACCCTCAACAACTTCGGAGACTATCTTTTAGAAATTAGCGGTAAAAATTGGTGGATCGGAAAAACTAAAACCCATTTCCGTATTGCTTTTGGACAAGTCGAACAATACCCTTATATTTCTGAAGCAGCACAAAAAGAAGTCATTTTCTCAGTTCGTTTACAATTATTAACTTACTTAATTGCGATCGCTATTTCGGTTATTTTTGGACAGCCTTGGTTTATCTTATATTGGTTACTACCTCTAATCATTGGGCAACCGATCTTACGTCTAATTTTAATGGCTGAACATACTAACTGTGCCAATGAAGCTAACCCACTAACCAATACTCGTACCACCTTAACACTTTGGCCGATTCGTTTTTTGATGTGGAATATGCCTTTTCATGCAGAACATCATATGTATGCTTCTATTCCCTTTCATGCCTTACCTGACGCACACCAAAAACTCGGAACCCACTTTAGGCACGTTGAACCAGGATATGTAACAGTTAACCGTAAAATTATTGCTCAATTGGGACAATGACCCATTGTTTCACCCTAAAAAACTTTGAATTACAGTGTGGGGTCGTTCTAAGCGAAGCGCATCTAATTTATCAAACCTATGGGGAATTGAATGACTCACACACGAATGTTATTCTCTACCCGACTTCCTATGGCGCACAACATACCGATATTGAATGGCTGATCCGCGCTGATGGGATTCTTGATCCGACTCGTTGGTTTATTATTATTCCCAATATGTTCGGCAATGGTCTATCTAGTTCCCCCAGTAATAGTACATACATATTGACAAAATCAGAACTTTGGTTTAGTCACTTTGATAATATTCGCGCCCAAAAAAAATTATTAGAACATCTAGGGATAGAACAGTTAGCCTTGATTTATGGTTGGTCAATGGGGGCCCAACAAGCGTATCACTGGGGGGCCTTGTATAGCGATCGCATGTCAAAAATTGTCTCACTTTGTGGAACCGCCCGCACCACCGATCATAATAAAATCTTTTTAGAAAGCTTACGCTCTGCGCTCAGGGCTGATCCAACTTGGACAGGTACTCAGTTTGAAGGCATTCCCGAAAGAGGTTTACAAACTTTTGCGCGAATTTATGCTAGTTGGGCCGCTTCACAAGCATTCTATCGAGAAGGACTGTATTACTCACTGGGTTACACCTCACTCGAAGACTATCTAGTGAGATTTTGGGAAGTCAGCTATCGTAAACGAGATCCCCATAATTTATTAGTCATGATCGATACTTGGTTACGCTGTGATGTTAGTAATAATCCCATCTATCAAGGAGATTATCAACGCGCTTTAGGATCAATTCAAGCTAAAACCTTAGTCATGCCTGCGACAACTGATCTTTATTTTACAGCCGAAGATTGCCAGATTGAGGCGAAAATAATACCAAATGCTGAATATAAACCGATTATATCGATCTGGGGACATCGTGCTGGTAATCCCTATCAAAATCCCTCAGATGAAGCATTTATTCGTGAAACCGTTCGAGATTTTTTAGATACCTAACCCTAACACATACTATGACTGACCCTCTTTCCCAAATTGCCCATCAAAAGGGTATACGTTACTTTCTGATCTGTTTTACTGATCTGTTTGGTGTACAAAGAGCGAAATTAGTGCCATCACAAGCGATCGATCTTCTAGCCGCTAATGGTGCGGGTTTTGCGGGTTTTGCGGCATGGTTAGATATGACCCCTGCTGATCCCGATATCCTTGCCATTCCCGATCCAAATAGCCTTTTTCAACTACCTTGGCGGCCCGACGTTGCTTGGATGCCTGCGGATCTGTATTCTGTGGATGGAAAACCGATCATACAAACACCCCGTTTAGTCCTAAAAAGTGTTCTCTCACAAGCAGAGGAACGCGGTTATCGGGTTCGTACAGGGGTCGAGTGTGAATATTTTCTCTTGAGTGCCGAGGGACATCAATTATCTGATCCACGCGATCGCTCTAGTAAACCCTGTTATGATCAAGAGTCTCTGATGCGTCGTTTTGATGTCATTTCAGAAATCTGTGACGGAATGCTGAATTTAGGATGGGGGCCGTATCAAAATGATCATGAAGATGCGAATGGTCAGTTTGAGATGAATTGGACGTATGCGGATGCACTCTGTACCGCCGATCGTCATGCCTTTTTTAAGTATATGGTGAAATCCATTGCAGAAAAACACGGTTTGCGAGCGACCTTTATGCCGAAACCCTTTCCTCATTTAACAGGAAATGGCTGTCATACTCATCTTTCAGTTTGGGATAATGCAGGAACCACCAATCTTTTTTATGATCCAGAAGGAGAGTTAGGGTTATCGAGTTTAGCCTATCAGTTTATTGGGGGTGTACTCCATTCGGCACAAGCTTTATGTGCTTTTACAAATCCGACGATTAACTCGTACAAACGTATTCATGCACCTGTAACCGCTTCGGGTGCCACTTGGTCGCCCAGTACCATTAGTTATAGTGGTAATAATCGTACCCACACGATCCGTATTCCCGATGCAGGTCGTTTTGAATTGCGACTGGCTGACGGTGCTGCTAACCCCTATCTGTTACCTGCGGCTTTAATTGCCCTTGGACTTGATGGCATCGAACAAAAACGCGATCCAGGCCCACGTTACGATAATAATAGCTATACTGATCCACTGCCGAAAGGAACCGTCAAATCTTTACCTATTCATTTACTCGATGCCCTACGTTCTTTGGAAACAAATACAATCCTCGCCAATGCACTAAATAATGGTTTTGTCAAGTCTTATTTGAAATTAAAATATCAAGAATGGCGGGACTATAGTAAACAGATTAGCCCTTGGGAATTAGAACAGACAATCAATTGTTAGAATTCTTCGACCACCTCTTGAAATAGGGCTTCATACTTATCTAAAGCGCGTTCAAAAGCGTAGTTTTCTTCGGCAAAAACTCGTCCCTGTTGACCTAAGATTTTAACTCGCTCAGGATCAGAATATAATTTTAAGATAGCTTGGGCGAGTGATTCGGGGTCTTCGGGAGGAATAACCAACCCGCCACCACTGCTAATAATTGCTCTCGCGGCGGTTCCTGTTTCGGGAACAGAGGCAATAATGGGACGACCACTGGCTAATAAAACCTGAATTTTTGACGGCATATTAAAAGAAATCACATTATGTTTTTGCATCACCATCGCCACATCAGCCGCCGCTAACATTTCTGGTAGCTTTTCTCTCGGTTCAAACGGTCTTAAAATGACGTTATTTGCCCCTTGTTGTATCCGATAGTTTTCTAAACGGGCTAAAGCTTCTTCTTTTCCGACAATCACAACCGCTAAATTAGAAAGATGGCTTAAACGTGCCGCCGCATCGATTAAAGTTTCTAGGGGTTGAGTGAGGGCAATATTTCCCGAATATAAAACAACAAATTTATCTTCTAAATGATTGGCTTTGCGGAAGTAATTATTTTCTTTTGGTAAAGGTTTAATAAAATTGACATCAACCCAATTAGATATTTCTACAATTTTTTCGGGTTCAACACCTTTAGTTAAAAGATTTTTCGTAAAACCATCGGCAATAACACTAATGCGGGTAGCAGTACGATAGGCAAAACGTTCTAAACCTGAAAAGACTTGAATCATTTTTTGATTCGTCAGTAACCCAACATGAACCGCCGCATCGGGTAAAATATCTTGAAGATTGAGAACGATCGGAACTTGATAAATAGAGCCTAAAAAAGCCGCAGGAACACAAACGGGTAAACCTGGTACGGTTAAGAATATTAAATCGGGTTTCCAGCCCCTAAGAGCCTGAATTAAGCTTAAACCAACAAAACTCAGTTCAAATAGAACACGATTTTTTAGACCCCGTTGTTGACGTACCCAGACAAAACAACGCTGTATTTTAACCCCATGGCGTTCTTCAGTAAAATATAAACGATCGCGGTACTCTAACGGAATTTCACTAGCAGGATACCAAGGAACCGCCGTCACCACCCGCACCTCATGACCCCGTTTCACGAGTCCTTCAGCAAGTTCAGTCATCAAGGGCGCAATCCCGATCGGTTCAGGATGATAATTATACGAATAAAGTAAGATCCTCATATTCACACGCGAAAGTCATAAGGCATTTTAACAGGTTTATTGATTAAGACAAGGTTTAGGGACAATTCAAATTTTGTACTTCTAGTTATAAGTGATTGGCAAATCATCCCTAAGAGGGTTGTCATTTAATCAATTTAATTTTATTTTTTCTTCTGATAGTATAGTGTAAACTTAAACCAATTGAGAATAGTTAATCAAAACTATTTTTGGATTAATTTAGATGAAAAAATTAACACAAACCGAGTAATCGATAGAGCTATACTACAAAAAGAAAATCTTTTTTGAATTTCTATTGATTAACCATGATGCGACGATTACAAAGAATGTTAATGGTTTGCTTACTAGCGAGCCTTTTGTTAGTAACATCCTGCGCTAAAGCACCTTCTCAGTTTGACCAAGCCCAAAAAGAAAGTACAGCCAAAGGAGCTAGTGCAGTCGTAAAAGACTCTACAACAGGCGGTACATTTAATCAATTCTTCCCACCATCAGGGGGAGGATATGATCGAGTTTTTGTTCAAGAAAAGAAAGGTTTTGCTGAAGCCAAGCTGAAAAAAGGTGGAACTGAGTTAGCCGTGATGTCGATCTCTGACACACTTAATAATCCCACTGCAACCGCTAAATTTAAAAGCAGTCAAGCACAGATCAAAGGTTATCCATCCGTGCAACAAGGCACAACAGGAACAGCACTTTTAATAAATGATCGTTATCAAGTAAAAGTTCTGTCTCGTGATCCAGCTTTTACTGAAAAAGATCGACAAACTTGGTTACAAAAGTTTGATTTAGCAGGTTTAGCGAAACTACAAGCTAAAGGTGAGACGAATACCATCACCGCGAAAAAAGCTCCCTCTTTTATCCCTTCGCCAAAAGAACCCGATGAATTGACAGCCAAGAAACAACCCGCTTGGATATTTGCTAATTAATCATTTTTAGATCAATTAAGTAGTAGGAGAGTCAATTTGTGAGTAAGCCTATTTATGAATTAGTCGATGAGTTACCGACCAATAATATGACAGTAACTACCCTGAGAGCCTTAGATTTTGTGGTTCCAGGACAATGGGAAAATATTGTCGGCTTTAAAAACACAATTGTCAAAGTCACAGGGGAAACCGATGAAGCCCTAATTCAACAAATTGGCGATCGTGCGGTATGGTTATTTAATGATAAATCCCAAGGCTATCAACGGGCTTTATGGTTATATCAAACCATTGATGACGCTGATGCTGCATTAGCCACAGCCGCTTTAGCCAATAAAATCAGTGGTAGGATTCCTTTAGGCGGTTTACTCAATCGTATAACCCCCAACTCTGAAAAGGCTCAAACCTTAGACCTCGTTCTGAAACTGGTCACAGAATTAGTCGCTTTTTGTCAAATTAATGGCATTCCAGGCGATAGTATTGGGGATTTTGTCGGTGCATTGGGTGAATATAGCGGTGAATCTTTGATGCGGATGGCTGCCTTAGTTTCTATCGATGGTTTGATTCCCTTGGGGCCTGATTTTATCAAAAAAGTTGAAAGCACTCTCGGTATTCTTTCCCCTGCTGAGTTAGAAAAAAATTCAACCTTTGGTAAAATTAAGCCACTCATTCCGGGTGAGAGTACAGAAGGACAATTAGCCTTTATTGGTGAAAGCTTTAATTCGACGAAAAACTGGATGGGTAATTTTGTCGCACAAAAATCATTAACCCCTGAAAAACTACTGAATCGTTTTAATAGCTTTATTGATTTTTCTGAAGGTAAGTTAGATTATCTAGCCGCTTTCTTGGATATTACAACTAATTATTTTGAACACACGGGAACCCAGTCACTCGCTAGACGATTGATTGAACGTGCTGTTGCTGAAATTTAACCTTTTTTAAACAGAAGGCGGAGAAATCAGGTATTATCTATCCTGAAATCTCTGCCTTTTGTTTTGCGACAGAACGCTGGCTCAAACTGCTTCTAATTGCTCTAGCCTAAGCCAAACATTAGGAGTCGGAACATAAAATTTAACTAAAGCATATTCGTCGTTGAGATCAACAACCTCGCCCTTACTGTTGAATAAATAAGCAGGAAAACGGCTATCACTGGCTTTCGCTTCTAAGCTATTGTTTAATTGTTCTGGAAGGACACGAACTAAAGATCCTCTTTTAATTGTTGCTGCCATAATGGTTAGTTTTAGTGTTTCTTTCCTACAAATTGTTACACAAAGTTCAGCCTTTACACCGCTTCAACGGGTGCTAAATCTTTAATTTCTCTGGATGCTTGGACTAATGAGAGTAACGGGCCGATTTGTTCAGTTCCACTTACACTTAAATCACTGTGACATAAAATAATTTTTTCGGTGGCGCGTCCCAATAAATCTTTGATAATTCGTTGTAAACGCTCTTGATCGGCGATTTCTTGATCTTCGGGTGTCCAAACTTGTCCCGACCAATTGCGTAAAAATAAAGGTGCGCCGTATAATGTTGCGGCCCCACCTTTTGGCCAAAGGGGTGAACCAGTATCGAGCCAAAATTGCCAACGATGGGCGGTTCGTAGTGATCGATACTGAAAGATATTCGATAATGTGACGGCACCTTGATGACTTAAATTTCTCACGGGATAGGGATTTGCAGTAATGGTTCCTCGGCGCAATAATTGGATAAATTGTGCGATCGTATCGGTGGGAGTTTGGAAACTAGGTTCATTTTGCCGTAATCTGCGATCAACTTCCCAATAATGTTGTGCGGTTTCCATCAATTCTCGTAACACGGCTAGTTGATCGAACATTAACTGTTTATAATTGATCAATTGTTTAATCGCACGATCTAAGATCATAATCGGCGTTAAACCCTGTTGTTGCCGCAATTCTTTAATGTGATTAATCCATTCTAAAATCTTAGAATAGCTTGTTGATGCGCGATATCCTAAACGATCCCATCTTTGAAATGTTTCAAGGGGTAACAGTGAGGGATATTCTGGATCAACATGATAGCAGGAATCCGCGATTAATCCTGCTCTGACGGGATCGATATCAGATCGGCTTAATATAACTAACATCTCAGCGACAGCATCCTGTGTCACCAAACGACCTAAACCTGGATAGATTAAAGCAAGCAGGGTTAATAAGGTACGAACCAAGGGAGAACTATTTAAAGGACGTTGTTCATTTAATGGTTGTACTGGGATATTTTCTTTAGTCAGGGCTTCAATAAAGCTATAACGCGCAATTTCATCTAAACCTGGTGCAATAATGACAATATCAGCAGGATTGATATATTGTTGTTTGACCGCTTGAATAATCACTTCTGAAATTTTTCTTAAATTATCAGCGCGTGAGATGGTTTGGATCGATTCAATTTGATCGGGTAAACTCTTGAGATAGATAGGATCGTTAATCGATTGAATTAATGTCTCTTCAAATTCGCTGGCTAGTCCTTGAGGTTCTAAGAGCGTTTTTATCCTACATCCTGCCGCGATACTGGCTAAATGATCTGGATCTGCATTTAATCCTAAACGAATTTTGCCATTAGAGTTAAAGGTAAAAACACAGTCAACTTGTTGAGTAAGGAAAAAATCAAATAAATCTTTGGCAATAGCTGGATAATCATCTAAATCATCAGCGAAAACAGCAGATATACGGCGTTTTAACTGATTTTGATATTTAGGATCAGGCAGTAAACACCGCCAGTAAAGATCGTAAATAATACCGTAACTCAGTAAGCCTCGGTCTATGCACCATTGTCGCCAAATGTCAAGAAATTCTTTGGCTTTTTGGATACCCTGTTCTGGATCGATCGCTTTAAGTAATACGCGATCGTCACTCGATAATCCATCATCTAACAGAGTTGGAATATCTTCAAGAGCGATCCCACTCGCACCCGCTAACTGTAATAAGTCTAAGACGGTTCGGACTAAACGAGCTTCACTAATTCCGATGATGGGGTTAGGATAGTACGAGCGCCATAAACGTGTGGCTAATTCCTGTTCAGTTTCAGGGCGTAGACGTAAGGGAAATTGTGCTTTAAGATTGAGTTGTTCAAACAGTAATGGCCAAAATAGCATTACTTCATCGGTAATAAATCCTAAAGGGGTTTTACACAACATAGGATAGCTAAGAGAAACCGCATCAGACAAAAATCTTCGATTATCCTCATTAGCAGCCAAAACTAACACAGATGCGACGAGTTGGTCACTTGGGTTCTTGGTTTTGGAGATTAACTGGTATGAACTCCGTTTTCTTAAAACCCATCGACGGAAAGCATTCACCAAATAAGTTGTTTTGCCACTGCGAGTTACTCCATTAATCCACAAAGGAAAAGACGATTGGCTTATATTGTCGAATTTATCTGCTAACATACCATATACATAGGATAAAAAATGGTTGATGAGTTATTTGTTAAAGACAGGAACCGACTTTCTGTGTCAAGTAATTTAGTTCGATACATCAAATCATCCATCTTAATTAATTCGGTCAGATCGAGGTTAAATGTTAATTGAGCTATGAGTTTAGGAAAAATTGTTCAATCAATTATTCAATGGTACGCTAAAACTCCTGAAAGAGCATTAGATCAAGCTTATCGCGCTGCTTTAAAAATTAAAGATATTGAAAATAAATATTTTAATGGACAGAAAGTATCTGGAGAATTTTCTGGTTATGGGTCATCGATTGTTGCTTCTTTTAAAACAGAGGTTAACGGCTTTCTCCAAATTATTAAAATAAGAAAAGCCGAATATGAAACGAGTCGGTTTATAGGGATTATAGCAAATTTAGCGTACTTTCGCTCAGGAATTAGAGATAGTAACGATGAGTTAAATGCGATCAATGCTGATTTGCTGATGTTTGAAAAGCTTCAATTAATTGATGAAACTTTAGCTAAGTATCGATTTAAAGAGAGTTATGTTAATCATGATAGTCGTGTGAGTCAGCTTAATTCGACAGCCATTAGAAAACAAACAAATATGACAGCAAAAAGTCGCGCTTTGTTTGATTTCATGGAAAATAACCCTGATTATGAAGATATGAATCGCTTACAAAAAGTAACCGATAAATCAGGTGTTTTACCGCGTTCTTTTTTAAATACGATTAATAGGATCAAACAAGATATCGATCCGAAGTCTGTAGAAAGTGAAGAAGCCGTATTACAAAAATATCGAACTTCTCGCTATCAAACGGCGATGTCAATCAAACTTATACTTTTGTTGCTTATTGTTCCTTTATTAATTCATCAATTAACAAAAACGTTTTTGATTAATCCAATGGTTAATCAATATGCTCAAAATCATGAACAAGCCATTTTTATTAATCAAGATTATGAAGAAGAAGCTTTTGTCGAATTAAAGCATTTTGAAGACTCTTTACATTTTAAAAATTTAATCCAACAAACTCCCCTACTTTCTCTAGAAGAAATAGAAACAGAAGTGAAACAGAAAGCTACCGAAATTTCCGAAGAATTTCGCAATCGCGGAACTGATGCGATCGCTAATGTTTTTGCTGATCTAGCTTCCGTTGTTGCTTTTGGAGTGGTCATCTTTTTTAGTAGAAGAGAAATCGAAATTGCTAAATCATTTTTAGATGGAATCCTCTATAATTTGAGTGATTCAGCTAAAGCATTTTTGATTATTCTTTTGACAGATATGTTTGTTGGTTTTCACTCCCCGCATGGTTGGGAAGTAATTCTAGAAAATGTGGCGCGTCATTTCGGGTTACCAGAAAGTCGAGATTTTAACTTTCTCTTTATTGCTACTTTTCCCGTCATTCTAGACACCATCTTAAAATATTGGATCTTCCGATATCTCAATCGTATTTCGCCATCTGCTGTAGCCACTTATCGCAATATGAATGAGTAACCAGCAAATACTTAAAATCCAGCATTTCAACTCTGACAATTATTAATTAGGATAATCAAAGTTTTTACTTCCTAGCTAAAAATTATATTAAGAATGAATAAAAAATAGAATTAAAAGTAAAACAGTTGAGATAAAATTTCAGTATCAATCATGGCATGGCGTGTACCTCTTATTACTAAAGGAGCCTAACATGAATACGAAAAATACAGTATTAGAGCAGCTAGGTGGGGTAGAAACTGTTCGCGTAGCAGTCGAGCACTTTTACAATCGAGTGTTACAAGATAACCGAATCAATCATTTTTTTGCTGGTGTGGATATGGTGAAGCAGAAAGCACACCAAACAGCCTTTCTGTCCTATGCTTTGGGTGGTTCTAATCATTACGAAGGAATGTCGATGCGAAAAGCTCATCAGCATCTCGTCGAAAGAATGGGTTTAAACAATGAACATTTTGATGCCGTCGTCGAAGACTTAGTTAAAACCCTTGAAGAACTTAAAGTTGCTCCAGAGTTAATTGAGCAAGTTGTCGTCGTTCTAAGCGATCCTAATCAACGCAAAAACGTGCTTAATCAGTAGTTTTGTGAGCGAAAAGTGCGAATTTCATCTATGTCTACGATATCGCTGACACAAACGAGTTTTGGTCAGTGATTTTGTTAATAAATCTTAGCTTTTTCTAGGGATACCTCGCAAAGCCAAAACATCATCTATTGTTGAACAATAATTTTTTAAACCAAAACTAGCAGGTGATACTGTATTTTTGTGAGTAAAATGACGATAATCCATCAAAAATAGATCCCACTCGGCCATTCTGATATAAAACACCTTGATAAAAAAGTCGGCTAAAGTTTTGGTTAAATTGATCCGAAAATAGATTCTTTTTCCTAAATAATGACAGATTTGTTCAACTGCTTCATTAGCGGTTACAGGTGCATTTCCTAAGACTAAATCTCGGTTATCGGTTTCTTTTAAAGGATGATCAACAAGATAGGCGGCTACTTGTGCGATATCCTTGGCATGGATATAATGAAAACTCCCATCTGCTTTAAACCAACGAATCAGATCCGCATATTTGAGTACATCGGGTAAACCTCCATACAAATGAGAATAGGGGTATTTTTCGTCACCTCCGAGAACCAAAGTCGGATAAAGCGTGGTGATTTTAGAAGCGATCGGCAATTGATTTAATTTAGAATGACAGATATATTTAGTTCGTATATAGTCTGTACCAATTTCTCCCGCTTCTTTTAAGGGTTGGTTGTTGCGATCTAGTATACTTTCCGTCGAAAAATAAATCACTTGTTCACAGACATCGAGATCTAGCAAATTCAGTAAAGTTAGCGTTTTAGTGACATTAATTTCTTCGGTTTCTTCCTTTCCTCCCCAACTTGTAGCCACTAGGATCGCAACATTAATGATTTTTAATAAATCGCTATATTTTTCAATTTCTTTCAGATCGCCCGTTAGAATATGGATATTTGGGCGAGATTGATGGTTAAATTTTAATTTATCGGGATTTCTAACTAAAAAATATAATTCGTGATCCGTTTGTTGGATCAGTTCGTCTGCGAGATAATGACCAATACAACCACTAACACCCGTTACAAAAATCCGTTTCATGCCATTCTAATTTAAAAAATAGAGGGTTCGACAAACAAACCCCTACAATCTTATCCCAAAAAATAGAGGGTTTGACGAACAAACCCCTACAATCAATTAAATAATATCGTATTGATTACGCATGAACAGCTAATAATTGATCGACTTGTTTAGCGGTTTCAAAGAAATATCTGACGTTATCTTCGGGAGTTCCCACCAAAACACCATGACCTAAGTTTAGGATATGACCCTGATTTCCTGCTTTGCGAACTGTATCTAAAATACGTTCTCTAATAAAGCTATGGGAACCATACAAGACACCTGGATCAATATTACCTTGTACTTTCATCTGCTTCCCTAAACGTTGTCTCGCTTCAGCCATATCAACAGTCCAGTCTACACTAACCATATCTACACCCGATTGTCCCATTCTTTCTAATACACCTGCACTACCACTAATGTAGAGAATTAATGGGGTATCTGGGTGGGTTTCTTTAACCTGACGGATCACTTGTTGTTGATAGGGTAAAGCAAATACATCATAGTCTTGGGGACTCATTTGACCTGCCCAAGAATCAAACATTTGTACTACTTGCGCTCCACAATCGATCTGATAGCGAACATAAGTGGCTACCATATCAGCAAGTTTGCTTAAAAACTGATGTAAGACTGAAGGTTCAGAAAAAGCCATGCTTTTGATCACAGAATAGGTTTTTGATCCTTTTCCTTCTACAGCATAAGCAGCAAGCGTCCAAGGTGCGCCCACAAAACCTAAAACAGTTGATTTGTTCCCAACTTCAGAACGCAGTGTTTGTAAAATCGTTTTAATAAACGATAAAGACTCATCAGGTTCTAGGGAGTGTAAATTATCAACCTGTTCTTGAGTACGGATGGCAGGTTCAATAATGGGCCCTTTGCTTTCGATAATATCAAAAGGGATACCAATTCCTGCTAAGGGAGTTAAAATATCGGAGAACATGATCACGCCATCTGGTTGAAATGCCCGCCAAGGCTGTAGAGAGATTTCAATTGCAAGATCGGCGTTTTCTGATCGATCGCGGAAACTTGGATATTTATCGCGCAAATCTCGATATACTTTCATATAGCGTCCTGCTTGCCGCATCATCCAGACGGGAGGACGGTCTAAAACTTCTCCTCTTGCTGCACGTAGCAAATAAGGGATTCTTGAATCAGTCATGTTCTTTCCTGTAACAATTTCTTCCATGCCTTTGTTAGCTTATCACTCTGTGAGAGGTCATTTGGAGTTGTTTAAGAATATTCACGCTTAATTTAGGATCACCTTCAGCGAGGAGGAATTTAGGCCCCTAGCACTACAACGGCTGTCATGATTAATTCACCGCTAATGTTTTCACAACGAGTCATCTTGGTAGTTCTCTTAGAGAAATTATTTCATCAGGTTTTGATTAAGTACTTTTTAGCTTCCCAAGCTACCCTTTCAAATCTATTTATTCGATTTTTTTATTAATTTATCTACATTTTTCGACATTTTTCTATTTATTACGAGTTTAGTTTCTATTTTTTTGGGGACTGACATGAAAATTTTAATCAAGTAGCTTTAAAGAAATTACTGAATGAACAGCTACATCAAAGGATTAAAACAATCATGAAAAAAGTCATCTTCAGTTTACTAACACTCACCACTTTAAGTTCTTTAGCAATGCCCGTTAAAGCTGATGAGGTGAATATGCAGAATACCCAACAGATGAATACTCAAATCGGAGATAATAATCGCAGTTATCAACGAAGTGAACAGACCATTCGTTCTTCCTCCAACAGAAATAGGTATCGCACCAACGATGTAAACAGCACTGGTACCGTTCAGGATCTTTATCAAGACTCATACCAGGAAGGATCTCGGAACGTCGGTCGCCAAGTTAACAGACAGGAAATTGAGATGCGGACTCGATACAGACGTTAGGTAAAAAGATTCAATTTTCCCTTGCTCTAACCCAAAATAGGACGGGTTTACTGTTAGAGTTCCCCGCTTTTAACCCGTCCTTCTCTGTATCGACTGTGTGATCGGAATCCTCCTTTAATCTGTACTAAAATTAAAGAGGCGAGACTATGAAAATTAAGTATTTCATCGGATTGACAGTCGTGCCAACTGTTGTATTGATGAGTACGATCGCTTCGGCAGAAGACATCGAAGTCCGAACCAGAAATATGGATATCTATCGACGAAACGGCAGTATTTACATAGATACTGGTAGCGTTCGAGTCAATTCCTCACCCTCTCGGTTTCCCGATCGTCGGCGGCCTTATCTTCGCCCGAATCAACTGAAGTGCGATCCCCCTTGGGATCGCAGTAGGCGAGCGCGCCAACACACGATCCGTCAGTCTAGCCGACAGCATTACTCTAAAGTCCGCTCTAGTCAACAGACAAGCACTTCTGAAATCTGCTATTAAACTGATCCGAATTTTTAGTAAACAAGAGGAATATTAGCGATGGAAAAGCGTAAAATTTCTTGGGGTCTACTTGTCATGACCCTCGTTGGGGGCTTTTGGACAACTCAGCCCACTACCGCCCAATGTCTTCAGGCTGATGTTTCAGTTCAGTATAACATTAGTGGCTCGAAGCAACCCACCAAACGTAGCAATGACGTAGTGATGGAAAGCCAGCCTGGTTGTCGGGGAAATGCCAGTGTCACGACGGGAGTTCAGGGCAATATCGGCGGGACAACTCCTGTTGAACAGCATAGACGGGTACGCCATCAACAGCAAGGCAGTCAGAATCAATCTGGTCGCTTAGATGATTCTACCCTACAAATACGCTCTAATGTGGGTATTGATGTTTACGATCCCTCGGCTCAGTATCGGGAAAAATACTAACTGAAATAAGGCTAGATTATGGATGCTCACTATTTGGGAATAGCGGCTGTCTCTAGTTTACTACTGGTAATATCATCTCTATCTACAGTGCAGCCGTCTCCAGCCAATTTCCTAACCGTACAAGTTCAACAGCAGAAGCAAGTGACTACCTATCAAATTGATGCTGCCACTTTAAAACGTCCTTGTTGGCTGAGTGTTAGGGCGAGTAATTTTACTTCAATTCAAGGTCGGATTACCTTAAATAGAAGAGTTATCCATTCTCTTAAAAATACTAACACTAGACTGGATCTCGCTCGTTATTTAAGAGTCGGAAAAAATACGATCGCCATCACGGGTAATTACTATCCAGTCGATGATTCCGTCATGATCGAATTCGATAGTCAAGATATTCGCCTCCAGCAACAGACGGGTGGGAATGGCCGATTAAATCAAATTTTAATTCTTGAGGTGAAATAAAAATGTTTAGACAATTTAGTTTTCTGAGTCTGATCGCTCTGATCTTTCCTCTACCATCTTATGCTGACGTTAGAATTGTTCAAAGTAGCAACCAGACGGTCAGTGTATCTGGGTCTAATAATCAAGTTTATCAGGTCATCAATCAGACCATTATCTATCGCCCTAAGAAAAGACAGAATGAGCGGGACTGGAAGCCAAAGAAGGATAAGATTAGAGAAGATCAGCGTGATCATAGGGAAAGAAGAGAGCAAGACAATGACGATTAGTTTTTACATCTTTTCTCAATCCAATAAATTAACAATGCGATCAATAATTTCTTCAGGAAGTAGAGAAATATCAATCACTAAAGCGTTTTTGGGTTCTTCAAGAGTGGCAAATTGTGATCGCAACATCTGGGGTTGCATAAAATGTCCTTGTCTGTGTTGCATTCGTTCTAAGATCTCTTCATAGCTACCTTTAAGATAGATCCAAACAATATCAGTACGCTCACCTTCTAGATAATCTCGATAACTTTCTTTGAGACTAGAACAAGCGATAATGGCGTTTTGATTTTGTTCAATGAGTGAGCGTAGGGTAGATAGCCAAGATCGTCGATCTTCATCGGTTAATGGAATTCCTTGACGCATTTTAGCGATATTTTCTCTGGGATGGAAATCATCGCCATCGTAGAAAGGCCAACCGAGTTTTTGACTTAACAGTTGACCAATAGTTGATTTACCTGAGCCTGAAACACCCATGAGAATACAGATCATAGTTAAAATCTTAACTGTCGGGCAGTTCCATCATCAGTAAAACGTTGTTTCCCTTTATCAACAACATCCACAATGATTTCACGTTCGCTTAAGACTAAAGAACCTTCACGGGGACTAATATCAACGATAACATTGTCTCCTTCTATTGAAACCCGATATTGTGTAGTAGCCCATGCTTGCTGTTGATATTCAAAAGTATGACCATCATCTTCATACAAAGTAAACTCACCTTCACCAGGGAAGACTTTTATCGTCAATTCTGTGGGAATATCTTCATCAATGTATTGTCTGACGGGATATAGCGGAATAATAGAACCCGCTTTGACATAAAGTGGCATTGTTTCTATAGGTGCAGCCGCTAAAATATGACTATTACCTTCATACGATGTACCCGTCCACCAATCATACCAAACACCATCGGGTAGATAGACTGCTCGATATTCTACCCCAGGACGATAGACAGGTGCAGCCATTAAAGAAGAACCTAACAGAATTTGGTCGTGTAATTGATAAGTTTTGAGATCATTAGGATAATCATACAAAAGCGGACGGAAAATCGGCGCACCTGTTTGGGTCGTTTGCCAAAACAGCGTATATAAATAAGGGATTAAACGATAACGTAAGTTAAGATATTCTCGACAAATATCCTCAATACGTTGACCATAAACCCATGGTTCACGACGGGCTGTAGACATCGCTGAATGCGCCCGCATAAAGGGATACAGCATACCGACTTGTAGCCAACGAGTGAACAGTTCTGCGTTACCATTTCCTGCAAACCCACCAATATCACAGCCAACAAATGGAATACCCGATAAACCCATATTAAATAGCATCGGTAAAGATAGTTCCAGATGTTCCCAAGTTGCTTGGTTATCACCCATCCAAACCGAAGACCATTTTTGTATCCCTGCATAACCCGAACGAGTTAATAAAAAGGGGCGTTCATTCGGACGTAAATGTAACAACCCATCATAACAAGCTTGCACCATCATCAAACCGTAAATATTATGGGTTTCTGCATGGGTGACTTGTTCATCAGCTGGCCCCTGTAAACTCTCTAATGGAAACCAAACTTTTTGACCTTTATCACCAAAAGGACGGTCTGAGATCGAAGGTTCATTCATATCATTCCAAATACCTGCAACCCCTGCATCGGTTAGAACTTTATGACTGTCTCCCCACCATTTTCGGACTTCAGGGTTGATAAAATCTGGAAATAGGGCTTTTTCGGGCCAGACATAACCATGAAACAGTTGTCCATCGGGCTTACGGACAAAATAATCGTTTTTTATCCCTTCATCAAATGGAGCGTAGTCTGCTTCTGGTTCATATTTTACCCCCGGATCGACAATGGGAACGACTTTAAACCCTTCTGTTTTTAATTGACTTAAAAGTTGTTCTGCATGAGGAAAACGTTTTGGACTCCAAGTAAAGACCCGATAGCCGCGCATATAATCAATATCTAAGTGAATGACATCACAGGGTAGCTGACGGTTACGGAATTCTTGGGCGATCTCATGAACCACATCTTCTGAATCATATCCCCAACGTGACTGATGATAACCTAATGACCAACGCGGCGGTAAGGTCATGCGTCCAGTTAGTTCTGTATACGTTTGTATTACTTGTGAGGGTTCTGTCCCGTAAATGATGTAATAATCTAATTCTGGGCTACGGGTTTCCATTTTCCAGATCCCTAGTTTAGTCACACCGATATCAAATTGACTCCAATAGGTACTATTTAAGAAAATCCCATAGCACAAATTGGGACGTAATGCCATAAAAAATGGAATGGCAGGATACATTTCATCGGTGAGAGAATTGTAATCGATACAGTCTACTGTCCAATTCGTCTTAATTTCACTGCGTTGATCAAGTAGTCCAGTCCGTTCCCCAAACCCGTAAAAATGTTCATCGGGTTCGATTATTTTCCATCCTGCAACTGCCCCAGTATGCCAACCCATCCCAATTTCGGCATCACAGGCAAATGGCTGACCATTATGATCGCTACATTCGATCCGTCCTTGGTTGCGTTCAATGGTAACTTTGATCTGTTCGGTTTGAATACTAATATTTTCATTCTGTTCTGTAACTTCAAAAGGTGTTTTGTTCCAGTCGCCATCTTTTTTTGCAACAGCCCAAGAACGTCGCGGCTGAAATTCGCCAGTAGGGGCTAAACGAACTCGAATTAAATTGGATGCAAGTATACTAATTTTAAACAGTGATTTACCGCAATGAAAATCGATAGAGCGCTCGCTTTTTTCAATTCCTTTAATAGGTTCGATGACTGACCAAGGTTGTTCGTTTGTTTGTAATTTTCCGAAATACTGTGGCATAACATCCCGTGACTGAATAATAGATTTTTTAAAATGAACTGCGAGGAATTAATTTTCGATAAATTGACTTGACAGAATAGCAACTTCACCCTTCTAGTAAAGATTGACCACCATCGACCCAAACTTCTGTCCCTGTAATGTGACTAGAGTTATCAGAAAGAAGAAATAAAACCAATTGAGCGACTTGTTCGGAAGTTCCTGGGTTTTTTCCCGTTAAGGGGATCTCTCCTTCGGGAAATTCAACGGGGATTTCAACTTTGTCTAAATTCTGATGATCCGTATTATCATCAATATCAGTGTCGATCGCTCCAGGACAAATCACATTAACCCGAATCTTTTGACGGGCTAATTCGACGGCTAACATTTTCGCCATAGCAACTTGTCCCGCTTTCGTAGAAGAATAGGCTGTAGCACCCGTATTGCTAAACATCCGTGTTCCATTAACCGAAGAATTAATGACAATAGCCCCACCTTGTTTCTTTAAGTAAGGCACTGCATATTTAATTGTTAGGAAAGTTCCAGTAAGATTAATGGAAATCGTTTTATCCCATTCTTGAGGATCTAAATCTTCAATTGGAGCCCAAACGCCATTAATTCCCGCATTAGCAAAAACAAGATCAATGCGTCCCCATTTTTGGTAAATTTGTTCGTAAGCTTGTTGTACTTTTTCTGGTTGAGATATATCACCCTCTACCGTGATCGCCTCGCCTCCTTGTTCTTGAATTTGATTAACAGTTTCTTGACTATTTTTAGGAGTGCGATCAATGGTTGCAACCTTAGCACCTTCTTTCGCTAACAATAAGGCTGTGGCACGACCTATTCCCGATCCAGCCCCACTGATCACAGCTACTTTTTCTTTAAGCTGCATATTGATAAAAGCCCTCCCATTAAACACTCAAGTTATTACTCAGTTTCTGGCTAAACCCTCATTTATGCCTCTATCTTGGGAGGTTTATCGTAATCTACTTTCAGGTAGAAACACCAAGCTATTCAATCAATAAATTCATGTTTTGGGCTAAGGACATTGCTCTTTAACCAAACTGTACCTCTCGTTTTGCTACTTTTGATGCTTCCTAGTATATTTGTATTAAAAAATACAAGCTTTACTGTTTGCTTTGTAAAGACATTCAGTTGAAAAATCAAATTTTAAAACTTAAAAAATATCAATTTATAACTTTTTTTAAATTTAAAGTTCATAAAGATCATATTATTTTGACATTTTTAAAAATTAATTAAGAAAAAAGAAACTTATACATTCTATGTGCTTTAAAGCTTGTATTCATACATAAATCAAACAAATTGATATTGTTTTGACATTTGAAAACTATTTTGCTATATCTATTACATCTTGATTAAATAAATACTTTGAGCTAAAAAATAGCTCTAATTTTGTCTATCAAGAACTTAACTTTTTTGAATAAAATATGAACAAAATGAACTTTGTTACTACTTTGAAATATACAGGTCTACTTGCTGTAGCTTTTTCTCTAACTGGGATTCCAGCTTGGGGATATTCACTGCAAATAGTTCCACCACCTTCAATTCCTCTAAATGGAGGGTTTTCTACAGAAGGAACTTTTCAGATTACGTCAGCAACCGGCTATCGAACAGATGGTACAACCTATGATTTAGGTAGTAGTGCGATTAAGAATGCTAATTTAAACGGGCCAACACCACCTCCAGCATTTACCCTTTACCCTGATATTCCTGATGATGTTGAGGTTCTGCGTCTAGTGGGGAACTATACCTCTACCAATCCCGTTTTCATTCCTCCAATTGCTAACTTTGATATTATTGTGGGCGGAATTGTGCCGAGTGGGCCGTCAGACTTTACCTACTTTCTTCCTGCTACAACTGGGCAACCTCTCTCCTATCAAGTGACCGATTTAGAAGGGGATGGACTTGAAGACAATACCAATACTTTTCTACCCAGTACAGCATGGACTTCGCCTACAATCTCCTTAACTCCTCCCCCTCCTGGTCTATTGATTGACACTTTTACTCAAACTGGACAAACATGGTATATTGCATCAACGCCGATTGGTAATCCACCTCCACCACGCGTATCACGAGGTTGTTCGCCAACGGGTGGCCCTTTACCCATGAATCCTCATGGAGGATCTGTTACATTTCAACAAGTCTGCCCCGTTCCCGAACCTAATTCGTCCTTTGGAGTTTTGACTTTAGGTATATTAGGAGCAAGCTACGTTTTTAAACGCCAATTGTCTAATGCAATGAATCTGAAGTAATAATTTAAAAGCTGCGTAAGCGTTCTATAATATGAATTGCCTACGCAGTGATTTACAACAGGGCTAACGTGCTAACCATTACCTCAAATAATTAATCCATTTTCACGAAGTTAGTTTATTAATAAGCCAAAAGATGGATAATAGATGCGAGGTTAATATGCTAATAATTAGTGAAATAATTTATTAATTGGCTTAGTGTCTTCAACAATACACTTACTATTATTGAGTTGGTAAATTATACATACTTCTCAAGAGTTTTGTCTCTAAACAAATAGTTAATTCTACCTTGGGATAAATTTGGCTTTTAAAAAAATACTGCTTTTGGTTGAGGTTTTATAGTTTCGATTTCCGTCAGAGTAGAGGTCGATGCAATCCGAAAGAGGAACACCATGAGCGAGCCGAACAATCATCAAGTTAACGAACAAAGCAAGATCAAAGACATGGAGCCGTTTCGCCAAGAAGTAGGCGAATATATGACGACTAACCAAGGGGTAGGTATTAGTGATACCGACAATTCCCTTAAAGCGGGTGAACGTGGGCCATCACTCCTAGAAGATTTTCATCATTTAGAAAAAATGTCCCACTTTGACCGTGAACGCATCCCCGAACGGGTTGTTCATGCTAGAGGTGCAGGAGCGCATGGCTATTTTCAAGTTTATGAATCGATGGCCAATTACACAAAAGCGAAATTTTTGCAAGATCCTTCAGTCAAAACACCTGTATTTGTTCGTTTTTCTAATGTAGGGGGTTCTCGTGGTTCTGCTGATACCGTTCGAGATGTACGGGGTTTCTCGATTAAGTTTTATACCGAAGAAGGTAACTATGATTTTGTCGGGAATAATATTCCAGTCTTTTTTATCCAAGATGGAATTAAATTCCCCGATATCATTCACGCTGTCAAACCTGAACCCAATAACGAAATACCACAAGCGTCATCAGCCCATGACAATTTCTGGGATTTTATCTCATTAGTCCCTGAATCGATGCACATGATCATGTGGTTTCTTAGTGATCGTACATTGGCTAAAAGCTATCGCATGATTCAAGGATTTGGGGTTCATACCTTCCGCTTCGTTAATGAGCAAGGTAAGGCACGCTTTGTTAAATTCCACTGGAAGCCTTTACTCGGTGTCCATTCTTTTGTGTGGGATGAAGCACAAAAACTTTCAGGAAAAGATCCAGACTATCATCGGCGTGATCTTTGGGAAATGATCGAAATGGGTCATTATCCAGAGTACGAGTTAGGTGTCCAAATCATTGAAGAAGAAGACGAACTGAAATTCGGATTTGATATTCTAGACTCGACTAAATTTATTCCAGAAGAACTTGTACCCGTTATACCCGTCGGAAAAATGGTTTTAAACCGTAACCCCGATAACTATTTTGCCGAAACCGAGCAATCTGCTTTTCATCCAGGACGAGTTGTACCAGGGATTGATTTTAGCGACGACCCACTACTGCAAAGTCGGATCTTCTCCTATCACGATACGCAACTTTATCGTCTCGGTGCTAACTTTGCTCACTTACCGATTAACCGTCCCGTCTGTCCCGTTCATAATAATCAACAAGACGGTTTTATGCAGACGAATATTAAACAGGGACGTACCAATTATTACCCGAATTCTCTGGGGGGTGGTTGTCCGATGATGACACCCGAAGGGATGAGTGCTTTTAGTCATTACTCTGAACAATTAGAAGGAAATAAGGTTCGTAAACGTAGCGAAACTTTTAAAGATCATTTTAGCCAAGCAACCTTGTTCTGGAATAGTCTGACTGATATCGAGAAAGAGCATTTAGTAAAAGCGGCTCACTTTGAGTTAGGTAAAGTACAAACCCTCGCAATTCGGGAACGGATGGTCGAGTTATTTAATCAAGTAGATCACGAATTGGCTAAACTCGTGGCTAAAGGTATTGGTGTTGCCGCCCCCACTAAAGCAGCGACCGAAAATCACGGGAAAAGTTCGCCCGCCGTCAGTATGGAAAAAATGAAAGAGAAGATGGAGAAATCGGCTAAAACTCGTCAAGTGGCTATTTTAGCGGCGGATGGGGTCAATTCTTCTCAAATAATGGAGATGAAAGAACTCTTAAAACAAGCGGGTGTATTACCTCAAATTGTCTCCGAGTTTAAAGGAACAATTAAAAGTGCTGACGGTCAAGAAATCGAAGTTAATCAGACCTTCCTCACGGCTGCATCAGTTATGTTTGACGCGGTGTATGTTCCAGGTGGCAAACAAAGCGTAGAAATGCTAGTGAATAAAGATGATGCGATCGAGTTTGTTCATGAGGCGTTCAAACATTGTAAACCAATCGCAGCAGTGGGCGAAGGGGTTGAGCTACTCAAACAAGCCCATCTTAAAGGCGTAAACTTTGATAAGGCTGGCTCTAACGGAAAAGTTCACACTGATAATGGAATTGTCACCAGTCAAAACGGTAGCGATATGCACAGTATCGGACAAAAATTTATCGAAGCGATCGCACAAGGTCGGTTCTGGAGCAGAGAGCAAATGGAAAAGAAAATGGTAGGCGTATAATACGTTAATCATTAATCGGCTCTATTGAATCTAAATAATCTTAAAAATCGCCTGTTAGTCTTATTGAAATTATCTTTAGTAAGCTTACAGGTGTTTTTTTGTCAAGTCAAAATTTTAGTGTAAAAAACTTCTAGCCGTTGCAAAAATTTGCTGAGAGCGAGGAGACGCAACATATCGCCAGTGCCAAGGTTCAAAACTAACTTTTTGAAAATTATTACGTGGAAAGGACAATTCAAAGCCATAATTGCCTGCATAAGCAGTTAACCAGCGATAGGTCTCCGTATCTTCAAACTCAAACTTAAGATCAGTATTAGGTTGTTGTTCGTCGCCAATATCGATCGCATAACCCGTATGATGTTCACTATAACCTGGAGGCGCACTTAGTTTGGATGCTGCTTCCTTACTCCCTCGTCGTTGAATCTGCTTAGTAAACAGTTGTTCTTGATCAGCAATCGAGCGAAATCCTGAAATTAATTTAAGACTTATTCCATTGGTTTTAGCATCTAACTTCATGCGATTGAATGCTTCTGCTGCTTCGATATCTAAATACTCGATCCGATTGTAATAAGAACCAACTTGTACTAAACGCTGTGGCTCGTCTTCTTGATAGGGGAGATGACCATACAAACTGACTATCTGAGTAGGTATTTGAGGTAATGCGGGTGGGGGGGATGGCGTAACAACGGGTGGAATTTCTGAGTTCGATTGAATTTGTGGAGGCTGAGGTGTTAGGGGGCGCGGTGGTAGAACTGGCGGTAAATCTGGCGTTATAGGAGTCGGAACAATTGGCGATGCACTAATAACAGGAGGTGGCGTGGGTACCGTAGCAGGAACTTGAGGAGAGTTAGGCGGTCTCAGCATGAGTTGAAGACTGATCCCAAGTCCAACGATCACTAAAGCGGTTATAAGACTGATCAGTATCAGTTTCAGGCTGGCTAAGGATTTCATACAACCTCGCTAATAGGGTTTAATCCACTTTAATTAATTGTGCAGCAATCCAACCGTCAGCCCCCGACTTGGGAAAATAGACTTTATACCAAAGATAACCCCCTTGATCGTAATCTTGATCGATAATTTGTACCCGATCCCCTGGGTAGGCAATATGTCGCGCTCTGTAATTCGTTCCTGGCCCCGTCCGAATATTCTTACTACCTGGACTCCCGATAATCGTTGCATTTGTACTACTTGTTGCGGTTGGTGTGGGTTGGGGGGATACACTTTGACCATCGATCATCAGCAATTGAGACGCAATCCAGCCCTCAGCCTTCGATTTAGGAAAATAAATCTTGTACCAACGGTAGCCACCTTGATCGGTTTCAGAGCCAATCACTTGAACCCGATCCCCTGGGTAAGCAATATGTCTTTGACGATAGTTAGTTCCAGGGCCAGATCGAATATTTTTCTTCCCAGGACTTCCTACAATCACCGCATTTGTAAAATTCGGACGCTCTGGAGAGGGTTGAGGATCTTTTGGTGTAATAGTGGGCTGAGTTGGGCTAGGGATGGTTTGAATTGGTGTTGAATTTGGCGTTGGTTCAGGTTCAGATGTGGGGCTAGATGCAGTTTGTTTCGGTTCTTGAGAATCTTCTTGTAAAACATTCAGAAGGGGTGTTCTCAAAGCAAATGTACTAGCTAGAATTGACCCCCCAATCAGCCCACCGATAATTACAGCCTTTTTCCACTTTCCTTGTGCGGAAGGACTTTGTAATGATGAAATCTGAGTAGTTATGGACTTAGATGCAGGGGCAACAGCAATAGTCTTGATTTCAGAAGGAGTTGGAGGAGAAACAACTGTAGGAACTGGGGAAGAGGTAACTGTATTTAGACCCAACGCTTGAAGCATTTCTCGTGCTGTGGTAAAGCGATCGCGGGGATGTAGTTGAATGGCTTGATCCAAAATAGCAGCAAAAGCGTCACTTACTGGTGGTGTATCGTTGCGCCAAAGTAGTGAACCAGTACTAGGATCGGTCTCTAGTTCTTGTGGAAATTTCCCGCATAATAGATAAATTGCAGTTAACCCTAAGCTATAAAGATCACTCGAATAAATTGGTCGTCCTGATACCTGTTCAGAGGGCATAAATCCAGGTGTTCCCACAACAATCGAATGCTCAGTTTTTCCTTTAGAATCAAGTACAGTTCCCATTGTTTCTTTGACTGCACCAAAATCAATCAAAACAGGTTTAGCATCTCGTTGACGCAATATGATATTGTCTGGCTTAAGATCACGATGAATAATAGTTTTTTGGTGAATATAATCTATTACCGTCAAAATTTGGCTTAAAATCTTTCTGACAACGTTTTCACTTAGTAGACCTTCTTTTTGAAGTTTTTGAGTCAGGGTATCTCCTTCAATCCATTCTTCTACTAAATAAAACTGATCTCCCTGGGCAAAATAAGCATATAACTTAGGAATTTGAGCATTACTCTCGCTTAATGTTTCTAAAATCGCCGCTTCTCTTTGAAAACGCTCCTGTACCAGTTGATGAATTTTTGGATTGTCGTTGATGGGTTTAAGTTGTTTTACTACACACCTACGCTTAGAGGGCATATGTGTATCTTCTGCCAAAAAGGTTTGGCCAAAACCACCCTCACCTAATACTTGAATCACTCGATAGCGGTTATTTAAAAGATGGAGTAGCGGGATCTCAGAAGCATTTGTCATTGTCTTGACTAGGGGGTAATGACTAACAAACAAGTATTTTTTATTTTTACAGGTGTTGAGCAAAAAATCTGTATTCTTAATCGTAAGATCAGCTTTAATCTCTCAAAAATATTGATTAATGTTTTAAAAATCATTGCCCACCTGAACTTATTTTAATAAGACTACGGGCAAGGTTTTTAATGAAGTTTTATATTTGCTCAACGTCTAAAGATTCATCAACACCATAGGTATTAACGCTGACATTTCCCGTACTGCAAACTTGGATCGCTTTTTCCATTTTGCAATCTTTTTTGTTGATGATGAGTGTTAGTTCGCTGTCAGATGCTTTGAAATAAAGACTATCATCCGTATGAGTGATTCTTACATTAGAGTAGATATCAACTGCACCTTCTATATCTTCTACGGTAAATTGACCAAAGGCTAAACTGGGCGTTGCTAATAATGCCGTAGAAACAGAGGATAAAATCAGTGTTTTGATCGATGTCATATAAATTATCAAGTTTGTTATCTAATTGCCATTTAAGCCTTGTAGCTGACGATAGGGCTTTATTTATCAATTCTTGTGATAATTATAGACATCTGAGAGAGGTAGAGATAATAATCCTCTTAAATCTTTAATAAAATTCGTTGCTTTTTATCTCTATCTTGATGAATTTATTAAAAATACAGTTTGATCAAGCCACAATGTTTCGGTCATACATCTACTATGGCTTAATACAATGAAAAAATTTTACTTACAGCAGTTTAGATGTATTGCAAACTGTTTTTTTAGTCTAAAATTCTTACAAGCGATCGTAGGCTAAATCTCGAATGAGTGGGGTTTTGTTTTGAATATAATCACGAACTAATAACTTTCTTCTGGAGTCAGGGAATTAAGGTTGTCCAACTTTGAGAGCATTTGTTCTACTAAATCTCTAACATCAAGATTTAATAGGATGTGGGTTGGTGTTTCATCGATAATACGCCAAAGTTGATTTAACAGATTGGGTTTCATTAAACTCTTCCTCCTAAAGTTGGATGAGTCGAGGGTATAAGGTGATTTTCAAATCTAAAGAAAATCTTAAGATATTTTTGAGAATTATTCAAGAAAATTTAATATTTATTAGCCAACCTAAGATAAAACTCTATGTTTCACTCTTGACGTAGATGTTTTGGTAAGTTCACGGTGACTTGAGTTCCTTTTCCTGACTGGCTTTTCAGCAAAACTTCACCACCATGTAATTCGATACTCGCTTGAACGATCGATAATCCTAAGCCCGTACCAGGAATCGTATCAATGTTACTGCCACGACGGAAAGATTGAAAAATGCTGCTTTGTTCATCTTCGGGAATACCGATGCCTTCGTCTTGAATCTGAACTAGAATTTGTGAAGCTTGCCCAATCAGATTAATATCAATTTTCCCCCCATCTGGAGAGTATTTAACGGCGTTGGAGAGCAAATTATCAAAGATTTTTTTCAATAGTTTGTGATCTGCCCTAAAACCTTCAAAATTGCCTGTTTGTTTTAAACTTATTTGATGTTGGTTAGTGTTTTGCCGATATTCTTCAACAAGAGAGGCGAAAAACTGCGGTAAATCTAGAGGAATTGGATTAAAATCGGCTTTTTGCTGCTCAAAACGACTGAGGGTTAACATATCGTCAACCAATCGTGACATATATCTTGATTTGTTTTCAATCAGTTGGAGAAATCTTTGCTGTTTTATACTTTCTAACTGTTCTCCATGTAATTTTAGTGTAGAGGCAGCTGCGAGTATAGCTGCTAAGGGTGTTCGATATTCATGGGAAACGGTGGCGATAATTTGGGATTTTAAGGCGTTCAGTTTTTTTTCTTCTTCTAATGCCACTTGGGTTTTGGATAAAAGTTCAGCTTGTTGAATGGCTAAAGCGAGTTGTACTGAGACTTCTTGCAGCATTTCAATTTCTTCTAAATGCCATTGTCTTGACTTAGAATATTGATACACGACTAAAAAACCCCAAGGTATCGGTTTAGATTGGTTGAAAGAACCGACAATAATAGGAATTTCTAAATTAGTATTGATGCTTTTAGAAATTTGACCATTAGAACGACCATTATTTGAACCCACTTCGCAGATAGCAGCAAGTCTATGTCTATTATCCTCAGAATTTAACTGATAACAAACTTTTTGTTCTTTGACACTTAAACTATGCCAATCAATGTTTAATAAATTATTGGCTGCTGACTCATACCGACAAATCACCACTCGTTCGCAGTTTAGCAGGTGTTGGATCTCTAGAATAGCAGTGATTAAAATTTGTTCTAAATCTAGCGACTGACGAATTCTTAAGGCGATGGTTGCAATTACACGCTGTCTTTCTTGAGTTTTCTTGAGTTGAGTCTGTAAGTGAGATCTTTCTAAAACACTTCGTACTGCTAATTGTAGGATATCCGACTTTAGATGGTTTTTGGCTAAATAATCTTGCGCTCCAGTTTTCATGGCTTGAACTGCGATCGCTTCATCGCCAAAAGCGGTTAGCATAATCACAGGAAGGGTATGATGAGTTTTCCTTAATTCATCAAGAAATTCTAAGCCATTCATTTCAGGCAGTTGGAAATCGAGTAGAATGACATCGCAAGCGACCTTATGACATAAACTCAAACCTTCCTCAGCCGAATCTGCTTCCAATATACAATATGACTGTTGTTGGTCTTTCAACAGATAGCGGCGATACGTTTCTCGATCCTCTGTACAATCATCAACTATCAGAAGCGTTTGGCTGTAGTTCATAACAGCATGGTTTGAATATGTCAACCTTTGTTTTAAATTGTTTCATATTTTGTATAAGTTTGAATAAAATCTTATCAAAATTTGACATACTCTCACGCCGTGAACGGCGGAGATTCTTATTCATGGTTCACAGAAATCCACTTACTATATTAGGTTTCCCTTCAATAGCAGAGGCGGTTTTCTCCCCATGCTTTTCCTCGGTAGAGGCAGATTCCTTTTGCCCAAAGGTACTGTCTTGAAAAATCGCTTTACTTGGGGAGACCCCAAGACCGCGTTTTTCGCTGTTTTGCCATTCCATTCCTAAAATACTCATGCCCTTTTTTAAAATATTAATTGCCGCATTTTTATCACGACAAATTTCTGTTTGACATACAGAACATGAATGAGTTCTAGTGCTAAGGCTTTTCTTAACTCGATGACCACAGTTAGAACAATCTTGAGATGTGTAGTTAGGTGAGACCGATACCACTGCTTTATTCCAGATTTTCCCGTAGTAGTCTAACCAAGTTGTGAACTGATACCAACTAACATCAGAAATTGACTTAGCCAAGTGGTGATTTTTAACCAGATTACATACTTTTAAATCCTCATCGACAATCACATCTGAGAAGTGAACCACGCACCGAGCTTGCTTAATCGCCCAGTCTTTACGCTGCCTTTGGATTTTTAGGTGAAGTACCGAGAGTCTTTTTCTTGTTCTATGGTAGTTATTTGATTGAGGTTTCTTGTCCTTATTAAATTTTCTACCTAACCGCTTCTGTAGTTTTTTTAGTCGTTTTTCAGACTTCCTTAAATACTGAGGGTAGACCACCGCGTTATCATTTTGGTCTTTGTATAAATACTTTAATCCTAAGTCTAAACCAATAACGTTACCTGTATATTCTCCTTGTTCAGATCGGTCTGTATCGAAGCAGAATTGAGCATAATATCCATCTGCTCTTTTGACAACACGAACACGATTTATCTTAAGTCTAAATAAGTCTTCTCGTGTTTCAAAGTTACAATACAAAGACAAAGTACCAATGTTAAAACCATCGCTAAACGCAATACTCATGCAGTCATTTGATAATTTCCATCCTGATACTTTGTACTCGACCGAGCGAGTATTTTTTTTGAACTTAGGGTATCCCTTTTTCTTCTCCTTCTTCTTGCAACGAGTATAAAAACTAGAAATAGCCTGCCATGCTCTTTCGGCACTAGCTTGTCTAGCTGATGAGTTTAACTTCTTGGCAAAAGGAAACTCTTTAGCTATGTCTTTGCTTTGCACAGCCCATACAAATCGGCTTTACTCACTCTGGAATTATCTATCCAGTATCTAACCGCCTTATTTCTAATAAATTGGGCAGTCCGAATAGCTTCATCAAGAGCTAAGTATTGCTCTTTTGTCCCGTTTAGTAGCTTAGCCTCTCTAATTAGCATAAAGCTATTTTATTACAAAAAGTTGTAGATAAAAAATATAATAGAAGAATAAAGCCGTCTCCATTCGACGGGGCTTTAAACCCAATTTTTCGGTAAAGTTATCTAATTGTTTCACTGGATTGAAAATTAGGTGGGATATTCGTTTCCAGCCAAAAATTGACAAATGAGTGTATCGTTTTTTGTAATTCTGGTGTTCCCACTGGTTTAATTAAATAGCCATTTGCGCCTCTTTGATAACATAACTCAATATCATCAGGATTAGAAGATGTAGTAAAAACAACGATCGGAATTTTCCTAAAACTTTCATCTTGCTTGATTTTTTTCAGCAATTCACGACCATCTAAACCGGGTAAATTGAGATCTAAGAGAATCACTGACGGACGTGGTGCATCAATTTCACTTTTATATTCTCCCTCTTGGTAGAGATAATCGAGAACTTCATCGCCATCAGAACATCGATAAATGGGATTTTGAACATTGAATCGCCTCATGAAGCGTTGGAAAACTGCAAAGTCTTCGTCGCTGTCCTCTGCCACTAGCAAAGGTTGATCATGAATGATTATCATTGTATTATTTTATATTTTTTTATTAAAGTTTAGTTGCTTTTTATACTATAAGATTGTAGCGTAAAGTAGAATGTTGTACCGTCTCCGTAGACAGATTCAGCCCAAATTAATCCGCCGTGTCGTTCAACAATTTTTTTAGTAATCGTTAAACCTGCACCAATCCCACCACCGAACTTATTTTGTGCATGGAGTCGCTTAAAGAGTCGGAAAATAGTTTCTTGATGACGATCGCGGATACCGATGCCATTATCTTTGACATAAAATACAGGTGGTGCGTCTAAAGCTTGTACTTCGTCGATCCAGTTTTTTTCGACTTGCGCTTGGGGATCTAAATAGCCGATTTCTACCCATTTTTCTGTCTTATTATTATATTTATAAGCATTACTAAGTAGATTACTAAGCACTTCACTAATTAACACCGAATCACAACGAACTATCGGTAAAGGACGAGGCACACGAATTTCTAAATCATGATCGCTATAACTGACATTAAACACATTAATCACTTGTTCGAGTAAGAAATTAAGATTGCGCGTTTCTAAATTTAATTCCGCTTGTCCTAAACGCGAATATTTCAGTAGAACATCAATCAAAGATTCCATTCTGTGGGTTAAACGCACTAGTGTCTGTAAGCGTTCAATTCCCAATTCATCGAGAACATCTGTATAATCTTCTAGCAAAAAAACCGAGTAATTGTGAATCCCTCTAAGAGGTTCTTTGAGATCATGAGAAGCAGCAAAGGCAAAGGAAGCAAGTTCTAAGTTACTACGTTCTAACTCTTGATTCAACTTGGCTAATTCATCAGCCTGAGTTAAGATTAAACCGATGATCGCATTGCGAAACTCGATCGCACTTTCAAGTTCACTGTTTTTCCAAGGTTTAGAGACAAAACGGACTGTTTCTTGCCAGAGTGCGAAAGACTTCCTCGGAGACATTACCAAGTTTCCATCCGCCCCCACTTGTATTGATTCTAAAGGATTACCTGCCCAATTAACGGTCTGAATCACTTCAGGACGAAACCAGATAATATAGTAACGTCGGGTTTGGGAGATGCGTAACAGCAGAACCCCACTAGCCACATTTTTATAAAAAGCGGCTCCTGGATATAATTTAGAAATAGAATCGGTATAAAAAAGACTGTCATTGATTTGCGGTTCAATCCATTCAATCAATTGATTAATTGCTTCTTGACTAGGGGTATTCCCGACTACCACCATTTCATCATCTAAACTAATTGCAGCCCCTTGCGCGTTCGCCAGCTTTAGTAAGCCCAATTCGGGAGATAATAAAGCATCTTTGAAATTCTCTTTTTTGGCCATCACTTCTAGAACTTCCGAGTGTAGCGATTGTAATTTGACTTTATCGTCTAATTCCTCTTGGGCGATTTTATTAGCTAATTCTAATGAGGCAAACTGTCCCAATAAATCACAAGCCACTCGTACAGGATAGGGTAAAGTTTTGGGGGTGTAGTTGTGACAAGAAATTAACCCCCAAAGTTTACCATCTTTAATTAAAGAAATCACTAAAAGTGCAGCAACACCCATGTTGTGATGATATTCCACACAACAAGATTCAACACTCCTAAGACTGACTGAAGTGAGATCCAGCGTTTGGCTATGTGCAGCATCTGGAGCGGCTAGAATATCAATAGGAGGGGCGGTCATGTCTGGAATGTATCGCAGACGACATTCTAAGTAGAGCTTTCTCGACTCTGGAGGGATATCAGGTGCAGGAAAGTGTAAACCTAGATAGGGATAAAGATTTTCATTTTTAGCCTCGGCAACCACTTCACCCGCATCTTGTGAGTCAAATTGATAGACCATTACTCGGTCAAATTGAGTAATATTTTTGACTTCAGACGCGACTAACTGCAAAAATTCTTTTAATCTTGAGGTTTTTTGTAAATTAGCTAGCGCATTACTCACCCAAGCAAAAAAATCAGGTAAATTTTCCGATTCTTCAACAGTTTTCGGTTCTAATTCTACAGTAATCGTATCTGCTAAACGATGGGCGATGCCATGAAATTCTTTGGTTCCCGCAGATGTAGTGAGAGAGATTTGGTGAGAATTGTTGATTCTCGTTGTCTGAGAAAGCGTCTGGTTAATGTTTTGAAGTTGTGAAGGGTTTAGAAGCTTCTTCAGAGGTTGATTGAGGAGATTTTGCGGTTTAATCCCTAAAAAGTATTGGATATTTTGACTAACGTGCGTAATCCTGAGATCAGGTTCAGTCAACGAAAATAAGATACCATAGGGTTGAATTGAGCCAGGGGTATGTAGTTGCTGACTCTCATATTGATGTAAATTGGCCATGTGTTTTTAGGGTTAGGATCTGGCTCGACTTATTTTCATTAAACCGTATCGAGGTTTTTTAGGATTATCTTTTCAGTTTAACTTGTTTGGCAAGAATCATATAATTAGCTTAGGTTTAAAAGTACGATCGCTCAACCCTTTTAAAAATCAAAATGAAAAAAATCTCAGCCCTGGGGTTGGATATCGGAGGTAAACGGATAGGTGTTGCAGGATGCGATGGTTTAGGATTATTTGCAACGGGTTTAACCACTGTTGTTAGAACGTCTTTTGCCAATGATGTAGAACAGTTTAAAAAAATAGTAGACGAAAGGGAAGCAGAAATTTTAGTGATCGGTTTACCCTATGCAATGAATGGTACGATCGGTACTCAAGCTAAACAAGTCCAAAAATACGCCCAACGTTTAGCCAACGCTTTAGAATTGCCTTTAGAGTATATTGATGAGCGATTAACCTCAGTTGAAGCCGAAGAACAGCTAAAAAGACAAAAACGTTTTTCGACTAGAGATAAAGGCGCGATTGATCGTCAAGCAGCAACCATTATTTTACAACAGTGGCTTGATCAACGTCGCGTTAATGAAAGTTATCGGTACACCGACTTTTAAAGTCGGTGCCTGCGATGACCGCCTTCCGCGATCAGAATCTATAATGATTTGTGAGCAAATTTTTTTAAATTGAAACCCCCAAGAATTATGTCTGCTTTAATCAATGCTATTCCGTTGGATCAAATTCGCTACAACGAACAGGGGTTAGTTCCTGCTGTTGCCCAAGATTATTTAGATGGTACAGTATTAATGATGGCTTGGATGAACTCAGAATCCCTTCTTAAAACCCTCGAAACTGGAGAAGCTTGGTACTGGAGTCGTTCGCGTCAAGAATTATGGCACAAAGGGGCAACATCGGGACATCTGCAAAAAGTCCATTCGATTCGCTACGATTGTGATAGCGATGCTTTATTGATGTTGATCGAGCAAGTTGGTGATATTGCTTGTCATACGGGTGAAAGAAGCTGTTTTCATCAGATTGAAGGTCAAATCATTCCACCATCGGCTGATATGTTATCCCAATTGTATCGCGTGATAGTCGATCGTCGAGTTAACCCCAAACCCGAATCTTATACCTGCAAACTGTTTGAAGGGGGAGACAACAAGATTCTGAAAAAAATTGGGGAAGAATCAGCTGAAGTCGTCATGGCGTGTAAAGATGATGATCAAGATGCGATCGCTTCAGAAGTCGCTGACTTGTTCTATCATACTTTGGTCGCTTTGGCCTATCATGATGTGGATCTTAGAGATGTTTATCGGAAACTACAGCAACGCTCTTAATGATTGTAACGGATTCCTGCGTCTCGGATGCGTTGGAGAGCTTCACCAAGGCGATCAACATCAGCAATTAAACTGACTCTCACGTATCCTTCGCCACCTTCACCAAAAGCATTACCAGGGGTTAAAACGACACCAGTTTTACGCAACACATCGAGGGCGAAATCAGTCGAATTGAGGCCCACTGGACAAGGAAGCCAAAGATACATGGTTGCTTTTGATGGTTGAATGTCCCAACCTAATTCAGTAAATTCTTTGATTAAAAAGTCTCTGCGTTGACGATAACGATCTTGGACTTGCTTAACATATTCATCGGGTAATTGTAAAGCCGTTTCCGCCGCTTTTTGCAGAACCGAAAAAATCCCGTAATCTAAATTGGTCTTTAAAGTCCGTAACCCTTGGATAATATCGGAATTTCCCACGACAAAACCCACACGCCAACCTGCCATATTATAGGTTTTAGAGAGGGTATGAAATTCTACGCCAATTTCTTTAGCCCCAGGTATTTCTAGTAAGCTAGTGGGTTGATAATCATCGAAAGCGAGTTCAGCATAACACAAGTCATGGACTAACATAATTTCGTAGTGACGGGCAAACGCTACGATTTCTTCAAAGAATTCTCTGGGCGCGGTGGCTGTTGTTGGGTTACTGGGATAATTAAAATAGAGAATTTTTGCTTTGTGGGCAATTTCATCGGGAATTTGGGTTATATCGATTAACCAGTCTTGTTTCGCACTTAAAATAATCGGATATAATGTAGCACCTGCAATCAACGGGCCTCGAAAATGTGGCGGATAGGAGGGACTCGGAACCAGTACGACATCACCAGGATTAATATAAGCTAGGGCTAAATGGGTTAATCCTTCCTTAGAACCGAGTAAAGGTAGGGCTTCATTATCAGGATTGAGATCTACACCGTAGCGACGTTGATACCATGCTGTAATTGCTTCCCTAAAACTAGCTGTTCCTTCAAAGGGGGGATAGCCATGAAAAGGTGCATGGGCGAAAGCTTCTCTAGCTGCTTCGATGACGGGTTTGGGGGCTAAACCATCAGGGTTGCCCATTCCTAAATCGATTAAATCAATTCCTTGCGCCCTCGCTTGGGCTTTTAGTTCATCGAGACGAGCAAAAACGTAGGGAGGTAATGCACTTAAACGGTTCGCACGGCTATTCGTCCAGTTAACAATCATTGCTAGAGCATATTGACCAAATCACATAACTTATTATTATGGCATTCTTTTAAACGTTTTCATGAAAAAACCCGGTCATTACCGGGCTGCACTAGCTTGGAGAAATAATGATAAAAATTGCTCATTTTAGGAACGAGATAACTCACAAGTTAGGGGACAAGACGCATAAACAGAAATATTTGCGGGCTTATCTTCACCATGCAGCCATCTGAGCCAACTAACTTCTTGAGGATGAATACCTTTTGCTGTTAACAAACCTGCACCGATGAAAACGGCTAATAAATTTAAACTAATCATGCTACCCGCAACTAATAGCACTGAACTAACGGGTAAAACTGAATGTAAAATTACAGCTAATAATGCTCCTACTGTCATCATTAAAACAATGAGTGGAAATCCGATCACCAGTAAACAAACTGTTAATGTAAAAGACCAAATTAGAAAACTTTTTAAAACAACCAGAGTTTCGACTTGATGCCAAGTATTTTTTTCGGTTAACTGCATAGCTTTATCCCTCTGTTAATAATACGGTTGGAAGTACGGATTTTCGTTCTGATTTTTTCAATTTGTGAAAACCAGTATAGAAAAATTTCTGAACTAGATGAGCAGTTTGTAAGATTACTTTACAGACAAGCAAAAAAAACTATGATAAGCTTTGTACTTCGTTACATTCTTCGCTCATCTAAGTTAATTTCTTAAAATCATTTTCTATCCCCAAAGAGGTAAAAACAGTACTTTATTCCTTGATCCCAAGACATAAGTTTAAATACTTAGTAGTCTCTCGGCTTTACAAAAAGCACTGATTCGAGTAGGCTTTACAAAATTTAATCATTAGCAAAAATGTTTCTCATAGAACTAAAAAAGTATAAATACTTAAATCCATTGATAAGTAAGTTCAGTAGTTCAACGGAGTAATCATTGAGTGAATTTGGGCAAACTAATTGATAGAGATCACTGCTCAATTTGGGTTACTTCAATTAAGCATTGCTGTAAAGAAATTTGAACAGGATTTATAGTTCATTGAAACTATTCAGAAAAATCATTATTTATCCTTTGAATTTTCTATGACTCAATCATCCCGTCCACCCATTCCACCGCCACCGCCACCCATTCCTAATACTTCTCCACCCACAGCAACTAATCTTCAGACCAGTCCACCGTCTGATCTAACCCAAATTGCAAACCCCAGTCAATTTCCCCCACGTACTGCCCCAACTGGAACCGTTTTCCGTCCTCCTGCACCCCCGCCACCCCCACCCGCCCCACAACAACCACCCAGACGGGGACGTTCTCCACATCACCCCAGCCTAGAAAAATTAGTACGAATGGCCTTTGATGAAGGGTATTCTGACTTGCATTTAGGAGTCGGTGAAAAACCTCGAATGCGCGATCGCGGTGAAATCATCATCCTCGACTATCCAGAAGTAGATTCAGACACTTTTATGAGTTGGATTAGAGAAATTCTATCCGAAGAAGAAATTCTGCGCTTTAAAAAAGAATTAGAATTTGACGGTGCTACCCAATATGAATACGCGAGGGTGCGGATCAACATTTTTGATAGTCTCAGAGGGGCTGGAATGGTCTTACGTCTCATTCCTTTGAAGATTTTGACCCTAGAACAACTCCGCTTACCGATGGTCTTTCAAGATGTCTCGGACGTTCACAAAGGCTTAATTTTGATTACTGGGCCAACAGGTTCAGGTAAATCAACCACACTCGCGGCGATGGTAGACTACATTAATAAAGAACACGCCAAACATATCATCACCATCGAAGATCCTGTAGAATTTGTTCATCAAAGCCGTCGATCGCTTATTAAACAACGGGAAGTCGGCATACATACCCATAAGTTTGATAATGCCCTCAAAGCCGCTTTACGTGAAGACCCAGATATCATTCTAGTTGGGGAAATGCGGGACAAAGAAACCATGAATACTGCCCTCAAAGCCGCCCAAACAGGTCACTTAGTCTTCGGGACTTTACACACTAATAGCGCAGTCAAAACCTTAGAACGGATTTTAACCCTGTATACCGCAGACGAACGGGAGGCCATGCGGGTAGCGATCGCAGAATCATTAGTTGCGATTATTGCTCAAGGACTTTGCCGTACCACAGACGGTAAACGGGCAGCATATCATGACATCATGGTCAATACTGAAACCGTCAAAGACTATATTCGTCAGGGAAAAAATGATGAAATTCTAGAACTGATGAGAGATGGTGAATATGATGGAATGATTACAACCAATCAATCACTCTTTAATCTTTATCAAGAAGGTCGCATTACTGAAGAAACCGCGATGGAGATGTCACCGATTCCCAACGAATTAGCCATGATGCTACGAGGTAAAATCTAAAATAAATACAGAAAAATTCAGGGTAGAAACGGTGAATGCTTGCATGACTCCCCTGATCTACCCCCGCTATCGTTTCAATCGCTTTGAAATCCAACGCCGTTACCAAACCAGAATTATTTAAAGGAATCGCCCTATTTACCCCAGGAGGCGATTTAATTTACTGCATTGATCCAAGTAAACAAAGTCAGTGGCATTTAAGTCTTTGTGTCGCCCTACAAGATTTATTGAGTTTGTCTGAACCACCCCATTTTCTGATCCCCGGTTATACCGCAACCCTAGATCGATGGCGTGATCCCTACACTCAAAAGATACAAATCAGTGCTGAAATATACCCTGCCGTCCAACGCTATCAAGATTTACTCAATGCTGTTTTTGAGACTGATCAAGAATGGCAAGTCGCCCCTTGGCAAGAAGAATCTTCTAATTTCATGTTGTTAGAAACTTATCGTGCTTCATTTCCTCAACTGTGGGAATCCCATGATTTAATAGTCAGAATGAGTGGTCAAGATCGGATCGGGTCTAGTGTAGAGCCTTCAGTCGAAGTAGATTTAGATGATTTGGTTTCAAAGAGCGATCGTTCTCAAGGCTATATTTTACGCTTATTTGTTTCAGGCAATAATCGAGTCACTAAACACGCACTAGAAAGCATCCATCAACTTTTAGAACAGGGTTTACGCTATCCTTATACGCTAAAAGTGATCGATATTTCGCAACATCCCGAAGAAGCTGAATTGAATCATGTGACGGCAATACCAACCTTAGTTAGAGTCTGGCCAAAACCTGTTAAACGTATTGTCGGTGAACTCGACGACTGGTCACGAGTGTTACAGATTATTACAGGAAATTGAATAAATAATAAATTAAATTCTTTTAATCAACTCAAAGTTATTTTTTCAGTAAATTTGCGTATTATTGAATACAATTTATTTTAGGTTTATTTGTATACAATCTCATTGTTTCTTAAAGATTAAAAGTAAACAATGACACAATCTAGCCCTAATCTACCCGTAGAAGAAGTTATAGAAGACATCTACGAACCACCCAAGGTAGCCGCCGAACTCATCTATGGTTTATATGATAAACCTCCAGCCGTAGAAGCCTTTTTTGTGGCACTTCAGCACGTACTCGCCTCCTTTGTCGGGATTATTACACCACCATTGTTGATTTGTAATGCCCTAAAACTCGATGCAGCAAACACCAGTTATATCATCAGTATGTCGCTGTTTGCCTCTGGTATTTCTACTTTTATTCAGTGTAAAAAAATTGGCCCGATCGGATCTGGGTTACTCAGCCTACAGGGAACCAGTTTTGCTTTCCTTGCGCCCGTCATTGGTGTAGGTGTTGGGGCAGTTCAAGCAGGTAGAACCCCAGAACAGGCTCTAGCTCTAATTTTTGGGGTTTGTTTTGTTGGTGCTTTTATTGAAATTATTCTGAGCCGTTTTCTCCATTTAGCCCAAAAAATCTTTACCCCTGTTGTCACGGGTACAGTGGTTATGATCATTGGTTTGAGCTTAATTAAAACGGGACTCTTTAGTATTGCAGGGGGAGCCGTCGCTAAAGCCAATAATACCTATGGAAGCTGGCAAAACTTGGGCTTAGGGCTTCTGGTGATGGCTGTGATCATCATCATGAACATGAGTAAAAATCGCTTTTTGCGAATGGGAGCGATCGCTATTGGTTTAGGTGTCGGTTATATTGTTTCTATCTTTTTAGGCATCGTTAATTTTGGCGTGTTGAGTGAACTACCTTTGTTCAGTATGCCCATACCCTTCCGTTTTGGCTTCGATTTTAATTTTCCTGCCTTTGCACCTTTTATTATCCTCTATGTAATTACGGCGATTGAAACGATCGGTGATTTAACTGCAACTTCTGCCGTTTCTGGGGAACCTGTCAAAGGGGGAACTTATATGCGTCGGATCAAAGGGGGTGTTTTAGGAGATGGTGTTAACTCGGCACTGGCAGCCGTTTTTAATACCTTCCCCAATACCACCTTTAGCCAAAATAACGGAGTAATACAAATGACTGGAGTCGGTAGCCGTTATGTTGGTTTTTATGTCGCTGGAATTTTCACCATTTTGGGGTTAATTCCCGTTGTTGGTGGTGTTTTTCAAGCCCTACCGCAAGCTGTTCTCGGTGGTGCGACAATTATTATGTTTGGGATGATTGCTGTTGCAGGTATGAATATTGTCTCATCTGTTGAGTTAGGTCGTCGTGAATTGATTATCCTTGCAACGTCTCTCGCTCTAGGTTTAGGTGTGGTTTACAATGGCGATATTTTCACCGATAAACATCCTTTATTCCAAAGCGTTTTTTCTTCTGGTATTTCGACAGGTGGTCTAACTGCAATTCTTCTGAATTTATTGCTCCCTCGTAACCTCAATGATGATAAAAAGGTAAATACGACTTCAGAAGAGTAGTATTAGGAATTAATTAAAAATGCCAGGGAAATTAACCACTCATATTTTAGATACGGCTCATGGTTGTCCTGCAGCAGGTGTGACAATTGAACTTTGGTCAGTGAATTTAGAAACCAACCAAAAATCTTTAGTCAAAACCGTTATGACCAATGCTGATGGTAGAACAAATGAGCCTTTATTATCTGATGGCACACTGAAAGCAGGGGTTTACGGGTTAGTGTTTATGGTAGGGGATTATTTTAAAAATTCTGGCGTAAAATTAGCAGATCCGCCATTTTTAGATAAAATCCCTGTACAGTTTGGGATCGCCGACCCCAATGTACATTATCATGTTCCTTTATTAGTATCGCCTTGGTCTTATAGCACCTATCGCGGGAGTTGATGGTCAAATGAGCTATTCTTTAACTCAACTCAATCAAATGAGTCAAGATGAATTTGTCACTGTGGTTGGCCCTATATTTGAGCATACACCCAGGATTGCCGAACAAGCAGCGTCAAAGCGACCTTTTGCTGATGTCAGTGAACTGTATCAAACAATGGTAAAAGTTGTTAATGAGATGAGTTCGGAAGAAACATTAGCCTTAATTTTTGCTCACCCCGACTTAGGAACTAGGGCGAAAATGGCCGACGCATCTGTTAAAGAACAATCTGGAGTAGGGTTAGATCGTTTATCTCCTGAAGAGTTTGATCGCTTTTTAAGATTAAATCAAGTATATCGCGATCGCTTTGGCTTTCCTTTTATTATTGCTGTCAGAAATCACACTCAAGAAAGTATTTTAGATGCTTTTGAAGTCCGTTCTAATCACTCATTAGAAGAAGAAAAACAACAAGCTTTAAGTGAAATTTGTCAAATTGCGCGATTTCGTTTAGAGGATTTAGTCACAGATTAATTTGTCTAAAAACTTAAAGACGTTTTTTACGACTATAAGGATATAACCAAAAAGCAAAAATTCGTGTCATTCTAGGCATCACGACATAAGTCATGAGTAAAACTGTTAATCCTGTAGCTAGAAGGTCTTGTAGTAGAGTCGGTAGAAAGAAAAGCCAAGGTTTAAAATAATAATTGACGATTTTAATTAAAGGGAAAAGTGCAATAAAGGTAATTGCTGCCATCTTATAACGTGGAGGAGGAATAATCGCATCAGAAGCAGGAAGAGTAAACCATGTTTCTAAACCCGTGAGAACTTCAACCACAGGAAAACCAACAATTAACACTTTTTCTCTTGCGATCCATTGACGACGACATTCTGAGTTTTCCCATTTTTTTAGATTACTACGACGATTAAACTTAAAAATAACGCGGTATTCTGGAATAGCAGGATTAAGAGGGCGAATAATCGTAGCACCTAAGTGTCCCTCAAACGTCATAGCTGCTGCTGTAATTCCAGAAACATATTCCTCAAATGCTTGCTCACAACCTGGTTTAACCCGTCTAGTAATAGAAACGGTGATAGGAGGATCTAAAAGTTCATCTGATTGATTCATATTATTGACACAGTTTAACAGACACAGGGTTTGAGTTTTGAATGACTCGACCTACACTGGTAAATGAAATTCCTTGAGTAGAAACGGTACTCAGCATAACACCTTCAAGAATTGGAGGATTAACATTTTTTTCCGCGACCCATTCGATAATAAAGCTTGTTCCAATACCTTTAGCTTGTCGAGTGTTGACAGCTAAAAAGTCGATTGATGCTAAAGGATCTAGTTTTTTAGCACAGTCTATATATTGTTTGACTAATTTCCCATTACTATCATAGTAACGAACTGAAGTAAGAATAATTGGATTTTCTAAATCTGTATTACGAATACTTAAAGCGGCTGTTAGATCTAAAGTTTGATTTTCTAAATGATAAATCTTCGGATAAATCGGTACATAAATCGTTTCTCCTGTTGCTATTTTTTCAACAGCTTGAGTAACACGATTAGAGGAAGTAGTTGTAGTATTACTCGATTGTGCTAGAGTTCCAATTTTTGCTTGTTGTCTAACACTCTCATTTTCACATGAAGTCAATAAAACAAAAACCATGACCAACAGTAAAAAAGATATCTTCATGAGAAAAAATAGCTTGATTTCTAAATTAATAACTTGATTTTGCCACAAAAATAAATTTAAAGTAGAGTACAGTGAGAACAATCTAAAATTTTTGAGGTGATGATGAACAACGGTGAAAACAGTAGATTAGATCGACTCGAAACCTTAGCGGAGAAAATCTTAGAAGGATTGGCAGAAACTAGACTGAGAACGGATTCTAATGCTCGCTCAATTGAAGCACTGACGAATGAAGGGAGAATCGCACGAAATCGATTATATGAAGCAATGACACGGTTAGCTGCTGCTCAAGCGACATTTTGGGAGATTCAATCAGATTATTATCAACATTTAGAACAGATTGACGAAAGACAAGCAAGGATGATCGAGCTTCTCAACCGACTTGAACAACGTCTAGCAGAATGAATTCTGAATTAGTCACCAGTTTAATTATTCTTCTCTTGGTTGCGACGGGTGTAGCGTTGGTGTCGCAACGTCTCCGCATTCCCTATGTTGCAGGTTTAGTTTTAGCAGGTTTGGCGATCGCTGAATTATTACCTCAAAAACTGGGTTTAAATGATTCCCTAATTTTTAATGTATTTTTACCAATTTTAGTTTTTGAAGCATCGATTAATACAGATGTCAGTCGTTTACGGAGTACCGTCAAACCGATCGCATTATTAGCAGGCCCTGGGGTGATTCTTGCTTCTGGAATTACAGCCATGATCTTAAAATGGGGTTTAGGTTTAGATTGGATTGCCGCGCTGTTAGCAGGGGTAATTTTAGCCATTACGGACACGGTTTCAGTGATTGCTGTTTTTAAAGAAATTTCGGTTCCTTCGCGTCTAACGACCATTGTAGAGGGAGAGAGCCTATTTAATGATGGAGTTGCACTGGTTTTATTTAGCTTGATTTTAAAAATACACGAAGCAGGTTCAATTACCCTCGTCGAAGGTGTACAAGAATTATTATTAGTGATTATTGGGGGAACTTTAGTCGGGATAGCTTTAGGCTATTTAAGTACAGGTTTATTTGTGCGTTCTGATGAGCCTTTAAGTAGTATTCTATTAACAATAGCGATCGCTTTAGGTGCGTTTCAAATTGGTCATATTCTACACGTTTCGGGCGTGGTTGCGGTCGTCGTTGCAGGATTAATTCTCGGAAATATTGGTTTATCGGGACAAATTTCAGCCTCAACCCGTTTAACCTTATTAAGTTTTTGGGAGTCGGCTAGTTTTGGGGTCAATAGTTTTATTTTCTTGTTGATTGGAATTGAAGTCAAATTAGGCACACTCTGGCAAACTTTACCTGCTGTATTACTGGCTATTATTGCCTATCAAATCGGTCGTCTCATCTCAGTTTATTCCGTTCTAGCACTGGTTCGTCGTTTTGATCGTCCAATTCCTTTACGTTGGCAACACGTTTTATTTTTGGGTAATATTAAAGGATCACTTTCAATGGCTCTTGCTCTTAGTTTACCTGTAACTATTGGAGAGCGATCGCAGTTAATTTCGTTAGTTTTTGGTGCTGTTTTACTGTCTCTTGTTGGACAAGGAACGAGCTTACCCTGGTTAGTCAAAAAGTTAAATTTGTCCCGTCTTTCTGATACTCGTCAACAAGTCGAAGAATGGCAAGCACAGTTAATGACTTCTAAAGCAGCACAGGAAGAATTAGATAACTTATTAAAAACAGGTATTCTCTCTAGAGGAATTTATGAGGAAATGCGAGCGTCCTATCAGGTCAAAATTGCGAGTGCTGAAAAATCGCTTAGAGAATATTATAATCGTCGTCCCGATGAATTTGATCCTAAAAGTGGAGATCTCTCAAAATTTGATAGTCTACGTCGTCGTTTACTGTTAGCAGAAAAAGGTTCACTCACTGAAGCACTTCGTAAACGTATTTTATCTGAGGAAGTCGCAAAAGAACGGATGAAAAAAATTGATGAACAGTTACTCAGTTTAGAAGATGATTAGAGAAATGATTTAATAATCGAAGTTGCGATATTTGGACTACTCGGATTAACGTCTAATATCCTGAGACTGGGAATAACGACTAAATCCATATCTTCCATTGGAATAGCACCGAGTAAAACTTGTTCACCCATAACCAAAGCACCAGCAAAACCAATTCTATTTTTAAAACGAATTTCTATCGGGCCAACATAGGGAATTAATTTACGAGATCCATCAGCTAATGTTACTTCTTTGCGGTCAATTTCGGTTAATTGAAGCTGAATTTGGATATGTTCAGGTATACACAGATGTACAGCACCCGTATCAGCAAGAGCCTCTACCTCAATCGGTGATAAATTTGGATTAACTGGATTTTTAAGTTGTATTTTACTGAAAACTAAGCCCATTCTATATTTCTCCTCGTTTTTGCTCAAAAAAGTAGCATTTAACAGCGACATTCTTCCATAAAATCAACGACTTGGTGTAATGAATTGGGTTTAGTCACAATAAGAACTGTAGAACCTTCTTCTAAAAGTGTACTGCCATTAGGAATGATTAGATCTTCGTGAGGATGCGCTTGATAACCAATAATTAAAGAACCACTAGGAAATTTTGGATCTTGAGCAATATCAGCGACGCTACGACCTGCTACATTACAATTGTAGGGAATTGGTAATTTTAAGACCTCAATTTGTCCCTGTTCAAAGTGCATCATTGATTCAACTTGAGGATATTCAATGGCATTTACCATCGTGGAAACAGCTAATTCAATTGTACTAATAATATGATTAGCTCCAGCAATTCGCAACGGTTGAGTAAAATCACCATGACGCATTCGAGAGATAATATGAGGTACGCCATAATGTTTTGCAAGGGTCACCAAAGCTAAATTTAGCGCATCATTCCGTAACACAGCCGCGAGTGAATCGGCTTTTCTAATCCCTGCTTCGATGAGTGTTTCTGTACTAACTGCACTCCCTTCAAATGCCATTACTCCAACTTGTTCACGCGCATAACGACAAGCATTCGCATCAATATCAATCACTGCGACGGTATGCCCCAAATCAACTAATTTTTGGGCTAAATTTAACCCGACTAAACCTGCTCCACCAACGAGAATATACATATTACTGATGCCTATTTTTTAAAATCGGAATATGAATTTCACCTAATAACATATCTTTTTTTGCTCCAGTAACATGAGGTAAATTACCCGAAAAGTCATGGAGTCGCCAATAGGCTAATACGGCAAATGCGATCGCTTCTTTAAAATCACTATTCAATCCTACATCATCAGTGGTTAAGACTTGACATTTTTCGTCTAATCTGTATTGTAATCGTTCTTTTAGATAAGAATTTCGACTGCCTCCCCCACATAATAGGACTTGATCGGGCATTTGGGGTAAAAATTGGCGATAATTCAGAGCAATAGAAGCAACAGTAAATTCAGTTAAAGTTGCTAACCAGTCAGCCTCACTTAAATGATAGGGTTGTGCAGTTTTCCAACAAGATTCTAAGTATGATGGACTAAATAACTCGCGTCCTGTTGATTTTGGCGGTGAAATCCGAAAATACTCATCATTTAGCCATTGTTGCACTAATTCTTCACAGGGTTGGCCAAGTCTAGCCCATTGTCCATCAGCATCATAGGTTTGTTTTCCTTGCGTCAGTTTTTGAATGGCTAAATCAATTAAAACATTTCCTGGCCCTGTATCCCATCCATAGGCGAGAGTTTCCCAATGAGGAATATTACGCGGAGGTAGATAAGTCACATTCCCGATACCGCCAATATTTTGAATACATCGGTGTAAAGTGGGATGTGCAAGGAGACACACATCTATTTTAGAGACTAAAGGCGCACCATGTCCCCCTACGGCCATATCTGCAACCCGAAAATTACTAACGGTCTGGATGCCTGTTAAATGGGTAATTAACGCCCCTCGTCCTAATTGTAGGGTGTACCCCATCGTCTGAGTAGGGGGACGGTGAAAGACCGTTTGACCGTGAGATCCGATGACTTCTGTGGGGTATCCTGTTTGGATTTTTTGGGCAGCAATGGCGAATTCTGTAGCGATCGCATCATCTAATTCTGCAAATTCTATCATTGAAATGGGATGCCCTGCACAGACGGCTAAAATCTTGTCTCTGAGTTCTTTTGAATAGGGATAAGTTTCACCCTGCAACAAATCAACTTGTAAATTTAATCCGTTTCCAGTAATTTTGACTAAGGCTGCATCTATGCCATCAACAGACGTGCCACTTATTAAACCGATACAATACATTTGGTTTTCAATATCCTAAAAATAAAAGATAGTATAAGCTGATTTATAGAATTTCTATCACATTTTAAAAAGATGAACTTCAGTAAATTTTTAACCGCGTCTTTCTTATTAATGACTACAGGGGTCGCCATTTCTCCTGTTACCTTAGCACAAAACCCACCCGCCGAAACGTTTCAGCCTGGGCCTTGGCAACCTATAGCTAGAGTTGATGTACAGCGTCCTGTCGGAGTGAAAATTTTTAATGAAACTGATATCATACTCGACTACGATTTAAGTGCGAATGTCAATGCGTCCCCTGTACAAATTGCCCCTGGAGAAGCAGCTACCCTAAAAACGGTCAGAATTCCTGCGTACATTTTAATTAATCGTTCCGTTTCTACGACTGAAGTACCCACTTATAGCCTAATTTATAGCATTGACGTTGATGAGAAAAATATGGTTACAGTTACGGTAACCAAAGCAAGTAGTGATATACCAGGCTATACAACGCTTAATATTAATAGACAGGGTGGAATTTTTGCTTACTAACTCAACTGTGCGACAATTTGATTATTGAGTAAGACATCTTGAGTTAATAAATCTTCGACGGTAATTCTTAATTGACGTAGTTGATCGACTTTGAATGATACTTTAACACGATCGCGTCCAGGGTATCCCAAAGGATTAAGTTTAGCAATAGTACGACTTCCTTCACGATCATTCAAGGGTTGTACTATTGTTTCCCCTCCTCCTATTGTACGAGTAATTAAACGATCGCCATCAAAATAAACTTCAGTTCCACTACTTTCGGCACCCAGTTCACCGATAATTAATTCGATACTCGGTTGTGCTTCGACAGATGCCCCTAAGACTAATTCTACAGCTTCTCCCATCGGATAAGGTTGCCCCGTTTTAATAATGGGATGCCAACTGTGACGATTGATTTTTCGATTCCAATAGCGAATCCCATAGCTATGATAGAGAAAATCTTTTACTTCAATCCCTTGAGCGAGTTGTAAAGCACCAACCGCTATGGCTTCAAAAGGACGATCGTATTTAATTTTAGCTTCATCAAAGTATTCTTTCACCCAATTTTGTACCGAGGGAATTTGTACCGTTCCCCCAACTAACAAAACTCCATCAATGTCACTGACTTCTATTCCATTGCGTCTTGCTTGTTGTAGAACTTGCGTCATCAGATCATCTAATTGAATGAAGAAATTCTGTTGTTTTAGAATCTCTTCAAATTGTTCTCGTGTCAGACTCAGTTCATAACTATCAAATGTCTCATCATTAAAATAGACCTCTGTTGCTGCGGTTTGGCTGGATAATTGAATTTTCAGACGTTCTGCTAAACGAGTTGTTAAAGAAGATTTGGGTAAATCTTGGGAGGTATGGAAATAGTCTACTAACCAATTATCGATATCTGTTCCACCTAAACTGGTTCCCGCTTTGGCTAAAACTCTGGCTAATTTGGTTTTTTGAGCCGAATTTTTACCTAAGCTTTTGTCACCCCATTTGAGAATAAATCCCTGGGTGGTTTTCTGTTCCCCCAACTCTAGCTGAACCAAGGATAAATCAACGGTTCCACCCCCAAAATCAACGACTAACAGTAATTCTTGTCCTAATGTGCCATAACCTAATGCTGCTGCGGTAGGTTCATCAATAAGACGAATTTGTTCTATATTCCAACTTTGACAGACTTGACTTAACCAGTTGCGATAGGTTTCAAAACTATCGACAGGAACCGTTAAAACCAGTGATTGAGGGGTTTCTGAGGTTTCCGCTTTCAGTTGTTCGATGAGGGTGGTTAAAAACCATTCGCCGACTTGTTCAAAAGTAACAACTTTATCGTCTAATTCTGGTAAAAATCCTTGAATTTGTGCGCCAATTCCCCGTTTAAAGCTACGAAAGAAACGAGAATCAGAATTAATATTCAATCCTTGATCATAAACTTGTTGTCCTGCGATCACTTGACCTAGCTTGGCATCTTGCACATAAACTAAACTGGGAATTAATGGCGGGTTATCTCCCACTTGTTGAGAAAGTCTAGGGAGTCTGATGATTTCTGGCTGTGCGGTGACAGCATTCCAACGGGTTATAACGGTATTACTGGTTCCGAAATCGATGGCGTAGAACACTGATAGGATCTAAAGTAGATGGACGGCAAGAATTATTTTATCCGATTTCTCTCAAGGTTCGGCAATATTTGCAGGGTGAATTTGCACAGAAAAATAATCTAATAATAATGAGGAACAAAAAATTGTTCATTACGAGGAGGACGAATATAATCGGTGGCTGGTTTTCTCGGTGGTAAGATTAAAGGATCAGGGGTTAAATCTTCGTAGGGTATTTTGCTCAAAATATGCTTGATACAATTCAATCTGGCCCGTTTTTTATCATCCGCTTCAACGGTAAACCAAGGGGCTTCGGGTATATTAGTATGGGCAAACATTTTATCTTTTGCTTGAGAATATTCTACCCAGCGTTCTCTCGATTCTAAGTCCATTGGGCTAAGTTTCCAACGACGGGCAGGATCTAATAAGCGCGACTGAAATCTGGTTTCTTGTTCATGATCACTAACTGAAAACCAATATTTAAGGAGAATAATACCCGATCGGATTAACATTCGCTCAAACTCTGGACAGGAAAAAAGAAACTCTTTATACTGTTCGTCTGTGCAAAAGCCCATCACGTGTTCAACACCAGCCCGATTGTACCAACTTCGGTCAAATAAAACAATTTCACCCGCCGACGGCAAGTGTTCTACATAACGCTGAAAATACCATTGAGTTTTTTGTAAATCCGAAGGTGTTCCCAAAGCAACAACACGACATCCTCTGGGGTTAAGCGGTTCAGTGATTCGCTTGATTGTTCCTCCTTTTCCTGCTGCATCTCGTCCCTCAAATATGAGGACTACACGTAATCCTACGTGCTTGATCCAGTATTGCATCTTTACGAGTTCTACCTGAAGACACGCCAGTTCTTTCTCATAAAATTTATTATTTAGTTTACTGGTCTGATCTTCATGATTAAGTGTATCGAATTGTTGTGAGGGTTCGTAGAGAGCGTCTTTGTGTTTTTTCTTCTGTTTTTTTGATTTTTTGTTAGCTTTTTGCTCTTTTTTACCTGCTCCATCATTTAATTCATGAACAGCATTTTCTAGAATTTCACTCATTTATTTACCTCAGATTTTTATCAAGATGTTTGATTCGAAAACGGAGCTAATCTTTTTAAAACAAATTTTATTTAGTATTAAATAAACTTCAATAGCTATTTGTATTACAGGATACAGCCGAATACTGGACTAGAAAATATTTATGATTCATAAAGAATACTTCTAGATCAAGATTGCTGCTGATATTCTAACTGAAAGAGTTTTCCCGTTCGGCTCTCTTAATCTTTTATTATAGATCTCTTTAGGTTGTTCATCGTACTTTAGATGCGTTATAAGATGTCGGTACTTAAAACATTTACTGGGCTGTAATGTCATTCAAGAAAAAATAAAATAAATAGTCATTCAAGATTCTAAGCGTAAAATCAGGCGTTATATTTTAAAAGAGGGTCACTCATCGCTGATCTGTACAAGGATAGTGAGAACGTGGCAAGATCAACATACCTTGTCTTAAAACATATCGTTTAGCATCAACAACACGCATGGAAAACAAAAAACCCGAATTCACGATTCTTAATCAAAATCAATCCGTTATTTCCCTGATTACGGAGCTACACAACTATTTTCGAGATCTACAGTCATATTACAAAATTGCTCATGGTAAACTGCATAATGAACTAGAATCAACTACAGATCAAGCCAGAATCGAAGAATTACACGCTGAACTTAAAGAACTCTGTCATAAAATGGAGTATTTTCACGTTTTGAATAATGCAATCTCGACAGTCAATGTGATCGTCCATACAGAAACGATCGTATCTGAGTTAAGTCCCCCTAAGATATAAAAATAATTTTTCCTGAATGGGTGAGCTATAAATGATCATGCAGCCGATCGAAACGATTAAAATTCTTCAAAATCAACCCGATCAAATCTTTAAAGCTGGCGATGTTATATTTAAGACTGGACAAAAAGGCCATGTTATGTATGGTGTAATTGAGGGTGAGTTAGAAGTACATCTCAATGACCATGCGATCGAAACCATTAAAGCTGGAGATGTGTTTGGTGTCGGTGCATTAGTTCATCAGGATGAGTTAAGAGCTACCACAGTGATCGCTAAAACTGATTGTAAACTCGCTTGCTTAGATCGAGAGCATTTTCTTTTTGCAGTACAGCAAGCACCGATGTTTGCACTCCAAGTGATGAAAAGTTATTCGGATCGTTTTCGTCGCCTAAAAGATATCGTAACCCTATAGATATTCTAAATATCAAAACACGTAGGGGTTTGGTTGCCAAACCCTATTTTTTAACTTATGAGAGAACCACAAACTGCTATAAAAAGAATTTTAGATGCCAATTTAGATCGCGCTAGAGAAGGACTCCGTATTATTGAAGAATGGTGTCGTTTTGGTTTAGACGATCGTCAATTAGTCGCAGAATGTAAGCAGATGCGTCAAGAAATCGCCAGTTTTCATAGTACAGAAATCCGCCAAGCTAGAGATACCGCAACCGATACAGGTACAACACTATCCCATCCACAAGAAGAACAACGTAGCAGCATTGAACATCTTTTACAAGCAAACCTCTGTCGTGTACAAGAAGCGTTGCGAGTCCTTGAAGAATACGGAAAGTTATACAATTCAGAAATGGGAATCGCTTTTAAAAAGATGCGTTATCGGGTTTACATCCTAGAAAGTCGTTTGCTTCCTCAACGAGAACAGCAATTTAAGGATATTCAACTCTATCTCGTAACCTCTCCGAGTGAAACCTTATTTGCTACGGTAGAAGCAGCCTTACAAGGTGGATTAAAGTTAGTGCAGTACCGCGATAAAAACACTGATGATCTGATCCGACTGACTAATGCTGAAAAACTCTGTCAACTTTGTCATCAATACGGTGCTTTATTTATTATGAACGATCGCGCTGATTTAGCCAAAGCCGTCAATGCCGATGGTGTACACTTAGGACAACAGGATATACCCATTGCTATCGCTAGAGAAATTATAGGACAAGGAAAAATCGTCGGACGTTCTACCACAAACCCTCAAGAAATGGAACTCGCGATCGCAGAAGGTGCCGACTATATTGGAGTAGGGCCTGTTTATGAAACTCCGACTAAAATTGGTAAAGCGGCGGCAGGTTTAGAATATGTGCGTTATGCTGTTAGTCATTCCCCTATTCCTTGGTTTGCGATTGGGGGGATCGATTTAAGTAATATTAATGATGTTCAAGAAGCAGGAACGCAAAGAGTCGCCGTAGTTCGTGCCATTATGCAAGCGGATGATCCCACTTCTGTAACACAGCAATTTATTTCATTATTACAGCCAAAATAAATTTTATCTATCTGATAAATTAGTTAAATCAGCTTTAATTTTTACTTAAAATTCAGAGCCATTACAAGGATTTTAGTACTAATCGAATCGGAACAAAAAACAATGATTAAAACAGTCTAAAATTATACAAATAGCTATTCAATTAACAGAACTTGGTATACACTTAATAAAGGTGAATGAATGAGTATGACTTGATCTCATTTATTAAAGAAGCTAATTCAAAAACGCAACATTAGCATAACTTACATCGATTATTTATACGGAGGAAATTCAATGAGTGATTTAATCGCGATCGCATACGATGATCTATATAAAGCTGAAGAAGTTCGCTTAACTTTAGCTAAACTTCAAAAGGGACGTTTGATCGAACTTGAAGACGCGGCTATCGTTACTAAAGATGCAGATGGTAAAGTAAAGCTAAATCAAGCGGTGAATCTGACAGCAGCAGGAGCCGCTAGTGGCAGTTTTTGGGGCTTATTAATTGGTACACTTTTTTTAAATCCTTTACTGGGTGCTGCCGTTGGTGCCGCTAGTGGTGCTATTAGCGGTGCTTTAAGCGATATTGGTGTTGATGATCAATTTATGAAAGATCTTGGCGCAACTCTTCAACCTGGGACTTCCGCGCTTTTCCTGTTGGTCAGAAAAGTAACCCCCGACAAAGTACTAGAACAAGTGGCACCCTATGGCGGTAAAGTGTTACAAACTTCATTGACTAAAGATCAAGAAACCGAACTTCAAGAAATTCTTACCAATCGAGGAATTAAACCCGCACCCACAGCATAGAAATATAATTTTGTCAAGTTATTCCAATTTCTTCGTCGTCAGAACCTTAATGAAAAGCTTCTCTATGTCTGAAATTACCTTACAAGTAAATGGCAAACCTGTGTCTTGTTCATCACAGACTCATTTACCGAAAGTATTAGAACAGTTGGGACTTAACCCCCGTTTAATCGCAGTAGAATATAACGGGGAAATCCTACATCGTCAGTACTGGGAAGCAACTGAATTACAGGATGGCGATCGCTTAGAAATTGTGACCATAGTCGGAGGAGGATCAGAAAAAATAGAAATTCTGATCCCTCAAGCTTGGTTAATTAACTATGAAGCTTTAGCCCAAAAAAAAGGAATTGCTCTTACAGAATTATTAACTGAAGCGATCGGTCAATACATTAATAGAACACAAAATAATACAAATGCGTCTGTTCCTGTCACTGTAATTGCTCAAGAAAACAATGACGAATGGGAAGACGAACCCGACGAAATTCTAACCGATTTTTTGCCCCGTTAATCGATATAGCCAGGGAATTAAGTCTCTGGCTATCGGTTATCTACACAAAGCATTCTGATGTCCAACTACCATGTAAACCGTAAGGGATATGATGTTTTAGATGGATTGTTGCGATCGGTTTTTGTTCTATATTTTTTCCATCTAGGATAACTACATCAGAACGGTGATGAGAACTATCATATACTAACAGCATAATCCAGCCGTCATCTTCTGCGGTGGAGTTAGGTTTAGGAATAAAAACGGGTTCACTGACATAACCCTGTCTAGCAAAAGAATGTAACTGACGTTCTCCTGTTTGCCAATCAATTTTTAAGATCGCTTGTAAAGGTGCATTTCCTGTAGGATTATGTGCCGCACCAATATAAAGATAGCGATAATTTCTGCCGACTCGATCAGGATGAATTGCTGGAAACTCGCAACAACGCCCCTCTAACAACTCCCGTTCTACGGTTTTTGTGTCTAAATTAACGCTAAATCGCCATAATTTCCCCGGATCTAAGCGATCAAAATCTACCTCTTTGTAACTGATATCGGGGTCAACTTGGGGTAAAGAATCATAACAAATTGAATCAATACAAACTTTATTCCCCTCTTCAAAAGCATTTGCATGATGGAAGACAAACCCTGAAGGTGTTTCAATCATAATCGGTAAGACATCTTTATCACGACGAGAAATCAAAATAATTCGCGTCGGTTGGTTTGCTTGATACTGCACACATTCACCCGCACCTTTTAAACCCAATAAAAAGGGAATCGGGTTAAATCCGACTGGATTTTGAAAGAAAATACAGTAATTGGGTGTAATGGCGAAATCATGAATAAAGGAAAATCCAGGGATACTATGAGAATGACGACGTAATAGTTTACCTTGTAAGTTAAACTCAAAAATCGTCAGACTACTAGAAAGCCCTGATTTTAGCGCGAAATTCACTAAACAAGGTTCACCGTTATCCATTGCACAACTCGGATCGATCCAAGGATGAGCCGAAAAAGCATCACCCGGTTTTAAGAGTCCATCAAGATAATCTATCCCAATCGTTTCTAACGTTTTAGGATCTAAACGATAGGGTTCTGCTGCTTCCCAAAGTGCTAATAGTTTATCACCCCAGTAGATCACATTCGTATTCGCAATATTTTTCAGGCGAAAATCAAAGGCATTATTGAAAAAACCCCCTGGCTTTTGGGTTCCAAAAACACCGCGATAAAGAATTTTACCTGATGCTTGTTCTTGTACATAAGCTTCAGTCTGTACAAAACGGTTCCGAAAATGGACTTTACCATCTTTAAAGGTCACCGCGCTAATCATACCATCGCCATCAAATGGATGACGAATGGGTGTACCATGTATTTCTAGTAAACCAGGGCCATTTCTAAACAGTGTCCCTTGTAAGTCTTGAGGAATTTCGCCCTCGATATCGTCTACCCAATAATCATATTCTGTGGGTTGAGACTGATAACCGTTTCTCCATTCTGTGCGATCGTAGGATTTTTCGGTGGTGTTAAGTAAGTTTGAAGTCATGATGCTGCTTGGGATAAAAATCCAACTCTTAATTAAAATAACGAATCTGAGTCAATTTAGCTTTGGCGGGATTGTTCGGATTTTTCGCCAATTAATCTCGGTACTAATTCAGGAATGTATGGAGTTTCAATCATGGAACCTGTCGCATGATGTTCGATGAGTTCAGTTGGGGGTAAAGATGACACTTTTTGTTGAGTTTCGATAGTTTGCGGATCACCATCTGGAAGCCAACTAATCAGAGGAAGAGGTAATAATGTAGAAACGTTGGTAATAACGACTAATAACCAAAGACGATCAAAGTTATTTTCAGTGACTCCTAACCAATGAGTAAGTAACGCGCCTAATTCTTGGGATAATAAACCCGAAAGGTTCCAAACAGACATCAAAAGGGCAAATAGAGATGCTTCGATCCCCGGTGGACATAATCGCGCCGAAAGGACTAAAACAGGTAGAAAGGCGATTTGTCCCATGACGGTTAAGATCAGACTATCGCCTAAACTAAACCAATGATCATCAATTCCTAAACTACGATTTGTATGGGTGACGAGTAAAAGGGTTGTCATGCCTAAAATAGATGAGATGACAGTACTCCATCCTAAAATTAAGCGAAAGGAAAGGGTTTTGAGGTAACGTTGGTAAACCCAAACCCCCAGTAATGACGCAAAGCTAGTGACTAAGCGTACTCGTCCTAAAAATTCGGGTTCAAAATGAAGGTCATTTGTCGTAAAAAAGAAAAACGCAGAATCAGCACTAGGGGTTGCTTGCCACAGAAAAATAAAGATCATAGGCAAGAGAATCGTTTTTTGAGTAATTGCTTTCCAGAGTTGACGAATTTGCTGTTTTATGCTTATTTTTTCTTGTCCTTTTATCGTTGGATCAGATGAGATTTTAGTTTCGACGATCAACCACGCTAAACCGCAGACAATCAGAGGAAAGATTGCAGTAATCGCAAAAACGGTTCGTGTGGTGAAATGTGCGAGTAATAAGCCACTCAGATAAGCTGTAATTAATCCGCCAAGTGCTGAGACTCCCCATGTTAAGGATTGTAAAGAACCTGCTTGACCGAGTGATTCTTTTCTAGCGCGTTCAACGACGATCGAATCCACAATGACATCACTAACGGCGACGGAGAGGGAAGATAGGAGAATAGCGATCGTTGCTTGTAAAGTCGTTTGAACAACAGTAGCTAGAGCGATCCAAGCGAATGAGCCAAGAATTCCCGAAAGAATCAGATAAGGTCGTCTGCGATAGCCAAAAATAGGAAATCCATCGGATAAAAAACCAAAAACAGGCTTAACGATCCAAGGAAGTGCCGCCACGCCGACTAATGCACCCATTTGGGCTGGACTTAAGCCTAACTCATCTTTAAGAAAAAAACTAACCGCGAGTCGAGCTAAACCTAAAATTCCTTGAACAAAATATACGCCCAGAATTGCCGTTAGTTCAGGGGTAGGTTTATTGCCGAACAGAAAATCTTTTTTAACAGATTTTTTTATTCGATCAATGCTTATAGCTAATAATGCCATGAATTTACATTAATTTTTATAACTTCCCCCTATGATAACTCTAAACAAAAAGTTATAATCTATCGGGAGACTGTCTTATCTAACAACAAAGTGGGCAGCCTAACCCTAAAGTAATGAGTTTAGCGGCTATCAATATTAACTATTGCTCCTAGTTCCCCGACACTTCACCATCAAATAAACTCACCCAGAAACGCTGCATCCCTGTTGTCCCCGTACAAAACAGAAGTTGATTAAGTAAAGATATAGCGAGTTCATTTAGTTCTTCTTCCGAATTGAGATAAATTGAAACTTTAGCGCGACGAGGGTTCATACGGCTACGAAAATTAGAGCGAAATCGTTCTAAATAGTCTGATAACAAAAAATTGGTATCAACAGGTAAATCTTTATCCCGCATCTGTTGTTCTTCAACGAGTAACTTTCTGAGGGTGTAATTTAACTGTTTAGCCCGATAAGAAGCTAAAATAACTAAAGCTTTGGCTTGATCTAGCGTTAAGGTATCACGATTGTACGATCGCCGCCAATAATTCGTACATCTGAGTCGCCATAAAACAATCCGATTTTTAATAATTTGATCTAAACCTAATTCTTGAGCCGTTTTAAACATCGCTTCAACTGCATTAATCTCAAGTGATTCAATCGTCAGTAAGATTAAATCAATCTGTTGCTGTAGACGCAAAACACCACGTTGTCTAGGAAAAGGAAGATCTCTTAAAAGATCTAGAATGACAGGCTTAGCGATCGCTGTAGAATTAGTATCAGACATTATTTGGGTTGAAGTCATGCTTAAATTAGGCTTATCAAAAACAAATTACTATATTTTTTAAAGAATTTTGATGGTGATCCAGCAACAGACAATTATTCTAATTGTATTGTATAGATAAAGCAGTCTCCCTATTCATCTAACCCTAGAATTAGCAAACATGGATCTCAAAACCCTTATTCGTAATATTCCCGACTTTCCCAAACCAGGGATCATGTTTCGTGATATTACTACCTTACTCAACCATCCCGAAGGATTACGATACACCATTGATACTCTAACGGAAAAATGCCAACAAGCAGGATTTAAACCCGATCATATCGTCGGAATGGAATCTAGAGGGTTTTTATTTGGTGTTCCTTTAGCCTATCAACTAAATACTGGTTTTATTCCCGTTCGGAAACCGGGTAAGCTTCCTGCTGCGGTTCATACCATTGAATATGAATTAGAGTACGGGACTGATACACTGGAAATACATCAAGATGCGATCGCGGCTCATCATAAAGTCATAATTGTCGATGATTTAATTGCAACAGGTGGTACCGCTAAAGCAACCGCCGAACTCTTACAAAAAATTGGTTGTGAAGTGTTAGGATTTGCTTTTATCATCGAATTAGTAGACTTAGCAGGACGACAAAAACTCCCAGATAAACCTATCATCACTCTCGTTCAGTATTAAGTTTTCTTAATCAATGACTCAAAGCACCCCTTCAGATCAATTTAGCGATCGTCTTTCTGGTTTACAATCTCTCCTAACCAGTGAAACTGTTTTATACATCATTAAACGAGTTTTACAAGGTCTTCTCACGCTCTTACTCGCTTCTGCTCTTAGTTTTGCCATTATTCAGCTTGCACCAGGTAGCTATCTCGATACCCTATCGCAAAATCCCAAAATCTCCCCAGAAACCCTAGCCCAATTTAAACAAGAATTTGGACTCGATCAACCACCTTTAGTACAATATTGGCGTTGGTTAGTACAGGTGGTGACTCGGTTTAATTTTGGAACCAGTTTCGTCTATTCTCGTCCCGTTACTTCTTTGTTAGTTGAACGTGTTCCCGCAACCCTACTACTCGCCATTTCTTCAATTCTCATCACTTGGGCGATCGCTATTCCCCTAGGGATTCTCAGTGCTGTTAAACAAAATCAACTGAGCGATAAAATACTTAGGGTGCTAAGTTATTTAGGTCAAGGTTTCCCCAGTTTTATTACTGCATTATGCTTATTAGTTATTGCTCAGATGCTTTCCCCCTATTTACCAGTAGGAGATATGACGAGTGTTAATCATTATGAACTGTCTCCCATCGGCAAAATATTAGACATTGCTTGGCATATGATTTTACCAACGATTGCCCTCAGTATTACTAGCTTTGCGGGGTTACAACGGCTGATGCGTGGACAATTATTAGATGTACTCAGACAAGATTATATTCAAACCGCTAGAGCAAAAGGTTTAAGCGAAGATAAAGTAATTTATGTTCATGCCCTGCGTAATGCCATTAACCCTTTAATTACGCTTTTAGGATTTGAATTCGCGGGGTTACTCAGTGGTGCTTTTATTGCTGAATTTTTCTTTAATTGGCCAGGTTTAGGACGCTTAATCTTACAAGCTGTGACCGCGCAAGATTTATATTTAGTAATGGGTAGTCTAATTATGGGGGCTGCCATGCTGATTATTGGTAATTTACTCGCTGATTTACTCCTTAAAGTGGTCGATCCTAGAATTAAACTAGAAGATTTGAAATAAAATGTTTTCTGAAACCTATTATGCAATCCGATCGCGTCAAGATGGACAATATTTAGTAGCGCATATCCCTAACCCCAAAACGGAAACCCAATCTAATTATCTGTTAGTGTTTCGGGAAAATTTTGAAGCCTTGACATATTTGAATACTCATGCTAGGGGTTTAGCTGATCGGTTTTCAGTAGAAACCTTATCGACTAATCAACTGAATGGCGTGATGAAAAGATGGGGGTTTAATGGGATGGGTTTAGTACAAGAACCCCTCGAACCCAAGATCCAATTTTTAGTGAATGGGTAATACCCAATACAGCCAAGTGTAAAGGGTATTTTAAATTACATCAAAACCTTAGCAATTTTCGACATCGCCCAGTCAATTTCCTCTGGTGTAATGACTAATGGAGGTGCAAAACGAATTACATGATCACGGGTTTCTTTTGCTAGTAAACCCTCTTTGGCTAAAGCTTTACAAAAACGTCGCGCCCCTCCTGAAGAGGGATGTAGTTCGACACCAATGAGTAAACCTTTACCCCGTACTTCTTTGATATGTGGACTAGAAAGCGCACGTAATTTTGACATAAAATCGTCGCCATTGACTGCCGCCTGTTCGCATAGATTTTCATCGATAATAACATCTAGTGCAGCATTGCCGATCGCCGCCGCTAGAGGATTCCCGCCAAAAGTGCTACCATGATCGCCTGGGTTAAAAACGTCCATCACTTCAGCAGTAGACAGAAAAGCCGAAATTGGATAAAAACACCCGATAACGCTTTACCAATAGTAATCCCATCAGGTTTTACCCCTTCATGTTGATGGGCAAACATTTTACCCGTTCGTCCTAAACCCGTTTGAATTTCATCGAAAACCAATAAAACGCGATTTCTTTTACAGATTTCTTCGGCTTTTTTCAAGTATCCTTCAGGTGGTACAATAATACCGCCTTCACCTTGAATCGGTTCAACTAAAAAGGCTGCTGTATTCGGTGTAATTGCCTTTTCTAACGCTTCGGCATCCCCAAAAGGAACCACTTTAAAACCGGGGGTAAAGGGTGCAAAACCGTCTTGATATTGGTCTTCTGTTGAAAAACTTACTAAACTAATGGTACGTCCAGCAAAATTGTTTTCACAGACAATTATTTCGGCTTGTTTATCTAGAACACCTTTGACTTGATAAGCCCATTTTCTGACGGCTTTTAATGCGGTTTCTACTGCTTCGGCACCGCTATTCATTGGAAGCACTTTCTCAAGTCCAGAAATTTCCGACAATTTTTGATAGAATTTTCCTAATTGATCATTGCGAAAGGCACGAGAAGTCAAGGTAATTTTCTGGGCTTGCTCAACCATTGCTGCTAAAATTTTTGGATGGCAATGCCCTTGATTTAAGGCTGAATAAGCAGATAAGAAATCTAGATATTTATTTTCTTCAACATCCCAAACCCAGACACCTTTCCCCTCAGTCAATACAACATCTAAAGGGTGATAGTTATTCGCTCCATATTGGGACTCTAGATCAAGATAATCTTGAGTTAAAAAAGACGAATTGAGCCGATCTAATCGGATATTTGCCATTACCATAATTGTTGATATTCTCCAAACGATAGTTAAATATTGCTTCTGTGATACAGATGCACACAAGATGACGCTAGGATTAGATGTTGATACACCCAGTTTTCTAATCCATTGCAAAAAAGGTCAGTAAAAATTACTTGTGATCGAACAGACTCGCTGTTTTGAATTAAAAATTTAGCTTAAGTTTCTAGAGGTGAAACCCGTCACCCATTCTGTTTGTATACAAAACTTAACTTGCATAAGTAGCGAGACTTGTTACGAATTGAAGGTTAATAGACCCTATAAATACTACCATCTCTAAAGCTTTTTGCAAATCCTACGAGGGGGCTTTTGACTTTTAATGATCACTGAATCTAATTTTTAGTTATATTCGACAAGTGTCCAATACTGATCCCCTTGGGTAAATTTTGCTGCGATCGCTACTTTTCTCGAACCAATATTCACGGTTCCTGTAAACATTGTGCCTTGTCGCTCCAAATTTCTCCATTTTTGCGATTCTTGATCAATAATCACCACTTTTAAGGCATTCGGTACATTAATCTGAAAATAAACGGACTGATGCGCGGGTAAAGTTTTGGTTTGAGGAGTAAATAAATAAGCATTATTCTGGGCAAAGTGGGAGTAAGTTAAAGGAAATGCTTCACCTTGTGCCTGTGCAATCACTTTATAGGTAATCGCTTCGGGGTATAGTCCGTCTTGAGCTTTTTTCTTGGAGAAAATTCGGAGTTCATAAGCACCTGCTTGTGGAAAAGCTGCATTAACAAATATTTTATTTTGTTCTCTTTGTGCAAGGGTATAAGATTTGTCCAGTAAACCAGACGCAGATTCCAGACGGGCTGATACGATCGTATCTAAAGGAGCTTCTAGAATTACTTCTGTAGTTCCCTGTGCTTGTATAGTGTTTGTTCGATGACTCACCATCTGTAACCCATCTCGGAAAAATTGCGGTTTAACTTCGGGTAACGACTCAAACTGTTGTTTCGTATAAAGAACGGGTAGCAGTTGCCAAGAGGGGTTAGTCGGAAAATGATCGTAAATAAATTGTGCGGGTGGTGTGGCGAAATAATGGGGGTTATATTTGCGTTTAAACTGTCGATCTTGAAGAATACCTGCACCCCATGTCACATCGACTAAGTACCACGCATTATCGATTTTTACCGCATTCCAAGCGTGGTTTTCATCACTGTTTTGACCGACTCCGTAACTGACTCCTTTCGCCATCCCTGGAATAATTTCAGCTTGTAAACCCATTTCTTTGGCTAAAGCTTGATAGAGAATGGCATAACCCGAACAAATTGCTTTACGGGATTTTAAAACTTCTTCAGGTCTAACAAAGCGATATTGTCCGCTATAGAACATTTCTACATCATAAGCCACATGATGCGCGATCCAGTCATAAATCACTTTTGCTTTCTCGCCATCAGTCACCGCAAATTGAGATAGTTTAGCGGCAAGTTCTGATACAGAAGTACCATTATAGTTTAAGGAAGATGCCTGACGCTCAAGTGTGTTAACTGTCTTACTTCTAATTGCTTCGTCTGTACCTGCTTCAATCTTTTTAGGTTGTTGAATAGCTTTGATTGAGTCTACTACAGCATCGGGGACAAAGCGATCTCGAAGAGATCCGAAAAGCGGTGTGTATTTCCAAGTGAGCCATGTCGAGAGAGCAATTACACTAAAGAAGAAAAACCATGATGGATTTGTTTTAGTTTTGTGGCGACGGTAAGATGAAGCTTTTTTTTTCATTTGTGAATAATGATGAGGAAACGAAGCAAGTCTAATTTAAGATGCCCAACTGAAACACCGAAAAGATAACGGGGCATTTTTTTGATCCTAACCAAAAAAGAACGGCTTTAACCGTTCTCTTTTTAGATACCCCCAAGGGAATTCGAATCCCTGTCGCCTCCGTGAAAGGGAGGTGTCCTAGGCCACTAGACGATGGGGGCTTGTTTTTTTCGGACATTTTCAAATATAACGATAATTTATCAGAAAGTCAAGCATTTTTCTAAAATTTCTTTTCACTCTGGTTTAATCCCGTGCCGTAACTGGGCTAAACGTTGCTGTACCTTGATATCGAGTGAATTAACTAAAAAACGTCTTTGAGGCGGCTTTTTAGAGCGTTGTTTACGCTTGATCTGAAGTTGAGTAAATTCTAAATCGGCTTCAAGCTGTTTCGCACTCAGCCATTCTGCGCCATAGCCTTGTACTGTAAGACGCTGTGCTTGATCGGATGTAGCGACAATCAAACGAGAGGCAACTGGGACGGCACGACGCGAATAATAAGACGCGCAAGTTTTTTCGATGTAGGTATCTGCTGTCTGGGCAAAAGCTGTGAAATAAATCGATAAATTTGGGCTGTAGTCCTCTTGAGTCCCTGGCGTATCCTGATAGTAAGAATCAAAAACAACTTGAGTCTTATAACCGTTGTGGGCGGTATAGTTGGTCAGTTTTTCGACTAACTCATAACGAGCCATTTCTAGACCAAATTGATCACGAGTTTGTTGTAAGGATGACCAAGAACCGATGATGTTATAGCCATCAACCAGAAGTAACGCACAAGGGGAAGAGGTAGACATTGTTTTAAGGGGATTTTTTGCACAGTTAGACAAACAGTAACTACATCTTCCAAGTTTAACAAAAAATTTACGTTTCTTAATCAGAACTTTTCAGGAGTTTTGCTTTCAGTCGTTGAGGGTTTCCTTGAGCGACTACTTTACCGTTCTCGAGTAAAAACGCCCCATCAGCATAATCTAATTCATCAAGACGATGGGTGACCCATAAAGCCGTAATATTGCGATTTTTGACCAGGCGTCGCACTTGGGCCACAAGTTCTAATTGTGTATCGGCATCCAGTAAAGCCGTCGGTTCATCTAACAGTAACACCTCGCAGTGACGGGCTAAAGCACCTGCGATCGCAATTCGTTGTTTTTGCCCACCACTGAGTGCATAAATCGGTCGTCTTTCTAAATCTAATAAATTAACGGCGGCTAAAGCTTCTCTGACACGATCTTTGACAGCCACTAATGATAAATTTTCCTTCACTAAACCAAAAGCCACATCAGCCCCAACCGTCGGCATCACTAACTGATGATCAGGATTTTGGAACACAAAACCCATCGGCTCAATCATGTTTACTTCACCTTTTGAAGGAGTCAGTAAGCCTGCTAAAATCCTCAGTAGTGTAGATTTGCCGCTTCCATTGGTTCCCAACAACATCCAAAATTCCCCTTTTGGTACCTCTAAAGAACAAGATTGCAAAATGGGAGTATTTTCAGACCAACTAAAATCAAGATCTTTGATAGAAATGCCAGAATCAGTCATAAATTTCAATTAAATAGGGGCAGCCACAGATCCACAAGATAACTTAGTTTTTTGACTAAATCATCTCGCCCATCCGCAACTATCCCCTACAAAGAGCATTTTAGTCAGAATTAACGACGAGGTACAGAAGCTGCAATGTCGATATTCTGTGCGCTAACGCGAGGTGTCGGGTTTCCTTTAGCACTTGAAAGACCCCGTGCCATGTCGAGATATAAAGAGGGATCGCCCGCTTTGGCTTTCTTCTCTTGAGGAACATAACGACGGATTTCGTTTTGCCAAACGATTTGAGGGAAGCCCAATTTACCCCGATAGTAGGCATCATAACGAGGCGATTTGATATTAAAAGGAAGTTCTCCTGCTTCACGACCAGGTAAGTTACGACGACGCTGATAGGGGAGTGTGTCATAACCAAAGTTTTCTAGATATTCGTCACTGTTGAGTAACGCATCTACAAAACCTTGAATACCTTTGGTTGCAACTAGGATAGACCAAGTAATTTTTTCTCTTTCGCTGTATACATCACGACCTAATGCCCGTTGTACAGTTTGTTCTACGAAGCGATAGTTACTATTTTTTTCGTAGAAGCTGTTTCTATAGGTATTTGATAAGAGTAAACCGCGAACAAAGTCACGAACGGTAATCTGTCCGTTGCGAAGTTGAGATTCGAGAAAAGGTTCTCTGTCTGCTTTAAAGGCATGAAAGAAGATTTGGCGGTAGGCCGCTTCAATCAATTCACCTAGATCAGCAGGAGACAAGATATTCTCGGTGGTGTAGACTTTTGGTTTTTCATCTCCACCAACTTCGTAACCTGTAACACGCGCATTTTGAGACTTAGGCGCGTATTCTAAGAGAGGAATAGCCATCGAATGAACCTCGTAGTCTTAGACAATTGCAAAAACTTTCCTACTCATCATAAGGGAGTCAGTGCATAAGTGCTGAGATATGTTAAAAATTCTTACAAATATTAAAACAAAGCACGAAAAATCGATCACATTCATCCTCTTTTACCAGCCACTAATTGAGTAAAACGGTTGATCAGCCGTTTCTGATGTTTGAGGTTCGGTTGTTTCCTCGCGGCTTTCAGCACAAAAAGTAGCCGTATTAAAACCACCAAACCGTTGTACTGTACTGGTTCTCAGGCGTAAATCAGGGTTAGCAAACCAGAATCGTTCAATCGTAGACATGGTATCGTATTCTGTAATCAAGACCAGTCCTTCGAGTTCGTCCATGTGATAGCGTCCAGCGATCGGTACAATTTCTGCATAACCCCTTTCTCTGAGTAATACACCCGCCCTAGGATTATCTGCATCGGGAATTAAGGCAAAAACCGTCGTTCCTTCGTGATTTTCGTCGTCTTTATCCCATGCCATTGAGCCATCCCAACTGACAAACGCGCCACCAACCGCTAGTGATGGATCATACTCGTGCATTTTACATATCTCAATCACTTTTGGATGGTTTGCATCGAGTGCTTCGACATAAATATCTGATCCACCCGTTTCAGCGCGTCTAAAGGCTAAATGATGGGTTGTGCGTTGCGATTTCCAGCGTCCCCCACTGTGCTGAAAAAATTCCATCGCGTCCATATTATTTGACTCCTTGATTGATTGCTACTTAATCTAATGTAACTAACCCGCTCATACAATGTGAAGATAAATGAAGTGCAGCGATCAATTAAACATTCTTAAACTCTGAATGATATTTGACGGTTCCTTTTACATTTTGTAAAGCACCGTTTTCTGATTCCAAAACCAAAAAGACCTCATCAGGTACGTGGTACTCACATTTTAATCCTTTTTCACTGGCACAGAAGAAGCCAAAACGCTGATAATAAGACGGTTCACCTAAAACAACTACAGCGCGGTAACCTGATTGAAAACACTCTTTTAGTCCGTGTCGTACTAACATTGAACCGATACCTTGTTGTTGATATTCGCTCTTTACAGCTAATGGTGCTAATCCAAGAATTAGAAGATGCTCAGGATCAGTTCCTTCAATTGTAACGGGACTGAAGAAAATGTGACCGACGACTTGTTTGGCTACTATGGCGACAAAGGAAAATGTGTTATGAACTAATCTTAATCGCTCAACAAGATTAGCTTCATTCTCTCGTTTAAAGGCAGCGAGATTAACTTGACGAACTGCTTTAAAATCTTTATTTTGTTCGGCTTGAATTTCTATCATAAAGATCAAAAATACTTATTTAGTCTAGATAAGCCCGACTCATTGCTTGTGTGCCTTGTTCTGCTCCTTGCTCCATTTGGGCTACTATTTTAAATAAACGATCGGCTAATTCAACTCCAGGTAGATTTTCCTGACTAGCGGCGACAATTTCTTGCACAAATCGTAAATCTTTTAGAATATGTTTAATCATAAAGCCCGGTTCTAAATTCTCTGCAACAATTTTCGGGCCTAAATTCGCTAACGCCCAAGAACCAGCCGCGCCTGTTTGACAAACCTCGATCATTAAACTGGGGTCAATTTCTTGGATTTTTGCCATTTTAATCGCTTCACACAAGGCTACCATATGAATCGCCCCTAACACCTGATTACAGAGTTTAACGGCTTGTCCACTACCCACTGCACCACACAAACGAATGGTTTTGCCCATTGCTGTAAAATAAGGCTGACACTGAGCAAAATCTTGTTCATTGCCACCCACCATAATCGTTAATGTTCCCTGAAGGGCCCCAATATCACCCCCAGAAATAGGTGCATCAAGAAACCGTAAATCATGTTTTTCTAATTCTGAAGCGATTTTTTTGGCTGCTTGACTGCCAATGGTACTCATATCGACAATTAAAGTACCTGCTTTGGCTTTTCGGACTACCCCATTCTCCCCCAATAATACTTCTTCGACATCAGAAACATCGCCAACACAGGTAAAAATAATTTCAGCCGTTGTTACAGCGTCTTGAATAGAATTTACGACATTTGCCCCTGCTTGTTTGACGATTTCTACACCAGTCGTATTTGAGGTACGATTCCAAGCATTGACAGAAAACCCTTGACGGACTAAGTTTACCGTCATTGGTGCGCCCATGACACCAAGTCCTAAGAATGCGAGTTGATGAGTCATAAAATAATGTCTTTAAAAAAAACAAGAGGGGTATCAAGACCCCAAAACCTGTTCATGTAAGAATAAAAATTTAATAGTGATTAAGATTAATCCCTGCTTCTTTAGCCATTGCTTGAATACCTCTGGTTTCGAGGGTTTTAATTGCTTTAGTCGAAATACGAAGTCTAACCCAACGGTTGCCTTCTGCCCACCAAATGCGCTTCCATTGTAAATTAGCTTGTTGTAGTTTTTTCGTACGGCGGTGCGAGTGGGAAACTGCGTAGCCATTATTCGCCTTTTTGCCTGTCAATTCACATCTACGAGACATTTAATTCTCCTCTTTGTCGGTTATAGTCCAATTGTCTATCATAGCTAAATGTATAGAACACTTACAACTGAGTTATTGGACAAAAAATAATTGCAAGTGGGAACTTTACAAGAGAGAATGAAAATACTGTCTCATTTAAAATCTTGTTCTGTGGAAAAAGTACGCACCGTTTCTGATAGTAAACGCAATTTTCATACCTATCATACCCGCCCCATCAATTCAGTTTATCGGCGAGTTGTCGAAGAATTGCTGGTAGAACTTCATTTGCTATCGGTCAATGCAGACTTTCGCTATGATCCTATTTATGCTGTTGGCGTAATCACCTCTTTTGAGCGTTTTATGCAAGGATATCGCCCAGAACAGGATAAATCATCGATTTTTACGGGTATTTGTCGTTCTGTTGGGGCTGACCCCGAACAATATCGCCGTGATGCCGAATCACTCATTGCAGCAGCAAAAGGATTATCTTTAGATAGCTTCATCTCTAATTCTGCAGGCGATAATCAAATTGTTTCTACTTTAAATGCGATCGCTTCTGAGGGTCAATTCAAATACAGTCGTTTGTTCGCTATTGGACTCTATACCCTATTAGCAGAAGCAGATCCCTCTATTACACAAGAAAAAGAAAAGCGAGATCAAGTCTTAGCTAAAATTGCTGAAAAATTACATCTTCCTGGTGAAAAGATGCAAAAAGATCTTGATATCTATCGTGGGAATCTTGACAAAATGGATCAATTACTTACTGTCATCGAAGATGCTTTAGAAGCAGAACGCAAAAAACGTCTACAAAAAGAACAAGAAAAACAAGAAGCAGAAGCGAAAAACCATTCGAGTTTTGCGTAAATTATTTTGATGAAGGAGTGTTTGATGGTTCTGACACTTCTTTATCAATGTTCGTGTTAATTAGGTAAAAGCTTCTAGTTGATTGATTTTATGGAACCCGAATACGCAATCGCTACTTACCAACTGACGAAACAATATGATCGCCATATTGCGGTTAATCAAGTAGAATTGCAAGTAGAAAGCGGGGAAGTTTATGGACTAATTGGGCCAAATGGTGCAGGAAAAACGACCTTAATCCGAATGTTAGCCGCTACCGAAGAACCGACAACAGGAGAAATTTATATTTGTGGGGAAAAATTACTTAGAGATGGTAATAATCCTCGACTGAAGCAACGTTTAGGCTATCTTCCAGATGATTTTCCTTTATATGATGATCTCACCGTTTGGGACTATTTAGACTATTTTGCGCGATTATATCATCTCAAGCAACCTCATCGCCGTTATCGTCTCAATGAAGTTTTAGAATTAGTACAACTCACGGCAAAACGTCATAGTCTCATTTCAACTCTTTCACGCGGGATGAAGCAACGTTTAAGTTTAGCCAGAACGATTATTCATGAACCGATGATACTCTTATTAGATGAACCCGTCTCAGGTTTAGATTCCATTGCGCGAATGCAGTTTCGAGAAATTATCAAAACGTTACAAAGTGCGGGAATGACGATTCTGATTTCCTCTCATGTGTTAAGTGATTTAGCAGAACTGTGTACCTCGGTTGGTATTATGGAATTGGGCTATTTAGTCGAGAGTACATCCCTCAAAGAGTTATATCAGCGTTTATCGCGTCAACAGATTATTATTTCTACATTAGATAAATTAGAAAAATTAGAATCATTTTTAAAAAATGCGCCATATATCGACGGATGGGACAGAATACCAGAACAAAATAGTTTAAAAGTCGGTTTTTCGGGCGGAAACGAAGAAAGTGCAGCGTTATTACGATCGCTGATTAATGCAGGTATCCCAATTTCTGAATTTCATTGTACCCAAGAAGATTTAGAAACAATCTTTTTAAAATTAGGTCATCAACAAGCCTCATGAAGCCGATTATTATAGCTCATCGGGGGGCGAGTGGTTATCGTCCTGAACATACCCTAGAAGCTTATGAGTTAGCAATTGTTTTAGGATCTGATTTTATTGAACCCGATCTCGTTTCTACTTCAGATGGTATTCTCATCGCACGTCATGAAAATGCTTTAGCCATTTTAGATCCGATTACTGATCAAGTGATCGAAGCGACAACGAATATTACAGATTTACCTCAATTTAGCGCTCGTTTAACAACGAAAATCATTGATGGAAAACCGCTTACAGGTTGGTTTACTGAAGATTTTACCGCAGCAGAAATCAGAACCTACATCCGTGCTAGAGAAAGAATACCTCACATCCGTCCGCAAAATATCCAGTATAATGATCGCTTTTTAATTCCGACTCTACAAGAAATTATCGATTTAGCCCAACAAAAAAACATTGGTATCTATCCCGAAACCAAACACCCTAGTTATTTTGCTTCTATTGAACTTGCTCTAGAAGAACCTTTGATCAAAATCTTAACCGAGAATGGCTATACCCAAAAACATGATCCTGTTTTTATTCAATCTTTTGAAGTTAGTAACCTACAAAATCTAAAAACCTTAACCTCATTACCCTTAGTTCAGCTAATCAGTGATCAAGGTCATCCGTTTGATCGTCTGGGTTTATCTTATAGCGAAATGATCACCCCTTCAGGACTCGAACATATTGCTACTTATGCAAATGCGATCGGGCCAAATAAAAATTTATTACGTGTGCGTAGTAATTTAATCCAGAATGCTCATCAAGTGGGTTTGCAAGTACATCCTTATACCTTTCGCAATGAGGATATTTTTTTACTAAGTGAGTTTAAAGGTGATCCTCAAGCAGAATATCGTTTTTTCTATCAAATGGGAGTGGATGGAGTGTTTACTGATTATCCCGATACCGCCATTCAAGTCCTAGATGCGAGAATCTCGTATAATGGATGGTCTGACAAATTTTAGACACAACAATGACATTATCTTCACTCGACTGGTTAATGCGTGGAACCAGTGAAATTTTTCCGAATCAAACAGACTCCGAGAACGAGTCGGAAAACTTAGTTAAATTATTACAGAAATCTGAACGACCATTACGGATTAAACTAGGGATTGATCCAACAGGTAGTGATATCCATTTAGGTCATAGTATCCCATTTCGGAAACTGCGAGACTTTCAGGATGCAGGACATACGGCTGTCGTCATTATTGGTGATTTTACCGCACAAATCGGCGATCCAACGGGAAAATCGGAAGTTCGTAAACAACTCACAACTGAACAAGTTCGAGAAAATGCGAGTCAGTATTTAGAGCAACTTCGTCCTATATTAGATTTTGAGACACCCAATAGACTTGAAATTCGCTATAACTCTGAATGGTTAAGCGGTTTAGATTTAGGGAAAATTTTAACCCTACTTTCTACGATGACGGTAGGACAAATGTTAGCCAAAGAAGGTTTTTCGGAACGTTTCCTTAAAGAAAACCCGATCTTTTTACATGAATTTCTCTATCCATTAATGCAGGGATATGATTCAGTCGCTGTTGATGCAGATGTGGAACTTGGGGGAACCGATCAAAAGTTTAATATTGCAGTCGGTCGTGATTTACAACGCTATTTCGGCAAAAAACCGCAATTTGGATTATTATTACCGATTCTTATTGGGACAGATGGCACTCAAAAGATGTCGAAATCTCTGAATAATTATGTCGGTTTGCGAGAAGATGCTTTATCGATGTATTCCAAGTTAGAAAAAGTTCCCGATGCTTTATTAAAGAATTATTTCGAGCTATTGACAAAATTACCACTCAATACAATACCAGAAAATCCCAGAGAAGCCCAAAAATTATTAGCCTTAGAAGTAACTTCACAGTTTCACGCGCTAGAAGGAGCGAAAATTGCTCAAGAAACAGCCTTAAATCTGGTTAAAAAAGGAGATGCAACAGCAGCAGAAGCAGTTCCCGAATATGACTTATCTAAAGTCGAATTTCCTGCCAAACTTTTTTATATTCTTTCTTCTAGCGGTTTGTGTAAAAGTAGTGGAGAGGGAAGAAGACAAATTCAAGGCGGTGCAGTAAGATTAGATGGCGATCGTATTTCTGATGTTGATCTGACATTTGATACACCCGAACAACTGACAGGAAAAGTCTTACAAGTCGGTAAAACTAAATTTGCTCGTTTGGTTTAATTATTCTGGAACTTCGCTCAAGGTTGGTAGAGCAGAGTGTCTTACGTGGAGAATACAAACTGTAGGAGGAACGAAAATGGGAACTTTGACCATTCGTTTAAGCGATGATAAACATACCCGATTAAAAGAACTTGCACAAACTAGAGGATTAGTGTGAATAAATTAATTGAAGAACTGTCTACTATTGCATTAACTGAATTTGATACAATGACTCGTTTCAGAGCGATCGCTGCTAGTGGTAATCCCGAAGAAGGTTTACAATTATTAGCTAAACTCGATTCTTTCTTTTCTACTCAAAAAGAAAGTTAACAGTCTAGTTTAACCTAAGTTTTTCTTAAAGTATACTAACCCTCAAGGATCTTGCTATATTTACGATGACCGCCTAACCTCTCTCTAAGCTTGTTCCTATCTGGGTAGTAAATTAATTTAACCGACTTTTGGGCAGATGGGAAGGAAGTTAACCCGATCTCCCCATCCGCTTCCACTCAATCTAACTCCGTTAAAAATTGCCCCTAAAAGCCCTACTAACCTCAAAACGATAGTTGCAATGCACCAAAATGTTTTGACAATCCAAGCGAGTTGTTATACGGCAATTAGCATAGATACCTGGTCTCCAGAGATTCTTCAATGATTTGTCCATCTTCCCTCAGTTTTACTTGATACGCTTTTGCTGCTGGTCTTGAAGTAACAACTTCCATAACTTGTTGCCCTTCAAACAACACTGCCGCTCCGTCATCAATTCCAATACCAGGAGGCAATTCACCGTTTTTGATTAGCTGATGAAAGTCGGCTCTTCGGTTGGATTCACTATCGTAGTGTGGTGTGCAACTACCCCGAACTAACCCCAAACCTTGCAACGAACTCAGCTTACCAACCCAAGTTGAGTCACTTCCACCATATTCAAACCAACAAATTGCACCAGCACTCATCCCAGTTAGTAAGATGCCAGATCGCCAAGCCTTCCTCAAAATCTCGTCGATATTCCACTCTCGCCATACTGCAAGCATTGCGCGAGTATTTCCCCCACCCACATAAATCAAGTCTTGATTCAACAGATGTTGTTCAATATCAATTAATGGGATTGCACTTGATCGCGGTTGACGAAAGAAAGCAAGATGTGATGGTTTGCAGGAATACCTAGCAAATGCTGTGTAGAAACGTGAAAGGAAGTCTTCTGAATCGCCGCTAGCAGTAGGAATAAAGCAGACTTTGGGAGCGGTTTTACCCGTGCAGTTTAGACAGTACTGATCCAACAGTAGATTCTCTGGTTCCATTAAGAAACCGCCACCACCAATTGCGATCAACTTTGAAACCATACAAGATAAATCGTTCAATTTTTCCCCTAATATAAAATAACATAAAAGTAACCAAATCCTAAGTAAACCTTCGTTTCACAATTGGCTACCTAAACCAGATTGCAGGTTTTTCCCACTCCCTTTTGAATCTGTAAGCAGCATACCCCGCCAATATATACATTCCCCTCACTTCGTTTCAAGTCGGGGCGGGTGCTGGTTAGGGGTAAAACCTCTAAAACCCCCAATCGGGCGGACAAGAAAAAAGTGATTTTTTCTTACTTATCCTATTAACTAATCGAGCTAACAATCATCTTCTTTCCCATCTGCCCAAAAATAGCCTTGAACAAACTCATCAAAAGAACGAAATCTCCCAGTCTCAAAATCATCTAAACCCTGTTGTATTCCATTAATTGCTTCTTGATAATCTGTTGCTTCCCACTCCAAAATACGGGTGAGCAGTTCGGCTGCAACAAGAGAAATATCTTTGCCCTGATGTGCGGCTTTATCACGAAGTTGGGCTTCTATTTCCGAACTCAGATTAACAATAATTGCCATAAATTTAATCTAGCATCAAGTCGGTAACAGTTATTTTAGCCTAATTTCTGTCGCAAAGCGTCTCTTAGGGGCTTTCCTGTACCACCGCGACGTACTAAGATAAGTTCTGCACAGATACTCACGGCGATTTCTTCGGGGGTCAAAGCCCCAATATCTAGACCAATAGGGGCATAAATCGAAGATAGGCGATCGCTCTGACTTCTAATATTTTGATACACTTGTATTACTCTTTTTTGACTGCCAATCATACCGATATACTGACAGGGTAATGTCCTTTCTAACAACGCTTCTAATGCCTCTAAATCGTACTTATAGCCCCGTGTGACCAAGGCGACGTACATCTGTTCATAGTGGGCTAATTGTTCTAATGTGGTCGAAATCGGTTCATTAAAGATATGGGTTGCCTGGGGATAACGTTGCGGGTTGGCCCAAGAAATGCGATCGTCTTGTATCATAATTTGATAACCGATTAAATGTGCGACTTTGGCTAATTGTTCTGCGACATGACCCGCACCAACAATCAGTAAAATAGGTGATGGTTGCAAAGTTTCGATAAAAGCATGATCTAATTTTGGAACGGTATCGACGATGTAGGGATTATGGTCTGATGATAGGGGAGTGACTACTGTAACACTTTGACCCGACTCCAGACGTTTTAGGATCTCTTGGACTAAGTTTATCGCATCTTCACCCGACCAACGTTCTAGCCATACTTGCATCATCCCCCCGCAAATGCCTTGAGTTTCGCGTGTTTGTGAACCTGTGAGGTCAATTTCTACGAGTTGCTTTTCACCTGTTGTTAATACCTTCATTGCAGTATTGATGACTTTAGCTTCACCTGCACCCCCACCAATTGTATTAAAAATACGACCATCAGGACAAATGACCATTTTTGCCCCAATTTCTCGCGGTACAGAACCTTTACTATTAACTACCGTTGCTAAAACTGCAGGGCCATTTTGTAACGCTTGAGCAAGTTGTTGATAGCAATGAACGGTCATCTTACCAGATTTCCTTGCCTACTGGAAAACCCGAATCAACTCCCTGATGACGATTTTCGAGTGTAATTTTTTCTACTAGTTCATCAAGAGAATATTTCTGATTTCTTTTAAACTTAGTCTTTAAATCTTTCTCTGATTGATGCTCAATATTATTGTTTTTAATATCGTTCATTATATTTGTGATTTTTAAATTAATTTTTTAACGTCAGGATAAGATGATATTTTTTTATCTACTGTTAGGATAGACAATTATAAATTTTTGCTGTAGCTTAGTGCTTCCCAATCATCTAAATCGGTAGCAGATTCAAAAGGAGCATCATAACGAATAACCCTGCCCTCTAATGAAGAATGTTCTAAGTTAATAGAAGTTTGAGAACGTTCTATAATAATAACTTCTACAACATCTCCTTTTTTAAAAGGTAAGTTTTCGAGGTTTAATGTACCGCTTTCCAAGATAATTTTTTCTGAGTGATGAATAGTCATTAAAATTTTCTCCTAAGATATATTTTATCATTTTTAAACAGGCTAAATCCTAGACATTAGCAGTCGTTACGGAATGTGCTTTGACATAATCAATCGCCGTTAAAGTTGCTTCAGGAGTTGCGGGTAAAGCAAGGGGAATATAATCTGTTTTTCCAAATGCAGCAATAGCAGCACGAATAGCCTCCCGTACGGAAATAGCTAACATAAAGGGGGGTTCACCGACTGCTTTACTTCCATAAATCACACCATTAGAGGGGGCGCGTTCTAGTAAATGGACGTTAAAATGTTCTGGAACATCGCTAATTGTGGGAATTTTATAGGTACTAGGGGCAAAGGTGCGGAGTCGTCCTTTATCATCCCAGACGAGTTCTTCCATTGTATGCCAGCCCATCCCTTGTACAAAAGCCCCTTCTATCTGTCCCTGGTCAATAAAAGGGTTTAAAGATTGTCCGACATCATGGACGATATCAACTTTTTTTAGTTTAAAGGCACCTGTCAATCCATCCACTTCGACTTCACTCACAGCAGCACCATAAGCGAAATAATAGAAAGGACGGCCTTTACCTTCGATGGGGTTCCAGTGAATATTCGGGGTGCGATAGTATCCTGTTGCAGAAAGACTAATTCGTTCATTGTAGGTTTGTTGAACGACTTCATCGAATGAGACTCGCGCTCTAGGATAACTCTTACAATAGATCCAATCGTCCTCAAATATAAAGTCTTCGGGTGCATCTAATTGTAAAATTTTCGCTGCGACAGGTGCCATTCGTGCTTTGAGCGTTTCACAGGCATTTTTAATCGCTTGTCCGTTTAAGTCAGAACCACTAGAAGCTGCTGTGGCTGAAGTATTTGGGACTTTTTCAGTACTGGTGTGCATCATGCGAAACCGTTCGATTTTGACTCCTAATGTGTGGGCGGCAACTTGAATCATTTTGGTGTGTAAACCTTGCCCCATTTCGGTTCCACCATGATTCAGTTGAATACTGCCATCGGTGTAAATTAGAACTAATGCACCAGCTTGATTGTAGACAGTTTTATTGAAGGAAACGCCAAATTTAACAGGAGTAATGGCAATACCTTTCTTTTTGTACGGACTGGTTTGATTAAATTCATTGACTTCGGCTAATCTTTGGGCAAAATTAGAGTTGGTTTTAACTTCATGCCAAACTCTGTCTAAACGGTTATCGTATAATTCTTGTCCGTAGTGGGTGGTATTGGTTTCGCCTTCTCCGTGATAAAAGTTGCGTTCACGGATGACATGAGGCGGTATATCTAGTGTACGAGAAATGCGATCGATTATATCTTCAATGACAATCATTCCCTGCGGCCCACCAAACCCCCGATAGGCTGTATTAGAAACACGATTTGATTTGGTAATCTGTCCACAAACCACTAAATCAGGAATATAGTAAGCATTATCGATGTGTAATACGGAACGTCCTAAAACGGGTGGCGATAAATCTAAACTCCAACCACCATCAGCATAAAGATTTGCCGATAAAGCAGTGATTTTTCCCTCTTTCGTAAAACCAACTCGGTAGTTTACATAATAACCGTGTCGTTTCCCTGTCAGAATCATGTCATGGTGTCGTCTGAGTCGAACACGTACAGGGCGGCCAGTTTTTTTGGCGGCAATTGCGGCTAAACAGGCAAATATATTCGCTTGTGATTCTTTTCCACCAAACGCGCCCCCCATCCTTATACAAGTCACTACTACGAGATTAGCGGGAATACCTAAAACCCGCGCTACAATATGTTGAGTTTCGCTTGGATGTTGGGTAGACGCATAAATTTTATAACCCCCTTCACCATCTAACAACGCCCAACTGGTATGAGTTTCGAGATAAAAATGGTCTTGCCCATTCATATCTAATTCTCCTTCTAAAACCATTTCTGCTTCTTCTAGGGCTTTTTCGGGGTCACCGCGCCGAATAACGTTGGGTTGTCCTTGAAAACTGCCTAATTTTACCGCTTCTCTAACGCTAGTAATGGCATCTAATGGCTCATATTCTACAATAATCTTTTCGGCCGCTTGACGGGCTGCGTCTTCGGTTTCGCCCACTGTCCAGATAACGGCTTGTCCATAGTAATACACTTGTTCTGTCGGAATCAGAATTTCATCATGAATAATAACACCCGTATCGTTTTCTCCTGGGATATCATCGGCAGTTAGAACAGTGACAAATCCTTCAACCTCACTGGTTTTACTGGTATCAATCTTGAGAATTTTTGCGGCAGCGTGGGGTGAAAGAACAGGATACAGAGATAACATTCCTTGAAACTGACGTTGGTCATCCGTATACATCGCATGACCTGTGACATGACCTTCCGCACTTTCATGAGGTTTTTTGATTCCGACTGCACTCATTAGATGTTCTCCTGACTCATTTCTACAAAAAATTTCTCAAACAAATTAGCGACTAATTTTTTACGATATTCGGCACTTCCGCGTAAATCACTTAAGGGTGTAAACGCTTCATACAAAGCAGTTTTGGCTTGTTGTATCGTCTCAAGTGTCCAAGGTTGACCGACTAACATTGATTCGACAGATAATGCTCTAGCGGGGGTTGCAGCGACTCCACCATATCCTAATCTAGCGTGAACGATCGTGTTATTAGAGTCAAGATCGATCGTATAAGCGGCCGCGACAATACTGATATCATCAGTACCTCGTTTTCCAATTTTATAGGACTGACTCAAGCGACGCACTGCATTAGGGGTAATCGTTTTAGGAATTGTAACAGAAAAGATAATTTCACCTTTTTGGAGTTCGGTTTGTCGATAGCCTTTAAAAAAGTCGGCTAATAAAATGGTTCTTTCACCGTTGAGACTAACTAGCTTGACTGTTGCATCGAGGGACAACAATACTGGAGGTAAATCACCAATAGGGGAAGCGGTTCCAATATTTCCGCCTAATGTAGCCCGATTTCGGACTTGTCGCGCTGCAAACCAGTAAATCATTTCATCGATACTCGGAAAAATACCCTGTAAGCTTCTCTCAATATGCGTCAGGGGAACGGCTGCACCAATTTCGACAAAATCTGAAGCATGATTAATAAATTTGAGTTCTTCAACTCCTTCTAATGAAATCATGATGGGATAAGTTTGACGATGCCAACTGAGTTCTAATCCTAAATCGGTTCCACCCGCTATTAAAGTCGCACTAGGATGCTGCTGTAATAGTTCTAAAACCTCTGATATATGGCTTGGACGATAAAAATGATGGTCAGAAAAAGTATAATCAATTGGCTCTAAAAACGTGTCACAATTGCTCAATTTTTCGGTAAAACTATCATTTTCTACTTTTCCAGTAACCATTTCTGAAGCGCGACGAATGGCCAGATATCCCGTACAACGACACAAATTCCCATCAATGCAGAGATCATCCACCTTACCTTCATAATACGCTGAAAACATACTCATGATAAAACCAGGGGTACAATAGCCACATTGAGAACCACCCGTTTGTACCATTGCCTCTTGTACAGGGTGTAACTTGCCATTCGCTAGACCTTCTGCGGTAATGACTTCACGTCCTGCAACCGAACCAACGGGAATCAAACAACTATTCACTGCTTGATAAGTCGGTTTTCCTTCCGCACTCTGACCAATTACAGCAACGGTACAGGCCCCGCAGTCACCATCACCGCAGCCCTCTTTTGTTCCGACATAGCCATGTTGACGAAGATATTCTAGTAGTGTAATGGTTGGTGCAATATCCTTAAGACGTACCAACTGACCATTAATCGTTAGTGTTAATTCTTGTATAAGTTGCATCACGCTTTCCTGTGATTGTTGAGTGAGCAAACAATATCTTAGATCGATATTGTATACAGTTTAAATTCAGCTAGATGTACCTTTGGCTACAGTAGCTGAATTTTAAAGAAGCAAATCTAAAATAAAAATTGCGTTCGGATATTTCCAACGTATACGGTCGGATTATTGCTAAAGTTATTGGGATTCCAAATCACGTAAAAAGCAGGAACAACAGCGATATTATTGGTAATCGGAAAATGATACGATGCCTCTAATTCATATTGTGTCCCACCATTCCCGTTACCTGAAAGCAAGTAACGACGACCGCTAATATAGTCTTGAGGGACTAAGAAGGAAATAACCCCTAATGCACCCTCTTTTCCTACGTCTGGAAATCCAAAACCAAATTGAAATGCTTGAACATTAAGATCTCCTTCTGAACGATCGTCATTTTCTGGGACAATACGAGTATTACCATAAGAATATCGTCCAAAAATCCCAAACTTGGGAGCAATCAACCAATCAAAGTTAACAACCACTGTATTAGAACTGGGGTCTTTAATGGGGCCACCAAAACCATCATCAACAAAACCATAGGGTATCGGTTCGCCATCTGCATTCCCCGCAACCCCACCAAAAGCGCGAATATGAGAACGAGTATATAAAACGCGCAAGTTAAAATTATTGGTTGGGGAAAAGGTAATCTGTCCAGTGATGGTATTCGTCGGACTAAATAATCCTGTTGCGGGGTCATTCGCTGTATTCAAAAACCCGGGTAGAAATTCGGTATTTTGTCCTAAATAGGCGACTGAAAGCTGTAATTGTTTGAGCATCTGCCATGATACATACACCCCCGAACCTCGGTCAACCGAGTTGGATAGGGTACTACCATTGGAGTTAAAAGTCGTCGCACCATTGAGAAAAAAGGTAAAACGGTTATTGTCAAAGTAGCGATAAAAATTAAGTCGCGGCCCAATTGCAACCGTTAAGTTATCTAAAGGGGAAAATTGATAGAATAACTCTCTGATGATGACATTATTGGTTTGAGGCCCTGCGGTTTGGTCTAGAAAAGGAACACCCCAAGAATTATAATAGCCCGCAGAAACCAGTTGATTTGCTGGTGAATCACCATTTCCTGCGGCTAATTGCGTGACTAGACTATCTTTTCCTGTAAATGACGTATTGAAAGTTAACCATGTCAGATAACTAAATGTTATTTCGGGTTGCTCTCGTCTGAAAACAGAGGGTTTATTAGTCTCAGGGTCTCGAACTGGTGGAGTAAAAGGATCTCCCGCAAAACGTCGTTCCGCTCGAACTCGGCCATTGTTAAAAGCACCCGTTAAATTAAACCAAGCTGCTCCCGAAAGTTTAGTAGTCGTAGAAAACTGATGATCTTCTAAAAATGCTGTACGATTTTCTAAGTTATCAACTCTTGTCCCTAAAACTGCAAGTTCTGTTTCAAATTCCTTTGCTAAACGCTGCAATTTGTCAATATCTTCTTTAAGAACTGAAACATTTTCTTGGATCAAACGCTCAATCGTATTCAGACAAGCATTTAACCCCGCCGCAAATTCCCATCGGCTCGTCGCTCGATTGCCCCTAAAGGTTCGGTCAGGATAACCAACAATACAACCATAACGCTCGACAAGACTCCGCAAAGCCTCATATGCCCAATCTGTCGGTGCAACATCCTTTAACTGAGATACTGAATTAATCTGCGCCATCACTGCATTCTTATGATTTTTCGGTGCGCTTTCACTCAAATCTGCTACCGAATTAATCTGCGCCATCGCCTCATTATTTTTTTGACTATCTTCTGTTAAAGGTGATTCTTGTGCGATCGCAGGACTAAATAGACACGCAAAATTGCCCGCAGCTAACAAAATTGTTAGTGCATTTTTTCCATTATTAAGCATTATTTAATTTGACTCCTCACACCTTAGAAATCACATACAGTATGCACAAAATTTCTGTTTATCCTAGGTTAATTTTAGGTTAGTTATTGTATCGCTGATTACAAAATATAATTGTGTAAAAATTAATAACTGGTGAGTTAAGTTAACTTATATTAATACATTCTTCTTCAATTTTATTAAGGTTTCTTGACAAGAGCAGATTAAACAAAGCTTTGCTTATCAGGATATTTAAACGTTATTAAGTCATACAAAGTTTACTTTCATAAATTGCATATAACTAATTATTCACTAACATTCTGTAATTAAAAAGACAAAATTGATTAAGTTCTTAGAATACATTGTATACAAATTATTAAAAAAAATTAGAGTCATTAAAGACTTGTGGAAAACTGACAGTTACACTAAAACATCGTGCTAAGGTTTGTTAGAAATAAAGGAGTTTTTTAAGGCATGACTGAAAATAGAGAAGATCTAACCAGTCCTGAAGTTAAGTGGACACCAAGATATCAATATCAAGGATGGCAAGCAAAGATCGCAGATTATTTCAAGTTTGATTTTTATCGAACTAACTTTCGTACAGAAATCCTCGCGGGTCTAACCACTTTTATGACGATGGCTTATATTTTAGTGGTTCACCCCTCAATTATGTCCGATGCGGTTTTTTTGGAAACACCCAAAGACTTATTCAGAGAATTAGTCGTTGTTACAGGAATCTCATCAGCAATTGGCACCTTAATTATGGGTGTTTTGGCTAAATATCCTTTTGTTTTAGCTCCTGGTATGGGTACAAATGCTTTTTTCGCCTATTCAGTCGTTTTAGGCTTAAAAATCGATTGGCGAACTGCATTAGCCGCCGTTTTAATTGAAGGATTAATCTTTATTGGTTTAACCATCACTGATATTCGTCGTCACTTAATTACCGCTGTCCCCAACTCCATTAAAGCCGCTACTACTGTTGGTATAGGACTATTTCTCGCCTATATTGGGTTAGCCAGTGCCGTCAAAGTTGGTGGGGCTGGTTTAATTGTCGCTAATGAAGTCACTAAAACCTCTTTTGGTACCTTTCGTGAACCTGCTACTTTATTGGCAACCGTTGGCATTTTTCTTTCATCGATGTTTATGATTCGACGCATCAAAGGGGCTTTACTTTGGGGCATTGCGGCAACAGCAATTCTAGGCTGGATATTTGGTGTTGCAGCTACCCCTAAAGGTTTAATTGAAGTTCCTGGGTTTCCCTCACATTTATTTGGTCAAGCTATTGTTGGTTTATCGGGCGTAAATGCCAGTAATTTTATTGACTTTATCGCAGTTATGTTAGTGTTTCTCTTTGTCGATATGTTCGATACGATTGGCACCCTCTCAGGTGTTGGCACTCAAGCAGGTTATATTGACGAAAATGGGGAGTTACCTCGCGCTAATGAGGCATTAATGGCAGATGCGATCGGCACAACGGCGGGTGCAGTTTTAGGAACATCGACAGTAACAACCTTTGCCGAGTCAGCAGCAGGAGTCGCTGAAGGAGGTAGAACTGGTTTTACAGCCGTTATTGCCGCAATCTTGTTTATAGTAGCCTTATTATTCGTTCCTATTTTTGAAGCGATACCCGCTTTTGCAACGGCACCTGCTTTATTAATTGTGGGTGTACTGATGATGAAAAGTGTCGTTGATATTGACTGGCAAGATTTAACCGAAGCAATTCCCGCTTTTGCCACCCTCTTTTTTATTCCTTTGGGCTTTTCGATCGCGGCTGGTTTATCAGCAGGTTTAATCCTTTATCCTTTTGCTAAAATCGTCCAAGGACGCGGCAAAGAAATCTCGCTGGCTACTTGGATTTTAGCCGCTATTTTTCTCGCCAGATATATTTTTACAACAATGCGTTTTGGTTAGACAACTTTGATGAATTGAGCAACCCCATCCATTCCATATTTATAGGGGCTTGGTGAGCAAGCCCAAATCTAAATCATCTTATGCTTAAAGCTTATCGTGCCGCATTTTTAGACTTTATTGCCGATCCTTTTTATACGACTGAATCAGAGAGTATTCGTTATTTTCCTGATGGTTTATTAGTCATTAAAGATGGGAAAGTAGAAGCTTTCGGAGATTATGAAGCTTTAAAAGATGAATATATAAATACTCCAATTACAGCTTATCCAGGAATGTTAATTACACCTGGATTTATTGATATGCACGTCCATTTCCCACAAATTGAAATGATTGCGTCATATGGAGAACAACTTTTAGAATGGTTAAATAAATATACGTTTCCTACTGAAGGAAAGTTTAATGATCAAAATTACGCTCAACAAATGGCAGGTTTCTTTTTAGATGAATTGCTCAAAAATGGCACAACAACAGCCGTCGTTTTAGCGACAGTTTTTCCCCAATCTGTAGATGCTTTTTTTGAAGAATCATCAAAGCGTAACTTAAGAATGGTTGCGGGCAAAGTATTAATGGATCGCAATGCCCCTGATTATTTAAAAGATACAGCAAAAAGTTCTTATGAGCAAAGTAAAGAATTAATTGAAAAATGGCACAATAACGGACGTTCTCTTTATGCAATTACGCCTCGTTTTTCGGTTACTTCAACTCCAGAACAACTAGAAGCAGCAGGAAAATTATTAGCAGAATATCCTGATGTTTATGTTCATACTCATCTATCAGAAAATCGAGCGGAGGTTGATTTTGTAAAAGAACTTTTTCCCGATAGCAAGAATTATTTAGATACTTATGATCACGCTGGATTAGTAGGAGAACGTTCAATCTTTGCTCATTGTATTCATTTATCCGAGCAAGAGTTTGAACGATTATCAGAAACTAAAGCGATTATTGCATTTTGTCCAACCTCTAATTTATTTTTAGGGAGTGGATTATTTAACATCAATCAAGCCAAATCATCAGACTATCCAGTGAAAGTCGGTTTAGGAACTGATGTCGGAGGTGGAACCAGTTTATCGATGCTACAAACAATGAACGAAGCATATAAAGTGACTCAAATGAGACAACAAAAACTATCACCTTTACAAGCCTTCTTTTTAGCAACTTTAGGGGGAGCAAAAGCCCTTTGTTTAGAGGATAAGATCGGTAACTTTGATGTAGGAAAAGAAGCTGATTTTATTGTGATCAATCCGCGTTCAACTTCATTAATGGCATTACGCAACCCCGAAGAAGTTCTTAACACTTTAGAAGAATTATCAGAACGATTATTTACTCTAGTGATTATGGGAGACGATCGCGCTATACAATCTACTTATATTATGGGTGAATTAGCTTACGAAAAATCTTTAATTTGTTAAAAACTTTAGCTCATCTCATGATTATTCACAAGCCTTCAAAAGCCGCTTTGACTTCTTTGAGAGAAATCATTAGTGTCAATGGCTCAACGGGTGACGCTTTAAAACCAGCCTTAAGGTAAAAAGCTTTAGCTTCTTCCGATAGAGCATGAACAAGAATCGCTTTGATGCCTGCCAAGTGACTAGCTTGCCAAGTTCGTAAAATGGCATCTCGTAACAAGCCTCTCCCAATTCCTTTACCTTTCCAAGAACAATCGACGGCCAAACGGGCTAAAATCATCACGGGAATCGGATTAGGCATATTCCTTTTAATCAAGCTAGTGGCGATTTCCCGTTCGACTGAGCCAACGGCCAACGCATAGTAACCGACGACTTGGTTTCCGACACAGACTACATAGGTACGCGAGGCATCGGCGATTTCATTGGCTAAAGCACGTTTTTTAAGCCACTCGTCAAGGCTGGCCTCACCGCAGCAGAAGGACTCCACCTCATGCCCTTCGGTTAGATTTTGAGGGGAACTGAGTTCAGAAAGCGGCTTGAACTCAGGGGTTAAGCTTCCCAAGGTGGTACACTTTGTAAAAGGTTTTGTAATTTCGGGTTCGGCACGACTGGGGCATCCAGCGCATCTAAAAATTCATCCCATTGCTCTTGGCTTAAGGAGAAAGTACGCTGGTCTAGCAAAACATCTTCCGCTTTCTGACAAGCGGCTTCGAGCATGAAATCGGAACGACTTTTACCTAAAAGCTCGGCTGCTCTGTCAATTAAAGTCCGTTGCCGTGCTTGGGCGCGGATATTAATTTTTGTATCGCGCGTGGCTGCGCTTTCTTTTGATACGGATGACATTTTTCCGTTACTCATCAATCAATAATATTCTTTACCCTAACGCTGATGTAGGTACATTGTCAACACAAATGGGCGTAGTCTAAGACAGTTGTGTTTCACTACCCAATCACTAAAACGGCTTTCTGTTTCTCATTCAAGCTGAAACTTATAGATAACATGGTAGATTTCTCTTTATCTTAAATATTGTACTTAATGACCACTTAAGAACTTTTCAATTTCTACACAGGATTGAGCAACACCGTTTTCTTGTTGAATTTGTTCCCCTAGTGTACTAGCTTGTCGGAATAATTGATGATTATTTAGGATTTCGGTTAACGTTAAAACGATTTCTTGAGTTTGATAATTCCTTAAAAATAAGGTCTTGCCCACGCCTAATCGTTCAACTCTGGCTGCATTATCGAACTGATCGGCTCCAAACGGAACAATAATCATTGGTTTACCCGCTTTGAGAGCTTGCGCCGTTGTCCCAATTCCTCCCTGATGAACGATCGCTTTTCCTAAAGGAAATAAAAGAAAATGCGGTGCATAATCAACCGCGATAATTGTGTCATCCAGTAAATCGCTAGGTTTGTTTCCCAGATTTCTACCTGTTAGTAATACAGCCCTTTCACCTAACTTTTTAGCCGCCATTGCACTCTCTGTGTAAAAAGTTTTCCCGACTTCGACAGCCGATGAACCCAGAGTGAAGATTAAAGGTGCTGTTCCTGAATTTAAAAAATCCCTCAACTCGTCAGGTAGCTTAGAATCAATCGGCTCAAAATACGAAAACCCCGTTAATCTAGCTTGTGCTGGCCAATCAGGCTGTGGTGGGGCAAGTAAAGAAGAAAATAAACCTAAAATCAAGTCTGGAGAATATTGGTCGTCAAAAAATGGATCTTTTGCTGGCGGCAATCCTAATTCTTTTCTCAGTTTTTGGATTGGATGGCTCGTTAAATAGAGCGAAAATTTAGCAAACTGAATAAATAATCGTTTAAACCATAACGGGAAACCTTGAAAGTTGAGAATGGGATTAAAGATCGGTAGGTCATCAGCCGAAAAAAAACTGGATGGAGCTAAAACGGTTGAAATCCAAGGAATTTGTTTTTTTTGTGCAACAAATGGGGCGGCGAATGCAATTGGATGAGAGATCAGTAGTCTTGCATCTTGACAAATTTCTTCTAAATCGTCGTAGCTATCTTTAAGGTAAGGTAATAGTACCTCAGAGAAAAGAAAGATAATTCCATCAGGGCGAAACGTTCTTTCTACTAGCTCGGTACGGGAGAAGTATTTTTCAGGATTGGGTCTAACGGGTTCAAATTTGATATTTTCCGATTCGATAAATTCTCGAAGACTCTCAGAAGCAGCTAAAACAGGGTGATAACCTCGCTGTTTTAATTCGATAGCGATTGCTAAATAAGGGTAGAGATCGCCTAATGAACCAATCGTATTAATAACTATTTTAGATTTCATCGGTTTTCCCTGAGCCATCACTAGGGTTAAAGTACGGTTTAAGTTAAAAATAATTTTAGCAAACGAATTTTTAAGCTCCCAAACCATCATCCCACTGCTAATCTGTGCAATATCAAAATTCTCTCTAAAGGTAGATCAACGTTTCTCTTGTTTGATAAATAATTAACCATAGCGTACGTTATAGGGTGCTTTCTTGATGCAGTCTAAAGAAAAATCTTCACTCAAAAAGACAGCCCGACTGGAGCAACCTGAAGTCAGCCAAATGATTCAGGAACTTCGACATCTAACAGCATTGACCTAAGAGCAATTTGCGGCCCTGTTAGGTGTGACTTATAGTACGATCAATCGGTGGGAAAATGGTCATATGCAACCCTCCCCTTTAGCACTCAAGCAGATCTGATTCGTCCTGAATGAGATTAACAGTTCTTCTAGAGACGAGTGGCTCTTAGAACGCAGCCAGCAAATTCTAGAGCAATACTTTGATATCAAGGAGCAAAGGCCGTAATTCATGGAAAAAAAGATCACTCGTAGACACTATCATGAGAAAACGGAGTACCAGATAACATAGTCCCACCTTCAACTCCAATCTATTGCCCTGAAGCGATCGCTATGACTGACCAACTGACTCAAAAATCTTTGACCCTACCGATACCTCCAAATGAGACTGAGCGGTTGTCGGCACTGCATCGCTACAAAATTCTCGACACGCCTCCAGAAGTGGCATTTGATCGCATTACTACTCTAGCAGCACGGTTGTTTAAAATGCCGATCGCCCTCATTTCCCTAGTCGATGAATCAAGAGCCTGGTTCAAGTCCTGCATTGGCTTCGATGCTCGTGAAGTGCCGCGTGATGACACACTTTGCAGCTTTGCCGTCTTAACTGATGAGCCTCTGATTATTCCTAATACTCGGCTTGATAAGCGTTTTGCCTGCAATCCCTTCGTACAAAGTGAACCAGGGGTGCGGTTCTATGCAGGTGCGCCCCTGCTCAGTCATGACGGCTTTAATTTGGGAACACTTTGTCTGCTCGACAGTCAGCCCCATGATCCATTAACCCCAGAGCAACAGGCGACTCTAGTTGACCTAGCAGCAATGGTAGTCGATGAACTAGAACTGAGATTAGCGGCTCAGAAGATTGCTCAGGTCGATGCGGCATTGCTAGAGATTACCCAAGGCGTATCGACAGTAACGGGTGGTGCTTTTTTCGATGCGCTGGTACAGCATTTTGCCAAAGTTTTAGAAACAGATTATGTTTACATTGGCTTAATAGAAGGTGATGACCCCAAACAGCTAAGAACGATCGCCACCTTGGCTCAAGGTCAAATTGTAGATAACCTAACCTATCCACTACAAGATACACCCTGCTGGGAAGTGATTGGGCAACGCAAAATTTGCTGCTACCCGCGCAATGTACAGACTCACTTTCCGAATGCGCCCTTACTCAAGCCGCTCTCCGTTGAAAGTTATATAGCGGCTCCCTTTTTTGACTCTGACGGCAAACCTCTGGGGATTTTAGGGGTGATGGATGGTAAACCTTTAGAGAATGTGCATTTAGCGGAATCGTTGCTGGCAATTTTTGCTAGTCGTGTTGCCACTGAGATAGAGCGACAGCAAACAGAAGATGCTCTGCGCGAATCGGAAGAACGCTATCGAGCTTTTGTAGCTCACAGTAATGAAGGAATTTGGCGATTTGAGTTAGAAGAACCGCTCTCAATCACAATTGATGAACATTCCCAAATTGAGCATATGTATCAATATGGTTATCTGGCTGAATGTAACCTAGTAATGGCTCAGATGTATGGCTTTTCTGAGATTGAAGAGATTGTTGGAGTACGGTTGGGCGAATTTTTATCTTCATCCGATCCTCGCAATATAGACTATTTACAATCGTTCATTCGCTCTGGCTACCGACTGAAAGATGCAGAATCTTATGAAGTTGATCGCTTTGGCAACGCAAAATACTTCGCCAATAATTTAGTTGGCATTATCCAAGATGGTTATCTGATTCGAGCTTGGGGAAATCAACGGGACATTAGCGATCAAAAATTAGCAGAAGAACAATTGCGTGAATCAGAAAAGTTTTTAAAGGGAATCAACGAAACTGCGCCGAATCTACTTTATATTTACGATCTAAATGAACGGCGAAATTTGTACGTCAGTCCACAAATTTTTCCGATGTTAGGCGTTTTGCCTAAAGACGTGCAAGGAATCGGTTCACAGCTTTTCGCTGAATTGTTCCATCCCGAAGATCTCGAACAAATCGTACAGCATCACGACCGAATTCGAGCCGCAAGAGAAGATGAGATTTTTACCATCGAATATCGCATGAAACACTCAAGCGGTCAATGGCGTTGGCTGGCAAGCCGCGATTTGATTTTTGCCCGCGATGAACTGGGAAAGCCAGTACAAATTCTCGGTTCGGCAATAGACATCACCGAGCGCAAACAAGCTGAAACCGCTTTACTTGAAAGTGAAGCACAGTTTCGTCTATTGGCTAACACCGTTCCGCAACTGATCTGGACGGCTCAAGCGGATGGTGGGATCGATTATCTAAATGAACAGTGGCTAGAATACACGGGCATCCAGGCGCAAGCATTTTACGAATGGGGTTGGCAACAGATTATCCATCCCGATGATTTACCGCACACGCTAGAGGTTTGGACAGCAACCTTACAAACAGGCGACCCAATTGAGATCAAACACCGTTTCCGCCATCTAACAGGTGAGTGGCGTTGGCAATTGGTACGCGGTGTTCCGTTCAAGAACGAAATAGAGCAAATTGTCAAGTGGTTTGGTACCTGCACCGACATTCACGAGAGCGTGATGCGCGAGCAAGACACGCAGTTCTTGTCAGACCTCGGTGAAGCGATTCGCACCAGCAATAATCCTGATGAGTTGATAACGACGACAGCCGAAATGATTGGGCAGTATCTGCAAGTCAAGCGATGCTACTTTGCCGAAATTGATGAAGCACACGATCGCTGGCGGATCAACAGCGACTATCATTCCTCGCTGCCTTCGATGGTGGGTGAATACCGCGTCTCGAACTATCCACCCGTCATTCTGGATCTCCAGCGAGCAGGACACCTGTACATCTCCGACGACAATCAGATCGATCCGCGCACAGTTGATTATTATGCCACCGCTTATAAGCCATTGGGAATCCGCGCTCATATTGCCGTGCCGTTCTTTAGTGACGGGCGTTGGGCGGTGAATCTGATTGCAGCAACCGATGAGCCGCGTCAGTGGCAAGCCCGCGAAATCAATCTGCTCTCGTCGGCGGCGGAGCGTGTCTGGTTGGCGGTCGAAAAGCTACGGTCACAAATTGCTCTGCACGACAGTGAGGCGCAAATCCGCCATATTATAGAAAGTATCAATGATGGATTTTTTGCGCTCGACGAGAACTGGCAATTTATCTACGTCAATCAAGCTGCCGAAACTCTCACGGGTCGCACCTCAAACGATTTGCTTGGCCGAATTTTCTGGGAAGAATTTCCAGGTGTCAATGGTAGCGAGTTTGAGCAGATGCATCGGAGCGTGATGCGCGATCGCGTCGCTGCCTCGCAGACTGCGTTCTATCCAGATCACGATCGCTGGTATGAAGTCAATAGTTATCCTGCGGCTAACGGTATTACAGTTTTTTTCAGAGATGTGACCGCTCGTAAACAAGCTGCACTTCAGCTACAGCAACAAGCCTCGGAACTTATTAAGCTAAATGTGGCTCTAGAGCAAACCGCCTCTAAGTTAAGTGAACAAAATCAAGAGTTAGATCGTTTTGTTTATACTGTCTCTCATGATCTCAAAGCTCCTTTGCGGGCGATTTACAACCTGTCTTCTTGGATTGCTGATGATTTAGAAGGGCAACTCGACGAAGAAAACCTGCACCAAATGAAGCTTTTGCAGAGTCGGGTTGTTCGCATGGAAGCCCTGATTAATGGATTGCTTTCCTACTCTCGGATTGGTCGTACTGAAATCGTTACCGAACGGGTCAAAGTTGATGAATTGCTCTCGGAAATTCTCGACTCTCTGACGATTCCCTCGACCTTTACTATTTTTGTACAGCCAGAAATGCCAATTCTCTTGACTGAAAGATTACTTTTATCCCAAGTCTTTTCTAATCTCATTAGCAATGCTATCAAATACAATGATCGCATCGATGGTCGGATCGAAATTAGAGCTAATCTAAAAGGAGAATTCTACGAATTTTCGGTCGCCGATAATGGCCCTGGTATTGCACCAGAGAATCATGAGCGAGTTTTTGAGATCTTCCAAACGCTGAACGGACAAGAAAATCCAGAAAGTACAGGGATCGGTTTATCGATTGTTAAGAAAATTATTGAAACAGAAGGCGGCTCGATCATTTTGGAGTCAAACTTAGGTGAGGGAGCAACTTTTCGCTTTACTTGGAAGAATCGACACGAAGCGGCAAAAATTGCAGAATAATAATTTTTGCTCAAAAAACTATTTTTGCTCATTCATTAGACTAAAACTATTATAAAGACTCATTGATTTTTCAAACCCTTCTTTAAGACTTAAATCAACTGCTTTTTCGGCTACTTTCAAAATTTCAGAGGTAATTTGTGCTTCTTGAGACGTGAATTTCCCTAAAACATGGGATATCGTTTCTTTTTGTTGATCTTTTCCGATCCCAATTCGCAAACGAGGAAAATTTTGGCTATTGAGATGAGAAATAATTGATTTCATGCCATTATGTCCCCCCGCAGAACCCGATAAACGTAATCTGAGTTTACCCAAGGGTAAATCCATTTCATCATAAATGACTAAAATCGATTCTGGAGATAGCTTATACCAGTCTACAACCGCTTGTACCGCCTGCCCAGAACGATTCATATAAGTTGTAGGTTTGAGAAGGCGAATTTTGTTGCCATAGCGGTGTTGTCCTTCGCTAAAATATCCCTGAAATCGCTTATTTTGTTGCCAAGATAATCCCCACGCATTAGCTAAAATATCCACAGCTTCAAAACCGATATTATGTCGCGTTTTGTGATATTTTTCTTCGGGATTTCCTAAACCAACAATTAATTCAGGGATCACAATCGATTTAGGTGAGGTTTGAGTCATAATCTGGCAATTTTCGTTTCAATGCAGCAGACTTTCGAATAATAAGCTAACACCGCTTGTCAAACTAATCTAACTCAGCTTAAGATTTCTGAAATAGATGCTCTAGATAGACTTTAGCGCAGTTTTTATAAGTCCGAGAAGGTTTAGGGTTCTGCTTTTTCTCATTTTGCAATAAGAACACGGATAAAGCAACGGCAAAAACTTGATCTTGATCCCAGTTCGGATGACTATCTAAATAGTGCTGAAGAGATTCATGAAGTTCTTCTGGGATTTCTGTCAAAATACTGATTGATGTACTCATAGTGACCTCAAAAAAGGAAAAAGAAAATCCCTCACTGACGGCAACTTAAAAGAAGCATAACTTTTTTAAGTGGTCGAAGCTAGGTAAGCGTGCAAGATAAAAAATTTGACGTGATGACTATTTTCAAGGAATGTAGGTCGAGTTGTCAATGCTACGAAACGTTACAAAACTCTTCAGAAAAATTATAGATTTACGAGAAAATAAGGATCACAGGTCATTTTTTTTTACATTACTTCATGTTAACTCAGTATTTGTCAATTTTTTAGTTTTACAAACGTTTCTTTTTTATTGTTCTCAACCCCAGATTCTATCGTGCTATCCTGTGGAAAACTCTGGGTAAATTGTGGAAAACTAGAAAAAAGCTGTGGAAAAAATGGGGAATGTATGGGGGAAAACTAGACCAAAAAATAAGAATTGCAAATTTAGTCATCTGTTAATTGTCAAGATTATGTTTTGTGACTTTTTTGTTGTTGTCGCCATTGGTGTGCTTGAAACTGAATCATATTAATCTCATCTGTAGTTAAACGATCTAAATGACCTAAAATCAAGCTCATTCGTCCTTGATCACGCAGTTGATCTTGATGACGTAATAAAAAATCCCAATAGAAATAATTAAACGGACAAGCTTTTTCACCTATACGTGTGTTCTTCTGATAAACACATTTACCACAATAGTCGCTCATTTTATCAATATAATTGGCAGAAGCAGCATAGGGCTTTGATGCTAACAGTCCACCATCGGCAAATTGTCCCATTCCTATTACATTGGTTTGCATCACCCAGTCATAAGCATCAATAAACACCGCATGAAACCAATTTTCGATTTCTTGAGGAGAAACGCCTATAATCAAAGCAAAGTTATTCAATACCATCAATCTTTGAATATGATGAGCATAGCCCATTTTTTCGACTTGGGAAAGCGTTTGATGTAAACAGTTCATATCCGTTAGTGAACTATCCCAATAAAAAGCGGGCAAAGGTTCAGTATGATTAAACCAATTATTTTGGGCGTAGTTTTCATCACTGTAATGATAAAAACCGTGTAAATATTCCCGCCACCCCAAAACTTGACGAATATATCCTTCTATGCTGTTTATTTCTAATTTTTGTTCATAAAAAGCGTTTTCGACAGCTTGGATGACTTCAAAGGGTGTCAGTAAGCCAAGATTGAGGTATGGAGAGATTAAACTTGCCACATGGTTTCCTCTCCAGTAATCATCGCATCTTGATAGGGGCCAAATGTCGCTAAATTATGTTGTATAAAATGCTCAAGAATGATTAATGCTTGTTGTCGAGTTACTCCCCAGCGAAAGGGTTGAATGTTGCCATACAAAGGAAAATCAAATTTATTAACTGTTTCAATGACTTCTAATGTGATCTCATCAGGTTCAAACCAAATGGGTTTAGGTGTTTTTAACTCTCCTTTCGGGGGTTTACGATTTTCCTTATCAAAATTCCATTTTCCCCCGATCGGATCTTTGCCATTCATCAGAACCTTAAATCGTTTGCGCCCTTCTCGATAAAAATCCTCTAACAATAAACGTTTACGAGTTTTGGCCCAAGTTTTAAACTCATCCGTTGACCACAAAAAATGATTATTTGGAATTAGAGTAATTTTACAATTAAGCTTAAGTTCTTGGATTAGTTTCAGAAAAGGTCGATCGTTTGGAGTCATCACCCGTAATTCTGTAATCTTTTCTCGTTTGATCCAATTCTGAAGGGGAGTGAGAAAATCATCAGCTTTTTCATAACTCACTCGATAACCCGACTGTTTTAATTCTTCAGCAAAATGACGCATTGCTGACCAAACTAAAACCACTTTTTGTCGATGATACCAACGCTCTTTAATATGATTACAAGATTCAATGAGAATAACTGGAGTGATCTTAGGGTTTTGTGAACAACTTTTCTTAGCGGCTGGCTCTAACCACAATTGATCGCCTAACATCCAAATACCGATCGTCATAAAAGTTTATTTTTTAGATTCTTTTCTAAAAATAATACATTTATCCTACTGTTGCAAAACTAAACGGGCTAAACCGACACCTGGATAATAATGCCCTAAAATTTCTTGATAATCATAACCTTTCTTGGCATACTCATAAGCCCCTGTTTGACTCATGCCTTTTCCACCATGAGCGCGGGCGACAATTTCATCGGTTGCAGCATACAATGATTCTACGACACCCCCTTGATAACTGAGGATTTGACCTGCTGTTTCATTGACTGCATGATGACTTGTATTATATTCGCTTTGTAAGCCTTTATAGACCTGCCAGCGTTGGGTATTGCCCAGATTATACCAAGGACTCGCGGGCCGAATCAGATGGACTAACGCATAGGAACGAGCCGCGATCGCCTGTGCTTTTAGTGCTTCGGTGGGGGCGTTGGGGTGCATTTCACTACCCACGACACTATATAAATAGTCTTCTAAGTTGACATAATTAACGACTAATAAACTACTACCTTGGGAAACAATCAGAATTTTTCCTCGATACCAGCGATCGCCTACATAAACTAAACCCCCGCTACTAGGCTGTACAAAAACAACCGAAGGGAGTACAGAATTACCAATATTTAGATTTGAACCATTGGGAATCACTGAAAAACCTTGATCAGAATGAAGTTGCTTTAAGACTTGTCCACTTTGATCCAAGACATTCGCCGACTGTGAAACACCGATCATTGATTGAGGTTCATCACGTGCGATCGCTACTCTAACTTCTAGTTGAGGAGGTTTATAAGACGGTGATGGCGGTAATGGTGCCATTTTTCGAGGTTTAGTCGCTGTCACTTTAGGTTTTTGTGTCGGTGTCTGTGCTGACTTTTCTGTAACTTCTCTCTTGACAGATTCTACTTTTTGTGATAATTCCTTTTGAGGTTCGGGAGGTTTTGGAGTGGTTTTTGGGGATGCAATGGGTTGAGGTAGGACAATAGCGGGAGACGAAGGTAAGGGCGTATTTTCGCTCATTTTGGGACTTTGGCCCAAAGCGGGTAAGATAGATTGCTGTTGGGTTTCTACAGGCTGAGGATTAGACCAATAAGCAAAGACTAAAGGAAGAAATGCGGTAACTGAAACTAAAGGAATAGCCAAGGCTCCTAAGTTTTGTACAAGCGGATTCAAAAATTTTTTTTCTTTCATAATATGAGGTCATCTGTTTTTCATCCTCAGTTAGGAACTAAGGGAAGAAAATAGGATGTAAAATCAACTGAGCGGTAGATGGCATATGCACAAAGTTCTACTACATATTATTCCCATTTTGCTTTGAAAACTATGGTTTGACAACCAAGACCGAACAAGGAGCCTCAGAAACCACTTGACTACTAACCGAATCTGAAATAATACGATCAACCCCTTTTAGTCCGCGTGTGCCTATTACCACTAACTCAGCTTGATAAATATTGGCTAAACGGATAATTTCTTCGGCAGGATCACCATTAACAATTTCGATGATACTCTCTAAAAGTTGTTTTTGAAGATCTTTGAGATGTGCTTCTGCTTGATGATAAAGTAATTCTGGAGATTGATGAGGCAGTGTTGCATCGATATCGACTCCAGTCTCAGGAGAAGGGAGAACATGAAGGAGAATAATTTCAGTTGTTGCAGTGATTTGTAAAGTTTTTAGGGCTTCTAAAATGTTTGTGGACATTTCGGAACAATCCAAAGCAACTAAAATCGTTTCTAACACTGCGATCGTCTCCTCTCAAATCAGTTATTGTATCCATACTGCCTTAGAACTATACCATCACAGTACACTTTAAATTTTAGTTTTTTAAAAACTCTTTGACGATTTTTAAATAAGTGTCAAAATCTTCTAGCATTGGAAAATGGGCAGTTTTGGACATTTCTACATACTGAATCTTATCATTTAACTTAGCCGCTTGTTGACCCAATTTCGCTGGAATAATAATATCTTTTTCTCCAGAAATTAATAAAGTTGGTGTGGTAATCTGAGCAAATTTTTGTGGCATGACTTCCACCGCTTTTTTACTAACTGAAGTAAAAATCGTTCCCAGTGCCGCCGCATAATCTGCCAATAAATAATCTTCTAAAAAAGCCAATCGTTCGGCTTTATCAATAGGACGGTGTAAAAAACGCGCCATAAATAAACGATCAGCAAAGGGAACTTTGAGAAACCAAGGATAACGAAATTTTACAACATAGCCACCAAATTTATAAAATGTCTCGAACGCTTTTTGATCATATTCAAAAATACCATTACAAGTCAAAATCGCTTTTTTAACTCGCTCTGGATAGGAAGTAATAAAATAAACTCCAACTGATGCCCCCATTGAATGACTGTGGAGATAAATTTGATCAAGCTTTAAAACATCTAATAAAAAGGCTAAATCATCGGCATATTCTTCTAAATCATAGGTCGTCTCTACCGATGTTGTGGGCAGCTTAGAACGACCAAAACCCCTTAAATCATACAACAAACAATCAAACTGATCCGATAAAGCTGTGGCGGTACGTTTCCAGTATCTAGCAGATCCGCCCCAACCGTGAATAAATACCATAACTGGTTTATTGATATTTTCATTCGGCTGGCGTATCCATTCATAATAATGATCAACGCCTCTAATATTGATGGTTTGTTGGACTTGTAGTGAGTTGGGTAACATACTAAAAAACAATAGAATAGAGTCAGTATTGGAGTCAGCAAAATTTTACATAATCTTAAGATTTTTGAATAAATGCCTATTCCTTTTGAAATTGTCTCCTTAATTGAACGTTTAAATCAAGAACTTGAGCAAATGGAACAAGAGACTATTAGGGGAGCAAATCTAGCTTTACAGTTATTAAATCGTTATACTAATAATGCAATACTAACTCAGTATTATGCTTATTTTGAAACAACTCGCTTTTTTATTATAACTACGAGAAACCAAATTCACGTCATTTAGGATTATTATTAGGTCGTGTAATCGAAGTTAAAATGAATCTTATTAGAACACAATCAAGATTAAATAACTGGTTATGATAGAAAAACTTAATTCTCAACAAGTTGCAGAGCTTGAAGAAATTCTAGATTTAGCTAGAATGACTGAACAACAAGCAAGGGAGATGTGCGAGTTATCAACAATGATTGCTTGGAAATACCAAAAACGCATCAACAACAAGTTACAGTCTACGGAAAATAATATCAGTAAATTTTAGGATATCTATTTAAGATACCCTAAACAAAATTACTTTAATTTATATTAAGCCGTTTCTTGAGTCGGTATCGAAGATGGATGAATCAAAATATCGGCGGTAGAACGTTTTTTGACCATTTCTTCGGTGATGGTACATTGTCTTAAATCTTTGCGAGATGGTAACTCGTACATCACATCTAGCATTAATTCTTCGACAATTCCGCGTAAGGCTCTTGCTCCTGTTTTGCGTCGATGGGCTTCTTGAGCGATCGCTTGGACGGCATCTGGTTTAAATTCTAACTGAACATTGTCCATCTTCAGCAGTTTTTGATACTGCTTGACTAAAGCATTCTTCGGCTGAGTTAGGATCGCCATTAATGTTTCTTCGTCTAGGGGATCGAGTGCTGCCATTACGGGAATACGACCCACAAATTCGGGAATCATGCCAAATTTAACTAAATCTTCGGGTTCTACTTGTTTAAGCAAGTCAGCCACCCGTTTATCTTTAGAAACCTGATTCTCACCTGGACGAATAAAGCCCATTGCTTTTTTGCCGTTGCGTTGTTCGATGACGCGATCTAAACCAACAAAGGCACCACCGCAGATAAAGAGAATGTTACTGGTATCAATTTGGATACAGTCTTGATAGGGGTGTTTTCGTCCACCTTGGGGCGGCACATTTGCCACCGTTCCTTCTAACATTTTCAGTAAAGCTTGCTGTACGCCTTCACCTGATACATCTCTGGTGATCGATGGATTTTCGCTTTTACGAGCTATTTTATCGATTTCGTCGATGTAGATAATGCCGCGTTGAGCTTCTTCGACATCGAGATCTGCGACTTGAAGGAGTCTGAGTAGAATATTTTCGACATCTTCCCCAACATATCCCGCTTCAGTTAGGGTTGTGGCATCCGCGACGGCAAAAGGAACCTCTAAAATCTTGGCTAGGGTTTGAGCGAGTAAAGTTTTACCTGAACCTGTCGGCCCTACGAGGAGAATGTTCGATTTTTGCAGTTCTACGATGTCATCTGTGTTCAGACCCGCTTTTCGCGATTGGATATCATTTAATCGCTTGTAGTGGTTATAAACAGCAACTGAGAGAACTTTTTTAGCCTCCTGCTGCCCGATGACATACTCGTCTAAATGCTTTTTAATTTCTCTCGGTTTGGGAATTTGAGTCAGTGAAAGCCGATCGCGGTTACTTTTCCGTTTATTTGCCGTTGGGCGTTCTTCTGGACGTGGCGCACCCGCCGTGACTGAGGTCGGCTGTTCTAACAATTCTTCGTCTAGAATTTCGTTACAGAGTTCGACACATTCATCACAAATGTAGACTCCCGGACCAGCGATCAGTTTACGAACCTGCTCCTGGGATTTACCACAAAACGAACATTTTAGGTGGGAGTCGTATTTAGACATAAGCGGTTTTACCTAAGTGATGTAACCGGGATAGTTGGATCGGCGAGGGTTTCACGAGCGATTACTTGGTCGATTAAACCGTAGTTTTTCGCATCTTGAGCCGACATATAAAAGTCGCGTTCTGTGTCGTTGGCGATCGTTTCGTAAGGTTGGCCAGTATTGCTCGAAAGCATCTCGTTGAGTCGTCTTTTGATGTAGAGAATTTCTCTGGCTTGAATTTCTATTTCGACAGCTTGTCCTTGTGCGCCACCGAGGGGTTGATGGATCATGATCCTACTGCTAGGCAGGGCCATCCGTTTGCCTTTGGTGCCACTCGAAAGGAGAAAAGCTCCCATCGATGCTGCAATTCCAAAACAAATGGTCGCTACATCAGGGCGAATTTGCTGAATGGTGTCGTAGATTGCTAGACCTGCGTAGACTGAGCCACCTGGAGAGTTGATATACAATTGAATATCTTTTTCGGGATCTTCTGCATCTAAATACAGTAGTTGTGCGACAATCGAATCAGCTACATTATCATCGATCGCGGTTCCTAAAAAGATAATTCTTTCTCGTAATAAACGTGAGTAGATATCAAAAGCTCGCTCACCCATGCCTGACTGTTCTACTACAACAGGTACAATATTTTCAGGGCCTGAGTAGATGAGTGGTGAACGATAACTCACGATTGGATAGTCAGGGGATTGTGATTGAACCATAGGGTTATAAGATGACCGCTTTCTTAGAACAATTTACGAAGATTTTGAGATTTTTTAGATTGATATTTCTTTCAAAAACCAATATATCTCGTTTTCTGGTGTTCTTTTTATTATGCCTCAAGTTTAACTTAAATGGTGCAAATATTGGGGTAGGGTAATCACCCACACCCCTATTACGTGATCACATTATTCAGTGTCTTCGATCACTGCTGCTTCTGTTTCTATTGTTTCTTCTTCAGTTTCAGTGTTTAATGTCCCTTTTGGAACTAGAGTAATTGATGCTTTTTCTTGTAGCCATTCTAAGGTTTTTTTCGTGACAATTTCTTCGGCGATGACTTCCTGCAAACGTTCTGGATCGACATCTTGTCCCGCTAGTTGTTCAGAAATTTCTTGAATACGAGCTTCAATCGCATCTGGTTCGGCTGTAATGCCTTCAGTTTCGGCAATTTTTTGTAAGACTAAGGCTTGGGTAAGTCGTTCAATGGCTTCGGGACGGATTTCCGCACGCATTTGAGGCACTGTGTCGGAATTAAACATGGAGCGAATATCTAGCCCCATCTGTTCCATCTGCATCGCGGTTTGAGTGAGCATTTGATTGACTTGTCGCTCGATCAGAGTTTCGGGTAGATCGGCTGTACTAACTTCAACTAAGGCTTTAGTGATTGCACCGTGAATACTATTTTCGGTTTCGGTTTCGGCTTGTTCTTTGTAACGTTTTTCTAAAGATTCTTTCAATTCCTCAAAAGTTTCATACTCACTGACTTCTTGAGCAAAATCGTCGTCTAGTTCAGGAAGTTCTTTCGCTTTGACTTCTTTAACGGTGATTGTAAAAATAACGGGTTTACCTGCTAAATCCTCTCTGGGATAATCTTCAGGAAAGGTTAGGGTTAAATCTTTCGTTTCTTCGGGTTTCATGCCGACAATACCCTCGATCATGCCTTCAATGAAACGCCCTTCTATTAGATCAACTCTAAAATCTGTACCTTGAACCCCTTGAATTTCTTCGCCCGCTTCTCCCGCTTCGGTCAGGGATTTTCCTTCATAATCGATAATAACAACATCCCCCAATTGAGCCGAGCGATCTTCAACTGGAACTAAAATTGCTTTTTCTTCTTGTTTTTGACTTAGCCATTTTTCGACTTCTTCGGGATCGTAAGGCGTTTCTTCGGCAGTCACTTCAAGCTTTTGATAATCTCCTGGTTCAACAGTTGGGGGAACATCAACCGACGCTGAAAAACTTAGCGGTTCACCAGGTTGGTATTTTTCGACTAATTCCTCAAAACTAGAAACCAGCTTAAGATTACCGATTGATTCGATGTTTTCTTGGCGTATGGCTTCATCTATGGCTGTTTGAATCATATCTTCAACAGCAGCCGACTTGATGCGAGCTTGTCCCATGCGTTGAATGAGGATAGGACGCGGGACTTTACCTGGGCGAAATCCTGGGATTTGAGCAGAACGTGATAAATTTTGAATAACTTTCTCGTAAGTGTTTTTTGAGGTTTCGGCAGAAATTTCGATTTCTAAGCCAACCTGAGAAGCAGGAAGTTTTTCCTGAGTAACTTTCATTGATTTTTCTATCTCTATCAATTAACAAATGGCTTCGGAATGGGGACTTCTCATGATATCCTTTTATGAGATATCGTCTCATTCAACAAGGCATAACGATCATACTATTCTAATCTAACTTTGAATGGGACATATTTGTAAACGGTAACGCTGATTGGTGACTTAAAAAAGTCTAAAGAATTAAGCAATTGAAGGAGAACAACTTGGCTATGAGCGTGCGGGTGGCTATTTTAGGGGCAACGGGAGCCGTTGGAACTGAACTTTTAGAATTATTAGAGAGTCGTCAATTTCCTTTAACGAGTTTGAAACTGTTGGCTTCTCCACGAACAGCTGGTCAAACTTTATCTTTTAAAGGAGAATTGATCGTTATTGAAGCGGTTGATGAGCATTCATTTCAAGATGTGGATATTGTTTTAGCGTCTGCGGGAAGCTCGACCTCTAAACAATGGGTTAAGACGATCGTTGATTCGGGAGCGGTGATCATCGATAATTCTAGTGCTTTTCGGATGGATCATGATGTACCTCTCGTTGTCCCCGAAATTAATCCCGCCGCCGCCGCCCAACATAAAGGGATTATTGCGAACCCAAATTGTACAACGATCCTACTGGGGATGACGATTTGGCCACTTCATCAAGTTCAACCCATTAAACGAATTGTGGTCGCAACCTATCAGTCAGCCAGTGGCGCAGGTGCAAGAGCAATGGAAGAACTCAAAACCCAAGCACAAGCGATTTTAGACCAACAACAACCCGTAGCAGAATCATTTCCTTATCCGTTGGCTTTTAACCTTTTCCCTCACAACTCGTCCTTAAATGAGTTAGGATATTGTGAAGAAGAGATGAAAATGATCAATGAAACCCGCAAAATTTTTAATGACCCTCACATTCGAGTCAGCGCGACCTGTGTCAGAGTTCCAGTGTTGCGGGCCCACTCAGAAGCGGTTAATTTAGAATTTGAGCAATCTTTCTCAGTCGAAAAAGCCAGAGAAATTTTAAAAAATGCGCCAGGGGTTCAATTAGTTGAAGATTGGCAGAATAATTACTTTCCAATGCCGATGGATGCCACTGGAAAAGATGATGTTTTAGTCGGTCGGATTCGTCAAGATCTTTCTCACCCCTGTGGTTTAGAATTATGGCTATGTGGTGACCAAATCCGCAAAGGTGCCGCTCTCAATGCTGTACAAATTGCCGAATTATTAGTCAAAAATAATCTGCTACGTCCTTCCGTCGTTGCTGTATAAAGGAAAAGAATGACCCATCAACATTTTGGACGAGTTTTAACGGCAATGGTAACCCCTTTCGATGAGTCGGGGCAGGTATCTTATGAAGTTGCAGAAAAGTTAGCTAGTTATTTAGTGACTCATGGCAGTGATGGGCTAGTGATTTGTGGTACAACAGGAGAGTCGCCCTCACTTACTTGGGCTGAAGAATATGAGTTGTTTAAAGTCGTTAAAAATGCCGTAGGAAAAAGAGCAAAGATTCTAGCGGGAACGGGATCTAATAGTACCTCAGAAGCGATTGAAGCCACCCGAAAAGCCGCCGAATTAGGTTTAGATGGCTCTTTACAAGTCGTTCCGTATTACAATAAGCCCCCCCAAGATGGACTCTATGAACACTTTAAGGCGATCGCTAAAGCTTGTCCAGATTTTCCTTTGATGTTGTACAATATCCCAGGAAGAACAGGGCAAAATCTGTTACCCGAAACGGTTGCTAAACTTGCCGAAATTGATAATATTGTGGCAATTAAAGAAGCAAGTGGGAACATTGATCAAGTTTGTCAAGTCCGTTGTCTTACTTCTCCCTCTTTTGCCATCTATTCGGGTGATGATTCTCTGACTTTACCAATGATGACCGTCGGTGGTATTGGGGTTGTTAGTGTAGCGAGTCATCTAGTCGGAGAACAAATTCAACAAATGATTCAAGCTTTTGAAGATGGAAAAACCACTTTAGCTGTAGAATTGAATCTTAAGTTGTTTAATCTGTTTAAAGTGCTATTCTGTACAACGAATCCAATTCCAGTTAAAGCAGCATTAAATCAGCAAGGTTGGTCAGTTGGAGGGGTACGTTTACCTCTGAAAACACTCCCGCTTGAGCTAATCCCCTCGTTAGAAGCGGCGATGCGAAATTTAGACTTACTATCATGATTTTTGAGCAGAATTGTTTAACTAGCCCCAGAAAAAATAGGCTAAAATAAAGATAGGTATGTATACTAAATCTCAAAAGTTGGGTAGATTAAGATCAAGCAGATAAAATTGCTCAGAAATGATAAAAACCGAGTATTAATAAATTAATTAAAAGAAACTAACTTATACTAATTTCATTTTATTTAAGCGATTAAATGACTCACAAAAACAACTCAAAATAAGGAACCTAATGACACAAAACGAAACTCAGTCGAAACTCAAAGTTATCCCCTTGGGAGGTTTACACGAGATTGGAAAAAATACCTGTATTTTTGAATACGAAGACGAAATTATTTTAGTCGATGCAGGTTTAGGCTTTCCGTCCGAAGAGATGCACGGAGTTAATATCGTATTACCCGATATGACTTATTTACGGGAAAATAGCCATAAGATTAAAGGTATGATCGTCACTCACGGTCATGAAGATCATATTGGTGGTTTACCCTATCATCTCAAACAGTTTGATATTCCAATCATTTACGCACCAAGGTTAGCAACGGCTCTCTTACGAGATAAATTAGCAGAAGTCGGGTTAGCAGAGCGAACAATTCTTGAAACAGTGTCCCCTCGGCAAACCGTCCGTTTAGGTCGTTATTTTTCAGTCGAATATATTCGCAATACTCACTCAATGGCGGATAGTTTTACGGTTGCTATTACTACCCCCATTGGTGTCATTATCCATACAGGTGATTTTAAAATTGATCACACTCCTGTAGATAAAGAATACTTCGACCTCCAAAAACTGAGCGAATACGGCGAAAAAGGGGTTTTATGTCTGCTCAGTGACTCAACTAATTCAGAAGTACCAGGGTTTACTCCTTCTGAGTTTTCAGTTTATCCCCACTTAGATCGCGTGTTTGCTCAAGCTCCTGGACGCTTGATGTTGACAACGTTTGCCTCATCGGTTCATCGAATTAATCTGGTGTTACAACTAGCTGAAAAACATAACCGTAAAGTGGTTGTCGTCGGTCGGTCGATGCTCAATGTCATCGCCCACGCTCGCAATTTGGGCTATATTAAATGTCCTGATAGTATCTTTGAACCTATCAAAGCCCTCAAGAGTTTACCTGATGAAAAGATTTTAATTCTGACTACAGGATCTCAAGGTGAACCCCTAGCAGGAATGACCCGCATTGCTAAAGGAATGCACCCTCAGATTAGAATACAGCAAGGCGATACCATTATCTTTTCGGCTAACCCGATCCCAGGAAATACGATCGCAGTGGTCAATATTATCGATCAACTGATGATGCAAGGAGCAAATGTTGTTTATGGACGTGATAAAGGGATTCACGTTTCAGGACATGGAGCGCAAGAAGATCAAAAACTGATGTTAGCCTTAACGAAACCTAAGTTCTTTATGCCTGTACACGGTGAACATCGGATGTTAGTCAAACATTCCCAAACCGCGCAAAGCTTAGGTGTTCCTCAAGATAATATTGTAATTGTCAGAAATGGCGATATCGTTGGGTTATCTCAAGACAGCATCGAGGTCATTGGACAGGTACCTAGTGGTATAGAATTAGTTGATCAAGCAGGTATCGTTCAAGAACACGTCATGCAGGATCGCCGACAACTTGCTGATGATGGAGTTGTAACGATCGCAGCTACCGTCAGTGGAGAAGGTAAACTAATTACTCAACCTGAAATTCATCTTCGAGGAGTTGTGACCAGTGTCGAGCGCTCGTTGTTAAATCAACTGATTATTCGCTCAATTGAACGCACTTTAACCGAAAAATGGGAAGAATATAGCCAAAGCTCAAATCCCGAAGCACAGTTATTACAGTTGCGTGAAGAAATTGAAACTAACTTGCAACGACTGATCAAACGAGAATTACAAAGTCAACCGTTAGTAATCTTCTTGTTACAGACAGCCGTCACTGAGTCATCAACCTCATCACGAGTTTATCGTCGTCGTCGTCCAACCGCTTCGATCGCATCGTAATCATCTTAGGGTGGGTTAATAGCCCACCTTCAACTGATACTCATTAGCTACTTCCAACCATCCTGTAATAGCATCTTGAAGATTATTCATAACTTCTTCTAAAGAATCTCCTTCAGTGATACAACCAGGCAAAGCGGGAACTTCTGCCCAGTATCTGCCTTCTTCGGCTTGATGAAGAATGGCTTTAATTTTCATAATGGCTAACTTAAAAAAATAGAGTATTTCTTTGATTCTTTATTTTAGTTTAATTCAAATCAGGCAACCAACTTTCATCTAAAACTTGTTCTAATGTAAATGCAGGTTGTAGTGGAAAAATATCTGAAGCGAGTTCGGTTTTGACAATAACGATATCTCTGGCATCTTGATAAGTCTCTTCAAAAACTTCTGTTAAATAAGATTTTAAACTAGGATTATTTTTGAGTAGTTTTTTAATTTGTTTTCTTTGCTCAATAATCGTTCCTTTCCAATTACGAGCATTATATTCTCTTTCTACACTCCAATAAGCCAATTTTAGTAAGTGTTCCAATAAAATTAGTAAACGACTTTCTAGCTTATGCTTTTGTTCGTTTCCCAAATCTTCCAACTCTTCTAATAAATGCTCCCAGTCCACTGACTCAAAACTTTTCTTTTTAATTTGTGCAATAGTTGTTTGAAGCCAGAGATAAAAGTCTTGAGTGTAAGGAGTTTGAGAAGTAAGAATAGGAATGGACATAATACTGATCTTAAAATTTATCTTTAAAAGGGTTTGGCGATCAAACCCTTATATCACATCAGTATAAAGAATTCTGCACTTTAGAGCTATTAAGGAGTGGCGGGAATAACTTTGAGAGTTGGGGCAGAATATATAGAAAGGAATACTGCATCTTCGGTACCTTCATTAATAGCCCCGTGAACTTGTAACGGTTCAGCAACATCAATCTGACCTGCGGAAATCACTTTTTTTTGTCCATCACCTAGATAATAGGTTAATTCTCCCCTAACCATGATCCAAGTATCTTGTCCGTCGGGATGAGTATGGGCGGGGACTTGTTGCCCAGGGCGAACACCCCATACGGCAATGCTAGAATGTGGTGTAATTGCTATTTCTGTAACGATCGCTTTCTCATTTGAAAAGCGGACTAAGGACTCTGCGTCGTAGGTGCGTTGGGTAGATAAAAGCTCAGTCATGATAATTTCTAGATGCTGATGTTGGTGAGAGTATAACAATTTGGATAGTTTTATTTTGTTCATCTAAGCAAGTTTTTTAAAATAGAGTAAGGATTATTTAATCTTTTCTTAGAAGTGCGATCGTTTAAGATTTGAAGAAACAGGAATCGTTTTAATCGTTATGCTGTCCCAAATCGTTCGCCCTTTAGTCCAAACACAGATCCGCTTATTGGCTAATTCTCAAGCGACTTACCCCGTTCTCATTGAGACGATTTGTCGCTGGTTAGGTTATCTCGGTGTGCAAGCAAAAGTAACTCATCTTGCCCCCACATCCGATCAAATACAGATTTCTCTATCCGTTGGAAAACCTGATTCTTGTGATCAAGCAGATTGGCAAAAAATTCTCACTCAATTAGCCCAAAACACTTGTACTCAATCTCAACCGTCCGATGAATTCAAAAAGAAAATTAGTCTTGAAGAACAAATTCTAGTTAGTCGTTTGTTAGCTTATTTGATTCAAGTCGGTAACCCAGAAAATATCTTAGAGTGGGAAACTTTAAAAGAGCAATTAACCCCACTTAATCTCGATGAAACCCTGACACAAGGCCTTAAATCCGCCTTAAAAGTTCCTCAATCGAGTGAAAGTTTGATGAAGAAACTTAATCCAGATCTAGCGGCGATCGCTTTACCAATGGCTGTTAAAATTGCGATGTTAGATCAACAGATCAATTCAGAAGAAAATACTACTTTACAGGCTTTGTTAAAGGCTTTGAATCCTGCTGTCTAAAGGATAGAGACGCATCTAATCACGTCTCTATCTGATTTTACTTAGTGTAATAAAAAGCGATTTCTTTTTCTTTTAAAGGTGCAAAGCCAGCATTAGCCAACATTTGATTTAATTCCTCTTGAGGAATATGTTTAGCACCGATGCGAACAATTCGAGAACGCATGGTATTACTTACGCCACTGCGTTGCCGTTGCGCTTCGAGTAACATTACTTTATGATATAGATCGAGTTTTTCAGTAGGAATCGGTGTCCCATCAAAGTCAATTCCTTGCGCGATCGCTACATCGATGGCATCTGCCCCTGTAGTGGTTGATTGATTTTGGTTCATTTCAACAGACATAATAAAATAAGTTGTCCTAAAACATCTTACCAGTTTGGCTTTTGTATTTTTTCCTTTCTAGAGCATTTATGTAATTATGAGTCTTTTACCGAATTATCGTCCGAAACAATTATCGCTTGGCCCGTTAGAATCAGAAATACTACATATTGTCTGGGAATTGGGAGAAGTAAGCGTTAAAGATGTTCACGATCGGATTTTATCTGATCCTGATCGAGAATTGGCTTATACTTCAGTGACAACGGTTTTACGTCGTCTGACAAACAAAGGTTGGTTAAGCTGTTATAAACAAGGACGGGTTTTCTATTGGGTTCCTTTAGTATCCCGCGAACAGGCTGAAGTGATTAAATCCTATGAACAGTTACATCGTTTTCTGTCGATTAGTAATCCAGAAGTAGTCGCCTCGTTTGCTGATAGTCTAGATACAGCAAGTGTCGAACAATTAAAAGCGATCGCATCTCGGATCGAATCAGTTCGTCGTCAACGGGAGAAGAAATAAGATGCACAGTTTAATGATGTTAGTTGCGTTGGGGATTGCTTGCGGGTTTAGGCTAAGTGTACCACCGCTTGCTCAAAAAAGTTGGCAACGTTCTTTATTTTTCTTTTTGTTTCCTCCCCTGATTTTATTGATGACATCCCTTGCGATTCTATACATGGGATATCATGGCAAAATGCTAGGCTTAAAAGCAGATTGGTTAAGCTATGTATTTGCGATTGTTTTCTTAAGTTTTGCTGGATTTAAATTGATTCAACTTTTTTATCAAGCTTGGATCGCACAACAAGAGGTACGAAAACATCCACAAACTTTAGTCGGTAATCAATTTGCTCACCTGATTGATACGGAATTTCCTTACAGCGCACAAATTGGCTTTTGGAATTCTGAATTACTCATGACTCAAGGCATTATTAAGCTTCTTGATGCTAAGCATTTAGACGCTGTTTTAGCACATGAAAAAGCGCATTATAATTATCGTGATACTTTTTGGTTTTTCTGGTTAGAGTGGCTGCGTTCTTTTACGGCATGGCTACCTAATACAAAACTTTTATGGCAAGAATTATTATTCCTCAGAGAAATTCGCGCTGATCAAATGGCTGCTCAATCTGTTGATTCTTTAATACTTGCTGAATCATTATTGATCGTTGCTGAACAAGTTAATCGAGTTTCACCTTTTGATTTTTCTCATCAGATTTGTGTAGCGTTTCATCAATCTGATCAAAGCCGTTTGCTAGAAAGAGTAAATCTGATTTTAGATGAGCCTGCGTCTACTTCGTTTCAATTAAGCTGGTACAATCGGGCTATTCTTTTAGGTTCTCTCATGCCGTTTTTTACTCTACCATTCCACGCTTAACATGATTGAACTTGGACAGCAAGCCCCAGATTTTGCCCTAAAAAACCAAGATGGCAAGTTAGTTAGTTTATCTGAATTATTATCGTCTTGGTTAATTGTTTATTTCTACCCCAAAGATGATACCCCTGGTTGTACAATCGAAGCAAAAGATTTTACTGAATTATCCTCGGAATTTAATCAACTCGGTGCCGAAATCATTGGTATTAGTCCAGACTCAGAAAAGACCCATTGTCGATTCATTAAAAAGCATCAATTATCGATTCAGCTACTGAGTGATCTAGATCATCAAGTTGCAGAAAGTTATGGGGTGTGGGGTTTAAAGAAGTTTATGGGCAAAGAATATATGGGGATTATTCGTTCAACTTTTTTAATAGCACCCGATGGCTCAATAGCACATATCTATAAAAATGTCAAGACAAAAGGTCATGCAGCAAGTGTTTTAAAAACCTTACAAGACATGGTTAGTAGATAGATGAGTGCTTTTTTAATGATTTGGAGTGGACAACTTGTCTCTTTAATCGGTTCTGGTTTGACAAGTTTTGCTCTGGGGGTTTGGCTCTATCAAAACACTGGCTCTACTACACTATTTTCTTTATTTTATCTGTTTGTGACGCTACCGTTTACGCTGGCTTCTCCTATTGCAGGTGTTTTAGTAGATCGTTGGGATCGTCGTCTAGTGATGATTTTAAGTGATACAGGGGCTGCTTTGTGTACTGGGGCGATCGCTTTTTTTTTATATAACAATCATCTGAATATTTGGTTAATTTATCTAGCAACCGCATTGATCTCTACTTTTGGGGCTTTTCAACTTCCCGCTTATCTTGCTGCGACGACTCAATTAGTACCGAAACAGTCACTAGAACGAGCCAATGGACTAATTCAGTTAGCTGATGCTGCATCTAACCTCATTGCACCGATTTTAGCGGGATATTTACTCGGAATGATTAAATTATCGGGAATTATCCTACTTGATTTTGCCAGTTTTTTTGTGTCGATGCTGACTTTATCAGTGATTTCTATTCCAAAACTCAAAACCAGTAACGACGAAACGAATAAGAAGAAAAGTACATTAATTCAAGAAGCGTTAGACGGTTGGCATTACATCGCATCTCGTCGGGGGTTACTGGGGTTGCTCGTCTATATGATGTGCAATAATTTCATCATTTATATTGCAATAATTTTATTAACTCCCCTCGTTCTCTCTTTTGCGTCTGCGGAAAATTTAGGAATGATTACATCGATGGGAGGAGTCGGAATGTTGTTAGGAAGCCTTTTATTTAGTCTTAAAGGTGGTTTACAGTCCCAAATTAAAGCTCTATTTACCTTTGTTTTTTTGGGAGGATTATCAATATTAATTGCAGGTTTGCGTTCTTCTGTACTATTAATCGGATTTGCTTCTTTTTTGGGCTTTTTTGGCATCCCTATTATTAATAGTGCATCTCGCGTTATTTTTCAAAAAAAATCGCCGTTGCATTTGCAAGGCAGAATCTTTTCTTTTTATCAAACCTCAGAAACACTTGCTTTACCCCTTGCTGCAATTTTGGCGGGGATTTTAGCCGATCGCATTTTTGAGCCGTTGATGGTTCAAGATGGACTTTTTGCGAATAGCATCGGTCAATTCATTGGTATCGGAAAAGGTCGTGGCATCGGTTTATTATTTATTTGTTTGGGTTTATTATTGATGCTAACAACGGTTTTAGCCTATTGTTACCGACCTTTGAGGTTAGTAGAAAAAGAATTACCCGATGCTATTAACTAAAGTTTATTCTGATGCTTCGGCTGGAGGAAGTGATGGATATTTTTCAGCAAAATATTTTGTTAAAAAGGTATTTGCTGCGGCTAAAATGACTGGAGCGAGTAAAAATGCAATTACTCCATGAACCGCAAAACCAGGCACCAGAAACGCTGCTAATGCAAAACAAATTCCATTAATCACTAGGGTAAATGCGCCTAATGTGACTAGGGTTAAAGGAAGAGATAAAACCGAAACAATTGGCTTAACAAATGCGTTAACCAATCCAATTACAGCACCTGCAATCAACGCTACAGGAAAACTGGTAATTACGACACCCTTAAAGAGAATGTCTACAACTAATAAACTTATAGCTGTGACCAGTATGGATAAGAATATTCCCACCATCGTTTTTACTCCTTGATTTTTTCAGAGTTAGTAATATTTTATCTCAATTTCCCTAAAGAGTTCCTCTCTCATCAGTAAGAGGCTCACTTTTAAGGCTATGTTAGAATTAAATTGACAAAGTTTGCAAAAGATAAATATCTAGAATTCAGATTCGGGAGGAAAACCGTTTATGCTCCTTAAAATTATTTTAGCCATTGTTTTACCCCCTCTTGCAGTTTTTTTAACGACGGGCCTCAGCACTGCTTTTGTGATTAATATTGTCCTGACTTTTATTGCTTGGATTCCTGGTGTTATTCATGCACTCTGGATTATCACTAAAGAATCGGAAAGATCTGGGCTTTAACCCGTCGTTAAATTGTGTTTACAAGAGTCAAGAATCTTTCGTACTATTTGATCAGATCGGGTTGATCGGAAGATTCTTGTTCTTGAGTTTTTTCGGGAAGGCTAGGAAGTGATTTTTTATCCTGAAAAAATTCAGTAATTGATTTCCATAAGTCTCGTAAAATAAGTTTAATTTCTTTTTCTTTGCGGGCAACGGTTGAACCCGCTTGACTTAACTTATCTTCAATGTCTTTTTGTTTTTGTTGAACTTGAGTATTGAACTGCTCAGGGTTTTCTTTCGTTTTTTCGTACCAAACTTTCGCTTCTTCTAGATATTTTTTGATATCTGCCTGATCTCCGTATTTTTCAGCTAGATTAGCTTGTAACACAGCAAGTTGTGATTTAAGTTGAGCGTAACTTTTTTGTAAAATAGCGAGTTCTTCACTATTTTTAAAGTTTTCCACTACAGAATCAATGGTTTTTTTAATCTCAGTCGGTTGTTGATTACTGGTTTGCTGAACTTCATCTAAAATCACTTCTACGTCTTTTTGAATAGCTGCTTCAGTCGCATCAATTTGTGCTTCAAGCTGTTTAATTTCTGCTTGGGTTTCAGAAATACTTTGACGTTTTGAAGTATTTAGACCACGAATGATACCTTCGATAGATGCGGTAATTTCGTCTTTTAGTTCGGTTCCTTTTTCTTTATAAGTATCAATAACAGCCGACAGTGAATCAGTGACGAGCGTTCTTACTTCAGTTGAGCCTTCTTTAACTTCTGATTTGGCTTGTGAAACGGCATTTTGAATAATTTCTCTGATTTTTTCGGTTCTCAGTTTTCCTTCTGCTTTAGCTTTTTCGAGAGCTTGTGTAATTTCTTCTTTAGTTGAGTTCGTCATAATTTTTTCTCCCACTTCATCTATTACTTTTTATGGTACTGCAAGGCTTCATGGAAAAAATAACGGATAACCGTACCTTAATATCAAATAAACCCAATCTAAAAATATTCTAATAACCTGATTTAAGTTTAGTTGCCAAAATTTCTGCCAAATCTACAATATCTTGCCGTCTAGTCAGTTGATCTATCCAATGTTGAGGAATACTTTCTAAACCGTAATAAATACCTGCTAAACCTCCCGTAACAGCAGCAGTTGTATCGGTATCATCTCCTAAATTTACTGCTTTTAAAACGGCTTCTGCATAATTTTCGCTATTGATTAAACACCATAATGAAGCCTCTAGAGTATGCAATACATAACCACTCGATGCAATATCATTAATTTTTAGTTGAGCAATTTTACCATCTGTAATCCTTGAAAAATGCTGTAATTCAACAATATAAGGCGGTTTGCTATAAATTTTTTTAATATCTTCTATTCCTTGAAGATAAGCCGTTTTTGCCGACTCACCCGCTAATAAACGAATCGCAATACTGATATAAAAACCACAAGCAATTTGAGAACGTAGATGTGCGTGAGTAATTGCTGAAACCAGATGGGTGAGTTTAATCAATTCAGGAAAGACTAATAAATCATGGCAAAAAGCGAGGGGTAAAATTCTCATTAATGAACCATTGCCGTTACTTTTTTCACTATTTTCTCCAGAGTGTTTTAATGATACACCTTGAAGAAGATGATTAACTGAGCGTTCGGTCGTTCCCCCGATGTCAAATGCTTGATTAAAAGGTGTCAAATATCCTTGGGTATACCAACGGCAAAAGTTTTGTGAAACCAGTGTTAGTAATTTTTCGGAATTATTTGGAGAAACTTGGGAAAGTGCATCTACTAAACAAAGTGTTAATGAACCATCATCAGACCATGTACCAGGAGGTTGATGATAAGTTCCATAACCGATCATATCCGAAATGGGGAATCGTTCTCTTTCTTCTCGCTTGCTAAATTGAACAGGTAAACCTAAAGCATCTCCTACACAAACCCCTAAAATTCCTGCGGTTATAACTGACTGATTAGACATATTTAAAACCCATTTTGACAATAAATATAAGCCATTTATGCACCCTCGCCCAAGTCATCTGAATCGATGTTTAGGAGGTTAATACAAGAGTCATTTAGTTATATACGACTTGCCCTAATTTTTAAACTGACTCACCTCAAGACACGATACCAGAATATTAGCGACTTCTCTCCAAAACTGCAAGGATAATGAAACGATTTCGTTTGAAAATTGTCATTTTAAGCTTATAGTAAATACAAATATACTAACAAAGAGATAGATTTAACTTACAGCGAGAAAAAACATGATTTTCTACTAACTACAACACTAGAGCAATCGTTATGAATCAATTTTTATCAACTTTTAATAAAGCTTTAACTCAAAATTCTGCATTCAGTAATTATTCGACTCTTAACCCGTGTCTAGATTTTTTTGCACAAGGTGGTAGCCTTCGTAATCAAAGTCTTAGCTATATTCATAACCTTTTTTCATCAGCTTGGCAAGAAAATCTGCAACTCGCGATACAAATTATAGTTTGGATTTATGATTGTCGGGGTGGTTGTGGTGAAAGAGAAGTTTTTTATCATTTATTTGTTTGGTTAGCTAATCATCATCTTGAAACAGCTAAAGCTAATTTGTATTTAATTCCAGAGTTTGGGCGTTGGGATATGTTGGTAAGATTATTATATATTCCTATATTACAAGAACCCATTTTAGCTTTAATCCGACAACAACTCGAAGATGATTTAAGCCAGATGGAGCAAAACTTATCAATTTCTCGGTGTGCTAAATGGCTACCCCGTGAAGCAAAACATAATGAGTATAAAGCTAAACTAAGTCAAAAAAACTTAAATTTAACTCCTAAAAACTATCGCCGTTTACTGTCTTCTTTATGTTAATATCTCAAAGTTGTTGAACAACCAATATGCGCTCAACAATGGGAAACGATTAATTATGCTCAGGTTCCATCGAGATCGAGTATGATTTATCGTCATGCTTTTGGTAAACATGATCAGACTCGATATCAACAATATCTAAATGATGTAGCTGCTGAAAAAGCTGAGATTAAAGCCACCCAATTAGAGCCATATGATATTATTATAAACTACTTAAATAATCAAGCTGAATATTTAATATTGGAACTACAATGGAACGCTTTACCGAATCCTTTTGAACAAGAAAATTTAAGATCTATTTTACCCGTTGTTGATGTTTCTGATTCCATGTACACAAGTCAAAAAATTAGACTGCTTGATGTTTTAAGTATTTTAGGAATTTTCTTTTCCGAAAAAAATTCTAGTATTTGGAGTGGGAGTTTTATAACTTTTTCAGGTAGTCCAGTTTTTGAATAACTAAAAGGCAAAACATTAAAAGAGAAAGTTACTAATTTATGTCTAGCCAGTTGGCAAATGAATACGAATATTCAAGCCGTTTTTGACTTGATATTAAAGAAAGCAACACAAAGCCGTCTTTCTAATTCGGAACTTCCCGAAATGGTTTAAATTATCTCTGATATGGAGTTCGATCAAGCTCAATCAGGTAAGACTAATTATCAAGCCATTGATGATAAATTTAAAGCCGCAGGATATACCCGCCCTGTGTTAGTTTTTTGGAATGTAGATGCAAAATTCCATCAATTTCCAGTGAATAAAAATGATGAACGTGTGATTTTATTATCAGGTTTTTCTCGCAATGCTTTCAATCTAATGAGTGGCAAAATCATCAACCCAATCGAAGCAATGTTAGCTATAATAGATATAGATAAATATCGTCGTTGGCAAGCTGTATCGAGTCCTAATCTAACTCAAGAAAATATGATTAAATCTGCATTTAATCTCTCAGTTTATCCTCAAGGTTTAACTTCAAAGGAACTTAAAGAGATTAAGCAATCTTTACAAAATAGATTTCAAGAGTCGGTAGAAACCCCAAAAGAGGAGCATAGACAGCGTACTTCTAATCTGAATAAAGTGGATTTTTCTAAAATTAAATTAGGTGATTATCTGTTTGATATTCAATACTATAAAGTCGTTGAAGTCAACCCCAAATCAATAGCAGTAGTTAATGAAAGAGGTTTCGCCTCCGAAATTGACCAAGATATTATTGAAGAGGGAATGTATACGGCTAATCAGTATGAATTTGAGAAAACGGTTTCTCGGACTGAAATTTGCGAAATATTAGAGCAAGCTGGTAATTATATTTTTACAGTTAACTTTAATAAGCAAGTTCGAGAAAAAGATCTTAAAGACAAACTATTAGGGGCAATTAAAGATAAAAATGGTAAACCTCTAAGTCATTCCGAAATTGAAAAAGCACTTACTAAAGTGAGTCAGGAAGCAATACAAGGCGAAGAAAGAACGCTGATTGGTTATTTACTCAAACTTGAGCCGAAAATGGGTCGTAGCACCGTAATCGATCTAGAATGTACTGTAGAGCGCAATCGTCTTCGTTTAGTCGATCATCGTACTATTAATTGGCTAATTTTAAGAAATGTCAAATATGTCGTCAAGTAAGATGATTTCAACTTAGATTGCAGGATACACTAAGTTGATTAAAATAAGAGACAAGGCTGGTAACTGCAACAAATATACTACTTCGTTCTATTGAACATAAAGTAAAAATCCCAGCCTGTTTTTAATCAGTATTTTAGTGAGCCTCTAAATAAAGAGGGGTAAATGATCGAAAAATAGGGAATTAGGTAGTATACAAGAGTTGGTTTCCCCTAAATAAATTCCGAGCGATCGCGCTGTTTTGACCATAAAACCATCGGGATCAACTGGATAAGCACAGCGATTTTCAGCATGACATTTCTTAATAATATTAATAATCGGTTTAAGGGAAACACTTTGTACTTGACCCTCACGCCAAACCACCACTTGATCGTATTGTTCTTGTTCAATTAATTCAACGGCTTTAATGCCAAATACAGTCGCTAAAAGACGATCTAGAGATAATGGAGGACGACTACGCTGTAAATGTCCTAAGACAGATACTCGGATATCCATTTGATTGAGATGACAGAAGCCATGATCCACTTTACATAAAACTTGGCTATATTCCCCTAAACGACGGGCAAAATAATCACCAATATACTTTTCTCTTTCATTTTGTTGATTTCTCACCCCTTCAGAAATAACAATGAGGGCAAACTGACGACCATCTGCACGTAGATTTTCTAACTGGTGACAGCAACCATCAATTACATCTAGATTCAATGTTGGGGTTAATTCTGGAATTAAGATAATATCTGCACCCCCCGCAATTCCTGCATGAAGGGCTAAATGTCCCGCATCTCGTCCCATCACCTCTACAATCATCACTCTTTCATGACTTGCCGCCGTAAAAGTTAAATCATAAAGAGCTTGTGTAACGATATCAACTGCTGTGTTAAAGCCAACTGCCCATTCAGTAAACGGTACATCATTATCAATGGTTTTAGGCACCGCAATCAGTTTCCAGTTGCCTTGTTGTGCTAAATCATAGACGATATCCAGACTGCCATCACCACCAATCACAATTAAAACATCTAAACCTAGAATTTCATATCCTTTTAAAATGGCTTCGGTCATTTCAGGATGTTCTGTATATCCCCTACTCAGAGATCCTAAAATACTGCCACTTAAAAACTGCAAAACATCTAAACCTTTAAGAATACCAGGTAAATTGTAACCATGCTTAGTGAGGATTAAATCTTCGCTTTGATATTTTCCACGAGCAATATCAATAAAACCATCAGTTCCGTAAGGAATTCCATAAACATCCCATCCTTTTAATTTTGAAGCTTTGACCACTGCTCGAATCACAGCATTTAGTCCAGGACAGTCGCCACCACTGGTCAAAATACCTATTTTTTTTGAGGTTTGATTTGTGAACACAATCGACTCACTTTGTTGCTATACATTACTCAGTAAACAGTATTAAAGGTGGATCTTTTTTTCTGTTAATAATTTATTTATGATTAATATTAAAACTTAATACTTATCTATTAGATTAAGATTTTGTCATCTATAAAAATATTTCTATTTATTTCTTAACCAAAGATAGTAAAAGTCGATAACGGTAAAGGGCAACAGGTTGATCAAACGCTTGAAAATAGTTAGGATCTTGGGGAGAAAGATAAATTGCTGTAATTTGCTCCGCTTCTATTTGTTTAGGGTTCACTAGATGATAGGCGGTAGTCGTTTCTACTTCATTAATAAATAGACTTGAATCTATTTTAAATTGTTGTTGCGTCAGTTCAGTTGCTATAAATTGTCCAGTTGATGGTGAATCTTGGCTATGACCGATAGTCGTCGAAATCAGTTGACGTTGTTGAGGTAAAATGGTGATTAAACAAGTTGGGTTTTGGCGAACGGTCTCTACAGAAAGAACCCCTGTTTCTCCTAAGTATGCCTGTGCAATGTGAAGACCATTAAACTTGCGATCGGCTATAATTTTTGAAGTTGTGGAAGATAAGGGAGGTAACGGCCATTTTTGTGGCTCAGATGTAGTTTGTGACTGAAAACGAACTGTAAAAGTAATCGGTTGCTCTAAATAACGACGATTACTTTCAAAACCGGGGGTAACTAAACTAGGTGCAAAAGGTGCAATTTGTTCAGTTAAAATACTGGTTACATTCCAAATTCCTTGTAACCATTCAGGATAGTAAATATCTCCTTTACGTTCTTTGATTAATGGTTTATGATGCCAATCGGGATAAGTTGAAAAACGTTCTAAAATTGTTTCTGCTAGAACTATAGAAGGATTATACCAAATTAAAAGACAAGACAAAAAACTGATGATTAAGCGAGCGATCATTGTTGAATAATTAATTAAGAGCATTTAAAAGAATAACTTAAAAAAATGAGTATTATTACTCAGTTTACAAATCTACACAATTAATGAATTTATGTTATATTAAAAAGTATAAGAGTTGGTTAAATATTTTAGATATGGATAAAACAACAGCGTTTCCTCTATTTATTCAGACTGGTTTATCCTTCCTTGGATTTCTTGCACTCATTATTTTATTTGCTTAATTTTTAGTGATTATTAATTTGAGAAGCAATTACACAATTTCGCCCTTGTTTTTTGGCTAAATAAAGAGCCTGATCAGCAGCCGCCATTAAAGAAGTTAAAGCAACGTTTTCAGTTGGAATTAGGGTTGCTACACCTAAACTTAATGTAACATATTCACTAACAGATGATTTTTGATGTGGAATTTGAAGTTGGTGAATTTTTTTGCGAATCATTTCCGCAACTTTAATCGCTCCTTCAATAGGAGTATTAGGTAATAAAATGGCAAATTCTTCGCCACCACTGCGAGCAACGAGATCTGTAGAACGATGCACACAAGAATTAATCGTTTGTGCAACGGTTTTTAAACAATCATCCCCTTTTAAATGTAAATAAGTGTCATTAAAAAGCTTAAAAAAATCGATATCCGCTACGATTAAAGATAAAGGTAATTGTTCTTGAATTAAGCGATTCCATTCTTGATCAAAATACTCATCAAAACAACGACGGTTAGCCACACCAGTTAAGCCATCCAAGTTTGCTAAACGATGTAATTCATTGTTTAAACGATACAATTCTCGATTCATTTGACGTACAGAAGATTGTACCCGTTCTAATTCTTCATCGGCTCGTTTCCGTTCACTGACATCGGTTAATACCCCAATAAAATAAGTAAGATTTCCCTGTTGATCAAAAATAGGTGAAATAGAAATTTCATTCCAAAAAAGTGAACCATTTTTACGATAATTGCGGACAATAACACAACATTCTTTTTGGTCTTGGATCGCTATTCTCATAATCTCAATCCCTTCTTGCTCTCGATCATTTCCTTGCAGAAAACGGCAGTTTCTTCCGATAATTTCTGCGGATGTATAACCAGTCATCTCCTCAAAACCACGATTGACATAAATTAGTGGATGATGAGGTTGACTCGCATCTGTTATCACAATTCCGTTGTGAGTTGCTGCGATTGCATTTTTGAGCAGTTCAAGTTCTTGACTATCTTGTTGTGGAGTAGTATTAGTTATTTTTTGAGTTTTAATTTGTTCCTGCAATTGATGAATTTTTTGATTCAAACAGTCCCATCTTTTTTTAATTCGTAGTTGCTCTTCAACTCTAACTAAAATTTCTTCTAATGAATAAGGTTTTAGTAAATAATCTGAGCCACCAAGCTTAAATAACCTAATGCGTTCTGCTACATCATCTAAGGTTCCAAAAAAAATTAAAGGAATAGCTTGAGTTTTTTCGTCATTTTTTAACAAACGACAAAGTTCATCACCATTCAATCGAGGTAAAGACGTTTCCAGCAAAATTAGATCGGGGAGTATGGTTTGAATTGCCAATAATGCCATTTCGCCATCAAGTGCTTGCCGAATATAATAACCCTGATCTTTCAGGAAATTAGACAACAGACGAAGTTCATCTGGACTATCATCTATTACTAAAATATTAGCTTTCTCAGATGACGAATATTGATTCATGGGCGAGATAGAAGAAATTGAGTTAATTCTTTCAACTGACGAAAATTAAATTGATTGACTAAACTTTGAAGATTATTTGCTAACGTCTCATACTCAGGTGGAATTTCTTTAAGAAGTTGCTCAATTTTTTGACCATCTCCTGCGTTAGCACTTATAAAAAGTTCTTCAATCCAATCACGGGGCATCACATCTAAATTATTGGATTGAATCAACTGCTCAGAATTCAAATTTGAGGATAAAAAATTTTTAGTATATTTTCTATCTTTGCGTTGAATCCCACTCCCCTGACTAGAATAACTGAGTGAGGGAAATTCGGAAAGCGGAATTGTACTGATATCATCCTCATCAAAATCGCCTTTTTCTTCGATTTCATAGAAATAGCGGATTTTGAGATGTTGAGCAATTTTTTCTAAAATGATTTCAATATCAAATGGTTTTTGTAAAATATCATCACAACCTGCCGCTAAAATATCAGCTTGATTTTCTTCAACTGTCCCTGAACTCAGACCAATAATAATGGTTTTAGTAGATTCTGGTGATTGAGAAGCTTGTAAATGTTGAATTTGTGCGATCGCCTCATAACCATTCATAACAGGCATTCGAGTATCCATAAAAATTAAATGAGGTTGCCAACTTGACCACAAATGGATCGCCTCTTGTCCGTTGGGTGCTTCTTCTAACTTAAATCCAAGCGGTTCTAACAATTTAATTAATAAATAGCGGTTTTCTCGACGATCATCAACCACCAGAAGACGGTATTCGCTTTGGTTGGGAGCAAGACCAATCACTCGTCCTGATTCTTGTAAGAAAGTATCCCACTGTCCGACTTCCCAACCCTTAACCATTATTTTAACTTTGACAATTGTACCTTGAGCAATTTTACTCGTCAGTGTGATTTTTCCCCCAAGTAACTTGATGAGTTTTTGACTAAGGGCTAATCCTAAACCGATTCCTTGAATTTCTGGCTTATTATTGGCACTTAGAGGCCCAAAAATGCGTTTTAATTGTTCTGGAGCAATCCCCGCTCCTGTATCTTCAATTTCAAAAAAAAGAGCATGAGACCCTAAATTATCTGGATCATCGTCTTTACCTAACATCCATGCACGATCGCTAATCCCTACTCTTAGAGTCACGCTACCTATTTCAGTATATTTAAGCGCGTTATCTAAAATATTGAGTAAAGCCTGACGTAATTTTTGTTCATCTGTCGTAATGCTAGTCGGAATATCGGGGGGAATAAAAAATACTAAATTGATTCCTTTGGCGATCGCGAAGGGTTGTATCGTCTTTTCTAAGGAATTGAGAAAACGTCTGATATTAAAGCTTGTTTCGTGTAATTCAAGCTGATTTGTTTCAAGTTGAATGATTTCTAGAACATCATTAATCAAGGCTAATAAAAGTTCACCATTTTGCCGTATTTGTTCTAAATTCTCTTGATTGTCCTGGATCAGATGAGGATAGCGTTGTAAAAGTTGGGTATAACCTAAAATCGTATGAAGCGGATTTTTCAATTCAGAGCTAATTTTCGCTAAAAAGTTTTGTTTAGCTTGTTTGGCTTGTTCTAGCGCAATTTTGACTTCTTGTAGTTCCACAGAGTGCAAAGCTACAGTTTGCTCTAATTCTCGATAAAATTGTTGCAATTTCTCGTTTTTTTGTTGAACGATTTTTTTAAGCTGTTTTGTCTTCTTGTTAGACCACCACCAACTGCCCCCTAGAATAATAATGATAGTCAATAGTACGGCGTTGCCCATCGAAGCCATATCCAAACACTCTAACCTTAGCAAGTTGACGTTATTTCCAGTTTAAGCCGAGACTTGAGTCAGTGTAACTATTTTTCACCCCCAACCCGTGACCGCTTATTGATTTGCTAATTTATTAAGCAATCCATGTTTTTGTAAAGTTTTATTGTTTTGCATGAAGAATGTAAAATAAATATAAACTTAAAGTGTCAATTTTGAGGTTAGATTCAATGCCGTATACGACAGAAGAGGGCGGACGTTTAAATAATTTTGCGAGTGAACCGAAAGTTTATAAGGCAGAACCCCCGACGAAAAGTCAACAAAGAACCTATATTATTTTAGGTGTAGCAGCTTTCGTGTTAGTAGGTGGCTTGATTGCGATCGCAGTCTATGCCTCTAATGCTAGCTAATCAGGTCATCAGTAATCAGTAATCAGTAATTAGTTTTAATTTGACGTTTACTGTTTACTGTTTACTATTTTGAATCGCGTCTATTGCCTTGAGAGATTTTTGGGAAGGATCGGTTTTTCCTTGCGTTGTAAAGAGTTTAGCCGCTTGTTCTAGTTCTGCGATCGCTTTTTGTGCTTGCCCTAATTTAAAATAAGTTAATCCCCGATTGTGAAACGCTTCGGCAAACTGAGGATCGATTTTAATCGTTTCGTTATAATCAAAGAGTGCTTTTTGATGTTCACCAGCACGATTATAGGCTAAAGCACGATTATAATAAGCTCTGGCGCGACGTGCATCTATACGGATCGCTTGGCTATAATCTTTAATAGCGGCTTTGTGATCCCCCGCGTCATCTAGAGCATTACCCCGATAGATAAAATAATCCACCGAATTGGGTTGAAATTCAATCGCTTTAGTACAATCCGCGATCGCTATACTGTAATTTTTCAAAATATAATTAGCATAACAACGATTCCCATAAGCATAAGCATATTTAGGATTGAGTTTAATTGCTTGGGTGTAATCCTCGATCGCTTTTTGATAATTGCCCAAAATTAACTCAGCATAGCCACGATTATAATAACTATCAGGATCATTAGGATTTAGTTTAATTGATTCACTAAAACTAGCACTTGCTCCTTTGTAATCTCCCGCACTTAATTGATCGACCCCTTGGTTATAAAATGTAACTGCGCTTTGTTTTTGAGCGATCAGTGGAACCGTTTGGGCTAGAGTAGATAACGGGTTCATGAGTCCCATTAGAGTTAAAATACTGCCAAGAATCAGTGAGTGTTTCATTCTAGTTTGGGTCATCGAATCAGGATAAAATAGGACAGCAAAGCTCAAGTCTTTCTTAAAATGTACAAATCTTTAGTTGCTATCCTACTAATCATAGTCAGCTTTATTGTAGTGAGTTGTTCCCCACAAGTCGGACAACTACAAAGCTATGTTAACCAGCAACAAGGGTACGGCTTTTTTTATCCCAACGGTTGGATACCCGTAGATGTCAAAAATGCCTCAGAAGGGGTTGATGCTGTCTTTAGAGATTTCATTGAACGTAGCGAAAATTTAAGCGTTATTATTAGTCCAGTCGAAAAAAACCAGCGTTTAGAAGATTTAGGCAGTGCTTCCGATGTCGGATATCATTTCTTGAGACGATTAAATGATGATCCTAATGTTAAACGGGATGTCGAGTTACTGCAAGCAGATCTCCTTGAAAACAAAGGAAAAACTTATTACATTTTAGAATATCAAGTACAGATGCCCAATAAACCGCCAAGGCATGAATTGGCTAATGTCACGATTAATAATGGTAAACTGTACACCTTTAGCTTATCGACTCCCCAAAGACGTTGGGAACAAGTCAAAAATATTTTTTATTCAGTCGCTAATTCTTTCTTTGTTTACTAAAATATGAGTATTACTTTTGTGTTAGCGTCTGCTTCTCCTGCGCGTCGCAAACTTTTACAAACAGTCGGAATAGAACCTGTCGTTTATCAAAGTAATTTTGATGAATCTTTAATCCAAAAAGATAATACAAAAGATTTAGTGCAAACCTTAGCCCATTGTAAAGCTCAAACCGTCGCTCATCAAATTTCTGATGCTTTAATCCTGGGTTGTGACTCGGTTTTAGAACTAGATGGCGAAATTTATGGTAAACCCAAAAACTTAGAAGAAGCAATTCAACGATGGCGTAAAATGAGAGGAAATAAGGGGAGTTTATATACAGGTCATGTTTTAATTGATCAACGACAGCAAAAACGACTAATTTGTTGTGGAATCACTCAAGTTTATTTTGCTGATCTCAGTGATGCAGAAATCGAAGCTTATGTGAAAAGTGGAGAACCTCTAAAATGTGCGGGGAGTTTCGCCATCGAAGGAAAAGGAAGTTTATTTGTTGAAAAAATCGAAGGGTGTCATAGTAATGTAATTGGTTTAAGTTTGCCCTTACTCAGAAATATGTTAAAAGATTTAGGCTATCAAGTTATCGATTTTTGGAAATAATTATGAGCGAGAATTTTCAAGTTTTTGACGAAGATTTATCAGAAGTAACGCTAAATTACTATTTAGAAGCCGATGCGATCGCAGTTGATACGGAAACGATGGGACTTAACCCACAACGCGATCGTTTATGCTTAATACAAATCTGTGATCCGAGTGGTTTTGTGACTGCAATTCGGATCGCACGTGGACAAACCGAAGCTCCACTTTTAAAACAGTTAATGGAAGCTCAAAATATAGAAAAAGTCTTTCATTTTGCGCGTTTTGATGTGGCACAACTGCGGTATCATTTTGGGATTGAAACACAACCCATTTTTTGTACCAAAATAGCCAGTAAAATTGCCAGAACCTATAGCGGAAGTCATGGACTAAAAAATTTAGTTCAAGAATTAGAAGGAATTGAACTGGATAAATCTGCACAAAGTTCAGACTGGGGAAATGCAGCTAATTTAACCCCCAAACAACTAAGTTATGCAGCTAATGATGTCAGATATTTAATCAATCTTCGAGATAAGTTAACTCAAATGCTAAAACGTGAAGAACGTTGGGAGATTACACAAAAATGCTTTTCATGTATTCCCGTTTTTGTTGATTTAGATTTACAACAATTTAAAGATATTTTTGAACATTAAATGAAGCAATATTATCAAGATTATCTTATTAGAGGTTGGCAAGTACAAGATAGTTCGACTGTCATCTCACTAATTCAACAGGTTTTAACAGAATATGGAATCGCTTGGGAACCTGAATCAGCCGATCAAGATGTGGTGGAAATCGAAAAATATTATTTAGAAAATAATGGTGAGTTTTGGGTAGTAGAAACTCAAGGTAAAATAGTGGGAACTGCTGCTTATTATCCGATTTCCAGAGGGATTAAATCAGTAGAAATTCGGAAAATGTATTTATTACCCGAAGCGAGAGGAAAAGGGTTAGGCAGCTATTTACTTAGACAACTCGAAACAACTATTCAAGAAAAAGGCTTTCAAGAAATCTGGATCGAAACAGTTACCGTTTTAAAAGAAGCCGTACAATTATATGAAAAAAATGGTTATCTACCTGCTTCGGGTGTCGAGACAAATAGATGCGATCGGGTTTATGTAAAGAATATTTAATAATTATATATTAATAATGTGTGAGTTAAGTAATGAAGAAATTTATCAAAAAATTGATGAAGTTGTCAGTCGTCTCGATATTTATTAGTGTTATGAATGTGCGTTAGCAGTAAAACAGTGGTTAGCTGCTCATAACATTAGTGGTAAAATGATTGAATTAAAAACACGATATCGAGATGAAAATTATCTGATCAGTGATTGTAAAGGAAATAATCAATCAATTACGACAAATAGTAAATATTATGGAGTCGAAGTTAAAGACATAGTTTTTGATAATCTTTCTACTAATGGATTAAACAGGGAAGAATGGCTAAAAGACTTTCATTGTCAAAGCGAAGAATTTATTCTTACTGAATTGGGAGATGAGTAAATATGGATAAAAAAGGCGGTTTATTTGAAATTTTAGGCAAAATTAAAGCTAAACCTGGTCTATATTTAGGTTATCCTTCTGTTTGTGATTTATTTGTTTTTTTAGTAGGTTATAAAACGGCTAGACGTGAATTAGGAATTGAGCCAACAGAAGCAGAAATTAGATTTTATTAAGAATTTCATCAATTTATTGAAAAAGAATATAATCTTCACACCTCTAATTCTTGGGCAAAGATTATTATGCTTTACAGTTCAGATGAAAAACAAGGATTTGACCGCTTCTTTCAGTTTTTAGACAAATTTAAAAGTCAAAATCAAGAAATACCTTATCAAGAAAAAATTAAATTAGTCCTCTAACCTAAACAATTTTCCGAATAGCGACAACTAACTGTTCAATTTCGGCGGGCATTGTTAGATAATGGACACAAGCCCGAACACAACTTGGATCAGCGATCGTTCTTAAGTAAAATCCTAGACTTTCCAACTCTTGCACCAGTTGTTGCGGTGAGGTATTACTCGTTGTTTGAAAAGAAACTAAACCCGACTCTGGGGGCGTATTCTTTAAACACTTAATCCCTTCTACTTCCGCTAACAGTTGCCACAGATCACCACTCAATTGACAGATTTGTTGATAACGTTTTTCGGCGGTTGCCCAGTTCCGATGTACCGAAATAGCCGCCCGTAACCCTTCATACTGAGGATAGGCTGAGGTTGCTACTTCAAAGCGTCTACCATCGGTTTTCGGGTGACTCGGTTTGCCGTTAGTCGTAATATCGATACCGCGCCATCCGATAAAAGTCGGCTGTAATTCCTCAAAAACTGCGGGCGAATATATAACCCACCAACACCCGCAGGGCCACACCACCATTTATGACCCGTAAAGGCATAAAAATCAGCCTGTAACTCCGATAAATTCAAGGGTAAACATCCCACCGACTGCGCCCCATCAACAAGGACGTAGACGCTATTTTCATGGCACAGTTGCACAATTTCGGCTAGGGGTAAAACTTGACCCGTATTCCACAGAACATGGCTCAAGACTAATACGCGTGTATTGGTTTGGAGAGCTTGAGCAATCACCGAAACAGGATCACCTTCATTTAAGGTTTGTTGAATGGGACAAGTTGAAATTTTGACCCCAAAGCGTCTAGCAATTTCTTGGACTGTTGCTATAACGCCTGGGTGTTCGCAGTCAGTCAGTAATATCTCATCCCCTGCTTGCCAATTGATCCCCCACAAAGCAATATTACAACTCACTGTGACATTTTCAGTTAAGGCGATCGTTTCGGGAATAACCCCTAATTCAGCCGCAATATTCTGTCTCAGAAATTCTGTTTTTTGCTGTAGCCACGCATTGACTTTTGTTGAAAAAGGGCCATGATGCTGTAGATATTTATGAGTATCAATAATCGCCTCTAGTGCTGCCCTTGGTAAAGGCCCTTGTCCACCAAAGTTAAAATACAGTTTATTGTTAATGCCGGGGAATTCTTGCCGATGTTGTTCGAGTTGATCTGTAGTATTCGCTGTGTCAAGCATAAATATGATGGTTATCTTAGCCGAAATAATCGTTTAAAGAAAGATTTTTTTGTTACCGTAAGGGAAGAAGGCATAACAGGGAAGATTTTTATCAATACTAAGATTGCTCCTCATCTTACCCTATACTTTGTTTAAAGCTTCACGAAGAACGGGAAGAATGCTGCTTACTGATGCTCTACTTCTAGATTATAAACGCTGTCAACGTCGGGCCTTTCTCAATACTTATGGCAACCGACAACAGCAAGATCCTGAACGGGATTTTTTGCTTAAACTTCGTCAAGAAAGTCAGATCCATGTTGAAAAGGTCTTACTCGAATTTTACCCCGATTATCAACGTCCCGAAGCTGATTTATCTAATCCTAAAGCATTAGCTCAAGCAACAGAAGTCCTAATGCTTGAAGGTGTATCTTGTATCTATCACGGTGTTTTATTACGATCGCATTCCTTTCAAGGTCATTCGATTGACTTGTTGGGTACGCCTCATCTCCTAATTAAACAACCTGGACAATCTAAGTTTGGTGACTGGCAATATTATTCTACATCAATTCAGTTGGGTCGTCGTCCCAAGCCCGAATATAAGATGATTGCTGCTTATCATGCAGATTTATTAATGAGTATTCAAGGTGTTACCCCCAAGACTGCCCAAATTATTTTACGTCGTCATCATCCTACTTTTGTTGAGTTAGATATTTGGATACCTCGAATGCAAGAAACTTTATTCGATTGTATGGAGATGCTTGTTAAAAAACAAGAACCAGAAGTTTTTATCTCTCGTCAACGTTGTAGTTTATGTCATTGGCATACTCATTGTTATACGATCGCACAATCTCAACAACATCTGTCTCTTGTCCCTGGCATTACCCCCAATCGTTACGAATCTTTACAAACTTTAGGAGTTTTCACCGTCGAAGCTTTAGCCGCTACTTCTCCCAATAATTTAGGGGAATTAATTGGGTTAGAAGTCGCTTCCCAACTCCAGCAGCAAGCACAATCAATTGTGGAGAATCGGGCTTTTCGGAAACATAATTCGTCTAAACATTGGCCAAATATTCCGAATTCACCGATAGAATTTTATTTTGACATTGAAGCCGAACCAGAACAAAATCTAGATTATTTATTAGGCGTTTTACGGGTTAATCATTTAGACAATACACAAATTTTCTATCCACTATTAGCCGAAAAGACCGAAGATGAAAAGATCATTTGGCAAAACTTTTTAAAATTAGTCAATACAGATCCCAAGGCACCTATTTTTCATTTCTCAGAATATGAAGTTGAAACGATCAAACGTTTAGCCTACCTGTATGGAACTCCAGTCTCAGAAATTTACCCGATTTTAGCCCGTTGTGTCGATTTGCATCAAAAAGTCACTCAATTTGTGACGCTTCCCGTTGAAAGTTATTCCCTTAAATCTTTGGCGAATTGGATTGGTTTTCATTGGCGAGATCAGGGGGTAAGTGGTGATCAATGTGTATGCTGGTATGATCAATGGTTAAAAACAGGTGATCGTAATTTTTTAGAGGCGATTTTGCGTTACAACGAAGATGATTGCCGAGCGACTTTTCATCTGAAAAACTGGATGAGTCATTTTTTCCTAGACTCATAAATTTTTATTTAATTATTGATTGCTGATTTTTTTAGAATAAAAATGGGTACTCTATGATTGCTCATTAAAATCATTGAATTAATTTACATGACCCTAAATCTACATAACTCTAGTTGGAATGAAGTACGTTTAGTTCAAGTAGCAACTCAACCTCACCACATCACAGGTTTATTTGCCACAATTCAAGATACTTTAAGAACGTCAAATAGTGAATGGCAAGAGGTGATCTCAGCTTTTTATGAATGTGTAGCAGATGGTACAGTTACCTTTTATGAAGCAGAAAGTCAATCAGTCAATCATCCTCAAGTTTGGACTTATCTGCTGTATGATTGCGCTGCTGATGAAGAAGAAGTAATCACTAATCCTAATATTAATACATTAGAACCAGCGTTACAACTATTAGAATTAGCTGGAATCGGTTAAAAATTTATTTGCCATGACATTTCAATTTAAGCCATTTCAGAATTTTGATAACTCCAAACCGTATTTTGTAATAACATGGCTACCGTCATTGGCCCAACACCACCAGGGACTGGGGTAATATATTCAGCAACTTGAGCAACCTCATCAAAAGCAACATCACCGACTAAACGACCTTTTGGTGTAAATTGATCGACAACTCGATTAATTCCTACGTCAATCACTACCGCACTCGGTTTAACCATCTCTTTTGTAATTAAATTCGGTTTTCCAACTGCGGGGATTAAAATATCAGCTTGACGGGTGATACTGCCTAGATCTACTGTTCGTGAATGAGCAACCGTAACCGTTGCATTTTCTTCAAGTAGCATTAAAGCTAAAGGTTTACCCACTAAAATACTGCGTCCAACGACCACAGCGTGTTTACCCTGAACAGAAATATTATATTCTTTAAGCAGTTCCATAACTCCTGCGGGTGTACAACTACGTAAACCGCTTTCACCTCTAACTAACTTACCTAAATTGGTTGGATGTAAACCATCAGCATCTTTATTCGGCTTAATTTCATGTAAAAGCGCAACAGCATCTAAATGCTTTGGTAAAGGCAGTTGTACGAGAATACCATCAACGCGGTTATCTTGATTAAGTTCTTGAATCACAGAGGATAATTCTGCTTGTGAGGCATGATCAGGAAAATGACGACCAAAAGAAGTTATACCGACTTGAGTACAAGCTTTTTCTTTATTGCGAACATAAGCGGCACTTGCGGGGTTATCACCAACCATTAACACAGCAAGTCCGGGGGATCGCCCGATCGTTTCTTGTAGAGCTTGGATTTGTGCTTTAAGATTGTGTTGAATCTTTTGAGCAAGAGCTTTACCATCTAAAATCTTAGCAGTAGCGACTGACATTTGTAAGATAAACGAAAGAACAAAAATGACCTGAATCAATTCTAGATAATTTGTTGGTTATCATAACTTCAGATGTCATGTTTTGTTGTATTTCAAGTCCATGAGCATGAAAAATAGCATCATTAGGCGCAGTTGTTTCATCTTAATGGTTAGCGGGTTAATTGGCTGTAGTGCCTTAGCTGACTTGGGAATAGCTGTACCCTATCTCGGTGATCCTCCAGTAATTAGCGTTAAGGATCTGACCAATAAGAAAAAGGGTGCGATCGTATACATTAAAGGAATTGTTAAAGTATATGCTCCTTTTTTGAATAATAGCGGAGCCTATCAAGTCCAAGACCCAACGGGTACGATTTGGATACGCACCGAGGGAAAACCCCCTCAGTCGGGTAAAGAAGTGGTTATTAAAGGAAAACTAGATTATCAAAGTATTCCAGTCGCAAGCCTTGAGTTAGGAGATTTTTATGTTGTAGAATTGGAGCAACTCGAACTGACTGCCCAAACTCCTCCCGCAAAACCCCCAACTCAAGCCACTCCACCCACTCCACCCACTCCAACGGCTAAACCAACTGTGATCCCCGTCCAACCTCCAGCCGCTAATTCTGATCCCTTACCTGATCCCACTAATGATCTCTTCTTCCCCCATAAACAGCAATCTAAATAAACCTCATGCGGTTGTCGCTTTAGCCATTCTTCAGCAAGATGGTCAATTTTTGATGCAACTTAGAGACGATTTTCCGCATATTGTGTATCCTGGTCACTGGAGTTTTTTTGGCGGTCATTTAGAACCTGGTGAAACACCATCCGAAGGATTACAACGCGAGTTAATCGAAGAAATTAATTACAGAGTTGACAATCCAATCAAAATATGCAGTTATTATGATGAGCAGGTCACACGTCATATTTTTTATGCACCTTTAACAGTCGCTCTGACAGAATTGATATTACAAGAAGGTCAAGATCTGGCATTGCTAACCCTAGAGGACATTCGGCAAGGTTACGCTTACTCGAAAAAAATTCAGCAAACTAGACCTTTAGGAAAAATTCATCAACAAATACTGCTCGATTATTTAAAGTTAGAATTATAGTGGAGAAGAGTAGCTAATTTTGAATTACCCTAAAATTACTCTAAGCTGGATTTAGATTTGCATCAAAATAGCTGGCTGATTCCTCACTGCTTACGCTCAACCTAAAATATTTTTTCTCCTATGAAACAGTCTCGGCACCTCCTGTCTGTTGGTCAACGTCTTTTTTTAGGAAGCACGATTACAACCTTAGCGGTAACGTCTTTCTTGACACCCTCGCTCGCTTCTAATGCAACCCCAACAGAAGAAACTTTAGAAGATAGTCCTAAAACCGTCATTGATGAAGTTTGGCAACTGGTTAATAATGAATTTGTAGATCGTAGTTTCCATCAAGTAGATTGGCAGCGTAAACGTCAAGAACTATTGAGCCGTAACTATGCTAATCGCAAACAAGCTTATATCGCAATCCGAGAAGCCCTCAAAGAAATAGGAGATCCTTATACTCGTTTTCTAGAACCCGAAGAATTTTCAGCCCTAACGACTCAGACATCAGGAGAATTATCAGGGGTGGGCGTACGTTTAGCAGTTGATAAACGCACTAAAGATTTAATTGTCATTGAAGCATTAAAAAATTCCCCCGCACTTAAAGGAGGAATTCAACAAGGCGATCGTGTCATTAGAATTAATGGTAAACCGACTGCTTTGATGACTCTCGAACAAGCTATTAAAGAAATGGAAGGGGAAATTGGCACAGATGTCAATTTACAAATTTCTCGCCGCAGCAAAGGAATTTTTGAAGTCACCCTCACTCGCGCTCAGATTGAAATTCCCTCCGTTAGTTATTCAATTAAGGAAGAATCACAGATTAAAGTCGGTTACATTCGTCTTGATGAGTTTAGTTCTCATGCAGCCGAACAAATGAAATTAGCTATTGAAGACCTCAGTAAACAGAAAGTCTCTGGTTATGTTCTAGATTTACGTGGCAATCCAGGTGGCTTACTTTTTGCAAGTGTAGATATCGCTCGGATGTGGATGAAATCGGGTGAAATCGTTAGTACAGTTGATAGACGAGGTGGTGATCGTCATTATCAAGCCAATGGAACCGCTTTGACTGAACTGCCGTTAGTCATTTTAGTCAACGAGGGATCAGCCAGTGCTAGTGAAATTTTAGCAGGAGCATTAAAAGAAAACGGACGAGCAACTGTTGTCGGAATGCCCACCTATGGCAAAGCAACCGTACAATCAGTACATTCTCTTTCGGATGGATCTGGGTTAGCTGTAACCATTGCGCGTTATTACCCCCCCAATGGCGAAAATATTAATAAAAAAGGAATTAAACCCCATGTTCAAATCGGATTAACCAATGATCAACAACTTCAGTTAAGGAATAATCCAGATTTATTGGGAACAAATGCCGATCCACAGTACAAACGTGCGATCTCAGTTCTGCAAACTCATTCCTCATCAAATCTTAAACCCTCTAGTATTCCTAAACCCCTAACCATTCGTCCCGAATAAAATACAACCTATTTGGAGTTATCTTGATCCAACGTAAAATAATCAGTGTATAACTCCTCGCTTTTTTTCAATGAATCCAGAAGAACGCATTATTGTACCCCTAGATGTAAACACTACAGAAGCAGCGATCGCATTAGTCGAGCTACTTCCTCAAGTGAATTTTTGGAAAGTTGGTTTAGAACTGTTTACCAGTGTTGGCCCCTCAATTCTGCCAATCCTTAAAGATCAAGGGAAACAAATTTTTTTAGATCTTAAACTTCACGATATCCCTAATACAATGGCGGGGGCTTGTCGTTCTGTTGCTTCCTATCAAGTTGATTTACTCACCATCCATGCAACAGCAGGCCGTCATGCCCTACAAGCCTCAAAAGAAGTGATCGCTACAGCTAATAGTTCAACTAAATTACTTGCGATTACGGTACTAACCAGTATAAACTCACGAGAGTTAGCCTATGATCTCAAGATTCCCCTCGAATTGCCAGAGTATGCTTTACAAATGGCGTTTCTGGCTCAAGAGTGTGGTATTGATGGGGCGGTCTGTTCTCCCCACGAAGTTAGCCAATTAAGGCAGATTTGTGGCGATGATTTTTTGCTTGTCTGTCCTGGTGTGCGTCCAACTTGGGCAGAATCTGGGGATCAAAAACGGGTGATGACTCCAAAACAAGCTATTCTTGCAGGGGCTAACTATTTAGTGATTGGTCGTCCCATTACGGCGGCAGAAAATCCGCAACAAGCATGGTCAAAAATCTGCGACGAGTTAGCTACGGTTTAATCGGATTCTTCTGTTTTTTCGGAGTTCATTTAAAAGTGATGGCACTCCCTGATTCTACTTGTCCCAAAGATACACAAGAATTAACCAATTTACTATTGCAAGATTTACCAAATTATGCTAATAGAGTTTTGCATCGCTCTAAAACAACCGATTTAGCATCATTCGTTCAAACCTATGTTATCGTTTCTGGACAAGGTGAAACGCAACCCCTTCCTTTACGTCAAAGTCCAAGTCAATATCAAGCAATTTTCGATGAAACTCAACCGCAGATCTTTTTTACCACATTTGAACGGCAATATAGCAATAACAAGCTAGTCAGATTTCATAACTACAATTGGCTATTGTTAGCACCGACTGAAAAGGGATGGCGGTTAATCATGAGTTTTTCTCAATTAGCATCCTTAGAACCGACTCAACCCAATGATCCACCATTACCCCCCATCGATACAACAAATGGTGTCATCGGTCAAGCGGTTAAATTATGGCTTAGAGATTGTGAAGCAGGAACTTTGAGAAAAAATAGAAATTAATTTAAAGCTCGCTTTAGACCGTTAACTAACATGACTAACTTTCAAGCAGCCACTTCTCGTAATCGCAGTAAATTAACTTCTGTTTAACGCTATCTAGAACTTCTTCAACTACAGGAAAAAATGTCTCCGCCGATCCAACTTGGTATAAGTCGTTTAGAACAGAGTGATATTCTTTCTCCGTAAACTCAGCAATCACTCGAGCTAAACTCCGATCTGACATCTGCTCATAAAGAATCGACAATAGGGGAAAATACTCTTGATCTTCGATGCCTTTGGGAAAAGCACACTGAAGTAACTGATAAGTACTGACAGGAATTATTTTTTGCATGATTTCAGTTACCTGTCAACGGTTGAGAGAGATAAAGATAGACGTTAAAATTAACGCCTTGAGCAATGGCTGCTCGAATTGCCTTGGCATCAGCCGTCATAGTAACAATTCCCATTTGATCGCCTGTGCCTAGAATAATTATATCGTTCGGGTCTAAACTCCGTGTTAATTGATGTTGATCTTCCTCTGTCTTTTAGTGCTACTTTAGAGCAAGTTTTAGATAAAGCTTGGTTCCCCAATTAAGAAAAATCTTCATTGGTTTAAATTGAACTCTCTACTCTCAGAAAAAACATTTATTGTACTATACTGTACCAACTGGATTTAGAGCCATAATATAATTAGTACTTTAGAGGGAGGAACTTTGGGCAACTAAAAAACTTTTAATTATTAGGAGTGAGCGTAAATGTCAACAGTAACCGAATCAGACCTTAAAGAATTAAAAGATTTAATTTTAGGTATAGATAAAAAACTCGATGTACACATTGCTAGAACTGATGAAAGATTTAATACGATCGATGAACGTTTTAGATCAATGGAGCAACGCTTTGACCAAGTTGACAAACAGTTTGAGCAGGTTGACAAGCGATTTGACCAAGTTGACAAGCGATTTGAGCAGGTTGACAAACAATTTGACCAAGTTGACAAGCGATTTGAGCAGGTTGACAAACAATTTGACTCAGTTAATGCACGTATTAATACATTTACCCTTGGTTTCTTAGGTATCGTTGGAGTTTTAGTAACAGGTTTGTTAGGAATTGTAGGAAAGATCGTATTTTTTCCAAATCCTTAAGAAATCTCTAAAAAATCTTTTTTAACGTTCGACGAGTTTTTGTCTTAATTTAGAACTGCCCCAATCAATTATAGTCACAACCACCAACAAAACTATCATAAAAGTAGACGCTTTCTGTGAAAGTTGACTGACTTAATTAATACAAACGCTCTATTTTTATTTTATATTTTTATAAAACATTTTTTTAACAAAATCAAAGTATTCTAGTCCTCCAATATTCTTCCATGCTTGTTCATGAGCTAAAAATATTTTTTGATTTAAAGACATTTTGACAGACAACTGTTCAAAATAATTATCGACTTCTTGTTTCAAAATTTGGGCTACGTTATTAGAGAGAATTTTTACGATCATGTCTTCTGACTCTATGCCTAGCATAAGACAATATTTTGGTAAAATAACGTGATAAGGAGCAAGATCATCTGGTAGCTTGGCTATCATTCCATTTTCTGTTAAATATTTCCAACGTTTTGCCGTAAAAGCGATAATTTGGCTACGACCAATTTTAAATTCTCCTAATTCTAGTATTTCTGAAGAATAATGAGTAGAAAGATTTTTGAAAGCTATATAAGGTTGAACTAATTTTTTGATGGGTAGATTTTCAATCATTGCTACAGGAATTTGTATTAGTCCTAAGTCATGTTCTTGGTGCTGTGCATTGATCGTTTGAAAAGCGGTTATTTCATCCTTCTTTTTTATAACTTTATATAATTTTTCACATAATAAAGGCGAACCGATTAAAATAGGATGTAAATCATCAAATTTATTCAATAGCGATGAATATATTTTCGGATAAGGTGCTAGTTCTGATATTATATCCATACTTTGTGGTGTATTTCCTTCATATAGTTCTACACAACCCGTTATAGATTGAGCTATTAAATCAGGTGATAAACTTTGGAAAAGTAACTCGAAAAAGATTTTATAAAGTTGATCTTTAAAAACATATTGATCTGAAAAGTCAAGCTCGAATTCTATAAATGATTCTAATAAATTGGGATAAACTAAATTGTTTAGCTTAACCAGAATCTCTTGAGATTCAAAACTAACACGCTTTGATTCATCTGTTCTTTTTAAAGCTTTATACCCTCCCGTAGGCTCTCAAAGAGAATTAGAAGGAGCCAGCGTTAAAATATTTGTAATTTTATGAATGGTAATATCTATTGATGAAATATTATAAGGAGCAAAATTATAAATTACTTTTATTTCATTAAATTTTTTGTTTAAAAGGTGATTGGTTAATTGATTAATATCTTTTGGAGTTGTGACAAAAGTACGACCTTTAGACCACAATTTCGACCTTATCTTAAATACGGTTGGTAATAAAGGAGTTTTGGGAAAATGTAATAGATTAGTAACTTTTGAATCTTGTTCTAGAGTTAAAAGCTGAGTGTACAATAACATATTTTTTTTAACGATCGGCTAGTTTTTGTCTTAATTTAGAACTGCCCCAATCAATTGTAGTCACAACCACTAATAAAACCACCATAAAAGTAGACGCTTTTGTCCGTTCAAACCCATTAATATAGCTGACTAATTCAAAACCGATACCACCCGCACCTACAACCCCTAAAATCGACGCAGCACGGATATTATATTCAAACATATACAGTGTATAACCCAAAGCCAAGGGTAAGATCTGGGGCAGAATTCCATATTGAGCAATTTGTAACCAAGATGCACCCGTCACCTGTAATGCTTGTAGTGAATTCGCTTCGACTGATTCAATCGCTTCTTGATAAAATTTAGCTAAATAGCCAATACTGTAGATTCCTAATGCCATAGTTCCCGCAGTTGCACCTAAACCAATTGCCGAAACAAAAATTAATGCGAGGATTATTGAAGGAATAGAACGCAAGGTATTTTGGATAAGATTGCCCAGAAATTGTAAGCCATAGGGTGATAGATTATGTGCGCTGATAATTGCTATAGGAAGAGAAAGAATTGCACCGATCGTTGTTCCAATAATCGACATTTGGATCGTTTCTAACAAAGCTTCTAAAGCTAAGGGTAATACTTGCCAATTGGGGGGAAAAAAATCACTTAAAAAGACCCCGATATATTTCCCACTATCTTTTAAGGTATTGATATCAACTTTTAAGCCTTGCCACGCCCAGATATAAATACTAACAAGCAATAGAGGGAGTAATAATGAAGGTAAAAATGGAAATTTTTTTAACATAAATGTGCAAATTGATGCTGTATATTGTCACTTTTGCCATCATAAATTACACGGCCTTGATCAAGGATAATTGAACGATCGGTATATTCACTTGCCATTGCTAAATCGTGTAACACCAAAACAATTGTCATCCCTTGTTTGCGGAGATCTGTAATGATATTCATCATCTGTTGAGTGGCAACTAAATCTAGACCAGATGTGGGTTCATCTGCGAAGAGAATTTTAGGTGACTCCATTAAAGCACGTGCGATCGCTACTCGTTGTTGTTGTCCACCACTGAGTTTACTTACTTTTTGCTTTTCGTGTTGTTCTAAACCCAACTGTCTTAATAAAGATTTGGCTAAAGCGCGATCAGAAGCCGAAAAACCCCATAAAGAAGACCAACTAGACAGCGCTCCCAATTTACCACACAGCACATTATCTAATGCAGAGAGTTGGGGGATCAAGCCTCCCCCTTGCCAAATCATACCAATCTGACGACGCACACGATTTAATGTCTTTTGAGTTATCACTAAATCATTAATGCGAATTTCTCCTTTTTGTAAAGGGATGAGTCCAACCATTGATTTTAAAAGGCTAGATTTTCCAGCGCCATTAAGACCGAGTAAAGCGACACATTCACCTTGGTTAATTTTTAGAGTTATTCCATTAAGAATCGGACGACCCAAAGACGCATTATTAACGCTATAAATATCGTGGCATTCAATCATATTAAATGATGAGAAAGAACAAAAACAATGTAATTAAGGGTCAATTTTTGCTCTTTGTAAAGCTGTTTTCATAGGTGCTAAATGTTGATCATGATCTACCCGCACTAATTGTGTAGAGTTATAAAGAGTCGTAAACATCGCTTTATTGTTTGGCTCATTTAACTCTAAAAGTGCATTAACTAATTTTTCTCTTGTTGCTTGAGGAACATCATTATCAATCACAATACCATGAGCAGGTACACCGGGGATTGACCAAAGAACGCGCAATTGTTGGGCTTCAGCAGCAGTGATCCAAGGGGGATTGAGAGCATATTCCGAAACGGCGGCGGCATCAACTTGTCCACGTAATACGGCTTGTAATGCGCTAGTATAGCCATCTCCATACATGACTTCACTAAAAAATTTGCCATAGTCATCAGGATTTTTCACTAAACCATCGCCGACAAAGGTGCTAGTCGGGATGATATAACCCGAACCCGATGTACGTGAAGCAAAGGCCATTTTTTTACCTTTTAACTGTCCCAGGGTTTGTTTAGCGTTACCCAGCGTTTTTAAAGGGCTATCTTTTTTAACAACTACAACCGATTTATAGGTTTTTCCCCCCGAATAATCAGGACGAACTTCAGCTAAATACATTCTTGCACCTGTAAGCTGTTCGGCTTTGAGTGCGCCACGTCCTCCTAAAAAGGCTACATCTGCACGGTTTGAGCGTAACGCTTCGATAGCGGCTGTTTCATCGGCTACTACTGCTTCTACCTTTAAACCCGTCTCTTTCGAGAGAAAATCAGTAACAGCCTGTGCTTTTTTTTCTAAATCTGTCGCATCTCTACGGGTCGCAAAAACAATAACAATACGATTGTTTGGGGCTTGTGTAACAAGCTTTTCTTTTTGATAAAGATCATCAGCTTCAGCTAAAGCTGGTTTAAATTGATAACTACTTAGATTTAGATTGAGTCCCACAGAGAGTAATAGTGATAAGGAACCCAGGCTTAATAAAAATTTAGATTTCATTCACTTCTTGCAAAATATAATCAACAATTTTAACAATATACATGATTCCTAGTCCATTTGAAAAAACTTTTTACACAACAAATTAGTTAAATTGCATTTAACGTTAGTATTTAAGTGATCAATTGACGATCAAAGCGATGAGGTCATCTAGATGCGTACGCTTTTTCGGTTATCTTTATTTCGCTCTATTACAGGCTTACGTTATGCTATAGATGTATTTTTAGGTACTTTGCTGATTTGGCTCACATTACGCAGTCTTGGGGATAGAAACCCAGTTTGGGCTATTATTTCATTAATTGTTGTTTGTGATCCAGACATTAGCGTAGCATGGCCTAATTTTGTTTCCCGTTTTTCTAATACCTTGATTGGTTGTACAACTGGAATTTTGGGTCTGTTCATCATTGGTGCCAAAGAATGGCTTCTTGCTCCACTACTTGCCTCCACTATACTGATTTGTACAAGCATTATTAAAAGACCTGGTAGTTGGAAGATTGCACCTGCAACCAGCGCATTAATCTTAACTTCTGCTTTAGTAGAAAATTCGAGTTTAATTGGTTTTGAACAAGCATTCCACCGAGTAGAAGAAGTATTATTTGGCAGTTTAGTAGCTCTGCTCGTATCAGTAGTGTTATCGAAAATTTTTCCAACTTCATTTGAGAGAAAAAATATTAATAAAACTTGATAATTAGCTGATTTAATTTGTTGGAATCATTCTTTTTTAGGTTCTAAATTAACTTGATGAAGCGGAGGAGGTGTAGACCATTTGAAATGTTGATAAACCTCGCGTGAAACTTCTTGAATTACCTTTCTGCCATTCTCATCGTTATGAGGACGTTTCACCATAACAGCCATTAAATAACGTTTACCATTAGGCATATCAATTATACCTGCATCACCTAATGTCGTCCCAATATCACCCGTTTTGTGAGCAATAATCGCGCCTTTTTCTAAACCTGCAGGCAAAAGAGTATTAGTTACGGTTCCTTGCATGATTTCAAAAAAACGATCGCGCATTTTTATAGAAAGTAAATCACCTTGACTAACTCGATTCAAGATCAAAACTAAATCTTTAGGTGAAGTCGTATTTGTTCCTTCTAAATTGGGCAAAATATTTTTAATAACCGTCTGATGTAATCCCCATTCTTGAAACCTTTGATTTAAAACGTCTTTGCCTCCCATACGTCGGAGCAGCATATTAGTCGCTGTATTATCACTAATAATAATCATTTTAATAGCAGTTTCAAGGGCAGTAAATTTTTGATTCGGTTTCATATACTGCATATTTCCTGAACCTTTAGCAATGACACTTTGATCCATGATCAATTGCTCATCTAAATGGATTTTTTTAGCATCAACATCCTGTAAAAAAGCTACTAAGAGCGGAATTTTAATCGTACTCGCTGCCGCCACTATCCCATCGCCTTGTAGATTAAGATAACCTCCATTATCCAAATCAACCAAAAACGCCCCTAATTCTAATTTAGGATATTTAGCCGTAATCTTTTCGATTTTTTGCCTAAGGGGAATTAATTCCTGTTTCAGAAATAAGTCTAAAGAGTGTGATGATTCTGCTATTTTAGGCTCTGAAGTTTTGGGTGTTTCTGTAGCTGTAATATTGGTTTGAGAAGAAATTAATTTAGTTGGGTCAAAAATGGTTAAAATTGTTCCAGCCAGTGCCGCTAATCCTCCACCTAAAATTAACAAGCGCAGTAACGAAATCAAAATTAAAATTACAGGTGACGGAATTCTTTTTTTCGGATTCAAGCGTTTTTTTTCGGCTGTCTTCGTGGAAATGGATGAAGATTGAACCGATAATGCTTTACTGGGATTAATAATTCGTACCGTCGTTTTTTTCTTAGGCATTGTCAATCAAAAAGATGGATTAGGGCTCAGTTGATTCAAGAGGCTTTTTACTGCCTCTAAGACTAGAAATCGGTGGTAAATGTTGCAATAGCCATTCAGTATGACCGATAATTCCTCGTAACAAGGCTAACTCCTCTGAAGTCAAAGCAGAACGATTATAAACTTGGCGAAATTTCTCCATTTTTGCAGTAGCCGTATGGGGATAAAGATAACCCATTTGGAGCAAAACACGTTCTAAATGTTGATAATATCTTTCTAGCGTCTCCAAAGTAGCCAGATTTGGGGTTATTGTTGACTCATCGCTTGTTTCTTCTAAGGCTAGTTGATAGAGTTCATAGGCACAGATGGCTACAGATTGCGCTAAATTAAGAGAAGGATATTCAGGATTGGAAGGAATACGCAGGAACCATTGAGCGTAGTTGAGTTCAGTATTACTTAAGCCACGATCTTCAGGCCCGAAAATAATGGCAGAGGTCGAATTTTCTTGCAGCAGTTTAGGCAGAATGGTTTTAGGGGGTTCGAGTGGAGTCGATAAATTACGAGTCCGCGCTGTAGTGGCGATCGCTTTTTGACATCCCACTAGGGCTTCTGGCAAACTATTCACTTGTTGGGCTGATTCTAAAAGATCTACGCCATGTACTGCCATTAATCTTGCGGGTTCACTCAAGGGATCACACTGAGGGTTAACAATGACTAAATGCTGTAATCCCATATTTTTCATTACTCTAGCAATAGAACCGACATTTAATGGCCCTGCGGGTTCAACTAGCACGATCCGAATTTTGTTTAGTCTATTAGTATTCATTTTTTTTGTCTAATATGGCACGTCAACGCTCTAAATCTGATTTACCGACTAAAATTTGTCCTGTGTGTGGACTTCCTTTTACTTGGCGCAAAAAATGGGCGAACTGTTGGGATGAGGTAAAATATTGTTCTGAACGATGTCGCCGTCGTCGTTCTCAAACATCAGAAGAATAATTATTCTCTAACCCCTAAATTTAAAAATACAGTCGCTCTTTTCACTCCATTTTCACTACCTTGACTACTCAGTGTGAGAGAACGTAAATTTTTAAATAAGGGTTTAACGGCAAATTCCGCAACTTTAACAATGGGTAATTGTTGTTCTAGTAAGGGCTGGATCTCATGCCAATTGACAAAAAAGTAGCCATCATTTTCCGTGGGTATAGCAGAAATCGCTTGTTGAAATGTGCGACTATCGACTATGGTTCGTTTCGTCTTTGATAAGACTTTTTCCATCACTGCAACAGAAGATGTAAAAATTTCGTACTGATTCCCTTGCGTTATCGTAGCGTGAACACCCTTGACGATCGCTCCTAGACGTGCTTCTTCTAGATCAGTATTCGTGATTAATTTCGTCCAAGCTTTGACTTTAGTCGTCTGGATCAGTAGATCAACAACACTATAACCTTGATCAATGGCTAATTGATCTAAATGAGCAATGGCGGGAGCGATTTCTACATCTGGCATTCGTTCGGCAATAAAGACTAAATCGGGCTGCATCCCTTTTTCATTAGGGACTAGAGCAAGGCTATATTCACCTTTGACCCAACTAAAAACATCTTTTGGCAAATTTAAACCTAAAGGCTCTTGGTAGCGGTTTAAAAGCTGTGTAAGTAGTTGTTGTAATGGGCTATTTAGATCGAGTCCTGTTTCGACTTGCTGCCAAAATTGATCTAAGTTTGTGCCAGCGATCGCTAACATACTATTCGCAGGAAGATAAGCTAAGGCACCGACTAACTCAGAAAGTACGGGCGGTTGATTGTCTTCCCCTGTAACGCCGATTAAAGCCGTTTGTGCAACTAAACCTTCTGATTTAATAGAAAGACCAATTGCTAGGGTTTGTAGGGCTTTTGGAGTCTCAGGAGCAGAAGAATTATCTAGCCAGGCAGACAAGGCAGGTAGGTTCGCATAAACTACACCAATACGCGGATCTGAAATGGTTTGTAGTGAGTCTTGATAAATGGGTGAGTTTTTTAAATTTAAGTCGGGGACTTGAGCATTATTAATTGCAGCGCGTAGGATTTTAGGTTCATTGGCAAATAAAACAAAATCACCTACCACCGCACTAGATGTAAAATTCCGACTGCTAATCACTTTGCTAGGACGTTGATGAACTAGATTAATACCTTTGTATTGGTCAAAAACTAAATTGGATGTATTAGCGATCGCATTTCTCGAATAAGAGACTTGCAGAAATTCCTTAGCAAGTTCAGGATCTTTAGTGGCTACAGCGAGTAAATATCCTGGTTGTACACCATCACTCTTATCATGATTGTAATCGAGTGTGGTCACCGCGAGGGTAATTTCTTCTCCTAACCAAGGTTGGATTTCATTGTCGTAATTGAGTCCAGTATTAGCTAAAAGGGTTTTTTCGAGATCTTTTAATTCGCGGGAAGAGCGTCTACGATTAGCAGGAGAGGCGATATACTGACTAAAAGATTCTAACCGTTCTGGGTTAACCAACAACGAGAGCATGACAGGTGCTTGTCGAGAAACAAAAATCGAGGCGATAGGTTCTCTGGTAACACCCCCAACTAGAAGACTTAAAGAACTTTTCCCGATGATCCATGAAAAAGTTGTAGCACTTACAAGTAATAGTAAGGCGACACTGATTCCTAGCGTAATAAAAAATGAATTTCGCTTCACGGGTTTCGATTTAGCTTTTTGGTGAGTGACCTTAACCAGAATGATTAAAATCATTGCTAATCCAAGAAAATCTTAACATTGAACAGATGATTGCAACAGGACAAACCGTATCATTTTTAGTTTCTACTGTACAATGCAGACTGTAGTTATCTCCCCATGTTATGAAGTCTCCCGATATTTTAGCTCTTGACTTTGATGGTGTAATTTGTGATGGTCGTCGTGAGTATTTTCGTTCAGGATGGCTAACTTATTGTCAGGTTTGGAGTCCGTCTAATTTTACACCACCTATCGGGTTAAGCGATCGCTATCTTCATCTTGCCCCAGTTATTGAAGTCGATGTGGATGTACCGCTTTTAGTTCGTGCTTTAATGTTAGATCTTCGTGAAGAACAAATCCTACAAAATTGGTACGAAATTAAGACAAAAATTTTAGAACAAGATCAGATTCATAAAGAAACACTAAATACAGAATTTGCCCGTCTTCGAGATGAGTGGCTCACTCAAGATTTCGATAATTGGATGAGTTATCAACCATTTTACCCTGGTGTGAAAGAGCGTTTAGAGCAATTTTTAGCAAGTTCCGTCAAATTAGTTATTATCACGAATCGTTTACAGCGTTTTGCGCTAAAATTATTAGAAGCCGAAGGAATCACACTACCCGCAGAACAAGTATTTGGCAAACAAGGCGAACGTCCAAAATATCAAGTTATTCAAAGTTTATTAGCCGAGAAAGAACAAACGATCTGGTTTGTCGAAGATCATGTCAGAGCCTTATATTTAATAGAGCAACAAAGCGATTTAAAAGATGTCAGTCTTTTTATCGCAAATTGGGGATTTAATACCCATACTGTGCGTCAAAAAATTCGCTCATCAGATACCCGTATTAAAATTATTTCTTTAGAACAATTTAAACAAGATTTTACAGCTTGGGTTTAATAGTGTTGAATCGTCAGTTTTATCAACTCTTATTTCTAAGTATGATAGTTGGAGCGATCGCTGGATTGCTCATGGCGTTATTTGAATTCTGTTTTCAACATAGTCAAGATTTTATACTACAAACGATTCCCAAACTAATCGAGCCAAAATATCCTTTCATTACACCTTACTGGGCCTTAATTGTTGCGCCTCTGGGTGGTTTACTCGTTGGTATTAGTGTACATCTATGGGGTGATATTCCCATCGGTTTTGAAAGCTCACTCTCACAAATCGCCCAACGAGGACGAGTTGAGTATCAAGGAATGTTAGCTATTTTTTTTCAAGGGTTAATAGCTCTTTCGTTTGGGGGTGCAGTCGGGCCAGAGGGGCCATTTTCATATCTTACCTCTGGGATTGGGAGTTGGTTTAGCGATCGCATCAAAGCTAATCCAGAAAAGACTGCCACATTAACCATAGCGGGACTCAGTGGAATGCTCGGCCCCTATTTTAAATCCCCGTTTGGCAGTACGTTAATCATGCTCGAACAACCCCACAAACAAGAACATCAAACCTATATTATGCTCTTGATTCCGTCTGTTTTGGCGGCCATAAGTGCCTTGTGTGTCTTCCGTCTCTTAGTCGGGTTGCTCTATGCTAATGATTATCGATTTCCCAGTTATGAGGGTGCTGTTTTACTCCAAGTACCTAACGGTCTTCTTGTGGGAATTACGATCGGACTATGGCTAAAGTATGTTAAAGGAACCTTAACCCATCGAGTAGAATACTTATTCACCCCACTAAAAAACCGCAAAATTTTAAGAGGATTTTTGGGTGGATTAGGATTAGGAATTCTGGCGATGATTACGCCCTATGCTTTGGGTTCGGGTGAGGGGGATACGGCGAATTTGGTACGTTCAGCCACTCAACTGGGTGCGCCAATGGTGTTTGTAATTGCTTTCATTAAGCTGTTGGCTAATGTTATATGTATGGCGTGTGGATACAAAGGCGGTAATTTTTTTCCGATCCTATTTTCCTGTGTCAGTCTAGCAATGGCGATGAGTCTTATTTTACCTTTTCTACCAGCATCGATCGCTGCTTCTTCTGCTATGGTCGCTGGATTAACGGTGATCACTAAAACACCAATTGCTGTAGTGATTCTATTGAGTGGAGTCATTCCAGCAAATCTGACTCCTATTGTAGCAATTGCTGCGATCGCTAGTTATATTACGATCAGTACAAATATCAACGAAAGTGCATGAGCAATATTGCTAGGTCATCAACTTGGCTACCTTTGCGCCGCTCTTTATTCCGCGATCGCTGGATTGCTTTGATTATCTCCAGTGTCGGAACTTGGATGCAGGATACGGCGGGAACTTGGTTAATGACTTCCCTGACGACTTCACCGCTTTTAATTGCTTTGATGCAAACCGCCGCGACTTCACCTGTACTTCTGTTGGGACTTCCCGCAGGTGCTACAGCCGATATTTTTGATCGTCGCAAGTTGTTAATATTCTGGCAAGGTTGGATGCTGGTCACAGCCTTGATTCTGAGTGGTTTGACTTTAAATGGTTTAATGAGTCCCTGGTTACTCTTGTCACTAACATTTTGCTTGAGTTTAGGGGCGGCGATGAATAATCCTGCATGGCAAGCCATTGTTCCAGAATTAGTTCCTCGTTCGGAATTACCTGCAGCGATCGCTCTTAATAGTGTGGGTTTTAATTTAGCCCGTGCTTTAGGCCCTGCCTTGGGTGGGTTAGTGCTTGCGGGTTTTAGCCAAGTGAATCAAGGTGTGGGGTTTGTTTTTGCGATCAATGCTCTTTCGTTTATTGCGGTTATTTATGTTCTATATCAATGGCACCGTCAGCCGATTTTTATCAGTGCATTACCGACAGAACGACTACTTAGCTCGATCCGAACAGGACTACGGTATGTGAATTATACACCCACCATCAAAGCTATTTTTATTCGCTCTTTGGCTCAAATGAGTTGTTTTAGTGCGATGTGGGCGTTATTAGCGGTGGTGGCGCGACAATACCTTAAACAAGGTGCGATGAGCTACGGTATTCTCAACGGTTGTATTGGCTTGGGGGCGATTCTAGGTGCTGTGTTGCTCCCTAAGCTCCGTCAACGTTTGTCAGCCGATGCACTGCTGGTCATTTCGGCGTTAATCTGTAGTGCGACGCTGTTAATCATGGCTTATGTTCATAATCTCCCGATTTTGATGAGTTTTTTAGTAATTGCTGGAATCGCTTGGATCAGTACCACTTCAACTTTAAATATTGCTGTCCAACTTTCGGTCGCTCCTTGGGTACAAGCGCGGACGTTGGGCGTTTATCAAATGGTTTTTCAAGGAGGGTTGGCTTTAGGGAGTTTGGTTTGGGGTCTTGTTGCTGAAGAATATGGCACGACGATCGCTTTAGTCTGTGCTGCTGTGGGTTTAATTGCGGGATTACCTCTGGCTTGGCGTTATCGTCTGACGACAGGTGGAAAATCTGATTTAACTCCTTCACTCCATTGGACTGAACCCCAAGTGATGATTGAATTAAACCCCGAACAAGGGCCAGTTTTAGTGACTGTTGAATATCGGATTAATCCTAATGATGCTGAGGAATTTACAAAAGCGATTCACCAATTAAGATTAATTCGGCTCCGCGATGGGGCGATCCGTTGGGGTGTTTTCCAAGATATTACGGATGCGTCGCGTTTTGTCGAAACTTTTGTGGTTGAATCTTGGTTAGAACACCTCCGTCAACACGAACGATTTACGAAAAGCGATCGCTTAATTCAACAGCAAGTTAGAGCTTTTCATCAAGGTGGAATTCCCTTGACATCTCACATGATTTATGCTAAACCATCTAACTGACCAGTGTTGGTAAGATTTTTCTAACGCGAAAGCCTAATAAGGTAAAGGATTGAGCAATATTTGATACGGCGATCGGTTCTGTTTTTTCCCATTGTTCATGAGAGGTAAAAAGAACACCTAACACGCTTAAAGGCACTTGTAAAAATAGATGACTCACTAAAAAAGCGATTCCCGCAATCAGTAAACCAATAATTCGCCACTGAGGTAAAAAAGCCGCCGCAGGGGTGGCAATGGGAGCAAGTTTATAAGGAAGCCAAATGCTCACCGTCATAATTAAAGACCCGATGACTGTAATTACGCGGTGTTTTTGACTTTTAAATAAACTCAAAATTCGTAATTGTTCAAGAGTGAGAAGATCAGGTTTGAGGGCGACAAACAATAAGCTAAAGATGTCAAAGGGTTTCTGCCACTGCATCCAAGCAATAGGAGCGATCGCCACAATCCATAAAAAAATTACCTCTAACCAATAGCCAGGTAACGGCTCACCAACCGCAAGACCTAACCAAGCAATTTGTAATAACAGTGGAAATGCAGCAATTCCAGCTAAATGAATCCACAAAAAAGGCTCAGAACGAAAAGAAGACATATTAATACTAAAAATCCCTAGTCCTCTTTATTTTAGGAGAAGACTAGGGAGTGTGAAAGTTAAGATTAAACTGATAAAGTACGACGCTTCATCACCATTTCATAGGCTTCAATCAGATCACCTTCTTGCCAAGTATTAAATTTAGCTAAGCCAACACCACATTCATAACCAGCATTGACTTCTCTGGTGTCTTCTTTCATCCGTTTTAAAGAATCAAGGTTGCCTTCGTGAACAATCTCGCCTTTGCGACGGACTCTGAGCATACGGTTACGAACCAGTTTACCCGACAAGACGTAACAACCTGCGACGGTACCGCGTCCTACTGGGAAGACGGCGCGTACTTCTGCTTGTCCAAGAGGTTCTTCAACCTGTTCTGGATCAAGTAATCCTTCCATTGCGCCTTGAATGTCATCAAGCAGTTTGTAAATGATGTTGTATTCTCGAATGTCAACACCCTCTCGATCAGCCGCCGCCCGCGAACCACTGGCTAAAGTGGTATTAAAGCCAACAACTACCGCACCACTCGCCGCAGCTAGGTCTACATCTGTTTCAGTGACTTCACCCGGCGCCGCAAGGAGTACTCTAATTTGTACTTCTTTTTGTGGCAGTTGGTTCATGGCGTTTACAATTGCTTCTACAGAACCTTGTACGTCTGCTTTGAGGATCAAATTGAGTTCTTTGAGCTTACCTTCTTGAGCTTGCGCAGAAATGGTACTCAGAGTAACACGCCGCGTTGATAGGGCTTGCTGTAATCGAGTCTGACGCTTATCATCAGAACGATCTTCGGCAGTTGTTCTCGCTTCTTTATCACTGCTAAAGACATCAAATTCATCACCCGCCGCAGGTACATCACCGAGTCCTAGAACCTCAACTGCAAAAGATGGGCTTGCTGCTTCAACTTTTTCGCCTCGGTCATCGATCATGGCGCGAATTTTACCGAAAACGGAACCCGCTACGATCAGATCTCCGACTCGCAATGTTCCATTTTGAACCAGTAGGGTCGCTACAGGGCCTCTGGTGCGATCAAGATGAGCCTCAATTACAGTTCCTTTCGCGGGACGATTTGGGTTAGCAGAAAGTTCGCCAACTTCTGAAACGAGGACAATCATTTCGAGGAGCGTATCTAAATTTTCTCCTTTTAAAGCACTGACAGGAACCATAATGGTATCACCGCCCCATTCTTCAGGAACTAAGCCCTGTTCGGATAGTTCTTGTTTAATTCGGTCTGGATTAGAGTCTAGTTTATCAACTTTGTTAATGGCGACGACAATCGGAACACCTGCTGCTTTAGCATGGCTAATCGCTTCACGGGTTTGAGGCTGTACCCCATCATCAGCCGCAACTACAAGAACGGCAATATCAGTAACCCTCGCTCCTCTAGCACGCATCGCGGTGAAGGCTTCGTGTCCTGGGGTGTCTAGGAAAACGATTTGCTGAGGTTGGCCTTCGTGTTCAATATCAACGTGATAGGCTCCGATGTGTTGGGTAATTCCTCCCGCTTCTCCCTGTGCTACTTTGGTCTTACGAATTGAGTCAAGGAGAGTCGTTTTACCATGATCGACGTGACCCATAATCGTTACGACGGGCGGACGGATCTGGAGATTATCGAGATCGGCAATATCGATCATCTCTGTTGTTTTCGTCGCTGCTGCTTTTTCTTGTTCTGTTTCGACACTGATTTCAAAGTCAGCCGCAATCATTTTGATCGTTTCTTGATCAAGCGTTTGCGTAATATTAACAGGAACCCCTTTAAAGAAAAGATTTTTAATGATTTCTGTTTCAGGAACTTTCATTAACTCGGATAGACCCCGAACGGTTAATGAACTATTTAAAGTGATCGACTCTGGACGTTTTTCTTCTTTGTTGTCTTGTCGATCGTTTTTGCTCCGTGAATTGCTGCTCTCTGACTTAGATGAGGGTTTTTTCGGTTTATTGGCAGTACTGAGGGTGGCGACGGCGGGGGCTTTCGGCGTTCCCGAGTTGGGTTTGGGTGGACGTGCGATCGACAAGCTGATACTAGCGGCGGCTTGAGCGGCTGCGAGATCAGCATCAAGATCATCATCGTCTTCATCAAAGAGAACTTGCGATCGCCGTTTATTTTTACCTGTTTTACTTGCTTTGCCAGTTTTGGATTTATCTTCTTTATCGTCTTCTCCATCTTCCCATTCTTGACGTTTGCCCTGACGAATTGGGGCCGCCATTTTCTTCGGTTTTTGTTTGGGTTTACCTGATAGATCCGTTAAAAGATCATCTGCATCATCGAGCGGTACATCAATTTCTTCTGGTTCTTCACCTGCTAGGTCGTCTAGATCCGTTGCTTGAATTTTTGCTGGAACTTGAGGACGTGCGGGACGCTTAAGCTCTACTGGAGCTTTTGCTATTTCTGTAACTTTTCTTTCTCTATCTTTGAGTTGATCCCGATCTCGATCCTTCGGTTTAAGCTGTACTTCTAGCCCTCCTTTGTCCGCAATTTTTCTTTCTGGTGCGTTCTGGGTTTTGATACTTGGCGCACCAACTCTAATCGGTTTGTCTGATTGAGGTTTGGGACGCGAATCTAGCTTAAGTCCTGGGCGACTTGGGCTGGTGCGTTCTGGTGGCTGTACAGTTTTTTGATCTGAGATTGCCGCAGGAGAAATCGGTGTAGTAGAAGGGCTTTCTGATGGCGATTTGGCATTTTTCTGAGGGGCAATTGGCTGAAGTGGTTTTCTTTCAGCTTGAATCACTGGTTTACTGTCTCTACTGTTATTAGATGGTAACTTTTCTGCAGGGGTTTGCACCTGCTCGTCAAATTCTACAGCCTCGGATTCGACAGCATCGAGATTAATTGCATCGGCAGATTTTAGGGAATTCGGTTCGACAGGCTTAGATGGGGGATTACTAGATGGTGAATTTAATGAAGCTGCCACCGTCGGACGTGAAGGAGCGACCAAGGCGGGTGCGGTACTCGTTTCTTGTCCCTGCGTTGGGGAATTCGGACGATTATTTTTATAGTGAACGGCTAGGATTTGCTGTTTTTTTTCTGCTGATGCACCATGTGACCCTTCATTGGAAGGGTTGCCATGAGCTTTGCCGTGATTTGGGTTCTGTGCTTGTTTGGCGGCCACTGATTTTATGCGATCGGCTTCTGATTCAGTTATGGTACTACTATGACTTTTCACTGAGATGTTTAACTGTTCACAAATATCTAAAATATCTTTGTTCTCCAAGTTCAACTCTTTTGATAGCTCGTATATTCTCACTTTTGACGAATTACTCATCCAATATCCCCCTGCTTAAGTATAAATGATTTTAACTCCTGTGAATATCTTTCGCTGTCATTTTTTTATATTTTGTTGATTTTCAGCTTTCGTGTTTTGACTAAAATTGTTTGCTATTTCTATCCTAACGATTTTTGGGGATGTTTATGGAATGATTCATCAAGTTGTTGCTCTTTCGAGACGCTCCTGTAAAACTTGGTAAAGATCATTGGGAATGGGTGCTTTTAAAGCTCTTTGCAGGCGGTTTTTCTGGCGTGCGTTCATTAGACAATTCTGTGTAGGACACAAATAGGCTGAACGCCCCATCCCCTGATCTAATTGTACTTGCCCCGATGGATACACCCGAACAATTCGCCAAAAAGAGGTTTTCGGGGCAATTTTACGACAACTCAAACAGCGACGAATATTACTTGGCATCAGGAGAATTCATGAGGGCTAATTCTAGATTCTCTTATTCTAATTCGGATTCTTCGTCATCTTCAGAGGCTAACACTGGACTGGCACTGGCTACCACACCGACCTTAGTGCTGGCTGTATTTTGTTTTTGTTGAGCTTCTGCTTTATGAATCGCGGCATCTTTGATATCAATTTTCCAACCCGTTAGACGTGCGGCTAGACGGACGTTTTGTCCTTCTTTCCCAATGGCTAAACTTAGTTGATCTTCTGCCACCAAGACTAAGGCGTGACGTTCATCGGGGTTGCTCAGAACAACTTGATCAACTCTAGCAGGACTTAGAGCATTAGCAATATACGTTGAGGGATCTGGCGACCAACGAATCACGTCAATTTTTTCGCCGCGCAATTCATTAACGACGGCTTGAATGCGCGATCCTCTAGCTCCAATACAGGCCCCAACAGGATCAACATCTCTTTCTAAGGTATCGACGGCGATTTTGGTACGAGAACCGACGGATCGAGATGGCGGGTTTGCTTCTCTGGCTACGGCAACGATCCGCACGACTTCTTCTTCTATTTCTGGGACTTCGTTGGCAAAAAGATAGACCACTAAGCCTGCTGCCGCACGAGAAATAATTAATTGAGGCCCACGATGGGAACCTTCTCGAACTTTTTTCAGTAAGACTTTAAAAGTCGCATTGGCTCGATAGTTATCGTTAGGCAGTTGTTCGCGTTTGGGTAGTTCGGCCTCGACTTCGGGTTGACCGTAGGTACTTTGAACGGACATAATTACTGCTTGACGTTCAAAGCGTAGAACTCTAGCTTGTAGAACGGTGCCGTCTAAATCTTGGAATTCTTCTTGAATGATTTTCCGTTGTTGATCTCGCAGTTTTTGTAGAAGGACTTGTTTGGTTTGAATGGCTGCCATCCGCCCAAATTCTTTTTGATCGGGGGTGACATCTAATACTACTTCGTCGCCTAGTTGAGCTTCGGCTACGTATTCTTGTACTTCTTTTAAAGCAATTTGATGATCGGTGTCGCTAACACTTTCAACGATTTTTTTAGTTGAAAGAATACGGAAGCTTTCGTCATCAATATCGAGTTCTACATCAAAGTTATCAAAGTATTCATCGTTAAATTGCCCCTTTTCCATGTTTTGCGCCCGACGATAGCGTTCATATCCTTTAAGGAGGGCTTCTCTTAAAGAGTCTTGGACAGCCGAACGAGGAAGATTATGGCGTTGGCTAATTTCTTCTATCATGTCTTTGAGTCCGGGCAGGCTAAAGCTGGGCATAGGCAAGTTCTCCTTAATATTTTTTTAATTAACGGTTGGCATCTAATTGGACTTTTAGAACCAGATCGCGGGGAATTGCGATCGCTCGTCCTTTTTGGTTGATATAAATTGCTGTTTCATCTTTGCTTTGAAGGTTTCCTCGCCATTCTTTTTGCCCTTCATAGGGGGGCTCTGTGGTTAGGATGACGGCAAATCCTTTAAAAGCGATAAACTCACGATCACTGGTTAATTGTCGAGATGTCCCTGGGCTGGAGATTTCTAGTACATATGCTCCTGGAATCAATTCCAAGGTATCTAGAGTTGCTTCTAAATTACGACTCATCCGCTCACAATCTTCTAAACCTGTATCGCTGCTAAGGTTGCGAATGTCAACCCGCAGGACTGGTGGACGCTTATTGGTATGAAACACAATTTCGACCACTTCTAACCCCAGTGAAAGAGCGATCGGTGTTGCTACGTTTATAATTTGAGGAATTAATGGATGAGTCATGGACAAAAAGCAATTAAACAAAAAGCAATAAAAAAAGCGGGTTAACCCGACTTCCCTTGTGACGAACGACCTAGTAACTTTGGTGATTTGGGCAAGCGATCATTCAAGCGCACCGCTATGCGGATCTCTTTGAGATCGCTTCCTTCTAGGATAACAAATTTTTATCTAAGCGAATCAAATTTCTTTTTCGTTATTGATTAAATGTCAGAACGACGAATGAGTGTGGGTTCAACCAAAGTTAAATCTCTCCCTTGTTCTCTTAAAATGCGGGTTTGCTCGAAAATCACTTCTAAATCTTCAGCCGATAAAGGTTTAACGTAATTAATCTTAAACTCTTCTAAAAACTCAGTCACTAAGGATTCTAATTGATTAATCCGCTCTTTTCCTTGTAATTCTTTGCTTAATTCTTGATTAAAGGTCTGCAACAATCGTTCAAATAATCGATTAGCTTTGGCATCTTCTTTAGTCATTTGAATTAAAGTTTCAGAAAAAGCTTGATAGAAATGGGATGAGAATTGCTCACCCATCTGATTTTCTAAATTCTTCATGCCCGGCCATTTTTGTAAGCTTTGATACATCGCGGATTTAGCCAGAGCCTTTTCAAAATTATATTTTAGGAGTGCTTCGGCATCTGGCTTAATTTTAGGGAGAACTTTGTGTACGGTAGTTTGAAAGATAATTTTTAAAATTTCTGCAATTTCATTACGCTGATTATCCAACAGATGATTCTGTTGATAACGCTGCTTAATAAACTTTTGGATATCTCCTTGACCAATTGAGCTTTGTATTTGATTAATGACTCTAATAACGACAACTTGTACTAAATCTTCAGCAAAACTAGACACAAAGCCTTGACTAAATTGCCGTTGTATTGTTTTTAAATTAAAAAATTTAGCGTGATTGAGCCGAATCATTAAAGGTATAATTCTTAAAAAACGCCAGAAGGGAAGAAATAAAAAGACATCATACCAACGCCAGAACATAGCATCAGTCCAAGTCACGGCTAAGTAATGACGAGAGATAAGCCGAGTTCGCCAAAGAAATTCGAGAAAAAAGAAAGTAATAAAAGGCAGATCTAAAAGATAAAAATAATCGATTGGTTGACCATTTCCATCAAGGGAACGAAAATAGAGAGTTTGCATTAAAGGACTAATTTGCTGCTCAAAAAATTCTAATTCTTGGCTAATTCCTTGTTGTTGAAAATAGTCACTACTCCAAAAAACTCTAAATGCTGCCTCAGCCGAAGCTTGATTACTTCCGTAAATATGTTGACTCATCCGATTGTTAATGATCTCTAGGGAGCGATTTTGATGGACAACTTCTAAAGAATTTAACTGGAGCATTTCAGCAGTTAAATTTCTTAAATCAGCAAAAATTTCTTCACTATCTTCGGTTTTTTCTGCATCGATTTGTTTTAATTGATTAACTTTATTGAGATAATCTACGGTCGTTTGATAAGGTTCAATTCCTTTTATCCAATCATATTGATCTGTGACTCGAAAAGGAAGAACTTTAAGAGGATGAGTTGGAAAATTGATACTAGAATTAGGAATGTTATAATTAAGTTGAATTTGTCCTAGCTGCCAAAAATCATGAAAGGGAATATAACTTAAATCGAATAAAACTAAGAGATAATTTAATAAAATCACAATTACCATTATTTTCTCGTACCAGAGATTAAGACGGCTTTTAGGCTTAGATTTTGATTGAAGAGTCAGGGTGGCAGTCATAGATTTAGTGAAGAGAAGTTAAGGATTATTTTCAGCATAATTTTGAGTGTGAATAAATCATATCCATCTAAAGTTAATCCTTAACCTCAACATAAAGCTATATTTACCAGTAATTGTTGGTTATTCAGTTCACACCTTATATTAAATCTGTCATAAAGTAGATTTTTATCAAGGTACGTCTTTAAGAATAATTTAAAGAATTGATTTCTTTGAGCCATTAAAAAAGAGGGTTTGCTTGCCAAACCCCCACATATTAAAAGAATTCTATTTCTACGGATTTAGGGCAAATTATCCCCATCCTACCGACTAAACGGCTTTTTCACTTTGTAATTTGATTTCAATTTCTTCTAAAATAGGTGTGAGACTGCGATTTAACCAGCCAGAGCGAAGTAATTCCGCATAAGTATCGGCTTCGACATCCAGCATTGTTCTTTTATATTGTTCTTCAGCAAGAGTGCGTAGTTTTGGATATTCTTGCCGCATAGTTTTAATTTTTTCTTCAAGACCTTGTAATTCTACTTCGACTAACTTGCTTTGATAGCTCCGAAATTCTGGATCAAGATCGGGAAATTCGTCAACAGAATCCACCATTGATTGTTTCACCCGTTGTAGTGCAATTCGACGAGCTAACATTTGAGTGTATTCTTGACGTAACGGTTGATCACCAACCAAATTGAGTGTTTTCATCAGTGTTTGCATACTCAAACCTTGTACTAACAAAGTAAAGAGAACGAAACCGAAAACGATATTAATGAGTACGTCTCGTCCGGGCAAGGTTTCAGGTATACTCAAAACGAGAGCAATCGGAATCGCACCTCTTAACCCACCCCACCAGAGGGCTGTTTGTTCAGGTAAAGTTATTTTACTTTTACTGAATGCGTTACTAACTAAACCCAAACCAAAAACGCTAATTAAACGCCCAATAGTAGCCGCAGCGATCGCAATACCAATTAAACCTAAATGACTAGCAAGACTATCGTAACGAATCTGGGTACCGATTAGTAAAAAGATAATCGAGTTGAGAAAAAAGGCTAGAAATTCCCAAAATTCGGTTACTACAAGACGGGTACGCGGACTCATACCAACTTGTGAGCCAAAATTACCTAAAATCATACCCACCACCACAACGGCAATGACACCAGAACCGCCGAGATGTTCAGCAACAAGATATGAGCCATAAGCGGAAACTAAGGTTAGAGATTGTTCAACTAAAGGTAGATCAAAACGTTGTGTCAGATAAGATACGCCAAAACCGACTACAAGACCAATAGCTAATCCAACACTGACAAACGTTAAAAAACGAGCTACAGTACCACTGAGAGTAAAAGCCTCTGTTCCCAAACAGATATCAAGTAGTAGAACAAAAGCTACAATTGCCACCCCATCATTTAATAAACTTTCTCCCTCTGTCACCGCTTTTAAGCGTGGATTAGCCCCTAAATCTTTAAATAACGCAACCACCGCAACGGGATCAGTTGCTGAAAGACCTGCACCAATTAAAAGCGCGACTGGCAAAGAAAAAGCAGTCAATTGATTTAAGGCAACGCCCACTAAGAGCGTACTAACCACTACCCCAATCGTGGCATACAGCACAATAGGTAGCGAATACTCTTTAAATTCTCGCCAAGAGAAGTTCCATGCTGCTTCAAATAATAAAGGCGGCAAGAAAATTTCTAAAATTAATTGTGGTGAAAGAGAAACTAAACGAACATTAATAAACGCGAAACCCAGTCCCACAATCACTAGGAGTAGAGTATAGGGGAATCTACGAAACCAAGGAAATAGAGGAGATCTAGAGATTGCGGCGACACTTAAAGACACTGATAAAACAATCAAGAATTGCTCTAAATTATTCTCTATCGCTTCACTAGCGGTAGCTTCTAAACTCATTTTTTATACCTTTAGATAGATACATTTTGATCGTGCTATTGATTGTGGCATACTCCAGTAAGCAGATGCTATAAATTTCAAAAAGGTTTCAGATTCAAGATCTAAATACTGAATTTCTGTATAAATGATTATGGTTTAGACACTTCAGCTTTTTGTACGATAGGTTAGTAAAAAATCAGAGTAAATTACTCAATACATTGTATTGACCATAACAATTCATCTTCTCAACATTGGTGGAAATGCGAGCGTTTTGGCGTTCAATTTTTAAAAATCTTAGACTTGGCTACTTTGGAGAACCGAAAATGTTTGATGATCTTTTACCCCCATTGAATGACCACAATTTACCTTATCCCGACACGATACACCCGATTGTGGTTCATTTTGTGATTGCGATGGTCTTATTTGCTTTTATTTGCGACTTAATAGGTTATTTTACCCAAAATACTCGTTTGTATGAGGTAAGCTGGTGGAATATGCTTTTTGCTACCATTTCCATCTTTATAGCGATTATTTTTGGGCAAACTGAAGCAGGTTTAGCACAACCCTACGACGCGGTTAAACCTGTTCTGAACTTGCATACCCTCATCGGTTGGTCACTTTCAGCCATTTTAGCTACGATTACAGGATGGCGGTTTATTTTACGTTCTCGTGACCCGCAAAAAGTACCTGTCAGTTATTTGGCGGTGAGTGTATTACTGGTAGGAGTTGTGTGTTTTCAAGTTTATCTAGGTGATGAACTCGTCTGGGTTTATGGACTCCACACCGTTCCAGTCGTTGAAGCGATCAAAGAAGGTACATTGTAATGAATACAGAATTGATTGATCAATTAACCCCATCGGTTGGAGCCAATGGTTTACCCTACCATATCCCGATCCATCCTAACCTAGTTCATCTGACGCTCGGTTTATTTATTATTGGGATTGCTTTTGATATTGCGGGTGCCTTGTTCCCTTTTCAAAAACCGATTTTCAAGTTTTTGGCTTTAACCGCGACTCGTTCCAACTTTTTTGATGTTGGTTGGTACAATGTACTTGCCGCCGCAATTATCACCTTTTTTACGGTTGCTAGTGGCTTTTATGAAATGTTGTTAGCCACCCCGTCTTATGATGTGGTGAGTGCCTGGGGACTGCACGCGCTAGATACGATGATCTGGCATGGCTTAGGAGGTGTATTGTTACTCACCCTCATTGTAGGGATGGCCGTTTGGCGTGGCTTTCAGCGTTACGCGTGGCGACAAGAGCGAGGACGACAAGTTCAGTGGAGTTATCTGATAGCAGGTCTATTTATTCTACTTCTGATGTTTCTTCAAGGTACATTAGGCGCACACCTAGGCGGCGAATTTGGTGTACACGTAACGGCTGATTATCTGTTGCGTTCTGGAGAAGATCCTAATTCAATACTTAAGTAACTAATCATGAGAACTAAAGATATTATATTCTTGATTTTTTTGGCTATTGTTCTAGCTTTGATTAGTTGGGCAATGGCGATCGCTTCTTATTCTTGGCTTCCTCCCCAAGCTGCTGCCGAGTCTAAACTAATTGACGATCTTTTTGCTCTTTTTGTTTTTTTGGGTAGTTTTATTTTCTTTGCGATCACGGGAACCATTCTTTACTTACTTTTTACCCGAAGCGTGAGCCGTTTTGATATCAGTGATGGGCCGCATATTGAAGGCAATATCCCTTTAGAAATTGTCTGGACAGCGATCCCAGTTGTTTTAGTGTTGTTCCTTGCCTCGTATAGTTACAAAACCTATGAGCAAATGGCAATACGGGGCCCGATGGATCTGGTTCATTTAGATATGCCTGGCATGGAAAGTGCTTATGCGGCCCCATTAAAAGATCAACCTGTTGAAGAAATAGAAGTACACTCTAAACAGTGGGCTTGGACATTTTATTATCCTCAAGCAAAGGTTACAAGTTCCGAATTACACGTCCCTAAAGATCAACGAGTGCGTTTAAAAATGCAAACCGATGATGTGATTCATGGTTTTTATGTCCCTGCTTTTCGCCTCAAGCAAGACATTATTCCTAATAAAATTATTGACTTTGAATTTACTCCTATCAAAGAAGGTTCTTATCGCATTAATGACTCTAATTTTAGTGGTACTTATTTCGCCATTATGCAGAGTCAAGTTGTGGTCGAACCCTCTCAAACCTATGAACAATGGTTAGCTGATATGGCGACTCATCCGCTAGTCCCTGCACAAAACCAAGCTTATAAAGAATATGCCATCCGTTCTAAACCTGGCATCAAAACAGGATGGCCAACAGTAGCTCCTGCTGAACCCCCAATGGTGAATAGCTCGAATAATTAAAAGGAATCTTATTTATGACTAATGCTCCAGTAGAAGGACTTGATCAGATTGTCAATAAATTAAAAAATAAACCCGCGTCTGAGTGGCGACCTTATTTTAGTTTTAGCACCGATCATAAAGTGATCGGAATCCAATATCTAGTCACATCCTTCGTTTTCTTCCTCATTGGTGGTTTATTGGCGATGGTCATTCGCGCCGAACTGATTACACCCGATGCTGATGTGATTAGTCGAGCACTATATAACAGTATGTTTACCATGCACGGGACGGTGATGATCTTTTTGTGGATTTTTCCGTCTTTGGTTGGTCTTTCTAATTATCTCGTTCCTCTGATGATTGGGGCGCGAGATATGGCGTTTCCTCGCTTAAATGCGATCGCTTTTTGGCTCGTTCCAGTGTTCGGTATTCTCCTACTTTCTAGTTATTTGTTACCCAGTGGTACGGCTCAAGCGGGGTGGTGGTCATATCCTCCTGTCAGTATCCAAAATCCGTCAGGAGATTTAATTAATGGTGAATTCATCTGGATTTTAGCGGTTGCGATTTCGGGCGTTTCTTCGATTATGGGAGGCGTGAACTTTGTCGCAACAATCTTTAAAATGCGTGCCCCTGGGATGACTTTTTTTAGAATGCCTGTTTTTGTCTGGACAGTCCTAAGCGCACAATTACTTCAGCTAACCGCCCTCCCTGCCCTCACTGGAGGCGCGATTATGTTACTCTTTGATCTCTCACTGGGAACAAGCTTTTTTAACCCCGCAACAGGTGGTAGTCCAGTCCTATACCAGCATTTTTTCTGGTTTTATTCCCATCCTGCGGTTTATGTGATGGTTCTGCCCGTTTTAGGTGTTTTTTCGGAAATACTGCCCGTATATTCGCGTAAACCTCTATTTGGTTATCGAATTGTCGCGGTATCATCGTTACTGATTTCGATTGTGTCGATTTCCGTCTGGGTACATCATATGTATGCGAGTGGTACCCCTAGCTGGATGCGAATGCTGTTTATGTTTACAACGATGTTGGTTGCTGTTCCTACTGGCATTAAGATTTTTGCTTGGACGGCAACTCTCTGGGGTGGCAAAATACGTCTACAAACGCCGATGCTGTTTGCTTTAGGCGCGATTATTATGTTTTTATTCGCTGGTATCACTGGCGTAATGCTGGCTTCAGTTCCTCTTGATATTCATGTTAATAATACTTATTTTGTGGTGGGACATTTTCACTACATTGTTTATGGCACGATTACGATGGGGATGTTTGCGGCTATCTATCATTGGTTTCCGAAAATGACGGGCAAAATGTACTATGAAGGCTTAGGTCAACTTCATTTTTGGCTTGCTTTTATTGGAACTAATTTGAATTTTTTACCGATGCACCCCGTCGGTTTACAAGGGATGTTGCGCCGTGTTTCCTCGTATCCTCCTGAGTATGCTTTCTGGAATGTTCTGGCGAGTCTTGGCGGTTTTCTCCTTGGGATGTCTACTCTTCCTTTTATCCTAAATATCGTCAGTTCTTGGATTCAAGGGAAAAAAGCACCCGATAATCCTTGGCGAGCGATTGGGTTAGAATGGTTAGTCTCCTCACCGCCACCTGTTGAAAATTTTGAAGAAATTCCGATCGTTATTTCAGTTCCCTATGGCTATGGGAAAACTGAGCCGTTAGTGTCAAATGAAGCGGCACTAAAAGCCGAATAAATTGCCATGGTAGGGGTTTGATTACTCCTACCCCTTTTTTATTACTAGGATCAAACATGGATAGTTCAATTAAGACAGAACCACTACACCACACTGAAGAACATACCCACGATGTTCAAGGAACCAGTCTTTTTGGTTTCATTATTTTTCTGCTGTCTGAAAGCGTCATCTTTTTAAGCTTTTTTGCGGGTTACATTGTTCTGAAAACCACTTCCCCTAGTTGGCTACCTGAAGGAGTCGAAGGACTCGAAACACATGAGCCATTAATCAATACTATTGTATTAGTTTTGAGTAGTTTCGTGATTTATTTTGCCGAAGAAGCCCTTAAAAAAGGCAAGCTCAATCTTTTTCGTGTATTTTGGTTACTCACTTCAGCAATGGGGATTTATTTTCTTGTTGGACAAGCTAAAGAATGGAGTGAACTTAGTTTTGGCTTAACTTCGGGGTCTTTTGGCGGAACCTTTTATCTACTCACAGGTTTTCACGGTTTACACGTCTTAACGGGCATTCTTTTACAGTTTTATATGCTGTTTCGCTCGTTTATTCCGAATAATTACGAGCTAGGCCATACAGGTGTAACGGAAGTTTCCCTATTTTGGCACTTCGTTGATGTGATTTGGATTATTCTGTTTTGTTTAATTTATCTTTGGCAGTGATTAAGAGGAACAACCCATGATTATTGATGATCAGTATTACGACATAATTATTATCGGTACGGGTGCAGGTGGTGGGACTTTAGCTTATAAATTAGCCCCTACTGGCAAGAAAATTTTAGTGCTAGAAAGAGGCGGTTTTATGCCTCTTGAGGAGCAAAACAGAAGTAATGTTGATGTGTTTAAAAAAGAACGCTATCACGCCCCTGAAAGATGGTATGACATTAATGGTGAACCTTTTTCCCCACAAACCAATTATGCGATCGGTGGCAATACTAAAATCTATGGTGCTACGATGATGCGGATGCGTGAACGTGATTTTGAAGCGGTCAATCATCAGGAGGGAATTTCACCAGCATGGGGTCTAAAATATAGCGATTTTGAACCCTATTACACCGAAGCCGAACAACTCTACAAAGTTCATGGAAAAGCTTCAGATGACCCCACAGAACCCCACAGAAGCGCAGATTATCCCTATTCTGCTCTTGAGCATGATCCCCAAGTCAAAGACATCGTAGAGGCACTTTCTAAACAGGGTTTACATCCTGCGTCGCTACCTTTAGGATTAACGCTCCAAAAGGAAGACCCAACCAATGATTCAGAAGTGAGTGGCATTGTTCCAGCCTTAACTCATCCCAATGTAACGGTTAAAACTTCAGCAAAAGTCGTTTGTTTACACACTAACCCGTTAGGACGTGCCATCAAAGCAGTAGAAGCAGAAGTAGCGGGACAATCTTATTTATTTATGGGCGATATTATTGTACTCGCTTGCGGGGCAATTAATTCGGCTGCTTTATTGTTGCGATCGGCTAATGATATTTGTCCCAATGGAGTCGCCAATAGTTCGGGGATGGTTGGGCGTAATTTCATGAAACATCGTATTACATCAGTAGTACAACTCAGTGCTAGACCAAATTCAGGTAAATTTCCCCGTAGTGTAATGATTAACGATTTTTACTGGGGTGATCAAGATTTTCCCTATCCGATGGGACAAGTTCAAAATACTGGAGGACTTCTCCAAGATATTATTTTTGCTGAATCTCCGCCCATCTTATCGGTACTCGCTAAAGTCCTGCCTGGTTTTGGACTTAAACAAATGGCTACCCGTTCTATCGGTTGGTGGGTACAAACCGAAGATTTACCGAATCCCACGAATCGCGTACGAATCGAAGGAGAAAGAATCTATTTAGATTATACGCCGAATAATACAGAAGCCCATGAGCGTTTAGTCTATTTTTGGACAGAAGCCCTCAAAGAAGCCGAAAAAACAACGAATCAACGCGGGGGATTACATCCTTATGGAGAAATGCCGATCTCAGTTGTAGCAAATCAATGTGGTACGTGTCGATTTGGTGAAGATTCTACCACTTCGGTACTCGATCTCAATTGTCGCTCTCACGATGTCGATAATTTATATGTCGTCGATAGTAGTTTTTTCCCATCTAATGCAAGTGTTAGCCCTGCTTTAACCATTATTGCGAATGCGCTTCGGGTTGGTGAGCATTTGATAGAACGGCTCAAATAACAGGGTTCCAATTTAATCCAAACTAAATAACTTAGCTGGCTTTTGAATGGTAAAACGATTAAGATTGACATTTTAAAAATTTTACAATACAATTCAAAAACAAATCAACAAGAGCCAGCAGCAAGATTTTATGGAGAAAAACTATCTCGTCTACACATCACATTTATCCATGAAGCCCGATTCTGCTCATGAAATTCATGATGTTATGTGTGCTAATGCGGCTAAAAATTTAGGTTATTCTTCTATTTTTGCTTATCCAAATTATGAGCCTCCTTCAAGCAAAACTAAACAATGGCTTTTTCCATCTACTCCTCAATTACCTACTCAAGCGTTTAAAGAATTTTATAATGTTGATGATGGATTAAAAATCACTCCACTTCCAATACCGAAGCTACTTGATAAATATAAAAATAGAATTATAAATCCCTATAAACTTGTTTATCAATATTACTTACCTCTTCATATTATTCCCACAGCAAAAATCGTTCATACCAGAGATTGGAGTTGTGTCAAGGCAGCAGTGAAAAAGAAAATCAACGTTATTTATGAACGCCACTACTTTGAAGAAAGAGTAATGGAACCTAAAATTACTAATAGTCCCTATTTAAAAATTGCTATCACTCAATCAGATTTAATTAAAAAAAGTTTAATTGAATTTGGAATGCCTGAACACAAAGTATTTAGCTTACATAATGGTTTTAGTCAATCTTTTTTAGTCAGAGAACCAGAAGCGGCTCAAGAATGGCGTAATAAACTTTTAAAAAATAACCGTCAACAGTTAGTGATTTATTCTGGTGCTTTATATTCTTTTAAAGGAATTGATGTTTTAATTGATGCTGCAAAACATCTGCCAAATGTACAATTTGCTGTGACTGGGGGCACACCCGAACAAGTAGAACACTATCGTCAATCAGCGAAAGATAAACAAGTCGATAATATTGATTTCTTGGGCTGGATTTTACCAAGATCTAGTTTAATTAGTCTGTTACAAGCAGCGGATATTCTAGCACATCCTCATTGTTCAGGACATTCAGCAAGCTTCACTAATCCTGTAAAATTCTTTCAATATATCGCTGTCGGTGTGCCAATTGTTGCCACAGAAATTGAGCCTTTAATGGAGTTTAAAAAGTCTCCTATTGTTGGGGCTTGGTGTGAGCCAGATCATCCAGTCAAATTTGCCGAATGTATTAAAAAAGTTCTTCAGCAGTATCCGAGAAAAGTTGAAGGTTACGCGGAAAATATTTCATTTGCTCAACAATTTACTTGGGAAGCCAGAAGCGCGAAAATTTTGCAACTGGCTAATCTTTAAATTAGATTTTCATCATCAAATATCTTAAGTTTATTCTTCGTCAATTAACCATGCAGCTTTATTATTGTAAATATCCCGATGGTCGTCAAAATTTCGGTGATGCACTCAATCCTTGGATGTGGCAACAACTTTTACCAGACATCATTAATGATGAAGATGATGGGGTGACTTTTGTCGGAATTGGAACTTTAATTCACGAAGCATTACCTAGACGCACTTCAAAAGCTAAAAAACGGGTCATTTTTGGAACGGGGGCAGGTTTCCCTGGTTCGGAATACAAAAGTATGCCTCAGATTGATGATTCATATACCATTTATAGTCTGCGTGGCCCATTATCTGCAAAAGCATTACAGGTATCCGAAACTTTAGCCATTACTGATGGAGCCATTTTAGTTAGACGATTATTTGATTATCATCAGCCGAAAAAGTATCGTTTTTCCTATATGCCTCACTATAATTTTGCGGGTGAGGGATGGGCGCAAGTATGTCAAAATCTGGGTTTTGGTTATATTGATCCTAGTTCGCCAGTTGAAGAATCTTTAGCACTTATCAGTCAAACCGAAATCTTGCTTACTGAAGCGATGCACGGAGCCATTTTAGCTGATGCTTTTGGAGTTCCTTGGATTCCGATTAAAACTGATCCCAGTATTTTAGACTTTAAATGGCAAGACTGGTGTTTATCGGTGGGTGTGGAATATCAACCAGTGTCGATGTCTCGCTATCATCAACCTCGTGGCACTTCAGGAGGATGGTCAAAAACCGATTTATCTTCAAAAGATCTGATTTTAAAACCTGTACGACAAGTACGGGACTGGTTACGACAAAAACAGGTGATGAGCGAGTTTTTAAAGATAGTTCAAACCGTCAAGCCAACCTTAAGTAAAGACGATCGCACTGAGCAGTTAACCAGACAAACTGAGGACAAGCTAGAACAATTTAAGCAAGATGTCAAAGAAGGAAAATTTCAAGTTTATAGCAAGCTTTAGATGGAGGATAAAAATTCACTCTTTAGATAGATAATTGGCTCTATCTATAGGGTAGAGGTGAATTAAAACAAAATTACTTGCTTATCTTGTTTTAGGATTAATTTTCTTAGGATTCCTCAAGCTCATAAAACGCTCATTTTAGATAAACTAATGGTTAGATCCTTAACTTGAGAGCTATAACTGTGACTCATCAGATAAATTTCAGACTATCTGAAATCATATTTGTTGGCGATAGCCAAATGGCGACATTAATGCAATCATATGATTGGTCAACTACGTCAATGGGTCTAGTTGAAACATGGCCACAAAGCCTTAAAACAGTTATTCGTATTATCTTAGCTTCCCCTCATCCGATGTGTATCTGGTGGGGACAGTCGATGATAAATTTCTATAACGATGCTTATATTCCTCTTTTAGGGCAACGTCATCCTCAACCTTTGGGTCAATCTGCTTTTGATGTGTGGCCAACAATTAGACAACAAGCTGAAGCCGTTCTCAATGAGGGAAAATCGTTCCAAAATGAAGATCAACTACTAATATTAGATCGTAACGGTTATTCAGAAGAAACCTACTTTACTTTTTTTTATAGTCCTTTACTAGATGACGATGGTCAAGTGGGAGGCGTATTCTGCACCGCTACTGAAAACACTAAACGAGTCCTGAGCCCTCGTCGTATACACACACTAGACCAACTCGCACAAACAACCACAAAAGCAACAACGCGAGAATCAGCAAATCAAGATGAGAATGAAAGATTAACACAACTGCAACAAGAAGCCCAGACGAGCAAACAACAGCTTAAAAGCATTTTATCGAGTATTAGTGATGGTTTTTATGTCTTAGATCGCAACTGGCATTTTATCTATGTTAACGATCGCCTGTGTGAAATGGCGGGGATGCAACGAGAAGAAATGCTTGGGAAAAGCATATGGGATTTATTTTCTGACGCTGTTGATACCGATGTTTACGTGCAGTTCCATCGAGCATTACAAGAGCAAATACCACTCCAGTTTGAGTATTTCTATTCTTCTTGGAGTCGTTGGTATGAAAACCGAGTTTATCCGTCATCTAATGGAATATCTATTTTTGCGGCTGACATTACCAAACGCAAACAAACAGAACTTTTGCTGATTGAACAGAAACAAATCCTAGAATTGATTGCAACAGGGCAACCTTTAGAAAACTGTCTTCAAGCCATATGTAACTCGATTTCTAAGCTAAATCCCCGCATCCGTGCCTGTTTCTTGCTCGCCGATGAAAGAAGAGCGGCCTTTCAATGCCTTATCACTCCAGATCTTCCGCCATCTTTTGGACAAGGGATTAAGGGTGCGCCGATTAATGAATTATGTATTGGTACTTGTGGTACAGCCGTGTATTGTGGTGAGCCGATCACTTGTACTGATATCGTTAATGATACTCGCTGGTCTCCAGCATGGCGGGAATTATGTATCGCTCACGGGATACAGGCGTGTCATTCTAGACCCGTGTTTAATGTAGAAGGATTAGCTCTTGGCTCACTGATGCTGTGCTTTGATGAGGCGCGGCTGCCCTCTGAATGGGAATATCAACTTGCTGACTTTGGGACACAAGTGGCTAGTATTGTCTTTGAGGACGATCAATCCAATTTGGCCCTACGCAAAAGTGAAGAACGGTTAAGTTTAGCGATCAACAACGCTGGGATGGGGACTTGGGATGTTAATTTACAAACACGCCATACCATCTGGTCAGAAAACCATTTTGCCTTGTTGGGCTATGAACCTGTAGCCAGTGGTGAAGCGACCTACGAAATGTGGGGCAGCCGAGTCTATCCAGATGATTTTAAACCCGTGCTTCGGGCCATGAAACAGGCCAAACAGACGCGATCGCTCTACAGTTCAGAATATCGCATCATTCGAGCCGATAATGGTGAAATTCGCTGGTTAAAAGAATTTGGGCGATTTATCTATGACGAGATGGGGCAAGCTGTGCGCTTTATTGGCATTTTCTTTGATACTAGCGAGGCCAAACAGCAGGAAACCGAACGCCAGCAAATCGAAACCGCCCTTCAAGAAAGCCAAGCTTTATTAGAAGCATTTATGCGCTATTCCCCTGGGGCAACCTATATTAAAGATGAAGCAGGACGTTATCTGTATGTCAATCCATTAAACGAACGTATCTGCAATCGCCCTTTAGCAGAATGGTTAGGCAAAACCGATTTTGAATTATTTTCTTTCTCACAAGCTCAACACTGGCACAATCATGATTTGATGGCTCTCGAAACAGGACAAGCGATCGAGGTAACAGAAACCTTTACAAAAGAAGATGGCGAACACCATTACATCTCATTTAAGTTTCCCATTCCTCAATCAGATGGTAGACAACTACTAGGTGGAATTTCGGTGGATGTGACGGAACGCTATCTGACCGAAATCGCACTTCATCAAAGCGAGGAACAACTTCGACTAGCCACCGATGCCGCTAATTTAGGAATGTGGTATTGGAATGTAGCCACTGATACACTGACTTGGACAGACCGAGCAAAAGCCATGTTTGGTTTACCAGTAGATACCAAAATGTCAATGCAGGTGTTTTTAGAGGCTATACATCCAGACGATCGCTCCTTTGTGCAAACAGTTGTCAGTGAATTGAAAGCGGGTCAGGTGTATACAGAAATCGAGTACCGAACGCTGTGGCCCGATGGTACAGTCCGTTGGATCTTGGCTAAAGGTGATTGTGCTTATGATGCTGAGGGAAACCTGACGGCAACGCGGGGTGTATTAATCGATATTAGTGAGCGGAAGCTTTCAGAAGCTAAAATCGCCGCTAATGAAGCCAAACTAAGCAGTTTTGTTGAAGCGAATGTGGTAGGCATTCTCTACGGTGACATTTACGGGAACATCTGGCAAGCGAATGATGAACTACTCAGAATCGTTGGCTATACAAGAGAGGAGCTTCAAGCAGGACGACTTCGTTGGATTGATATCACACCCCCTGAGCATTTACCACTAGATGAACAAAAAATTGCCGAAGCCAAAGCGAATGGTGCTTGTACTCCCTATGAAAAGGATTACATTCACAAAAAGGGTCATCGGGTACCTGTTTTGGTGGGCTATAGTTTGGTTGGAGAAGATAGAGTAGAGTCGGTGGCGTTTATTCTCGATTTAAGCGCACGTAAACAAGCTGAAGAAGCATTACGTCAAAGTGAAGCTCGTCTGAAGCAATTGGTCGAACTGAATTTGCTTGGTGTTATGTTTTGGGATACCGATGGTAAGATTCTAGATGCTAATGATGCTTTCCTTAATTTAGTGGGTTACACTCGCGAAGATTTACAAGCGGGACGAGTTAACTGGAGAGCGATGACACCCCCCGAACAACTCGACATCAGTGAATTGTCTTTAAACAGGATGCAGCAGCAGTCATCCGACGCGATTGAAAAAGAGTATATCCGTAAAGATGGAACACGTGTACCTATTTTGTTAGGCGGTGTGATGTTTCAGAATTCACAAAATCGAGGCGTTAGTTTTGTGGTGGATATCAGCGAACGTAAGCAATCCGAAATGCGTCTACAACAACAAGCCTCTAAACTAATACAATTGAACGCAACTTTGGAGCAAACCACCGCTAAACTAATTGAACGCAATCAAGAGTTAGATCGTTTTGTTTATACCGTTTCCCACGATCTCAAAGCTCCTTTGCGCGGTATTTCTAACCTCTCACAATGGATTGCTGATGATCTAGAAGGACAACTAGACGATGAAAATCTTCGCCAAATGAAGCTTTTGCAAAATCGAGTGGTTCGTATGGAAGCTTTGATTAATGGTTTGCTGGCCTATTCTCGGATTGGTCGTACTGAAGTCGCTACAGAACCCGTTAAAGTTGGAGAGTTACTGAATGAGATTCTGGATTCTCTGATCATACCACCTACTTTTACAATCTATGTACAGCCCGATCTGCCAACTATTTTGACTAAAAGATTGTTGTTATCCCAAGTCTTTTCTAATTTAATTAGTAATGCGATTAAACACAACGATTGCATCGATGGACGAATTGAAATTAAAGCGAATTTAAAAGACGAATACTATGAATTTTCAGTGAGTGATAATGGCCCTGGTATCGCCCCAGAAAATCATAATCGCGTTTTTGATATTTTCCAAACCCTCAAAGCGCAGGATGTCCCAGAAAGTACGGGAATCGGTTTATCAATTGTCAAAAAAATTATTGAAACAGAAGGAGGTACGATTGTTTTAGAGTCACAATTAGGTGAGGGGGCTACTTTCCGTTTTACTTGGCCCCTAAAACCCACTTAAAGTTCAGATAAGATTGAGTTTGACAAAGGAGTGACTGAATATTGTCCAAATACTCTAAGAATTTCCGTATGGGTGGCTAATTCGGTTAAAGCTTCTTCAGTCAGATGATTATTTTCGACTTCTAGATCGATAAAAAATAAATATTCTCCTAGCGATCGTCGAGTGGGGCGTGACTCAATTCGTGATAAATTAATCTCTTTACTGGCAAAAATCTGTAACGGTTTGACTAAGGCCCCTGGTACATTAGCAGGGACACTAAAACCCAGAGTAATTTTATTGCCAACAGTATTAGGATTTAAACCCACAACCCAAAATCGCGTACAGTTATCGGGATAATCATTGATATTCGTCGCTAAAACTGGTAAATCGTATAATTTTGCTGCACGAGGAGACGCAATAGCAGCCGATGTGGGATCTTGATTAATGAGGGATAAAGCTTCTGTTGTAGAATTAGTGGGAATTAGCTTGACTTTTGGTAAAGAATGTGTAAGCCAGCGTTGACATTGCGCTAAAGCTTGTGGATGGGAATAAACTGTATCGATGCCTTGTAGCGATGTACCTCTAGAGAGAAAAACATGAGGAATCGGTAAAACTAACTCTTGTTGAATTTTGAGTTGTTCGAGTTGCCAGAGGGTATCTAGGGTAATCGTCACGCTTCCCTCGGTTGAATTTTCTACTGGTGCAACCGCCAAATTAGCCTCTTTTGTAGCGACAGATTGGATCGTTTGAGCAATACTTGAACAAGGATGCAAAATAATCTTTTCATCAGTTGTATCTGCCAAAATACGAGCGTAGGCTAAAGCTGCGGTTTCAGTATTCGTTCCCTGCGGGCCAAGATAAGCAAGCGAGATCGCCATAAACGTAAATATGAGTCGATAATACTCTACTTTAACCCCTTTAGAACGGCTTTTGTATTAAGTAGTTTAAACATCAACACGCCTCGTCGAAAGTGTAAGGCTACTACCATAGCTGCATTCTGTGAAACGTTGACCTCAAAGTAGCGTGGTGAGGCATTCCAGCTATTCAGTAAAAAGAAGATATATTGATATTATTCTAATAGGCAATTGTCAAGATAAATTAATAAGAGGAATCATGATTAACAAGCTTAAATCTATGGTCAAACAACTACTTTTTACCTCTTCTGATGAAAAACGGCATTCTTTGGTAGGATCTTCTCAACTTTGGCAAATGAAGCGTAATTTTCAGATTCAGTTCCTTAAAAGCGTTGGTTTACAACCCGAAAATTATTTATTAGATATCGGTTGTGGAACATTGAGGGGTGGTATTCCCTTGATTAAATATTTACAAAAAGATCATTACTTTGGAATAGAGGCTAGAGAAAATGCGCTCTTAGAAGGTCGAAAAGAAATTAAAAAGTTTAATCTTGAGGAGAAAAACCCGACACTGATTTGCACAAAAGATGTTTCATCACTCACATTAGAGCAAAAATTTGATTTTATTTGGGCATTTTCTGTTTTATTTCACATGAGCGATGAGATTTTAGATAGTTATCTATCTTTAATTAGTAAGAGCCTGAAAAATGATGGGGCTTTTTATGCCAATGTAATGATTTATAATAGTTTAGATGAAAAAAGTAAACAAACTGGAAATTGGAAAGAATTTCCGGTGATGAATCGCACTTTAGATTTTTATCAAGAATTAGGACTACACCATAACCTAGGCTTTGCTGAACTAGGGACACTAGCAGACTTGGGTCATCTTTCAAACACTGGACAAGATCAACAAAAAATGCTCAAATTTTGGAAAATTTGAATTTTTTGAGCATTATGGAATTTGTTGAATTCCTAAATATTACGTTAAAAAACAGACTAAATTAGCACCAGAGATCGGTTATCAGGCAGTTAAAGAAAATAAAAAACACAAACGGCACATTTTAGCCGATACTTTGGGCTTACTATTAATGTAGTAGTTACAGCCGCTAATCTAACTCAAAAAGCGGTAGTCTGGCTTGTTCTCATCGAAATTAACACTCATCTCCTAGTCATCCTTGTTGTGCTAAACAGCCATTGGTTAAGATTTTATAGAATAAAACTTCTATGGCTCAAAATAATGGTATTCTAACTTACGTTTCGCGCATTTTCTAACCTTGGACTTTTGTCAGAGCAAAATCCTTCGCACTACGATCAATAATATAGAGCCAACTTAGGGGAAAACGGATGAAAGGCTTAATTGTGCCATCTCTAGTGATTATAGCAACAGGAATATTTGTAGCAGTTGCCTATGCAGACTCAGAGCATGATGCGACAACAGTCGAACATACTCAAGTTACGCAAGTGCTAAACCATTAAAATGATGTCGAGCAATACCAATCTAACAGACTAAATTAAATAATGGGATTAATTTAAGAGTAAAGTTTCCAACTGATCGAGAATTAGATCGGTAACACACTTAACTCGATAAAGACAGGCATTTGTCTGAGTTGAGCGAAACGTTCCATTCTCCCAGTATTTATTACTTCCCGCACCTCCCCCACAAACACCAAAATAGGGGCAGGTTTCTCGACAGGATCTCACACCTGCTTGCATATCCTCATAAACGCGCCAGAATTTTTCCGTATGACAGGCTGACTCGAAAGAACTAGAAAGAACATTACCGAAAATAAAATCCCCGTAAGTTTCCGTTTTCACTGAAAGTAATTCGGGATCGAAGGTCGAAAAATTCCCCTGATGATCGATATTGATGATCATAAAGGGACGATTCATATCGGTATGATCTAAACGTGCGTCTGCGTAAATGAGACTACAAAGCGTTTCAAATTCCCTAAGTTTAAACTTTCCTTCTGTTTGTGTGACTAACTCCCAAAACCGCCCCATGAACTCACGATAACGCTGTTCGATTCCAGATTTATTGAGCGAAGAAATCGGATGAACTCCCTCGCTTTCTTCCATATTAAAACCGACATCAATAATTCCGTTTTCCCAGAAAAAATTAAAAATCTCATCAGGATAATTTAAAGAATCTTCAGTTAAAACGGCGATCGCATGAACCTCAATCTCGTGTTTTTGTAAAAACGAAATCCCCCGTAAAGTAGCCGCATGACTTCCCAAACCTTTTCGGGTTTTCCGATGTGCGTCATGAAGAAAAGCAGGCCCATCGATACTCACCCCGACATAAACCGAATGTTTTTTAAACAGATCACACCAAGCGTCATTAATTAAGGTGGCGTTTGTTTGTACAGAGTGGCAAAAACCGTAACCCTTGGTATTATATTGATGACTCATCGATTCGATCAAGGGGAAAGCGGACTCATAAAAGTCAATGGGAACAGCTAACGGTTCTCCTGCGTGCCAACAGATCGTAAAATCATCTTCTAAAAAACGGCTTGTAAAAATTGCCTTGAAAATCGGTTCGATTAACTCTAACGATAGAGTATTTTTTAAATGACGATTCGGTAGATAACAGTAATCACAATCGAGATTACAAAAGGATGTTGGTTGAACGACCACTAAAGTGATCGGGCCAAAATCCGACCAATTTAATACAGAATTTCTCATCTTCTTAACGACGATTTAAAAAACCGCCCCCCGGTCTAGCGTTCCCAAAACCGCCACCATTGAGCCAACTGGGTCGATAATTATAAAATCTACCAAAATCTGACCAACCGTTACGCCAAGGTCTAGCATTAGCAAAACTGCCACGAGATCCATCTGCCCAACCTCCTACACGACTATTGACCCAACCTCGATTACCCCTACCGTCGCCCCAACCGAGGGCTTGTAGGGTGGGATCTTCTTCAGGATTCGGCATTTGATCGATCCGTTCTCGCATAACGGAGGAGAGACGGCTTAAACGTGCTTCGATCGTCATGGGTTGCTCTGTAGTTGCCTGTGCGGTCGATGGAAGGTTCAAGGCGGCTATAACCAGAAGAAAGCCAACTAAACCCGTTTTATTACTGATAACCATGTTATGTAATCCTGTTATTTGCTTGTTTGCGGGTCAATTTGAGCGTGTTCGATGATGGTAAAACTAAAAAACCCTTTTAGGAGTTCTGAGGGAATGGGTACGAGTCCATCTGCACCAAACCAACGATTAATATTTGTAACAGTAGTGGCATCTTCCGTCACATAATCTTGCATCATCTTAACGATCGAATAATTGACGATATCGAGAAAGGTAGAGTTATTTTCGGGAACCATACAAGCCACTCCAAAACGAGCGTAGGGGTCTTCTGGCACCATTTTAAACTCTTTCGGATTCTCTCGAAGAATGCTACCTGCCAAAGCGACGCTATCACCTGCGATCGCGTCTATTCTGTTGGTTTTCAGGGCTTCTATTCCCTCCTCTACTGTTGCGTAGGTAGTGATAATAGTCACGTTCGGTTGTACTAATTTTAAAGCATTCTCAGCGACGGAATTAGGCACAACAGCAATCCGCTTACCTGTCAAAGATTCGGGAGTAGATAGATCGACTCCTTGTTTAGTTAACAAACGAATTCCAGAGATAGCATAACTGGTGGAAAAATCGACGACTTTCGCTCGTTCCCAAGTGAAAGCAGTATCGCAAGAAATATCAATTTCACCGCTACGAAGTTGAGTGATTCTCTGTCCTGGGTCATTTGCCTCGATCATCTGTAGAGTGACTGGCCGACCGAGGGTTGTCTGTAGGTTTTCTCTGACTCTTTCGAGAACATCGATCGAGTAACCGACTAATTCCCCTTTATCATTGATGTATGAATAGGGAATTGCATCAAAGCGTGTTCCTACTGTTAAAAATCCAGTACGAGCGACCTTTTCGACGACCGTTTCTGCTTGAACTAGACTCGGTGACAGAAACGGTAACAATAAGCCAAACCAAGCCAACTGTAATATTTTTTTCATATTTGAGCGACTTTTACCCTATTTTCTGTAACTATAGCTGAACTGTTACAAGCGTAGTCGATTGCTCAACATTTTTTTAGTTATTGCTCATTCAACGTTTTGGCTCTTTTGTCAAACAAATTTAAGAAAACTTCAAAATACTGGTCAAAATTCTTTAAAAAACCAAATTTTTACCGTAATACCTCAAAAAACAGTATGATGACTGAAATATACTTTAATAATTGTTAAAGAATTGTAAAATAAGATTAATATAAGCAACGAATCTGAGAACAATAAATGTCTATGGAAGTTCGTTTTACCGCATCAGAATCAGTAGAAATACGGGTAGAGGAACAAACTGTACCCATTCAACATTATCTAAGACAACCGCAACGTCTAGTCAATGCGATCGCTGATCCGAAGTTAATGGAAGCTTTATCAGAAGATTTATTTTTACTGAAAATGCGTCCCCTTAACTTTATGGACATTTATCATTTTCAGCCGACTGTAGTTTTAAAGGTCTGGTCAACCCCAAAAGGAACACTTTATCTACAATCCCAAAGTTGCGAAATTCGTGGGATTGATTATATCAATAATCGATTTTTCTTAAATATTACTGGAATTCTATCACCCCAACAGCGTCAAGATCAAACCTATTTAGTTGGTCAAGCAGACTTAGAAGTTAAAGTGGCTTTACCTCCTGCTTTGTGGTTAACACCAAAACCTCTATTAGAAGTGGCAGGAAATGGACTACTCAAAAGTGTTCTCGTTCGCATCAAACAAAGAATACTCAGCCATCTCTTAAGCGACTATCAGCAGTGGACAAAAGATGAGCCGTTATTGGAAGGTTTACCGACTCAAACACTACCCGTTTTGGAATAAATTTACCTTAAAAGCAATTTTGTTCATTAGGAGAACGAATTGGAGACAACTAGGTTATATTGGGATCATCAAATCTTAAATTTTTCTTAAGCTTGCTCAATGACGCTCCTCATTCTTGCGTTAGCCAGTTGTACGGGTTGTTTTTTAAGTACCCTTGCAGGTGGTGGTAGTCCTCTAATTCTTATTCCAGTTTTAGGCATATTTCTCGACTCATCGGTTATTCCTCCCGTTCTTACGGTTGGTATGTTTATCGGCAATAGTCAACGGACTTATTTATATTGGAACAATATTGATTGGACACTGACTAAATGGTATGTACCTGGTGCGATCATTGGTTCAGTGATTGGTGCCTTTATTTTTACTAAAATACAGTTTGAGTGGTTATCTTTAGTCTTTGGAATCTTATTAATCCTATCGACACTGAGTTATGTAGGTAAAGGAACAAAACCCTCATTTTCAGTACAAGCTTGGCACTTTCTCCCAGCTGGAATGATTTATGCTTTCTTATCGGGTTTAGTCGGAAGCATGGGGCCCATTTTAAATCCCTTTTATCTAAATTATGGACTCGATAAAGAAGACCTGATCGCTACAAAAGCCTTTCATATGATTATTGTTCATTTTGTCAAAATAATTGCTTATATTGCTTTTGGAGTTATGACAAGACCCACTTGGGGATATGGAATATTATTAGGGTTAGCCGCTTTACCAGGGAATTGGTTCGGACAAAAAATCTTAAACCAAATGAGTCCCCAACAATTCCGCCAAATGGTCATGAGTTTTGTTGGTGTGAGTGGCATGATCCTAGTTTGGGAACAGCGACACATTTTTTTACCGTAAACTATAAGAAAAACTCAATAAGCGTAACCATAATGAAGGATATCGCTTTTCTAACCAAGGTTGAGCATCTTTTAGCCAACTTCTAAACCACGGACTAAATAGAGCATTTTTGACTCCATCTAGCGTAAAATCAGCATATGACCCTAACCAACGGATCAGATCTTTATTTCCAGCCATTTCCAATATCCAGAGTAATAAGGCGGGATTTTTTCTGGCTGCTTTGATGGCTAACCGAGTAAACATCATCCAGTTAGTTTTATCTTTAATAAAAGTATCGGCGACTTCTGGGGGTTCATCCGCTAATAAACCAAAAAACGTATTTAACATCGAATTAATACGCTGTGGGGGTAAAGTTTGTCCCGTCGGTACCATCATTCCTTTAGAAAATAACCAAGTTACCGCAACATTACTTTGATAGGCCCGAATTAAGTCTAAATTTTCCGCTTTGAGTAAATCATGTTTTAAGGCTGTATCTAGAAGATGGGTTAAACGGCCTAAATTCCGTACCAGAGAACCAAACCCTGTAAAAATGAGAGGAGACTGGAGAGAAGCCGCGTCACCAATGGATAATAAACGATTATAGGAAATTTTGCGATCGCTTTTACTGGTACTAAAATGACCTGGAATATAACCAAACGTCGGCTTTTTCCACGTTAGTTCATCCATATTACAACGTCGATACTCTGGCAAAATCGTAAAGAAATCTTCATACATTTCCAACAATGAACCAGGGTTATCGGGATGGACTTGATGATAATGAAATAAATAAATCGTTAATTCGTCTGCTTCTGCGGGAAACAATTCCCAAATTAACTGTCGTCCTTTAGATATATCGCCATGTGAATTTAAAACATCGCCGTATCTACTATCCCAAACCCCAGTATCAAACCCAGAAACCACCGCGCCAACCGTTGGGCAAACACTATCAAAAGCGCGAATTCCGTTGAGTTGCCAAGCAATAGGTGAAGCGGTTCCCATCGCATCAACTAACAGCCTTCCTGTGGCTTGTTTTTCTTCTCCTGTCACAATATGCTTTAAACTCACGGTGACTTGTTGCGGTTCGATGTCTGCTTGAAGAAACTCGGTTTCGTCCCAAATTTCTCCCCCTACTTGTTGTAATTTTTCGCCACACAACTGAAGAAGTTTTTCTGAATTAATGGCAATATTTAAGACGGTGGGTGTATGTAGAATAGCTGCTTTGAGATGAGGAGGGTTATTACCATCGAAAAACTTACTATAGCCGTCTACATATTCTCTCGCGATAACTTGTTCAAATTCATCGCTAGTAAACAAACCTAAATCGATTAAACACTGAAACTCTGAGCGTGAGATATTCCATTCACGGTTCATCCGTCCAAATGCTAATCTTTCGATTAATAAAACACGATAGCCCAAACGCGCCATCACTGCCGCATGAATCACCCCTAATGCGCCACCAATATAAATTAGATCATAGGTTGGAGTAGAATTAGAAGCTGTTTCTTTCGTAAAAATGACAGGTTTAGGTGTTTGAGGGTTAGCGACACTTTCGCGCCAACGTTTTTCCCACCAGTACACCCGTTGTAAGTCATATTCTCCTTTGGGCATTTTTTGGAAAAAATGTACTGTTTTAGGGTAATGTGGTGCTAAAGCTTCAAAAATATTCGCCTCAGAATCAATTTTGGGTAAAGCAGGGTATTGAGGAGGAAATTGAGTTTCTAATTCTGCTAACAACTGCTGACAAATACGTTTTTGTTCTGGAGTGGGTTGGTTTTCCCAACAAAATACTTTAAGATAAGTGGTTCGTTGGAGTGACCAAACAAAAATAGATAATTCATTTTTTGGAATTTCGTTTGGTGAGGCTGAAGTATTTTGAGAAAGCTGTAAACGAATTCCATTCGGTGTTACAATTCTTAACCCTGTCTTAGGTTGCCATTGTTGCTGTAACCATTGACAGATCACCTCTGTATTTGGCGTAGGGATTTCTTTATAAATGATTTCTTGCATTGTTATAGAAAAGAATCAATCTATTAAATTACGGATATCCACCGAATCAATTCAGTAAAAAGTACGCTAAACTACCAGTTACTATAAATCATAAAAAAGTTTAAAAAATTTAACATTTTTGACCAAGTGAGTCTAGCATATCAAATCATTATGAATTATCCTATTCCAAACACTCCAGACGAAATAAACGCCCTACGTTATCGACCCGTTAATGGAGATGATATCTTAGCAGCGATCGCAGGTACGATCAAAATCGCTCGTTCTCAAGGACAATCTTTAGATGACTTAACGGCAGAAGTCTTAGCCGAAGATACTATCTTAGATCAAATGCAGCGTCGCTGGCTGAGTCAGATCATTACCCAAGCTTGGGCTATCTTACCCGAAATATCCTAACAACCTTTTTTAGACTTCGGTTTTCAAGGTTCCTATTAAATATAATAAAGCCATTCGTACCGCGACTCCACTGGTGACTTGTTGTGAAATCAAACTCACGATCGGATCATCCATCAAATCTGAACTAATTTCAACACCTCGGTTGACTGGGCCAGGATGAAGAACTTTTACAGAAGGTTGACAAAGATTCAAACGTTCTCTAGTAATGCCGTATTTAAGATGATATTCTCGCAGACTCGGTAACAAATGATTGGTCATGCGTTCTCGTTGTAGCCGTAAGGTCATGACAAAATCAGCATCAGCGATGGCGGGTTCTAGTTTCCAGTGTAAGAAAAGTTGACCTGTGTGTGAGGGAGAAGTTAACCCCGAAAAAAACTGCGGTAATAAAGTCGGTGGCCCTGCTAAATGGACATCGGCACCAGCAGCCGTTAAACTCCAGATATTAGAACGGGCGACCCTTGAATGTAAAATATCCCCAACAATTGCGATTTTTTTGCCCTGTAGCAGTTCTAAACGCGGATTCTCATCATCTAGTAAACAGCAGATGGTAAACAGGTCTAAGAGGGCTTGTGAGGGGTGTTCATGTTGTCCATCACCTGCATTAAGGATACTGACTCCAGATTCTAGGCGATCCATTTCTGCCGCGATCGCGTTACATACCCCTGCTTGTTGATGACGAATCACAAAAATATCAGTTCCCATTGCCAAATAGGTTTTAGCCGTATCGAGAATTGTTTCACCTTTCGTTAAAGATGAACTCCCTGGGGCAAAATTCAACACATCCGCAGACAGTCTTTTAGCGGCTAATTCAAAACTACTGCGAGTCCGAGTCGAGGGTTCAAAAAATAAATTAGTGACCACTTGTCCTTGCAAAGCGGGAACTTTTTTCGTGCGTCGTGAAAGCACTTCGCGGAAACTAGAAGCCGTCTGAAGTAAAGATTCATATTCTGCGGGAGTCCAATCCGCTAAACTGAGAATGTGGTGGCGAGTCCAAATAGCAGCCATGTAACAAACAGCAATTATTCCGTCTATGCTATTGTAGGACGTTTGGTTATTAGCATTAAAAGGAAATTTTTAAATGATTCGATATTCTATTATCAAAAAATTAGCTTTAACAGTTCTCTTATCAGTGCTACCTTTAAATATGGTGCTGGCCCAATCGACACCTACCAAAAATGACGAGGCTGACGCGGCCTTAATTTCTCCAGTTACTCAGATTGATTACGCCCCGTTACGAATTCTTTTAGCTACTCAACAATGGCGACAAGCAAACGAAAAAACCATAGAATTATTATTACAAGCAACTGGACGTGCTAAACAAGGTTGGATGCCGCCAGAAAGTTTAAAAAAAATCTCCTGTTGGGATCTTAAAACTATTGATGATCTTTGGCGAGAATATTCTAATAATCGTTTTGGCTTTAGTGTTCAGTTTCCCTACTTTGTTGAAACAGGAAACCGTCCAGGGCGACTGGTGGATGTCGAAGCGTATCAGAAATTTGGCGATCGCATTGGATGGCGCAACAACGGTGATTGGATTGTGTTTAAAGAAGATCTTAACTTTAGCTTAGATGCACCAACTGGTCATCTTCCTGCCCCTCGTCAAGAATATCAATTTGCGGGTGGTCGATTAGAATATACCACCCTCGCGCAAACAATGGTTAGCTGTGGGCTTGTAACTTATACTCCACCGCAGCCTTCCATTATACCTTAGCCGTTGCTTGCTCCATCTTATTTAAAGTTGGTTCGTAGGACGTGTCTGGAATCATCGAAGCAAGATCCGATGAAGCTTCACCCGTGATCAGACGCGCTCCTCTACCTTTGGTAAAATAATTCCAAGCCCACTCAAACATGACAATCAACTTATTATCAAATTCGATCAAATAATAAATATGGGCCCAAACCCAAATAAACCAAGCAATAAAGCCAGAGAGTCGCACAAATTTAAAATCAGCCACCGCCGCATTTTGACCGATCACAGCTAAACTACCTGCATCTGAATAAACAAACGGTTCTAGTGATTCTCCATTAATGCGTTTTGTAATTAATTTAGCGACATATTTACCCTCTTGAACCGCTACAGGGGCGACACCAGGTAACGGTTTATCACCCTGGTGCATAAAGTTCGCTAAATCACCAATGACAAACACATTCGGATATCCTGCCACACTAAGATCCGATTCAACCATCACCCGTCCGACTCGATCTAACTTCGCTTGGGTGCGTTGGGCAATAATTTCTCCCATTTTAGACGCTTTAACCCCTGCCGCCCAAAGAATCGTTTTTGCTGAAATTTGTTGAACGTCTTCTCCTACTTTAACCGTTACTCGATCCGCTTGAATATCGGTAACCATCGCCTTCGTCATCACCGTCACACCACGATTCGCTAAGGTTTCTTCAGCTTTTGCTGATAAATCGGGTGTATAGGGAGGTAATAAGCGATCTAAGCCTTCAATTAAGATAATTTTGGCTTCACTGGGATCAATTCGACGAAAATCTCCTTTTAGAGAACTATTTGCAATTTCAGTAATAGCCCCCGCTAATTCTACACCTGTTGGCCCGCCTCCCACAATAACAAAGGTTAACCAGGCTTTTTGTTGTTCGGGATCGAGTTCTTTTTCGGCGGCTTCAAATGCGGCAAAAATTTGACGACGCATATTAACCGCATCTTCGATCGTTTTTAAACCGGGGGCTAAGGGTTGCCAGTGATCATTTCCAAAATAATGATGACTGACTCCTGTCGCCACAATTAACGTATTGTAGGGGACAGGAGGATGATCGTTTAATATAACCTGTTGTTGGGTCGGATTAATATCAATAACTTCATCTAAAATAACTTGGGTATTTTGATGTTTTCTTAAGACAAGACGCAAGGGTGTCGAAATATCAGCAGGTGAGAGGGTACCTGTTGCAACTTGATAGAGTAGGGGTTGAAAAAGGTGAAAATTGCGTTTATCAATCAGAGTCACTTCAACAGGGGCATATTTTAAAGCTTTGGCTGTATTTAATCCCGCAAAGCCGCCGCCAATAATCACAACTTGATGTTTTTGGCTTAATTGATTCATGATTTTTAACAGAACTCGTTTTCTATTAGTTTAGAAGCACTTTCCCTAATAGACCGTCTATCTTGAACAATAATTTTAGCTTTCAACCACTATCTAACTATGTATTCTCGGTTCGGGATGAAGGTTAGACAAAATGTCACTTTCAACGGTGGCAAGTTCATCGAGTCTTTGTTCGATAACGTTCCGTTCAAAATAAGTATCGGCTAAAACCCAATAGACTCCATAGTGACGCGCTTCAGAAGCCATTAAACTACGATAAAATTTGGCTAATTCAGGTTCGGGACAATGTTCCCCTAATAATCCTAATCGTTCATGGGATCGCGCTTCAATCAGAGCCGTCATCAGCAAAGAATCTAATAAACGCACTGGTTCAGGGGGACGGACATGGGTTTTGAGTGTAGCACCATAAGGCGGTGGAGTTAATGGGGCTAGAGGAATACCGCGACGATCTAACCATTGGTTGACTTGTTCAAAATGTTCTAATTCTTCTTGTGCGATCGCTGTTAATTTTCTCACTAGAGGGGCATAGGAGGGATAGCGAAACATAAAGTTAAGTGCTGCACCTGCGGCTTTACGTTCACAATGAGAATGATCTAATAAAATTAAATCAAGATTAGCAAGGGCTTGATGTAACCATGCTTCTTGAGTGGAGGTCTTCAGTAAATTAATTTTGGCGATCGTTGAAGTCACGTTCGTTGCTAAACATTACAGTTTTGTTCTAGTTTAACTTTTTGAGCCAAACTTTTTGAAAATGGGAATACTAGATTATATATACAACCCGTCGCCCTGTTATCTTCTGTGGGAATTTCTATGACTCTGAGACGTATTATTATTGGTGATGTTCACGGACATTACGAAGCTTTGGTAGTCTTGTTGAATGAGATCGCACCGAATGACAGCGACGCGGTTTATTTTTTGGGTGATTTAATCGATCGCGGCCCCCAAAGTGCAGAAGTCGTTGAATTTGTCAAGACACATCATTATCGATGTCTACTGGGAAACCATGAACAAATGCTGTTACAAGTGATGGCTTCTCAGATGGTGACTTCCGAAATTTTCCAAGACTGGTTATATTGTGGCGGTTATCAGACCCTTTTGAGTTACAACTATAAAGTAAGCCAAGATCATCTAGATTGGATGAAAACCTTACCTTTGTATCTAGATTTAGGTGATATTTGGTTAGTTCATGCGGGTGTGCATCCAGACTTTCCCATCGAAGACCAAAGCGTTGAAGAATTTTGCTGGATTCGTGATGAGTTTCATTGTATGACTAAACCCTATTTTCCCGATAAACTGATTATTACAGGTCATACAATTACGTTTACGTTCCCTGGGATTGAACCGGGCTATTTAGCGGCGGGTGCAGGTTGGTTAGGCATTGATACAGGGGTTTATCATCCCTATAGTGGTTGGTTAACGGGTTTAGATATTAATCAAGAATTGGTTTATCAAGTTCAAACGAAAACACTTGAATTACGCAAATTTTCTTTACCAGAAATAGTATCTTTTGTCAAACCAGCGATGGTTCATGCCAAAAGAATGAAAGCATTAAGCTAAATAATGCAAAAATAACAATAGTTAGCATGATTGAATAAAGAGGGTTTGGTGAATCATCAAACGATCGTAATAAAAATTGGGACTTCTAGCCTCACTCATCCGACAACGGGACAATTAGCTCTTTCTACGATCGCTACTCTCGTCGAAACCCTAACGCAACTTAGACTTTTAGGGTATCGGGTAGTATTAGTCTCATCTGGGGCCGTTGGAATTGGCTGTAGTCGTCTTAATTTACAAGAGCGACCTAAAAAGATGTCCCTTAAACAAGCCGTTGCAGCCGTCGGACAAGGGCGACTGATGCGAATTTATGATGATCTCTTTAGTGGACTCGGACAAGCGATCGCTCAAATTCTCCTGACACGACGTGAGTTAATGGATCGCAGTTGTTATGTGAATGCCTACAATACTTTTCAAGAACTTTTTGAGCTAGGCGTTATTCCAGTCGTTAACGAAAATGACACTGTAGCCGTCGATGAACTCAAATTTGGCGATAATGACACACTTTCAGCCTTAGTAGCGAGTCTCATTGAGGCGGATTGGCTTTTTATTCTAACCGATGTAGCTCGACTCTATTCGGCTGATCCTCGTGTCTTTCCCCATGCTCATCCCATTAGTTTAGTACGTGCTGAGGAATTAGCCAAACTGCAAGTCGAAGCAGGTTCAACGGGTTCTCAGTGGGGTACAGGGGGAATGGCGACTAAACTCGCAGCAGCCCGTATCGCCACCAGTGCTGGGGTAAGAATGGTCATTACACGCGGTAAACAGCCCGAAAATATTAGCAAAATCTTACAAGGAGAAACACTTGGCACCCAATTTGAACCCCAACCCCGTAGCGGAAATGCCCGAAAACGCTGGATCGCCTATGGTTTACTGCCGATGGGTAAGTTATATCTCGATGCAGGGGCAGTTAACGCAATTTGTTATCAAGGAAAATCTCTTTTAGCGGCGGGAATTACTCGTATTGAAGGTGATTTCTCCGCTTCAGATGCCGTTCAATTATGCGATCTCCAAGGACACGAAATTGCTAGGGGTTTAGTGAACTACAATAGCAATGAAATTGAACGAATTAAGGGACATCATTCAGAAACCATCCCAGAATTATTAGGCTATGAAGGGGCTGAAACGGTGATTCATCGAGATAATCTGGTTGTTTTATCGTTTTCAGGTTAATTGATGTCAAAATAACCTCAAAAATTGGCAAGAAATCCATCAAAAAAGTCACATTTTAAAAATAAGTTGCTAATCTTGTGATAAAGTGACCAACGATTATTTAAGAATTTTGGAGTCAAATCGAAAATTGAACGATCGTTATTTTCTCTTTAAAGTTGTGATGTTCTCTACAAACGAAGAAATTAAATCGCCTTCTCATTATCGTCAAAGCTATTTTACTCTTAAAGTGCCATATCGTCGCATGAAACAAGAAATACAGCGCATTACTCGATTGGGCGGCAAAATCCTTAATATTACGCCATATGATCTTAGTTCTACTCTTCCGTGGTGGATCGAAATAGAAACCCGTGAACCGAATTGCTTATATTATTTTGGCCCTTTTGATGAACTTGATGAAGCTCGCTCCTATGAGTCGGGATATATCGAAGATTTACAACAAGAAGGCGCACAAGGAATACGTGTTCAATTAAAACAGTGTCATCCTTCAATACTGACTGAAGAACGTTAGCGTCTTAGTAAATTGGGAATGCCTTCACACCCGCCTGGAATCGTAGCGCGGGTTCTCTCTCCTCCCCAAGCACAACAATAATAACGTTGTTCTGCACTTAGGTTTCTTACATCAGTCAGATCCGCATTTTCGATCACAACCCCTGTATAAGCTCCCGTTTCATAATTAGGCGGATGAACCCGACTCCGAGGGCTGGCAGTTTGAACAGGGCCATAAAATAATGTAGCACCCTTAAGATCGGCTCCTCGTAAACTCGCTTCATAAAGAATGGTTCGTGATAGATTTGCTTTTACTAAATCACATTGACTTAAGTTCGCCCGTACCATATTCGCCCCACTTAAATCTGTCCAGCGTAAATCTTGTCCTTCGATGTCGGCTCCTGCTAACATCACGCCTAAGTCAACAACTCTAGTACCGTCAAGACGATCTTCTGCATAACCTCCTTCACCATCTAAAATAGGTCGCCCTAAAAAACGATCCCGTTTGAGGGGTGTTAGCATTCTCGACTGGCTTAAAAACCGCAGAATTTGAGCTTTACCAGAAGCATTCACATTACTGATAATAGAGGCTGTACGACCCTCTGCGATCGCTCTTTCTTGTGGCCAATCTTCTAAAAATCCCTCTTCATCTAATGCTAAATCAGAAATGCCCTGAAAATAAGCATCGATCGTTTGTTGTTGTGTAATGCGATTTTGTTGAATGGTTAAATCTTTGGATATGACATATTGCGCCCAAGCCACATAGACCGCTAAGATTGCGATCATAATCTGTCCGAGTGCGCCTACCCATTCCGCCCAAGAACCAAACTCATCATACTTAAAAGTATTGAGCCAAAGCGAAATCCGATTATAAACACCAAAATAATTGGCTAACACTGCTACAGAGGCGATGAAAACCACCGTAGCTAAAACACTACTTCGTTCTTTGGGCGAAAGATAGCGAATCAGCCAATCTTTAAAGGCAGGTAAAATCACTTGTAAAGCGAGTAAAATAGCCACTACCGCCCCAGAAAATCCAACCCAAGCCCACTTAAAAATTAAACCCACAATCATGATAGCGACTGCGGTTAATAAAATCTTAGGGCTAGTCGGTTTAATCTCTTTTAAAAAAGGACTACGCCGCGCCGTACTTTGAAAGGATAAAGGGGATAAATAATCAGCCCGCAACGGTTCAGAGGGATGAGTATTAAGTTCTTCATCTGAAGTAATTTTAAGATCTCTCCCGTTTAATTCTGGCGCGTTTTTTGGAGGACGTTTAGAAGTAGAGTCTGGATCGCTTTGAATAGTCATTGGATAGCTAATATTTCATTTAATTAAATGGTAATATCATTTTTCAAAAGCCACAATCAATTTGAAGGCTAGGGTTTCCTCTTTACAATTCTTGTAACTGAAGATTGATCAGATATTACGCAGTTAGCACAAAAAACAGATGGCCTCGCCGACTCTAGCTTTAATCCTCCTGAGTTAGTTGATCGCTAGGTACTTGAAGGTGCTACACATTGATTAGTTCATTTAGGTTTCAATTAAATCTATTTTTAATGAAAGACTGAACTGCTCAAAGAAAGTAGACATTTTAACGCTAAACTTATTAAAATAAGCTTAATTAAGATTTAAAAATGTTTTTCTTAAAAAAATTTGGCAATAAATATACTTAACTATGGTCTTAACAAACAAAATAAAAATTTTAAAAAAAAAGAAATTATAGTTTACTTATATAAAAAATATAATATAAAATAATTTTTAAAACAACATAATTTTTGATAACTAATTTCTTTATTTTACTTCTTACACATAAATTCTTACGAAGGAATCAAATAAAGAGGTAGTCCTGCATAGTAATAGTAAACTGGTGAGCTAGAAACTTCAATTATCGCAGCCCTCTCAATGAACTGTCCCAAATGCCAACCATTATTGAACGATTCAACAACACTCTACGACAACAAGTAGGGCATTTAGTGCGTCAAACCTTGTCATTCTCTAAGAAATTGAGCAATCACATCGGTGCAATTTGGAACTTTGTACATCATTACAATGCCTCTTTCCGTGCTTAACCATTACTATTCATCACTACCTATAAAGAATGATCGTGTTTTTACTGAGATTAATAGAAAGATTATAATCATCTAATTTGTAATATTTAATAATTGCTGTTTTGTATAATAATATGAAGTTTAAGTTAATTTTTATTTAAAAAGCATCAATTTATTGATTTAATAATAAACTAAATTTATTCAATAAGTAACCTCTTTTTTTACTTTTTAAGTATAAGTTCATAGACAGGAAAAAAAACACAAGAAAAAACCGTATTTTTACGGTGGCAGCCTAATAATAATGAGTGTTTTGGTTTAAGTAATCACAAAGCATTCGTGGAATCACAAGTAGTTTATTTTTAAAATGATTGAATCTAACCCTAATCAGACGCTAAATCCTGCGTCATCTACATCTAGTAACGAACTTATTTTTGTAGACTCTGCTCTCAGTAATTACAACAGCTTAGTTTCTACGATGAGTCCTCAAGCAAATTTAATTGTTCTTGATTCGCAAATTGCTCAAATAGAGCAAATTACTGAGGTCTTGAGCCAATATAAAAATGTTTCTAGCTTTCATATTTTTTCTCACGGAGAAGCAGGGCAATTAAAACTGGGTGATACCTTATTAAATGACTCTACCCTCGCTCAATATGAGACGGAAATAACAGGTTGGTCAAACTCTTTAAGTGATCATGCTGATATTTTATTGTATGGCTGTAACATTGCTAAAGACCTAAAAGGACAATCATTTGTACAGCAGTTGGCTCAGTTAACAGGTGCAGATTTAGCCGCATCAAGCAACCTGACAGGAAATCAATCTCTAGGCGGGGACTGGAGCCTAGAATACCATACAGGCTCAATCGAAACAACAACCCTTCAAGCAGAAACTTATGGTGCTGTTCTGCATAGTAATTTTGTAGAATTCCTCGATACTTTTGCGAAAACTCATACAGCCGTCAAAGATGGTTCTTGGTTCGATCCAAGTACCTGGGGGGCATCAGTTCCAGGAAACGAGGCAGGTGTGTTTATTCCTGCAGGTCGCAAAGTGATTTACGATGGGGAAAGCAGCACTCGTCTAAAAACAGTTAGAGTCGATGGCGCGTTAGAATTTGCGACAACTAAAAATAGTAGTATGGTGGTAGATACCTTTGGGGTAGCTCCAACGGGCCAACTCACGATCGGTACAGCAACTAATCCAATTCAGTCCGATAAAAAAGTTACGATTACCTTTAGAAGCGATACAGCCATTAATACGGCGATTGATCCCCAACAGCTTGGTAAAGGTTTAGTTAGTCATGGACAAGCCAGAATCTATGGTGCTAATAAGTTAGACTATGTTTCTCTCCAAGGAGATGCTTTGGCTGGATCTTCTGAACTGATCTTAAGTGCAACACCAACTGGATGGCAAGTCGGTGACAAAATCGTTTTGGGTGGTACTGACTATAATGGCAGTGGCTCAGATGCTAATAACACCCGTTTTGAAGATGAAGTGTTGACGATTACCTCAATTAGCGGAAATCGAATCCGATTCACGAATGATAACATCACATCAGGAAATAATACAATTCTAAGATTTGATCACCAGCGACCTACCTTGTCTATCAACGGCAATGGAGGAACAAAGCTTTACGTTGCAAATACTACCCGCAATGTGATCTTTCAAAGCGAGCAAGGAGCGTCTACCCCTCTTTTGAGACGGGGACACACCATGTTCATGCACAACACTGATGTAATTATTAAAAATGCTGGTTTTTACAATTTAGGGAGAACTGATAAGACCAAAATTATCAATGATGTAGGAACTAACAAGGATGGTACTTCTGGAAACGGGACAAATGTAAGAGGTCGCTATCCTCTACACTTTCACGAAAATGGAGTTGATGACATTAAAGGTCTAGCTGCGATCAGTGAAGGCAATGCCGTTGTCGGCAGTCCTGGTTGGGGTATTACCCATCATGATAGCCACGTCAACATTGAGAGTAATGTAGTGTTTGATGTGGCAGGGGCGGGAATTGCCGCAGAACACGAAAATGAGATCGGGGTCTGGAAAAACAACATTGTCATTAAAATGAGAGGGGATGGTAATAGTACTTTTGAACCAAATGATCGAGCCAGAAGCGATCGCTTTGATTTTGGACACGAAGGTGAGGCTTACTGGGTTCAAGGTTCTGGTGCTGGTTTAGAGATGGTGAATAACATTGCGATCAGTACTGCAGGCTCAGGCATTGATTTTATGAATTCGCGTGGATACATTGAAGAATATACTATTCCAGTCAAAAACCTGGCCCCAGAACTCCAAAGCTTGTTTACTGGACTTGGATATACTGAAGTCGATCCTCGAGTCCTCCCCTTACGAAAACTTTCGGGATTTGAAGCATATAACGTCGGATTTGGGATTAATTTCTATCAGCATTTAAAGAATGGAGATGGGCAGGGAGTATTTGATGATGGGCATCCCAGACCAGCACATAATGTACATTCAGTCGTTGACAATTTCAAAGTTTGGAATGTCAGGACAACAGGGGTTGGAGTTGTTTATACCACTAATTTAGATTTAGTGAATGGTTTAATTCATGGTTCAAATGATCCCTATGGAAGCACAGGCATCGGAGGAAATGGTGCTTCTCCACATCACCTATATAAGAATTTACAAATAGAAGGTTTCAAAACAGGGATTGTACCGCCAATTGAATCCGTCTCTACAACTCCCGATCTAACCGTCCCTCTAACAGCAAGTCGAATTGAAAATAGCTACTTAGCTAATAACCTAAATAACTTTAGCAGTTTTTTGAGTCGGATTATCAAGAATAGAGACGGCTTTTGGTATACCGACTATCTTGAGATTGTGAACACGACACTACTTGGAAATTCCAATAATGTTGCTCCCGTCGCAAACTTCAATTCTCAAGCATCTGGCGGTCTTGGGGTTAATTTTGACGCTACTTCCTCTTACGATCCAGATGAAAGCTCTGCTTCAATGCCATCCTACGACTCAATTGTCGGCTATGGTTGGGATTTTAATGGAGATGGAACAATTGACCAGTTTGGTCGCAAAGTCGCTCATGCCTTCTCAAGTGCTGGTTCATATCCAGTAAAGTTAACAGTATGGGACGATCAAGGAAAGACAACAATCATTCAGAAAACAGTCAATGTACAGCCGACAGCCTATTCAAATTTAATCCTTGATGGAGATTTTAGCTCTACCCAAGATTTTGTTCGTAGCGTCTATACCTATGCGGGAAGCTCTGGTGAGTTTTACAGTAATGCTTCAGCTAATTATGGCTGGGTTGCCTCTTCATCACAAGCTTGGAAACGCATTGGTGGAGCAGCCGTTTTTGTTAAAAACGTTATTCCTTCTAGTGACAATGACAATCAGTTTGGACAGGTGATTCGTGATGATTATATGCGTCGGGGTCAGCAACAGTTAAGTGTCAGCGTCAAGAATACTCAGGTCAATGGCAACCCAAATCAAGTTACTTTTAAAGTGTGGGGAATCAACGGGCAATTTGGCTGGACAGATGCGGGGCCTAGCAAGTTTGATGCAATTCCTATGAACAGCACCAAACTTTTAGAACAGACAGTAGGTGGTTCAACTTTCGATTGGAAAAACTTTACCTGGGATGTGAACTTTGGCAATGGATATCAGTTTATCTTAATTCAGGCTACTCCCAATAATGTTAATCAGAACGGGGGCGACTATCTAGCTTTAGATAACTTTAAGATTATTTCTGGTACAGTAACGCCACCATCGCAAAACATTAATTATGCTGTTGTGACCAGCAATGCTGCTATCACTGAAGGCAATAGTGGTTCTCAAACCTTGACCTTCACTGTTACCCGTACAGGAGCCACCCAAAATGCCAGCAGCGTTAATTACGCCCTCGCTGGAACGGCGACTAATGGCAGTGATTACAACAGTATCGGTGGAACGAGTGGAGCAACTGGACTGACGGGAACGATTAGCTTTGCAGCAAACCAGACGAGTAAAACCATTACCCTTAATGTCCTGGGTGATACGATTGTCGAACCCAACGAAACAATTCAGGTATCCCTCAATAACGGAACGGCACCTGGTGGCACAGCTACCATCACAACAGCTAGTGCGACCACGACCATTAGTAATGATGACTCTAATGGAACCTCAACCAGTCTTTTTGCTCCAACGACAACACCCGTCGAACCCAATGCAACCGATGGAACGGGAAGCGCGGGAGATTATGAATTAGGAATGGAGTTTCGTACGGCTCGTGCTGGAAAAATTACGGCGATTCGCTATTACAAAGCACCAAGTGAGACAGGTACTCACATTGGCCGCATTTGGTCGAGTACGGGACAACTACTTGCCAGTGTTACTTTTACCAATGAAACGACTTCGGGTTGGCAAGAACAAGCTCTGCCTACAGCTTTAACCATTCAACCTAACACGACTTATATCGTCTCGGTCAATTGCAATAGCCATTATGCTAATGCGGAGAATGGATTAGCTACAACGATTACTAATGGCGATTTAAGTGCGATCGCAGACGGCAGTAATGGAGTCTTTAACACTTCTCCAGGTTTGTTCCCAACTCAATCATGGAATAACAGCAACTACTACCGCGATCTCGTTTTTGTTCCTACCTAGTATTAAATAAAGAGAGATTAAAGAGTACCACCATAACTCAATAATCTCTCTATTTAATTACTAAGCAATTGAAATAGTTCTTGCTCTATTTGTTGATTAATTACTTTTAAATCAAAACGTTGGCTTGCTTGAAATTGAGCTTGTTTAGCTATTCTTTGCACTGGTTCTGATTGATCTTTTATCGCAATAATTTTTTCGGCTAATTGTTGTGCATTACCCGACGCGAATAACCATCCTGTTTTTTCGTTTTCAATTAATTCTCTCACACCTCCTTCCCCCGCAGCAATTACAGGTCGCCCGCATAGCATTGCTTCAACAATGACTCGACCAAAAGGCTCAGGCAAGATTGATGTATGAGCAATTAAATCACAAACCTGCATCAATGGTATTACATTGGTTTGAAAGCCTAAAAACTTTACTCGCTTTTTTAAGCCTATACTTCCGTTCGCTCTAATAAATCTTGAGCATAAGCTTCTTCACCAAAGAGAGCATCACCAATAAAAATTGCTGTAGTGTCATCAGGGCATAAAGTCAGAGCTTCTAATAAAATATGTTGCCCTTTCCAAGGAGAAAGACGGCTGAAATGCCCTACGACAAATCGGCTTTCTAAGTCAAGCTTTTGTCGAAGATCTTTAAGATCAATATCAATTTGATATTTCTTGGGTTCAAAACCGTTATAGACCACTTTAGTCTTATCTTGTTGTCCTCCAGCTTCAATGAAAGCGGCTTGAGTCGCTTGAGAATTGGTGATGATAAGAGAGGCAAAACGATTCGCTAATATTACGGCAAGGCGGCGATTAATAGGGCTGAAATGCTCATCTGAGAGAATATCGTGTAGATGATAAACTAAAGGGCGGCGACTCAAAATACTAGCTAAAGCGCCGACTACTAAAGCTTTTTGCGTATTGGCATAGATAATATTATAGTTGTTTGCTATCTGGGCGACTTTGCTCACCAAGGGAATTACAGTATTTAGACTCCCTAAACTTTGGAAAAAATGGCTGTCTTTTCTGACTTTAAAAGGAACTGCTGTTAACACTTGTACTGGAATTTGCTTTTGTTCTAAACTTTGTCTAAATAAACCATCTTCAAACAAGACCACTAAACAATTATCTTGATAAAATTTGGCAAGATCTAACAAAAATAACTCCGCGCCCCCTAGTTTTCCACTCTGATCCAAAAATAGTATTTTCATACCCAGGTCTTGTAAAGTTTTGTGAATACTATACACAAATGACTGCAAAGGTAGGTAGCAAAGATGTTGAATGATACTAAATATCTCTGTCTCGATTTTTAGTATCTTGTATTTACTGATTTGCCTTTTTTCTTTAGTTAAAGAATGCTCGTAAGTTTTTAATTTATCAGTATAAAACTTAGTGATTCCGAATAGCTTGAGCAATCTTTTTAACACTATTAAAGAAAATACTGGCTAGATTGAATCATAAAATTAATACTTCTACTCGCTCAACATCTTTGTGACACTACCAGGATTTTAACCCATATCTTTATAAGGCAAGACTTTCAAGTTTAGCCTGATTCTCACCTCCGTGTTCACGTTTGTAAAAAGAACAGTTCCGACAAGGGCTAGGGAAGTCACCTTCAGGAATCGCCCCTTTCTGGAAAAGTTCTCTCGCTCGTTGCATAGTGGGACTATTGTAAAGCTGTTGTACTGTATGAGTCTTAGCATCACCATACTCGGCTACGTTTTGATAGATCAAACAACGTGCCATGCGACCATTGGAATTTAGCACAAGCCCTCGCCATAAGAAGTAACAGGGAAACTTATGGCGGGTCTCTCCAAGAGCAAGTCGTCCTGCATCCCATGTTGAGTTTTCGGGTAACCATTCATCTTGAAGTTTGGGATCGAACTCCATCCCGTGCAAATTGGAGAAGCGTAAGTAGACTCCCAGTTCTTTTGCTATCTCACGAGCTTGCTCCATCTCATGAATATTATGTCGATGTACTAGATACTGCCACTCGATCTGCATCGGGCTTTTTTGAAGATTGCGTTCTTGAACAAAAAGCCGCATTCCTGCAAAAGCCTGATCCACATTGCCCCCAACTCGATAATAACGATAACTTTCCTGACTGACTCCATCAATGGCACATACCAGATGATCTAAACCTGTTGAAGGCATCTCGGCCGCAATCTTAGGCGTAACCAGTGTGCAGTTCGTCGAAAGAAGGGTAAAAATTCGTTTTTGGTGTGCTTTTGTGATAATTTCTTTTGTTCTGCTCCAATCAAGTAGTGGTTCACCTTGACCGAAAATATGGCATTGGAATAGATAATCACCTACTTCATCTAAGATGCGATCCCATAGCTCTAACGATAACTTTCCTGCCTCGTTTCCCTTTCGAGCGAAAGGAAAGATCTGGCGATCACACAGAGGACACTCAAGATTGCAGTAATAGAGTGGCTCAACATTAATTAGATAGGGCATTGACTGCACATTAGTAATACCCCGCCGATAGGCAATTTCTGTGCGTAGTGCATTAACTATCTTTTTAGGAGTTGAATAACTTAATACAGAACGACCATAAACTCGTAGTAATCGACCTGGATTTTTGTAATTTAACATATAGTAATAAATGAAAATTTAATTAATTCTAATTTAATACAGCAGTATTAAATAAGCAATATAATTTTACATTTAAACATATAATACTTTTATAAGAGAAAAATAAAAATAGATTGCTCTAAGTCTTATAAATAAACAAGTTCATGAATTTCATAAAAGTCATTAATTATTGATCCAGTTAGAATTTTTATATTTAAATGATTCAAACAAATTAGCTAACAAAACCATCTTAATAAAACTAAAAAATAAAGGGGAGACTTCGTTACACTACCCAGAATTAGTAACTATTGCCTAATAAGGCTTTTTGATACACAGATTTAATTTGTTGCGCGATCGCAGGCCAAGCATAATTTTCTTTAACATACGTTTGACAGGCTAGATGACTTGGAAGTTGACGTTGGCCTGATAGAACCTCGATGATTCCCTGTGCTAAATGTTGTGTTGAGCAGCTTTCAAACAATAAATTCTCAGAAAAAGGTTGTAAAATTTCGGGAATACCACCAACAGGTGTTCCTAATACGGGTGTTCCTGTTGCTAGAGACTCAATAACTATCAAACCAAAACCTTCTAATGCCACTGTAGGAACAACCGAAAAATTAGCAGCACGATAAGCAAGAGCAAGATTTTGTTCAGGAAGATAACCCAGCAAGCGAACATGATTCGTTAGTTCTAAATCAACAATTTGCTGTTTTAAAACAGGTTCTAATGTCCCTTTACCTGCAATGAGTAATAAAACATCGGGTTCTTTTTGACGGACTTGAGCAAGTGCTGCAATTAAATTTTCTAACCCCATCCGTTTTTCTAAGCGTCGTATTGCTAAAATAATCGAGCGTTCTTGTGACCAGCCGAGCTTTGTTCGAGCCTCATTGGGAGATAGAGCAATATTAAACTGTTCTACTTCTACTCCTCCTGAAACGATCTGAATTTGCTCGAATGGAACCCGATATTCTTGGTGTAAAATTTCACGGAAAGCCTGTGATAGAACAACAAATTTTGTAGCTTGCTGGTAAGTGATCTGTTCTAAGTTTTTTCTAAGCCAAACTGAAATGATGTTGCTCCCTGCTACACGGCTTTCTGATGCCCAGGGCCCGTGAAAGTGAATAACTAAAGGACGATCGCCCAACTGATCCAACACAGGAAATGTATAGAGCGCAAAGTGAGAAACAATGAGGTCATAGTCATTTTCTTGTAAAAGTTGAAAGAAATTCTCTCGTAATGACTGCCAACGATGCCAAAGTGAAGCAGATGGAGATGCAAACGAGCGTACTATACCATTAGAGTTTTGCAGCACCGATGTTGAGCCAGCAACTAAACCGTTGAGAGTTACACCAACTTGAGGTAAATACTTGATGCAATCATAATAAACACGATTAAGTCCTCCCGCATTTTCAGGTTGCCAATGTAAACCTAATTGTAATGTTCGTAAGTTCATCTAAATCAATATTTTAAGAGTTTAATTTCACTAAATCACAGCAGATACGTTCAACTTTACTGGCAAGTAAATCATAATCAAAATGCGATCGAGCAACTTGTTTAGCTGGTTCAGTAATCTCTAAAAGTTTCGGTTGAGCTAAGAGTTTTTTTAACTGTTGGGCAAGGCGAAACGGATGATGATTATCTCTGACACCATCGTAAGGAAGAAGACAGCCCACCGCTGGAAGAACCTTTTTGGCTTCACCCACATCTGTCGCAATAACGTACTTTCCATATGCCAAATAAAGCGGCAATTTCCCCGTGGTTCGTACCATCCCCACTAAATCGTTCGATTGAGTGGAAACACAGATATCCATGGCACAAAGATAGCGAGAGAGTTCATCGTAAGGAATTTGTCCCGTAAAGATTACACGGTCAGCAACACCCAGTTCCTCGGCACGAGATTGTAAGATAGAACGCCCATTACCATCGCCAACGATGAGAGCTTTGATCGGTAAATCTTTCAAGAAGCTTAAGGCCTCAATAATGTCCCATCCATAACACATTTGATGTTTGTCAGACCAAGTTAGTGTTCCTACTACACCAACAACCAAATGATGAATTAAACCTAATTCTGTTTTTAAGGAGGTTACATCGACCGACTTTATAGAACTTAGTTTAACCCCATCAGGAACAAAAAAAACATTTTGTATCCCTTGTTTTTCTAACCAGTTTTGATGATAACTACCCCGTACAATTAAACAATCTGAGTAAGCGATCGCAAGTTGTTCAACCCAGTGAATTAAGGCTAATTGTTGTTGGGAATAATTGCCTGTAGATTTAGCTAACTCATATGCAACATCCCCTGTATCCGTGATTAACTTGCATCCTAAGAGCTTTTTCGCCATGTATCCCGCTAACACACCTGTATAAGCAGTATCCATCACATAAATAATATGAGGGCGAAAGTGCAGAGCCGATCGCACAAAAGTCACTATACCTTTCCATTTAGGAACAGGCCGATAGTTAAAGCAAATCTCCCATCTTGATGATAATCTCTCGGCAAACAATTTAGCACGAATCCCAGCCGCCTCAGATTCGGCACTGTTTACAAAAAACATTAACTTTAATAACATCTTTTAAAACTACTTATGAAAAGAATTAAGCTATTTTCTTCATTAAAGGTCGTGCAGGAATACCAACGACCGTTTGATTAGGTAATACATCTCTGGTGACTACAGCATTAGCACCAATAATCGCGCTATTTCCAATAGTTAAGCTTTGATCCCCACGACCGATGATCACTACACCTGCCCCTATTATCACATCATTACCAATCAATATATGATGTTCTGAACCGATCCAAGTTTCAGATGCAAGGGTAACATGTTGATAAATTTTGACGCGTTCACCAATTTTGACATTAGGATGAACAACAACACCTAAACCATAATGCTCCAAGATAATATCTTTTTTTATATCAGCCTGATAGGGTAAAATTGCATGAAAAACCATATAGTTAATTGTTTTTAACAAACGAGCTAACCAATAATATTTTTTTTGGTAAGCTTGACAACTTAACCACCAAAGGTATGAAGGATTGATCATGTTTTTTTACGTCTTACAAGTTTGATTGTTGATAGCTCTCTTAATCAATTTTGTATTTCTAATATTAATTAAAATTAAAAATATCTAATTTATATTTAATTAGATAAAACAACTTTTATAGAGATATAAAAAGATTGAAAAATATATTACTACTCATTAGAAAATAAAAAATTTTTTCTTAGCTCAAAGCTCAATCTTGTATCATTGTTTGTTTCTTGTTTATTAGAGTTAACTTGACATTTAGCCATTTTTTGAGTGGATCAACAACTGTTGCGATCGCTGTAAGAGGTAAGCCACGTAAAGCATGATGCCCCAAACCGATGACGCGAAAGAATAAACCGACACAGGAATGTCTATGTAACCAAGAGCCATTCCCTAACCATGCAGGTAAGGTGTGAAATTCTACTTCTGATTCGTAAGAACGACATAAAGCCATGTAAGGAGACGTTTCTACCAATAAACGGCGTAGTCCAGGATACCAACAAAATCGAGGTGTATGGTTTTCATGAAACATAATCCAAGGCTTACAGCCAATGCCGTGAATAAAAGTCGGTATTGATTTAAACAAACCAATAAAACGCTCACGAAGCGAGTAGCCTAATGCACCTCCACAATGAATAACATTTATCCCACTACGTAGATAATAGACAGGAAAATCAGCGAACTCAGTCGCACCAACGAGCGCGCCTAAAACGTCTTGATCACCCAAAAGATGAATAGGTCTTTGAGCAATGGGTAGACTAGCAGAGGTGATGTATTCAGGATGGTTTAACAGTTCTATCCACTTTTTGAGTAAAGGAATGTGATAAGATGTCACTCTAACCACACAACTATTCAGTGTCCAGGGCAAAGAACGTCCTACTGGAAGATTCCAGCCATTAGTTCTAATCTCAGTCCCTTGATAGGGTTGGCTTAAAGGTTCTTGTGCTGCAACAAGTGTTTCTAGACTCAAATCAGTAAAAAGGGGGCTAGGGTCACGAGTTAGCATGATATCAGAATCAAGCCAGATTACTTCTTCTTCCCCTCTCTCTAGCAACGAGAGTAAAGCATAAGGCTTACAATTCCATCCTGCATTTTTAGGAACGTCTGGGAAATCAGAGATATGTTCAGCTTGAGGGATTTTGGTCAACCAATTTTTAAAAGTATCACAAGGCTCTGGATAAAATACAGCTATCCGACCTTCTGGGCAGAAACGTCGAAACGTAATAAGTAGATAACGCAGACCAATTTCGCAATCTTGGCGATTTTCAGCAACACAATAAAGCATTTTTCTTGATTTCTATTTTATTTTAGGTGTTTATGGTGTAGTCGTTATAAGATGATTGATGGCTTTCTTGAAGTTACGCACATAATTTTGGCTTGAAAAATCATTGACTCTTTTTTTAGCGGCGATACCAAGCTGACAAGCGAATTCTGGATGATTTAAATAACAAAGAATTGCTTGAGCCAGTGCAGATGAATTACCATAAGGTGTTAAGAGTCCATCAATTCCGTCAGTCACAATTTCAGTAGGCCCACCTGTATTCGTCGCAATAATCGGTTTTCCCAATGCCATTGCTTCAAGAATTACCATGCCAAAAGGTTCATGATCCGATGCGTGAACAATAATATCCATCGCTTGCATCCATTCGGGGATATTCTGTTGTAGTCCAACAAGTTTGACGCGTTCTTCAACTCCAAATTTTTTAATTTGCTCTTTTAGATAGTCTTGATAATTAGGTTCTAAATCATGTTTGCCCCCGATGACTACACAATAAGCATCAGGATAGAATTGCAAAACAGAAGACATCGCCTCGACTAAGATATGTATCCCTTTCCATCGCTGAAGACGAGCAATTATTCCGATCAGTTGGCTTTGCGTTGGTAATTCTAATTTCTGACGGATTTCTTGTGGAGTAAGTAGCCGTTCTGGGTTAAATCGATCAAGATCGACACAGGGATAAACAACATTAATGGGAACGATCGGTCTAAGCTTTTTTTGAGCTTCAGCAGATGTTTTTGAACAAGTCAAAACCCCCTTTGAGGGTAGCATTGTGGCAATTTTGTCCATCCAGTTTTCCGAAGATGGGACACCATGCTGATACCAAAGAGCAGGAATTCCTGTTAGTTTAGCGGCTAAACTACTATAAAGATGAGCTTTAGTCATCCAACTAAAAATTAGGTTAACACCACTGCTTTTGACGATCGCTGCGATTTCAATAACTGTTTTAATAAAACGATAAGGTTCTCGCAAACGACCCGCTAAAATAACCGATGTTTCTATTCCTAATGCTTGAATCTGCTGAACCATAGAACCATCTTCGAGAAAAATGATAAGCAAGTCTGCATAATTATCCTGCCAATGGGACATTAGTTGCTCAAAGAGCAACTCTGCACCTCCTTTTTGTTCAGCAAGTGGAATGATGATTGCAATTTTCATGAAGGTACAACTTCGTTAAGGAATTTTTTTAAAATTTAATTGACTACTTAGTTAGAATGGCAAACAGACCATCACTCCAGAGCTTGTTACTTGCTTAAGGCTAGGTAGAATTCAACTTATTATGTCTAAAAGTTAATGCTAAAAATTATTTTTTAGCAATAGCCCAAAGATGAGGACTCATGATTGACCATAAACCTAATAAAGTTATCAGTTTTTTCAAAAGACCATTTGGATTAACTGGAGCATAAAAAACTTGAATGTCATTAGATAAAAATGATTGATGAAGATATAACTTTAGAGAGGATTTTGATTGAATATTGATATGACCAAATACAATTTCTTCTTTAGTAGTAGGAGTAGGCCAATCGATACTCTTCAAACGAAAATAGTATTTAGTAATGTACTGGCCATAAAGCTTAAAGTTAATAGTTGGTAGAGTATGAATGATTAAAGTCCCTCCTGGCTTCAGAACTCGATAGGCTTCAGAAATAGCTTGTCTGAGGTTGGCATCTGAGAGATGCTCAACAAGATCAGTCATAAAAGCAATATCAAAGGTGTTGTTGTCAAATTCTAATTGCGTAGCACTCATATTTTTGACCGTTACCTGCCCCTGAGCTATTTGTTGCTGACAGGTTTGCAATGAGAGATTAACTGATTCTTGAGATAAGTCGATGCCAACTACATGGTGTAATTCATGATTAGCTAAAGCAAAAAGTAGTTCTCCTCTGCCACAGCCAATATCTATAGCAGTATCACCTGGTTTTAAAGAGCATAATTTCAAAACATACGACCTAACGTCATCTAACTCACTACCCTGAGAAAGTTTAAAAATTTCAGAGCCACCACATTCTTTCGTGTAGTATTCTTCATTATAAATATCAATTGATGGTTCTTGATAAATACGTCTTTTATTGTCTTGATAATTTTTGATAAATTCAATCATTGGAAAATAACCCATTAAGCTTTCAAATTTTAAAATTAACATAACAGCAAAATCAAGAAGATAAATTAATTTAGGTATAAACTAATTAATCTTTGTTGAGCAAGCCCTGCTGATAGTATTTATGTCCTGCAATTACAAAGCCAGCAAAACCCCAAAAAATAACGCCAGGTAATGCAGTGACGACAACACCATTTGGCATCATGGCAAAGATACTACAAGCAGTAGCTCGTGAGGCAATCAAGGAAGAATCGAATCTGCCTGGTGTTTTTTGGAACATCTGTAAAAATAACAATACTAATCCACCACCATAGGGAAGTACGCCCAACCATCCCATCTCATGAAACATTACAATCACGCCACTATCGGCTAAATCGATGCTGGCTATTCCATGACCAAACGGATTAAGCAATGCTCGTTCAAAATAGGCTTGATAGATAAGCTGTCTCGAATTGAGGCTGACATCATCTTCAAGATTAGAAAAACTTTGAAAACGAGCATCAAGCATACTAGAAAAAGGCTCTACTGTCGCTAGTGGAAATACGGCTAAAAGTAGCACGAGTAGCGCGAGAATGATACGGATTTGAAGACGTGGATGAAGATTACTAATGAGCAATACAATTCCAATTATACAAGCTGCCCAAGCCGTCCGAACTTGAGCTAATAAAAAAGCTAAAATACTGACGATTGCAACTGGAATTCGCCAAGTATTTTGATGATTAAATAATAAAATTAAACAAGGAATCATTAAAGCGGCGAAATGTCCATTTGAGTTTGATGTACTCCAGATAGTATGTTCTACATTAGCAAAACCTCTAAGTTCAACAACTTTTTCTCTCCAGTACAAATCCCAGGGCGGCATGAAAAAAAACTGAATTAATCCATAACCTCCCATAACGATCGCACCCCAAAAAAAAGTACGCTGTAAATTTTGTTTTAAGTTGGGATAATTTCTCCAGTTAGCCAATATGTAAAAACCGAAAGTAATGGGAGAAATCCACTCGATTAATCGACGCATCATCAAAGTTAAACTTGACTGATGATCTAAAATATTAGTTAACCCAATACTAAAACTATATAAGATACCGATCAATGCCAAAATAAAAGGTAAACCCCCTTGACGATAAGGATACTTTTTTAGAATATACTGCAAAAAGTTAAGTGCGGGAATTAACGAGATGAGAAAAGGTGTTATTAGAATGATACTTTGATCTTGATAACCACTTCTAAAATCAATTAAGCGACGGATTAATGGTGCAAGAAACCAAATCCACCAACAAAAGCTTATATAAAAAGTAGAGTATCTTTGATAGAGAAATACTCCGACTCCAAAGGATGCCACTGGAAAAGCTAAACGGACAATTTTTCCAGCCCCTAAAACTCCCAGCAATGTAAAAACAACTAATCCTAAGATAGCCATCCATGCTGAAGCTGGTTGTAAGTTAAAGAAAGAATTCCCTTTTGTAAAAGATTGCTGACGAGGATTATATAAAGATGACACTACTTTTTTGGATACTATTAATAATTAAACTAATTTACTTCTAGAAGCACATATTGTAAGTAAGAATATTTTTTAAAACGTGGAAACTGTTCTAAAAAAGAATCTAATTTTTGTAATGAAGAATGCCAATTTCCTTTTAATAAATAAATTGAAGCCAGTCCAAAAAAGACTAATTGGGGGTGAATAATATTAACAGTAAATTTTTGTTTAAGTATGGCAATTTCGGCAGGTGTTAAAGGAAATTCATCATGATCACCATACTTAGGAATTCCATATTTACCGACGAGATGAGTCCGAAACCAAATTAATAAATTACTTAAAGCATTATTTTCATAGAAAAAAGCTTTACCTTTCGGTGAAAGACTTTGCTTTAGAGATTCAACAAAAACGGCAAAGGGTTCGAGATGATGAAGAATCATACTTCCAAAGACAAAATCAAAGGTTCCTAGTTCCGCAATTTCAAAAGCCGAACATTTCATCGGAGTGATATTTGTAATATTATTCTCGACACAAAGTTGAGTAAGACTTTGAATGGCGACATCACTGATATCAATAGAAACAACATTAGCTCCCTGCTTAGCAAAAAATAAAGAACTACTTCCATTGCCACAACCTAGATCTAATAATCTTGCACCTTTAATATTGCCAAAATGTTTTAAAGCAGCTAGTAACACTGGATCTTGCTCATTGGGTGCTTGAGTTGGATTAGCCTCATAAATTTTATTCCAAAAAGTTTCAATACTGATTTGACTCATTGAATGTAACTCCTTAAAAATGGGTGCTTAAATTTTAGGTAAACAAGATTGCTGCCAAGTTTTCCAGCCGAGCCAGCGACCTTGTAAAGAAGCGAACATCTTCTGTCGAGCTAGTTTTCCTTCACTGGGCAATAACCGAAGCCATTGTAGAAAACCTGGGGTGGCTCGGTTACCGACTAAGATAGCCCACATTAGAAAGAAAAAACGACGTGTCAAGCCTAAATACTCCAGTAAAGCTAATGTTTCATTGTGGGCAAGATTGATTAAAGCCGTTTCATTAAATTGTCCGCGCCGATCTTCATCAAAACGAGGACTTCCATAATGATTGACTGCGATCGTTGGATCATAAATCAGCTTCCAACCTTCGTCTTTTAAGGCAAAACAAAAAGCCATTTCATAATGTACCTGTGCCCCACTTCCTCTCATGCGGCAATCAAATCGTTGATTATGAATTGCTGTTTTGCGAAAACTCATATTGACACCTTTAAGTACATCTACCTCACGAGCCGTTCCGATTCCCAAATGATGATTGCCAATCATTTTCCCATACCATAAAAGCTGGCCAACAATTTGACGCTCACCTTCAATGAGCCAAGATTCTTGAGTCCCGTAATAGACAAAGTCACGCCCTCCAACTCCACCAATGCGCTCATCTAAGACAAAATGACATTCCATCCTCTCTAACCATGAAGGATGTGGTGCTGCATCATCATCCGTAAAAGCGATCAGATCTCCCGTCGCTGCATCTAAACCCAAATTCATCGCCGCTACGACCCCTGGTACTTCCACCATGAGCGTTTTCAAAGGTAGTAACTCAAAATTAAACGTCTTAAAATAGTCCCAAGTTTGAAGATCACTCTGACGAATGATGACTAAAATTTCATCCGCCAAACGAGTTTGTTCTTGTAGTGCGCTCAAGCATCGCGCTAAATCTTGTGGACGGCGGTAAGTGGGAATAATAACGGTTATCTTCATGGCTCGACTAATGCTTCAAATAGATCAAAATAACTCTGAGCCATCTTGCGCCAGCTATGATGTTGGGCGATTGTCATGGCTGAATGACCCATTTGTAATCTAAGAATGCGATCATGAGTTAGTTTAGTCAGAGCTTGTGTCAACGCGGCTGTATCTTCTGAATCTGGTAAAACGATGCCGCAATCTGGTGTAATCATCTCAGATCCCCCTGCTGTAATTGCTGTGATAATTGGTAAACCCGTCGCCATCGCTTCTAATAGAACCAGTGTACAAGCCTCATAGCGCGATGGAAAAACAAAGAAATCCACCGCTTTCATTACATTTGAAACATCAGAGCGATACCCTAAAAAATGGACACGCTCACTGAGAGCTAATTCTTTAGCGAGTTGAGGATAAGGACTTTTTTCTAGAGAGCCTACTACAGCCAAATGTAACTCAGGGACATCAATTAAAGCATTTAATACAGTATCTAAGTTTTTGCGAGGAGTCCGAAGATCGCCGACAAAAAGAGCTAAGGGGACTTCTTCTGGTAAACCTAGAGAGCTTCGTTCAACAAAACCTGGGGAAAATTCATCAAGATCAACACCATTGAAAATGACTCGAATTTGCTCTTTTGGAATGCCGAGATCCATTAATTCTTGCTTAACTTTCTCGGATACGGCCACAACAATTTTCGCTTGACAAAAGGCTTTTTTTTCTTGTTGAGCATTCAAAATAGTATAAAGCCACTGATAAGCACCCGAAAAATTGCGCCGCAATCGCCAAGGATGAACAGGTGAGCGTAACCAAGAGCTATGGATAAAATGGGCTGCATTAATATCACTTGGTACTTCTGTATTAGTTCCATTCACTTGAACTACATCAAGCTCATGACGGTGTTGCCGTAGCCATTTAGCACTTCGCCAAGAAAAAATTTTACTGCTCAGAAGTTGAGAGGGCCATCGTTTTACTGAAATATTAATCCAGTTAATTTGATGGCTACGCTGGAGTTCAGGCGCAATGCAACTTGCCAGTAAAGTCACCTGATAACCGCGTCGAATCGCTTCCTGGGCAATTTCATAATTTACACGGCTTTGACCATCCCCTTTGATGATGTTGCGTGTCACAATAGCTAATTTCATACCTAACGATTGGTCAGATGAGTTAAAACTTTTTGAATAGGTAAAGCATCTGCTAAACTATCCGTCAATTGAGGCTCCAAACTGATTTTTTCTGGATTATGCCGTTTTTGATGCCATTGCCAAGCATGACTAATAATCTGAGTTAAATCGGAATACTGGGGATGCCAATCTAAAATTTTTCTGGCTTTCTCACTACTGCCAACTAACATAGGGGGATCACCCAGGCGGCGCGGATGTTCAACTGCAAGAATGTCTTTTTGGGTCACTTGTCGAGCCGTATCAATGACCTGTTTGACTGAAAATCCATTCCCATTACCCAGATTAAAAACTTCTGTGTGTCCACCTTGCAACAAATACTTCAGCCCTAAAACATGCGCTTGAGCGATATCAGCAACATGAATATAATCTCGAATACAAGTTCCATCAGGTGTCGCATAATCTGTTCCAAAAACGCTGACTGAGTCTTGTTGTCCTAAAGCAGTGAGCAAGACAAGTGGCAACAGATGAGTTTCAGGAGAATGATCCTCACCGAGCATCCCTGATGGATCGGCTCCTGATGCGTTGAAATAACGAAATGTGACCGATTTTAGACCAAAAGCTGCGTTAAAATCTTGCAAGATTTGTTCAACCATCAACTTACTAGCTCCATAAGGATTAATCGGAGCTTGGGGATGATTTTCATAAATTGGTGTAGTTTGCGCTTTACCATAAGTTGCACAAGTTGACGAGAAGACAAATTTATCAATGGATGCTGATAACATGGCTTCTAAAAGAGTTAGAGTGCCGACGACATTATTACGGTAGTATTTATCAGGACTAACCGTAGACTCGCCGACATAAGCATAAGCCGCAAAGTGCATTACAGCAGCAATATCATAGGTTGCGAATACATGATCGAGTAATAGGCGATCGCCTGTATCTCCAACAATTAAAGGGACTTGAAGAACGTTTTCGATTAGATCTCGATGTCCATAAACTAGATTATCGAGAACTAACACTTCAAAACCTGAACGCTGCAAAGCTAAAACGGCATGGGAGCCAATATAACCCGCACCGCCCGTAACTAAAATTTTGGGTTGAGTTGATGACATTTTTTTGACTGTTGCTCCACAATAAATTTTTAGAATTAGGCAAGATACTGCTCATAAATTTTTTGTAGTTTTTGAACATGAATATCCATCGTGAATTTCTCCTTAAACAAAGTATGGCCTTGTTGTCCCATCTTCTGAGTTTTAAAATAGTCTTGACTGAGTTCATTAATTGCTGCTGCAAGTTGTGTCCTATGATTTGCTTTGATGAGCAAGCCTGTTTCACCAGAGTGTAAATATTCAGGAATACCGCCAACTGCACTAGCAATAACAGGACGATAACGCGCATAAGCTTCGAGGGTGACTAACCCTGCTGGTTCAGGCCAAACACTCGGAAAAATAACGCAAAAACACTGTTGATAGAGTTCATCTAACTTTTGCTGATGACACCAACCCTGCCAAGTTACTCTTTTTGTTAAACCTAATTTCTTTACTAAGTTTTCCATCTGAGGTCGTTCCCATCCGTCACCTGCAATATCAAGATGAATTTTTGGCTCAGTTAAAGTTAAAGCTTCGAGAAGCCAGCTAAGTCCTTTATCAGGAACAATGCGCCCCACAAATAAAATCCTCTGATTTTGGTGAATATTTTGTGTTAAAGGTTGAATCGCTGAGGGCTTAGAAACACCACAGTGTAGAGTGATAACTTGATGGGGAGGTAAACCATTTTTAATGAGCCATCCTCGAACATAATTACTATTAGCAATAATCAGAATTTTTAACCTTTTTAGAGTTTCTAATTCCCATTGCGATCGTTGTAAATTTTTAATCATATTTTGTGGGCGGCGGCTGCCACAACCTTCCACTAAATGACCCCAAGTACAGCCTAATTTTGACATTGTACGCTCACAACTTAATTGATTAGCTGTTAGATATTTAGTCCCACTCGGACAGTATGAATTATGATTGTGTAGAGTGTAAATAACAGGACATTTATGCCAAATCTCACCTAAGAGTTCGGCTCCATGAATGTGAAGCAAGTCGAACTGTTCGAGGCGAATATTCTGAAGTGTTGTAAGAATATTATCGCTTGTATTTGGTATTCGCCAATCTAGTAAAGATTTTACATAATTTTTGACTCCCCCATCTACATTTAAAGAAGAAGGAATACATTGATAAATCATAATTTCAAATACTTAAATGAAACCAGAATTTGTGTCTAATATCACTTACATAATGTCTTAAAACAAGATTAGATTCAGCAAATTGATCAGGATAAATAAATTGGTCATCAACACTTAAAACATAGCGTTTAGTACAAAGAGGTTGAGAATGATTGTGGTGCATAGTGAGATGAACCAGAGTTTGTTCTGTAAAATAATGAGTGAGTTCTTTAAGTTTTAAAAAACGTTTCATGGCAAATTGCCAGTCAGGTTTTTCTTTGAAAATAATGAATCCTCCATTGACAGGATTTAACTTTTCTGAATCGTTATAAATAACTCGCTCATCCATTTTTGTCGCACAATCGGGTAAGTAGCGAGAAAACGTCTCCTCAGAATTGATAATCCTCACTAAATCAACTGCACCTGGAAAAAAAAGAATATCTGAATCAGTGTAAATCGTCGTTTTTTGAATGGGAATCGATAAAAGAACGGCTAACTTTTTTCCCATCGGATTATTAGCAGCATATTCATACACCGCTTGAGGAAGATCAGGTTTAACTAACTGATGAATCGGGACAACTTTAACACAAGGATGAATTTGACTGAGTAAATGACAGCTTTGCTCAGTGTAACTACCATCAGAAATCACCGTAAACTGATCAGGAACCCCAACATAACGAATAAATGAGCGAATACTAGCAACTTGTTCAGGCAAATCCCGTTCACAGGAAAGCGCAAAAACATTGACGGAAATCTCTTGACTTGGTGGGAGAGGCACCCTGACAATTTGTGCTAGTCCAGCTTGATAGAGAGTGCGACTCACTCGTCCTCGAAGTCTAGCCATGTGATAAGGAATATTTACCATAAAGTCTTCCTGATTAAAATTTGATAGTCATTTTTAAGACGTAAGATAGCTTTTGCGGTTAAAAATAAACCCATACGGCTAAAACGTTTGGATAACAAGATGATTGGATTGGCTTGTAAAGCTTTAAACCCCAAATTTCTAGCTTGTTGTTCGTTTTCCTTCTCAAATTCCTGCCAGGCAAAATAAGCATAGGTTAAGCTGGATCGTAGTCTTTTGATAAAGCGCAGGGGCAGGCGTGTCAGTGGATGACTTCTGTGGATTGATGCAGGAAGCCAGGCAAAGCTATGTACATATTGCCAGTCAAAGAGCATTTTTATGCCATCGATCCAGTTATAGGCAGGAGCAAGATCATAAAATCGGCTTTCTGACTGGTGCTGTGAGAAGGACTGTGTACCAAATGCCTCCGATTCTGCTCGGTTTGGACTATTAATAAAGATGTGAAGTAATTCTTCAGTCACTTGTTGGAAATACTCAACTTTACATTCATCGGGTTGTAAGTTTTCAGTTAAATATTTTGTAAATTCAACAATTGCTTCTTGCTGGACTAAAACACCCCAGGCAATACCACTTTCATTTTTTTGTGAACGTAGGATCGGATGATAGCGATCGTCTTGTTGTTCATATCTTACGGTACTACCATGATCGGCTGCTAGAAACAGTTCCAGAATTTGAGAATCACACAAGAAGCGTCGTTCACTAACTTGATCACTTTCTAGAAAATAAGACATTAAACAATCGGTGGAAAAAGCTTGTGTCTTGCTGAGTAATCCAAAAAAGAATCCCTGTAAACCCGTTGCTGGATAGATCTGAGCCGCCGCCAGAATTTGACTAAGCGATCGCTGAGATTTACCAGACCAACCAATATCGACGGTTGCAAAAGGAATTCCATCTGCCATCCCCTCTTGTTTAAAGTATCCTACCGCTTTTTCTCGATAGGTCTTGGCTAAAGTTAAGATCATTTTACTGACCGATGGTTCTTGAAGTACTGCTTTTAAAGCCAGTACTTCGTGATGAGCCAAATTTCTGTCCCAACTTTCTCGCAAGAAACCATGATGTATCAGTGTATCAGCAATCTTTTCGGGTTCAAGATTGACGCGCTGACAAACAATACGAACCGATAGAAACGCAGGATTATCTAAAATCCAGTTAAATTCATGTTCACCTAGCGTTTGTAGCGCAGGAAAATGAAAAGCTTGTCTAGAACCATAAAGATATCGGCAATCAAGATCATATCCCCATTGATGACAAATGATTTGAGCCACTTTTAGGAGAATTTGGCCATCTCTAGCCATAAAATACAGTCTTTGTATCCCTTGTTGCTTGGCTTGTTGTAATACCCAGTGAACAAAACCAAAAACAAGAGGAGCAATTACATTCGCCGCCGTATCCCAAATCGTCTGACGGCGGAAATCGGTTTCTGGGCAGTGTAGACGACATAAACGGCTAGATCCTGCCACAAATGAGCGAAATCTTACTGAAAGTTTAGGATCATCAGCAATCAAACGCTCATAACGATTAAGATGCGATCGTCTAAAAGGAGTGACTTTAATGCCTAACTTCTGAGGAACTTTAAAATCTGAATGTAAATTATCTCCAGTATGATGAAGCTCAGAAACTTTTAAATTATTTTGTAACATAAAATACTGAAAAAGTTCGCCACTTCCTTTTCCAACTCCCGCTTCAGCAGACACATAAAGCTGATCGCCATTAGCCCAAATTTGATACTCTTTCAGGAAATCTTTAATTGTTTCCGTTGGTAGATACATATCTGAAAGATAAGCGATGGGTTGTTGAAGTTGATGAAGGTCTTGAATTTTACGCTGAATTTCTGGAATTGGACGAAGGCTTAATTTTTCTAGTTTAAGTTCTAATTTGAGCGCTTCTTCAACCTCTTGGATAGACCAATTTAAAATAGTCTTCAATTCTTCGTAAATCTGATTTAAAGTGACTTCCCCCGTTAAAATTTTTTGTCGGGCAACACTTTCAGCCTCGACTCGTATTTTCTGCCAGGTTGCTGGTGAAACCGTAATCAACTGTGTTTGTTGAAGTTGAACGCCAAGTTCCCAAAAAAGGTCAGTGGGTTTAGCCCAGGTGCGGACTAGAATCGTATCAAAAATATCAAAAGATTGCATGAAATTTTACATTCTGGTATCAGGACAATTAAACAGAGAGAATTTGCTCAGGTGTAGTAGATTTAGATAATGAAAATTCTTCTAACTCTTGATAGAGTTCAATATGTTTTTGGAGAAATAGACTTTGACTAAAGTTGTTTTCAACGTCTTGGCGGGCTTGCTGTCCCATTGTCGTAATGTCATTAGACGAAAGAGCCTGACGCAAAGCTTGATTAAGTGCCTCCTGATTTGTAGGTTCTACTAAAATGCCGTTGCGTCCGTTTTGAATCATTTCTGGTACGCCACCTGTAGCAAACCCAACAATAACCGTTGATGCAGCCATCGCCTCTAAAATAGTAAGTGGTAGGTTATCGGCCAAAGAACAAAAAAGCATGAGATCCGATGCCAAATAAGCTTGTGCCAGCCGTTTTGGATTAGACAGAAAACCCATTTCTCGAAGGTCTAGCCCTTGACAAACTTCTCTCAACTCATCATTACAATGCCCCACAGCTAAAACAAGAGGCGACAAATCACGGCAACTCTGTAAAGCCGCGATCGCGTATCTAACTCCTTTATGTGAAGCGGCTAAATAATTTGCTGATATTGCCACAATCTTACGACCTTGAGGCAGATTGAGAGCAGCTTTTGCCTTTTCTTTAGTTTGCTCATTAAAAAACTTCAAATCAATTCCATATGGAATGATCACAGGAGGAATTTTAAAGGATAAAGCTAGATTTCCATTTTGGGAGATCCATTGACTCGGAAAGATATAACGAATCTGAGAATGTTTGGCAAGCCATCGTTGTATACTCTGAATTTCTCTAGTGTGATCGCGCAACCGAGCGAACCAAGTGTCTTGGGGTAACTGAGGGCATTGATGGCAGTAACTCTTAAATTTATGACATTCGATTGGATAAAGACAGCCACCTGTAAAAGCCGAGCAATCATGTACAGTAAAAAAAGTCGGCTTGCGTCGAGACACGAGTGCTAAAGTGAATGGCGAAATTGCTGAGTAAAGATCGTGGAAATGGAGCAGATCATAAGTTTGAATTATTTGGCTCAGATTTAACCAGTATTCAACAGGCAATAGTTCTCGAAAGCCATAACGATTAGTAATTGAATGAATTTTTCGACAAAGCTTAAACTTTAATCCAGTACCATATAAACTTTGTTGGAATGAAAGAGGTTCTTGATTAGAGAAAGCTATCAAGTGATCGGCTTGATGTCCGGCTTCATTAAGCCAAAGCGCGAGATCTTCAGCAACTCGACTGGCTCCACCACTAAATCGATCTGATTTACTAATAATTGCAATTTTCATCTTAATTCATTTGGATTATAAGATTTGTGAGCTAAATTCATTAAAATTTTATTTTTAGATATCAGAAAAAATTTGTCTTTGTTTAGGTATTAACAGGGTCATTCTAAAGATGAATCAAGCTCTCAATTTTAGATTCTTAGACAAGTGACTTTATTCAATTAAACTTTTCAATTCATTAGTAAAAACTTCTATTGGATCTCTTGGGATTAATTTTCTGACTCTAATTGCCGCATTCTGTCCAATTTCATCCCAAGAATGACGTTGTTGCCAAGCTCGTTCAAGAGTGTCATCAAGACATTCGACTTTAGGAGCTATTGCAATAAAACCGCTAACTCCATCTTCGATCAGTTCGCTATTCCCTCCTACATCTGTCACAATGCAAGGCCTAGCACATAACATAGCTTCAACTAATGCAATCGGTAAACCTTCAAATCGAGAAGGCAAAATGAGTGCCTGATGAGTTTCCCAAATGGCTTCAACATTATTTGTAAATCCTGAAAAAACAACATTTTTGAGATTCCAAAGCTCTTTTAATTTAGACAAAGATTTTTGATTTGTGCCATTTCCAAAAAGCGATACTTGAATAGGCCTGTTTTTCCATTTATCAGTATTCAAAAGTTTAAATAAAATGTCGTGTCCTTTAGCAAAAGGCTCAAGACGTGCCACACAAGCTAACTTGAAAATTTGATTTTCATCAGGCCACTTAACTTTTACATCATAGGAGACATTAAAAGGATTGGCAATAATCTTTGAATTTTTAAGCGTTGTTGCTATCTGCATTTGAGTGAGTTGTAAATTAGCACGGGATACAAAATAACTGTATTTAGCTTTTGCATAAGCTTGTGCCAAATTTTGGGCTAACTCATCATTGGGCCAAAAGCTTTCTGCCACTGCCTGGCTAATAACAACAAATGGTATATTTTTGGCTATGCAAGCTTCCATCCAAGAAAGACCATCAGAATTACCTCCTTGAGAAATAACAACAAGTTCAGGTTTAAATCGGTCTAGAAAAGCAAAATCTCTTTGAGTATTTTGTAATTTTGTGATTAGTCTTTGTAGAGGGCTAGAGAAGTTTTCCCGACGCACAATCAAACAACCCGCTTGCTCAAGTTTTAATATTGCAAGTGCTTCAGGATTCCAAGCTTTAATGTTTATCCCTACCCTATATCCCTCAGATACCATTCGCATAGCTGTTTGAGACCAAAGCTCTTCACTACCTCCCCAGGGAGCAAAATCATTAGTAGATACAAAAGCAATTTTCATCTAATTACCATTATGATTAAAATTTTAAAGAGAGAGCAGTAGCAAGCTAAATTGAAGGTATTAGGGCTGATTTGTGAACTAATTCTAACTGCTTCATTTTTAAGAAATTGATATTGAGACTTTAAAAACTTTAGACAAAATGTAATTAATGATTTTTTTGCTTACTTTTTTTACTTTTATTTTAAGCCGTTTATCTAAACTAATATGTTGAATTTCTAGTTCTAGCGCCGAAATCAATGATAAAACTTCAACAGGCTTAGAATAAGTTGCTTGTTTTAAATTATGGGTTGAATCATGCCTCCATTTTTGATAATTTAGTATGGCTTTTTGTTTCAACTCTTTTTCTTCGGACAAGGTTAATTTGATCGCTTTTACAAAATGCAACTGTTTACAAGCTTTAAGCATGATACAAAGGTGATCAATCCACTCATCGAAGCTTTGAGAGGGAAGTTGATGAACGCTATAACGACGTTTTACTAAATCAATATTGGGTCTTGTATTTTTGCTTCCTCCATTTTTCAGAAAATCCACAACCCAACGAGTCCAATCTAACTCAGGATGACGAAGTGATAAAAATTGGTCAGCGCATCTGATTGCTTCATCTAATTTACCTTTACAAAGGAGCGCAATGATAAAATAAGCCCACTCCACGGGATCAGGATCTAAAGCTTTATAGAGATTAAGCGTGTATTTAATGGGGGTTAGAACCCAAAGTAGTCCCCCATCAGCATGACCTTGATAGAGCTTGCAAAGTGCCAATCGTAACTGCGGTTCAGGCATCCAGCAGATATGCTCATGAACCTGAAAATATAAAGCTTCTGCTTCTTGATATTGACCAGCTAAAAGTTTTTCATCTCCTTGACGGAGAAGCTCAACTATTAATCCGTTGCAGGTAAAGTGTGCAATTTTAGCGTTAGATGATTCTCCTACAATAGAAAGGGATTCAAAAGGATTGGCTTGAACGATCTTCTGATGGGCTTGAAGCTGATTGTGAAGATTATACCATTGTAAAATTTGATCTCGATGTTTCAAAGTATGTCGAGAGTGGACTAGCTGATATCCAGCATCAATAATTTTCTCTAGTTCATCTAAGTTTTGAAATAGATAATCTAGTTTTTCTAATACATCTGTATTATTAGCAAAAACACAATTTTGTAGATCAACAAAACCTGCGGCTTCAAGAAACGGAGTTTTTTCGGTGAGTAGACAAGCTTTAGACGCTGGAATCTCAAAATGTTTGCGAACAACTTCTTTCGCTATAGTGCCGCAAGTTGGTACGAACCAAGAAGCATTAATTGTTTTAGCATACTTTTCACCGTAGAGCATTCGCAATTCTGCATTTTTTCCGTATCCTAAATGAGGACAAATCAGTGATGGATAATTTTGTGAAATAACCTCATTGATTTGTTGCCGCCAAGGATAAAGTGAATAGGTAGATCCCGTCAAAAGGACAGGTATAACCTTAGATTGACCATAATCTCGATATAAAGCAGGATCAATAAAATTGGGCCAAACAAATACGTTTTCCGAAATGTCTGGTGTGTATTCAGCAGTCGTAGTACAAATAGAAAAAAAAGTATCTATCCCCCAATGTTCCATATCTGAAATAAAACCAGCACGTGCTTCACACCAAGAGTCACCGTTATGCAAACCTAGTTTAGGAATCTCTGATTGAGTGTTAGTATTGCTAATTGTTAGTCGATAACAATGGCGATAGTTAACCCCACTTTCAAAAAGTGTTAGATCGGGTTGGTATCGCTCACAAATCTGGGAATAGTCACAATCTTCGTTAATGACGGTTATCTCAAAAAATTCTGATAGACATTTGATATGTTGTTGTCTGTGTAAAAAAACAAATTGAGAGAGATTTTGATCATTTTTGAACTGAAAAAATACCAGTTTTGGTTTGACTAAAGTCTCCATATTATTTTTTGGCTAAGTTAGCGTTGATGCTAAAAAAATAAAGTAGAAAGGTCAGGTAGTAAGTTAGTAAATTACGAATGACACTTCCTAAACCGTAGTTAAAGAAACGGTAGAAATTGATTTTGATGTAATTCCAACTAAAAATTGCTGGTCAAGCAAGTTATGATATAGCCTCAAATCAGCAGGACAGTCTGCGAGTATCTGCTTGAAACTGTGTAGCCGTTCCTCCTCTGAATCACTATGACATGGTGCATAGTGGAAATTGCCGCCAAACATGACGGCTGGAACTTCTCGGCCTGGCAGTTGCAGTTGTACCTCCTTAATAATCAATTGCAATTGACTTCTTTCTAGGGTGTAAGATACGTTGAGTGCGATTTGTGTGGGAGTGATGCCATTTTTCTGCCAAACCGCTTGATTCAGAAGCTTTTCTGTCATGTATTGGTGGGCAGTTAGGGATCGGTTTTCAAAAGTGATAAATCGGATCGGATTGATCCCGATCGCATGATAATCAAGATGGGGTAGTGTTGTCAGATATTGGCTAACGATTTGAGGGGTCTTTAACGCTTCTAGAGGTTGATCTTGGGCGAGGCGTTCCCCAAAAATAACGGTCTGATAGTTAGCACTAACTGTTATTCCGTTATCAAATCCAACCTGAGTAAACGCAGGCGAGAAGGTAGGGGGGCCTACCAGTTTCCAATCTGTTGGCACGATCCCGCTACCTTGTAGGAAATTGGGCGTTAAAATTGCAGGATTATTGTTACTGATGGCTAAGACAATTGAAATGTCTTGCAAATCTAGTTCTTCAAACGTGTATTCTTCCATGAGCTTTACCTATCAAAATTTGGGAGTGGGATAGTAGTAAATGTGTAGGGATTTTAGCGATTGAAAGTATTGCTACACTGTTTCTAAATCCCTACATTTTGCGTACTAACCATTAGGGGATAATGATCCCAGCACTGGGAGTCATTGGTATAGCACCCATATCGGCGAAAATATTAACAGCAAATTGTTGAGCGCGAGGATCGGTTCGTGGATCGTTGAGACGATCGCTATCTAACCCCCATACCCAATGATTAGAGCCAATCGAAAAAACTCTAGCACCACTAGCAGTTGTAAAACGGACAGCATTCGCAACAGTCACATTTGTTCCAGAAGGAAGATCGGGAAGATCATCGGTTGGAATAACATTTGATTGTCCTAGAACAACCAAACCAGGTGGAGTAAAGCCATTATTAACCACTGAATCCCACTCATATCCGACTAATCCTCTGAGAGGCCCGCATTCAGGACAACAGCCATTGTAGTAAGGATCTGAAGGATTGATCGGGATAAAGTCAAATCCCTGAGTACCCCCAAATGTATTCCCTGTGTACATAATTCCCATCAGAGCATTTTCTGGACGATTGACCTCAGAGCTACGGAATGTAGTTGTGGCTTGAGAAACATCATTTTGGGCAACTGGGTCAAGCCCCCAACTCTGTTTGTAACAAACCATGACGCGGTTAGCCTCTCCAGAACTTGAGGGTTCAAAGCGAACACGCCAGTAAGCAGTATTAGAAGAAAAGAAAGCTAAATTAGTTCCTCTATCACGGGCTTGCTCGACATGATCTCGCATTTCCATCGACCAATATTCATCGTGGCCCGCTGACAAAAATGTTCTTTGGGAGTACAGCTGCAAAGGATTGACCGCTACATCTAGATTTGTGTAGTATGAGATATCGTAGCCTTGCGACTCAAGCCAGCGTACTTTATGGTATTCCCAAGCCAACATATTATTGACGTTGTAGCCATCATTATTGACTGTACCTAAGTGAGTGGGTGCCATAGGTCGGTCAAAAGAAACAGCAAAAGCTCGTTGCTCACCACTACTATTCGCATTATATAAGCTATAACCTCCATAATTGTTATAAGCTTGATAGGTGGTAAAACTTGCCTGGAATCCAATGTCAGCAGGACGCTCATCATCACGAACCGCAAACCAGATTTGAGATTGTTTATTTGATGAGATTTCCGTTAACTTCGCAATATATAAACCACTCGTCCAATCGTTACCCACCAGCACATTGTAAGAAGTATTCCACTTATACTCAACTAATTTGGTCGTCGGATCAGTAGTTGGCCCTGATTGAGTTACTCCATCGAGTTCACCACTACTAACAATAAAGCGACCGCCATCACCGCCGTAATAGCCTAAGCGATAGATATCAATCCTATATTTACCAAGTTGTTTTAAGGAAACTTTAAGCGGTAAATATCCTCCTTTATTAACGCTTGTTGCTGAAGCATAACCAGCAATTTCATTATTGTCAGCAAGATCAGTAATCTCCCAATTTCTCGTCCCAGGCTGTTGGTTTTCAAGAACAATCTGATTTTGGGCTGCAATAGTTACTTCTTTAGTAAGAGCGTTTTCACTGGTACCGTGAGCATCAGTATAGGTCGTAATTGCTCGAACTTGCTTATCTAAAAGCGAGGAGTTAATCGTTAACATCTGTGCCGACGCTCCACTAAGATTACTCCAAGTATTGTTATTAAACACTTGCCACTGATAGGTAATGGTTACATTTGTTATTCCATCATCATCAATCACATTTGCTTTTAACGTCTGACCACTAACTGCACTGCCACTGAGCAGCGTTGCTCCAGGATCATTGATATTAGTAACAGCGATCGTATCTGCACTAAATACATCTTCACTACTGCCAAGAACATCAATATAAGATACTCGTACACGCACTGACTTATTAACCTGTTCATCGCCTAAAACCAGCGTTTTTCGATTTTCTTCGTCAATATCGCTCCAAGTTCCATTGTCTAACTGCTGCCACTGATAATTAATCGTTACATTACTTAATCCATCAGTATCGGTGACCGTTGCCGTCAGGGTTCGATTTTCCTCGACGATGCCACTAACAGTTGCTGTGCCTGGATTATTATTGACAGGTGGTGGATTAACGACAAAAATGATATCACGGAAGTAGTTTGAGTTCTTAAATGATTGAGTTGGTAAGGTATTCGGCTGTCCATAAACCCCATTAGAGTTATCAGCAATGGTTCTAAAATCGCCACTGATAATGGAATTCCCTAAACCATTAGAGATTGCCACATAAGAGCGGTTGCTATTAACTGAAACAATATATGTTGTATTAGCTTGAATATTTAAGGGTGTCTCTAGGATTTGTTCTTGCCAACCTGAGGGGGTTTCGTTAATAAACGTTACACTCGCTAATAACGTGCCTGACGTTGACCAGATTTTACCGATATGGGTTCCTATCTCATTAGCTGCTTTCCAAAAACGAATTCCATGAATCTGTCCTGATCTTAAGCTGGTAAACTCCATCCCAAGTTCGTAGGCATTGCCATCATTTAAATTAGTTTGGGTTGGGGTTAAAGCTGGTGTGAAAAAGGTATCTAAATGAGCGACGATCGGAATAGTTGGATTACTAAAGAGTGTTTCGTTGGTACCCAGAGTATCGGTGTAGTCTGCTCGCAGACGAATTTGTTGACCGACAAAGCTGCTGTTTAGCTCGATGCTGGCTGTAGTTGCTCCAATGATATTCGTCCAAGTGCCATTGATCAATTGTTGCCACTGATAGTCAATAGTGACGATCGTTTCTATTCCAGAGAGTCCATCATTATCTTCTACTAAACCGATTAAGATATTGCCTTGTTCACGTCTACCATTAATGCTAATGGAGCCAGGATCATTAACATTAATCACCAATGGAGTAGCCACACTAATTAGCTCTTCACTATTGCCTTGTTCATCAACATAATTGACCATTACCCGTAATAATTTATTGACCTGAGCATCGCCCAAGGTCAGAGTTTCTCCCGTGGCTCGCTCAATATCTGTCCAATTTCCATTATCGAACTGCTGCCACTGATAATTAATCGTTACATCGCTTAACCCATCAGCATCACCGACGATCGCGCTCAGGGTTTGATCTTCTCTAACGGTGCCAGTAATCGTCACTGTACCAAGATTATTGTTAGCAGGTGGAGGAACAACGGCAAAAACGACATCACGGAAGTAGTTTGTATTTTCAAAAGATTGAGTGGGTCGCTTGTTGATCTGACCAAAGACTCCATTTGAGCCGTCTGCTACTGTTCTAAGGTCACCACGACTGATTACACTGGCTAGCCCTCTAGACGTTGCGACATAGTAACCGTTACTATTGACCGAAACGATATAAGTAGTATTGGCTTTAATATTTAAAGGAACCTCTAGATCCTGCTCCTGCCAACCCGAAGCGGATTCATTCTCAAAAGTTACACTAGCCAGTAAAACGCCTGAAGTTGACCAGATTTTCCCTGTATGGCTTCCGATTTCACTGGGTGACTTCCAGAAACGAATCGCTTGAATCTGCCCTGCCCTGACACTTCTAAATTCCATGCCAAGTTCATACACACTTCCATCGCTCAAATCGATTGAGTTTGGAGTTTGGGCTGCAAATACGTTTTGTAAGCTGATGGCAATTGGGTTAGTCGGCTCACTGAAAATGGTTTCATTCCCGCCCTGAGCATCTGTATAGTTGGCACTGACCCGAACGAACTGACCGACGACAGTACTATCTAGGGTGAGAGTTCGGTTCGTTGCGCCAGTTAAATCAATCCAGGTACCATCTTGCAATTTTTGCCATTGATAGTTAATCGTTACTCCTGCCAGACCATCAATATCACTAACCGTAGCCATCAGGGTATTATTTTGAGCGGTTTTTCCACTAACGGTGATCACACCGAGATCATTAACATTACTAACAAGCGATGTTGGATCACTGATCGCCGTTTCGTCGTTGTTTAGATCATCAGTATAACTCACCTGGACTCGGACTGCTTTGTTAACTTGTGCAGCACTCAGGGTCAGGGTTTGGCTGGTTGCTCCGTCAATATTACTCCAAATGCCATTGTCTAATTGTTGCCACTGATAGTTGATAATCGTTCCGCCTGCACCCTCAAGATCAACAACTGTTGCCGTCAGAGTTTCACGTTCTTGGGCTGCCCCACTGATCGTCACCGTACCAGGATTATTATTACCTGGAGCCTCATTGACCGCAAAAACGACATCGCGGAAGTAGTTTGTATTTCTAAATGATTGAGTCGGCAGTGTATTGGAGTCACCAAACACCCCGTTTGAACCATCAGCGATCGTTCTAAGATCACCACGACTAATCACATTCGCTAAACCGTTTTGCGTTGCTGCATAACGATTATTGCTATTGACTGAGACAATATAGGTTGTATTCGCTTGAATCGTTAAAGGATTCGTCAACAGTTGTTCTTGCCAACCAGAGGCAGTTTCATTCTCGAAAGCCACACTCGCTAATAACGTGCCTGATGTTGACCAGATTTTACCGATATGGGTTCCTGTTTCATTGGGTGATTTCCAGAAGCGAATTGCTTGAATCTGTCCTACCTTAACACTCTTAAATTCCATGCCAAGTTCGTAGGAAGATCCATCGCTTAAAGTGGTTTGGCTAGGGGTTTGATTGGCGGCGAACAGAGTTTGTAAACTGATGGCAATTGGGTTAGTTGCTTCACTAAAGATGTTTTCGCTACTGCCAAGAGCATCAGTGTAGTCGGCCCTGACGCGAATAATTTCACCGACCAAAGAACTGGTTAACGTCAGAGTTCGGCTGGTCACTCCAGCCAGATCAACCCAATCTCCATTATTCAACTTTTGCCACTGATAGTTGATCGTTACACCTGATAATCCATCATTATCGCTGACTGTAGCCGTTAGGGTGTTGCCCTGTGATGTTCTACCAGTAATTCCAACGATACCTAGATCATTAGTATTACTAACTACAGTTGTCGGATCGCTAGTGATATTTTCGCTACTTCCTAAAAGATCAATATAAGTCGCTTTTACCCTAACTGATTTATTGACTTGAGCATCATCTAAAGTATAGGTTTGCTGAGTTGCTCCAGTAATATTACTCCAAGTACTGTTATTTAACTGCTGCCACTGATAGTTGATGGTTACTCCTGATAATCCATCTACATCATCTACAGTAGCCGTTAGAGTTTGGTCTTCTTGAACTGTACCAGCAATGGTCACTGTACCTAGGTTGTTTTCGGTTGGTGGTGGCTCAGGAATAAAGACAATATCCCGAAAGTAATTTGTGTTATTAAAAGATTGAATCGGTAGTGTATTGGGATCACCAAATACCCCATTGGAACCATCGGCAATTGTTCTAAGCTCACCACTACTAATTACATTAGTCAAGCCACTCGGTGTTGCAGCATAGTAAGTGTTAATATTAACTGAAACAATATAGGTCGTATTGGCATTAATATTGAGTAATGTGCTTAAATCTTGCTCTTGCCAACCTGAAGCGGTTTCATTCGTAAAAGTCGTACTTGCCAGCAGTTCTCCCGAAGTTGACCAGATTTTCCCTGCATGAGTTCCTGTTTCACTGGGTGCTTTCCAAAAACGAATGGCTTCAATTTGTCCGCCTCTAACACTACTAAACTCCATACCCAATTCATAGCCAACGCCATCGGTCAAATTGGTTAAGCTAGGAGTGGCCGTCGGCGCAAATAAGGTTGTATTTAATAAACCCTGATAGTTGTCGATCAAAGAGGATATAAAAGGTTGAATCGTTTCGATACTGCCAATGCTATATTCTAGTGTCCAGTCACCTCCTTGGTGAGTTTCGCCTGTTAAATTAGTGGAAGCAGCAACATCTGTACCCGTAAGAGTGCTGATCTGTTGGATAAAGTTCTGCCCTGCTTCTTGATCTGCTACATTACAGCCAAAGAATAAAAGATCTGCATCAGAAGTCAGAGCCGTAGACCATTGCTGTAAGTCTGAATGGTACTGTTGAAGAGAATCGGAAGTCAGATGACTACTACCTAACTGTAGCTCGGCGGTATTGCCATGTGAAATAATGACAACACTGGTTAGATTCTGATAATAATGCAACGTTTCTGTAATTTGAGTAATTCCATCTCGACTCGCATCTAATAAGACTTTGACATCAGTATTTAGACTCGCCAAAATAGTATTGATATCAGAAACATTTGTGTCAACAAAAGCTAAGGTTCTTGGAGGAGCAAAATAAGAATCTGTTTGCTCTCTAGTAGAGGAGTTAAGTGAGTTAAACATAGAAGTTTCGCTTAATTTAAATTTAATTTATGATAGTTTTTAATAGCATGAGATATAAATATAAAGAGTTTGATATCGAAACCCCTACGATGTATATAATTAAAAAACTGTTGTAATAAATGATTTAAAAATAAAATAATCAAAAAATCGCCTTAAGAAAAAGCTCAAGGCGACGACATTGGTTTTAATTGAAACTTTTTAGACTTGACAGGCAGTTTTTAAGATATTAACAATATAGTCTTGCTCCGCTTCTGTCATTTGATAATAAAGTGGTATTAAAATAGCGGAATCTTGAGCCTGTTCGCTTTCAATTAATGATTGTTCTGCTTTAAAGTGTTTTAGATAGGCGGGTTCTCGGTGAGCGCACATAATCCCCCGTCGCGTCGCCACTCCCATATCGAGCATTGCTTGCATTAACTGTCGTTGGTCTAATTGATTTGGTAGACGAACACAATAGCTCTGCCAATTACTTTTTGCCCATCTGGGTTCTGTGGGTAATTTTAATTCTAAATCGCTTAACTTTTTAGAATACTGTTGGGCGAGGAAACGGCGACGGCTGACAATCTCTGGTAGGCGTTTGAGTTGTTCGCGTCCGACAGCAGCTTGAAGATCCGTCATGCGATAGTTATACCCCAACATGGGATAGGATTCAAAAATTACCTGTTTGGCTCCATGACGTACAGTATCGGAAACATCCATGCTGTGTTGTCGCCAGAGGTGAAAGAGTCGATTCCATTCAGGATTAGCTGTGGTAATCATTCCCCCATCACCTGTCGTAATCACTTTGCGCGGGTGAAAGGAAAAGCAGGCAATATCTCCATGAGGTTTACCGATTTTTTCCCACTGCTCGTCCCAGAGAATTTCACTACCAATGGCACACGCGGCATCTTCAATTACAGGTAAATGATAGTGATTAGCGATCGCCAAAATCGCTTTGAGATCACAAGGCATTCCCATTTGATGAACCACCAAAATAGCACGAGTGCGATCGCTGATAGCATTTTCAATTAACATCGGGTTGATATTATAGGTTTGGGGTTCAATATCGACAAATACAGGAATTGCCCCACAGTAGCGAATACTATTTGCTGTGGCTATATAGGAGTGGCTGACGGTAATTACTTCATCATTGGGTTGTACCCCAACGGCTAAGAGGGCTAAGTGTAGAGCCGTTGTACAATTAGAAACTGCACAGGCATATTTAGCCCCGACGGTTGCCGCAAACTCTTGTTCAAAAGCCGCAACTTCTGGCCCCTGTGTGACCCAACCTGAGCGAATTGCACGAGTGACCGCCTCGGCTTCTGCGTCTCCTAGCCAGGGTTTAGCGATGGCAATGCTTTGTTTTACTTCAAACATGATTGATTTCCTTGACCTGCTTTTGTTGGTACCACCAATTGACTAACCGTCGTAATCCTTCTTCTAGAGAGACTTGTGCTTTAAAACCCAGAAGTTTTTCTGTTTTACTAAGATCAGCTAACCGCCGTTGCACAGGATTCACTTTACGTTCTGGCCGATATTCTGGTGCCAAATCTGAACCCATTACTTTAGCTAAATCATAAGCAAGTTCATTAAGACTCGTTTCAATGCCACTGGCAATATTAAAAGCTTGATCCGTGACATTGGCTTGAGCAGCAAGGATATTCGCTCTGGCAATATCTTCAATATAAATAAAATCCATCGTCTGCTGACCATCACCGAAAATCAGAGGTGGTTGTCCTGCGGCGATACGTTCCATCCAGCGAATCAGAACTTCTGTGTAAACACCATAAATATCCATGCGCGGCCCATAGATATTAAAGTAGCGAAGTACAACATAGTCTAAGCCATACATTTGATAGAAGCTGCGTAACAACCCTTCATTAAACGTTTTGGTTGCCCCATAAATCGTTAAGTTGTTGTAGGGATGATGAGCCTCGGTGGTGGGAAATTCTTCTGCCATTCCGTATACTGAAGCGGATGACGCAGCAACGACTTTTTTCACACCCGCTTTGACGGCTGCTTCTAAAACGTTGAAAGTACCGTCTGCCATAACTTCCAAGGCAAGACGAGGATCTTCGGCGCATTGGGTGATCCGAATTGCGGCTTGGTGAAAGACCAGATCAACATCCTGCATCAAATCCGCTAAAAGGGTACGATCTCGAATATCACCTTCGACCACTTTTACAGATCCTTGCTCCAGTGACCAGGATAGATTTTGTAGGCATCCACGGCTAAAGTTATCGAGGATGATAATTTCGGCAGCTTGTTCTTGAACTAATAAGTCAGCGATGTGAGAACCAACTAAACCCGCGCCACCAGTAATTAAAATTCTGCTATTGTGCATCTTGTGTCCTACTTTCTAAAGTTTCAGATCCTTCTCGCCATCGGAGAAAACGGGCAGGAACCCCAACGACGATCGCATAGGGGGGTACATCCTGAGTAACAACGGCTCCAGCACCGACGATACTGTGTTTACCAATGGTCACACCAGGGAGAATTGTGGCATTCATACCAATATCGGCTCCTGTTTCAACTTTGACGGATTTGATTTCCAGAGTTGTTTGAATAATGGGAGCATCTAGGGGAATACCCGTATGAGTTGAACCCAGTACTTTTGCACCTGGGCCCCAACCCACATAATCTTCGATGATTAAATCACGAGCATCAAAATAACTTTGTGGGCCGATCCAAACGTGATTACCAATCCTACAAGTCCCATCAAATCTACCTTGGATGTAGCTTTGTGAACCGATAAAGACATGATCACCAATTTCAAAGGTTTCTAAATGCTTAAAGCCGACCTGACTATTAATCTGAACCTGATGACCGAATTGACGGGCTACAGCACGCCAAATTGCCCGCCGCATTAATCGCTCAAAATCACCATCACTGGCAACAAAGCGGGCGTATAGATCAATTAATGATTCAGGAGTATACTGATGCTTTAAATATTCTGCGAGTTCAATTTCAAAGTTAGGATCGAGTTTGGTGTCTTGTAAGCCATGCACAGGCTTGACCAGTCTTGATTTTAAACTCATTTTAGCGATTTCATTCACGTCAGTTTTTTTCTCCTTTTAATAGCACTCTGCTGTAACGATAACCATTGCAATCTGCATTTGTAACTTTGAGTGAGTTCAGCAAACATCGGTAGGGAGAGGACTTCTTGGGCGGCGGCTTCTGCTTGGGGAAAATCCCCTCTCTGATAACCGAGATCGGCATAAGCGGGTTGGAGATGGACGGGAACAGGATAATGTATTCCTGTTTGAATTCTCTGTTGACTGAGGATTTGTTGAAGTCGCTCCCGTTTAGAGGTGCGGATTGCATAAATATGATAGACATGATGGCTATAAGGCATGACAGTCGGTGTAAGGACTTTGGAGTCTGCCAGTAATTGGTCATACCGTGCAGCATGGCTACGCCGTGCTTCTGTCCAAGCATCTAAATAACGTAACTTAACGCGCAAAATAGCCCCCTGTATACTATCCATCCGATAGTTGTAGCCTCTGAGAATATGGTGATAGCGGCTGGCTTGTCCCCAATCACGTAACATCTGAATGGTACTTGCATACTCAGGATTATTCGTGACGACGATTCCACCCTCTCCATAAGCTCCTAAGTTTTTGCCAGGATAAAAACTAAAACAACCTAAGTCGCCGATACTTCCGACACGTTGCCCTTGATACTCGGCGCGATGAGCTTGGGCAGCATCTTCGATCACGACTAAACCATACCGCCGCGCGATTTCTAAAATCGGCTCCATATCGGCGGGCTGACCATACAAATGTACGGGGATAATAGCTTTGGTTCGCTCTGTGATAGCTTTTTCAATTTGTGTGACATCAATAGTGTAGGAAACGGGATCAATATCCACAAAGACAGGACTAGCACCCGTATAGCTAATGGCCGCTACGGTCGCAATAAATGTGAATGGCACTGTAATCACCTCATCCCCTACACCAATGCCAGCCGCGAGTAGGGCTAGGTGTAAAGCACTGGTTCCCGTATTAACTGCAATCCCATATTCGGCATCGCAATATTCGGCAAATTCTACCTCTAAATTGGTTACATCTTCGCCGAGAACATATTGTGTACTTTCTAAAACTTTTAAGACGGCGGTATCGATTTCATCTTTAATACTTATGTACTGTTCTTTTAGATCGACAAAGGGAATCATGCAGCCACCTCAGCTAAATCTAATTCAATCAAGCGACCTTGTTTCTTTAAAGACTCTGTCGCAGCTTCAAGAATTCTGACGACTCGCAGTCCTGCTTCCCCATCGGTAATCGGCTGTTTTCCGTGTTCAATACAACTGATAAAATGTTGAGCCTCTACCCGTAGTGCTTCGGTCATTTCTAACTTGGGGGCCCACATATCCCCAGTGCGATAACCAATCAACATTTTATAAAGATTTTCTGAACTGCCATTGAGGGTAATGCCTTTATCATAAACTTTGAGTTTTTCACTTGGTTCTAAGTCGTCAAAAACAATCATCTTTTGGTTGCCACCAATCAAGGTACGACGCACTTTAACGGGGGCTAACCAGTTGACATGAATGTGCGCCATTAAGTTACCTGCAAAGAATAACGTTAGATAAGCAATATTTTCGGGTTCTCCTGCAATATGACTCATTCCTGTTGCTGAAACTGCATAGGGATGGGCTTGTAAGACATAATCCATCATCGAGAGATCGTGAACCGCGAGATCCCAAATGACATTAACATCATGCTGAAATAGCCCCAGATTGACTCGTACCGAATCATAGTAATAAATATCCCCTAATCCCTGATTTGCGACTAACTCTCGCATTTTTTGAACGGCCCCTGTATAAACAAAAGTATGATCCACCATCAGTACTAGATTGCGCCGTTTCGCTTCGTCAATCAACCGCATTGCTTGTTCCGATGAGGGAGTCATCGGTTTTTCGACCAAAACGTGTTTACCCGCTTTTAAAGCCGCTAAAGCAAGATCAAAGTGCGATGAAACAGGAGTAGCGATCGCAATTGCATCGATTTGGGGATCAGCAAAGAGATCGTGACTATTCGTCGTAACTCTTATTTTGGGATATCGTTCTTGAACCTTGTTCAGTCGTTCTAAGCTAAAATCACTGACCATACTGACTTGAACGCCTGGAACTTCAATAAAATTGCGAACGAGATTCGGCCCCCAATAGCCATAACCAATAACACCGATATTAATCATTTTTTTCCTGATTTTTATTAAAATTGATGACCGTTTAGAACCATTTCGAGTTGATCGCGTTTTTCTCGAACATCGCCAACAATGCGGCTCGGAACACCAACGACGATCGCATAGTCTGGAACATCACGGGTCACGACTGAACCCGCCCCGATGATCGCTTTTTGACCAATGGTCACACCTGGTAAAATCGTGGCATTACTCCCAATAGCCGCTCCGAATTTGACAAGTGTTTCCACCGTATCCCAGTCTGAATCAGTTTTTAAAGTTCCATCTTCATTCGTGGCGCGGGGATACACATCATTGGTAAACATCACGCCGTGACCGATAAACACCTCATCTTCTAGAATCACTCCTTCACAGAGAAAACTGTGGGATGAAATCTTACATCGACTGCCAACCAATACGGTTTTTTGGATCTCGACAAAGGTACCAATCTTGGTATCATCGCCAATTTCACAACCGTAGAGATTGACCAAATCGGGTTGAAAAATTTTTACGTTTTTGCCTAACTTTACGTCTTTACTGACTGCCATGTTTCCTCATTTTCTAAATCAAGATTTTTTGCTTGTTTCCCAAACCGCTTCTTCTAAATAAGTACACTCATCAGCTTGCCATTCATAATTAGGACGTTCTGTACCGTGCATAATGACTTCAAATCGACAAATATTGGTTAAAGATTCCAACAGAATATTTGGAGAGCGACGCTCAGAAAACCAGGTTCTTAAGGAATAGGAACCCATATACAGCCGAAATTTAGGAACTTGACAGCGCACGATAAACAATCCTGATTCACTGTGATAGGGGAGTTGAGAATCAAATAACCAAAAAATACAAATTGGATATTCTAATTCATTGAGAATTTGAAATGAGAAGCTTAAACAGTCTTGGGGGTCACTCACCTGTAAAGCAAATTCAAAGGTAATCGGTTGTCCCCAACAATGAGTTCCCTGGGGATCAGAAGTTAGGACTTTGGCCCAGGCGATGTAATTCCCTGTTTTGTCCAACGGTGCTTGATAATAAGCAGGCTGTTCACCCTCAACGGCTTGTCCTGCAATATATAGATGAATGGCTTTATTTGTCTGGCCATCAAACTGGATATTGCCCCGAGAAAGCAGTAAGCAACGTTGGGTCAGTTGAGCAATTGCTTGCATACTATGACTGACAAACAACACGGTTCGTCCTTCTTTATTGGCAACATCCCCCATCTTGCCTAAGCATTTCTTTTGAAAAGATGAGTCCCCCACCGCTAGTACTTCATCAACAATTAAAATTTCGGGTTCTAAATGGGCGGCTACCGCAAAGGCTAGGCGAACATACATTCCAGAAGAGTAACGTTTAACAGGAGTATCCAGAAATTTCTCGATCTCAGCAAAAGCGACGATTTCATCAAATTTCTTTTTAATTTCCTGTTTGGTCATGCCCAAAATGGCACCATTGAGATAAATGTTTTCTCGACCCGATAATTCAGGATGAAACCCCGTTCCAACTTCTAATAAACTGGCAACTCGACCTTTGATGGCAATTTGTCCTTTAGTGGGTTCTGTAATTCGGCTGAGAAGTTTAAGCAGAGTCGATTTACCCGCGCCGTTGCGTCCAATGACCCCGATACATTCACCTTGATTAATCTCAAATGAAACATTGTTAATCGCCCAAAACTCTTCGTGAGTTCGTGAAACTAGATTTTTCTGATTCGGTTGGAAAAGTCTTGTGGTTAATGATTTGGCTTGAGAGGCGATCGTTTCTCGCAGCGATTGATAATTATAAACTCCTCCTGAGAGATGATCAATTACATATTTTTTCCCTAAATTTTTGACCTGAATCACCGTTTTAGACACGTTTTTACTCCTCTAGATCACATCCGCAAAGGTACGTTCTGTTTTGCGAAAGTACCAGATACCGCTAGATAGCAATAAAAAGACTAAAGCAAGAGACAACACAAACCCTGTGCCATCAATGCTGTACTTCTCGCCTAAAATCGCCCAACGAAAGCCATCAATCACCCCCACCATTGGATTTAGAGAATAAAGTAACCGCCAATTTTGCGGAATAATCTGACTACTAAAGCCGACTGGAGAAATATACAAGCCGAATTGAACTAGAAATGGCACAATATAGCGAAAATCACGATATTTAACACTTAATGAGGCTAACCATAAACCAGCCGCCATTGCCGCCGCAAATGCAATTAAAATAAACAACGGCAAGGTGAGGATTCGCCAGCTTGGGACAAAATTATACCAAGCCATTAGTCCGAGCAGAATTATGCCCGAAACCAAAAAATCGACAAAGCTGACAACGACTGCGCTCGTGGGAACAATCAGCCGAGGAAAGTAAACTTTAGAGATCAAATTAGCATTGTTCAATAAGCTAGTACTCCCTTCTGCTAAAGAATTCGCAAAAAACTGCCAGGGCAACAATCCCGCAAAGACTAAAATGGGATAGGGAACGCCCTGTGAGGGTAAATTGGCTATTTTGCCGAAAACAATGGTAAAGACGACCATCGTTAAAAAGGGTCGCAGCAAAGCCCAAGCCATCCCAATCACAGTTTGTTTATAGCGAACGAGGATGTCCCGCCAAGCAAGGAAGTAAAACAGTTCTCGATAATTCCATAAGTCTCGCCAGTATTGCTGTTCAGTTTGACCTGCTTTAATGATGAGTTCAGTTTGATGGGTTGACATAAGCTCTCAATGGGTTCAATTAAAATAATTTTTTAGTAGGCATCCGAACCCATAACCACGCGAGGAATGGTCATGATCAGCAGTTTAGCGTCTTTCCACAAAGACCAGTTTCTCAGATATTCCAGTTCACATTGACTCACGGCATCTAAGTCACGGAGGCTAGATCTCGTGGCGACCTGCCAAGGGCCAGTAATTCCTGGTAATGCTTTGAGTCGTTTTTTTCCTGGTGATTTGAAGCGTAGTGCATCATATAAAGCCCAGGGACGCGGGCCGACTAAGCTCATCTCACCGCGTAGCACGTTGAGTAGTTGGGGCAGTTCATCGAAACTAAATTTACGCATCCAAGCACCTAGAGGTGTAACACGGGGATCGTTTTCGCATTTATGAAGTCCTTGTTGATCTTTCATCACTTCATGGTGTAGATTTTCGGCTCCTGCAATCATGGTACGAAACTTAATGATTTCAAAGAGTTGACCACCTTTACCAACTCGCCATTGCCGAAAGAAAATCGAACCTGGGGAGGTGATTTTGAGGAGTCCTGCCAGAATGATGAGTAGAGGACTTAGGAGGAGCAACAGGACAAAAGCAGCTATCCAGTCAAGTGTGCGCTTGAGCCACCAACTGGGAGAACACTGTTTTTGAAAAAATTTGTCTCGATTGGGAACTTTTAGAATGACTCTTTTGTTTGCTTTTTTACAAGCATCAGCCCAAAACTGAATCCTAGCTTCTCCTAACTGAGGATCTAGACAAACTAATTTGGCTGAAGAGTGCTGTAAACAGCTAATCAACCACTCTCGATTACTCAGTGAAGGCATGGTCAAAGTTAAGTTCTGAGCTTGTTTGATCCACAAAATATGATGTCGCCATTTGAGGGTGCAGGAAGTTAAGTTCGGATTTAAGCGTTCTGCTCGTTTTCCTAAGATGTGAGGAAGCGTAATCAGTTGAGGGTTTTTTAGTAAGATACTGGTGTTCATCAAAATATTGTGGCTTCATACTTTGCTCTACAGCAAGGGCAAGCAAGCCACACCTCCATTTAAAAAAGTTTTAATTATTGTTGTTAAAAGCTCGCAAAAGAGAAAGCGATTCTCTTTCTGAGGCAGGGAGATTGTTGTTAATTAGAGATCTCGCTCCGTTGGCAACAATTCCAACAGGGGTCAGCTTACTCAGCAAGGTAATCGACTCAGCTAATTCAGCTTGCGTCACCTGATCGAGCCGTCCTACCATGATCACCCCTTTGGCACAAGAGGCGATTTGAATCGCATCTACCCCCCCTAAAATAGCAGGTGTGTCCAGTAGAATCAGGTCATAGTTCTGCTCGAAAGATTGCACTAATTCTTTTAGTGAACGCGAAGCTAGTAATCTGACAGGATCTTGGGGGCTGGGGCCTGCGGTTAACAAGTCGATTTCGATATCGACTAAGTGAACGGTATGGGGAACGACTGGCTCAATTCGACTCACTAAAAGGGTCGAAAGACCTTTGTCATTCGGTAGTTCAAAGTATTGATGCAAAGTCGGCGATCGTAAGTTGGCATCAATGACCAAAACTCGTTGATGTAAACGCGACGCACTAAACGCTAATCCCAAAGTTAAAGTCGATTTTCCTTCACCTGCGACGGATGAGGTAATAACTAAAGAGGTTTGAGACGCACCCGCGTTCAATAGTTGGATATTTTGATAAATATAGTCAAGAGACTCTCGAAACGGTTGCCATAAGAAAATGTCAAGAGTTGGTAAGGGACTCTCTGAAGGCACTCCCCTCGGTAAACTAACGTTAAATCGACTTGTTAAAGTCTGCCATTTTGGGGTCACTCCAAGTAAGGGTAAAACTTCTTGTTGCTTCAACTGATCAGCAGAATGGACGGCATCATCCATACTCTCGCGTAAAAAAGCCGCCATTCCTCCAAGAAATAAGGCAACAATTCCGTTAAATAACAATTTTTTCTTAATATTGGGGCCGAGTTTGTATCCCAGTTGGGGAGACTCGACAACCTGCCAGTTAAATCCACCTCGATTGAGTTCTACTCCTAACTGTTGTTGCACTTGAAGCAGTTGCTGAACAACCGATCTCCGAAATTCGGCTTGCTGAACAATACTTTTATACTCAGTAATTAAGCCTGGAAAATCGTTGATTTCGGCTTTCAATTCCTGTTTTCTCTTTTCTAGATTTTGACTTCGTACTGCCAAAACGGATAACTGAGTTTGCAGTGCCATGAGTTGATTTACTAATGCTAAATCCTGTGGACTCAATTGTTGAACTTGAGCATTTTTGGTTGATTGATTTAAAGTGGTACCGATTAAATTGTTTTTTTCTTGAACCAGTAATTGGTCTAATTTTTGTCGTTTTTCTAATAATTCCTCCATAATTGGGTTTGCATTAGTCAGCTTGGCACTTTGTTCGGCAATGCTAACTTCAATTTGAAACATTTGATTTAAGAGATTTTGGTACTTAGAAGATTGACTCAAGCGAGCAAAGTTCAGTAAATTTGTCATTGATGAGCTTTTAAAGTTTGACTTTAATTGGTTGTAGGCTACTTCTGCTTCTCGCTTTTCAGAGTTGGTAGCTCTTAATGACTGCTCGATCGCCACCAGATTTTGTGTGACTAAATTCGCTTCAGTTTCTGGCTCAATCAAATTATTCTGACTGCGAAATTTTTTGAGTCTTGTTTCTGATTCAGACAAATCTTTTCGAGCAGTTTGTAATTGTTCTTCAACAAAACTTAATCCATTAACCAAACGTTGCTTTTGCTGATTTAAGTTATAGTCTCGATACACTTTTTGAATGGTGCTTAAGATTTTTTGCGCTTTTTGGGGATCGTCACTAATATAATCGGCTCTGAAAATTTTGGTAGGTTTTTCGTTTTCGATTACTTGAGTTAAGACTAAAGAGTTTTTGATTTCATCAATATTAATCGTTGGATATTCAGGCTTTAGAATTTCTACCGCTTTTTGGATCAGTTCAGAACTTCGCATTAAACTAAGCTGTGTTGCATAGTCTACTTGAATCGTTGTATCTGTAAAGTTTTTGATGGAATTCTGCGAGCTATTATCTTGATAATTCGGTTCTACTAATAACTGCATTGAGCTTTGATAAGTCGGTTTTTCTCTAAAAGCAAATGGAATTAAGGCAATAAAAGTACTAATAAATGTTAAGAGAAACCAAAAACGCCGATACCATAAAATCCCTAATAACTGACCGTATCCCCCGCTCGTTTCAGGAGAGACATCATAATTATTTTGTGTTGCCATCGGTTTATATCACTATTCATTAAAAATAAACTCAAGTGAGGCTTAATAACTAGCTTTCTCAGTTGCTTTATCAGAAAAAAAGCCCAAAACGTCTTAACATAGCATTCCTTTCTTAGCTACAAAATGACTTGTTCTTCTAAAACAATCTGCATTACTGCTTTAATTTTTTTGAAAAAAGCTTCTTGAGAGAAATTGCTCATCGCATGATCCCTAATCTTGGCGTAATTCCACTGTTTTTCTTTTACTTCAACAAGAGCAGATTGGAGTGATTCAGGTGTCTGTCGTTGAAATAAAATGCCTGTTTTTCCTGATATCTGTGTATCTAAAACTCCTCCTGCTCCATAGGCTACGACTGGCGTACCACTAATATTTGCTTCAATTGGAACTAGACCATAATCTTCAAAAGCTGCAACAATCACCGATAACGCTTGTGACATTAAATAGGCTCGCATTTCATCACTGACATAGCCTAAAAATTTGATATTATCTAAGGCTTTTGATTCTAAATATTGCCGTTCAGGCCCATCACCAATCACTAATAAAGGCCAACCTAGCCAATTAAAAGCTTCGACAATTAAGTCAATTCTTTTATAACTCAACATTCGGGATGAAACTAAGAAAAAATCATTTTTACGTTCTGAAAATTGAAATTTACTACTGTCAATTGGATAATTAATTACAATTGAGTCTTGTCCATATATGTTTTGAATCCGTTGAGCAACGACACTAGAATTGGCAATATAAATATCAGGCTCTTTGGCATATCTCAAATCATCTTTTCTCATGACTTCAAAGATTTTGCGAATCACAGGTGTCCAAGTCTGATAATCTTTATATTCGTTCAAATAAGTAGAAGTATCCCAAAGAAATCGCGTTACATTATGACAAAAACAAATGTGTTTAGCATTCGGATTCTTTTTAACGGCTTTGGCAAAACTAGAAGTACTGCTGATAATTAAATCATAACTCTGTAAGTTAAGACTTCTAAAAGCGGGAAAGTACAAAGGAGCTAATAAACGAAAATAATGACTTGCCTTGGGCAATTTTTGCAGAAATGTTGTATGAACTGAACGTTCATCTAGTACAATTGTTTTTGTTGGCTCATACAAAGCAGTAAATATATCAGCAGTGGGAAAGTATTGGCAGAGTAGTTCAAATACTCGCTCTGCACCACCTTGCTGAGTTAGATAATCATGAACTAAAGCAATTTTCATGTTTTTTGCCAAAAATGAATGTAAAAGCGTATCTAGTCTGAAAGCTCTCTACCTAAAATGATTCAGACTTTATCTGGGTGCTATTTCAGCAATTTTGGTTGATTTAGGATTGTCAGTTTTACTCTATGGACAAATTCGATGCAAGCAAGTTCTAAAGATTTTTAGTCGTTTAGAGTCCAAATTTTTTCTATCTATTCATCCCTAAGCTAGATCTCTTTGATCTAAAAACGAAATAAAATTTATGAAGTTTATGAAAATTGTCACACTTATCCTGTTTTACAAAACTTTGTAGAATGCACTCATTGGTGTCTTTTCTAAAAGTTACAACAGCAATACGCTGTCGCCATGAAACTATGACCAGTAGCCAGAAGACCACTGTATTTTGGATTCAGTTTTTTAGGAATATCCCCTTTACAAATCATCCCTAAAAACCGAAGTAAATTCAGGACTGTTTATTTTTAAATACGAGTCACACACAAAAATAATATTAATACATATTGTATATAAATAGTCAATTAGTACACATTATGTTTTGTAATTATTTTTAATGGTGTTATTTAACTCACTTAGTTCTGTATCAAGCGTTTTATCGTAAAAACCAGTTCTTTTTTGTTACATATGATACAAAATCAAGACAAGATTTGTAATCATTCTTAATGAATTAAGATAATTTTGTTAGTGAGCGGCTCGACTCTAATCGTTTATTTAACAATTTGTACTTTTCAAGATCCTAGCAATTTTGCTAAGAAATAGCATCTTAGCAAAAATTCATATTTTTGGGACTTAAGTATTTTCATAATCAAAATAAAAACAATTAAGTGACCTTTTAACGACTTTTGCTCTAAAAGACGAATTAAGCTGTGACCTTTTAATGACTTTTGCTCTAAAAGACGAATTAAGCTGTGACTTTAATTCTTAAAATTCTAAATTATACTGTGATCTAGAAAGTTATTACGGGTCTACTGACTTGAAGTTGTATCAAGTCTTGGAAAAACCTATGAATTAAATAGTTTCTGTAGTCAAATTTAAAATTGTTAGTTATCAAAGTGTGACTTTTTTAAGTTATACTCTAATTTTTTTGCAATTTTTTGCTGTCCGAAAAATCGTTTAAGTACATTATTTATTGAAACTTATTTTCATTTAATAAATATAAATGAGTGTTGATTGAAGATACAATGCCTAACAAAAGAAGAACTAGACAACAAACTCAACAATTTTTCTGTCCGATTTGTCAACAACGTCTTTGGCGTTCTGGAGGAACAAAGTACCATTTGTACTATCAAGGAAAAGCTGAAATTCAAGAAAAGCTGAATATTACTAGCAAACGAGCGAGTTTTATTGCAACTCACCATCCTGTTTATGTAGATGCCAATGTTTGGCTAGAGGAGTTTTTTTGTAAAGTAGACCTAAAAATGTGGCTACGATTATCTAAAGCTTCAGATGGGCTACTTCATTCTCGTCTAGCAACTCAGGCAGATTGGGAAAGATCTGTTAAGACACCCGATCCAGATTTACCTAATTCAACTGTAAGTGAGTTTACTTATCGGATGAGTCGTCGAACAGGGCAACATTTAGCTAGATACGAGATGTGAATTCCTAAAAAAGTGCCATAATCGCTAGAAATTCAAACTTTAGCTAAGATTAATCTCTACCCAAAGTACAATGAAAGCCTCTATGCTGCATCTCACAATTGAAGGGTATAGCAATTCATGGTAATAATATGGCACTCAAATTAACTGTCCCAACTCTTAATAGTTCTGACGCAGCCGACACCATTAAATCAGTCATTCTCAGTTCCGAACCCGATACTCACATTGATATCAATTTAGAAGCAAAAACAATCACCCTCGATGGGGAAGCCTCTGAAGAAACCTATAAGCAATTAATCGAAGCGGCGGGCTATCAGATTAGTACCAAATAATTGATAAGTGCAAGTGAAAAATTATGAAACGTTTTAGATTGTGGCTTATTGGCTTTCTAGCAATCATTGCTTTTACAACAACGGTATATGCACAATCTAAGCCAAATGTCAATCAAATAACTGAGCAAGCAGCACTCCCTCAAGCAAAAGTGATCGGTCAAATTGAGCCAGTCGTTCAAATGAATGGAGCAATGCCAACGGGTGTTACCGTATCTCAAGAAGGAAGAATCTTTACTAACTTTCCTCGCTGGGGTGATCAAGTTGATTTTACCGTTGCCGAAATTAAAAACGGTCAGCCAGTCGCCTATCCGAATGCTGAGATTAACAAACCTAATTCTAGTGACCCCTCTAAATCCTTCGTTTCAGTTCAAAGTGTCGTCATCGATCCTCAAAATCGGCTCTGGATTTTAGATACTGGTAGTATTAATTTTGGCCCGACAACGTTTGGCGGCCCGAAATTGATTGGAATTGATTTGAGTCAAAATCGCATTTTTAAAACGATTCTTTTTCCGCAAGAAGTTGCTTTACCCACCACTTATCTAAACGATATACGTTTTGATCTGCGTCGAGGACGGAGTGGTATGGCTTATATTACTGATTCTTCAGGAAATGGCCCTAATGGTATTATTGTCGTCGATCTCGATTCAGGGCGTAGTTGGCGGAAACTGAATGACCATCCCTCAACCAAAGCAGTACCAGGATTTTTACCCAGTGTCGAAGGACAAGTATTACTCGAACGGATGCCGAATCAACCGCCTAAACCGATTAAACTAGGTGCAGATGGCATTGCGATTAGTGCGGATGGCAAACAATTATACTACTGTCCTCTAGCCAGCAGAAAGCTTTATAGTGTCAGTGTTGATGCGCTGTCTAATGAGCAGTTGTCAGATGAGCAGGTGGCTAAAACAGTCGTTGATCTTGGTGAAAAAGGTGGCGGTTCGGATGGTTTAGAGTCAGATGCCCAAAATCGAGTCTATTTGACCAATTACGAACAAAATGCTATTCAACGACGTTTAAGCGATGGCCAAATCGAAACCCTTGTCCATGACCCTCGTGTACTATGGCCTGATACGATGTCACTGGCTAATGACGGTTATCTGTACTTCACAGCCAATCAACTCCACCGTCAAGCTAGATATCACAATGGTCAAGATTTACGAATCAAACCCTATAGCGTAATGCGTGTGCGTGTGGATGCCCAACCAATTAAATAGGATTTTAGCAACGATGGAAAGCAAAAAACTAGGCAAAACTGATACAAAAATTAGTGCAATTGGTCTGGGTGGAATGCCTCTATCTTTGAGTGGTCGCCCTGAACAAGAAGAGGCGATCGCTGTTATCCACCATGCCCTCGATTTAGGTGTAACATTAATTGATACGGCGGACTCCTATTGCGTCGATGAGTCGGATAAACACCACAACGAGAAATTAATCGCAACTGCCCTAGACAAATACCAAGGTGATACCAGTCAAGTTGTTATTGCAACCAAAGGCGGTCTAATGCGACCCCAAGGAAGTTGGACACGCGATGGTAGCCCAGAACATTTGCGTCAAACCATTCGCCAAAGTCATAAAGCCCTTGGAGGTGAACGACCAATTGATGTTTGGCAGTATCATTCACCTGACCCCGAATATCTTATCTCAGAATCTTTAACCCCTGTTAAAGAAGCAGTCGAAGAAGGATTAATTCGTTATGTTGGGGTTTCTAATTTCTCAGTTGCACAAATAAAACAAGCACAAGAAATTGTCGAAATTGTCTCCGTCCAAAATCAATACAACCCTTGGCAGCGTCAACCCGAAAATGATGGCGTTTTGGAATATTGTGAACAAGAGGGCTTAACTTTTTTCCCTTGGAGTCCCTTGGGTGGAAGTAGACGGGTCAATTTACTGAAAAATATCCCTGTTATTAATGAAATTGCACAAGAAAAAGGGATTTCAGTTTATCAAGTGGTTTTAGCATGGCTTCGTAGCAAATCACCTTGTATTGTACCGATTCCTGGTGCAAGTAAAATCAGTAGCATTGAAGATTCAGTTGCATCTGTTAATGTCCAATTGTCTCCCGATGAAATCCAGCGTTTTGAACAAGGTGCTGCCCAAGTCGCTTAAGGAATTAGAATGGGGCATCACCCCACTCTAATTCCTTAAACGGTGTTGATTGGTTGATTGATGAAGTCATCGCAGGCACTTTCGTCTCACGGAAGTGTACCAATGACCCCTGGAAAGCGTTTGTATTTGAATAAATAGCCCAGTAGCATCAATACAATAATAATCCCTGTACCAATGCCTAAATAACTCGGAAGCCAGAAAACCGCCTCTAGTGTATTAATTTTGCCTGGTTGCAAATGCCAAATTAATTGATTACCGACTGGCGTAACTTCTGCATTACTGGTAATTAATGGTTTAGCTGCCCAAGGAGTTTTTAACGAGAATTCCAAATCGATTAATGAACCTGGACTAACAATCACATTACCCTGATTGGATAAAACACCCAAAGCACGTAAATCAACATTCAGATTAATATAATTTCGCTCAAAAAATATTAAGTTACTTTGACGTGTGATCATTTTCGATTCAAGTTGCAATAACTCTGAATTTTCGCCTTGAGCAATGCTAGTAGCTGAATTAGAAGTTGGGTTAAAAAATTGATTAAATTTCTTGGTTAAATCCCGACTACTATTAAACGGAATTGTTACGCTGACTTCTTCGGGTGAAAATCGTTTTGCACTCCCCCCTAAAAGTTTAGCTCTTTGTTCAATACTATCTAACCATTGCTCAGACTCTTCTTTATTGAGTGTGGTTAAGCGTTGTCCTAAGATAATCGTTTGAACAATTTCACCATGATGTTGATCTTTAAAATTTACCCGCACATCATACTTAACACACCCACTAAGTAAAGTCAGAAGGACAATCATTAGAGGTAAAAATCGTCTAGCAACAAATTTCAGGGTCATTTTTTAATCCTCTTCTAAATCTTCGTTACGGGCAGTACTACCCCCCCCAACGGTGACTAAATCAATTTGCTGACGATAATAGTCTACATTTTTTACCTCGACTTCGACTTCATCCCCAAGGCGATAGGCAGTGCGATTTTTACGACCAACTAAACAACTATGACGGGCGCGATATTCATACCAATCATCTTTGAGGGAACTGACATGAACTAATCCTTCGACTAATAAATCTTCGATTTCCACGAAAAAGCCATAAGACTGAACCCCAGTAATCAAACCTCGGAAAACATGACCTGTTCTGGCTTTCATTTTCTCGGCTTTTTTGAGTCCTTCTAGGTCTTTTTCGGCATCTTCTGCAATTTTATCTCGTTCGTTGAGATGAGCTACGATCGCATGAAATTCTTCTGTTAAACTTTCTTGAATTGCGGTGGGTAGAATGTTCCAGTTGATTTGACCATGACTGGTACTACTGCCTAAATTAACGGCATTTTTAGCTATTTTATTCCGTCTATCTCGCCCTTCGGCAAACAAGATCTTAATTACTCGCTGTATCCACAAATCTCCGTAGCGTTGTCCTGGGGATACACAGTGAACATACCCTTCTTGATAGGCTAAACCAAAATGAGGAATCGGGTGACTACTGTATTTAACGGGTTTTAGGGTGGTTTGTAGCATGAAATTCAACACTTTTTGGGCATTAGATGTGGCAAATGCTAAGGTAAAGGCTTGATAATCTTGTGATGAAACTTCTTCTTCTGTGGATAAACTGAGATCCAATCCTAAGTTATTAGATAATTTTATTAAATCTTCTAATTCATCCCAGTCGGGTTCGGGTTGTCCACAATAAATCGCTGGAATTTCTAAAGTTGAAAGATGTTTACCGACGACAATTCCTGCTAAAACGGCTAACTCACTCAAAAGAGAACGAACGGGCAAAGTAGAAGAGGCAAAAATCACCCCTTTGCGTCCTTCATCTTTGTAGGCTGTAAATTTCTCAAATTGAATTTCAAAACTACCGCGCTGTAGTCGTTGGGCTTTAATTAAAGGACACAGATTTAATAATAAAGTTTGTAATCGTTCTACTAAAGGTTGCTGACTCGGTTCGACTTCATCTGGATTACTGAGTAAAGTTTGCACTCTTTGATAACTTAACGCATGGTCAACTCTAATGACACTTGGACAAATTTCAAATTCAATAACTTGGCCTTTGTCATCTAAATTCAACAAAATAGATATAGTTAAACGATTTTCGCCACTAATGAGGGAGCATCGCTTTTGTACTCCATCAGGAAATAACGGTAATCGTCTTTCTCCTAAATAGACGCTCGTTCCCCGTTTTTTAGCGGCTCGATCTAAAGATGAGTCGGGTTCAATATAATGAGCAACATCAGTGATATGTAACCCAATTTGCCATTGTTGTTGATCAATCGGTTCAATGGTGAAAGCGTTTTCGATGAGCCATAAACCGTCTGTGGTTTCATTTTCAATGGTGAAAGTAAGCAAATCTGTTAAATCTCGCCGTTGTTCCATGTCGGCAGGGTTAAGCGTTGTAGGTAACGAGTCGGCTGAAGTGAGAACTGCGTCTGTAAAAGCTTGTGGTAAATCGTGTTTACAGCACACAATATCAGTATCGGCTGCTGCTTCAGCATCACTCCCTAAGACTCGTGTTACTTGCCCTAACGGTGGATGTTCCCCAATGGGATAGCGCAATACAGAGACATGAACGAGATGATCGATCGCAGTGGCTAAGTCTTGTCCATTTTGTCGCAATGTTAGTTCAAAAAGAAGACGATCATCAAGAGGAACCGCTAAAAATCCCTCATTGTCTTGTTTAACTTGAGCGAGTAGAGAAGGATTGGCTCGTTCTAAAATCAGTTTAACTTCACCTTCAGGAGAACGTCGGCGAGTTCCTTCTTTGATAATTTTGACTAAAACGCGATCACCATTCCAAGCATTGCTCAGATGACTTTCTCTGACATAGATATCGTCTGCGTCTTCAGAGTCTTGGATCGCAAAACAAAATCCTTTACTAGAGCAGCGTAGCTTTGCTTCTACGACACTTTCTTCTTTGTTTTTGCGATATTTTCCACGTTCTTTGGTGACGAGGCCAATTTTCTCTAGTGCTTCTAGTGCTATTTGGAGTTTTTGGATGTTTTCGTCATCTTCACATCCGAGTTTTTTTTCTAGCATCTTAGCAGCGACTAATTTATCATCACTCAAATGAGCTAGTAATGCAGCGATCGAAAAATCCATTTATGAATGTCCTTTTGAAGATAAGCTTATACAGTAGTGAACTCTGAGCCTTAGATCATCGGAAACACAGAAACGCTAAACATTGCGTCTATCGAAATTTAAAAATGTAGCTCAGATAATTGTTACAATAATTTTTATCTTTTGAAAAAAAAGTTCAAGAATTAGCAGCGAATCGGTTTCATTCTTTTGACTTTTGGTGATTAAACCAAAGCAACTTGAATGATTTGATCTCTTCGTAGTCGTTAACCCTGAACTTGAGCGTCCTCAAAAGAGAGTTTTGAAGTTTTCTTTTTGAGGCTAAAGTTTATTCTAATCACTAGCTGAAGATGAAGCTATAACTAGAAAACAGCTACTTTGGTTGGGTTAAAGTTAGGCCTAGCGATTTAGCGATCGTCAAGATAGACTTTTAAAAGTAAAATTTTAAAAAAGCAATCGTTAGTTAATCGATAGCTCCCTTGAAAAGGCTTAACTTTAGATAACCATTTGACTTAATCTTTAATTGTATCAAAAAACGTGACAATTTATTCAATTAAACGATAGACTATTTTTAGTAGTACAAAAAGACTAAATTCGACGAGTGATTCTAAAAATCTATGTTAAATGAATTTCGGACACGCTACCCTAATGGTGGTCTAATTAGTGAATTATTGCTTCTTGATCACGGCAAATACATTGTTAGGGTGAGCGTACAAATTGAAGGCGTGATCATCGCTACTGGAATAGCGGCGGCTGATACAGTTGAAACAGCCGAAGATCAGGCGAGAATTAGAGCAATTGCCTTACTAAACCTCGACGAAAAACCAACAACAAACCATAAAGAGCAAAATTCTAAAAAATCAGAAACAGTAATTCCACAAAAAGCAACGGTTACTCAAGCTAAAACCGAAAAAAAAGTCAAACCCGCTTTACCCATTACTCCACCGATTGAATTTTCAGAACCGATCTCAGAACCCGAAGAATTAGGATTATATGATGATATTTCAGAAGAACTGTTTGATAAGACTGAGCCAGCCGAAATAGAAGATGAGCCAATTTCTCTGATTAATACAGAAGAACCACCATCTTTGGTACCTGAACCGCCACAAAAAGTAACAACAAGTGAACCTACAGATTATTCTGATGTTATCGCTAAAACCAATCTAGAAATGAAGCGTTTAGGTTGGACTAGCGAACAAGGACGAGATTATCTAATTAGTACCTATGGTAAGCGTTCCCGTCAATTACTAGAAGATGAACAACTCATCGAATTTTTGCAATATCTAGAAAGTTTACCGACTCCTTAAATTTATAAATGGGCTTGGCAATCAAGCCCCTACTCATCAAATTTAAGTTAATTAATCAGTTTAAATTATCCATAATCAAACGAGATCTTTTTTCTACCTCTTCGATATCTTGGTCGTTTTGTAAACTTTGCCTTTTGTCATGCAAAAACAGGTATCTCTTTTACCAGCTGCTACTCTAATTTCTCAATTAATTTTTGCGATATTTCTCGGCTTCTTAGGCTTGTTTATGGCTTTACCTCTCACCATTATTTTACAAGTTTTACTTCAGGAAATTGTAATTAAAGATTGGTTTAAAAGTAATTTTTAAGGGGTTAGAACGTTAACATCGACCAAGGGAGTAAGATTAAAACCTTGTTGCTGTAAAGGAGCGATCAACATTGCAGCGACCAGTAAATAGACCATGTTAGTATACAACCCAATCCAAACCACAATTCCTGCGATCGCCGCATAGCCTAAAAATCCTCGCCATGACCCCACACTTTGTAAACCTGATAAAAAAATCTCAATGGGGCTGCGTTCCTGTATATTTTTAACTTGTTTGGCTGCTTCAGTCTCAGGGGGACGTAGGGCCATAACACCCAAAGGGAGCAAAGTAATGTGAACATTAGGCAGATCTTGAACTTGTCCTAAAAATTCTTCAACTTGTTGATTAGGTAGGTACAGCGTCACCAAATCGATCGCTCCATCACTAGCAATCGCCTCAATCAGAGAAAAGTTTACGCCTTGATGATCTTTGATTAGAGCAAAAACGTTTTGGCCTTTACCGCGTGGGACTTGAATAATCAATTGACGCATTTAATTCTCCTATTGCTCATCATCTCGCCAGACTTAAGCACTTGCTTTTGAGCTTTGCTAACAAACTCAACTTCTTTACCAATGTTAGATTGACTGAAAAATATTTCTATCCTCTTGTAGAAGGAAAACTCATAAATTATCTATTTAAGAACTGCAATATTCAAAAAAAGATTAGACTCAATTTAAGCATTGCTGCCATGATCATGAAAAGAGAAAAATATTTTAAAAAAGATAAATTTGTTTCGGAATCTTCAAATTAGTAAAATTATCTCTTAGGTGTCTTTTCGAGTGACTCGTTCCAAGCAACAATTGTGACAAAAAATAATGTTCTGTCCCTCATGAATGAAGACCGATCCAGTTTAAATCATTGAGGGAGCAAATCGCTCTTTAAGAAAACGCCTCAACTTACGAGGAGAACTCCTTTTAGCCCTAAGTCCAACTATCCTAGTCCTAATCGTATTAGCCTTAGTTGAGGTGTTAACTCGGCAAAGATTACTTTATGCTTCTCTAGCTTCAAGTGCTTTTTTGATCTATCTCGATCCCCAACACGGGACTAACTCGGCTCGGACACTTGTTATTTCTCATCTAATGGCGGCTATCATTGGCTTTATCGCTTTTGTCTGTATAGGCTCAGGATACTTTTCGGGTGGTTGTGCGATGGTCATATACGATCATATTAATGATTGTTTGCGATGTCGTCCATCCTCCTGCTGTGTCAACTTCATTAAGTCATCGCAGTTTTGCCTTACGTGCGGGGAATGAAAATAATTTAGTCTTGTTCGGTTTAGCGGTAGGTATTACTGCTATCTTAGTCGTCTTAGAACGTTTAGCTCTTTGGATATTAGCCTATTGCAACCGTTGAGCAGGAAAACTTAAAAGCAGGAGTCAAATCGATGAATCCATTCAGTCGAAATTCTAAACAGATTATAGAACAAGAAAGATATGAAATTTTGCAACAGATTGAGGATTGGCTGGATTTACCGATGCTGTTTCTCAGTTTTGTGTGGTTAATTCTTTTTATTGTTGAATTGGTCTGGGGACTAAACCCTTTCCTCGATACGTTGCAAGTCGCTATTTGGATTCTATTTGGGCTGGATTTTTTGCTAGAGTTTGCCCTAGCACCAGTAAAAGTTACTTATCTAAAGCGTAACTGGTTAACCGTTGTTTCTCTGCTACTGCCTGCGCTTCGGCTTTTTCGCTTTACTCGTATTCTTAGAGTTTTCAGGAGTGCTAAAGGGATTCGTAGCTTAAGATTATTACAAATCATGACGCGTACCAATCGAGGAATGCGTTCTCTGGCTACCAGTTTTCAGCGTCGAGGCTTTGGTTATATCATTGGACTAACCACTTTTGTGTGCTTGATTGGGGCGGCTGGAATGTATGCTTTTGAAAAAGATGTTCCATCGGGCTTATCAGATTATGGAACGGCTTTGTGGTGGACAGCGATGGTTATGACGACGATGGGAGCAGATTATTTTCCTAAAACGCCAGAAGGCCGTCTGCTTTGTTTTTTCCTCGCTGTTTATGCTTTTGCGATTTTCGGTTATGTGGCGGCTACCTTAGCGACTTTTTTTATCGGTCAAGATGCGGAAAACCCTTCGGCTGATGTTGTAGGGATGGAAGCCCTTGCAAATCTTCAACAAGAGGTTAAAGCACTTCGTGAGGAAATTCAAGTTATGTTAAACCAAAAACTAGAATAAATATGGATAGCCTTCACTCATCATCAACTAACTGAATCAGGCTATCCATCATAAATCAATTGGTATCAGGAGGATTAAAAGCTGAGGGACGACGGTTAATCACTTGGTCAATGAGTCCATAGTCGCTTGCTTCTTCAGCAGACATAAAGAAATCACGTTCGGTATCCTCAACAATTTTTTCTAATGGCTGTCCAGTATGATTAGCCAAATGTTCGTTTAATAACTGTTTAAGATACAAAATTTCTTTAGCTTGAATTTCGATATCAGTTGCTTGTCCTTGTGCGCCGCCAAGAGGTTGGTGAATCATAATTCGAGAGTTGGGTAAACTCATGCGTTTACCTTTTGCACCAGAACTGAGCAGAAAAGCACCCATACTAGCAGCTAGTCCAATACAGATGGTACAAACATCGGGGCGGATTTGATTCATTGTATCAAAAATCCCCAAACCAGCTGAGACAGAACCACCAGGAGAATTGATATAGAGATAAATATCTTTTTCAGGGTCTTCTGCTTCGAGAAAAAGTAATTGAGCAACAACAAGATTCGCGAGTTCGTCAGTCACTTGTTGCCCTAAAAATACAATGCGTTCACGGAGAAGGCGAGAATAAATATCAAAAGCGCGTTCACCTCGCCCAGAGGTTTCAATTACGGTAGGAATCATTGAGTTTTAGTAAGTAATGACTGATATTTTTCGATTGTACGCTAGTCTTCTACGAGTTGACCAACCCTACAAGTAGTGATTACCATATACTTCTGACTGGGGGATACCTTATTCTTTTTTAAGAATGGAATCAATTTCTTTAATTAGCTCGGCTAGTGCGGTTTCTAGGTCATCATTAATAATCTGTCGATCAAATTCCTCCTTTAAGGCGATTTCTTCTTTAGCGCGTTCTAAACGGCGTAGAATCGCGGTTTCTGATTCAGTCTCCCGTTGACGCAAACGGTGTTCTAATTCAGTAAAAGAAGGAGGCAGAATAAAAATCCGAAATGCGTTAGGAAAGGTTTGTTTAATCTGCTTTGCACCCTCTATTTCGATTTCTAGTAAAACCGAGATATTTTGTTTGAGTTTTTCTTCGACTGCAAAACGAGGAGTTCCATAGCAATTTCCAGCAAATTCCGCCCACTCTAATAACTTATTTTCTTGAATCATTTGTTGGAACAGTTTTTGAGTCACAAAATAGTAATCTTGTCCCTCAGTTTCGTTTCTACGAGGAGGACGAGTCGTAGCAGAAACGGAAAGATGAAGGTTAGGGTAATGTTCCAGAAGACGACGAACTAATGTTCCTTTGCCAACACCACTAGGGCCAGTGATGACAATCAGTTGACCTGATGACATGAATGATTCAGATTAAGTTAGGGTAAAACTTAATTATTATTGAGTTGCGCGTCTTTGTTAATCACAAAGCGATGGGCAACGGTTTCGGGTTGAATGGCAGAAAGAACAACGTGACTAGAGTCAGTAATAATGACGGCACGAGTACGACGACCATAAGTTGCATCAATGAGTCGTCCTTGTTCTTTCGCATCACTTATAATACGTTTAATAGGGGCGGATTCGGGACTAACGATCGCAATAATGCGATTAGCAGAGACAATGTTACCAAAGCCGATATTAATTAGCTGAATATCCATACGCTTACTATAGGGCTTACCCTTATGACAAAGAATTGTCGAGAGAGGATTATTTACCATGTTATCGATAAAAATTGAGCCTTTCAAGGTAAAAAGACATATATTTATCTAATTATTAATTTTTTTTTCGATTTTCTCAGATTTTCCTCCTAACGGCTGAATTGATGTCCAAATATGAAACGCTAAAGTATTAGATATAGTCCAAAATCAAGGTTTAATTGAATGACTTATGGTATATTGTGTTATTTATGATGGTCAATGTAATCTTTGTGTAACATTTACTCAAGTTTTAGAAACATTTGATCAAGGAAATCTATTTCAATATGTTCCGATGCAGGATGAACAGACTTTAAAGCAATTTGGCATCACCGCAGAGGATTGTCAAATGGGGATCATTTTAATTGATAGTCAGCATCCTGACTCGCGTTGGCAAGGCAGTGCAGCAGCCGAAGAAATTGTACGATTATTACCGATGGGAGCATTATTTTTAACTGCTTATCGGAGTCTACCCGGAATGAAATTACTTGGAGATGCCACTTATGAACAGGTTCGAGATCATCGATATGAGTGGTTTGGGAAACGAAACGCCATCTATCAATCGTCTTATCCTATGGGGTGTGCGAATCAAAAAGACTAACCAAAGTTAGAAAAATAAAAAAAGAGACGTTCTTAAAACGACTCTCTTAGCATTATTTAAAAAGATTAATCGACCAATGACTTTTCGGTATTTGCTTTGTCACTTATTTCATCTTGAGGTTTACGCTCAGAAAATCCCCAACTAAACAAAATGGCAATTGCCGCAATCATCAACCATTCTGGAGGGGCTATATGATTATCAAAAACTTTTAGGAATAAGCGCAAACCTACGAAGCCAACCGTAATAAAACCCGCATCTTCTAAATGGACATATTCATCTAACCAGCGAATAAATAAACCAGCTAAAAATCTCAGTGTGATGACACCAATTGTTCCACCCACTAAAATCAACCAAGTTTCATCAGCAACAGCGATTGAAGTTGTTACACTATCTAAAGAAAAAGCCAAATCGGTAAAGGCAATCATTGGAATTGCTTGCCAAAGCGACGTAAAATTAAGACGACGATGTGAGGAGTCATCGTCTTTTTCGCCATTACTCTTAGATGTAAAATAATTAAAAACCAGCCATAATAAATAAACGGCTCCCATTAACTCAAATTGCCAGTATTTGATCACCCAAGTTGCAGTCAAAATTAAAATCACTCGTAGTACATAGGCAACCACTAGCCCAATATTCAGAGCTTTCCTTTGTAGTTGACTATCTTCTAATCCTTGAGCGATCGCAGCAAGAGCGACCGCATTATCAGCCGATAAAACAGCTTCTAGAGCGATGAGAACCAATAGAATAATCGGGGTTTTGAAATTAACACCCACAGATGGATCTAAAATTTGATCTAACATTAATAATTTTTATCAGACAAAAGAGCAGATGAGCCAAACTAGCTACTAGGACTTTTGAAAGTCCTATATTACAGTGTATTATTTTTTCTTTACAATTACCGAGTGGCTCCCCTTGACTAACCCTCTCGGATATAAAGACTTGTAACAAGGTATTTTACAAAAGGCCAACCTTAAAGCAAATTAATGATTGAATGGCTTATTTAGGAGTTATCCACAATGTCAATTTCAGATACCCAAGTTTTCGTAGCTCTCGTGGTTGCTTTGATTCCAGGCATCTTAGCTTTTCGTTTAGCGACGGAACTTTATAAGTAGGTTTTTTCGTCTTAAACCTCAATCTAATCATCCCTTTTTTGGGGTGATTAGTTTTAGCATAGGTAGCCTGTCTCGCTTGTCGGGTGATAAGCTTCATAAAGACGTAAAATGCTTTCTGTGTTTGATGTGACAAGATTATATCTACTTTCTAATGAAAACTGAACTCAGACGACGACAACCGCCCTCTAAATCGAAGAAGACATCAAGACGCTATGATGCTAAACGAGTCCATCAAGGTATAGCGATCGAAGCAACTCTTAAATTAGGAATGAATCTCATCCTGTCAGTTGCTTCAATTACTGCTTTAATCAAGCTTTGGCCCTATCAAGAGATACAACAAGCGAAATTAGCCGAAGTCCGTCGAGCAGTACAGGATACAGAAATTAGGGTGGATAAATTGCGAGGTCAGTTAAATCGAAATTTTGACCCTGAACAAACTCAAAAACTGATGCAAGAACAAAGTTACCGAGTCGATCCTAATCAACGGCGTATTTTCTGGATGTCTCAATAATAATCGGTAGGGTCTAAAATCAGTAATATGATGCCTACTGACGCAATTGAAGTAAGGAGTTTATGGGGTCAAGCTTGGCGGCAGTTTTCCCGTAACAAACTGGCGATGCTTGGGTTACTCCTCTTAATCGTTATTATTTTGGGTGTTTTAATTGGCCCTGTAATTAATCCAACTCCCATCAATCAAATTAATTTTAGTCAATCAACTTTACCCCCAAACTTACAACATCCATTTGGTACTAATGATCTAGGGCAAGATCAACTTGCTAGAGTCTTATTTGGCGGTCGTATTTCTTTATGCGTTGGTTTAGCCGCAATGGTTGTCGCCATCAGTTTAGGCACCCTTATCGGGGCAATAGCTGGCTTTTATGGAGGGATGCTCGATAGCGTGTTAATGCGGTTAACAGATTTATTTTTATCCCTACCACAACTCCCATTATTGCTGTTGATGGTTTATTTGTTTCGGGATTCTCTAAAAGCGATCGCAGGGCCAGAACAAGGAATTTTTATTTTAGTCGTTTTGTTAATTGGTGGATTAAATTGGATGTCGGTTGCCCGTCTAGTCCGCGCCAACATCCTAAAATTAAGAGAAATGGAGTTTATTAGCGCAGCCACGGTTAGTGGTGCTTCTCCATTCCGTCTTATTTGGGTACATCTGCTACCGAATGTAACTGGAATTATTATCGTCGCTGCGACCATTGCCGTCGCCAATGGCATTATCACCGAATCTACACTCAGTTTTTTAGGGCTAGGATTTCCACCAGATGTACCGACTTGGGGACAAATGTTGTACAAAGCAAAAGATTATTTAACAACTGCGCCTCATCTGGCTTTATTTCCTGGTTTAGCTATTTTTATCACCGTTTTATGTATTAATTATGTTGGGGAAGGATTACGCGACGCATTTGATCCAAAATCTTAAGACGGGATTTTAGTCATGTTCCCGTCAATTTTGCTCAATATGTGATATCCTCTTGAGTCAAATATGACGAGTTAAAAAAAATTTAATGACTGCTAATTTAATAAAAGTTCCTTTTGTTGATCTGACTTGGCAGCATCAACCAATTCTAGGAGAAATAGAACAAGCGATCCAAACAGTGATCAAACGGGGCGATTTTGTGCTAGGACAAGCTTTAGCAGAATTTGAAAGCGAATTTGCTCATGCTTGTGGGGTCAATTATGGTGTCGGAGTCGCATCTGGAACTACAGCGATCGCAATAGGTCTTCAAGCTCTCGGAATTTCTACAGGTGATGAAGTGTTAGTCCCTGCGAATACCTTTGTGGCGACTTTAATGGGAGTTATTCAAGCAGGAGCTAAACCCGTTTTAGTCGATTGCCATTTAGACACAGCACTGATTGATTTAGAATTAGCAGTTAAAGCTATTACCCCAAGAACTAAGGCGATTATACCCGTACATTTGTATGGACAGATGGTTTCTCCTCGGCAACTCATCGATTTTGCCCAGACTTATAATTTACAAATTTTTGAAGATGCAGCCCAAGCTCATTTAGCAAGTTGTGAGGGTTACAAAGCGGGTTCAGTCGGTATTGCTGCGGCTTTTAGCTTTTATCCGAGTAAAAATTTAGGAGCCTTTGGCAATGGCGGAATGTTAATCACCCGTGAGCTAAACATTGCTCAAACCGCTAAGACTCTACGCAATTATGGCGCACCGAGTAAGTATTTTCACACCGAAATCGGGACGAATAGTCGGTTAGATACGCTTCAAGCGGCAATTTTACAAGTTAAATTACCCCATCTTGAGCAATGGAATCAATGGCGAAATACGACTGCTCAAATGTATGATCAGCTTCTTAAACCTTTACACTTCTTAGGAATTCAACCCATTGATAACCAAACCAATACAGGTCATGTTTATCATCTGTATGTGATTCGGATTGATCCGACCAATTGTCCTCTACAACGCAAAGAAATACAAGAAGCTTTTAATCTAAGAGGCATTCAAACGGGTATTCATTATCCAATACCCTGTCATTTACAACCAGCTTATCAAACTCTAGGATTCTCTACAGGAGCGTTTCCCAATGCCGAAAAATTGTGTGAACAAATCCTCTCATTGCCGATGTATCCTGGTTTGAGCTTTGAACAAGCTCAATATGTTATTGAACAATTATCTATAATCGTTGGTGGAATCCTTCCTTAAAATGATCTTGAAAGCTTATGCAAACTTCTTTAACTTCGACAAGTTTCCGCGATCGCAATTTTTTTACTTTTTTAATAATAGGTCTATTAGCTATTCTCTATGGGCCAGTGATCCTTCATTGGTATGACGGTTGGCTCAATAAAAGTATTAATATTGAACATGAATATTTTAGTCATGGCTTAATTGGTTTACCCTATGCTGCTTATTTAATCTGGGAACGGCGGAAACAATGGCAGCGTTTACCAAATACCTCTCATCCAGTCGGCTTAAGTTTACTGGTTTTAGCTGGAATTCTCTATCTGACTGGCGTGGCACAATGGGTTAATCTATCTTTTCCCGTGATGCTGATCGGGGTGTGTCTTTGGCTCAAAGGAATCAAGGGTTTAAAATTACAGTGGATTCCTCTTTTATTCATTGTTTTAGCTACACCGAATGAAATCCCTTATTTAATGACCCCTTATACACTGCCTTTACAAACATTTATTGCTAACGCCGCTGGCTTTATCTTGCAACAATTAGGCTTCAATGTCACAGTAGAAGGCATTCATTTAGCGGTACAAGGTAGATTTGTTGAAGTTGCGCCTTATTGTGCGGGACTCAAAATGCTTTTTACCAGTGCCTATGTCACGCTTTTGTTATTAAACTGGACAAACAATTTAACGAAAATCAGATTAGTGATTGTTATGTTAGCCAGTGCGATTAGTATTAGTATTATTGCTAATATTTTTCGCAATACCATTTTAGCCTGGTTATATGGCATTGGTAGAAAAGATTATTTTGATATCGTCCATGAAGGTTGGGGCGGAGATTTATATTCAGTCTTCATGCTATTAACGATTGTTGGTCTGTTTCGTTTGATCCAAAATTATCAAACAAACGAGCCAGTTCAATCAATTGAGGAGCAACATCATGAGTAAATCCTTAAAGCCTTGGTTATTTTCGCAATACATTCTGGTGGGTTTATTAGTGTTGCTGATTGGTATTGGTACTATTCCTAGCTATTTTAGTGGTCGTTGGACTTGGCAAGAACTTTCAGACATTCCTAATATTAAACATCTGAAAAATTTGAGTCAAACGGGATTAACATTACCTGATGCTCAACTCAAAGAACATCAACCATTTTTGCTCGGAAATAAAAAATGGTCAGCCCAAGTTTTCCAAAAATCTGAACAACCTTTTGTGTTGCTGTTGATGCCACAAGATTATCATAAAAATTTACCTCAAACCGAATTAAGTGATCTAAGATACTTGGAAAAATGGAAAATCGATTCAGAGCAATCCATGAGGGTTCCAGTTGAAATCAATCAAAAACGTTATTCAGTAGTCCCACGTTATTTTAAAGCATGGACTAAAACCACCTTTATTATTGTTCAATGGTACGCCTGGCCAGGGGGTGGAAGCTACGCGGCCTCTAATTGGTTTTGGCAAGATCAATGGTTACAATTGCGGCAAAAACGGCTACCTTGGATAGCTGTCACCCTGAAACTTCCGATCGAACCTTCTCAGGAACTTAAAACAATGTTACCTAAAATTAATTCATTAGTTCAAACCGTGCAAACTAATTTAGAAACACAAGTTTTTTCTCAACTCCAAAATACCTCATCTTCCGTCAAGTAATATTCGTCTATTGACAATAAAGAAGGAAAATCCGAGACTTGAACCATTACTCTTACATTCAAAAATAATTACGATGACTAACCGACGATTAATCCGTCCCTTCAATCAATTGGTTTACGTTTGTAGTAGTGTCATGTTGTGGGGCGTACTAGAAATCAGCTTCGGCACATTACCAAGTTTAGGTCAGCGTTCCATTCCTAGACCCGATCCAGAACTACAGCCTGCACCAGAGGCACCCCCAACCTTTACTCCCGAAGATATTCCACCCAGAAATTTTACTCCCCCATTATATGAAGACGAATCAAAGCAATTTCAACTCTATCGTTTAGATATTGGGGATACAATCAATGTGTCTGTCGCCGAATTTCCTGAATTTAATGCTTCTAGCCCGATCGATCCAGAAGGAAATATTCAACTCCCACTGGTTGGAAGAGTGGCTGTAAAAGGTTTAACTCTCGATGAAGTCGAAACCAAAGTGCGTTTTGAATTGGGTCGCCGCTTTTTACGCTCTGAACCAGAAGTATCAGCCGTGTTAGCCCAGCCTCGTCCTGCTCAACTAACGGTTTTAGGAGAAGTGGCTAGACCTGGGTTTTATGTAGTTGCCCCGAGTAGTGACTTAACAGCAGTGATTACTGGTGCAGGAGGAAGTACCTCTAGGGCTGATCTAAGATCCATTATTGTTCGTCGTCCTTTGGTCGATGGCACCGTTTTAGAAGAAAAAGTGAATTTGTATGATCCTTTGATTAAAGGTAAAAGTGTTCCCGATTTTCGGGTGCAAGGTGGCGATACGATTATTATTTCTCGCTTAGAAGTTGGACAAGACAAAGATTATGATCGCTATTTAATCTCTAGAACCAGCCTCAATCAACCAACGATGACTGTTCGCGTTTTAGTTCCTTTGTTGCCTTCGGGACAAGCTTTAAGAAATGTTACCCTTCCTAGTGGTAGCACCTTTTTAGATGTAATTGCTTCCTTGCCCACTACCGATCGCTTACGAATTAATGTGACCGAAGTGGCTTTACTTCGTTTTGATGAAGAGAAACGCGGGGTCATCTCACAAACCGTTAATCCACAAGCAGCACTTAGGGGCGATGTATCCCAAAATTTCCCCTTAGAAGATCAAGATGTAATTGTCGTGAGTCGCACGATTTTGGGTAAAATATTTGCCGTGTTTAATATCATTACGCAACCGATCCGAGATGTTCGCTCTTTTACAAATACAATTACCGATTTTGCTGATGGGAATTTTCGCGGCGGTAATAATAATCGCTAAATATATTAAATTAAACACATTCATTGTTTAGACAAAGAAACAGATTAGAATATTGATCTAAAAGTAACGGTTAAAATAAAGGCATCTTGAAAGAAAGTCTCTTGAACCTATGGCTCCACCAATTATTAAACGATTTCTTATATCCTTCAATCAGTATAAATTACTAGGTCTGTTGGCTTTTCTGTTATCGCTTGGCGGGGCAGTCGTTCTAGCCATTCAACCCGATCCCGAAAGGCCACCAAGAGTTTATAAAGCGATCGGACAATTGGCTTTTCAGACTCCGCCACCTGCTTTTACCAGTACTGGAACACAGATTCAGGAGCAAGGGAGAACCATTAGTAAAGATATTCTGATCTCTCCTAAAGTGTTACTTGGGACGGCGGAAAGGTTACGACTTTCTCAAGAACGGATTCTCGACATTAGAGATAAAAAATTAATTATTACTTTTCCAGATGATAAAGCAGCAACCGATCCTAATCAACCTCAACCTCAACAAGCTCAACAAGACTCGCAGCCTCAAGTCATTACGCTAGAAGTTACCGATAGTACCTTAGAAGGGGCAAAATTACTTCTAGAAACTTTTATGGAAGAAATGGTTAATTATAGCCGTTTGCTAAATTCTTCCCAATTGACAGCCCGAATCGATGCTTTAAAACAACGATTAGGAACGGTTCAAAAAGATCTAACGGCAGCCGAAGAAAATTTTTATCGATACATTAGTAAACAAGGCTCAGACTTACTCGCGGTTCAAGATGGTAGTCTGTTTAGTGCGATTACCAGTAGTCAACAGCGACAACGGGAAATCCGTCTAACGCTTCAAGAAATTGAGGGTCAAATTGGCAGTTTAACCACACAACTCGGACTGTCGCCCAAACAAGCTTATACTTCAGCCGCTTTGAGTGCTGACCCAATTATTGCTAACCTTAGAGCGAGAATTCTAGAAACTGAACTGCAACTAGAACGGCTTCAAAAAGATCTACGACCTGAACACCCTGCATTAGTTAAGTTAAATAAGGATAAACAGGTTAATGAAACTTTACTCCAACAACGCGCCCAAGAAGTGATCGGAAAAGATGGCATCTTTACGACATTACCGAGTCAGGTACGTCAAGAAAGTAATCTTGATCCAACACGTCAGCAATTAGCCAGCCAATTAGTCTCTCTGCAAACTCAAAAAGAAGGATTAATCAAACAATTAGATTCTCTGGTTACTCAAGAACGACAACTGCGTAATCAGTACGAACGTTTTCCTGAGCAACAGTTACAACAAGCACGTTTAGTACAAGCGGTTGAATTTCAAAGGGTTATTTATCAAAATATTTTGACGGCGTTAGTTGATGCTCAATCCGCCGAAGCTGAAACTGTGGGTAGTTTAACGATCGCCCAAAGACCCATTGCGAACGAGGTTATCTATCCACCCAATAACAGAAATCGTCTTTTGATTCTGCTTGCGGGTGCGGGTTTAGGTGTTCTCGCGGGAACGGGTTTGATCTTCTTACTTGCGGCTATTGATGATCGTCTCCATACCCCACAAGAATTACGTGAGGCTCTAATTTCTCGTCAAATCTTACTCTTAGGAGAACTTCCAACAATTGGCAAAGAGCGCTCGCCCATATTAGCTGACGGCGATCCCGACTATCTGGCGTTTTATGAACGATTCCGTAGTAAAATTCGTCGTTTAGGTTCAGAAACGTCTAAAGTTGTGATTATTACCAGTATTACTAATGAAGAAGGTAAAACTTTAACGGCTTATAACTTAGCGATCGCGGCTTCTCTAGCAGGTAGACGAACATTATTGATTGAAGCGGATCTACGTTCACCTTCTGTAGCAACTAATATACAAGTTCTCCCTGATCCAGAAGCCCAAAATGAACCACTACTCTACTATGGAGCTAGAAGTAAATCGATTCGGTTAGCTCCTTCGATCGAAAACCTCTCAATTTTACCGAGTCCAGGCCCACAACGACAAGCGGCGGCTATTCTTGAATCGAGTGAATTACAACTGTTGCTTAAGGATGCGCGGGGACGTTTTGATATGGTGGTAATTGATACTCCGTCTCTCTCTCGCTGTAATGATGCCTTGTTGCTTGAACCGCTAACGGATGGTTTAATCATTGTGACTCAACCTGGACTCACTCGCTCTAGCCTACTGAATGAGGCTCTCGATCAACTTGCCGAGGCTGAAGTATCGATTTTAGGAGCGGTTATTAATAATGTAGAGAATTTAGCAACTCCCGCTAATGCTCAAGGTGATGAGGCTGTACAACCACAGTTTGCTCAGTTAAATCAGCCTAGCACCACTGAAGAAGAAGACGCTAAAGTTGAGGTTTAGTTATTGCATTCGATCAATGGTTCGATATTGAATCGCCTCAGCCACATGGGAACTTTTAATCTGATCTTCGGCGGCTAAATCTGCGATCGTGCGAGCTACTTTTAATATCCGATCCATTGCTCTTGCGGATAATCCTAGCTTACGAATTGCTCCTTCTAATAACTTCAAACTCATCTCATCCAATTGACAAAACTGACGCAGATGACTCGACTGCATTTGAGCATTACAGCGAATGTTTGTTTCGTTTTGGAACCGAGTGTAAGTACGCTCCCTAGCCTCTTTCACCCGTTCTCTAACGATTTGTGAAGGTTCTCCAGTAGTTTGTTGGGTCATTTCTTCGGGTTTGAGACGATGGACACAAACCTGTAAATCAATTCGATCCATTAAAGGGCCTGAAAGCTTGGCCCAATAATGTTCTCTTTGATGGGGTGAACAAGTACAGTTTTGAATGGGATCACCAAAATAACCACAAGGGCAAGGATTGGTACTCGCTACTAGGGTAAACTGAGCAGGAAAAGCGACTGATTGACGGGTTCGGGAAATTGTTACAGATCCGTCTTCAAGGGGTTGTCTGAGGTATTCTAAAACATTGCGTTTAAACTCAGTAAGTTCGTCAAGGAACAGTACCCCACGATGGGCCAAGGAAATCTCCCCAGGACGCGGAAAACCACCGCCACCCACCAGCGCAGCCCCAGAAGCCGAATGATGTGGACTGCGGAAGGGTCGTTCTTGAATGAGTGAACCTCGATCTTTTAAAAGACCCGCGACGGAATGAATTTGAGAAACTTCTAAGGCTTCAGTAAAATCAAGATTTGGTAAAATACCAGGTAAACGTCGGGCTAACATCGTTTTACCGCTACCTGGAGGCCCGACAAAAATCACATTATGTCCCCCAGTGGCCGCAATTTCTAGGGCACGACGGGCATGACTTTGACCTTTAACATCTTTTAAATCGGGCAGAGAACCGCGTTGATCCCCAAAACTGTTCGCCTTAAATTGAATAGGAGTATGGCGTTCTGGTTCATTCAGAAATTCAGCTACTTCCGCTAGATGTTTAAATCCATATACCGAAATAGTCTTGACAATTGACGCTTCTTGTGCATTGCCGAGGGGAACCACTAAACCTTGAATTCCCATTTTCTGGGCCGCCGCCGCGATCGGTAAAACGCCCGCTACAGGTCTTAAACTGCCGTCTAGGGAGAGTTCTCCTAAAAATAAATAATCACCTAATAAATTCGCTTCGACTTGTTCAGAGGCGGCTAGAATGCCCAGAGAAATCGGTAAATCAAAGATTGGGCCTTCTTTTCGGAGATCCGCAGGTGTCAGGTTAATCACGATTTTGCGAACGGGAAAGGCAAAACCCGAATTTTTTAGGCTGCTTTGACTCGTTCTCGTGATTCCTGTACGGCTGTATCAGGTAACCCCACCAATGTGATCGAGGGAAGTCCACCCGCAACATCGACTTCTACGCCGACCTTAACCGCATCAATCCCTAAAATAGAAGCACTCCAAACTCTGGCTAACATAGATGAATCAATAAAATTTATAAATTCATGATCGCTTTGTAGGTTGGCTTTTTTCCTCCGAAATTCTACGGATTTTTAGTCTAGGGTGATCCGCCTGATAATGGTAGGATGAAGACGAGAATCAATATATTTGTCAGATCATAAATTATGAGTGAGACGATTTTTAGTAAGATTATTCGTCGCGAAATTCCAGCTAATATTATCTATGAAGATGATTTAGCGATCGCTTTTACTGATGTTAATCCGAAAGCACCAACTCATATTTTAGTCATTCCTAAAAAACCGATTCCTCAACTTGATGCAGCTACAGAAGAAGATCAAGCCATTTTAGGTCATTTACTGCTGACGGTTAAAAAAATAGCGGCTCAAATGAACTTAAAAAACGGTTATCGCGTTGTCATTAATAATGGTGAAGATGGCGGACAAACTGTATATCATCTCCATCTGCATATTTTAGGTGATCGTCAAATGACTTGGCCACCCGGTTAAAAAAAATCAAATTTACAGATGTTATTTTTTCCTTCTCATCTGGGAATACTACAGGTAAGCTAGTTTAAATTTAATTTGCGCTTAATAATATTTAAAAAACAGCAAGTTAAATATAATACATAGCTATTACTTTAATTCCTGTGCTTTGTTGAATTCTTGTTATTATGACTAAGCTGTTTGCCCTTGTTTTCCTTGCCGTTAGCTTTTCTTTTTCTAGTTCGACCAAACAGTCTTTAGCGCAATCAGAATGTTTTATACAAAGTCAAGATGGTCGTAGTATAGATTTAAGTCGTCTGTGTGGTGATGGACAAAACAAACCCCAAGCAACACCTCGTAATTCAAATTCTTTTACTTTAACTGTTAAACGGCGAATTGGCGGCACTCCCACTGTTGATGTTATTTTTAATGGTCAACATAGTTATGAAATGCTTTTTGATACAGGGGCTAGTTCTACGGTGATTTCTGCTGATATGGCGACTGCAATGGGTGTTAAGAAAGAACGGCAAATCATGGCAAGTACAGCAGGTGGCGTAGTTCCTGCTTATTTGGGTCGTGTCTCAATGCTGCAATCAGGAAATTTATCCCACAAAGATTTAGTGATTGGCATTTCAGATCATATTAGTGGTTTAGGTCTTCTCGGACAAGATTTTTTTGGCGATTTTGATGTCACGATTAAACAAGATGTAATCGTTTTACAACGTCGCTTAGGTGCTAAAAAATAAACAGGTTTGGCTTGTTTTTCGGGTCTGTTGCTAGTAAGTCTCCCGTTCCGTGTTAGCCTAGAGTATTGGTGTTAGATCAACACGGCAGAAGAAGCGACTACCAGAACAGTTTTAGTTTAAAGAATTATGCCTACATTTTTATTAGAAGTTGGTACAGAAGAATTACCCGCCGATTTTGTCGATGATGCAATTAGGCAGTGGAAGGAACGAATTCCTAAGAGTCTAGATACAGAATTACTCACCTCGACAGCAATAGAATTTTATGGAACGCCGAGACGTTTGGCGGTTTTAATCAAAGATTTACCCACTCAACAAAGCGATCGAACTGAAGAAATTAAAGGCCCTCCACAAAGTACCGCTTTTAAAGATGGTAAACCAACTCCCGCCCTTGAAGGTTTTGCGCGTAAACAAGGGGTGAATATTGAAGATATTGAAGTCAGAGAAACCGAAAAAGGGGCTTTTATTTTTGTTAAGAAAAAAATCCCAGGTAAGAAAACGGCGGACATTTTGCAAGCATTAATTCCGCAATGGATCACGGGGTTAGAAGGAAGGAGGTTTATGCGTTGGAGTGACGGAGATCTTCGTTTTCCGCGTCCGATCCGTTGGTTAGTTGCTTTACTCGATGATGCGGTTTTACCCCTTGAATTAATTAATGGATCGACTACCTTAAATAGCGATCATATTTCCTATGGTCATCGTATCTTACACCCAGAGGCGATCTCGATTTCTACCGCATCCGCTTATTTAGAAACCTTACGATCTGTTTTTGTCGAAGCGGATCTAGCAGTGCGTCAAAAGACAATTATTCAACAAATTGAGGAACAAGCGACTAAATTAGGCGGTGTTGCTGAAATTTCTCCTAGTTTACTCTCTGAAGTGATTAACTTAGTTGAATATCCGATCGCTGTAGCGGGTAATTTTGATTCAGAGTTTCTAGAACTTCCCCCCGAAGTGATTATTACTGTGATGGTGACACATCAGCGTTATTTTCCAGTTCAATCATCTAACGGTTTATTGCCTCACTTTATTACCATTGCTAATGGTGATCACAATAAAGCTAATATTATCGCATCAGGGAATGAACGAGTGATCCGCGCCCGTTTAGCCGATGCTCAATTTTTCTATAAAGCAGACTGTGATGAACCTTTAGAAAGTTATCTACCGCAACTAGAAAACGTCACTTTCCAAGAAAAATTAGGAACCATGCGCGATAAAGTCGATCGCATTATGGAAATTTCTCAATTAATTTGCGATCAATTAGAACTCGATCCCAGTATTCGCAGTGAAGTCGAAAGTACGGCGATGTTGTGTAAAGCGGATCTGGTAACGCAGATGGTGTATGAGTTTCCAGAGTTACAGGGGATTATGGGACAAAAATATGCTTTAGTCAGTGGTGAAAGCGCAAATGTCGCCCAAGGTATCTTTGATCATTATCTCCCACGTGGTGCAGAAGATGCAATGCCACAAACGATTACAGGGCAAATTGTAGGTTTGGCCGATCGCATTGATACTTTAGTTAGTATCTTTGGACTAGGTATGATTCCCAGTGGCTCGTCTGATCCGTTTGCCTTGCGTCGGGCGGCTAATGGTATCATTAATATTACTTGGAATGCTCAGTTACCGATTGATTTAGCGCAAATCCTAGAACAAGCTTCATCTGATTTTGCAGTAGCACATCCCGATCAAACGTCTCCCTTGTCAGTTTTACAGCCGTTTTTTATCCAACGAATTCAAACGTTATTACAAGATGCTCAGATTGATTATGATTTAGTCAAAGCGGTTTTGGGAGATAATGATCTAGAGTATACCGAACGAGCATTAAGAGATTTACTTGATGTCCGCGATCGTGCTTTTTTCCTTCAAGAGATCCGCAACAATCATCAGTTAGATGAAATTTATGAAACGATCAACCGTTCAACTCGTTTAGGGGCGAAAGGAAGTTTAGATACACAAACTCTCGATGCAAAATCATTGATTAATCCAGAATTATTTGAACAACCTTCTGAAAAAGCGTTTTATGAGGGATTAATTGCACTTTTACCACAAACTAATATTGCACTTGCTGATCGAGACTATCAAGAGTTAGTGAACGGTTTGAAAAATATTGCGCCCGTCGTCAGTCAATTTTTTGATGGTGATCAAAGTGTTTTAGTCATGGCTGATGATCCAAAGGTTCGTGAAAATCGTCTCAATTTACTGGGTTTATTACGCAATCATGCTAGAGCCATAGCAGATTTTGGTTTAATTGTCAAGTAAAAAATTAAAAAGAAGAACGAGAAAATGTAATTATTCTTTGTAAAACTCTTACAGTTCATTCTAAGAATAGACAAAACCAATATAGTTAATCAATATTTTGTAGGGGTTTGGTTGCCAAACCCTTATTAATTAAGGAGCATCGATGAATCACCTCTAGAGAATGTGTTACTTAGTGCGATCGTATTTTCGTTTTTTAATTTTTTTGTCTTTTGTTCGTATTTAATATAAAACAGTATATAAATTATATTTATATAGACTTGAGTGCTTTTTATGGGTTTCTCAGTTATAAATTTTGTTTTTACTCGCACATTAGCTTAATTATTCTGTTTTGCTACATATTTAAAAAATAAGACCCCTAGCAATCGCATCAAACTTAGACAATAATGCGATCAATGAGATTTGAATGATAAGACAACTTCCAAGAGATCAGGAGAGGACACCTTGACATTAAAACTAGCTGTTTACGGAAAAGGCGGAATTGGAAAATCGACCACAAGCTGTAATATTTCGGCAGCTTTAGCCAAAAGAGGCAAAAAAGTTCTACAAATTGGATGTGATCCAAAGCATGATAGTACCTTCACCCTGACAGGTTTTCTCATTCCCACCATCATCGATACGCTACAAGAGAAAGACTTTCACTACGAGGACATTTGGCCAGAAGATGTAATTTATGATGGCTATGCTGGTGTAAAATGTGTAGAAGCAGGTGGCCCACCAGCAGGTGCAGGATGTGGTGGCTATGTCGTTGGGGAAACCGTTAAACTCCTCAAAGAACTCAACGCATTTGATGAATTTGATGTCATTCTCTTTGATGTACTTGGTGACGTGGTTTGCGGTGGTTTTGCTGCACCTTTAAATTATGCCGATTATTGTTTAATTGTTACAGATAATGGTTTTGATGCCCTTTTTGCCGCGAACCGTATTGCTGCATCAGTAAGAGAAAAAGCGAGAACGCATCCTCTTCGTTTAGCAGGTTTAATTGGAAATCGTACATCAAAACGGGATTTAATCGATAAATATGTTGATCATGTAACGATGCCTGTTTTAGAAGTCTTACCCTTGATTGAAGATATTCGGGTATCGCGGGTTAAAGGAAAAACTCTGTTTGAAATGGCAGAGAGTGATCCATCTTTGAGCTATGTTTGTGATTATTATCTCAACATTGCCGATCAGATTTTATCTCGTCCTGAAGGTGTTGTCCCCAGTGAATCACCCGATAGAGAATTATTCACTCTGTTATCTGATTTTTACCTCAATCCTAAAGAAACTCCTGTGATGAGTGCCGATGAGGAATTAGATTTAATGATGGTGTAAATAATATATTTTGGGCTTGGAAATCAAGCCCCTGCATTTAAACATTAAATCCTAGTATCTGTAGGGGTTTGGTTTCCAAACCCTCCTTTTTAAAGCGTAACCAATTCCGAACATAGATAGGAGAACTTAAAATCATGACCGTTGCACAAGAACCATCTGCTTTACAATTTGAATGCGAAACAGGGAATTATCATACTTTTTGTCCAATTAGTTGTGTTGCGTGGTTATATCAAAAAATTGAAGATAGTTTCTTCCTTGTTATTGGAACGAAAACCTGTGGCTATTTTCTACAGAATGCGATGGGAGTAATGATTTTTGCTGAACCCCGTTACGCAATGGCAGAATTAGAAGAAGGGGATATTTCAGCACAACTTAATGACTATGAAGAATTAAAACGTCTCTGTTTACAGATTAAACGCGATCGTAACCCAAGTGTGATCGTTTGGATCGGGACTTGTACGACTGAAATCATTAAAATGGATTTAGAAGGATTAGCCCCGAAACTTGAAGCAGAATTAGGTATCCCCATTGTAACCGCACGTGCCAACGGTTTAGACTACGCATTCACCCAAGGGGAAGATACTGTACTCGCTTCAATGGTGCATAAATGTCCAGAAGGAGTCAAACAGGAAGAAGAAAAAGAAGAACGCAACGCGATTCAAAAATTGATGGCTTTTGGACGCAAAAAAGAAGACGTTAAAGCAGAACAAGCTGAGTATGCGACTCATCCTCCTTTAGTACTTTTTGGCTCATTACCTGATCCTGTTGTTACTAATTTAACCTTAGAACTCAAAAAACAGGGTATTCAAGTTTCAGGATGGCTACCCTCAAAACGTTATACAGAATTACCCGTTATTCAAGAAGGATATTATGTTGCTGGTGTTAATCCCTTCTTATCTCGTACCGCTACGACTTTTATGCGTCGTCGTAAGTGTAAACTGATTGGCGCACCGTTTCCAATTGGCCCCGATGGAACCCGCGCTTGGATTGAAAAAATCTGTTCAGTATTTAATATTGAACCGAAAGGATTAGCCGAAAGAGAGGCGCAAATCTGGGAAAGTTTAGAAGATTACGTGAAATTGATTCGCGGTAAATCAGTCTTTTTCATGGGCGATAATTTGTTAGAAATTTCTTTAGCTCGTTTCTTAATTCGTTGCGGAATGAGTTGTCCTGAAATTGGCATCCCCTACATGGATAAACGTTATCAAGCTGCTGAATTAGCACTACTAGAAAAAACCTGTCAAGAAATGGGTGTGCCTCTGCCGACGATTGTTGAAAAACCAGATAATTATAATCAGATTCAACGTATCTATGAGCTAAAACCTGATTTAGTGATTACTGGAATGGCACACGCAAATCCTTTAGAAGCACGAGGAATTAATACTAAATGGTCGGTAGAATTTACCTTTGCTCAAATTCATGGTTTTACAAACGCCAGAGATATTCTAGAATTAGCGACTCGTCCTTTACGTCGCAATAATAACCTGAAAGATTTAGGCTGGGAAAAATTAGTCAAGGAGTCGGCAAAGGTTTAGAATACTTGAATTTACAATAACAGATTAGTTAAAATGAAAGGTGGGCAGGTTGCTCACCTTTTTATATAACTTTATAAAAATTTTAATTAATGCCCAAAGAAGATATTAAACAAATTAATAGTATTGCTAAAGATTTTAGAATGACTAAAGATGAAATAGAAGGATTTGGTGAATTTATAGAAGAAGCTAAACGTTTAGGAGATAGAGGAACAAAAAACGATAGAGAGATTTTACATATGAAGAACTTAAACAAAAGGCAAAAGAATTTTTAGGCATTGAGTAAACGTATTAAGTAAGAAACATATTAAATTTAAACAAAAATGAAAGTTAACATTATTGAAAAAATTAAACAAGATCAATATTTAGAATTACTCCGAAAAATAGTTAGTCCGATAATTACTCTAATTTGTTGGTCAGTAAGAATTAGTTACGGTGATGAAGTTAAATTACATATTGGAGACAAAGTTCCTTATTCAAGTAAAAAGTTAATTTACCTAGAAAAAGGCTCTTGGGTTTTCGGAACTAGAGGAACCGACTGGAAACTGCTTTATCAAGATCAAGTCATTACAAGTTCTGTCTTAAATGTAGAAACCTTTGAACAAAAAATTAAAGTTATTGAAGGAAGCAAAATCAGTGACTTTGATATTCATTATCCTAGTTTAGTTCTTACTATAACTTTTAGTAATAATTATCATTTAATTATTTTACCAGATTTAGAAGATGATGATTCAGATGTAGCTTATTGGGAATTATTTACACCAGAGCATATGGTAATAGAAGTTAATCCTAGATTTACTTGGTCTTATCTTCCTTCAAATGTCCCTCTAACAAATTTGTAAAAATTATGAAAGATGATCAACCTTCCTACACCGAAAAAACAGAACGCTTAAAAGCTTGGGTACAAATAGTTAAATCAATTACCCCTTATATTTGGTTGCTGGTTATTTTGGTTGTTTTTATTCCTTTAATTGGTCAATTTTTTATCACTCGTTCTATTTCACAGAATATACCACAAAAAAATCTTCCTAAAACTGAAATTGTTTCCATTACACCGCTTAAGCAATCTAATTTAGACCAAGCATTGCTAGAAGCTTTGCAAAATGCCGAAACCACCGCTAAAAATTCTGCATCAAAAGAATTAGATGACTGGATGGATGAACTGACTGAGCGAGTTGATACCAGTTTTTTACCTTGGTATTTTGACTATTTTAATCAAAAGAAAATTGAATTTACAGCCCCGATAACTTGGATGACATCAGTTGTTACACATTGGATAGATACTAATAATCCTTCACCGAGTCAAGCAGTAGCAGAAAAATTAACTCAAGATTTTCAAACTGAGTTTGCTAAACGAGTCCTTCGTCCACAAGTTGAACAACTAAAACAAGAACGAATGACGAAAGAAACAACACAAATTTATATTGATGAACTCAAAAATAATCTTGCTCAAGTTCAAATTAAATATGCCATTCCCCAAGTAGAATGGGAACGCTATTTAGAGGGGATTAGTTTGACGATCGCTGATACTGAAGGAAATTTATCTAATCTTTCGATGAAATTATTAGTAGGTGGTAGCACTTATTTTTTAGCTAAAGCAATAGTTCCAGTAGCCGTAAAATTAGGTAGTAAAGTAATGGCAAAAATTGCAGTTAAAGGAAGTGCAAAACTCGCAGCTAAAACGGGTGGTGCAGTTGCTGGTGAATTAGGTTTCTTACCTTTTCTTGATCCGATTGTTGGTGTAGGGATTATTATTTGGGATGTTTGGGACTACAATCATACGGTGCAAGTTGAAAAGCCAATTCTTAGAGCAGCAATTTTAGATTATTTACAAGAGATTAAAGTTGCTTTACTCGATGACAATATTCTATCGGCAATTCATCAGATAGAGGAAAGTCTTATTAAATCAATTTAAGATTAAATTCTTATTCAAGATATTTTCGATTTGTTCAACCGTTGCACGAGGAGAAGAACGAGGTAATGTTTTTTCACCTTTAGATAATTTTTGGACTAATACAGGTACTTCATATTGATATGCTTCAAACCAGTCAGAATTAGTCGTAATATCTCTAATTTCTAAAGACCATGCTTGAGTTTTTATAGATTCAATTTGTTGTAATTTTTCTAGCAGTCCTTCACAAAGATGACAACCCACTTTACTGTACAAAATTAAATAGACATTCATAAAGTTAATCTTTTGTGCTGATTTCTATAACAATTCGTATCTTTCCATTATCTAATATCTCTGGTGACTCAACAATTATTCCTTGGTGAGCTTCATCTTGATTTTTTGGCTGACTGACTATAATCATGTCACCTTGATTAAAAACATTAGTCTCTCTTGTGTTTGGTTTCTCAGTGGAAGAAACTTTGTTAATTGCTTGATCAATACATTCATTAACGGCTGCATCTGCTAAATGATTATCTTTACGAGGAATCCAAATAATATTAATTTTATTGAATTGCGAGATTAAGCGACGAGCTTGATTAAATAAGTCTTGTAACTTATCACTTTTAACCTTCCATAATCCATTAACTTGATTGATAATTAACTGACTATCTCCTCTAACTTCTAAAGTTTTTATTCCCAATTGCTGCGCTTTTTCTAAACCAATGACTAAACCTGTATACTCAGCTTCATTATTAGTCGCATATTTCATAAAATTACTAACAACAAAAGATTCATCCTCAGATAATTGAAGAACTGCTGCACCTGCGGCTATCCCTGGATTTCCTCTAGAACCCCCATCAAAATACAGAATAGGTATTGTTGGCTTGTTCATTGGTCAAATAAAATATAAATAATTTCTCTTTTAAATAATATAACATTTTCATAATAAATTAAATAATTTCATACTTGATTAATTAATTATTCTGTTGCGTTTTTTACCTTTTTAAGATAATCTTTTGATTTGTTTTAATATCAATAATTACCTTGATTTTGAGCTATTCATTTAATATTAAATTTTTGATTATAGCTTGCTAAATGAAACTGATGTGTTGTATACTGTATAAAATAGATATACTAGCGTAAGTCATAACTATTTTTAGTATTAGCGATCGCATAGAAGTAATAACAGCATTTTAAATGATATCAGAATGACTGATCAAGCGGTACTAAAAGAAAAACTTTTAAAAGCTCAGGTTTTTCCCATATTTTAAAGATAAACAGCTAATTATAGTAGCCGAACATCTCAAAAAAATCAAAATACCTCGGTAGTATCGTATCATTCCGAAAAAAATTTTCCGTGATAACAGCAAGGTTATTCGGCATTGTAATGGTGACAAATGTTAATCTGGAAGGGCGAAACCCGTTCTAGGATCGCGGATAAATAAACCGAGAACCAATGATGACATCACCATATCCCAAACTGGGGTTACTCGCTCTGCATCATCCACCCAATAATCGAACGTAATTAAACACTGAACACCAGAACCTAAACCGATCGCAATTCTAGAATAAGCGGGACGATTTTCTTGTGGATCGATAAATGCAATTTGAGTCCAGACAATACGTGCAGTTTGTCGCTTAAGTTGATGAATTTCCCCCATTTCACCAGGTTCGCGTGAATCATCCTCAACGACTTGTTTTAGAAGATTACGCAGTGGAAAATCTGTCCAATCTGCGGGCGGCAATAAATTATAAGAAACTTCTAAACGACAATCATCATTTGGTGGCTTTTGATCAAGAAACTGGAACGAATTTTCTTGCGGTTCAAAATGCCAATCATGAGGAACATCAAAACGTACCGCCCCTCGCCCTGCAACAAAGATCCGCGTATTTGGTTGAGATTTCCAGTTATGATCCTCTGCAAGTTCTATAGTTTGTTTAACCCAATTCAGATCGTGCTTTTTGCGTTTAGACATAGACACCTAGACAGTTAACTTCTCTTTTATTTTGACGCACTTTTTAGTAGTCGGTTAATCCAAATTCAACTAAGCTTAACTATCTTACAAGTAGACAGAGAAATATTGCTCCTTTTTCTACAAAGGTTGTTCTCTTTTAGATGTTTCTTCTGGTAATGGAATAAATTCAGTTTCTCCCTGAACTTGAGCAAAACGTTTTTCTTTCCAATCTTGTTTTGCTTGCTCAATACGTTCAAGACGACTAGAAACAAAATTCCACCACTTGTATCTTTTACCCAAAGGTTCCCCACCAACAATGATACAACGAGCGTCACCCGTCGCACTGATGTCTACCGATGTTCCAGTAGTCAAAACGACTAAACGATGTTGTTCGATGGGTAAATTATTGATGACGAGTCCTTCTGTAACACTGTAAACAGCTTGTTCTGTATAGTTCGCTGGTAGAGTAAACTGAGAACCCGCAGACATTTGTACATCTAAATAAATCATCGGTGAGAATGTTTGTACTGGAGAAGTTTGATCATAAGCTTCACCAGCAATTAAGGTAAAAGACACTCCAGAAGTCTGCCAAGACGGTAAACTATTTGCCTCATGGTGTCGGAACCAAGGTTCTGTTTCTTCGTATTCATCTGGAAGGGCTACCCAAGTTTGAATCCCGTGAAGGGTTGCCTCTTTATTGCGTTCAGACTCAGGTGTTCTTTCTGAATGAACGATACCTTTACCTGCTGTCATCCAATTTACCGCACCAGGACTAATTTCTTGGACACTGCCTAAACTATCACGATGCAACAACACGCCATCAAACAAGTAAGTAACTGTTGCTAGGTTGATATGAGGATGCGGTCTGACATCAACACCTTTACCCGGTGGAAATATTGCGGGGCCAATATGATCAAAAAAGATAAAGGGGCCAATTTGAGTCAGGATATCAGAAGGAAGAAGACGACGGGCTTGAAACCCCCCCAAATCTTGTACGTGTGGCTCAATGATATATTGAATACTATCCATGAGAGTGAGATAATCGGCGTAGTAGAATTCAAGCTACTTTTAACTATTACCATCATTAGCAGATCTGTCAAGAGATTTGGTTTTAAAAAGAACTTTGATGACTTTTAAGTTTACTATTCTTCACTCAAATAAATTTCGGCTTCTTTTGCGACTTCTTGTAACATTTGTTGACGTAATTTATAAGGGAGCAAAACTTCTACATTAGGTCGCCATGCCCTCAGACGATGAATCACATTAATATCTCCATCTCGATAATTAACACGATAATAAGCATCATCAGATGAACGAAGTTTAAGTATATCTAGTACAGTTTGTTGCTCATTTGTATCTGTTGATTTTTCGATTAATTCTTGCGCCTCGTGGTAATCAATTTCTTTAAAGGTTTCATGACGAAAGGTATTCTTGATATATTTGTCGTGGAAATTACGTCCAAATCGCAATAACATCAACTGAGACGGGAGATAAAAATCAAATCCCCAAACTTGTCCGATTTCTTTTTGAATCAAATTAGTATCAGGTAGTTGATGAGGATAGTATTTTAATAAGTTTTTTGGAAGTTTGGGATCTGACCAAGTTAAAGGTGTTATTTGCTCAATTCGATCTAAGCGATAATTATAATAATCCCCCTGCTGATTCGGGGTTTCACCAAAAGCACATAAATAAATAGCACGTCGTGAATAATATAAACAGATGGGGTAAACAATACACTTCACAACTTTTTCTAACTTAGCACTGTCATATATTAACTCTACTGGTGGTGTTGGGAATTGTTGCCATAAATCTTTTAGTTGCGCCTGATGATCTTCTAATCGATCTTGTGCAATAGGACTAATAATAAAGTCTATTTCTAAAAAAAATCGATTAAAACTTCCAATGGGTTCAGCAAAGTTCTGTAATGTGATCTCTAATTCAGGAATTAAAGCGTTGAAATTAGAACTATTTCCCTTATTTTGAATAACTTGAGGAAAATCAGGAAATTGATTAACTTTTTGATAAGTAGTCTTTGATTTGTTTAACCAACCTAACTCAACGAGAATACGCAAATCGTCTTGTAAAGAACGACGGGTTACTGCAAAAAGACGAGTTTCAAGAGTATCATCAATAGTTTCATCCGATAATTGATCATGCTGTTTAAGAGAATTGCGCCACTGAGTTTCATCTTCTAAAACATTTATCAGCCAGTCAGAAACCGTTTTAGCACAGTTACAATGATCATCGTGCTTTGGAGGTATTTTATCAGTTGGTTCATGAGTAAAGAAAGCCTGTTGCCACTCAGCAAATTTAAACGAATGATCTAAATTTAAAGAATGTGACTCCTCTCCATACAAAAACTTTAGCCATACCCAAAGACGGATCGCACGTAATAAATTTTGTTTCAGCGAACCTCGTGCCAGCCATTGTAACAGTTCGATGGATGGATCTTCTTGAAAGGTTATCTCAGTCATAGAATAAATTCGGATGATGCTACTTCCAAGTATATGTTAAATTAACAACAACTTAAAAGAACGAAAAAATTATGAGTGCAGTTTACTTAACTATTATTCCCCATATCACCCAATCTGGTATCCCCTATCAACACTTGCGTATCAATATTTTGAATGAAAACGGTATCATTACTCCAAATGATCTTAAAGGATTAAAATTACCCAAAGAAATTGGCTACAGTCAGGGAATTGTCATCGAAGGAAAAGCACCTATTTGGCTATATGGATACTTAGTACATGAATGTCATCCCGCAGCATGGGTAGGGTGTTATGACACACGCTTAGGTGCAGTTGTAGTAGCAACTCATACCCCCGATGTAAATATTGCTCAAGTGTTCAAAATCAATTTACCTGACACCTCTTCCAATTAACTATGACAACAAAATCCCAAGTTCAATTAGAGATTATTCAACTACAGGGAAACAATACTTATCAAACTCTAGCAATTAACTTACTTCAACCCCAAAGTTTAATTACTGTTGAAGAGATGTTAACCCTAGAAATACCCCAAGAACTCGATCGTACTCAAGGAATTATTTTATATGGTTCTGCTCCCATTTGGTTATATACCTATTTAATCGAGCGATTATCTTCTTATCCTTGGGTAGCTTGTTTTAACCTTAATTTACAAGCGGCTGTTATTGTTGTCAGTCAAGTTTCATCACCGACAGTTGGGGACAGTATACCCATTCAATTTACCACAATTCCAAACATCACAATTATCATCGGCGGCCCACCCAATAGCGGTAAAAGTGTTTTTTCTAATGCACTAAGAAAAACATTAGCCAAATATCAACCCGAAGCACAAGTTTACTTACATCGTGCTAATTGGGATGGAGAGGGAAATCACACTTATGAAACACCCGAAGAATTAGCAGAAAAACTAAAACAACGCAATAAAACTAAAATTCATCTCAAACCGAATGCAGAAAAATTAGTACCAGAATACTTTACATATCATGCTCAATCTGTAACAAAAATCCGTCAAGTTGTCGATATAACCTTAGTCGATGTTGGTGGTAAAGCCGATATTGCTAAAAACCCAGTTATAGAACAGTGTACTCATTACATCATTATTAGCAGTGACCCCGAAAAAATACAGGAATGGCACGAGCTTTTTAGTCAAAAATTGCAACCCATAGCCGTAATTCACAGCGTCTTAGAAGAGAAAATAGAAATCCTCAAAACCGAACCTTTTTTAGAAATCGTCGCAGGAAAATGGGTACGAAATCACGTCAGGCAAATACCAGAAGTTTTGCTGAAAGGGATTTTGAGATGTTTATGTAAAGAAATATGTTAATCAATGATAATCATTTACATAACTTTGCTCATATTTACATAAAAAATGATAGTTTTCCTTAAATTTTGGGAAATCTAGGTGTAGTGACAGGAGAGTGTATGAGTATTCCAAAAGAATTTAAAGTCGATCATCTATTTTTACTCGTTGGGGAGAATCCATTACCGAATTATGTAGCAGCTAATCTTTTACTAAACAAAGACGGCGGAACACCTTATCTGGTATACACCACAGGAACAGAGGATAAGGCAAAACGTTTAGGAGAAATTTTACAGAGCGAATTAAATGGATTGAAACAAGCTCAACTTATCTCACTAGGTAAGTATGAATCCGACGCTAACTATATTCAAAATAAAATTAGTTCAAAATTGGGAGAAATTAAGACGGGTAAAATTGGGTTGAATTATACGGGTGGAACCAAAGCTATGTCGGTTCATGCGTACAGAGCGTTATTCTATGAAAAAAATAGTAATCAGTCTTTTCAACAGCGTCCTGAAATAATTTTTAGTTATCTTGATGCACGTCATTTAGAAATGTGTATTGATCGAGAAGAAGGAGAACCAAAACGTATTAAAGTTAAACCTGAAGATTTACAAATAAAGTTAGAAAAAATATTTCATATACATGGATGGAAATGGTTAGATAAACGAAAACCTATTGAAACGCCTCAATTTCCTAATGCTGCTCAGTCCTTTGCTGAATTTCATACAGATGAGAATTTAGTTAAGTTATGGCGGACTTGGTGCGACGAAGTATTACGAAAGCTAACTAAGGATAATAAAGATAATTGGTTAACAGAGAATAAGCTTAAACAAGTCCCTTTTTTAAATCTAAAATTTAATGATAAAGACAATAATGAAGTGAGCCTAATAGATTCAGATTCTATAACTAAAGCGTTAGCACAATTAGGTGTAATTGGAGAAGAAATATCTTTACAATCTATTAAAAGCCAAGATTTTGATAAAGTAAAAGATATTTGTCAATGGCTTGATGGTGAATGGCTTGAGCATTATGTTTTGAAACAGGTTCAGTCTATTTCAAAAGATTTAGAAATTGATGATAGTGCTACTTCATTTTGGATTAAAGACCCAAACAGCAACAAAAATAAATTTCAATTTGATGTCGCTTTTACGAGAGGCTATCAGCTTTTTGCTATTTCTTGTACTACATCTACAGACAAATCGCTTTGTAAATCAAAACTTTTTGAAGCTCATATACGAGCTAGACAGTTAGGCGGAGATGAAGCTAGAGTTGCTCTAATTTGTTGTGCTAGTGATAATGATGAAGATTCGCAAGGCAAGAAAAAGTACACTATAAATGCGTTGAGAACAGAAATTATAAATGTTTTAAACTCATCACCTGAAAGTAGTAAAAGAGATTATAAACTAGAAGTTTTTGGTCGTGATGATTTAATAGATTTGGAGCAAAAAATTATGACTTGGATTTACAATGTATAGGAAGCAATAAAATGAGCAAATTTACAGTAACTATTATAGATACAACAGGTATTCAATCTTATATCTTTGGTAGTAATCGGTTGAGGGAAAATATTGGAGCGTCCCACATTTTATTGCAGGTTACAGGAGATTGGTTAGAAGAGACGTTAAAAGATTTGGGCGTTCCTAGAAATCAGCAACAAGAACCTATTGAAAATAGTCAATTACCTGCTGAATTAGTTTATGCAGGTGGTGGTAATGCTATGGTCATATTTAGAACAAAAAGTATTGCTGTTGAGTTTACAAAAAAACTAAGCAAAAAAGTTTTAATAGATGCTCCTGGTATTAATCTAGTCGTTGCTCATACAGAATTTGAATGGGATACAGAATTTTTATATGAAATTGTCGAAAAATTAATGCAAGAGAAAATGGCACAGAATAAATATAGTCGAATTCCTTCTACACCTTTACTTGGTTTAGGGGTAAATGCTACTTGCAATTCTACTCAACTACCAGCAATAGGAAGAAGTGATGAGCCTAAATATAAAATGCCATCAGGTAGTAAAACTTATTTAGTTTCTAGAGAAACAGGAGCAAAACTTAAGTCAGTTCAAAAAGCTAATGATATATTAAAACAAAAAATTTTTAATACAGATGTTTTAAACAAATATGAGCTTGCTGAAGACTTTGATGATTTTAGTCGTACAGAAGGGGAAAGTAGTTATCTCGCTGTCGTTCATGCAGATGGTAACGGAATGGGAAAACGCTTTCAAGAATTTGGTGAAGGAAAATGTAATAGAGACTACATCAAGGCTCTGCGTCAACTTTCTAAAGATGTACATGATGCTGGAATCAAAGCTCTTGAACAAATAACAAAGATTTTAGCCGAATCTATTAAAGAAGATGAAGATGGAAATAAAACAGTTAAAGGAAAATTTAAAATTAAAGATAACTTTTTTCCCTTTCGTCCTATTGTTTATGGTGGCGATGATGTTACCTTTGTCTGTGATGGACGTATTGGACTAGAGTTAGCTGCACTTTATCTTGAAAAATTACAAGAATATAGTTTAGCAGACGAAAAACCACTCAAAGCTTGTGCAGGAATTAGTATTGTTAAAACTCATTATCCTTTTGCTCGTTCTTACCAACTGAGCGAAGCATTATGTAAAGAAGCTAAAAGATACACAAAATTCGAGTCAAAAAGTCAGAAAAAAAGACCAGAAGAAAAAGCTAATTTTGTCGCTTTAGATTGGCATATCGCATCTAGTGGTTTATCAGGTTCTCTTCAAGAAATACGAGAACGTGAATATCAAGTTTCTGAAGGACGGTTAAATATGAGACCTGTACGCTTAGAAGCACATCTAACTGATTGGAATATTTGGAAACATTTTACTAAAGCTGTTCAAGAATTCAATGATGAGCAGAAATGGAGTCGCAATAAAGTTATAGCTTTACGGGAAATATTACGCCAAGGCTCACAAGTAACTCAAGACTTTCGCTCTGTTTATAAATTGAGAGAATTTCCTTCTTTTATTAGTAATACAGATCAAGATTTAGTTAAAAAAGGGTGGCTAGATGAAGTTTGTGGTTACTTTGATGCAATTGAAGCAATGGATTTTTATTTTACATTAGGAGACGGTTCTAATGAGTCTGTATCACCTGAAAATTAAATTGTTGAGTGACACGACTTTCGGACGAGGAGACGGGGTAGCAGGTTTAATAGACTCCGAAGTAGAACACGACTCGGATGGTTTTCCTTATTTACGAGGTCGTACTCTCAAAGGTTTACTCAGTGAAGAATGTGACAATCTAATTGCTACTTTACCAGATGGCAATATCTGTGAATATTGGCAAAAAGTCGCTTGTGCTGTGTTTGGTTCTCCTGGTAGCACTCTTAAAACAATCGCATCTGTTCACGTTGGAGATGCTTGTTTACCAAAGGATTTACGACAAGCGATCGCATACCAAATTCAGGACAAAACATTAACTAAAACTGAAGTCTTGGATGCTTTAACAACTATCCGCCGTCAAACTGCTATTAAACCAGATGGAACACCAGAAAAAGGTAGTTTACGTTCTTTTCGAGTCATTATACGTCAACTTGAATTCACTGCCGATTTAATTATTGAGACAGATCGAATTGAGATAGCTAAGGAAGTAATTGAACTCAACCAAATGTTGTCTTTATTAGCAGTAGGTGCATTAGCACTGAGATATCTAGGTAGTGGACGAAATCGAGGTAGAGGTTATGTGCAGTGCAGGCTCTTGGATCAAGTAGGTAATGATATTACAGAAGAATTTAGTAAATATTTTGGTAAAACACAAGAGGTAGCTGTATGAAGGGAATTAAATTTTCTATCCATGCTTTAGAACCCATTCTTGCAACTTCATTTCAAGGAGATCCTAACAGCGATGTTTCATATTCTTACATTCCAGGGAGTATGATTCGAGGTGCGGTTATTGGTCGCTATTTACGTCATTATCAGTTACGAGAACTCGATCTCAACGATACTCAAGTTCAACAGCTATTCTTTGATGAAACGAAAACGCTTTACTTAAACGCTTATTTAGAAAGTAACGACGAAGGTAAACGTACATTACCAGTACCTCTATCTTGGTTTAAAGATAAAGATGCAAGCTTACCAAAAGCTGACTCAACTGGTTTTATGCAGATTTATGATCGGGCTATTGAGTATGATTTATCAGATGAGGAGAATATCACACTCAAAAATCTAGAACAGAAGTTTTGTACACTAAAAAGAAAAACAGTTACTTTATATTCCGAAAAACGCCGCATTAACATTCATAATTTTCGGAATCGTCAAAAAGGCACAGCAACCAAAGAACAAGGGGAAATATTTCGATATGATGCCTTAGATTCAGAGCAGACTTTTCAAACAGCAATACTATGCAAAGACCCTGAATTAATAAAAATATTACAAAAGCTTTTACCAGAATCTGCAAATTTATGGTTAGGTGGTTCACAGAGTGCAGGTTATGGAAAAACAGAAATTAGAAATATTCAACAGTTATCAACTGACTGGTGTGAAATAGAGATTAAAGCTAATAAGCGATTTAATCACGAGAAATTAACAATCACGCTTTTAAGCGATACTATTTTACGTGATCAATGTGGACAAGTTACAGCTAATGCTCATTTAATAAAGCTAGAACTTGAAGAAATATTAAGTCATGATCTCCCTAACGTCAAAATTTATGCTAATAGCATTATCGTCGGAGGATTTAATCGTAAATGGGGTCTGCCACTCCCTCAAGTTCCTGCTTTATCTGCTGGTAGTGTAGTTGTTTTTGAAGATGTATCATTAACTTCAGAACAAATAGAGCATCTTGAATTTTTTGGAATTGGAGAGCGTCGTAATGAAGGTTATGGTAGGGTTGCTATTAATTGGACAGATGAAGCAAAATTATCTGCAATACAACCTAATACAACTGAAAATGAGCAGGTTCATTTAGAATCCACTTCACAAAATTTAGCTAATTTAATACTCGATAGAATATATCGTCAAAGATTAGAAAAGCAATTAATGAATAAATTGGGTGAAGCTGATACTAAAATTATAAATTCAGGTAGTATTACAAATAGTCAACTATCTCGACTTTTGTTAGTAGCTATAAAAGGTTTATCAAATAATAGTTTTGACACTGTTAAAGAATTTTTAAACCCTGAAAATTTAACTAAAAAAGCTCGTGATCAACTTCAAAGTGCCAGAATGGACAATGGTAATTCATTATATGACACGATTCAAAACTGGCTAAATACTCCTAAATCTTGGATTACAAATCCTCAAGATGTGGAAGTAATCCTTAATTCTAGCTTTCAAAGAAATGTAAACGATGAAACTGGAATTCAGCTTGTAAATGAATATACATTACGCCTCATTATGGCAACAGCAAAAAGAGCGATGAAGGAGAAAAACTGATGAAACCAGTACGATTAGCACGTGATCATCGTCATATTACTCAACGAATCATTATTAAGGGAACTTTGATATTAGATACACCAACTTGTCTAGGCAGTGGTGACATAGAAGGTGTTACTGATATGATGTTAATTCGAGATAGTATTTCAGATCACGCTTTACTTACAGGTGCTTCTATTGCAGGTGCTTTGCGTAACTATGTTCATGAATATGAAAATGGATATGGTAAACAGGAGAAAATAGAGCAACTATCTACTTTTCTCTTTGGTGCCGTTCGTCGGAAAGATTATAAAAATGATGACAGCGATCAAAGTCCTCGCAGGGATGATAAAGGTGATGAAGGTGACCAAAGTCCTTTAATTGTTCATGACTCTATTAGTAGCGAAGTTCCTACAATTGAATTGCGAGATGGAGTTAAAATCGATAGTCAAACTGGAACAGCAACCGATAAAGCTAAATACGATTTGGAGTTACTTGCAGCAGGTACAGAATTTCCACTTTGCTTTGAGTTATTGCTTGAAAAAGATCATTCTCAAATTAAGAAAGCTTTATGTATTGCTCTGCAAGGGTTAGAAAACAAACAGATCAGCTTGGGGATGAAAAAGCGTCGCGGTTTTGGTCGCTGTCATGTTGATAAGTGGGAAGTGTGGGATTTTGACTTAGCACAAGAGAGCGATCGCATTGCTTGGCTTACCTTTGAGCGAGATTGGGGAAAACAATCTGCTAAAGCTCCACAAATCGGAAAGATTAGTGAGATTTTTAAGATTAATCTTAGTACAGACGACAAACGTGATCGCTTTACCATCCATGCAACCTTTAACCTTGCCAGTCCATTACTGATACGCTCAGGTCAAGCAGAAACAGGAATTGCACCAGATGTTGTACATCTAAAATCAAACCGTAATGGTGAGTTGAAACCTGTTCTATCAGGTACAAGTCTAGCAGGAGTTTTGAGACATAGAGCCGAACGAATCGTCAACACATTAGATATATCAACAACTATTGTAGATGACATATTTGGGCCAGATTTTAGCAAAGACAAAACCAAACAAGCCAAAGCTAGTCGTTTAGTTGTTCATGAAAGTGAGATCGATAACACAACTGATTTAGTACAAACTCGAATTGCGATTGACCGCTTTACAGGTGGTGCATATCCTGGTGCTTTGTTTCAAGAACAACCAATATTTCCTCAAGGAGAAAAAAACTTAGAAATCAATCTAGAATTGCGTAGTCCTCAAGAACATGAAATCGGTTTACTTTTATTGTTGTTAAAAGATTTGTGGACAGAAGATTTACCTGTTGGTGGTGCTATTAGTGTTGGACGAGGAAGATTAAAGGGGATTGAAGCTATTTTAACTTTGCAACAAAAAGATAAACATCAAAAATGGAGAATCTTTCAAAATGACGCACAGCTTAAAGTAGAAAATATTGAACAAGTTAATTTATCAGAGCAGCAAGTAAAAGAAGAATTACAAAAATATGTTTCAGAATTAGTAGATTATACGATGAAGAGGGATCATGAATAAACCTGATTGTGTACCGCTAGAAGATGCTAAAAATATAGTTGATACCAAATCCTTAAATGATTGGTTACAAAATGAAGCTAAACAACACCAATTGACTTATCTATTAGCTCATGCAGATGATGGGGTGATTTGGGGACGATTTGAGTCAGATGGAACACTTATTACTCAAACTGAACCAAAAGATCTGTTTTCAGAATATAAATTTGCTAAACTACGTCTTTGTACTCTTCAACAGTGCCGAATTTTTAGCAAAAAAGCTGAAATATTATTATGGAAAGTTGGTCAAAATTGGAAAGCAAGATTAATTACAGATGACCATTTATTAGAAGAAGATTATATTTATGAAAATCAGATTCTTTGGGGAACTAAAGGAATAGAGAAAGATTGCTTTACTTTAGTATCAGATGGTTCACAAGGTTTAAAACACGCGGTTCCTCTAACTGGAATCGTTTTTAAAGATGAAACTGCTCGGCCTTTGCGTTTATCAGTTCGTAACTATATTGATTATAACGATGATGGTGTAGCCAGAATTTATTTAAGTCGTATTGTTAATGTTTACTATCAGAAGGAGATAAAAAAATGAATCCAAAACATATAAAAAATGTACCAAATGATAGAAAAGCTGTTGCACCTTACAATTTTGTAGAGCTACCTGAAAAAGTAGTAGAAGCACAATTACCTTTACCTAGTGGAGATTGCTATCATTCTGACCGTAATACGGGTAGAATTGAATGTACTTTGACTACAGAGTCACCACTTTATACTCGTTGCGGTATGACACCTGATGAATTTAAAGCAGGAAAAGAATCTAAAGATTTACCAAACTTTTTCTATACTGATAAATTTGATAAACCTGCCATTTCTGGTAGTAGTTTACGGGGAATGTTACGGACATTAGTGGAAATTGTTAGCTTTAGTAAGATTGATAAAGATAAAGTTTCAGATGAGCATAAATTCTTTTTTCGTGCAGTAGCAGCAGATAGAGATGATCCTCTTAAAAACGAGTATAGCTACCATCTAGGTCGACAAGGTAATAATGTTAAAGCTGGTTATCTTCAGCAACAAGGAAGTAATTGGTTTATCCGTCCTGCTTCAAATATTGACGGTCAATCTTTTTTTTGGATAAAAGAGACAATAGCTCAAGTTGCTATTCCTGAACTAATACCAATGAAAAATTATGAAACCTATCATCCTCAATATTTTGTCAATATAAGCTTTGAAGACGTTTACACAAATAACGGACGTGATTTTGTTAATAATATTAGTAAAAATAGTCAAGATTATCAACATATTGGTGTTTTGGTTACTGCTGGTAATATGCTTGAAGGAGCAACAGAACAAACAAACTGTTTACGGAAAAATCATTATGTTATAAATCTACCAGATGCTAACGCAAATTTGATTCCTATTGCTCCAGAAGCTATAAAAGATTATTGTAATGCTTTAACACCTTTTCAAAAACAAGAACCCCCTTTTAGTACAGATAAGGGAGTATTAAGAAATGGCCGCGCTATATTTTATTGTCCCCCTAAACTTGGCGATTCTATAAAACTATTTGGTCAAAGTCCTAACTTCCGAATTCCTTATTTACCAAAAGGAAAAACTAGAGCCTCTTCTGCTGTTGACTTTATCCCTGACTATTTAAAAGATATTAATGTTATTGATTTAGCTGATTCAATCTTTGGCTGGGTAAGACGTGAACCTAATAAAGTCGTCAAAGAAGTAGAAGTCAGACAACATTCTGGTAGAGTTTTTATCACAGATGCTCTATTTCAAAAAGCAGAAAGTAACCTTTGGTACACAGGAAATATAAAGGATACAGTAATCCCTCAAATTTTGAGTAGCCCTAAACCAACGACATTTCAGCATTACTTAGTACAACCTCAAGAAACTGAGGCTAAAAAGGAAAATCTAAAACACTATGCTAGTAAACCTGTTGAAAAAACAGTAATTCGAGGACATAAACTATATTGGCACAAAGGAAATGAGCCAGACTTTAAACATCCTGAACCTCAGAAAGCCTCAACAAGTCAGATAACTGAAATTAAACCAATTAGTCAAGGTGTTACCTTTAAATTTACCATCTACTTTGAAAACCTAACAGATGTAGAACTAGGTGCTTTGTTATGGGTACTCAATCATGCTAAAGGTAAACATCGTCTAAAACTTGGTATGGGTAAACCTTTAGGTATGGGTACAGTTAAAATAGAAAGTGAATTATATCTCACTGATTGCAAACATAGATACAATCATTTATTTAGTAATACTCAATGGGCAATAGGAAGAACAAAATCATCATCGCAAGACTTTTCAAAGTATATAAGTAATTTTGAGGATTATTTAAAAAACGAACTTCAGCTTAGGGAAAATTTTTCTGTTATTCCTAGAATTCAACAGCTTTTAGCTATGCTAAGTTGGAACACAAATCCTGCACAAGACTATTTAAATGAAAGACGCTATATGGAAATTGAACGCCAGCAACAACCTTATCTTGGTAACGATTTTAATGAATATAAAGCTCGTCTTGTACTTCCTACACCTTTACAAATCAGATTACAAGATAACCCATCTCTCTTCTCAGAGAATCAAATAGTCAAGGCTAAAGTTGTTGATCTTAAAGAAGAACAAATACAAAAAGGTAAAAAAAATCAATTAAGAACAATTATATCTTATGAAATATCCGGCTCTGATTGTTTATCGCTAGAAGAAATTAATAAAGAAAAAGTTTTTCTTAATGTAGGGGATGTTGTAAGAGTTAACATTGTAAAAGTTCAAGGAATAAGTATTAGAAAAGTCAAACGTATTGAATCTTAGCTTTTATATAAATATCTAAATGATTAAACAACACTTTCAAGAATTAACAAGTTTTACACCGCGACAATTCCAGTTAGAGACGATTCAAAATATCCTAAATCATCATAATACGATTCTTCGCGCACCGACTGGATCGGGAAAGACGGAAACCGCGATCGCACCTTTTCTTTTTGCTAAAACTTTTAATTATGATTTCCCAAATAAGCTTATTTATGTTGTTCCTTTACGCACTCTAGCAAATAGTTTACGTCAACGTGTACAGGAATATATTGACAAATGGCACGATATATATTCTCTTTCTCGCCGTTTAGTTGTTACTTTACAAACGGGGGAAAATCCTGAAGATCCTTGTTTTGAAGGGGATATTATTTTCTGTACGATCGACCAAATGTTAAGCAGTTTTTTAAATATTCCTTTTTCGGTGGGGAGGGGTTCAGCGAATGTTAATGGGGGGGTATTTTTTACTTCATATTTAGTTTTTGATGAATTACATTTATTAGATGCTGATCGTGCTTTTACGACGGTTCTAAAAGTATTACAACAAATTAAAGGTCTTACACCTTTTTTATTGATGACGGCGACTTTAACTGATGAACTTGTACAGCAAATTAGCACAGAAATTGCTAATAGTCAACTAAATTTTATTAAGGTTGATGAATCAGATTTATTAGAAATTGAAGGCGATCATCAACGATATTTTCAGGTTGTTTCGACTCCTTTAAGTGCAGAAGTTATTCTAAATGATATCCAAGAAAATCAGCGCAAACGTGTCATTATTATTTGTAATACTGTTTCCCAATCACAAGGATTATTTAAAGATTTAGATGAATTGAATGATTCTGGAGAACTTAATCTTACTTTACTCCATTCTCGTTTTTTACCTGAAGATAGAGCAAAAAAGGAAAAGTATCTTACAGAAAAGTTTTCTCAAAATTATTCAGATGATGGAACTTGTTATGTTTTGATTTCTACTCAAGTTATTGAAGTGGGTTTGAATATTACTTGTGAGGTGATGCACACTCATTTATGTCCGATGAATAGTTTACTTCAGCGTGTTGGACGCTGTGCTAGGTTTAGAGGAGAAAAAGGAAAAGTTTATATTTATCAATCAATTGAATTTTCAGCAAATAACACAGAATTAGCAGAACAAGACCTAGATTATGAACCCGATGAAGGTAGGGGTTTGGTCTCCAAACTCAACTTAGATACCAAACCCAATTTAGACACTAAACCCAATTCAGCTACTAAATCAAAGCGTCTATATCCACCTTATGAAAATGATGTTTGCGAAATGACGTGGGATGTTTTACAGACTCATAGCCCTACCGAAAAAGTAACCTTTAATCATGAAACTAATTGGATTAATAAAGTACATTGTAGCGAAGATATTAAAAACTTTGAACGACGCAAGAATAATAGAGGTGAATTTGAGCAAAATTGGGATAAAGCTGTTTTTGCAGGAGAACAATCACAAGCAAGTAATTTAATCCGTTTAGTAGATAATCGTACTGTTTTTATTTGGGAAGCTCAAGCTATTATTATTGATGATGATGCTGAAGATGATCAAGTTAATGTCAGTCGCTTACCTGTGTTCTCTATTCCAAAATCTACTTTATGTAAGGTTTATCAGGATGCGAAAGATGAGGTTTATCGTCGTGGTTGGATTTTTAGTAAAATTTGTTATGTAAAAAGTGATCATAAAGAAAGCTATGCTCAAGAATCTTATATCCCTATTTCTTCTTATTCTGAGTTGGTAAGTCAACCAAGATTACTTTTAAATCAAAATTATGCTTATTATGATGACGAAATTGGTTTAGTGATGGGTTTAGATGTTGAACGGTTTAATCTAGATTCCAATGACAGTCAATTTAGTTCATATCAAAAAAAGAAGAAACAAAAACAGACTGAGTATCGCTATCACATGGATACTTATGTCGGACATTTGGGGATGATGTGGACTTGTTGGAATAAATCCTTTATCTCTAATGATGGCAAAAAATTAATCAGTGTCAAAGATGAACTTTTATTGTTTGGTGGTAAGTTTATTCAAGTTAAAATTTTTCCTCATCTTTCTCGACAAGATGCTGAAGTTTTATTTGAATGCTTAGTATTTTTAGCTATTTTGACTCATGATTTGGGTAAGTTACAAATTAAATGGCAAGATTGTATGAGGGGATGGCAAACGATCGCACATCAATCATTTAATGGCAAAAATCCTAAATCCTATCTACTCGCACACACCGATTATAACCCTGATGCTCGGGAACAGAAAAAAGCTTTAAAAGACCATGAAAAACGCAATAAACGACCTAATCATGCGGTTGAAGGTGCTTTTATTGCTCAAGAAATTTTAGCAGAATCTTTAGGAGTTTTGTTAGAAGAAACTTTTCAAGCAACAGAGGAGCAAATCATTAATCTTATCTATATTATTCTAATGGCTATTGGTCGTCATCATACCGCGTGGGCGATGGGATGGCAATCAGATGATCTTGCAAAAATAGGAGAACTTAAATTACATCCTGATGCGATAAAAATTATAGAGCAAAGTTGGAAGCGTCTTTTACCTTCTCATTTACCGCTACAACCTGTCACCATAACCCAACTCACCTACTTATCTGAAGAATTTAGATTAGATGGTTTTACCAGTGATGATGAGGAGTTTTATCAATTATACCTATTGGTGGTGCGGGCGTTGCGTTTATGCGATCGTCGTGCTGTCCAACTCAGTGATTTTTCGGAAGCCTCCTAATCCGAAGCAAGTATAGAATAGCAACAATAGTTAAACCGATCGCAATGGTAACAACTTTACGGGTACGGAAACAGTTTAATACTTGTGCAGATATCTGTCGGACATTAGGACTCGCAAACCTGATCGAACGTGCCTTAAGTATTGCACAGATGAAAAAAGAAATACACCTAAAAGATACAGGAACGCACTATGAGATTAAATTGAGTGTTGATGTAGATTTAGATGAGATCGCAAAACTATCTTATTTCGATTCATTTCCTCTCGTCTACGGACAAAAAACCGACACTAATAAGCTTCCCATTGAGCAAACCAATCCTTTTAATGTGGTGATGGAAGTCGAAAAGCGCAAACGGTACTTAGAGTTGAAATATCAACAGCGTATCAAGAAAATAGAGATACAAGAAGAAATAGATCCACCTAACGCTAGGACACAAAATGGAGCAATACTAATTACTTTACGCCATGAATCTAATCATAACGCTTTGTGGCTCGATACATGGAATCTAAAAGAACATTTTGGGGTTTTCATTGCAGCACTTTTGCATGGTTTTAGTACTTCTCCTGATACCGCGAGTGAGTCTGTCGCTGAGTATTTTGAGCAAAAAACAGGGGTTAAACTTCCTTCAGTTGCAAGTGCAGTTAAAATTTATTTTCCGAGTTCTGTACAAGGAGTCAGTCGTATTAAAGCAGATGGGAATGCGTTTAGTTCTCAAAAAGCAGACTGGTTAGATACTTGGTTGATAGCAGGAGGAATCTTTCAATATGCACTAGCTGAAAGGGTTAAGGTTTCTGAAAAATCCTTTGACTGGCGGTTAGTGGTACTAGATCCCCAAGATATTACCCTTAATGAATATTCTATAGTGTTGAATCAACTACGACAATACGATCCCCCTAGTGGTAGTCATGGAGTCGCTAAATTCGACGCGGAATTATCCCTAAAATTTACTAAGGAGTTATTGAATTACTATCCCGTCAATTCTTCCCCTGCAAATACGCAAAAAAGAAGATTTGTCAAGAAATCGGTTAAGGATCGGGTAAAAGGATTTAAAGGTATTCACTTTAACTCAAAAGGTCAAGTTTATGGGGTAAAAGATATTTTTTCCTTTGGTTTACCCAGTTGGATCTCACCCCAAACCGAAGCAGAAAAAATCACTTACCAAAAAATTTTAGATGAGCATCTATGGATTATCAATTATCTTGCTTTAGATGATGGTCATGCTGAACTTTTAACCGTCTATCGAGACTTTATCACGACTGATAACCTAAAAAGTTTTTTCCGCTTTACTGCTAGTTACGGAGACTATATCACTCGAAGTCTAGCTGATAAGGAGGCAAAAAGACCCCCACAATTTTCGATACAAGGATTAGAAAATATGGTCAAAAACAGCCAAAAAACTCAAGATTGGTCGATTAGCGAAATTACTCAAAACCCTGGCTTTCTCAGGATTGCTCAAGCGATTAATAGTGCAACGGTTTATGCAGGATCAATTCGTGATGCTGAGGGGAAACAAAAAGAAACAGGATGGGAACGCATCTACGGTTTAGCACAACGCTTAAGCAGTCAATCTGGTTCTAAAAAAGAGTTTATCACGGAACTAACGGCATTTTTAGCCAGCTATGAAAATGAGAACTTACGCATTGATGACAAACTCCAACAAGAAGATAAAAAACGGCGTATATGGGTCAAAAAAGAAGATTTAGACCAATTGATCGCCCTAATTGATGATAAACGATTTGGCTGTGCTTTGGTAGCTAATCTCTTGATTGCTTATGGATATGCCAAAGGTTGGGGAAAATCAGCCGAAAACACTGATAAAGATCCTTCAAATGCGTCATTAGAATCTCTAGCGAGTTAATTTATTGATTTTTTACAGGACACATTATTTATGACTCAAGAATTTATTTCTGTCTATTCTCTCTCGATAAGTGGTTTGATGTCCCTACAATTACACGCTTTGAATAATGAAGGGAATGAGGGTAATCAATCGATGACCCGTCGTTATTATATTGTAGAAAAAGGAGATGCTGAACCTAAATTTGTCAATGGGATTTCTGGAGATATGCTTAAACATATCCAGTCAGAACATCTGCAACGTATTGCAATAGATGAGAATTTAGCGTTATCGGAAGGGGGTAAACAAGGTCATCCCGATCGCATTGGTTTCGATCTTGATCAAAATTTACCTGTTTTTACCACAGATGACAAGGATTTAACCACGAAAACCCAAAAAGTCCTACAACGTTGTACAATCAGCGATCTACAAGGGTTTATGGTGACAGAAAAGAAAGGACAAACACTAAAACGAGAATCAGTCATCGAATTTGGTACAGTGATAGGAGTTCCCACCTTCGTCAAAACCCAAAGTTATTTTCATGCAAAATACGGGACAGAAAACCCGACACCTTATAATGTACAGGTGAACTCTGGTTTATATGCAACTATCTTAAATGTAGAAGCGTTTCGCATTGGTTATAATCCTCATACTTTTGATTATGCAATTAGTCCAACTGAACGTAAACAACGTTTAGACGCTTTACTCAAAAGTATCCTCTATACTTATCTTCAACCCAATGGGGCCAAACGGAACACTCTTTTACCCCATCCTGATTATTTTGAAGGTGCGATCGCAATTAGTACCCGTCGTTGTCCTGCACCTATGGTAAGTCCTTTGGAGTTTGAATATCAACGTCAGATCACCAGTCTTGCTGATACCCTCAATCGGATCAATGGCGATGGAACAATACAAGTGTATTTCTTTGAAACGATCGCAGAATTCGCCGAACAAATCGAAGAATTAATTAATGTAATACAACCGTATCAAATGTAGGGGTTTGACCTCACCCTAACCCTCTCCTAAAAGGAGAGGGAATTATGGGAAAAGCCCCTCTCTTCGTAGGAGAGGGGTTTGGGGAGAGGTGAAGAGAGAACTATAAAGAAACTGTAAACCTTGTAAATGTAAGGGTTTGGTCTCCAAACCCAATCAAAAATATGTCAAAAAAAATAAATGAATGGTTGACAGTTAGTTATCAACCCGTCAGTCTATTTACCCTCAAGCGTTCCGATGCGACGAATATGGCCGCTAAATCAAATTTAGTGCCAACTCCTTATACGATTAAAATGGCGTTACTAAAAGTGATGTTAGAAAATTTTGGAAAACATCACGCGAATGATTTTGCAAAATGGATCAAAAAAGAGTTTGCATGGATTCGAGATTTACAAATTTATATTCAACCTCCTGAACGAATCATCGTCAACCGCAACGGTTATAAACTGCGTTATTACGACCAAACAACGGATAAAGCGGATAAATCTCGTACTACTTTAGCGATGCAAGATGGTTTTGTCTTTCGAGAATGGATATTCTTGGAAGGAGAGTTACAACTTTGTTTCGGCCCTACACAACGTTTAGAAGAACTCGAATATCTTCTATCTCAGATTAATTACTTTGGTAAACGCAGTTGTTTTTTCCAGTATTTAAGCGATCGTACATACTCTAGCATTGAACCGCAATTACAACCAACATTAGATCAAGGGTTTATCCTACAACCCCTTGATGATATGGGAAAAACAACAACGTTTGATAAAATTAATCCTTTTTCCACAGAACGCGCAACCTTGAATAAAGACAGAATTCCTAATATGGGATTTTTACCACTACGACTAATTGAAACAAGTACCCGCTACGATTTTTATGAAAGATACTAAATTTTCTTTGCTAACCCTAGTCTTGCAACCTTGTTCTGAAAATCCCCTTATCAGTCTCAGTGAATGGTTATTAGAATATCGATCGTTGATTGCATTTATTCCTTTAACGTCTCAACAAGGTGTAGATAAAGTCATTGTTGCTATAAACGATCCTCGCTTATACCCGACACTATTGCAACTCATCTTTAAACAGCTAAATACTAATACGGTAGTTGAGTGGCAAAATAAAGCTTATCGAGTTATTGGAGTCGAAACCGATCCTAATACACTGCATATCTTCCAAATTCAAGTTTACCCCCAAAAACCTCTCCCCAAAACTTTAGGCCGAGGAATACACGCTTTATTTTTTACATGGTTAGCGGAAGCTGATCCTTGTTTAGCTGAATCTATCCATAAAAGTGATTTAATTCCAATGAGTTTAAGCATTTTTCCTGATGTTGTAAAAACTCGAATGATCTTAAAAATTGGATTGATTAAACCTTTTCTACTCTCTCCTTTACTTTATGGTATCTCTCGCCATTTAGATCATGACATCATTCTTGCAGATGTTCCGTGTCGTCTCGGACAAGGAATTAGACTTTTACAAAGTAGTACCTATTCAACTTTATTTCAAATTCCGACCGAAAAAACGATTAATTTACGTCTACAGTCTCCAACCAGTTTCAAACAAGATAAATTCATTCAACCCTTTCCTTTACCACAATTATTTTTTGAAAGTTTACGCAAACGTTGGAATCAATTCGCACCTGAAGAACTTCACTATCCAATGATTGAATGGGAAGGTTTAACCAGTGCTTTTGAGTTAAAAACTCATGCTTTAAAAATGAAAGGAAGTCCTGAAATTGGTTCTACAGGATGGGTTTGTTATGAATTTCCAAGTTTAGAACAAGCCAAAATCGCTACTACATTAGCACATTTTGGTCAGTTTGCAGGTGTCGGTCGAAAAGTGGGAATGGGAATGGGACAGATTCAGTTATGAATGAAAATTATTTGCCTTTAGCTTATCTCAATGCGTGGGAATATTGTCCGCGACGCTTCTATTTGGAATATCAACTCGGTGAAATGGATGATAACGAACATATCATTATGGGTCGTCATTTACATCGTAATATTGACGAAGAAGGAATTATTCAAGAAGAAGATACTACGATTTACCGACATCAATGGGTGTGGAGCGATCGCTTAATGGTTAATGGAATTATTGATGCAGTTGAAGAAAAAGACAATCAACTTATTCCGATAGAATACAAAAAAGGACGAATGGGACGACATTTAAACGATCATTTTCAATTGTGTGCTGCTGCTATTTGTTTAGAGGAAAGATTGGGAAAAACAATAGCTTTTGGAGAGATATTTTATCATGCTAGTCGTCGCCGTCAAAAAGTTGATTTTACTCCCCAACTACGACAATTAACCGAACAAAATATCCAAATGGCGCAACTAGCAGTTTATCAACCGATACCTTTACCACTTGATAATATCAAAAAATGTAAAGATTGTAGCTTAAAAAATATTTGTCTTCCCGAAGAAGTCACCTATCTTAAAACCTTAATTTAAAGCTTGATCTTAGCTAGATTTCATTAGGTCAACTCAAGCCAACTTACTCTTAACTAATTTACTGATTACTGGTAACTGATTATGTCTGTTCTTTATGTCTTGCAACCCGAAGCGGTTATTAGCAAAACTTACGAAGCTTTTACCGTTGCTAAAAAACTCGAAGATGGTACTTGGAAAAAAGAAAATGTTGCTGCACAAACAGTAGAACAAATTGTTTTAATGGGAAATCCTCAATTAACTGGAGATGCTTTGGTTTATGCTTTAGAATTAGGAATACCTGTTCATTATCTAACAGTATTTGGTAAATATTTAGGTTGTGCGTTACCAGGTTATTCTCGCAATGCAAACTTAAGATTAGCTCAATATCAAGTTTACAACGATCTGCAACGCCGTTTACTTCTAGTGCAAGCGATTGTTACTGCGAAAATTCATAATCAATACAACGTACTCTATCGTCATAACCAACCCGAAAACCCTCTAAAAAATCGCAAAAAAGAAGTCAAACAAAAACAGACTATTGATGAAGTAAGAGGTATGGAAGGACTAGCAGCAAGAGAATATTTTTCTTACTGGACACAAATGTTAGGGAATAATTGGACTTTTTCAGGCAGAAATCGTCGTCCACCTACCGATCCAGTTAATTCGCTTTTAAGTTTTTCCTATGGATTATTGCGAGTACAGGTCACAGCTGCAACCCATTTAGCAGGTTTAGATCCATACATAGGTTATTTGCATGAACCTAACCGAGGACAACCTTCAATGGTCTTAGATTTGATGGAGGAATTTCGCCCGATTATTTCCGATAATATCGTTTTATCAGTTTTAAATAAAGGTGAAATAAAACCGAATGATTTTTCGGAAAGTTTAGGAGCATATACACTTTCTGAAGCTGGACGCAAAATATTTTACAAGCATTTGAACGTAAGATGAACGATCAGTTTAAACATCCTGTATTTGGCTATCAATGTACTTATCGTCGTGCAATTGAGTTACAAGCTCGTTTGTTGAGTCGGCATCTTCAAGAAGAAATCATTTATAAACCATTAACACTTAGATGAATACACAATTTTACCTAATAATTTACGATTTACCAGACACAAAAGCAGCCAATAAACGCAGAACACGGCTGCATAAACTTCTATCGGGTTATGGTAAATGGACACAATATAGTGTTTTTGAATGCTTTCTTACAGCCATTCAATTCGCAAAACTTCAGCAGAAAATTGAAGAATTAATTAAACCCGCAGAAGATTCGGTTAGAATTTATGTACTAGATGTCGGTTCAGTTAAACGTACCATTACCTACGGTTCCGAAAAACCCCGACACCAGACCGTTATCATTTTATAATGGTTTCTAGAGCTATTTTTGGCAAATCGAAGTGAGGGCGAAAACCCTAGGGGTTCTGCCAAAAACTCTAGAACCTTGACAAATCAATAGTTTTAGTGTTTGATCAATATAGTTAATGAGGCTTTTAATGAGAGTTATTTTCAATTATTTGAGAACTGAGATCAGGTTTGTCAAATTCCTATTTCAAACTGGCTCTCTGAAAGCTTTCTATTAACTGAATCCTGTTTACGGGATTGAAACTTTTCTAACTTCGGAGGATCAATTAATCTTAAAGAGTCATGATTTATGTCATCTGTTTACGGGATTGAAACTTTTCTAACTTCGGAGGAGGTTAACCCCTTTGGAGGAAAGATCCCATCTTTAATCCTGTTTACGGGATTGAAACTTTTCTAACTTCGGAGCGATTGGATACGATTCGCATGGGTCTTTCTATTAACTGAATCCTGTTTACGGGATTGAAACTGATTCAGACACCCTCGGATTTACTCAACGACAAGCTTTCTATTAACTGAATCCTGTTTACGGGATTGAAACGTTGATTCCGTTTTTCCCTACTGCACTCTACTCAAGCTTTCTATTAACTGAATCCTGTTTACGGGATTGAAACATGAAATTAATAACGCACTTCAAGGGGTAAAACAACTTTCTATTAACTGAATCCTGTTTACGGGATTGAAACATTCCTTACTCGTCCAATAACAAACCCCTTTTTCGGTCTCAAACTTTCTATTAACTGAATCCTGTTTACGGGATTGAAACATTCCTTACTCAAATGATCGCAATAGCGTTCTATCGCCCTTTCTATTAACTGAATCCTGTTTACGGGATTGAAACTGATTGGGCTAGTTGGTTTCTGTGGTTGAGACGGTTTTATCTTTCTATTAACTGAATCCTGTTTACGGGATTGAAACATAACGATCACGTTGTCGTGCCGTACCGTGTCGAAACTTTCTATTAACTGAATCCTGTTTACGGGATTGAAACTAGAATTGATTAAGTCGGCAGAAGACCCCTGTTTTGCTTTCTATTAACTGAATCCTGTTTACGGGATTGAAACTGTTTATGCCCGCATCATCGGCATTGAACACGAAACTTTCTATTAACTGAATCCTGTTTACGGGATTGAAACTGCCTAAATGAAATCCTGTCTGAACGCGACGAAAACTTTCTATTAACTGAATCCTGTTTACGGGATTGAAACAATAGAAAGAGAAATCTTGGCTTTTTTGTTGACACGTATCTCTAAACTTTCTATTAACTGAATCCTGTTTACGGGATTGAAACCGGTTACACCACTTCCATCAGCGTCGTAGCTAGAGCTTTCTATTAACTGAATCCTGTTTACGGGATTGAAACTGGCATCTCTCGCTTCGGTAGAGGACGGGTCAAAACTTTCTATTAACTGAATCCTGTTTACGGGATTGAAACATACCAATAAAGAATATGACGATCGCATTTTTAGCTTTCTATTAACTGAATCCTCTTTACGGGATTGAAACAAGTGAATAAATCGACCCAGATTCCGTTCCCACTGCTTGCTTTCTATTAACTGAATCCTGTTTACGGGATTGAAACAATAAAGCGCTCCTTAGTCAGTAAAATTCTGGTGCTTTCTATTAACTGAATCCTGTTTACGGGATTGAAACTCTTGCTCTCTCTTGAAGTGGTTAGCCTTCGATCTTTCTATTAACTGAATCCTGTTTACGGGATTGAAACATTAAAATCACACTTTAATTATTATTAAACATTCACTTTCTATTAACTGAATCCTGTTTACGGGATTGAAACGACTAATCATGGACGCAGATAGAGAAGATGCTGAGTCTTTCTATTAACTGAATCCTGTTTACGGGATTGAAACTCGCTTCCCGTCGTCGCCACATAATAATTTCGTCTTTCTATTAACTGAATCCTGTTTACGGGATTGAAACAATCCTTTAATGGGCATATATTTAATCCTCGTAATACTTTCTATTAACTGAATCCTGTTTACGGGATTGAAACCTCCTAAAATAAAGCCAGCCTTAGAACTAAAGGAACTTTCTATTAACTGAATCCTGTTTACGGGATTGAAACGCCATCTACATCACTACTGGGGTAGTCACCATGACTACTTTCTATTAACTGAATCCTGTTTACGGGATTGAAACGCTACAAGAAAGGTTGGGCGTTTCATCACTGGAAAGCACTTTCTATTAACTGAATCCTGTTTACGGGATTGAAACTATCAAGATCACTCAAGAACGCTCGAAGCTACTCGGACTTTCTATTAACTGAATCCTGTTTACGGGATTGAAACAATTTGCTACAGGTCATTGGGATTGTCGTGTGATTGACTTTCTATTAACTGAATCCTGTTTACGGGATTGAAACAATAAATACTTACTTAGGTTTATGTAAAAGAAAGACTCAAACTTTCTATTAACTGAATCCTGTTTACGGGATTGAAACTTTAGAAACCGCGCATCAAACCCTGCTCAATGATGCTTTCTATTAACTGAATCCTGTTTACGGGATTGAAACTGTAATTTTCTTCAATCCAAAGGTATTAGCTATGTACTTTCTATTAACTGAATCCTGTTTACGGGATTGAAACAAGTGATTGAAGTCGAAGCCAAGCCAATAGAGAAACCTTTCTATTAACTGAATCCTGTTTACGGGATTGAAACTTAAACGGAACTGGAGACCTAATCGAAAAATCAAACTTTCTATTAACTGAATCCTGTTTACGGGATTGAAACTTCTTTTGTGACGACTTCTCTGATGATACTCATGATTCTTTCTATTAACTGAATCCTGTTTACGGGATTGAAACATCCAGTTAGAAAATCAATTAGAAAAGGATTATGACTTTCTATTAACTGAATCCTGTTTACGGGATTGAAACAAAACTAACTTCAATGGAGCCGTTGAGAATGTCCGTCCTTTCTATTAACTGAATCCTGTTTACGGGATTGAAACATTGAGAGAGGATAACCCCGCCCCACTGTACCTGACTTTCTATTAACTGAATCCTGTTTACGGGATTGAAACTTAGCTTAAATGCAAAATTACTTTGAGCCATTAATCTACTTTCTATTAACTGAATCCTGTTTACGGGATTGAAACCCTAAAGCTTGGTTCAAAAGTAAAGAGCAGGAAAAACTTTCTATTAACTGAATCCTGTTTACGGGATTGAAACACTTCGTCAAGTAATATATAAATATCATCTTGAGACTTTCTATTAACTGAATCCTGTTTACGGGATTGAAACTACCAGACTTCAAAGAGTTTTTCTGCTTCAATATACTTTCTATTAACTGAATCCTGTTTACGGGATTGAAACTAAGCATCCATGAATTTGAGGGGAGCTCCCACAAACCTTTCTATTAACTGAATCCTGTTTACGGGATTGAAACTATTAATAGAACCAAGGTTCTCGTAGCCAACCGATACTTTCTATTAACTGAATCCTGTTTACGGGATTGAAACACTACGACCTCAAGACGTGGCAAGAACGCACATCACTTTCTATTAACTGAATCCTGTTTACGGGATTGAAACATTAATGGAGACTGAACTCTGCGAAAGGCAGCCGACTTTCTATTAACTGAATCCTGTTTACGGGATTGAAACGTTATCAAGAGTCTCAAGTGACCAACCCCCCAGAACTTTCTATTAACTGAATCCTGTTTACGGGATTGAAACCAGCTAAAGGAGGTTTTCAACTAGGTTCGGGTTCGGGTTCTTTCTATTAACTGAATCCTGTTTACGGGATTGAAACACTAGCTGGTACCGACCTCCGATGGTTAATAAAGCTCTTTCTATTAACTGAATCCTGTTTACGGGATTGAAACTTCTAATTCCGATAATTTGGGTTCAACTGCTAAAAACACTTTCTATTAACTGAATCCTGTTTACGGGATTGAAACTTTAGTATTGGCTTCGACGATTTTCTCGAAGAACCAACTTTCTATTAACTGAATCCTGTTTACGGGATTGAAACATGTTCACAGGCTGTGTTACATTACCCCGCCCTCGACTTTCTATTAACTGAATCCTGTTTACGGGATTGAAACAAGAACAGGCCCGATTGTTGAAGCTTAAATTATTTGAGCTTTCTATTAACTGAATCCTGTTTACGGGATTGAAACTTGTAGCCTACCTTTGTAGGCAATGACGGGAGTCCGCTTGTACTTTCTATTAACTGAATCCTGTTTACGGGATTGAAACTACTTGTTTACCTACATCATCGCTGTAAATATATTGCTTTCTATTAACTGAATCCTGTTTACGGGATTGAAACCAGTAATCTTTCTTGTGGATGGATTGGAGATGCAGCCTTTCTATTAACTGAATCCTGTTTACGGGATTGAAACGCCAAGAAAAACCCGTTAACCGTACCCCAGCCACCCTTTCTATTAACTGAATCCTGTTTACGGGATTGAAACGCTACTGGTGATGCGGGTGGGTTTAACTTAGAATCTTTCTATTAACTGAATCCTGTTTACGGGATTGAAACCTGGTGTGTTAGTTCACCATACTATCTTTTAGAAAACTTTCTATTAACTGAATCCTGTTTACGGGATTGAAACTTGAAATTAGCCAACCAATCAAAGGGCAAATCAAACCTTTCTATTAACTGAATCCTGTTTACGGGATTGAAACGAGATGGAGCGACTGAAGCAGTATCAAGTAGTGCTGTCTTTCTATTAACTGAATCCTGTTTACGGGATTGAAACAAAAATCGGGTCAATCTATCCACACACTCAGTCAATTCTTTCTATTAACTGAATCCTGTTTACGGGATTGAAACTGGTTGTCGATTCTGTCGAAATGATTTCGACACAACTTCTTTCTATTAACTGAATCCTGTTTACGGGATTGAAACACCCCTACTCCATCCGCGTCGTAGCTAGAATTGACTTTCTATTAACTGAATCCTGTTTACGGGATTGAAACCAAAGAAATGCACGATATCAAGGGGTTTGCTTGGGGTTTCTTTCTATTAACTGAATCCTGTTTACGGGATTGAAACTAAGATACACGGTTTGTTCATGGTTAGGGAAAGGCTTTCTATTAACTGAATCCTGTTTACGGGATTGAAACATGCCGCGGGAGTAAAGATTCTAGAATAAATTACACTTTCTATTAACTGAATCCTGTTTACGGGATTGAAACAGTGAGGGCTTCATACTCTTCGTTTCCATTACGGGCTTTCTATTAACTGAATCCTGTTTACGGGATTGAAACTCTAACCAAGCCTTATAAGGAGTCTCTAAACTAGAAACTTTCTATTAACTGAATCCTGTTTACGGGATTGAAACATTGAGGACCTAGCTGCCCAGATCCCCAAACCGATTAGCTTTCTATTAACTGAATCCTGTTTACGGGATTGAAACCTCATCAGTTTGGTACACACTCCATAGCTTTTTCTCTTTCTATTAACTGAATCCTGTTTACGGGATTGAAACACGCCTAAACTAAACTCTTTGCGATAATTTAGTTTGACTTTCTATTAACTGAATCCTGTTTACGGGATTGAAACTAGTCCACATAACGGACTTTACCGTCTTCAACAACTTCGCCTTTCTATTAACTGAATCCTGTTTACGGGATTGAAACCTAAATAGTTATAGTACAGTACATTTAAACTAGAACTGGCCTTTCTATTAACTGAATCCTGTTTACGGGATTGAAACTTGGCTTTATTCAGAGGCAGATGTTCGATTAAACAACTTTCTATTAACTGAATCCTGTTTACGGGATTGAAACTGGACACTCTACTGACTCATTTACAAGAAATCCTAACTTTCTATTAACTGAATCCTGTTTACGGGATTGAAACTGTTACTTTTTGCTTCCCCAGAAAAAAGGTTTATATCTTTCTATTAACTGAATCCTGTTTACGGGATTGAAACCCCCATAGATCAACTCAAACAAGACTTCCTTATTTTCTTTCTATTAACTGAATCCTGTTTACGGGATTGAAACAAAAACAGCCATACATAGTCGTTGTAACTGAGTGTGCTTTCTATTAACTGAATCCTGTTTACGGGATTGAAACCCTAAATAAAGCGTCTACCGATATTGAAGGAAAATACTTTCTATTAACTGAATCCTGTTTACGGGATTGAAACTCCTGTCTCAAAAATAAAATACCCTTCCTCAAAGTCTTTCTATTAACTGAATCCTGTTTACGGGATTGAAACGCACCGCCGCACTGGCCCAACTAGAAACTATTACCTTTCTATTAACTGAATCCTGTTTACGGGATTGAAACTGTTTAGGAGATCTTTAGTCGGGAATCTCCAGTCCTTTCTATTAACTGAATCCTGTTTACGGGATTGAAACAGTCTGGTGCCACTCTGGGGTTGCTTGAATTGGAGCTTTCTATTAACTGAATCCTGTTTACGGGATTGAAACAGGCTGTATATATAATATTATCCAATGGTGAATCTCTCTTTCTATTAACTGAATCCTGTTTACGGGATTGAAACATACGAGTATCGATTAGGGTGTTGATGGCTTCAGGCTTTCTATTAACTGAATCCTGTTTACGGGATTGAAACCAAATCTTTGTCTTCAACTAACTCTTTTAGTTTAGCTTTCTATTAACTGAATCCTGTTTACGGGATTGAAACAAATAACTCATTTAACCTAGACGAATAGGATTTGAGCTTTCTATTAACTGAATCCTGTTTACGGGATTGAAACATACTAAATTAGCCATGGTGGTTTGTTTCTTCTTTCTTTCTATTAACTGAATCCTGTTTACGGGATTGAAACGGCATTGCTTGGGGAGATAAAGATTATAACTATAAACTTTCTATTAACTGAATCCTGTTTACGGGATTGAAACTTTAATCATTAAAATCATAAATCATTAAGGGATAACTGCGATGCCTTTCTATTAACTGAATCCTGTTTACGGGATTGAAACAAAATAAGTATAGCCCCGCCCTAGAAGTTCTAGGGCTCTTTCTATTAACTGAATCCTGTTTACGGGATTGAAACTCTAGCAGGGACTTACACACAAGCCCTTCATATTACTTTCTATTAACTGAATCCTGTTTACGGGATTGAAACTACAGTAATAGCTTGCCCAGCGTGCCCAGGCAGACCTTTCTATTAACTGAATCCTGTTTACGGGATTGAAACTATGTTCCGATATTTCTTCGTGGAGAGTCGTTTCAATCTTTCTATTAACTGAATCCTGTTTACGGGATTGAAACAGCCCGTCACCATCAAGAGTAATTAGCTTGCCTCGAAACTTTCTATTAACTGAATCCTGTTTACGGGATTGAAACTTAAACGGAACTGGAGACCTAATCGAAAAATCAAAGACTTTCTATTAACTGAATCCTGTTTACGGGATTGAAACGAAACAATTACAATGGCTAAGGCGGTGCAGTAATGCCTTTCTATTAACTGAATCCTGTTTACGGGATTGAAACTTAAAAGACTTATTTACACAGGTGCGCTATTTTCAGGACTTTCTATTAACTGAATCCTGTTTACGGGATTGAAACTTTAAGTCTACATAGTTACTGCGCGCGCTCTTAACTCTTTCTATTAACTGAATCCTGTTTACGGGATTGAAACCTTAACTAAGGTGTGATGACCAGTAAGCGTGTAATTCTTTCTATTAACTGAATCCTGTTTACGGGATTGAAACTTTAAGCCGTTGGGCTTTTACTACCTCAAGGGCTCTTTCTTTCTATTAACTGAATCCTGTTTACGGGATTGAAACCTGAATAGTACTCCCTCTACCTTCAAGATAGTAATAACTTTCTATTAACTGAATCCTGTTTACGGGATTGAAACTAGGGTAGTCCAGTCCCAAGCGTGGCCACAATCAAACTTTCTATTAACTGAATCCTGTTTACGGGATTGAAACATCCCGACGGGAACAGGATGGCTTGAACCTAACTTAAACTTTCTATTAACTGAATCCTGTTTACGGGATTGAAACATACAATACCCCAAGCCAAAGCTCTGAGAGGTAACTTTCTATTAACTGAATCCTGTTTACGGGATTGAAACTTTCTGATGGAATCATACTGGTTTCATCTAACAAGACTTTCTATTAACTGAATCCTGTTTACGGGATTGAAACAATCCTTGTCAACTTTAAGTTCGCGGCGGGTTACGACCTTTCTATTAACTGAATCCTGTTTACGGGATTGAAACCTTAGATACAGGATGCCCAAAGCTTACAAGTCTTAGCTTTCTATTAACTGAATCCTGTTTACGGGATTGAAACGTTTTAGTAGCTTTCATGTATTAGATGTGTTGTTGTTGCTTTCTATTAACTGAATCCTGTTTACGGGATTGAAACAGTTCCTAAGTTATGCTTGATTAGAGATATCCATTTCTTTCTATTAACTGAATCCTGTTTACGGGATTGAAACACACCTGGAAGCACAGCAGGAAATATAGGGGTTTCAACTTTCTATTAACTGAATCCTGTTTACGGGATTGAAACAGCAGCGTCTCGTCTATTTCTTTGGCGAGTTCACTCTTTCTATTAACTGAATCCTGTTTACGGGATTGAAACTGTGCTTGTTCGTTTTTTTCGACTCTGGCTCGTTTACCTTTCTATTAACTGAATCCTGTTTACGGGATTGAAACAAGTTCTATCGGTTGGAACTGAGCTTTACCCATTAGGCTTTCTATTAACTGAATCCTGTTTACGGGATTGAAACAATAAAGGTAGGTTAATTATGGTTATTAAATTAAACAACTTTCTATTAACTGAATCCTGTTTACGGGATTGAAACAGCTAATTAATGCTTTAGAAGGGGGCGTTCTAAAAGACTTTCTATTAACTGAATCCTGTTTACGGGATTGAAACTAATATATGATTCTGTTTCTAAATTATCTAAAGATACTTTCTATTAACTGAATCCTGTTTACGGGATTGAAACAATAATTTAGATTCTAAATATTCGATAACGTCTTTATTCTTTCTATTAACTGAATCCTGTTTACGGGATTGAAACAAATATTTGTGCAGTTTTTTATTTATATGACATAGTGGACTTTCTATTAACTGAATCCTGTTTACGGGATTGAAACGAAGCTAAATCAAAATCTGGATAATCACTTCTAACTCTTTCTATTAACTGAATCCTGTTTACGGGATTGAAACATCTCTCTAAAACTCTCAGGTATACTGCAAAGTTTCCTTTCTATTAACTGAATCCTGTTTACGGGATTGAAACTTTTTAATTTGTCTTAATCTCACTTCTTTTTCCCAACTTTCTATTAACTGAATCCTGTTTACGGGATTGAAACGGATATGCTAATTTACTATTAGGGTCATGTTTATACTTTCTATTAACTGAATCCTGTTTACGGGATTGAAACAGAAGAGAAATTATTAGGAAAACAATCTAAACTTTTCTTTCTATTAACTGAATCCTGTTTACGGGATTGAAACAACAATATTCACAATATGCTGAATGTTCTTTAGATTCTTTCTATTAACTGAATCCTGTTTACGGGATTGAAACGATTAGCTTATATGCGGTCTAGAAAACGTGCGGGTCTTTCTATTAACTGAATCCTGTTTACGGGATTGAAACGCTAACACTAAACTAGATAATGGATGTGATAAAGATTCTTTCTATTAACTGAATCCTGTTTACGGGATTGAAACATTTCTTTTAGCTCTTTTACCTCATCTATTAAATACTTTCTATTAACTGAATCCTGTTTACGGGATTGAAACATTAGTTTCTTACTATTTACTTTACAAAAATTAATTAGCCTTTCTATTAACTGAATCCTGTTTACGGGATTGAAACTAGGAGAGCGTGGAGTTTTAACAAATGAAGTTATTACTTTCTATTAACTGAATCCTGTTTACGGGATTGAAACATAAAATTAGATCTTCATCTATTGAGTCTGACCCATCTTCTTTCTATTAACTGAATCCTGTTTACGGGATTGAAACATTTTCGGAGCCCACTTGTTCTAAGTCATTAACGACTTTCTATTAACTGAATCCTGTTTACGGGATTGAAACCTTAGATACAGGATGACCAAAGCTTACAAGTCTTAGCTCTTTCTATTAACTGAATCCTGTTTACGGGATTGAAACTGATCAGACCCACGTTATGGCACTCTAGAGCCTGTAGGTCTTTCTATTAACTGAATCCTGTTTACGGGATTGAAACCTACTTTTGGCTTTCTATCTCCCTACGCGTCAACTTTCTATTAACTGAATCCTGTTTACGGGATTGAAACAACTTTTTATTGATTGGAACAGTGTTTGGGGGAGTATATTACTTTCTATTAACTGAATCCTGTTTACGGGATTGAAACAACTACCCAACACTTCTGCTACGCTGGCTTTGTGTGGCTTTCTATTAACTGAATCCTGTTTACGGGATTGAAACAGTCCTCTCCGACTAGAAAGTTAGGCCAAGTTTACTTTCTATTAACTGAATCCTGTTTACGGGATTGAAACTTCTGTGAAAAGCGCATCGGCTATATTCGGACTCTAGCTTTCTATTAACTGAATCCTGTTTACGGGATTGAAACGTTGGTCTTCTATTCTGAAGACTTCTCAAAGATTCCCTTTCTATTAACTGAATCCTGTTTACGGGATTGAAACGTATCGAGGCGGAAATGGTCTAGGTCTTTGCCGAAGCCCTTTCTATTAACTGAATCCTGTTTACGGGATTGAAACGGAAGAAACCATTAATTTACTAAAAGCCAAACAGTTTCTTTCTATTAACTGAATCCTGTTTACGGGATTGAAACTTCCATCCCCCTTTTTTATTGGAATATTAGAGATTACTTTCTATTAACTGAATCCTGTTTACGGGATTGAAACTCCCGTGTCGGTTCGTTGTCGATTAGCCCAAAGGTTACTCTTTCTATTAACTGAATCCTGTTTACGGGATTGAAACGAAAAATCACCGTCACCACGTCTGGAGGAACGGCAACCTTTCTATTAACTGAATCCTGTTTACGGGATTGAAACATGGCTTTACCACTGATACGATTACTATTTCAGGAAATCTTTCTATTAACTGAATCCTGTTTACGGGATTGAAACCCGTTCCTGAAAAGCAGCGATCGCATCTAACAATCCTTTCTATTAACTGAATCCTGTTTACGGGATTGAAACAAGCTAAAATTTCATCTGTCAAGGAATCCGACGGGCTTTCTATTAACTGAATCCTGTTTACGGGATTGAAACCCAATAGACATTTGTTGACTGTCCATCGATATCAAACTTTCTATTAACTGAATCCTGTTTACGGGATTGAAACGCCTTCTGCCAAGATTAACGATCGCCCTTCTTTAACTTTCTATTAACTGAATCCTGTTTACGGGATTGAAACATGGCGGAATACAACCCGTCTCTCTCCCAAAGAAAACTTTCTATTAACTGAATCCTGTTTACGGGATTGAAACGTTTTCTGAAGACCAGATATTCAATCAAGATTTTAACCTTTCTATTAACTGAATCCTGTTTACGGGATTGAAACCTGCCACGCTGATTACACGACCACGCCGTGACAACTCCCTTTCTATTAACTGAATCCTGTTTACGGGATTGAAACCTGAAATTGGACAACCAATCAAAGGGCAAATCAAACTTTCTATTAACTGAATCCTGTTTACGGGATTGAAACAAAACAACCGTTCAACCATTATTTCTTTCGGTACTGCCCTTTCTATTAACTGAATCCTGTTTACGGGATTGAAACACGTGTTCTGGAGTCCGCCATTAAAAGAGGAACGCCTTTCTATTAACTGAATCCTGTTTACGGGATTGAAACCGATTCAATCCTTTGAAGGAAGTGATATTCCTGCACTTTCTATTAACTGAATCCTGTTTACGGGATTGAAACACCTCGATACACCGATTACGGGCTATATTTTCCGTCACTTTCTATTAACTGAATCCTGTTTACGGGATTGAAACATGCTTTTTCGTCTTTGACACATTTGGCTCTTTTTCTTTCTATTAACTGAATCCTGTTTACGGGATTGAAACTTCAGTATCAATCACGGCGATCTTTGAGCCTAGTCTTTCTATTAACTGAATCCTGTTTACGGGATTGAAACTTGTTATGTCTAGAACTAGAAAGCTTTCGCGTCTTCCTTTCTATTAACTGAATCCTGTTTACGGGATTGAAACTTACAGCAAAAGACTCAGTTGATTTAGCTACTGCCTTTCTATTAACTGAATCCTGTTTACGGGATTGAAACCTATTGTTGATAAGTATCCGCTAAACTGGTCAAGGCTTTCTATTAACTGAATCCTGTTTACGGGATTGAAACTTAAATGGAACTTTCTGCAAAAAGAAAAAAGATAATCTTTCTATTAACTGAATCCTGTTTACGGGATTGAAACAGCCATCGTCTTCGCGCCACTTGCTTTTAGGTTTTGCTTTCTATTAACTGAATCCTGTTTACGGGATTGAAACGCATCTTTCAGATTCAGCATAGTATGGATATAACGTTTTTCAACCGAAAAATTATTCATATCAGGAGTATCTGTATTAGGGTTAAAATCTTCGGGGTGCAAAATATCTTGATAAGTTTTTTCTTGTAGTTCCGCTTCGCTATAGCCTGTCAGTTCGCAATAACGTTGATTCACCCGAATAAATTGGCCCGATAAAGCAACAATCCCAATTCCAACAGAAGCTTGTTCAAAAATCGCTCTAAATTGAGTTTCACTGTGG
>NZ_BLJI01000003.1 GCF_017312365.1 Chroococcus sp. FPU101
GGCGGCCTACTGCTATGGTCATAGAGTCTGATCCTCTTGCGTTAATGAAATCAAAAGCAAGATTTCTTAATGTAATCGTTTTTGAGATTGGGATATTATTCCCATTGTCTTATAGGTTGGGCGTTCCGCATACCTGTTTAGTCAAACTGATTCTCTCAGAATGCGATCGCTTTCCCTCTGTCCAACCGTCTTGAGTTCTCACAAACCAAGGACGATCTATTAACTTTTCTTAAACTAGCATAAGCTATGACGGAAGATCTAGCTTATTAGTCTGCTCAGACCATCATTTTTTTAGTCTGTATGTAATTATTATTAGCAAAAAATTTACAATCTGACACAACTAAACTCATAATTGGTGTTTTTTCTGAACCACATGAGAGATCAGATATACTAAAGCAAAGCTTGAGACGGAGCGAACCCAGAATGCTCGAATCAGATTGATCAACCCGTTTACCAACAACCGCTATCGTCAATTATTTGGTGATTTACCTGATGTTTAAATTTTTCTCTTAACCTTTAATCCAAACGATAGGATAGAACTAGAGCAGCATTCATCTTTACCTATGCAAGTCATTTTAAAAATTCGTCGCCAAAAGCCAAATCACACTCCTTGGTTCCAAACCTACACCCTTGATGTTGAACCAGGAAACACCGTCTTAGATTGTCTCAACCGCATCAAATGGGAACAGGATGGAAGTTTAACTTTTCGGAAAAACTGCCGTAATACAATTTGTGGCAGTTGCGGGATGAAAATTAATGGACGTTCTGCATTAGCGTGTAAGGAAAATATTGGCAGTGAAATCGAAAAATTTTCCCTTGCTGCTGATGGTAAAACTCCTGAAATTACGATCGCACCTTTTGGTAATCTCCCAATTGTTAAAGATTTAGTGGTGGATATGAAGCCATTTTGGGATGATTTAGAACGAGTTGAACCCTATGTTAGTACAAAATCACGTGATGTTCCAGAACGAGAATTTTTACAGACTCCCGAAGAGCGATCGCAACTCAATCAGATGGGAAACTGTATTATGTGTGGGGCGTGTTATTCTGAATGTAATGCCAAAGAGGTTAATGCTGGATTTGTTGGGCCTCATGCCTTAGCGAAAGCCTATCGCATGGTCGCCGACTCTAGAGATAGCGAGACCGAAAATCGATTAGAAAATTATAACAGTACGGATGGGGTTTGGGGTTGTACCCGTTGTTATTTTTGTAATGCGGTGTGTCCAATGGAAGTCGCACCGATGGATCAAATTGGTAAAATTAAGCAAGAGATTCTACCCCTTCATGAAGCGAAAGATAGCCGTTCAATTCGTCACCGAAAAGTATTGATCGAATTGGTCAAAGAGGGGGGGTGGATTGATGAAAGAAAGTTTGGTTTATATGTGATTGGCAATTATTTTAAAGATTTAAAAGGATTACTGAGTCTTGCACCTTTGGGGTTACGAATGCTAACACGGGGTAAATTTCCCACCTCTTTTGAAGCATCTGAAGGAACGGAAGAAGTTCGAGCAATTATTGAAGCAATACAACAAAATCGTTAAATTTCCGTAAGATGACACGAAAGTTGTGTATTTTATACTAATACTTTAGAAATTATCTGTTTGGTATTTAAAGGATAGACTATGAACCGTGTCTGCTTATTTTCTGTTGTTAGTACAACGGTAGTGTTTAGTATTGTCAATTCGGCTAACGCTTTAAATCATCAAGTATTAATTCCTGCTGCTCATTCTGTTTCTGAAACATTAATCGCACAAAATAACCAAAAAATTCGTGTTGCTGTACTCGATTTTGACTATAGCAGTGTTTCTGATCCCCGTTGGATTTCTATTGTTGGTGGTGGGGGCTCACGAGGTGTTAGTGATATTCTAGTTAATAAACTCGTCGAATCTGGACAATATTCAGTCATTGAAAGAAGTCGAATTGATGCAGTTTTAAAAGAACAAAATTTAGGCGCGTCGGGAAGAGTTGATGCAACGACTGCGGCAGAAATTGGGCGTATTTTGGGCGTAGATGTTGTAATTGTGGGATCTATTACTCAATTTGATCTAGAAGCACGTCAAGAAGGTATTAATGTCCCTTTTTTCGGTCAAAGAAAAACGGATACAAATGCTTATGTTAAACTCAATGCTCGAATGGTGAATACAACAACGGCTGAAATTGTTGGAACGGCTGAAGGAAATGGTACCGCAAATCAGTCCGATCGTTCAACAACTGTTTTGGGTTTTGGAGGAGGTTCAGCGACTAGCAATGAAAGCAAATTATTAAGCGCAGCTACCGAAAAAGCAGTGCTTCAAGTAGTAGAAACATTTAATTCAAAAGCTGATGCTGTTGCCACTTCTCCAAGAGCAATTTCTAATGCTGTAATTGCGGCTGTAGCGGGTAATCAAATCATTTTAAATAAAGGTTCTAGAGATGGTTTTGCTGTAGGAATGAAAGTATCTATAGAACGGGTGACTCAACAAGTTAAAGACCCTGCAACAGGTAGAGTTATTCGTCAACTCACTCAACCGATTGGTCTGATTGAAATTACTGAAGTAGATGGACAATCCAGTGTCGGTAAAGTGGTTTCTGGTTCTAAATTTCAAATAGGAGATTTAGCTAAACCTAAACGTTAAATGATTAATTTCTGTAGGGGTTTGGTCGCCAAACCCTTTCTAAGTTGATTTCCAATTTCGATAAGGATTTTTCGCTAGATTAACATTATAGTATCTCGCATCATGGCTAACTTCATCACCTACCCAATCTGGTAAATTGACTGTTTGATTTTCGTCTTTTAACTCTACTTCGGCCATGATTAATCCTTCATTTTCTCCTAAAAACTCATCAATTTCCCAAACTAAATCATCAATTTGTAGCTTATATCTGACTTTTTCTACTAATGGACGATCGCATAATGTATCTAACATCGTCTGAGCATCTTCTAGAGGGATTTCGTATTCAAATTCAGCGCGTCCAATTCCTTCAGTTTTCCCTTTAATTGTCATAAATGCTTGTTCACCAGCAATTCTAATTCTAACCGTCGTGATGCTATCTTTTGTAGCGATATAGCCTTGACGATAAAGCTTACCTGTTGCTTGTTTTTTCCAAGCATCATTTTTTACTAAAAATTTCCGTTCGATTTCAGTTGCCATTGTTATTGTGTGATTTGTTGTAAATACCAAGAAATTGCTTGTGATTGATTCATTTGACGAGTCTTTTGTAACAGTTCTTTGAGAAGGGGAATAGATAAACCTGGTAAAACAATAGATTGAGTAATTCTTTGAGTATTGCCTGTTTCTATTTTAAACGCGATAATATCAGATTTTTTAACATCAATGACCCAATACTCTTTCACTTGTAATTGTTCATACATCAAGCATTTTTTAGTAATATCATCTTTAAATGATGTACTACCAATTTCAATCACAAAATCTGGAACAGGATAAATATTTAAGTCAACAATACCTGTATCATAGGGAATAGCATCGGCATTGTCTCCCAAATGGTAAGATATATCGGGTTGTACTTCGAGCACACCTGCTTTTCGATAAGTACAGTTATCTCTAACAGTAGCTTTAATATTGTTGGTTGCCAGAAAATAACCAACAGCGAATAGAATTACATAATGATCGCAAGAATGATCCGAGCCAATAGGTGTCATCTGTATTCGATAATGTCCATCAAAATAATAACTTTTGCCTTTTTCCTCATACTGAGGTTGATCGATTATTGTAATGTATTCTTGCCATGTTGCTGCAATCCAGACATTATTAAGAATTTCTGTTTGTAGTTGATTCATTGTTTTAGTTTTAGATAATCTAAGTAGGGGTTTGGTCGCCAAACCCAAAATTTTATCTTTTTAATACTCTTCTACATCTGGTGTAATTTTGACCTCTTTTGATAAAAAGCGAAACCAAGTGAAATATAAACCAATGGATAATAGAATAAAAAATAAACCTAAAATTCCTAGATTATCCCAACGCTTCATCATAAACATAATTCCCATCATAAATAAGATCATTTGCCAAGGAACTGCTAAAAAAGTTGCTAGGATATCTCTTTGGTTTTCTGCTTTGATTTTAGCTTGAATATTTGGTTTGAGACTTTCTCGCATTTCTCCCCAAAAACCAAAAGGACGAGTGACTTGATAAAAATGATGTAAAACTGCTTTTTCGGTTGGTGGGGTTAAAAACGTTCCGATAATACAACCTATTAATGAACAAATACTGGGGATGAGAAATAGAAAATATTCTTGCATCACGGGGTTAGGATACAACGGAATGACCACTGCTTTAGCGAAAATGGCTGATATCATTCCTGCAAGTGTTCCCGCAGCAAAACCATAGCCATTAAAACGCCACCAATACCATCGTAATAGTAATGGAATCGCTAAACCAATTCCTAATCCAGTGGTTAACCAACCCCAAATATCATTAATATTCGTGACATTAAAACTAAAAATTAAACCAACAACGACGATTAAAATTGAAGCTAAACGACTTTGCCAAACTAACTGACGTTCTGAGGCATTTGGTTTGAGATAAGCTTGATAGATATCTTTGACCCAATATGCTGCACCTGAATTAATAATCGCATTAAAAGTAGACATCGCCGCCGCCAGAAAAGAAGCGACTAATAAACCTTTCATCCCGACGGGAATATATTCTGCTAAAACAGTCGGTAAGATGAGTTCTGGATCAGTAATCGTTCCTCTGGTTAAATTGTAGTGTATCCCCAATAAAGCAAATGCGGTCATCAGGGGCCAACGAAAGGACAATAAAAGTATCCAAAATAAAGAAAGTAAACCTGCATCTCTGTCACTTTTTGCCGCTAGATATCGTTGCAGCATATAGCCACCACTACCGCTACATCCTTCAATAACGGTTTTGAGAAGATAGAAAGCGACGACACCCCCAAATAAATTAAAGATCGCATAATCTCCAGGTAAATCAACTGTCCAAGGGGGAATGATACTACTCCACTCCTGAAAACTCCAAGTTTTGAGTTGTTCGGAACCTCCAATTGCTACCGAAAATGAATCAGGTAATGTTACCGTTGTCAAGGCAATGACACAAACATATATAATTGCGAAAAAAATCAAAACACCTTGGAATAAATCAGTAATGACACCACCGTAAAAACCACTAACCACTGTATAGATTAAGGTTAGTAGTACTAAAAGAATTGATGCTAGACGATCGTCCATTCCCAGAAATTGCCCTAAAAATTTCCCACCAGCTACGGAAAAATAACTCATCGTACCAATGGAAAAGAAAATAGTAGCGATCGCACTAATAATTCTCGCGGTTTTTCCCTGTCTTCCAGTACCGAAGCGAAACTGCATCCATTCGGCCATTGTCATCACTTGGGCTCTTCTATTCCATTTCCCCATGAAAACCATTAGAAAAGCCATGATGAGAACCACACCGCCTCTAATCTCAATAAAAAAGCCTTTAGCACCTAGAGCGTAGATTAAAGCCGAGATGACCATTGTACCCGCTAAATCGGTATTAGCAGCCATTCCCGACACCCCTAGCATCCACCAAGGTAAGCTACGACCACCTAAAAAATAGGTTTCTAAATCAGTGGAAGCCTTTCGCTCTAAGATAAAACTTAAGGCCATTACAGCGACTAGATAGAGCAGGATAATAAAATTATCAATGGGATGCAGCATAGGTAGAGAAGAAAAACAAGTCAGTTAGTTGACCTTCTACTTTACCTGCGTTGTTCCCTCGCTTCAAGTGTCTTAACTCGTTTATCTAGCTTTCTGACATCTTCTCGAATTTCAATGACTAGAGTAGACAAGCGTTCAAACATCGGATCACTTTCGCCTATCAATTGTCCATTCACCACACGCGGAGAGGTAGAAGGTTGACGCGGAGTATAAGAAGGAGAGGGAGAACGAGAACCACTACCTAAACGCCCAATTTGTGATTCTAACCGACTGACACGGCTACTTAAGCTAGATAGTTCCGATCGTACTGCTGTATCGGACTGAGCGAATACTGATTGATTAAGTACTAATACGCAGAGAAGTGAGAGTAGGATTAGATAGAAATATCTCATATCGCAATGAGGTTTTATTTTTTATGATAGCGATCTAAAGATTTAATTAGAATAAAAATAACCCTTAAGGATGAGACAATGAAAACTCAAACTTCAGAAGAAATTAAGAGTCTATATGAGCAAGATTTTCTTTTATGGACGGAAAGGATTGTAGAACAACTACAGACAAAAGATATTGCTCATTTAGATTGGGAAAATTTAATAGAGGAGATCAAAAGCTTGGGTTATGAGGAAAAGCGAAAAGTAGATAGTTATGCGAAACAATTACTACTACATCTTTTACTATATCAATATTGGTTAAGTGAACGAGAGTTTTGTAAAAGAGGATGGAGAACTGAAATTACAAACTTTCGAGATGAGCTAGAAGACTTATTTCAGTCTGAAACTCTTTATAATTATTATCTACAAAGACTCGAAGAAGTCTATCGAAAGTCCAGAAGGTTAGCCATTGAAAAAACAGGATTGACCGCAAGTAATTTTCCTCAAGACTGTCCGTACACTATTGAACAAATTTTAGATTTTGATTTTTTTCCTGATTAAACTTATTCTAATTTTTGCTTTAACTCCTGTATGATCTCCATTGTCTCCACACTCACGGTACAAACTCGACACAATAAATCAATGACTTGTTCTTTATAATCTGCAAAACGATAAGTATTAAATTTTTCAGCAATGGTAGGATCTTTGGGTTTCTTTTCTTTGTATTGATCTAAAATCCATTCTAATGCAGAACGATTTCCTAGTTGATATTTCCAAGCAAGAGACGGAACATTTTCTAAAGTCGTAACATCATCTAAAATAATCTTCCTATTAGGTTTATCTGCTTTAAGTTTTGGTTTAGGTTTGTCTAAAGCTATATCAATTCGTTTGAGTGAATAAGGTTCAACAGTTTCATAATTGATATGCAATTCCATTAGTTGTTTACCCCAGTTTACCCATTGAAAGAAATCATCATAAAACGGAAGTCTCGGAAAATCTCTTTTTAGATTGAGTTCGTATTTATCGCGATATTCTGGGTTATGCAATACTGAATAGGTGTAGTTAAAGATGTCTTCTTTAGTGATAGTTGTATCTTGGTAATGTGTTTGAAATTGTTTTAATCCCCAGTCTGTAATATTATCGATTCTGTTTCCGTTTTCATCATAGCGATAGAAAGAAATACATTGTGTACTACCACCACCAACAAGTAAAGAACCTAAATCAATAATTGTGTCGGTTGCGACAACGGCAAACTTATTTCCACCTGTATTAAAAGCAATTATTGGATTACTTTGATTATTGGAATAAATGTTAAACCATTGATAGGTTCTCCCGTTGAAATGTTTATCAAAGTATAAAAACTGTTTGAAATAAGGACGATAATACCCTGTTAAGAGACTATTATCAGAATACTCTTTTTGTATTTTGCGTTTTAGATAACTTGTTAATTCAGCATCCCATTTAATTTTATCTTTAAATTCATAATTTACATTTGCTAACGTATTTTGATAAACATTGATTAAATACTTTATCTTTTGCTCTAACTTATCTTTAGATAAATCATAAACCCATTCATCACATTGAGTTTTAATTCCAGATGAAAATAACTTAAAAACTGCTTCCTCAGATTTACTAGCTTTAACCTCTTTATCAACTAAAGGAATCAAATCATCAAAATTATTATTTGATTGATTAATCCAGTTATGTTTTTTGTCAGGAATGATGTGAATAAAAGAAATATCTTTAAATTTTGTTTTTGACAGAAAATCTCTTTTATCTATTGCAATTTCAAATTCTGGACGACGAGAATAAAATATCTGACAAGGAACTTTATCATTTTTTTCTCTTTTTACCATCAAGCTAATAGCAACACCAGTTTGGATAGCAAAAACATTATGAGTTGTTCCTGATAGTTTTGGATTTTCTCGAATATTTCCACCTAAATCTATTAAATATATCTCGCTAAACTCATAAGCTACAACTTTTCTAAAACCATCAAAGGCTAAAGCATCAATAAAAGAAGAATTAGTAATAAAAGCTAGAATACCATTTTGATTTAATCTATCAGATGCCCATCGTATAAATCTAGTATACATATCATAAACAACAATTTGATTTTGTGCTGTTCCATTTTTGATATAAGTTTCTTTAATCCTTTTATCAATTCCTTCATAAACACGATTTGCATTATTTTGATTAAAGTTTTCTTGCTTTGCATTATAAGGAGGATTACCAATAATCACAGAAATTTCTCGATCATTTTGACTCTTAATTCTAGCTGTATTCTCTACAGTTATCGAAAATAAATCAAGTTGTTTTCCCACAAAACAAGTATGATCTAAAGTATCAACAAAACAGATATGATTAAACTCCTCATATTCTCCCATTTTTTGCTTATAGGTAAACTCAATATTCAAGTTAGCAATATAATAAGGAAGAATTGCCACTTCATTACAATGAATCTCTTTTTGATACTTGTACTTAAGTTTATCTTTAGGTAGATGTTCAATTAATTCTGTGATAAAAGTGCCTGTACCCGTTGCTGGATCTAAAATTTCTACACCAGGATCGGATAATAACTTACCAAAATGTTTATGTGTTAAATAATCAACACTTTCAATCATAAATTTAACAATCTCATTTGGAGTATAGACAATCCCTAATCTATCTGCTGCTTTGGGATTGTATGCTTTATAAAAATTCTCATAAATCGCTTTTAAAAACTTTTGCTTTTCATGATGATTGTAGATATTCGCTGCGGTGCGACGAATTACAGCATAATATCTTTCTACTGTACTGAGAGTATTTTTTTTAGTACTTCCAGTGAAAAATGTCTCAATTACTTTTTGCAATTCTCTAGCAATATTATTTTCTCGATGAAACTGCGATTCATTAAAAATGTTGATAAAAATATCTTCAGTGAGAATATGTTGTATCATCATCTCTCGCACATCAAGATCACTAATTTCAGGATTAATTGACTGTTGACAGATAGTTAAGAAACTATTTTTAGCTTGTTCAAATTTTGTATTACTCAAAGATTGCTTTTCTATCAAATCTCGCAAAGCATCTAGAATAGTCGGTAAATCTTCCTTAAAACTTTTGATTGCTTCCTGAAAATCCTTGACTTCTGGACGAACATAGTTAATAAACGTATTGAGAAGATGATCTAATGCTTCATCATCTCTCATAGATACCCGTAGCTTTTCCTCTTTTCCTTGGATTAAAACAGCAGTTTGGGAATCTTCAAATAAAATATTATCGTCAGGATAGCCGATACTTAATTTCTTTTCGATCTCTTTATCTAAATTGTCATACTGATCTTTTGCTTCCCAATATCCCCAGTCTAATCTTAAAGCATCTTTTACTGTACCATCAGGATATAAGACCTTCCCAACTTTGGTACGATAATCAAGTTTAGGAATCAGCATAAAATCTCTTGTTTTGCAATAGCTATTCAAAAGATTTTGGAAAGCGATTTCTAGCGAGGATTCTTTTCTGGTACCTCCATATTGAATAATGCGAACGACTTCTGAGTAATACTGATTAATAGCAAGACGAGACATAATAGTGTGTTTCCGTTCAACATACTGTTAGTGTTCCCACCGCAGCCTTTTTGAGTGTTCAGTAATTTTACTGAATTTGTTGTTTTAATTAATTTGATTAAAATATTAGTCTTTTATACCACCGTGCAATCAATTTCATGGCTGAGAGCTTCGAGTCTATTGAAATGGACTAAAATATACAAGAATAGTCGGTTTCAACCAACTTCAGCTTTGAGACAGAGAATAAATTCTCTGGCAATATATTTTAATTACCTAATGAATTATCTAATTTACCGTCTGTATCCAGAATACAAAAATTATCCGAGTAACCAAAAACCTGTATAAGTCATCCCAGAGTCATCGGGTTGAACTAAGAGAAAATGTAACCCTTTACTAGCTTTTTTTTTCCGTTCATATAGATCCGCAAAATGAGCCATTTCGGCATCATAGAAAGTAGCAATAACCCAACGTTCATTAACACCAGCTTCTAAAATTAATCCTCCTGATTGTCCAATTTCAGCAGGGATATAATTAAGAGAACGGGGACTAATTTCTTGTAACCATTTTGCTAAAGCCATCGATTTTCTATCACCATAAATAATGACTCCAGATATCGGTAGAGTCGAAGCTAGTCCTAAATTGATAGGATATAAAGATTCTTTTGCAGATAGAATAGGAATCGGGCGACTATTAAAAAACTCCACTAATTCTTCTGCGGGTAATGAGGCAAAACGCCATTCTTTACCTAATAAATGATCTGGAATGGGTTGAGGCGGTAGTTGAGTCATAGATGAATAAGATATAATTATTCTATAATCAGAATAACAGTAAAAATGACTTCAATGAATGATTTATTAGAAATTGGCACAATTGTAGCACCCCAAGGCTTAAAAGGGGAAGTTAGAGTATCTTCAATATCAGATTTTCCTGAACGGTTTGTAAAATCGGGGAAACGTTGGTTACAGTCTCCTCAAGGTGAATCCCCACAAGAAATAACATTAATAAAAGGTCGTTACATACCAGGAAAAGAAAATATTTATATTGTTCAAATAGCGGGAGTAGAAAATAGAGAACAAGCCGAAAATTTAAGAGGATATAAATTGTTTGTTGAAACTAGCGATCGCCCAATTTTAGAGCAAGACGAATATCATGTCAGTGATTTAATTGGTATGGAAGTATATCATCAAGTTAATGGGGAAAATATCGGAATGATTACTGATGTTTTTTGGGCTGGTAATGACATTTTAGAAGTTAAATTACATCAACAACCTACTCCCATAGAAGAAAAAACAATTGATTTATCTAAAATTAGCCGCATCAGCAAAAGGCATAAAGTCAAACCGAAAACTAACAAAATAGCAACGGTTCTTATCCCTTTTGTTAAAGAAATTGTCCCTATAGTCAACTTGCCAGAAAAACGCCTCGAAATAAATCCACCTAAAGGATTGTTAGAAATAAATCTATCTATAGAAGGAGAAAATAGCACTAATGATGACAATTGATTTTCATCATTGGATGGGCTAGAATATTATCTAGCTGATCCTTGAAAGTTAATGAAAATCTCCTCTAAATTTAATAAACCTATCGCTAGAAGTCGTGACAATGATTGGCGACTTGTCCTAAGTCTACTTCCTTATGCTCGCCTTTATAATAAGACTTTAATCCTTTCTATCATCTTACTTATTCCCTTATCAATATCGGGAGCAATTCAACCGATTATTATTGGGCAATCGGTGTCATTATTAAGAAAAGAACCTTCTTGGAATTTTTTAGAAAATGTATCTATCGATCAAGCTTTACAAATATTAGCAATCATACTAGCTGTAACTATTGTTATTCGCTTAATTTTTGCATCAATTCAAGGCTTTTTAGTTCAAAAAGTTGGTCAAGAAATTACGGCTTCAGTTCGAGAAGATTTATTCACTCATGTTACCTCATTACCGATTCGTTTTTTTGAAAAAACACCAGTTGGAAAATTAGTAACTCGTTTAACCAGTGATGTCGAAGCATTGGGAGAAGTATTTGCTAGTGGTGCGATCGGTGTTTTAAGTGATTTGATTTATATTTTAGTCATTATTGTGACTATTTTTACCTTACAGTGGCAACTAAGTTTATTACTCATAAGTTTGCTTGTTCCAGTAACAGGTTTAATTATTTATTTTCAAAAACAATATCGGAAAGCGAACTATCAAGCGAGAGAAGAATTATCAAAACTGAATTCAATGTTACAGGAAAATGTAACAGGTGTTAATGTTGTACAAATCTTTCAACGAGAAAATTATAACGTTGAAATGTTTCGCAAAATTAATGTCGGTTATCGAAATGAAGTAGATAAAACGATTTTTCATGATTCAGCAATTTCAGCTACTCTAGAATGGATAGCATTAATCGCTATTGCGGGTGTTCTTTGGTTAGGTGGACTTTTTATTTTACAAGATAAAATTAACTATGGTACCCTATTAGCTTTTATTTTATATGCGAGACGTTTATTCAATCCTCTAAGACAGTTTGCTGATAAATTTACAATGTTCCAAGCGGGTTTTACAGCTATTGAACGGATTAATGAATTAAAGAATGAACCGATTGAAAGTCGTAGTCAGATAGTAGCTTATCCACATTCAAAAGATCCAATTATCTCGCAAAAAAAAGGTGGAGAGATTCGCTTTGATAATGTTTTTTTTGCTTATAAAAATGATGAATATGTCCTTAAAAACTTAGATTTTGTCATTCAATCTGGCGAAAAAGTTGCTTTAGTTGGGCCAACAGGTGCAGGCAAAAGTTCAATTATTAAGCTACTATGCCGTTTATACGAACCCACCCAAGGACGTATTCTAATTGATGGCATCGATATCCAAAATATACCAAGAGCCGAATTACGTCGTTATATCGGTGTTATTTTACAAGAAACTTTTCTATTTGCAGGAGATGTTAAACGGAATATAACATTAGGGGAAAATTACTCGTTTGAACAAATTAAAAACTCAGCACAATTAACGAATATCGATCGATTCATCGAAGACTTGCCCCAAGGATATGATACCCTGCTACGGGAAAGAGGAGCCAATTTATCTGGAGGACAAAAACAGTTACTTGCATTTGCGCGAGTTGCCATCCGTAATCCAGGTATTCTCGTATTAGATGAAGCCACATCTAGCTTAGATGTAGGAACAGAATCATTAATCCAAGATGCCTTAATTCATCTTCTTCAAGAACGAACCGCTATTATTATTGCTCATCGTCTTTCAACCATTCGTGATGTAGATAGAATTTTGGTCTTAAAACGTGGACAATTAGTTGAGACAGGAACTCATGAAGCTTTACTGAAACTTGATGGTTTGTACGCTAGTTTATATAAATTACAAATGTTAGGCAACTAGATTACAAATTACAAATTGTTTCAGGTTGAACAGGACAAGTTGTATAAACTAAATTAGGATTTTTGGCAAGATTTAATTCTTCAAGTTTAGTCAGTGAAGATAAAGTATCTATCTTCAAAATCTTATTGTTAGATAATCCTAAATTTTCTAATTTAATTAGTTGCGCTAAGGGACTAATATCAACAATTTGATTAAAATTAAGAAACAAGCCTGTTAGGTTAACTAATGATGCTAATGGAGCAATATCACTAATTTTATTTTTGTCTAACAGAAGTAATTTTAAACGGTTTAATCCAGATAAAGGTGAAACATCAATAATTTGATTATTTTCCACAATCAGGACTGATAATTGGCTTAAAGTACTTAAAGGACTAAGATCAACAATCTGATTGTTACCTAAAGAGATTCCTGTTAAATTATTTAATGAAGCTAATGGGGAAAGATCTCTAACTTGATTACGATCCAAAAGAATTTTATCTAAACGATTTAAAGATGATAATGGAGTTAAATCAATAATTTTATTATCGGGAATATACAATTTAGATAGACGATTTAAAGATGATAATGGAGTTAAATCAGTAATTTCGTTATTAAATAACCAAAGCGTTTCTAAGTTATGCAGTTGAGCAAGCGGTTTTAAGTCAGCAACTTTATTGTTAGATAAATCAAGTTCTCTAAGTAAATTTAAAGGAGTCAGGGGAGAAAGATCAATAATATAATTATCAGCTAAAATCAACCTATTCAGACGTGACAAGGAACTAAGGGGCGTTAAATCACTTAAATTAGCACCCGATAAATTTAAGTCATTAACTTTTCCTAATTGATGTGAGGCTTTAGAACAGCTATTTGTTTTTGCGATTTCTAAGAGAACCATTAGAGTATACTGAGCATTAGGTGACAAATTTTCTCGTTTTTCACATACAGTAGCAAAATTATTCGTATAATTCGATTCTACATAGCAATATATTCCCAAAAGCGAGAAAAGCGTCACTATACTTAAGATGACGAACCTAATCAGTTTTTTATTCTGACTGAAATGCCAAAGCCGCATACGGGTCAAATTGCACCAAATAGTAGAGATTTTTCTTTATATGCTATCAGAACTCATAAGGTTTTGTCTTCCGTGTGACCCGTGAATAAAAAAATATCTTCAAAATCTTTCAATTTTTGAAGATGTATAGTAAAATAAAAAATTGTGAGTTTTTTAAAACCATGAACGCAGAACAAATTATCAGATCTATCGAGGCGGAACACATAAAAAGTGATTTGCCAGCGATCAACGTAGGTGACACCGTCAAAGTCGGCGTGAGAATCGTCGAAGGTGGTAAAGAACGGGTTCAGCCTTATCAAGGTGTCGTTATTGCTATGCGTAATGGTGGCATTAGCGAAACCATCACCGTTAGAAAGGTGTTTCAAGGAGTAGGCGTAGAGCGTGTATTTTTGCTTCATTCACCACTGGTTGCTAGTGTACAAGTGATCAGTCGTGGTAAAGTAAGAAGAGCGAAACTTTACTACCTGCGCGATCGTGTCGGCAAAGCAACTCGCATTAAACAGCGTTTTGACCGCCCAATTTAAGCTCTCTAGCAGCAACTCCCCTAAAGAGCGAACTGGTTAAAACTAGGTTATAATAGGTAGAAATCGTACTCAAGCTTGCGTCCTTAGTTCAGTTGGTAGAACGCAGGTCTCCAAAACCTGATGTCGAGGGTTCAAGTCCTTCAGGGCGCGTTGGGACTACCTATAATATAGGATGACCAGCCACTAGCTCAAATAAAAAGGGGAAATCTAAGTGCTGAGTCGCAAATTCAGTGATAAGTTATTAAGCATTCCTTCTTGTAAAAGAGGGTATTGATGGCAAGTGACTGAACTTTAACTTGGGAGAATAATACTGTGGTCAAGAAAGAAGCTGAAAAAAAAGAAACGAGCATCGCTAACAACGAAGAATCAAAATCGTTTCAGCTTAATCAATTTGTCGATGAGACGAAAGGAGAACTGAAAAAAGTTGTTTGGCCAAGTCGTCAACAACTCATCAGTGAATCGGCGGCTGTCATGCTAATGGTTAGTTTAGTAGCTACGATCGTCTATCTAGTCGATCAGTTCTTTGCGTGGGGTGCAGGGAAGATATTTCAATGAGTTTCGCTGAAGATTTTAACCCTGAAATTCCTGATGATCTCATCGAAGAAGATGAGGCCAAGGAACGAAACCGCAAGAGAGCGCGTTGGTATGCCGTTCAGGTGGCTTCTGGTTGTGAAAAGCGAGTAAAAGCTAACTTAGAACAGCGTATCCATACTCTAGACGTAGCAAACCGTATTTTTGGTGTGCAAATCCCACAAACGCCGACGGTCAAAGTTCGTAAAGACGGTAGTCGTCAACACGGAGAAGAAAAAGTTTTTCCGGGCTATGTTCTGGTCAAAATGGTCATGGATGACGAAGCTTGGCAGGTTGTCAAGAATACGCCCAACGTGATTAACTTTGTCGGAGCCGAACAAAAACGACACTATGGCAGAGGTCGCGGTCATGTCACACCCGTTCCCCTAAGTCCTTCAGAAGTAGAGCGCATTTTCATGCAAGCTCAAGTCTCTGAACCCGTCGTCAAAATTGATATGGAAGTCGGAGACCAAATTATGGTTCTCTCAGGCCCCTTTAAAGAGTTTCAAGGAGAAGTCATCGAAGTTAGCCCAGAACGAAGCAAACTCAAAGCTTTACTCTCTATCTTTGGTCGTGACACTCCCGTTGAGTTGGAATTTTCACAAGTCGAGAAACAAGGTTAGTAATGGCCAAAAAAGTTGTAGCAATGATTAAGTTAGCTCTTCCCGCAGGAAAGGCTAACCCCGCCCCTCCAGTCGGCCCAGCATTGGGTCAACACGGGGTCAATATTATGATGTTTTGTAAAGAATATAATGCCAGAACCGCCGATCAAGTGGGTATGGTCGTTCCCGTAGAAATTTCTGTCTTTGAAGATAGAAGCTTTACCTTTATTCTCAAAACCCCTCCCGCCTCCGTTTTAATTTGTAAAGCAGCAGGCATCGAAAGAGGTTCCAAAGAACCCAACAAGAAAAAAGTAGCCAGCATCAGTCGCGCACAATTGCAAGAAATTGCTCAAACCAAAATGCCCGATCTTAATGCCAATGACATTGATGCAGCGATGAAAATCATTGAAGGAACCGCCCGTAATATGGGTGTCACTATTAAAGAATAATTTAAACACAATTAGGGGAGAAGCCGAGCTTCGCTATTAACCCTTTGGAGATCTAAAAAAAATGGCTAAAAAAATCTCTCGTCGTCTACGAGATGCAAGCGCAAAAGTCGAAGAAAAAGCATACGAGCCGTTGGAAGCCCTACAACTGCTTAAAGAAACCGCAACCGCAAAATTTGACGAAACAGCAGAAGCGCATATTCGTCTAGGGATTGACCCGAAATATACCGATCAACAATTAAGAACAACCGTCACCTTTCCCAAAGGTACTGGACAAAGCGTTCGAGTCGCCGTCATCACCAGAGGGGAAAAAGAATCGGAAGCCAAGTCAGCAGGTGCCGATATTGTTGGTTCTGAAGATTTAATCAACCAAATTCAGGGCGGAATGCTCGATTTTGAAGTTTTAATCGCCACACCCGATATGATGCCTCAAGTGGCTAAACTCGGTCGTCTACTGGGGCCTCGCGGTTTAATGCCGTCACCCAAAGGAGGCACCGTAACCACTGATTTAGCAGGGGCCATTGAGGAATTTAAAGCAGGTAAACAAGAATTCCGCGCCGACAGAACTGGAATTGTTCATGTCATGTTCGGCAAAGCTTCGTTTACCGCAGATGACCTTTTAGTTAACCTAAAAGCTCTACAGGAAACGGTTGATCGTAACCGTCCTACAGGTGCTAAAGGTCGTTACTGGCGCAGTGTTTATGTTTCTGCTTCAATGGGGCCATCGATTGAGGTGGATATTAGTTCCCTCCGTGACCTAAAATTAGCAGAAGCGTAACAGAACAACAACCCAATATTTGCTTCATCGGGAAATACCGAAGACAGCAGGTGCAACTTAGCTTAAATATCCTGTCGAGGTTGACCTAAGAAAGAACAAGAAAACAAAGGAATTTTCCCTTTTGTTTGTTTTCTTGCCTCTCTAGATTCAACCCCGGCCAACAGGCTGAGGGGTTTTGTGTTTGATCTAGTCCCCAACATAAAGGAGGTGAGACAGCATGGGGAGAACTCGGGAAAATAAGGCCGAAATTATTGAGGATCTGAAGCAACTGCTCAGTGAATCTCAATTAGCCGTCGTTATTGACTATCAGGGTTTATCCGTAGCGGAAATCACGGATTTGCGGAGAAAATTAATACCAGCAGGAACCGTCTGTAAGGTGACTAAAAACACCTTTATGGAAATTGCTATTAAAGAGTATGAGCAATGGCATCCGATGACAGACCTGCTCAAAGGTCAGTCAGCCTTCTTACTGGTAAAAGATGATATTGGTGGAGCCTACAAAGCTTACCAAGAATTCCGCAAAGTCGCCAAAAAATCAGAGTTTCGCGGTGGCGTAATGCAAGGCCAGATTCTCACCGAAGATCAGGTGAAATCGATCGCCGATTTACCGCCGAAAGAGCAACTCATGGCACAAATTGCTGGCGCACTCAATTCGATCACGTCACAACTGGCACGTGGCATCAACGAGGTACCATCCTCCTTGGCACGTGGCATCAACGAGGTACCATCGTCTCTGGGTCGCGGTATTCAAGCGGTCGCCAACAAAGAAGACAGTGCTGCCTAACAGACTGTCCTTAAAAAACCTAAATTTGTTCAACCATTTTACTGTAAAGGAGTTAAATCCATGTCTACTGCAACTGATGAAATCTTAGAAAAGCTAAAATCTCTAACCCTGCTCGAAGCGGCTGAGTTAGTTAAACAAATCGAAGATGCTTTTGGTGTAAGTGCTGCTGCTCCTGCTGGTGGCATGATGATGATGCCCTCAAGTGGCGGTGGTGCGCCTGCTGCTGCGGCTGAACCCGTTGAAGAACAAACCGAATTTACCGTCGTTCTTGATGAAATTGGTGCTGATAAGATCAAAGTTCTTAAAGAAGTTCGTAACATCACCAACCTCGGCCTAAAAGAAGCTAAAGATTTAGTTGAAGCTGCTCCGAAGCCCGTTAAAGAAGGCATCAAGAAAGAAGAAGCTGAAGCGATTAAGAAACAGCTTGAAGAAGTCGGTGCTAAAGTTAGCATCAAATAGATTAAAAGAAGGGAAATGTTAATGTTTCCCTTCTCTTAGCTTTGTTATTGGTCAGAAAATACTTTTGCAAAAGTTTTACCATCTATACAGTGATTAAAATCTCCTAAACGAGATTAATGTCTAAATAGGAGACAAAACCACTATAAGGCTGGAGAGTAGCAAACTTGACTCCAGCTATATTGTCATATGGATTAACATCAAAAGACAAACTATTGTTGCTTGAGTTGAAAATGAATTGATCGTGTGAGGTAGCACCAAATCCAGCCATAGAGATTTCGATTTTATCACCCTCCCAGTAATAAAAATCTGCGATCGCATCAATTTTCTCAGAAAGAGAATTGAAAACGAATGTATCTGCTCCATTACCGCCAGTTAGAGTATCTTTTCCTAAACCTCCAACCAGTCGGTCATTTCCATCATTGCCACTAAGCTGGTCATTTCCTGAGCTACCTAAAAGCACATCATTACCAAGTCCACCATAAAGAAGGTCGTTGCCGTTACCACCATCTATTGTGTCATTGCCACCTGCACCGACAACGTAATCGTTGCCATTATTACCAAAGATAATGTTAGCAACATTATTTCCAGTAATGCTGTTGTTCAGGCTATTACCAATACCAGTAGTTGCAGAACCTAGCAAGGTTAGAGCTTCAACATTAGTCGTCAAAGTATAACTGATAGAAGATTGAACTCGATCATAGCCATCGGTATAACTTTCATCGACAAGGTCAGAAACTGAATCTACTTTATAGAGGTCATCGCCATTACCGCCATACATAGTATCAGCACCAGTGCCACCATCTAAGTTATCATTTCCCTCACCACCAGACAGGTAATCGTTACCTGCTTCGCCTTTTAGGGAATCATTTCCAGCTTCTCCAATCAGAGTATCGTTTCCTAGACCTCCAAACATGGTATCGTTGCCATCGGAACCATACATATAGTCATTGCCTTTTTCTCCAAATAACCGATCATTTCCTGTCGACCCATCTATAGTGTCGTCTCCTGTTCCTCCATAAACAGTGTCATCGCCTGCATCAGCAAATATATAGTCTGGGTCAATTGTTCCAGTTAAATAATCAGCAAAAAAAGTACCGTAAATATCAGCCATTGTCTTATTCTCCAAAATAAAAATAATTGTTTTTTTGGCTAATCAATTATTAGTCAATCAAGACTATTTAAAGAATTTGAAAATTTCTCTTTTTTCAATTCTTTATGAGAAAAGTATTATTACAAACTTATTAGCCTTGTGTTTTAAACTTCTCATCATAGCTAGAGTTAACTATTATTGATGTATAGTTTATAGGCTTTTTGTATAACACTTATTAACTATTCAGCTACTTTTTTATCTTTTATGTAAATCATTTAAATGATTTACATAACTTTATTTATGAAAAATATTATTGATTAAAATAAAAAGAAAAATATGAATAAAAAACCAGAGATTATTCTGGTTTACTATCATCTATTTATCACTTATTTAAGTTTAAAATAAGTAAAAATTGTTCAATTATTACCGACTTATTTAATGACTGACTGCGGCTGTTTGCTGTTTCTGCACAGAACCCTGAGTACCCAGTTGAATTAATTCAATTTTATAGCCGTTGGGATCTTCGACAAAAGCGATGACAGTAGAACCGTGTTTCATTGGGCCAGGTTCTCTCGTGACTTTGCCACCCTTAGCTTTGATTTTCTCACAGGTATCATAAATATTATCCACACCTAGAGCAATATGACCATAAGCGTTTCCTATCTCATATTGAGAGACTCCCCAGTTATAGGTTAATTCAATAACGGCTGTATCTGCTTCGTCTCCGTAACCTACAAAAGCCAGTGTAAACTCTCCATTCGGGTAATCTTTTTGGCGTAAAAGTTTCATCCCTAAAATATCACAGTAAAATTTAAGAGACTCATCTAAGTTATTTACCCGTAACATGGTGTGTAAAAGACGCATAAGCTTTTTGTGTTCTCGTTGATTGCTGATTTTTCTCTATTTTGACACTATATTTTTATTGCTTCCACTTCTAGACGAATCATCTTGACATGAGTTTTACCCTGTTCATCAATAGGGATTTTTTGAAGATAGGTATCAACGACTGTATCTAAAAATGGTTCTCTTAATGTTTCTGGTAGTCGATGAGTGTAAGGAAACCAAGTTGTTCTCAACCATCTTTTTAGACCTTCTTTTCCTTGATGCTGCATATCTTTAGAGATTAGTTCAACTCGAAGCGGTTTCAAACCCGTTTTGGGAAGCCATTTGAGATAGTCTTCTGGCGCATGAAAATAAGTTGGTTTAGTAAAATTGACAAAATAAGCTTGCCATTCGTTTTTTTGCGTTATTTCATCAATAACACCACGCAACTCGCCTACATTTCCTTGTCCTCCCATTTGACATAGGATTTTTCCCTGTGGTTTAAGATGTCTATAAACTCCTTTTAAGACAGCAACATGATCATCTACCCAATGTAACACTGCGTTAGAAAATGCCAGATCAAAAATTTGCTCTAGTTCAATTTTTCGAGCATCCATTTGATAAAATTTCAAGTTTTTATAATCCGTATTAGGATAGTTGTTTTGGGCAAAATTAATCATATCTAAATTTCGATCAATGCCATAAACCAAACCATCTTTCAAGATTTTTGCCAGTGCTGCTGTTATTTTTCCATCGCCACAACCTATATCTAAAAGAGACTCATTACCTTGTAAATTCAGCTTACTAATTAATTCTTTAGCCCATTGCAATTGTGCTTGAGAGTTTTTCGCATAATCTTCAGCATTCCAGTTTTGTTGAGACATTTGTCGCTCTTAGTATCATCATTCACTCTGTTAGTATAATAGTACTGCACTCAGTGAGTAAGACTCATAAGGAGAATACTAAAAATTGCTCACTGTAGTCTAAAATGCTTTTAGCAAAATAGAAATTATGACAACATTTATTTTGTCTGAGTAATAATACAGGGAAATTAAGCAATGATAAAAACAACTACATTTACCATAAAATTTTTAACCATTTTGTTAGCACTATTAATAATCTACATCCTGAAAATATCCTTGGCTGATGTTTTGGGAAATCCTTTCTAAATGTTAAATTTGCTGAGGAACATTTGTAGGAAAATGAGTGAATTGATGTCGTTAGAGTGATTAGCCCATTTTAAAAACCTTTTTTAGCGTCCTACAACCATCCACAAAATTAGCGGAACTGTTAGAAAACTGCCGAGAGTGGTTACAACAATTGTCCGCGCTACTGTTTGGGCATCACCACCAAACTCTGTGACTAAAACCACCGTATTAACAGCAGTTGGCATAGCACTTTGTATGATAAAAATCTGTGCATCAAGTCCTTTTAATCCTATCGCAATTCCTAAAGCCCAAGCAACAAGCGGAGCAATCAATAAACGTAATGAAGCGGCAAACAATTCATATTTGCCGATCGCAAAATGAGTATAAGCTAACTGAATTCCTAGAATGACTAAAGCGACTGGAATGGCAGCCCTTCCTAATTCGGTGATCGCCTCATCGAGATCAAAAGGAAGTTGAATGGCAAAAATCCGTAAACTAACACCCCATAACATCGCCCAAATCAAGGGTAAGCGCAAAACAACTCGAATACTATCTAAAAAACCTTGGCCTTTTAGTAAACCAGGAGCCACACCAAATAATAAAATGCTAGAACCAATCATATAAATTATGGCTCGTTCTAAGCCAGCCGCGCCGAGAGCAAAACTGGTAATCGATAGCCCCATATTGCCATTGTTCGGTAAAATCGTGGTGGCCATGAGGCTTTTTTGGGTCAATGGGGATAGTTTAAACAGTTTTGCAATCAGCCAAACTATAGCATACAGTAAAGCCGAAAGCAGCCCAAAACCTAGTAACAACATCATGACATTTTGTCCTGATAGTGTTGTTTGATATAAACCATCAGCGACTAGGGCAGGGGCTAAAATATAAACAGATATTTGAGAAAGACTTTGGACATCGGGTTTTAAAGTTCGACCAGTCAAATAACCAATTAAAATAATTAAGCCAACTGGAATAATTGCAGAGAGAATAATAGTCATGCAATATTAAGTACAAACGACGCGGAAACCAATATCATATAAAGAAGCCTCAGCCGCATATTTAATCCGATAAGACGATCGACATTTAACAGGGCCAACGTTCCAAGATCCCCCCCGTAAGACTCGTCTATTGCTGTCTGAGTTATCCAGCCAAGCTGTGCCATCTGTTGGTGCATCCTGATAGTTATTGTGCCAATAGTCTGCACACCATTCTCTAACATTGCCGTGCAGATCACATAACCCAAAAGGATTAGCGATCTTAAAATAATCAATAGGGGTTGTTTCTCGTCGATCCTCACCAAGCGGCCCGTTTCCGTATGCACCCTGATTACAGATTCTACCTTGGTATTCCCAGTCTACCCCAGAGTAATTAGCAAGGTCTGTTGTGATCGTTGCTCCAAAATGAAACGGGGTCGTAGTATTAGCACGGCAAGCATATTCCCATTCAGCTTCGGTAGGCAGTCGGTAAATACGATCGCACAATTTTGAGAGTCTAGCACAAAATTCTACGGCTTCATGCCAAGTGATCTGTTCTACAGGTCGTTGATTGTCCTCAAAATTGGAGGGATAGGGATTAAGATCGATCTTAACGGGAGGACGTTTGGTGCGCCCGCCTGCGGGATCGGCGGAGCAGATCGCTTGCCACTGAGCTTGAGTAATGGGATATTTACTAATCAAAAAAGGTTGTATTGTCACAAGATGTTGTGGACTTTGAGAAGAATGCCATCCTAGTTCGGTTTCAGGTGTACCCATCAAGAAAGAGCCAGCAGGAATAGATACCATCTCTAAAAAGATATTTTTACCGAGGTCTTCTTTTCCACTATAAGCTGCCTGACGTACACTCTGAATCATTTCTCCTTTTTCATTTACCGTAACAACATCAAATTCAAAAACAGATAATTCAAGCATAGAAATCCGTGTATACAAACTTTTCCTGTGATCATACGGTATGGTCGGTTGTCTCGCATCGGTACATTAAACCGCTATTATCATAATTATGATTTGCTTATTGGCTCGTGAGGTACATATTAATTAAAATAATGTTACAAAAGTTTATCAAAAGAGCGTTGTATTATAATTTACGCGGGTAAAGCAATTTGTAGTCAAGGAGCCAAACAAACAATGCAGTCGGTCGAAACGCTGCTAACCATTCCCAAGGATTTTTTAAAAGCACCAGAAGGATTTAATCCCACCGTTTGGATGTTTATTACAGCACTATTGCTCATCATCTTTTCTACTTGTGGCTATTGGTTGTGGGGTTGGCCAGATTGGATTTGTTTTTGCTCTAATGTGATTGCATTACATTTATCTGGAACGATTATTCATGATGCTTCACACAATAGCGCCCATCGTAATCGTATTATAAACTCGATTTTGGGTCATGGTAGTGCATTAATGTTAGGCTTTGCTTTTCCAGTATTTACGCGGGTTCATCTACAACATCATGGTCACGTTAATGATCCTGAGAATGATCCAGATCATTTTGTTTCGACCGGGGGGCCTTTATGGATGATCGCGGCTCGATTTTTTTATCATGAAATTTTCTTCTTTAAGCGGCGTTTATGGCGTAAATATGAGCTTTTGGAATGGTTTTTAAGCCGTTTGTTTGTGTTTACCATTGTATTTTTAGGGATTCATTACGATTTTATCGGCTATATTATGAATTTCTGGTTTGTTCCAGCGTTAGTCGTGGGTATTGCTTTAGGCTTATTTTTTGATTATTTGCCTCATCGTCCTTTTCAAGAAACCAATCGCTGGAAAAATGCTAGAGTTTATCCGAGTCCTATTCTCAATGTTTTAATCCTTGGGCAAAATTATCATTTAGTACATCATTTATGGCCTTCAGTTCCTTGGTATAAGTATCAAGGTGCTTACTATGCCACTAAACCTTTATTAGATGCTAAAGGCTGCGATCAATGTCTAGGATTATTACAAAGAAAGAACTTTTGGAGTTTTCTTTATGATGTTTTCTTAGGGATTCGTTTTCATCATAAATAGGCTTTTAGAATCGTGTTTTAAGCAGAATGGCTGAAATATCGAAATTGACTAACATGATTGATCTGCAAAATCGGACGGCTGTTCTTGCGACAATGCACCAAAAAGAACAAGCGATCGCACCGATTCTTCAACAAGAACTCAATCTGAATGTCCTTGTCCCCAACGATTTTAATACTGATGTATTTGGTACTTTTACCAGAGATATTAAACGTCCTGCTGATCAAATTGAAACCGCTAAACTAAAAATTCACAAAGCCCTAGAATTAACAGGAGAAACGATTGGAATAGCCAGCGAAGGAAGTTTTTATCCTTATCCAAGCTTTCCCTTAATTTCTTGCGATAGAGAAATTATTGTTTTAATTGATCTTGAAAATAACTTAGAACTCATTGCTGAGGTGGTTTCGACTGATACGAATCATAGTTATCAAAGCATTAGCAATGTAGAACAAGCGATTGAATTTGCTTCTAAAATAGGCTTTCCCGAACACGCCCTGATTGTATCAGAAAAACAAAACCCAACCCCAGAAGATAAATTTTTTAAAGGAATTACTACTATAGAACAACTGAGTGATCATGTTCAGTATTTGCTCTCCTTATCCTCTAAAGGCATTGTACATCTTGAAACTGATATGAGGGCTATGTTTAATCCCACACGGATGAAAATTATTGAACAAGCAACTTATGAGTTAGTGAAAAAGTTTAAGAACAAATGTCCTAATTGTTCTTATCCGGGGTTTGATGTGATGAAAAGGAAAAGCGGTTTATTGTGTAGCTTATGTCATTTACCAACTTCAATGATTAAAGCCGAAATTTCTCAATGTCAAAACTGTAACTATTCTGAAGAAAAATTATTTCCCAACGGTATTACAACTGCCGATCCAACCTACTGTAATTATTGTAATCCTTAATCAATACCATTTTTCTTTACTCTCTATTAAATATCAACAGCTTCGTTATAGTTCCCTCTCATTATAGGAGAGGGCTAGGGTGAGGTGAGTAAGCTTATTTTTCTGGCTTCCATTCGGACAAATCCCTATCTAAGGCGTATTGAAAGCTTTTATCAACCAAACTTACTTGTAATTCTTGGTTATTTTTTGGCTCAACTTGAGCATACAAAAATTTATTTTCAAAATCGGTTTTTCCTAAAATAATTTGATGCGTTTGTTTATTTTTTAAATAAACTGTAATTGTCGCTTGAGGAAGATCTAAACCATACTCTTTTTTTTGCTCAATGGGAACCGTAAATGTTTTCTCACTCTTGCCATTAACTAACAAATCTACTAAAAACGAAATCGTTGCAGCATTAGCGATCTGGTTTTCGGGTTGTTTCATTTGCCAAGGAGTAACTTGATTATTGGTGGCAGCAAATTCTAATGTTATTTTTGGTGTTTTAATTAAAAGACTTTGGATATCTTCTCTAGAAAAGTTAAAAATTTTTTTCTGATTTTGAGTTAAAGTTTCCTGAGTATTATTGTCTTGAGATGTATAAATATAGACAAATCCTCCCAGAAGAAAAACTAAAACTAATAAAGTCCAAGTGGTTTTCTGTAACTTCATAAATTATCGTCTTCTCCACCAAGTCACACCCGCTAGAATCAAACTTAATAAAGGTAAAATAATGATTGATAAAGCAAAGATTAGATTAGCTTGAAAAGGGGTTAAATTAATTCTTCTGTTTTCGGGCTCTTTAGCACGAATCGATAAAACGGGTTGCTCTCTATTGGATAACCATTCTACTGAATTGAGAAAAACATCGCCATTTAATTGTTGCTCAAACCAGCCATCGGTTGCAAATGTTGAATTACCAATCACCACTAATTTAGACGTTTTAGAATTAAGATTGCGGGTTAAAGCAACACCTAAATCAAAAGGCCCTGCAAGATCTTTTGTTGGATCAAAGCTAATTTCCGTTGAATCTAACTCACTTTCAGCCCACATTTGATCACTGGTGACTAATAAAGAAACTGCTTCAACATTAGGAGTTTTGACAGTTGCGATCGCTCTAGAAAAAGGATAAATTGAAATATTATTACCAAACTCTTGAGTAATCGGATGCTCACCGTAGCGGGTAATTAAGGGAGTTGCAGGGCCTAGATTTAACATATTTCCTGAACCAGAACCATCTAAAATTACTCTTTTATCTAGTTGAACTCCCCAGGTTTTTAATAAAGGTTCTAGCCCTAAATCTGTTTCTGGATCAATTAATAATAAAAGACTGCCTCCTTGTTCAGAATATTTTTGAAGGGCGGCAACTTCTTGCGGAAATAATTTACGTTTTGCACCCGCTAAGATAATTAAATCAGTATTATTGGGTATTGCTGATTTTTCAGCTAAATTTAATGGATTAATTTGATAGCCTCTTGCTGCTAAATCATTAACGGCTTGTGATAAACTTGATTCACCTGTTTGTAGTGGGTGTTCACCATGTCCTTGTAGAAAATAAATGTTTGAAACTCGATTACTTTTAATAGATTCGATGGCGTTGGTTAATTTAATTTCTGATAAAGCTTCTGTTTCATCTACCAGTTTCAACGATTGTTTTTTATCCCCATATTGTAAATAAATTCGTGATAAATCACCAGATGAAATCTTTTTAAAATCTTGAACTAATCCGGGTTGACGGTCTGGGTCAATAATTTCATAACTAAATTGTGGGCTTTTTCTTTTATAATTATCTAAAACTTCTTGTTCGATGAGATTCGATTGAGAATCTCGTTCAAAAATCCATACTTTAACGGGTTTTTGCAGATTTTGTAAAACTTTTTCAGTTTGAGGAGATAATGAATAAAGTTGATTTTCTGTAAAATCAATGCGATGGGGAAAACGAATCGATAAAAAGTTAATTAATCCTAATAATACTAATACAGAAATAGTAGCAATAAAAGCATCGGTTCCTGCTTGAGTTGAACGTCTTTTCCAAAAACCTTGACCAAAATTTTTAGATAAGATAACCCATAAAAATAAAATAACTAATCCTGAAATCAATAATCCAATTGATAACGGACTCCAAATACCTGAGATTAAACCTGATACGATTCCCGCAGTCAGTAAAAATAAGCTTGGAATAAATAGATATTTAATAATTGTTTTTTGATTAATCATTTATTTTTGTTGAAAACGTAAGGCTTCTATCGATTGAGCAGTTAAAAATATTCCTAAAATAATATAACTAACAAAAAGAACTAAGCTACTACTATCAAAAATTCCTCTAATAAAATTATTATAAGGCTCAAACCAAGATAAATGTGATAAAGCTTCTTTAGAAAAAAAGCCAATCTTTTCTCCAATCTCACCGCCAATTCTATTTCTAAAAAATCGTTCTGTACTGTCACCTATCACATCAAGTAACCAAATCGCTAGGACTAAAATAAAAGTAATAATGTAAGCTAAAATTGAACTGTCAGTCAAAGACGAAATAAACATCCCTAAAGATAAAATCGCGGCGGCTAGTAGAATAATACCCAAGTGAGCTAAAAGCATTGTATTAAACTGTACGGGAGGACTGGCAGCACTATAAATAATTATTTCATAAATCCAAAAGGGAATAATCATAACTGTGAAAAAAGTAATTACACCCAATAATTTACCAACGGCTACTCCCCAATTAGTTAAAGGAGATGTTGCTAATAGCTCTAGAGTTCCTAGTTTTCGTTCTTCGGCATAAAGTCCCATAGAAAGAGCAGGTAAAATAACGAGAAGTAAGGAAAAAACAATAATACCCCAAAAACTATTCAAGAATTCATAAGCAATATCTCTCGATAGCAAGATTCCTGATTGTTCTTGAGTCGCCACATCTAAAACAATACTAAACAAAAGAGAATTAAAGAAAAAACCTGCAATTAACCAGAAGATACCCATAATAATATAAGTAATGGGTGAGCTAAAATAACTCAAAAATTCCTTTCTAAAAATTGCCAAAATATTAGATAAATATATCATTTTTCTTTGACTTCTCCAGTTCCGATAACTTCCAAAAAAATGTCTTCTAACGTTGGTCGTTCGCGCCGCATTTCCAAAAGTCCCAAACCAGAATTAACAATGATTAATGCGAGATCTTTACCGATTTCTTGACCCGATTGAGCGAGAATGGAAACAGCAGAATGTGTCGTAGAATCAATCGGTTTGAGTTGTATATCAATGACATCTGGAACCCTTTTTAATTGAGGTAAAATCGTGGTGATATCGCCTTCAACTTCAATTTCATAACTTGATTTTAGAGGATTATTTTGAGTGGGATTAGCTGGAATATCGGTTTTAACGATTTGTCCTCGATTAATAATCGTTACCCGATCGCAAGTCATACTCACTTCTGGCAAAATATGGGTAGATAGAATAACCGTGTGTTGTCCTGCGAGACTTCTAATCAGATTGCGAACTTCGATAATTTGTTTGGGGTCAAGACCGACCGTCGGCTCATCTAATATAATGACTGGTGGATCATGAACGATCGCGCTTGCAATTCCGACTCGTTGTTTATAACCTTTAGAAAGCTTCCGAATCAAAACCTTACGTTTTTCGGTTAACTGACAACTACGAATAGCAGAATTCACCCGTGAAACGCGATCGCCAGCGACAATTCCTTTAATTTGAGCCACAAAATTAATAAACCCTTCTACCGTCATATCGGGATATAATGGGGGATTTTCAGGTAAATAGCCAATTCTTTGACGGACTTGCATTGACTGTTCATGAATATCATAACCAGCAATTCTCGCGGTTCCTGTAGATGACGGAATATAACCTGCTAGAATTCGCATGGTTGTCGTTTTTCCTGCCCCATTTGGCCCTAAAAAACCGAGAATTTCCCCACTATTGACCGAAAAATTGACATCTTGGATCGCTACTGTTGAACCATAAATTTTACTAAGGTGTTCAACTTCAATCATGCTGAATACAAAATCAATAAAGTAAATCTATTATCGCGCTTTTAAGTAAAAATTCGATTTTAGGGTTTCAGCCAACCCGAAGAGAAGGCTAAATCTAGACACCAACGCGCTACAGCAAAACAAAATAAACTTTCTCCAACAAAAAGACTTAAGCTTAAAGCATGATCGTTTAATCCGTTGCTGGTTTCTAAAGGGACTAATCCGCGCACTAAACCAAACGCTAAAACGGCTCCATCTTTGAGATGAGGATTTTCTTGATTTTGTACAATATAACGATAGGTGACTCCAAACAAAAAGCCACTTAAACACGCAATGGCAAGTTGTACCCAGCCCAAAGGTATTAATTCTGTTAGTAATCTCAGTTGAATGAGTAGCGTAATCAGATAGGCTAAAGTAAAAGCAAAGGCAGCGAGAATCCCGATTTTAAGCGACTCAATGCGTTCGGCTACTGTCAGAGTGGTGTGATTGTGATTCATCTATGGCGACCAAATTTGAAGTATCATGATTGCTATAGTCATTATCAAAGGAAATGTTATTCTTTTCAAAGCTTATGGATATTTTGACACTTGGTTGGGTTGCCATTCTTGCTCTATTCACTTGGTCTATTTCAATGGTCGTCTGGGGGCGTAACGGTTTTTAGTAGTGGAATCTATTACTTTACCAAACATTTTGTTTTTTTCGTCTCTAGCTCTATTGATTATAGTCAGTGGCGGTGTGATCTATTTAACTGCCATAGAATGGCGCGATGCTCGCGCACGTGCTTCGCACGCACGTCGTCTTCGAGATCAAGACAAAAAAGTAGGAAGATAAAGGAAAAGGTGTACTGATAAATAGTACACCTTTTTAACTGGCGTGAAAGTTTAGGCTAATATCGTTCCCTCTCAAAAGTAGGAGAGGGATTAGAGTATGATTAACTGATCTGACCGTGAAGATCTATGAGTGAAAAAACAAATGGATCTTCAAGATCTAAAGTTGTGAGGGTGCTAATTGTAGGAGTGCTATTAGTGGGAAGTAGAGTTGTCACGGCTGTACTTGTAATAATTTGACGCACAGACGCATCAGTTAAATTAGGATTAGCACTTAACATTAAAGCAACAACTCCCGCAACATGGGGACTAGCCATCGAAGTACCAGACATTGAGCCATATCGATTGTTAGGTAAAGTCGAATTCGATGATCCTGGTGCAGTCACATAAGCTAGGTTTGGATTTTGCCCTGCTTTATTAGAATAGCTTGTTGTAGCCCCATTAGAACCCGCCGCACCAACCGCTAGACCCCACTGTAAGGCATGACTAGCGGGCAGTAGGGGACTCGACAGACTACTATTACCAGCAGCCATCACAACAATCACCCCTCGATTTGAGGCATATTGAATAGATTCTCTGATGCGTCCATCCTGATCTAAAGTATTACCACCTAAGCTCATATTAATCACTCGCGCCCCGTTATCAACAGCATAGCGAATTGCATTATTAACATTTCCCCACTCATCGCCACCGCCAATGACTTTAAGCGGCATAATTTTAGCATTATAGGCAACTCCAGTATGACCGATGCTATTACGGCTTGCTGCAATAATCCCAGCGACATGAGTACCATGTCCATTAGTATCTGATGGGGCGTTATCGTTGCTCACAAAATCCCAACCTCTGACATCATCGATAAAATTATTTCCATCATCATCGATACCGTTGTTGGGGATTTCATCTGTGTTAGACCAAATGTTATTAATCAAATCAGGGTGATTATAGTCAACACCTGTGTCAATCACCGCAACCGTAATTCCTTGCCCCGTATAACCTGCATTCCAAACTTCGGGGGCTTGAATCATGTCAACACCCCAACTTTGTGTATTAGCAACATCGCCGAAAGAGGCGAGATTTAAAACTCTTGCGACTGCTGCCGATGCGTCAACCACACCATATCCTTTAGAATTTGAAAATTTCGTGTTCTGTGCATCAGTGACGGTTACTCGAATCATCGTCATATTATTTGTCTCATTGCTTTCGGCGATGTCGCTTAAGTGATCAGTTACGGCAATCAGATAATAATTATTTGTGCCATTAGCGATTAAACTGGGGTTCAAATATAAGCTCGCCTCTTCTAATCGAAGGGTAGAACTTCCTAATTCTCTTACACTATTACTTCCGAGGAGAATATCGCTAGTGGTATTCAAAATAGCATCAGTAGATAGATAAAAAGCAGTCGTTGATCTGCCACTTGCTGCGCCATTGTTGGCTATGGTATAGGGAATAGTTGATAAAATGCCTGTTGAAAGAGATGTTACAGGAATATTCGCCACGGTTAGATCTGGACGCAGTAATGGATTAATTGTGATTGTTTTGACTAATGTATTGTTATTTTCATTACTTTCAGTTACAGTACTATTCGGGTCAATTCTAGCGATTAGATTGTAAGTGCCAGCGGTAACTCGACCAGGATCAAAAAATACACTACGATTTCTTGAAATTGGAACTCCAAAGGGCGTACTACTCGTTGCCATGTGGGAGCCGAGGTCGATATCAGACGCATCGATTGTATTATCAGTAGATAAGTAGAATCCGATATAACTGTAACCAATATAGCCAATATCGATGTTACGAATGGTATAAGAAAGATTGATATAACCACCCACATTCGCGTTCTGAGGAACATTTAATTTTTCTACGGTCAAATCTGGCTGCGGGGGATATTGGAAATTGAGCGTAATTCTGGCAACGTTATTAGTCTCGTTACTTTCGGCGATAGAATTGGTGCTATCAGCAATGGCGTATAAATTATAGACACCTGGACTTAAACCATCATAAATCGCTAAATAGTCATTACTTTCAGCACGTGATGTCCCTGCGTTGAGGGCAGCATCAGTACCCCCATTCGCTAAAAAGGTTGGTATATAATCATCAGCATTTCCGATAATGGTATCAGCAGAAACAACATATTTAGTAATCGAGGTACCTACAACCGCATTACCTGTGTTGTTGAGAGTATATTTGGGGACAAAACCATAACCCTGTACGACTGAATTTGTTCCGTTATTTGCACTAAAACCAGAGATGCTTAAATCACTGCTCAGTGTTATGCTTCGCATAGCGATATTATTGGTTTCATCACTTTCTGCGATCGCGGAGTCGCTATCAGCTTGCGCTAAAATCTGATAGGTTCCCGCATTGAGATTATTAGCAAGTGTTAAAGCAATCGATCTTGAGCTTGAAGCTTGTCCCGCCAAAGCCGAGACTATATCGCTACCTAATAATGTATCCGTTGCCTCTAAAACGTTATTGCTCGATAAATAAAATTTAGTTTTACTAGATACTGCGTCTAAAGAGCCTTGATTTTTGATGGTATAAGAAACAGATAAATTGAGTCCGTTGACGGTTACAGAGAGAGGATTAATAATTAAATCTGGTACACCAGGATCAGTAATGATTACAGTCTGATAACTCAAGTTATTATTTTCATTGCTTTCAACTACTACATTATCGTCATCTGAAAGAGCCAACAGATAATAGGTTCCTGCATTAATTGTATTGCTAATCGCCAACAGTGCATCTTCTGGGTGGTTTGATTGCTGGCTAAAGTGCCTACACTATCACTACCTAGATAAATGTCATTACCGAGGGTTGTATCTGTTGAGAGATAAAATTTAGTGGTGCTAGAAGCGGCGGATGCAAGCCCTTGATTTAGAATATTGTAGACAACAACAAGATTACTTCCTTTATTGACTTGAGCAGGAATAACTAAAGTGTCGATCAATAAGTCGGGTTTAGGCGGCTCTGTGATCCCAAACATTTGACTGATTATGTTGTTATTTTCATTACTTTCGCTCAAACTGTCACTACTATCGGCTTGAGCTAATAAATAATAAGTGCCTGGAGTGATATTGTTAAGTCCTAGTGTCAGATTTTTGTTACTGGTTGCACCACTCACTAAAGCGGCTAAATTATCGATTCCCAAAGCTACATCACTATTATCAAGGGTCGTATCGGTTGAAAGATAGAATTTAGTTGTAGTCGCACTTGCATCTGCATTACCTTGATTACGAATGTTATAAGAAACTGACAAATTACTATTTTGAGTGACAGTATTCGGAATGCTTAAACCATCAAATAGTAAGTCGGGTTGAGGAGGTGCGGTAATTTGTAGGGTTTGGTAAACAATGTTATTGTTTTCATCAATTTCGGTGACAACTCCTTCACTATCCGTAATTGCGAATAGATAGTATGTTCCCAAATTGAAGTTACTACTAATGGGCAATGTAACCCCTTGAGTTCTCGTTGTACCGCTCGCTAGGGATGCTACGCTATCACTACCTAAAAGCACATCACTATTATCGAAGGTGGTATCGGTGGAAAGATAGAATTTAGTCGTACTTGGCTCTGCGTTGACACTACCTTGGTTTTCGATGGTGTAGGATAAATTGAGATTTTCACCTTGGTTAGCAACTAGATTTCCAATTATTGGTGTAATGACCAAATCGGGTTGATCGTTACTGCTGGCTATAATTGGTTCAGAGTCTAAATTATTGTTTTCATTACTTTCTGCAACTAGATTTGTACTATCTGCGATCGCCAAAAAGTAGTAAGTTCCACTTGATAGGTTAGTGTTTAGAACAAAAGAGTCTGTTCTGTTTAAGGTTGCTCCAACTGCTAAAGTTGGAACGTTATCATCACCTAAATAGGTATCACTAGCATCAAAAAATTCATTACTAGAAAGATAATACTTAGTCGTCGTCCCGATCGCATTAACCTTTCCTCTGTTAGTCAAGGTATAGCTAACATCAAGGGTACTTCCAACGGTTGGATTATTCGGAGTCGATAGAGTAAATTGAGAAATTTCTAAATCGGGTTTAGTAATTTCTATCATTGCAGATGAAGTAAATAAATTATTTGTTTCGTTACTTTCTCTGACTTTATTTCCTGTATCGGCTCGGGTTAAGAGATAATAATTGCCATCAAGAATAGAGCTACTAATCATCATGTTCTTGACTTTAGTTAAAGACGCACCTGCGGATAGTGCTACAACGCTATCAGAACCAATTTCGATATCAGTAGTCTCGTACGTTGTATTGGTAGACAGATAAAATCTAGTTGTGTGTGATGAGGCTGTACTTTGCCCGATATTTTCAACTGTATAAGAAACATTAAGAGAACTACCGCCCGCTACTGAACTAGGAATGTTTAAAGTGTTTACAATTAGATCAGGAGCCTCTAGAATACTAAATGCTTTGCTGCTTACGTTATTCGCTTCGTTGGATTCTAGCGAGGTATTAGTCGAATCAATTTGAGTTAATAAATAATAAGTCCCTGAAGTGAGCGTACTGCTTAAAGTTACTGTGCCGCTTCTGATAGTGGATGCTCCAGCCGAAAGAGACGCAACCGTATCATTTCCTAGCCAACTATCACTACTATCTAAAATCATGTCTGTAGAAAGATAGTATTTAGTTGTACCCGATGACGAACCAGCATCACCCTGATTTCTAGCTGTATAACCCACTCTCATAGATTGGCCCGCAATTACTGGATTTGTTGGCACAGTAATAGAAGCTGGATCAACTACTAAATCTGGTTTAGTCACTCTAATTTCTTTGACAAAAGTGTTATTTGTTTCGTCACTTTCTACATTTGTATTTGCACTATCAGTAACGACCAAGAAATAGTAAGTACCACTATTTAGATTGCCACTAAAATTAACTGAATCTGTTCGGATTTGTGATGATATTTTTGCTAAAGAACTAAGATTGTCATCGCCTAATTCTAGATCAGTCCTATCGAGTAAACTATCATTTGAAAGATAATATTTCGTCTGGATAGAACTTGCTGTTACACTTCCTTGATTTCTTAAAGTATAGTTAAAGTTAACTGTATTTCCCGCTTTAATAGGAGAAGTTATATTTAGCCCAGTAATAATTAAGTCGGGCAGATCTACAGATAGGGGATCAATTTGTTCTTGACTAACTTGAGGAGAATTAGACCATAGACTTTGAGTGTTTAACTGATTGACTTCTAAATTAATTTCATTGAAATTATTAAATTGGTTAGCTAAAGAAGAATTATAAGCATAATTTGTATTAAAAGGATTTGGCTCAACTAAATTAACTAAACTATCCAGGATAGTCAAAGGTTCAGGAAAAACATTTTCACTCAACATAACAACTAATCTCCACCCAAATTTTCTCTTCTTCACTGGTATAGCTAAGAGAGAAACTAGAAGCTAGAGTAAGAATACGGAAGTTTTATTTTTTGATTAATATTTTTGATAGATTTAGCTATTTTTTAAAAATATGTTTTGATTCATGAGTTGAATTAAAAATTTCAGTTTTTTCATATTTTTTTAAGATGATTTTTATTTTTTATAAAGAATTATCCGTAGATTTACTATAAATAAATTTTTGATAATCTTTCTAATAGTTACTCTGAAAAATTTACTTAGGAAAATTTACGATTAAAACGGAGAATTTTTCAAGATGTTTCACTCAAAATGATAGCAACCCTTGCAGAAACACAATTTTTCATTTCAGTAAGATTACAGAGAAATTTTTATCTACTTATGTGTGATGACAGTTATCACAATGACCACACCGAAAATACTCGGATTCCTTTGCAAACCCGAAAGATGATAACAAAAATTGCCAGCGACATTTTCGAGTATTTAGATAAGTTGACATCAAAGTAGAGTTAGTTAGCCGTTTTGTCTGTGGATAAGACGATAAAACTTGATAAGTGAATGGATCAAGCCATGTTAGTTGTTTTTGCTGATAAAGATAGGCTAGAGAGAGTTCAACCGAGGGAAATGTTCGGCTAACTGTTTCTATCTTTTCGGTAACTGGAATTTTAGATAAGATTTGCTGTGCTTGTTGCGCTTGCTTTTGCAGTTGATTTGTAAAGAATTGATGTCTTTGACGATCGCTTGGCTCAAGAATTCCCGTAGGTTCACTGATCAAAGTTAAAGCTTGTGTAAACTTGCCATCTCTTCCCCCTCGTCCCACTTCTTGTATATACTCCGATAATAGCTGTGGTGCTTGAAAATGTAGTATCCATCGGACATCTGACTTATTGATCCCCATGCCAAACGCCGAAGTACAAATGACAAATTGTAATTGATTACTGAGCCATTGCTTCTCGATAGAGCGTCTTTCACTAGAACTTAAACCAGCATGATAAGCTGCCGTCTTGTAGTTAAGAGATTGTAACAATTGAAACATTTCTTTACTATCTCTACGCGATCGCACATAAATTAATCCAGATTGTTGCAGATGTTTTTTTAAGAAATGTAACAGTTTGTGACGACGACAACGAGGAGAAAGACAGACTTGAACTTGTAGATTCAAATTGGCACGATAGGGACTCAATAGGAATTTTTCGGGATTTTCTAGTTGTAAGCTTGTTTCAAGTAGCTGCTGTGTGTGGGGATTAGCCGTTGCCGTAAATGCAGCTACCACAATTTTAGACCCAATCGGCTTATTTTTGAGCAGTGTTGAGCGAACCATCCCCATCCTGCAATAGGAAGGACGAAAAGTATAACCCCATTGTGTCAGACAATGGGCTTCATCTAAAATCAAACCATTAATCTTAATCTGCGGTTGTGCCATTCTATCCCACACAGGAGAACTGAGAAGCGTTTCAGGAGAAAGATAGAGTAATCTAAGCGTTTGTTGTTCAATGGCTTTTAAAGTTTGTTGCCGTTGTGAGCGAGGTATTTCGTTATGTAATAAAGCACAAGGTAATTTTTTCTGTTGTAGTTCCTGTACTTGATTTTCCATTAAGGCAACCAAAGGAGAAATCACTAGAGTTAAGCCATCTTGTAGTAAAGCAGGGAGTTGGAAACAGATTGATTTTCCGCCTCCTGTGGGCATAACAACTAGAGCATCTCTTTTATTAAGTAAAGTCTGAATAATTTCTCCTTGGGGAAAACGAAAATCATCATATCCCCAAATTTTCTGGAACTGTTGGCGAATTTGCTCCCTGTTTCTTGTCATTGGCTCATCGTATAAAAGGTATTATTCTGTTAGAATTCCCGTTTCTAAGCCAAAATAATTGATTTAATCCTTAAAATAATCTTAAATTCTCTTAAAAAACAAACCAGCTAACTCCTCCCCCTGTCACCCTGTCTCATTTATGCCTTTTTAGTAAAAATCTGGGGACAATTTGAATCGTCATCCCCAGAGCAATCAGAAGAAAGCTATATTTTACATACCAGGCAATTCTAGTCCACTGGTTAAATCTTCCATTTTTGCACGCATCGTTTCAGTAGACTTGGTATAAGCGTTTTTCATGGCTTCTGTGACTAATGCAGATAAAGCCTCATTTCCTTTAGCCACAGCATCGGGAGAAATTTCAACGTTAATCGGTTCTTGGTTGCCACTCATGTAGACTTTTACTAAACCGTCGCTACTTTCGCCGACAATTCTCATTTGTTCTAATTCTTTTTGAAGCTCTTGCGCCCCTGCTTGAATTTGTTGTGCTTTTTGAAAAGCCGCTTGTAATTCTTTAATTTTGCCTAAACCAAATCCAAAACCTTGTTTTTCTGACATATCTAAATTTTGTTAATTACTATACAACTTGACGTTTAATGTCGGTGAAGAGGTATTAACTTTACATCATTTGTAAAATACCCATCCTATCCATTCTAATCGTTTTGCACTTTTCCTAGACTACCTCAAATTTACCCAAAATTTTCACTTCAGGCTCTAAAAGTAATGACCAATGATGATTAACTTGTTCTTGCACATAGCGAATCAAGCCTAAAATATCTTCGGCTTTAGCTTGACCCCGATTAATAATAAAATTAGCATGACGCTGCGACACTTCGGCATCCCCGATCGCATATCCTTTTAAACCTAACTGCTCAATCAACCAACCTGCTGCATAGGGTTTAGGATTACGAAAAACGCTGCCACAACTAGGACGATCATAGGGTTGAGTATTTTTGCGATGGTGTAGGTTATGGGTTGTATCTGCCATCACCTCTTGTTGAGTAAAACCAGGTTGAAGTTGAAAAGTTGCTTCTAGAACTAAACGACGATCGCCTTGTAATGCTGAGGTTCGATAGCTGTATTTTAAGTCTTCTGCGGTTAGGGTTTCAATCCTACCATCGGGTGATAAAACTACAGCTTTAAGCAAACTATCAGCCACACAACCCTTGTGCGCTCCTGCATTCATCACCACTGCACCGCCAACGGTTCCAGGAATGCCAACCGCCCATTCTAAACCCCGCCAACCGCGTTTAGCCGCCCGCCAAGCCAGTTTAGGTAAGGGTTCGCCTGCACCTGCTGTAATTTGTGCGGTTTCAAAATCAATAGAACTATGGCGTAAATAGCGTGTACTTAACACTAAACCAGGTAAACCTCGATCACTAATTAATAAATTTGAGCCAGCACCCAATAAGGTTAGGGAAATATCTTGGGTTTGCCACCATTCAAAAATCGCAGACAAATCATCACTACTACGAGGTTCGACATACCATTGTGCTTCCCCCCCCACTCGATAGGATGTAAAATTCGAGAGTGCTACGTTAGGTTGTAGCCAACAATTGGGACTAGCTAGGAGTATGGGAGAGGCATTCATAGGCATCCTTCAGGCAGAAGTTAGATTTAATGTAACACGCGAAAAGAAAAAAAGGAGATTAGCTTTTACCACTCTTTTTTAAGCAACAATTTTAGTCTGTGCAGCTTGTAGGGCAATTGTTTCTGGAATCATTTGATTGAGATTTCCTGCCCCTAAAAAGAGAGCTAAATCGCCTGTTTGTAAGAGGTTTTGCAGAAAATTACTAATTGATTTGTAATCTGGGCAATAGTAAACATTAGAATGATGTTTTTTGACTTCATCGACTACGGTTTGACCTTGTAGATTTTGTAAATTAGTTTCCCCTGCATTATAAATATCGGTGAGAATGACGAGATCAGCATCCTCAAATGATTCACCAAATTCTTTGAGAAAAGTTGCAGTACGGGTGTAGCGATGGGGTTGGAAAATAGCCATCACTCTTTTGTGTTGATTGTGTTGCACTTTCAAACGCGCTGCGGCTAGTGTGGCTTTAATTTCGCTCGGATGATGGGCATAATCATCGATAAAAGTAATGCCATTGACTGCACCTTTTTCCTCAAAACGCCGTTTGGCTCCAGTAAATGTTGCGATCGCATCAGCAATTTGATTAAATTCTAAACCTAATTGACGACCCACTGCTACGGCTGCTAGAGCATTACTGATATTATGTGTCCCAAGTATCTTAACTTCAAGCTGGCCTAAATACTGTCCTTTTTCCCAAACTTGAGCTTTGGAGCCATGTTGATCATAGGTTATGTTTTGAGCAATATAATCGGCTCCTGATTGCGGATCTAGACTATAAGTAATCTGAGGTTTAAGATACTGACGAATATTAGGGCAATCGAGAGAAGCGATCAATATTTCCGAATGTTTTTCAAAAATCTGGAATATTTTGACGACTTGATCTAAGTTTTGATAGTGATCTGGATGATCGAGTTCAATATTGGTGACGATCCCAATTTTGGCATAATGCTTCGTTAATGAGCCGTCAGATTCATCCGCTTCGGCAACTAGATACGGACTTTCACCGACTCTAGCGTTACCATCCCAAGCATCGACTTCACCCCCGATAATCACCGTTGGATCTAATCCTGTTTGAAGTAACATATAGCCAATTAGACTACTGGTGGTAGTTTTGCCATGAGTTCCAGCCACCGCAATACTTTGATATTCTTGGATCAAAGCTGCTAAAACATCGGAGCGATGAAAAATCGGATAACCCAATTCAAGAGCCGCTTGATACTCTAAATTATTGTTGTGAATAGCGGTTGAACAGATAATCTGAGGCTGAGTCAGCTTACTGTTACCAACCACCGTCATATATTTGGAGCTAGAAGATTGATAAATCTCTAAATTACTTGCTTCTTGAGAAGTAAATACACGCGCTCCTACTTCCTCTAGTCGTCTCGTGATGTGACTCGATTTGAGATCCGAACCCGATACAGAAAGATGACGCTTGGCTAAGATATAAGCCAAGGCTGACATCCCAATGCCGCCGATACCGATAAAATGAAAAGGCTTGCCATTAAAATCAACTGTTTTCACCTTTGATGTCTCCTAACACACCACATCATTAAACTATATTCTTGGTTTAGAGGATAGTGACTCTGTTTTATGAATATAGGTGCCATATCATAGCAAAAAGTTGCGGTTTGTGGTGAGAATTAGAGAATCAAGTAGTGTTTCAATCATGGGAGACTCTACAATTAAGCTCGCCTGTTCTATAGATCAAACATTAAATAAACAATTTCTTAAGATTGGGGATCGAATTGGTCTGCCTTTAAGGTATGATTGGGGTCATTAATAATCTAATCTATTGAACAAGAACATAGAGGGCAAGACGCAGTGGTTAGAGTAGCGATCAACGGGTTCGGACGTATCGGACGTAATTTTCTAAGATGCTGGTTAGGGCGTGAGAATAGTCAGCTAGAGGTGGTAGGCATTAATGATACCTCTGATCCAAGAACCAACGCCCACCTACTCAGATACGATTCCATGCTAGGTAAGTTAGATGCTGAAATCAGCGCGGATGACGATACGATTACGGTAAATGGAAAAACGATTAAATGTGTATCCGATCGCAATCCCTTAAATTTGCCTTGGGATTCCTGGGGTGTCGATTTAATTATCGAAGCAACTGGGGTTTTTGTCGATGAAGAAGGTGCATCTAAGCATATTGCTGCGGGTGCGAAGAAAGTTTTAATTACTGCTCCTGGTAAGGGTGCAGGTGTTGGTACTTTTGTCGTCGGTGTTAACGAACAGGATTACGACCCTAATCAGTACAATGTGATCAGTAATGCTAGTTGTACCACAAACTGTCTAGCTCCTGTTGTCAAAGTGCTTCACGAAAATTTCGGAATCATTAAAGGCACAATGACAACGACTCACAGTTATACGGGTGATCAACGTATTCTTGATTCTAGTCACCGCGATCTACGTCGTGCCAGAGCCGCCGCCGTTAATATTGTTCCCACTTCTACGGGTGCAGCGAAAGCAGTTGCTCTAGTCATTCCAGATATGAAGGGTAAACTCAATGGTATTGCTCTACGGGTACCGACTCCTAACGTGTCTGTGGTAGATTTAGTGGTTCAAGTCGAAAAAAGTACGATCTCAGAACAAGTCAACGAAGTTCTTAAAGCAGCCGCAGAAGGACAATTAAAAGGTATACTAGAATATAATGATTTACCTCTAGTTTCCTCTGATTATCGTGGAACTAACTCATCATCAATTATTGATGCAAGCCTAACGATGGTAGTCGGTGGCGATATGGTTAAAGTTGTCGCTTGGTACGATAACGAATGGGGTTACTCGCAACGTGTCGTAGACCTTGCTGAAGTTGTCGCTAGTAAGTGGTAGACGTTATTTAAAGATTTTCATTTCATCTCTTTTTGTATCCTAGGGTGAGTTTAGCTCACTCTTTTTTGTTGGGTGTATTTTTAAATAATAAAAAACCCCGGCAATCAACCGAGGAACACTCAATAGGAGAACTCAATGCAATTTGACAAGAGAGAAGAACCCTCATAGCTATTAGGCTAGTAAACCTAACCTTTTCCCGTTATCTTTCGCACGACGGATTAAATTTTGTCTAGTACTGTTTTCGATGCCAACTTTGTTACAGAAATTCGTGATGGTTTGAGCGTGAAGGGCGATCGCTTTTCCTCTAAGTTGGTTAAATTTAGCTTTTCCGATGTAGTTACGAACAAAAACGATTAAAGGTGCAAACATTTTTCATTACCTCTTTTTTTTATGCTGTTTTAATATTGATTTTGTTTTTTAGCTTATGTAAATAAATGTAACAAGTTTATTACAAATTGTAAAGAATATCTTGACAAAGAATTTTTTATGGCTAATATAGGCACGTCTTATAAAAAAGAAATGCAGTTTAGGACACTCATACCGCATTCGGTAGATGAGGTGCCTTTGCCAACGTTCAAATTAAATGTTTTATCATCAACGTTCTCAAGCTTTCGCTCAAGATTATCTCAGTGAGTTACAAGGACAGATTTTAGCTTGTCCGTATTTTGCCGTGAATAATCTAAATCGTGACTTTGTGGGGACTAAAGGATTCTCTGTGGTGTTTCGGCGATCGCATCTTCAAACCGTTGAACAGCAATTTCCTTACTTTGGTCGCTATCTAGAACAAGCCCTACAAAGTGATTGTAATGCGTTTTATCTTAATCCTTTGCTCCTAAAATCAGGCTCACGGGTCGATCCACATATTGATCGCTCCTTGCGTTCCTATTGCAAAACCATAGATCCCCCTAACGTGGTGAGTGTTCTTTATATAAAAGTTCCAAGTGATTTAGTTGGAGGCGAATTAGTATTACGATCGCATACACGCCAGATTGGACAAATTCGACCTCAAGCAAATACCTTGGTCTTTTTCCAAGGAGATCTTACTCACTCCGTCAACCCCGTCAGTAGTTCTGGGTTTCGTCTGAGTCTAGTATGTGAACAATACAACTTAGAAGATATTCAACTTCGAGAAATTCCTGAATTTAAACTAGAGTCAAGAGCGATTAATGTTGAAAATAAAGTTAAGCAACGAAGTAAAGCAAAGCTAAAGCATTAAAAAGCTATAATGCGGGTGACAGATGAACAACATTGCTTATGATAGAGCGCAGAAGCTCGTAAATCTGATAAGCTTCAATCTGTAATCTAATTAATTTTAAAGATTTTTCTTGATTTTAGAAAAGCTTGGTTACTATTGGTTGGCATTTTTTGGGATCATTCTCATCCGCTATTTTCTCATTGCTGGAGGAGTGTATTGGTTCTTCTATTCTGATATGGGAAAGCCCTATATCAAAAAGAATTTACGCTCTTTGCCCCCAAAATGGAAGTCAATGCGACACGATATTAAACTAGCGATTTTATCTGCGGTGTTTTTTTCCTTTTGCGCTGCCCTTATTCTCTCAGGATACGATTCGGGGTTGACACGTTTGTACTCTTCTTTCACTCAATACGGTCTATGGTATATCGGATTTAGTTTTGTGGCGATCCTCATCCTTCAAGATGGATATTTTTATATAATTCATCGGACATTCCATAATCCATTATTGTTTAAATGGCTACATCATGGCCATCATCGCTCGCTTGAACCGACTCCTTGGACATCTTTTGCCTTTGATTTACCCGAAGCAATTTTTCAGGGATTTTTCTTTATCGGAATTGTTTTTTTAATTCCTCTCCATTTCATCACATTAATTGCTTTACTGATGACAATGACCATTTGGGCGGTTGTAACCCATCTCGGTATTGATCCCTTTCCCCGTTCATTGATGCGTGACTGGTTGAGTAAATGGTTGATTGGCCCTACGCATCATTCGATTCATCATCGTAAATATCGGGTACATTATGGGCTGTATTTTACGTTTTGGGATAAACTACTAGGAACTCACGATCCAAGCTATGAACAAGAATTCCTAGACTAAAAAGTAGATTTAGCTAAAATTAGGATTTGATTGTAGTTAAAAAAAATCATGTCACGGTTAGCTGATCTCTCGCTCACAACTCCAGCCTTACTATTTCCTGCGATCTCGCTGTTATTGCTGGCTTATACGAATCGATTTTTAGTAATAGCGCAATTAATTCGAGAATTAAATAGACGTTCTAAAGATGTCGAACCAGACTTGACTCGCCGACAAATCCGTAATTTAAAAAAAAGAGTTCAACTGATTAAATGGATGCAGTTTTATGGCGCACTCGGTTTTCTGTTGTGTACGTTTTCGATGGCTTGTCTCTTTTTTACTTATCCTAGATGGGGTGAAATTGCCTTCGGGATCAGTTTAATGGCGATGGTCATTTCTTTAGTGCTTTCGTTATATGAAATTTCCATCTCAGTGAATGCCCTCAATATCGAATTAGAACACATGGAACGGTGAAAAAAATCCCCCCTGATATCAGGAGGGAACGAAAAATATTAAATCAAGAATCTATTCAGAGGCAGAGGTTAGTAATTCGGCTTCTTTGTAAGCTGGTAAAACCTTCACTTTACCTTCTTCATCAATATCAATTTTGGCTGTATCACCTTCTTTCAAGCGACCTGAAAGAATTTCTTCAGCCATGACATCTTCGAGAAGACGCATAATCGCCCGACGTAAAGGACGCGCACCGTAAGAGGGGTTATATCCTTCTTCAACTAAGCGTTCTTTAAATTTGTCGGTGACGGTTAAAGTAATTTGCTGTTCGGTTAGACGTGAGAAGACCTCTTTGAGCAAGATTTCCGAGATTTCTTTGACTTCATCTTTATTGAGTTGACGGAAGACAATGATCTCATCAAGTCGGTTGAGGAATTCTGGACGGAAGTATTGTTTGAGTTCTTCATTAACTAGAGAACGAATACGATTGTATTGGGCTTCGCTTTCATCGACTCCACCAAACTCAAAACCAATTCCACCGCCACCTTTTTCGATGACCTTAGAACCGATGTTTGAAGTCATGATCAACAGGGTATTCTTAAAGTCCACTGTCCGACCCTTAGCATCAGTCAAACGACCATCTTCCAAGATTTGCAGCAACATATTAAACACATCTGGGTGTGCTTTTTCGATCTCATCAAAGAGAACCACCGTATAAGGACGACGGCGAACGGCTTCGGTTAATTGTCCCCCTTCGTTGTAACCGACATACCCAGGAGGAGAACCAATCAATTTAGAAACCGTATGACGTTCCATATATTCCGACATATCCAGACGGATCATCGCATCTTCCGAACCGAAGAAATAAGCCGCGAGTGCTTTGGTTAACTCGGTTTTCCCGACACCAGTGGGGCCAGAGAAGATAAATGATGCGATCGGACGGTTGGGGTTTTTCAGTCCCACTCTAGCCCGACGAATCGCACGAGAGACGGCTTTTACTGCGTCTTCTTGACCGATTAATCTTTGATGCAGGGTATCTTCCATGTGCATCAATTTCTCGGATTCGGTTTCAGTCAGTTTATTGACGGGAACCCCAGTCCAAGAGGCGACAATATGGGCAATTTCTTCGGCGCTGACGACTGGATCGACGGTTTCGCCTTCAGTTTTCTTAGCAGAAGCAATTGACTGAATTTGTTCTCTAAGTTCAATTTCACGATCTCTAAGTTCTCCCGCTTTTTCAAAATCTTGGGAACGAACCGAGTCATCTTTTTGTTTCAAGATGCCTTTAAGTTCTTTTTCGAGTTCTTTCGCGGCTGGAGGCAGTTGAGAATTGAGCAAACGAACACGAGAACCTGCTTCATCAATCAAGTCTATAGCCTTATCGGGGAGGAAGCGATCGCTAATATACCGATCCGATAATTTCGCCGCCGCCACGAGTGCCTCATCTAAAATTTTCAGTTTGTGATGTTGTTCGTAGCGTTCACGTAAACCATAGAGAATTTCAATCGTTTCATCAACTGAGGGTTCACCGACCATTACAGGTTGAAAACGTCGTTCTAGTGCAGCATCTCGTTCGATGTGCTTGCGGTATTCATCGAGAGTCGTCGCACCGATACACTGTAATTCACCACGAGCTAAAGCGGGTTTGAGGATATTCGCGGCATCGATCGCCCCTTCGGCTGCCCCCGCCCCTATCAGGGTATGAACCTCATCAATGACGAGAATGACATTACCCGCCGTGCGAATTTCATCCATGATTTTTTTGAGGCGTTCTTCAAATTCACCCCGATACTTGGTTCCTGCTACCAGTAAACCAATATCTAGCGTCACCACCCGTTTATCTTCGAGGATGTCGGGAATATCTTTTGTCGAAATGCGTTGGGCCAATCCTTCAGCGATCGCTGTTTTTCCGACACCCGGTTCACCGATCAAAACGGGGTTATTTTTGGTGCGTCGTCCCAAGATTTGGATGACACGCTCAATTTCTTTCTGTCGTCCTACAACGGGGTCGAGTTTGCGTTCAACCGCCAACTGAGTGAGATTTGTACCAAATTCATCAAGGGTTGGGGTTTTCGTGCGTCCTGTGGCGGTACTTCCTGCTGCGACTTCGGCGGTTTCTCCGAGCATCCGAATCACTTGAGTGCGGACTTTAGAGAGGTCTACACCTAGATTTTCTAAAACTCGTGCCGCGACCCCTTCCCCTTCTCGAATCAAACCTAATAATAGGTGTTCTGTGCCGATGTAATTGTGTCCTAGCTGACGTGCCTCTTCAAGTGACAGTTCTAGAACCCGTTTGGCTCTGGGGGTAAAGGGAATTTCTACAGCAACGAAACCTGAGCCACGGCCGATGATTTTTTCGACTTCAATGCGAGCATCTTTTAGATTCACTCCCATTGATTTGAGAACCTTGGCTGCGACACCCGTTCCCTCGCCGATTAAACCGAGTAAGATCTGCTCTGTTCCTACGAAGTTGTGGCCCAAACGACGGGCTTCTTCTTGGGCAAGCATGATTACTTTTATGGCTTTTTCTGTAAAGCGTTCAAACATAGCCTGTCTCCATCATCTGCTGCTGATCCCTAGTATGCTGATTTTAGCACAGGCATATAGGCTAACTGCCGTATACCGTACAGCAGAAATTTTTTTTCTTTATGAGGATTTAATTTAGTTTTAAATGTTTTTTCAAAGATTGCCGCATTATCTCTATCGGAGGCTTCTTTTTTGTCCAAATTTCGAGGGCAATTGCACCTTGCTGCAATAGCATTTCTAAACCGTCTATTATTATAGCACCTTTTTGTCGAGCTTGGGCTAAAAATTGCGTGGGATTAGGAGTATAAATTAAATCATATGCGATCGCACCTGTTGCTAATTTCTCTAAAACCCTTAATTCTACAGGAGATTCATCGGTTTTTGGGTACATTCCGACTGGAGTAGTATTGACTAATAGTTGAGTTTGTGGTATGAGTTCTGGTAATTGGTCTGGTGTAAAAATATTAACTTTACTGGATAAATTAGCCCAACTGTTTTGAAATTCAGCTAATTTTTGAAGGTTTCGCCCGACAATATGAATTTCTGGGCATCCTAACTCAACACAACCAACTACAACGGCTCTGGCTGCTCCACCATTGCCTAAAATAATCGGTGTAATTTGGCTCCAATCGTGGGATAACGTTTTTAAGGGTGCGAGAAAACCTGCAACATCAGTATTTGTTCCTTTCCATCCCGTCTCAGTGTGCCATACCGTATTAACCGCACCGACTAATTTAGCCGTTTTCGTAATTTCACAGAGTAAGGGCATAATTTCTAGTTTATGGGGAATCGTCACACTAAATCCTTTAACCCCAATCGTTTCAAATCCTGCGATCGCTGTTTTTAAATCTTTGGCTTTAATCGAAAATGGAACATAAACATAATTCTCACCCATCTCTTGTAATGCCGCATTGTGCATCACAGGTGAGAGAGAATGTTTAATCGGATCTCCAATTACGCCTAAAAGTTGTGTGGTTCCTGTTATATACGTCATCTAAACTGATTATTTTCCTAATTTTGTTGCCTTAATATCTAGCCTATTGAATTTAGATCAACTTAATCTTCTATTTCTAAGGCAAGTTGATAAATTTGACGACGGGATAAATGACTGGTCTCTGCTAGATGACGACTTGCTTGTGAACGTGTCATCCCTTGATTCATTAATTTATATAATTCTTGTTTTAACTGTGCTTCGGATAATTCTGGAATTTCAGTTAAACTGGCACCAGCTACTACTAAGGTATATTCTCCTTTGGGTTGTTCTGAAGTATAAAGTACGATCGCATCTTTGATCGTTCCTCGCCAAATTTCCTCATAAAGTTTTGTTAACTCTCTGGCTAAAACAATCATACGGTTTTCGCCAAAATACTCGTTAAAGTCTTCTAGTGTTTCAACAATTCGATGAGGAGCTTCATAAAAAATCAGTGTACGATTTTCTAACTTTAATGTCTCTAGTCTTTCACGTCGTTCTTTGGTTTTAGTGGGCAAAAAACCCTCAAAACAAAATCTTTCTGTGGATAAACCCGATACAGCTAATGCGGTAATGGCTGCGGTGACACCAGGAATGGGAATCACTAAAATCTGATGTTCATGACAAGCTTTCACTAAATCATAACCTGGATCGGAAATGCTCGGCATTCCTGCATCGGTAACTAAAGCAAGATTTTTTCCTTGTTTAAGTTCTAGGAGTAAATCTATCTCACGCTCAAAGCGATTATGTTGATGATAGCTAATTGCAGGGGTAGTAATTTGAAAGTGTTGTAGTAATTTACCTGTATGTCGAGTATCTTCGGCTGCAATTAGATCAACATTTTTTAGAATGCGAACTGCCCGAAACGTCATGTCTTCTAAATTGCCGATTGGTGTTCCGACTAGATAAAGTATACCCTGTTGACTCATTTTTAACTAAAATATTACTCATTTCATCATACACAGATCATTGAGCCGTGAAATGTAACTGTTTGCTGTGACGACCCTTGATCGGGAATAATTAGAGATAGATCGTATTCGCTGCGTTATTTATGAATCAAAATCAGGTTTCCGCTTCAGACGTGCAAGCTATTTTTAATCGACTCGCTCCGATGTATGATGAACTCAATCAATCTCTTAGTTTTGGACTTCATCGCGTCTGGAAGTTAATGACGGTGAAATGGTGTCAACCCAAAGCGGGGGATTTGGGGTTAGATGTCTGCTGTGGTACAGGTGATCTAGCTCAACGATTAGCCCAACGAGTCGGAAAAACAGGCAAAGTGATCGGATTAGATTTTTCAGCCGAATTATTAGCGATCGCCAAACAACGAGCTACACAAAATACCCCCCATCTTCCCTTAGAATGGATAGAAGGAGATGCCCTTAATTTGCCCTTCGATGCTCAAACTTTTGATTGTGCTACGATGGGTTATGGACTAAGAAATGTGATTGATATTCCTCAAAGTTTAAAAGAGTTATATCGAGTTCTTAAACCAAGTGCAAAAGTGGCTATTCTTGATTTCCATCGTCCTAATCAACCTTTAATCCGTAGTTTCCAACAATGGTATCTCGATCAAATCGTTGTAAAAGAAGCGAAACGCTTTGATTTAACTGATGAGTACGCCTATATTAGTCCTAGTGTCGATCATTTTCCCATCGGGACTGAACAAATTAAATTAGGATATCAAGTTAAATTTTCCCATGCGGTTCATTATCCCCTAGCAAGTGGATTAATGGGCGTATTAGTGCTGACTAAATAGTTTTGATTTTTTGTTGACAACCTTGGAATTTTCAACTGTTTGGACTCTTATTGTTCCACCCGTCGCTGGAGCGATTATTGGATACTTTACCAATGATATCGCCATCCAGATGCTCTTTCGTCCGTACCGAGCCATTTATTTCGGTAAGCGTCGTCTTCCTTTCACACCTGGTTTAATTCCCCGAAACCAAGAACGTTTAGCGCAACGGGTTTCGGATACTATTATGAGTTCTTTGTTAACTCCCGAAGAACTGCAAAGACTTGCTAAACGACTATTAGAAACCGAACGAGTTCAAAATACGATTCTTTGGCTATTACAATTAGCAATTAGTAAAATTCGTGCCGATAAAGACCAAAAAACCGCAAAAATACTATCTCATATTCTCAGAGATTTATTTGGTGAGTCTTTACCCCGACTTTTGAAAGTATTAGCCCGACGAGAAGATTTTTTAGAAACTCAACTCAATCAAATATTCGATCAAATTGTTCTTGATTTTCGTTTAACAGATAATCAAGCGCGTCAGTTTTCTGACTGGTTATTAGAAACGGTGATCCCTCCAGATATAATTCGTCAATTACTGATTGATTTTTTAACGGATCGAAATATACAAGTTATTGATGAAGGTTTCCGCGAAAAAACCAGTGGAACCTATTGGGTTGTTGCTAATTTATTTGGTGTAAAAAATGCTTTACAGCGTTTAAGAAGTTTCTGTTTAGATGAAAAAGACATAGCTAATACTCGTTTAAAAGAGCTATTCCTATCTCTTGAAATTCGCAACCGCTTACGAATTTGGTTACAAAATCTATCTTTAGAAAATTTACCGATTTCAACGGTTCGTCAACTGCGAAAAACGACTAGAGATACAGTCAGAAATTATATTCAAGATAATGGAGCGCAATTTATCGAAGATTTTGGTCAGTCAATTGATTGGGATAAAATCGCTGTTGTAATTATTAATCGTCTCCAAGATTCTCCAGTTTTGACCAGTTCTTTAGAAGTTATTAGTCAAGAACTTGCTTTAATTCTAGAACGGTATTTAGAAGAAGATTTAGAAAGACTTGTGGCTCAAGCTATTCCGATTTTATCAATCGATCAAGTAATTATTGAACGGGTTAAAACAACTTCTCCTGTTGAATTAGAAAATGCGATTAATGGCATTGTTAAAAGTGAACTGCAAGCAATTGTTAATTTAGGAGGAGTACTAGGTTTTTTGGTAGGAATTATCCAAACGATTATTTTATTTTTCTCCTAAAAGCTTTCTTGATATTATTTTTAACGTATTCGCATAAAAATCTCAAATACCTGATCTACCCAAGTTTTTTACTTTTTATTTATATGATTAATAAAATATCTAAAATTAGTTTCCACAAAAAACGTTTTATTGTAGCTCAAGCATCATTTTTATTTGGTAATTTTTAAGCAGAATCAGCCAGATAAAAACCACAAGAAAATAATTTAGGTCAGGCTTGAAACGGTCTGACCTTTTAAATGATTAAATAAATTGACCTAAAATGATGCCACTGAGTAAAATAAAACCTAACCAGACATTTTGAGCGAAAATCTCCCCATAAGCCGCTTTTTCAATGTTTTGCTGACGTAAACGAAGATAATGTACAACCCATCCCATAACCGTAATCGTCCAAGCGAACCAAAATGGCCAAGATAATTCCATTTCTACACCAAAACCCGCTAATAATCCCGAAGCGATCGCCAAAAACACTCCAACCGCCTCCGCAGCATAGTTACCAAAAAAGATTGCACTCGAATTAATGCCGACTTTTAAATCATCTTCTCGATCTGACATGGCGTACACTGTATCAAAACCGAGAGTCCAAGCAACGGTTGCCCCCCAAAGTAACCAAGTTGCGGGGGTTAAAGAAGCGGTTACCGCACTCCAACTAATTAAAACCGCAAAACCCCAGGCTATGGATAACACTAACTGGGGAATAGGAAAAAACCGTTTAGCCAAAGGATAACAGACAATAACAGGAACAGCCGCCACACAGAGCCAAAAACTCAGGGAATTTAGATATAAGGCCAAAACCGCAGCGCAAACCAAAGCAATTAGCGCGATAATAATAGCAACTCTAACTGACAAAGCACGTGATGCTAGAGGACGGTTACGGGTTCGTTCAACTTGCGGATCAATGTCTCGATCCCACAAATCATTAATTACACATCCTGCCGCGCTTGTGGTCAGACTTCCGAGTATAATAACACCGACAAGGGGTAACGGGGGATAACCCTGTGCCGCACTAAAAACCGCCCACAAAGCCGGAATCATTAAAATTAAACGTCCGGCGGGTTTATTCCAACGCAATAAGCGAAAAAGGGTTAACCAGGTTGGCTCTTGAATTGGCTGAGTTTGGGTCATAGTTTGATAATGATCTTTTCAGTAAGGAAGGATTTGGAGGACACTAATAAATTTTATGGTTAATTCTCTCAACCAAGTTACAACGAATGGGGCAAAACTGGCTAGTCTTGATTCTGCAACGCCTTGTATTCTCGCCGCGATCGATATTGGTACGAACTCCGTTCACATGGTTGTGGTTCGGATCGATCCCTCTTTGAGCGCGTTTACTATTATTGCCCGCGAAAAAGATACCGTTAGATTAGGGGATCGTTGCCCTGATGGTCGATTATCAGAAGAAGCAATGACAAGAGCGATCGCAGCCCTTAAACGATGTAAGGATCTAGCCCTCAGTTTAAATGCTAAAGCGATCATTGCTGTTGCGACCAGTGCTACTAGAGAAGCATCAAACGGACAGAAATTTCTTCAACAAATAGAATCAGAAGTTGGAATTTTTGTCAACCTTATTTCAGGACTCGAAGAAGCCCGACGCATTTACCTCGGTGTCCTCTCAGGGATGGACTTCCAAAATCAACCCCATATCATTATTGATATTGGTGGGGGTTCAACAGAAATCATTTTAGGTGATAGTCATGACTCCCGTTTTGTAAGTAGTACAAAAGTTGGTGCAGTTCGTCTAACTCAAGATTTGATCACTACTGATCCGATCAGTCCGACTGAATTTGCTGTCCTTAAAGCCTATGTCAGAGGAATGTTAGAGCGTCCCATTGAAGAAATGCGCCTCTATCTTAAACCCGACGAAGAATTACGACTGATTGGTACATCAGGGACTATTGAAACCCTTGCAGTAATTAATGCTTTAGAAAAATTTGGTGAGGTTCCAAGTCCTCTTAACGGCTATCAATTAACCCGCAAAGAGATCAAAGATTACGTTAAACGTTTTTCGACTCTCAACTATGAGCAACGAATGGCAATACCTGGGATGTCCGATAAACGGGCTGAAATTATTCTCGCGGGTTCAGTGGTGTTGCTAGAAGCCATGACTCGGCTTAATCTCGATAAAATTACTTTGTGTGAACGTGCTTTACGAGAAGGGGTAATTCTAGATTGGATGTTAACACACGGCTATATTGAAGATCGTTTAAGATATCAAAGCGAAATTCGAGAACGTAGTGCGATTAAGATTGCTAAAAAATATGGTGTCAATCTAGAATCGAGTCAACGGGTGGCTCAGTTTGCTAAAGTCATTTTTGACCAAACGCAAAACGTCCTACATTCTTGGAGTGATGCAGAGTGGGAATTACTTTGGGCTGCTTCTATCCTACATAACTGTGGTAATTATGTTAGTCATTCGGCTCATCATAAGCATTCTTATTATTTAATCCGCAATTCAGAATTATTGGGCTATAGCGAGATTGAATTAGAAATTATTGCCAATTTAGCTCGTTATCACCGTAAGAATAAGCCCAAAAAGAAACACGACGAATACATCAGGCTACCTGAACAGTATCAAATAATAGTTAGACAATTGAGTGCAATGCTTCGTCTTGCAGCAGCACTTGATCGTAGACAAATTGGGGCGATTTCTCATCTTGAATGTAAATACGACCCCGAATATCGTAAGCTACATATTCATCTGTTTCCCGCGAATCCTGAAGATGATTGTGCTTTGGAAATGTGGAGCTTTGATTACAAAAAAACCATTTTTGAAGAAGAATTTGGCGTTAAAGTCATTACCACTTTAGCCTTTTTTCATTCTGGAATGACGAATTAAAAATAAGGCTGATGTCTCCTAATAAGAAGCAAGTGTTATTAGCCAGCACGACTTCTAACACTCGCTCTATTTATATCATTTAACCTGCCCAAGTCGTCCACTTAGGAGAAACACCAACAGCACTTTCATCGCAACCCACTTCAGTTCCACAAAGATTAGCCCCTGTGGTATCAGCAACACTGAGATCGGTTTGAGTAATGTTAGCTCCTTCTAAATTAGCTCTATTTAAGTCAGCTCCATCAAGATTAGCTTCAATTAGGTTAGCTCCACTTAAATTAGCATGATGTAAATTCGCGCATCGGAGATCGGCACGAGCTAAATTAGCCCCACTTAAATCCGCCCCACTTAAATCGGCTCCGATTAAATTCGCCTCTACCAAATTTGTTCCGACTAAATGAGCATCACTGAGATCTACGGCACTCAAATTCGCTTGCTGTAAACAAGCACCACTAAGATCCGCTTGACTTAAATTAGCTTCACTGAGATCGGCGCAAGATAAATCAATCCGTGAGAGATCCGCTTTTACTAGACTCACTTGATGTAAGCTAACGCCATGAAAATTTGACTCTTGATCAGCAAAACGATTCATTAATTCATGTGCTTTCATACTCGTCTATCCTCTTTTGGCTTTCAAAAAAATCGAGCTACCACTCCTACACACGTTCTAATTCATGCTACGTGTCATTAAAGATTAAGCCAATCAAATCCAGTTGTTTTGGATTCATTGAGTTAAAACTATTTTATGAATACTTAATCATGCTTATATTTATTTAAGTATTTTGATTATAGTAAAAATCTTGATCCTTATTAATTTATCTTCGTTTAAACTTTATTTTTCTTCAAAAAGAAATGTTAAGAGTATTTGTAATCTCACTTTATATTATTAATTTTTTAGGTCAAAAAGTATAGGAAATTTTTGTTTTTTAGTTTAATTCTACTTCCATCAACCTATAGCATCGATTCTTACTAGCGCTCGCCCGCTAATCTGGCTTATTCTACGGTATCGAAAGATACAAAATTGACCTTAGAGCAACATTTAATGTAAACATTTAGCAATAATTTTGAAAAGTGCATCGATGAATAATCATTATTCTGTGGCGATTGTTGGGGGGGGTCAAGCGGGCCTATCCATGAGCTATTGTTTAAAAGAGAAAGGCATAGACCATATTATTTTTGAGAAAAATCAGATCGGCTATGCTTGGCGGGCTAAACGTTGGGACTCTTTTTGTTTAGTCACTCCCAACTGGCAGTGTCAGTTACCAGGGTATTCATATACTGGTAATGATCCTCAAGGATTTATGCAAAAAGAGGAAATTGTTCAATATATTGAAGCTTACGCGCAATCCTTTAATCCACCGCTTAAAGAAGATGTGGAAGTCTTGAGCGTTCGCAAAAGTGATGAGCAAAACGGTTTTGAATTAATCACATCTATCGGAGACTATACAGCAGATCAGGTGGTGATTGCGACAGGAAGTTATCATCAGCCCAAAATCCCTAAAATTGCGGCTCGATTTCCTGAAAGTATTATCCAGTTACATTCATCAGAATACAGAAATCCTGAGTCTTTACCCGATAAAAGTATTTTAGTTGTTGGTACAGGTCAATCGGGTTGTCAAATTGCTGAAGACTTACATCTAGCAGGGAAACAAGTTCATTTATGCGTTGGGAGTGCGCCGCGATCGCCTAGAAGATATCGGGGAAAAGATGTCGTAGAATGGCTAGATCAGATGGGATATTATGATCTATCAATTAATGAACATCCGCAAAAAGAGAAAGTCAGAAACAAAGCAAATCACTATGTTACAGGACGTGATGGCGGACGCGAAATTGATTTACGACAATTTGCTATTGAGGGAATGCAATTACACGGTAGATTAAAAAATATTAGTGACTATCAACTCGAATTCTGGGATGATCTTGGAGAAAATTTAGATTATGCTGATAGTGTAGCCGAAAGTATTAAAAAAACCATTGATGGATTTATTGAAAAACATCAAATTCAAGCCCCTACAGAACCCATTTATCAACCCGTTTGGCAGCCAGAACCACAAAATTTATCCTTAGATTATCAAGAAGCAAATATCGGTGCAGTAATCTGGTGTACGGGTTATCATTCTGATTTTAGTTGGATCGATCTACCTGTTTTTGATGGTAAGGGATATCCTGGTCACAAGCGAGGTGTTACTGATGTTTGGGGTTTATACTTTTTGGGACTGCCTTGGCTTTATACTTGGGGTTCAGGACGATTTTCTGGAATAGCCAGAGATGCGAGTTACCTGGCAGATTGCATTATTTCTAGAAAAAAAGTATCTTATTCGAGTGATTGGAGTATCGTTAATGAATTTTTACTTGGCTCGTAATCATCTTAAATAAATCTAAATAACTTGGACTAATTAATGACCTCTCTCAAATCTCAAAAGTTTCCTGATCATTCCTCTTGATCATATGATGCAGTTAGAGGCTGTCAAGTGAAACTATGGAGACGTAGAGGATTAAAAGGGATTAGCTAAATCATCAAACTTAATATTAGCAAGTTAATTTTTATTAAGTAATGATTATTTAAATCCCCTTAACTTCATAAAATTTAGAACTTTTGTTCGTGTTTTAAGAAAAAATCAGGATTTTTCTAAACAATTGTTAAATATTAAATATTATTAAAAATTGCTCAAGATTTAATCGAAAAATTGAGATTGTGGTTTGATTGAAGGAGCAGTAAAAAATTGCTTAATCTCTCTATTTCGTCTGAGAAAGATTAAGTTTTTTATCATGTGCTTAATTAGTAACCAATTTTTTAGTTTTTCTTAGGTGTGAATTATGAAAAATGTTTTAACTCATTTGTCTGTGACTGCTGTTCTCTTAGGAATGGTGGCACCTGCTTATTCAGCCTCAATATCTTTTAGACCAACTGGGTCACAGATAGATAGCGATCCAATCAACGATATAGTGGTACAAGTCGGGCAGCAATTGACATTCACTTTAAGTATTGATACAACAGGTCTTTCTAACACATTACAGTCTTTTACCTATTTAGTAACAAGAGATAACACTGAACTTCTGTTGGATAGTGCTACTATAACGCCAGATGCAGATGCGTTTTTTGATCGTACTCTCATCTCGGATATTGTGACCCCACCTTTTACTGTAGGTACAGTTAAGCTTGATAATGGAATTGGATTAGCTCCCAATAGTCAATTAGATTTTGTCACAGCCATTTATACAGTACAACCAGGACTCGTAAATGATGGTGTCCTAGACTATCAACTTGAGATAATTTCTGCATTCGACAACTTGGGCAACGATATCACAAGTGCATTTGATCCAGCCGTCCAAGAGGTTGAAATACAACCATCTCCTGAACCAGCCTCAATTTTGAGTTTACTGGCTTTGGGTGCCTTTGGTGTAGGTTCAGTGTATCAGAAAAAGCAATCTTAGTTTTTTTTAGCCAAGCAAGTCTAACACAGACTCAATTTTTTAGGACTTTCTTGGTTAATTAGATTATAAATTGCTGTTGATTAAATGGTAGTGATTAAAAGGAGCTAACTGACCTGTATTAGGATCTAAAAATTAAGTTATCTCCTTCACTTAGCTGAATGACTAGATGATTGTTGATTGTTGATAGAGCGATCGCTAAATCAGGTAATGCTTTATTAAAACGAATTGAACCGTTAGGATTAATTCTGCCTGTATTTAGGCTTAAAATAAAGCTTTTTAGCTAAGATAAAATTAGTTTTCTAAGAAACTAAGGCTATGGCTATATCATCCAATGAGCAGGTTGCCATTATTCGCACAGAACGCGGGCTGACGATCGCAGGCACTCGTATTACCCTCTACGATGTAATGGACTATGTGACGGCACAATATCCACCCAAGTTTATTCGTTCCTTATTTGACTTGACAGAAGAGCAGATTAATGGTGCCCTCTCTTATATAGAAACTTATCGAACTCAAGTTGAAGCTGAATATCAAATTGTTCTTAAAGAAGCAGAAGAACTCCGACAGTATTACGAAGAGCAAAATCGTGAGCGTACTGCCCAAATTGCGATTCTACCGCCACCATCTGGACTAGAAGCCGCTTGGGAAAAACTTCAGGCATCTAAGGCACGGCATCAAACCCAGCTATGATTTTTCTAGTCGATCATAACCTCAAAGGACACGCAAGAATTCTTTTAGGTAGTATTGCTAGTCAAGGTTGGCTTGATTCTATTTCCATTCGCTTTTGCACGTTTGAAGAGATGGGATTATCAATTGACAGCAGTGATCGAGTAGTCTGGAGGCTGGCTCAAGAGAATCAAACAGCTAATCGCAGTATGAAAGATGAGGACTCACTTGAACAAGTCATGCGTGAAGAAAATACACCGAATTCATTACCTGTGATTACAATTGGCAATGCAGACCGAGTGTTGACCGACTCAATTTATCGAGAACGTTGTGTTGATCGTCTTGTTGAGATTGCCATTTATATCGGTAATTATAGGGGCGCAAGAAGGGTTTTTATTCCATGATGGCTGTTAACCTATTGATTTAGATAAACACTTGAGCTAACCTGATAAAGCGTTCTAAGAATTGCGTAGGATTTTGTAGTTAAATATACAAAATAACCCTTGCTCAAAGATTAATCTGGCAACACAACACAAAAAGGAAAAAATCATGCCTGAAGTAACTACCCCCGCGCATCAAGTCGGTGATTTTTTTGTTGATTACGAAGAAAAAGTATTTCCCGATGTCAAAGCAGAACCAGGTGAGAAAGCCCTAGTAACCTTTCATACTGTCGCTTTTGAAGGTTCAATTGGTTTTGTCAATCTCTTACAAGCCACACGTTTATTACGCAAAGGCTTTGAAACCTCAGTACTCTTGTATGGGCCAGGCGTGACTCTCGGTGTACAACGTGGTTTTCCAAAAATCGGTGATAATGCCTTTCCAGGCCACCAAAACTTTAATGACCAACTGAGTAAATTTATGGCAGAAGGTGGAAAAGTTTACGCCTGTCGCTTTGCCCTACAAGCTCTCTACGGACATGGTGAACCCTCTCTCATTCCAGGTATTCGTCCGATTAATCCCCTTGATGTACTAGATTTGGTACTATTGCATCGTAAGGATGGGGCATTTATTTTAGATACTTGGACGCTGTAGGATGACTTACTCACGCACAGTTCGAGCAGCAGCCGTACAAATTAGCCCAGTATTGTTTAGTCGGGATGGGACAACGGAAAAGGTCTTAAATGCGATCGCCAAAGCAGCAACGGAAGGCGTTCAATTGATCGTTTTTTCAGAAACCCTAATCCCCTACTATCCCTATTTTTCTTTCATTCAACCCCCTGTGTTGATGGGAAAAGAACACATGAGGCTTTATGAAGAAGCGGTTACCGTACCCAGTTCTGTAACTGATGCTGTGAGTAGTGCAGCCCGCACCTCTGGAATGGTGGTGGTTTTGGGGGTTAATGAGCGAGATCAAGGCTCACTGTATAATACTCAATTGATTTTTGATGCCGATGGAACACTTTTACTCAAACGTCGCAAAATCACCCCGACTTATCATGAACGGATGATTTGGGGACAGGGAGACGGTTCGGGTTTAAAAGTCTTAGATACAGCCGTTGGTAAGCTTGGCTGTCTTGCTTGTTGGGAACACTATAACCCCTTAGCTCGTTTTGCACTGATGGCACAACACGAACAAATTCACTGCGCCCAGTTTCCTGGTTCTCTGGTGGGTCAGATTTTTACCGATCAAATTGAAGTTACCATTCGACATCATGCGCTAGAGGCGGGCTGTTTTGTGGTTAATGCAACCAGTTGGCTATCTCCAGAGCAAGTGAGCCAAATTACTCCCGATGAAACGTTACAGCGTGTTTTAAAAGGGGGTTGTAATACGGCAATTATTGGCCCAGAGGGGAATCATTTGTGTCCACCGATCACCGACGGGGAAGGAATGGCGATCGCTGATCTGGATTTTTCCTTGATTACCAAACGTAAAAGGATGATGGACTCAGTTGGACACTATGCTCGTCCTGATTTGTTGCAATTGCAAATTGATCTGAGTGAAAAGCATCTTACAGACTCTAACGGGTTAAAAGCTTCTGTTCTCCCACAGCCACTTCAATTTGAAGTAACAGACTAGATATGGACAAACAACAGTTAATTACTGAACTGCAATCCTACGGGCTAAAATTACTCGATCCTGAACAACAAACATCAGGTCGTAAAGGGGGAGCCGGGCCATCGGATCATAAAGCGGTTACTATTGATGGTACAACTGTCATGGTTCCAATTTATAATCAGCCTGCCGCCCAATCACCCTATACAGTATCTGCTGATCAAACCATTTTAGAACGTGATGGGGAATTGATTTCATTGATCGCTTTTCCTGAAACTCCAAAATTTTATAATTTAACGACATCTGATGGTATTCCCTACTGGAAAATTGCTTTACTGCATAGTCAAGATGTATTAGCCACTACTGTTTTACAAACCTGTATGCGTTATGGCGATCAAGTGAATGCTTGTCAGTTTTGCGCCATTGGACAATCCCTAGAAGCAGGAAGAACGATCGCTAAAAAATCCCCTGATCAACTCGCAGAAGTCGCAGAAGCTGCCGTTAGACTTGATAGGGTGACACAGATGGTGATGACGACGGGAACCCCAAATACAACCGACAGAGGTGCTGCATATTTGACTGAATGTGCAAAAGCGATTTCTACTCTAGTTAATCTTCCCATTCAAGGACAATGTGAGCCACCTGACGATTTTATTTGGTTTGAGCGCATGAAAGCCGCAGGAATCGACAGTTTAGGAATGCACCTAGAAACGATTGAACCCCATGTGCGCGCTAAAATCATGCCAGGTAAAGCAACAGTACCGCTTGACTATTACTTTAAAGCCTTTGCTGAAGCCGTTAAAGTCTTTGGCTGGGGACAAATTAGTACATATATATTGGTAGGCTTGGGAGATAGTTTAGACGCAATTTTAGAGACGTGCGATCGCTTAATTGCAATGGGTGTTTATCCGTTTGTCGTGCCGTTTGTACCCATCACTGGAACCCCACTGGCTAATCATCATGCCCCAAATAGCGAATTGATGTTTACTCTCTATCAACAAGTCGGAGGGATGTTAAAACGCTCAAGAATGTCATCAGCAGAAATTAAAGCAGGTTGTGCGAAATGTGGGGCTTGTTCGGCTCTCTCTAACTTTGAAAAATAGGTTTGAATATGTCATATCACTTCAAATTAGCTCAAAATACTCATGAAATTGCCGCTTATTTTGCCCTACGTCATTCTATTTTTGTGGAAGAACAAGAACTCTTTCAAAATAATGATCTAGATGAAATCGATCAGTATGCTTATCCGATCGTGGCACTTAATAGCGATACCGATCAAGTTGTTGGAGTGGTCAGAATTTATGAAGTTGAACCGCTTGTCTGGTATGGTGGCAGACTGGGAACTCATCAAGACTATCGCAAAGGTTGGCAAATTGGCAAAGGATTAATTGAAAAAGCAGTCACTACAGCGAATACATGGGGTTGTACACAGTTCCTCGCAAATGTCCAGTTACAGAATGTGCGGTTCTTTCAACGATTGCACTGGAAATCATTAGATGAGATGATGATCTGCGATCGGCTTCATCACCTAATGGAAGCTGATCTAAATTTCTATCCTCCCAGTCATGAACCGTTTAACCGAATCACATATACGAATATTAATTACAACCAATTGCCCACCAAAACATAAGCGGCCCAAAAATGCGGACGTTTGTAGGTAGGTTCGTTTAAAAGTTTGAGTTGAGCGATTCGCACAGCTTCGGCTTTAGTAACATTTGAATCTTTCAACGCCGCATAAAATTGATTCATAAAAATAGCAGTTGTTTGATCATTTACTTGCCAAAGTGTCGCAAGTGTGCTTCTTGCTCCTGCTCTGACTGCAACACCTGCTAGTCCTAAAGAAGCTCGTTTATCTCCTGTTAAGGTTTCGCAAGCACTGAGGACAAGTAGTTCAATTGAACGGGTTTGCCGAGTTTCTCTAGAACGGAGTAAGTTATTTAACTGATTAACATCAATGCGATCGTCCCAAGTTAAAATAAAAGTCTCATCGGCTTGAGAACTAAACTGTCCATGCGTTGCCAGATGAACCACCGAAAAAGGAGCCGAATTAACTAGATCTTTAAAACTTTCATTGGTAAATTGTTGATTCAGCAGTTCAACATTACTAGCCACTTGAGCTTGAATTTCTTTGAGTTCTTGAGGTACAAAAGGAAGAGGGGGGAACCTGCCACGTGCTTCGCTTAGTCCCGCAATTAATGCTTTAGGTTTATTTTGTCTAAAAGGTTGAGGGTCTAGCAGTTGTAAACTTGGAACGAGAGCAATATTATATTTTTCGACTAGATAGTGTTCACCATCCCTGCGGGATCGCAGTCGAGTCAAACCCCCCACGCTCATAAGCTCCATCCATCAACTCGAATGCTAAAGCCGAAATCAGTACACCTGAACCAAACGCCATAATCGCGGCGATTAATCTTTGAGGAATACGGAGAAAATAGCCAATAGCTGCACCCACCAAAAGTGCGGAACCCCCAACCAATCCCCAAAATCCTGCTTGTAAACACATTGGAAACATATAAGAATTAGCCATAAGCTTCTGTTACTAGAAATCTAGCATTAGCTTTTTGATTGAGCATCGAACCTTAGAAATAGTAGGTTTTATCCTGCTACGCTTATGTTAAAGAACGTTTTCACGTGATCAAAATGCTCTCAATTCTCGCCACACAACTTCGACAATCTTTAAGTCTTTTACAAAAACAAGATATTCAAACCGCAGCGCAAGTATTAAAAGGTAGTAATATTCCTATCGGTGATGATTGTGCAGCAATTCCTGATGGTGATGGTTATTTATTATTGGCAGCCGAGGGAATGTTACCCCAACTGATTGAAACTGATCCTTGGTTTGCAGGTTGGTCAGCAATCATGGTAAATGTGAGTGACATCTATGCAATGGGGGGTCGTCCTCTGGCTATTGTTGATACAATTTGGAGTCAATCAACAAGCGATACAACACCCATCTGGGACGGTATGAAGGCTGCTGCACAAGCGTACAATGTCCCTATTGTGGGCGGTCATACGAACTGTCATAGCCCTTATAATGCCCTATCTGTCGCTATTTTAGGACGTGCTAAACGACTAATTACCAGTTTTAACGCAAAAAGTGGCGATTTACTGCTTGTTGTTACCGATTTTCGCGGGAAATCTCATCCAAAATATCCTTTTTGGAATGCTGCTACTGAAGCTGATCCGATTCAATTACGGCAAAATTTGGAACTTTTACCCTATTTATCAGAAACGGGTTTATGTGATGTGGGTAAAGATATTAGTATGGGAGGAATCATTGGTACTCTACTGATGTTACTCGAAACCTCTCACTGTGGAGCTATTTTAAATCTAGATCTTGTTCCCTGTCCAGAAGAATTATCCCTAGAACGTTGGTTGATTAGTTTTCCGAGTTTTGGGTTTCTCCTGAGTGTGCGTCCAAGAAAAGTCGAAGAAATACGATCGCTGTTCCATGCTTCTAATTTAATCTGTGAAGTCGTCGGAGAAATACAACCCACTCAGCAACTTATTTTACGCTCACAGCAAGAATCTATAGTGTTTTGGGATCTATCTATGCAGAAATTAACAGGTTTTACTTAAATTGAATGCGATCGTACTTGTTTGCCATATAATTTTTACCCTGGTAGGAGAACTTGATATGAAAAAAATGAATTACAGTAAAGATGTGGACGTTTTATTAATTGAGCTAAATGATCAGCCTATTGCCTACGCAGAGGAAGAAGGAAATACAATATTACATTATTTTGAAGATTATCAATTGGTTTTAATTGAAATTCTAGATTTTAAACACTCCCTATCAGAACAAGCAAAGCAAGAACTTTTCACTGTTTAAGCGATATACTGGTTCCTTAGTTGAATGCCAATCTTAAAAATAGCTCTATTCACATACTCGACAAAACCGAGAGGCAGTGTGATTCATACTCTCGAACTCGCTCAAGCATTACATGAACTCGGTCATGATGTTTGTGTGTATGCTTTGGATAAAGATGGTACAGGGTTTGATTATCCTCTGTCTTGTCCCTATCAAGCCATACCCGCGCAAACTGCACCTGATGCTATCGATGCACTGATTGAACAACGGATTCAAGAATTTATTGATTATTTATCGCAATCTCACTTGACATACAACTGCTATCATGCTCAAGACTGTATTAGTGCAAATGCTCTAGCCAAGTTAGTCAAAGATGAAAAAATTCCTCACTTTATCCGAACCGTACACCACATCGAAGATTACAGCAATCTTTATCTACAGCACTGTCAAGATCGATCGATTCGTGATGCTGCTTTGTGTTTATGTGTAAGTGAACATTGGCAAACGCAACTAGAGCAACAATATCAGATCAAGGCACCACGAGTCATCAATGCAGTGAATACACGTCGCTTTTCACCTGTATTCGATGGCTCAGAATCGTTTTTGAAGCAACAATTAGGATTACGAGGTTCACCTATTTATTTAACAGTGGGTGGAATTGAACCCCGAAAAAACTCAATTTGTTTACTCAAAGCCTTTTCCCTAATTTTACAAGAATATCCCAATGCTCAGTTAATCATCGCGGGAGGTGCCACACTCTTTGATTATCAGTCTTATCGGGATCAATTTTTTGCCCTTGCTGATCAGTTAAAAATAGAGATTGGACATTCTCTTATTTTACCTGGGGTGATTCAAGATGCTGATTTACCGACTCTTTATCGCATAGCTGATGCTTTTGTGTTTCCATCAGTAAAAGAGGGATGGGGTTTAGTTATACTAGAAGCGATCGCATCTGGTATTCCAGTGATTACTTCTAATCATGCGCCTTTTACTGAATTTCTTTTTCTACAAGAAGCTCTTTTAGTTGATCCCACTTCATCTGATGCGATCTTTCAAGCTATGCAATCTATTTTAAACCCGACTTTAGCCAAATCTCTAATCACCCACAGTCAAGCGGTCTTAGCTCAATACACTTGGGAAACTTCGGCTAAAATGCACATTAATCATTATCAACAATTGCTTCAATCTTATGCCTGAAATCCGTTTTAAAATTCAATGGCCTGACGGTTCCCAAAATGTTTGTTATTCGCCATCTCTAGTGGTTAAAGATTATTTTACTCCTAACTGTGAATATGATTTAGAAGATTTTGTGGAGCGCTCGCGTACTGCTCTCCAAATTGCCAGCGATCGGGTTCAACTCAAATATGGTCGCCCCTGTGGACTCGCATTAGGACAACTCGAAGAAATTGTCATGAAATCTTTTGAATATAAAAACTTCACAGAACCTAAAGTACAAGTCATTCAGTTTATTGAATGAGTTAGATTGTAAAAAGCATATACTAAGACAAATTGAGAATCATAATCATTTTTTCAGGTTTCTTCTTGAGTTTACAAGCAATAATGATAATCGTTATCATTATTAAAGAAAACCAAAAATGACTAAAACGATCGCACTTGCTAGTCTAATAATCAGTACCCCTATTACTGTCGCCGTAGTTTTTGCGCCATACCAAACCACAAAAGCTCAAACCTTACCAGGGCATGATCATCATCACCTGATGTTGGGTATTGATGGAAGATCCGAAATTAGTTCTGGCACCTATGCAGGTTTAGCAAATCCCAACTACAATCGTTTAACTTTATTGTTTCCCCATCTTGAGAGTAATATCGCTGATAATCATTTTCATGCGATTGGTGCTTACAGTTATACAGGAGATGTTAGCAATCCCACAGTCATTTCGACCAATACTAATAATCAAATTCCTGAATATTGGACAAATTTACCGCCTATTTCTCTAATCCCTGGAACAGGAATATTTGAAGGAAAGCTGGTTAATGAAATTGTTGAGGGAAATACGGAAACTAACTACACCAATTTAAAAATTGCCCTAGTTAGAGATTTAGTTGATGAGTTAAATGATCCTGCCATTGAGGCCCTTTTTAATAGTTCTAACGGTGCTTGGCCAAGTTCGATTGGAGATGCCACGATCGCTTTAGAGTTAGTCGATATTACTCAGGTTTTAGTGTAGCGACTGCGGATGGGCAAGATATGTTTACTGGGGTAGGCGATCTTTTTACGATCGGTTCAGGGGATGATTTTAGATTTACTCCAACATTTTACGCTACAACTGGTGGGAAACATTCAGCTACTTTTAGGTTAGTCGATGTCAATTCCAGTAGTAGTTACACTCCTTTATCTTCTTCGGGTACATTTAGGATTAACTTTCAATCAACCTCCGAACCTTCCACTTATTTAAGTCTGCTGGCTTTAGGTTTAGTTGGTTTTTTGAGCAAATTTAATACAGCATCAAAAAATTAAGACTAAATCCTTATCGAGAAGATCGTTTAAATTTCTAATCTTTAAACGATCTTATAAGTATTTGAATTAGAATGGAACGTTTAATACCTTGTTAACTGACGAAAATATCTTCATAAGTCAAAGCTAAACCCACACTTAAAGTAGCAAACTGTATCGCTGCTGTTGTACCTGTTCCATCTCTGTCAAACAACAAGGCGCCCGTTCCAGAATTATAGATGAAACGGTGAGTAGAAGCAGTTGCCGATGTACCAATAATAAATTGATTTGACCTCAACACATCAGTTGCAGTGAGTCCACCAGCAAAACCACTAGCCGAAACAACAATTAGATCATCATCTGGCGTAAAATCAGTAATGCGATCGATTCCTTGATTGGGATTAGAGAAAGTGAATAGATCCGCATTTGCGCCACCTGTGAGAAGATCATTACCCAAACCACTGATAATCACATCGTTTTTACTTCTGCCAAGGATGACATCATTACCATTAGTAGCAATTTGACGACGGGTACCATCATCATTAATAATGGTGGCTGTCACGGCTGATGCGGTTCCGACTGCATAACCTGTTCCCGTTGTCAAGGTTAAAGCTAAAGTTTCATTGGGTTCTATTGTGGTATCTCCAGTAGGGTTAATCACAAGATTCGCAGTAGCAGAACCCGCAGCAAAAGTTACTCTTCCAGTGGTAGAACTAAAACTCGTGGCACCTGTTTGTACATAGTCTGTCGTCAGTGTCGCGCTTTCAGACACATTAAAATTAACGACTAAAGAATTAGTTAAAGAACCTGTACGAGTGAACGTATAAGTAAAATTGGTGGGACTATTTTCACTAATGCCGCTATAGTCAAGAGCAAGAGTGACATTACTAGCAGTATCATCATTAGTAATCGTTTCAGTGACTGCACCTGCTGTACCAATGGTGTAAGCTGCATTACTGGCTAGAGTTAAAGCTACAGTTTCATTCGGTTCTACGGTTGTATCAGGTGTCGGGTCAACTGTTACCGTTGCAGTAGCCGAATTAGTTGCAAATGTTACATTTGTATCAATAGTACCGTAATCGATTCCGTTGGTTGCTGTTCCTGTAATTCCATAATTAACAGTTAAAGGATTGGTTAGAACACCTGTACGAGTGAAAGTGTAAACAAGATTGGCTGTACCATCTTCAGTAACACTAGATGGAGAGACTGCAAGAGTAATACTCGGTAAAGTTGAACCCGTTGCCTGTCCAAAAATCACATAGCTCTGTCCTGCAGAATTTAGGCCATTGGGGTCAGCACGATTTGCACCAATAATAAGATCATCAAAACCATCATTGTTGATATCTCCCGCACTACTCACAGAAGAGCCTGAAATGTCGCCAGCATTAATCCCATTAATCGCAAAGCCGTTACTACCATTGAGGATGGAAAGGTTAAGACTAGCACCAAAGCCGCTACTTTTACCAAACACCACGTAGCTCTGTCCTACAAGGCTTATACTATTGAAGTCGGCATTTGATGCACCGATAATGAGGTCATCAAACCCATCGTTGTTGACATCTCCCGCACTGCTTACAGAAACGCCTGAATGGTCATTAGTATCAATCCCATTAATCGCAAAGCCGTTTGTTCCGTTAAGGGTAGAGAGGTTAAGACTAGCACCAAAGCCGCTACTCTTACCAAACACCACATAACTTTGTCCTGACTCTCTGCCATTGCGGTCAGCACCTGATGCACCGATAATGAGGTCATCAAACCCATCGTTGTTGACATCTCCCGCACTGCTCACAGATGTGCCTGAAAGGTCGTAAGCATTAATCCCATTAATAGTAAAGCCGTTAGTGCCATTGAGGGTTGAGAGGTTGAGACTAGAAATAAAACCGCCACTCTTACCAAACACCACATAGCTTTGTCCTGATCTCGTACCATTAGGAGAGGCAAAAATTGCGCCGATAATAATGTCATCAAACCCATCGCCATTAATATCCCCCGCATTGCTCACAGAAGTGCTTGAACGGTCATCAGCATTAATTCCATTAATCGCAAAGCCGTTAGTGCCGTTGAGCGTAGAAAGATTTATACTGGCACTAAACCCCCTACTTTTGCCAAACACCACATAGCTTTGTCCTGAATTTATGCCATTTGGGTCGGCAAGAAATGCGCCGATAATAATGTCATCAAACCCATCACCGTTGACATCTCCTACACTGCTCACAGAAGCACCTGAACGACTCCCATAAAGCCCATTAATCATAAAGCCGTTAGTACCGTTAAGAGTAGAAAGATTAAGACTAGAATTAAAGCCACCACTTTTACCAAATACCACATAGCTTTGTCCTGAAGTACTCAGATTGGGGTCAGCCCATGATGCACCGATAATAATGTCATCAAACCCATCACCATTGATATCGCCCGCACTGCTCACAGAATAGCCTGAAAAATCACCAGCATTAATTCCATTGAGAGCAAAGCCGTTAGTGCCGTTAAGGGACGAAAGGTTGAGACTAGAACTAAAGCCACCACTTTTACCAAACACCACATAGCTTTGTCCTGTACTAATATTATTAGGTTTGGCTGATCGTGCGCCGATAATAATGTCATCAAATCCATCACCATTGACATCTCCTGCATTGCTTACAGAAGTGCCTGAATAGTCATTAGCATTAATACCATTAATCGCAAAACCATTCGTTCCATTAAGAGTAGAAAGGTTAAATACTGCTGGAAATGTCATAATTTAATTCTCCTGCGTTTAAATTAATTGATTAGTAGTAAAATTCTCACCAATCGTTATTACCCGTCGTATTTCGTCACTTTTAAAGCCAATTGCCATCGGGCGACGCATTTTGGGCAAAACCACCACATCATAAAGTTCTTCGACTATTCCATCGATAGTCAAAGAATGAACAATATCGCCTCTGTTTAAATCAATGACCAATAACCCACAACGAGCGCTCGCCTTCTGTTGCTCTAACTTTTCATTTAACAACAACCCTGAAAAGGTTTTATTTCCTCTCGGTTTCGACAAACCAACAATGGCAAAATCACCACTAAACGCCAGTCCCCGTAAATAACCAGGGCAAAACGCAACTGGAATAAATTCCCCTGAGTCTATCTCTAAATATCCAAATTCTCCAGTTCCCGAATTGTGTAACCAGAGTTTTTCTTGATAATATCTTGGTGAATGTGGCATCGATAACCCAGTAGCGATAATCTCGTTACTAATTACATCAATGACACAACCGCCCTGTTGTCTCTGTTCTCGCCACCCCTCAGCGAGATCACTTTGACTAACTGCTGTCACATAGCGGGGTGTTCCATCTCGAATAGCAAGTCCATTGAGATGACATCTATCTTCGGCGGCTATCTTAGAAATAAAAGGAGGTTGCCACAGAGGGATAAAACTATGAGTAGGGGAAACGGTGGCTAAACAGCTAAACAGAGTATTGACAAAAATCAGTTCATCATTAACCAGTGTAATGTCGTGAATATCTAAATCCCCAGTCACATAACTTATTTGTGGGACATAAAAAACATCATAATCTTGATATACTTGCCCAGTTTCCAATGTATTTTCAAACCGCCAAAGCTGATAAAAGGTACTGATATATAAGGAGTTATTTTGAGCATACAACCCCATACATCGATCTAAAGTTCGTTCAAATACAGAGAGTTGCCCACTCGGTTGTAAGCCAATAAAAAATACTTTCCCTGCTTGATAGGTAGTAAAAGCAAGACTGAAATTTTGTTGGGCTAACCAGGGGACAAACTGCCGTGATGTATTGATTTCAAGCTTTTTATCATGTTCTAAATTTGTTGTAAAATTCGACATTTTGACCTTTAATTTTTTACACAAGCCTTGATAGCTCTAATAAAACCATCGGCAAGCTAAGTATTTTCAACTATAAATTTGTGATGTAGAAACAAAAAGCGCAATAAAATAAAAACTCATAAAAAGCGATGCTATCTATCATAAAATAGCATTTCGTTTTGAAAAAGGCTAATTTTTTATAAAATTTTAATTTAACGTATCGTTATTAAGAGTTGATTTGTTTTACTTAAGAAAAATTAGTGACGATTTTCTTCAAAAAACATTATAAAATTTTATTGACTTTTTGATAAAAATGTGTTAAGGCTCTCTCCCTGCCTCTTTCCACCTCCCCTAGCCCCTCCTGAAGGAGGGGGATAAATGGAATTAATTTTATTAGTTGAGGGGTGCCAAAGGCGGGGTGAGGTCATTAAAGAAAATGCTTTTAATGATCAGATGCGGCTCTCAATACTCGTGCCGAAAATGAGGTGAGGTCATGAATAATTAACGTATTTCAGCATAAAAATGTTTTAGGTACGTTAGCTCATGAAGCTGGATGACTTCTACTTGAGTTAGATAACGAGTCATGCTAAACGTTGATAAAGCTCTGTATTTTTAGTTAAGACATAGTTAGCCGCCCGATTAAAGTCAGGTTGATTTTCCGTTAACCAATCATTGATTTTATCCTGTAAAAGATGCTCTAGGGTTACACCTTGCCGTTGCGCCAGTTCTTCTAACTGGTACAGTTTTTCGTCTGATAATTGAATGGTTAAGTTAGACATATTTATTTTATTTTTGTGTCATAAGCTGTTGAATCTATTTTACAGTTCTCCATTAATTGCTAAACTCTCTTATTCTGAACTGACAATTTATTAAATGGCTTTTTTATAAGGTCATGAATAATTAACGTATTTCAGCATAGAAGCGTTTGAGGTAAACGGGTGGAACGCCTAAACCCCAGAGAATGCCGATAAAAAGATAAATAAAAATTGCCTTAAATGGCCCCCAGTGAGCCACTCGACGATCGGACGATCGCACTGTACGATTAACCTGAGCGATCCTACCGTAGCGTATCAGTTTTTCGCATAGATCGGCTTCTTCCATAATGGGCCATGTTGAATCGAAGCCGCCGCAAGCTTGGAAGTCACAACGACGACAGAAAATCACCTGATCCCCGAATAACAGCCGTAAACCTTGGGAAAAGGCAATAGGACGAAATACGAAAGGGATCAAGTAAGTTTTAATCGTATTAAGAATTGTAAATTCCCAACGAGTGCGGGTTGTCCCCGTCATTAGTGAGATCAAACCACCCGCCGTAATAGTCGGATCGGCTAAAGTACGATCAATGATAGTGACCAGATCAGCAGGTACAAATGTATCGGCATGGATAAAACACAAAACATCACCTGTCGCTGCTTGTGCGCCTAAATTCATCTGTACCGAACGACCTTTCTGCGGAGAAATCATGACCGATATCGCTTCATTTTGAGCAAATGCAACTGTACCATCTTGACTACCTCCATCGATGACAAAGATTTCCCAAGCAGGGGGATCTAAGATACTTAAGTTACGGAGAGTCTGTCTAATGGTAGTTGCTTCGTTCAAGGTTGGGATAATGATGGAAACACGAGTCATGTATTCCTCATTACTGCGGATTGCTCTTAGCGGCTGTATCCTTTTCTGGGTATCCGAGTAGAGTACGACTAGCTGCCATGACTTCAGGTGCAGCGAGGACAATTGAAACCAAAGAGCAGAACGTTGCTACCTGACAATATTCACACAAGGCTTTGTTTTCGCTCCATTCCTCACCCGCTAATTGTACCGAAAGTATGCCATCAAACACCAGTTTTACACCCATCGCAATTGGGATCAATGGATTACGTCGCGCACGATCTAAACCACCCATTGAAGCTAACCAAGCAGTCAGAGCATAATTAACCACCATCAAGGGCCCATCTGGAGCGTTAAAACGTTTGTAAGCATAGTTAGAGGCATCAACGCGATCGGCATCAAAAATAGGGACAGGTGGATCGGGTAAATGACTGATGACCCCCGTTTGGTACAGAGTAACCAGTTGTCCCATTGAGCCACCCAGCATAGATAGACCGATGATCCATCGCCGACGGGTCATGTGTGGGTCTTTTCCTTGACGTAGTTCTTGACTTAATTGTTTTGGTTCCATGTCGCCTCGATCCTAAAAGTCTATCTGGTTTGCCATCGCTCTTATGTTGCTGACTTTCAAGCTATCAGACGATCCTTTTTCTTTCTTCTGACTAAAGAATGAATTACTCAATTCGTTTAACAATTCTTAATATTTTGAAAAACTTATGATATGCAAAAGCAATTTAAACGTCTAAACTGGTTCAAAAATTTATTTTAGCTGCATAATGATAGAGACAAGTTTTTGATAAACGGTGGATCATTTATGGAACTCAATGGAATGGAATTAGTTTTATTAACCTTCTTTAACGGAGCAGTTTGCGTTCTTTTACCCCGTGTCATTAACTTAAATTGGTCAAGAAAAAGTTAGTTAATTTTTGTAACTAAACTCTTGCGTAATTTGTTAATTTTATCTAATTAAAATGGAATCGGTTCGTTAGACATTCACAAGCTTTGCGATCAACTTCTATGGGATTGTTTCCCCAAAAAACTTGGCCAACAAAAATAGATCAGTTCATCCGTTGTATAAATTTGTACCGACCGATGTGCTTAATTAACCTTCCGTCGCGTGGTTTTGCGTCGTTTTTGGATTGGTGGTTCAGTGGTTTGAGGATAGCCATTATTTGAGCCATTTGTTATGATCGCTTCATTAACAATCGGTATCGTAAAATGAAACTGACTACCTTGATTTTTTCCTTCTGATACTGCCCAAATTTCGCCGCCCCAATTTTGAACGATTTGCCGACAAATCGCTAAACCTAGACCCGTTCCTCCGATACTTCTGCGTAATGCGCCTTCTTCTTGGTAAAAACGCTCAAATACTTTCTCAAGTCGGTTTGGTTCAATTCCTCGCCCAGTATCAGATACCGTCACTTCTAACACTTGTAAATTTGGGTGATTAACATTGATCGTGATGAGGCCATCTGGACTGGTAAACTTACAAGCATTATCCAACAGTTTTGATAAAACTTCTACCACCCATTCCCCATCAGCTAACACAAGGGGTAAATCATAGGAAACATGATTTTCGATCTTGGGTAGAGTACTCTCTAAATTACGAGCGCGAATATGACTCAAGGATAATTCAACACATTCTGAAAGTGATAGAGGCTCTGGATGCCATTGAATTCGACCGCTTTCAAGCTGTGAGAGGGTTAAAAAATCTTGAATCAATTTTCGCATCCGTTCGGCATCATGTAAAGCCGTATCAAGCATCACTTGACGCAATTCTGGAGACATATCAGGTTCAGTAGCCAAGCTTTCTAAACAAACCTGAATCGTTGAAAGGGGAGTGCGTAATTCATGACCTGTAATTGCAACTAGATTAGAACGAGTTCGATCTAATGCTGCTAACTGCTCATTCAAATCTTGTAAACTAGCATAAGCTTCTGCTTGAATCAAAGCCACGCCGACTTGAGTCGCAACCGCATCGACTAGGGAAATATCTTCGCTTTTCCAATAAGTCGGAACAGGGCCGCAATGATGGAGTTCAACCATTCCTAGTAAACGCCCCTGATAGAGAATTGGCATCAGTAGCCAAGAATAAATTGAACAACTTTGGACTAAATTTTGCAGAGATTGGGGAGAATTCGGCTCAGAACGGTCAATAATTCGAGGATCATGGAACGCATCATCAATACTAACTGATTCGCGCAATTCTAAAATTTCTTCAAATAGAGGATTATTTTTTAAAGGCCAGTTTCTCCCTTTAATTGAACCAATGCCATCATTTAAAAATTCATGTTTAATGGTTGCTGCTACATCATTTTCATTACAGCGATAGACCAGACAGCGACAAACGCCTAACCCTTCGCCTAATTTTTGTACCGCAACTTGTAAGATTTCTTCTGTGTCCAGAGAACGACGAATTGCACTGGTAATTGAATTAATTAACCGTTCTTTTTGTTCTTTAGAAGCTAGAGAACGATTCGCTTTTAAGATTTTATATTGTCCTGCTTGGAGATAAGTAACTAATCTTTGAACGAATGGATCAGGATGATTAGAAGATAGTTGAAGTGAAATTGCTGTTTTTAAGGGATCACCATCTAAATAAAGACGATTAGCTTCTGCGATTTTGTTGGCTAATTCAGGTCGATAGACTAAAATTCGATTTAAAACAAGTTTAGCAGCGATTTGGGTTACAGTCCGATCGCTTGTCCAAATACCCTCAAAACGGCGACTATTATCCATCGCGGTTTCGATTTTTTCTTGTTCAAAAATTTGTGTGCGTTCACGACAAATCAGACAACTAGCATAATGTTGTCCAATAACGATCAGATGCCATTCCTCAGCGAGTCCGTCATCGTCTGTAAAAGCGATCGTTTCATAAATATCAGAACGATTACTAAATTCGGTTTCAGGAGCCGCTAAGACATATACTTGTGATGTTTGACCCGCAATTCGTTGATAGCGATGAGCCTCCTGACGATAAAAACGTTCACGTTGAAAACTGGCGATCACCAGAGGTTGATCCGCCTCGGCGAGTACTTGATCTTCCATCGCGTGCGAAAGTGCCGTTAAAGAAGCTTTGAAGTACATTTGGGGTCGCCAATTCGGGATGAATTGCAACAGTTCTGCTAAGACAGACGTTGAGATGCTCATCTAAAATGTTTTTCCCTATGCCATAAAGGCGAAATGGCTTTAAGAAATTATCCTGTTTAATAGAGTAGTGTTTAGAGCGTCAAAAGGCCAAGACAATCTCCAAAAAACTTATTCTTGTTCTATTGAGACGGGGCTTCGGTGTTACAATCGTTTCAAGTTCATGATCAAAAAGTACTTAAGACAATTATGATTTTACCCGGCACAACTGTACGAGTCATTAACCCCGATGATACTTACTATCGTTTTGAAGGATTAGTACAACGGCTCAGTGATGGTAAGGTTGCTGTCCTTTTTGAAGGGGGGAACTGGGATAAACTGATCACTTTCAAACTATCAGAATTAGAAGAAGTCGTTCTTACCCCCGCCAAGAAAAAATAAAGAAATGCGCTTAACGTTACCGCAATTCACTAGTGATCGCCGTCACCCGAATCATATTGCTGAAGTCATCGAAACGGCAAGTACAGGTTTTTTAGCCCAATGTTTAGAACCTGAAGAATTAAGTTTTCCTGTGATGCCTCCGTTTGGCAGTTGGGTTAAAGCTTATGATGAAGAATCAGGTAATAAAGTGGTTGGTGTCGTGACTTTTGCGACGACTACACCCATTGACTCGGTACATCGTGCGCGGGCTTTAGGTTTATCGCTTACTGAATTGCGGGAACAACAGCCCCAAATTTTCGCCATGTTAAAAACCGAGTTTCGGGCGGCTATTGTTGGGTTTGAAACGTCTTCGGGTTATCAAAACGGCAATTCTGGGCGTTTGGGAGAAGTTTATCAATATTTACCTCCACGTCCGCCCCAAATTCACCAAGCCGTCTATCAATGTGAACCAACAGAAGTAGTACACTTTAGTGAGCAGTTAGAGTTTTTAAGAATTTTGCTGCAAGTTCGAGAAAGTCCCCCAGAAGCGTTGGCAGCCGCATCCATTCGAGATATCTATCAACTCCGAAGTGCCGATCGTCAATGGTTAGTGAAAGTGGGTAGACAGTTAAGTATACTCCTCAAGGATGATTATGATCGCTTACGATATATCCTGAGTCAAATTCATCTTTAAGCAGAAGACTTTAAACTGATTTAATAGTAGTTGGGACTGCTTCAACCCAGATTATTTAGAGATGAAAAAGATGTGGATGCAACAACAAAATAAAACTTTTAAAGACTGGTTATGGCCATTTTGGCCAGTTGTTCCCATCTATCCCTATAGTCAACGGCGGACACTTCGTCAAGAAATTATTAGTAATACGATTTGGACGTTTGAGCAGTTACAGGGAATTTTTTATGTTGTTGTTCCGATTCGCATGACGGTTATTAAACTAGCACAAGGTGGCTTATTAGTCTATGCACCCGTAGCACCAACTGATGAATGTATCAGATTAGTTAATGAATTAGTTGAACAACACGGCGATATTAAATATATTATCCTACCGACAATTTCGGCTGTAGAGCATAAGGTTTTTGTTGGGCCATTTGCGTATAGGTTTCCCAAAGCTCAAGTTTATGCTTCACCTTATCACTGGAGTTTTCCTCTTAATCTTCCCTTAAGTTGGTTAGGGTTTCCGCCAGATAGAACATATATATTACCAAAAGATAGTAGTCAAGTTCCCTTTGCCGATGAGTTTGATTATCGAATTTTGGGGCCAATTGATTTAGGGCCTGGACGTTTTGCGGAAGTAGCATTATTTCATAAACAATCGCAGACTCTACTCTTAACTGATACGATCGTTTCTGTCCCTACTGAACCTCCCGCTATTATTCGACTCGATCCTTATCCGTTGCTGTTCCATGCTAAAGATAGTGCATTTGACCTCATGCCCGATAATCTAGAAACTTACCGCAAAGGATGGCAACGTATTTGTTTATTCGCCCTCTATTTTCGTTCCAGTGTCTTAGAAGTTCCACCTTGGGGACAAGTTTTTCGTAATGCCTTAAAAGCCGCAGAAAAGTCTAAAAAAGCATATTTTGGTCTATTTCCCTTCCAATGGCGAGACAATTGGCCACAGTCTTTTGCAGCATTGCGTCGAAACGGTGAACCATTCGTTGCACCCATTCTACAGAATTTAATTTTAAACCGTGCGCCTCAAGAAACCTTAGCTTGGGCGGATCAAGTGGCACAATGGAACTTTAGGCAAATCATTCCTTGTCATTTTGATGTACCTATCCCCGCAACTCCTAAACAATTCCGCCAAGCTTTTAATTTTTTAGAAAAAGATTCGGCGAGCAATAATAATTTTATAGTGATCAAAGATCAAGAATTTATCAATGATCTTGAGATGAAATTAGAAAAAGCGTGGCTACTTCCACCCGCACAACCTAAGATATAATGGTCAAAATCAAGAATTTTTTTGCTAAACTCAGCAGCAATAGAGGAGATAAACAAACTCTAACTTAGTGAAGCCAAAATTAACGATTCTTGCTTTTTCATTATTGAATTTTTCTTTTGTTCCCTCATCCCAAACTCAGGTTACAGCTTAACTTGCGTTGAGTAGCGTAACCCTTTTATCATGTTCAAATTTACAAAAAACTGGCCAAAAGATTTTGATTTTTCTGTTATTTTTATCCTTATTACTGGGTTGATTTTTCGAGGAGCGATCGCTTATTGGATTGCCCCTGGTTATGATGAATCTTATTACTATATTTATAGTCATCAACTCGATTGGAGCTATTTTGATCATCCCCCTATGATCGCTCTATCAACGGGTTTGGGGACTTGGTTGACGGGAATTGCTAATCAATTTACGATTCGTTGGGGAGCTTTGCTTTTATATACTGGCAGTTTATGGCTACTGTATTTAACAGGAAAACGTCTTTTTAATCCTTATGTTGCTAAATTGACGCTAATTATTGCTTCAATTATTCCCGCGTTTGGCATTGTCTTCGGTATCTTTACTTTACCTGATGTACCACTAATTTTCTTTTGGTCAGCCAGCTTTTATTGTGCCGTCAGCGAATTTTTTACGGATGCTGATACACCTCCTCAACCCTATCGTCCGACTTATCGTCTAGCGATTTTAGGGATTTTGGTCGGACTCACTTGCTTGAGTAAATATCATGGCTTTTTCATCGGATTAGGATTTGTGATTTTTTGCTTGACAATTGCTCAATATCGTGCGGTATTTCGTTCGGGCTGGCTCTGGTTAGGCTTGGGATTGTTCATCATGACGCTATTTCCTCTATGGTACTGGAATTTACAACATGATTGGGTTTCTTTTGGGTTTCATCTTTCCAAACGTTTTCAAACGCCTAAACCGTTTAATATTTTAGGCGTATTGGGTGTTTTATTAGGAAATAGTCTAATTATGTTTCCGACTTTGGGGCTACCAATGGTGTGGCTGATGGCAAAGAATTTAGGGCAACAAATCCCTACTTTTTTTTCAAGTAAAGCGCGTCTGAAACGGAGTGATCTAGCAAATCGACAATGGCTAATTCTTTGTGTATCAGTGCCGCTTATTGTCGGATTTAGTTTAGTTGGAGGTTATTACTTTGTGACTCCAACTTGGGCAGTACCAGGCTTTTGGACACCGACTTTACTACTCGGATACTGGATGGGACAAAGGTCAAAACGATGGACATACAAATGGTTAAAATATTCTGGAATAACGATCGTTACTTTATTGTTATTGACGTTACTGCATCTCAATTTAGGCATTTTTCAGAAACCGAGTCAATATGCAATATTTGGGGGAATTGTCTCACCTAGATATGATCCTTCAACAGAGGTTTTAGATATTACACAATTACAGCAAGCTTTTGTCGATTCGCCTGTTTTTTCGGATGCTTTAGCCAATTCGCAGTTTATTTTTACTAATCTTTACTTTCTAGGTGGGTTAATTGATCTCGCAATTCATCCCCTCAAACCGATTCCAGTAGACTGCTTTTGTCGAGATCCGCGAGGCTTTGCTTTTTGGAATGATCCTCAAGAATGGTTAGGAAAAAACGGATTATTGATTACTAACAAACGATTTGTAGAAAAGCCTGAAGTAATTGACCGATATCGCCCTTATTTCCAAGAATTTCAGAAAATAGGAGAGATTCCCATCAAACGCGGGGGAGTTGTGACTAATATCTTTTATGTTTATCAGGGGAAAAATTTTTTAAAGGTCTATCCGTAGTAGAGACGCAACCCGCGTCTCCACCATGGTTCTATTTAAGGCTTTTTGAATTTACTCCAACCTGCATATTTAGCTTTACTACCTAATTCCTCTTCAATACGGAGGAGTTGGTTATATTTAGAAAGACGTTCACCACGACAAGGTGCGCCAGTTTTGATTTGTCCAACATTGGTCGCAACGGCTAAATCTGCGATAAAATCATCGGGGGTTTCTCCAGAACGATGACTCATCATACAGGTATAACCCGAATCGACAGACAGTTTAATCGCTTCTAGCGTTTCGGTGATTGAACCAATTTGGTTAACCTTGATTAGAGAACTATTTCCGACTTGCTCAGCGATCGCCTTTTTAATAATGCTAGGATTAGTGACAAAGGCATCATCACCGACTAATTGTATTCGACTTCCTAAACGCTCTGTCAGCAGTTGCCAACCTTTCCAGTCTTGTTCACCTAAACCATCTTCAATGGAAATAATCGGATATTGATTGATCCAACTTTCCCAGAGATCGATCATTTCTTCTGAAGATTTTTTGCTTTTATCGGATTTAAAAAACTCATAGCTACCATCTTTGCGGTAAAGTTCGCTCACTGCTGGATCTAAAGCTAGACAAATATCTTCACCTGCTTTAAAACCTGCTTTGGCAATACCTTCTAGAATAACTTCGATCGCTTCGATATTGGTCACATTTGGTGCAAACCCACCTTCATCACCTACCCCTGTGCTGTATCCTTTGGATTTAAGGATCGATTTAAGAGCATGATATACCTCGGCACCCATCCGTAACGACTCAGAAAAAGTCGGTGCGCCAACTGGTACAATCATATATTCTTGAAAATCAATCACATTATCGGCGTGTGCGCCACCATTGATGATATTAAAGCAAGGAGCAGGTAAAAGTATCGCTCCATCTCCGCCTAGATACTTGTACAATGGTAAATCAACTGATTCTGCTGCCGCACGAGCTACCGCCATCGAAACGCCTAAAATTGCGTTTGCTCCAAGATTTCCTTTATTTTCAGTGCCGTCTAGTTCTAGCATCTTATGATCAATAGATGCTTGAGCGGTTGCATCCATGCCTTTAAGAGTATCTGCGATCGCACCATTGACATTACTAACTGCTTTTAGAACGCCTTTTCCGCCATAACGTTTCGGATCTCCATCTTTTAATTCTAAGGCTTCGCGGATGCCTGTAGATGCCCCTGAAGGAACGGCGGCTCTACCTTTGCTACCGTCTTCTAGCACAACATCTACCTCAACAGTGGGGTTACCGCGAGAATCTAAAATCTCTCTTCCGTGAATCTTAGTGATAGCCGTCATAATATTTAGTCTTGGTGTACATAAATAACTACACTATCAAATAGTTGTGTTAAAAGGGTATTAGGATTTGCTTAAGTTTTTTGGCGATTGTTACTATCTACAATTGCTCTAACTCTCTTAAAGTAAACGAGGTAAACTAACACTACAAAATCTGATTTTTTAATTGGTCTGATTAAACTCTAAAATCTGTTCTGCTGTTACTTGTGGTTTTTCTAAATGGGGAACATGACCACATTCAGTAATCCACACTAGCTTACTATTAGGAATTAATTTTTTAAATTTTGTTGCATCCTTAATCCCTAAGATTTTATCGTTTTCTCCCCATAAAATTAAGGTGGCTTGTTTAATTGCTGAAATTTTCTCTAAAAATGAACCATAGCCCCCACTTTTAGTAAAAGCAATCAGGGCTTTATTCCAGTTATCACATTGTAAGTGTAGGGCGGCGCAAAGTTGAGCATCTAAACTGGCAAAAGTTTTATCATAGTAGGCAGCTTTACTAATTGAGCGTCTGACTGATGAATTTTTGAGGAAAGCAGTAGCGAAAAAGTCAAGGGGATAAAACATATATTTACCTAAAATCGGTGGTTTGGCTAATCCAGCACTATCGATTAAAACCAATTTCTCGACGACTTCGGGATAGGTTAAGCTAAAATCTAAGGCTGTTGCTCCTCCCATTGAAGCACCGACTAAAATAACAGGACGTTGGATAAAGGTTTTCCAAAAGTAATATAAATGGGTTTTAATCGTTTCGGGTGTGATGGGTACATCTAAACGTCTTTCACTAAAACCAAATCCTAATAAATCAACAGCCCATATTTCGTTATTTTGGGCAAGAATCGGCAATAAACGGCGATATTCAAATAAAGAACTATCAAAGCCGTGTAATAACAGGATAGGTGTTCCTCCTGCTCCTTGTTGTACATAGGTTGTTGCGATAGTGTCGGGACTAACGGGAGTTTGAAGAGAGATCACCTGTACCTGTTTGGCTAGATTTATTGAGGTAGATTCGGTTAGATTATTGATCGTAGAAAGAAGAAATGGAGTACTTGTCACGCTGATGAGCTTATCCTAAAAACATACTACTATTTTGACAAATTTCGGTCTTTAAGGCATCCATTCTAGAACAATACCAAAACGATTATCTTTGGCTTCTCGCGAGTTCTGTGCGCTAATATCAGCCGCTAGACGAAGCTTAGAGGTTAAAGCATATCCTACCGTAAAACTGGTGATCCCAACTTCATCACTTGTCCCAGGAGACACAAAACTTTGAGTGACTGAAATATCGGCTGCACCTTTACGAGAAAGGGGTAACATTAACTTTAATCCCACATTCACCCCATCGGTAGAATAGTCATTTGTTTCGATATAACGATATCCGACAACAGGGGCAATATTTACAGGATAACCCAAGGGTAGAATATAATATTGCAAATCGGCTCCGACGCTTTCCCGTTTGCCATTAAAAGAAGTTTGATAATCTGCTCTTAGTGTTAATCCCGTTTTACCAATAAATACATCTTCTACCCCACCATTAATCCCTGCTGAGTCATCCGATGAGGGAAACTGAGAATAGCCTAATCTTAAACGTGTCCGAAAAGCAGGATCATGTTTAATATCTTCTAAAATATTGGGTATTTCTTTTAACCAACGTTGTAAAACTGGACTGTCTTGGATAATTTCGGGTTTGATATCAATCGTTTGGTCTTCTGTAGTTTGGCTTCTAACTTGATGAGGAATGAAAATATAGTATATTCCAAGAAAAATAAAAAACTTTTTTTTAAATTGTTTCATTGTTTTGAGCAGTATTTTGTTTTTGGGTTTGGCAACCAAACCCCTACAGATTTTAGACTGATTACATATCAACAAATTTAACAGCCGTTCCACAGGCAGCAACCATTAACATATTACCGCCATTACTAATCCCAATCGACTCATAATCAATATCAACGCTAATAATAGCATTAGCCCCTAACGATTTTGCTGAATCAATCATTTCACGAATTGCAGTTTCTCTCGCCTGACGCAAAGACTGTTCATAAGCTCCCGATCGTCCACCAACAATATCACGAATTCCAGCAAAAAAATCTTTAAAAATATTCGCGCCTAAAATCGCTTCACCATTGACTAAACCACAGTATTGTATAATTTTTTTTCCTTCAAGAGAAGCCGAAGTCGTTACAATCATTTTAATACTCCTAAATTGTTAGATTAGTGGAAAAAAGAGTCTCGATAAAAAGTTAACCGTCCGACACCAAGATACAAACCCATCGGTTTTTCACCCATTGGATAAGCAGTAATCCCAAATAGATATATTCCATCAAAATCAGGATTTCGTCTAGGAACTAAACCAATTGTAATTAATTTACCTGGTGACACCGGTTGATCGAAGATCACTGTAATTAAATTTTGCTGCTGATCTAGAGTTGCACTTTTAATTACTATTCTTTCGCCTTTATTTCTAGGTTGCCCTTCAAAAGCAAAAGTATCATTGAGCCAATAATTAATATCCTCAAAACCTTGCCTTTGTTGAATGGTAACTTGTTGTAGGGGTTCACCAATATCACTGGGTAAATCAATGGTCACATAATATTTAGCACTCCAAACACTAACACTATTTTGAGTGGTTACCATATTCACTAAACGAGGTGCTTTTTCAAAACTACTTCTACCATCGGGAAATTGTACGGCAATAGCAGGAATAGCTAGTAAACTTAAAAGGCTAATGAGTGTGACGATCGCTTGTTTAAACATCGCTTTAATTCAAGACATCTCTAGTTCTCAATCTAACTCATGGTTTGAGCAATTGCTATTTGAAAGCAATAAACTATAAAAAATGCGCCGCCCAACTGACGACGCAATAGCTCATTATTTAAACAAGATTAAGCATAAGAAGCCGCTTTACGGGCTGCTGCTGCTTCATCAGGATGTATTCCTAAACGAGTCAAGTTTAACCGTCCTTTATTATCAATTTCGCGGACTTTTACCACGACTTCATCACCAACGGCTAATTCATCTTCGACTTTACCGACTCGTCCCTCGGCTAATTGGGAAATGTGGATCATACCTTCTTTTCCAGACATAATCTCGACAAAAGCCCCAATTTGAATAATGCGAGTCACTCGACCTACATAAACTTCGCCTTCATTGATGCGTCGGGTCATATTGTAGATCAGTTTCTTGGCTTTGTCAGCTTGATCGGCATCAACTGAAGCAATGGTAACGGTTCCATCATCATTGATATCAATTTTGGTTCCTGTTTGTTCCGTAATTCCTTTGATCGTTTTACCACTGGGCCCAATGACTAAACCGATCATTTCTGGATCGATCTTAATCGTGATCAAACGCGGTGCATAGGGCGATAGTTCAGTACGAGGTTGTTCAATAGTACTGAGCATTTTGTCAAGAATATGAATACGGGCGGGTAAGGCTTGATTAATGGCTTTAGCCACCGTATCCATCGATAATCCTGTGATTTTCATATCCATTTGCAGGGCGGTGATTCCTTCATCGGTTCCTGCAACTTTGAAATCCATATCTCCCAGAAAATCTTCAATTCCTTGGATATCCGTTAGAATTCGGACTTCATCCCCTTCTTTAATCAATCCCATTGCTGCACCGCTAACGGGTTTGAGGAGGGGTACACCTGCATCCATCAACGCGAGAGTGGAACCACAGACCGAACCCATTGAGGTCGAACCATTAGAAGAAAGAACCTCAGAAACAACCCGCAACACATAGGGGAACTGTTCTTGAGAAGGTAATACTGGAAGAATCGCCCGTTCTGCTAAGGCACCATGTCCAATTTCACGCCGTCCTGGGGAACGCATGGGGCGGGTTTCACCGACGGAATAGGGAGGAAAATTATAATGATGGATGTAGCGTTTTTCGTCTTCGGGATGGAGATCATCGCCTAAATCTTGGGCATCTCCAGGTGTTCCCAAGGTTGCTAAGGATAGAACCTGCGTTAAACCACGATTAAACAAACCGCTTCCATGAACACGTTTTGGTAAGACCCCAACACGACAACTAATGGGACGCACTTGATCTAAGGCACGACCATCAACCCGTACACCCTCATTAATGATCTGACTCCGCATCAGTTTTTTTGTCAAATCTTTAAAGAGGTTAGATACAATTTTTGCGTTTTCCACCGTCGCAACTTTTAGGGGATCTTCTTCGGGGAGTTCTGAAATCGCACTATTGACCAGTGTTTCTTTAACTTCGTCTAAAGCTGCGTCACGAGTCGGTTTATCATAATCGTAATGGGAAAGAATCTTTCTAATCGATTCTGTGGCACGTTCACTAATAAATGCTTGTAAGTCTTCATGGGTCGCGGGTTCTTCAGCTTTGATTAATTCAAGTCCTAATTCTTGCATTGCCTCATGCTGGGCCGTGATCAGATCTCGAACTGCTTCATAACCAAAGTCGATCGCTTCAATAATATCCTGTTCTGGTAGTTGATTGGCTCCCGCTTCAACCATCACCACGCCATCTGGACTTCCTGCGACGATTAGATCGAGATCCCCTTTCTCGATTTCGCTATAGGTCGGATTAATAATAAAATCATCTCCAATTAATCCCACACGGACGGCCGCCATTGGCCCAAAAAAGGGAATTTTTGCTAAGATTGTGGCGATCGATGCACCTGTAACTGCTAAAACATCGGGTGGTACTTCTTCATCCATTGATAGCGTTGTAGCCACGATTTGAATATCATTTCGCAACCAATTGGGAAACAAGGGACGTAAAGGACGATCAATCAATCGACTCACCAAAATTGCCTTTTCTGGTGGGCGACCTTCCCGACGCAGAAAACCACCTGGAATACGACCTGCTGCGTACTGTCTTTCTTCGTAATCTACGGTCAATGGTAAAAAATCAATCCCTTCACGACTTGGGGCTGATGTTGCGGTTACTAAAACTGCCGTATCTCCAGACTGAATTAGTACACTTCCTCCCGCTTGGGGGGCCAAGAGTCCTATCTTTAGCCGAATATCCCTTCCGTCAAAAGATATTGACTTATCAAATTCTTCCATTCGGATTATTATCCCTTTCTATCACTTTTCTCGTTCTGTGGCAATCCTAACATTTTTGGGGTTAAATACGTCTATAATTTTTTTTCCTTTTAATTAAATGAAGAAATATACTTAGTTTGAAACCATAAAATAGTCTCAATTATCAATCTTTAACTAATCAAATTCGATTTATGTTAAATTACATGACGTTAAAATACATTAATTTTTGTCTGGGATGAAAACGGATAAAATTTTTTATACTCTTTTTAAAGCTTTTCCTCAACTTCTGTTTGAATTGACTGGACAAAATACGGATTTAGCACAAGTTTATGAATTCACTTCTGTCGAGGTTAAAGAACTGGCTTTTCGTATTGATGGTTTATTTTTACCTAAAACAGTCTCCTCTGATAAGCCGATTTATTTCGTTGAAGTTCAATTTCAAAAAGATCCTGATTTTTACTGGCGATTTATTACAGAAATCTTTTTGTATTTAGGAACATATCAGATCAATCGACCTTGGCGGGCTATTGTTATTTGGGCTAAAGCAAGTCTGAATTATGAATTGCCAATTCCTTATCAAGATTTTGTCCTCAATCAACGTTTAGATCGAATTTATTTGAATGAATTGGCTAAGAGCGATCGACAGTCGGTAGGTATTTCTATCTTAAAGTTTATTGCTAGTTCACAGTCTAAAGCACCAGAGCAATTCCCCCTGTTACTTGAGCAAGTCGAACAAGAAATCATCGAAGTTCCTCAGAAAAAAGAAGTGATAGAATTAATAGAGAAAATCATTATTTATAAGTTTCCCAAAAAAAGTCGTAAGGAGTTAGAAAGAATGTTTAACTTAACAGACTGGAAAAAAACACAATTTTATCGAGAAGTCAAGCAAGAGGGTAAATTAGAAACGATTCCGCTTTTGCTGAGATTAGGGCTAACGGCTGAACAAATCTCAACTGAACTCGGATTAGAACTAGAATTGGTTCGCCAAGCCATCAAAAATTACAGAGAAAATAACTAACCTTAAATTAAATGAAATTCTTTTAAGGCTGGATAAAAATTTTGATTTTCATGGCTAGGACGACTTAATTTAATTAAGGCAAAACGTTCTAATGGTGTTAATTTTTCCCATTGCTGAGGTGTAATTTTTACATCCATTTCCGCCGCTTTTTCTAAAAGCATATCGGGAATGACTGTCGTATTTAGCCAAGGAGGGTTAGTCTCAGTTGGCAACTCTCCCGCAGGTTGTCCCGTTTTGGTTGTAACTAATTGTTGTAAAAACGATTGATATGTTTCTATTTCTTCAGCCGTCAAACAAGGCATTGTGATTAACGCCTCTTTTTCTAATGAACTCAACTGATTCCAATGGGTTAATTTTAACTTGATACCACAAGTATCTAATTTCATGCGTACCACCATCGGGATACAGTGCAGAGTATCCATGAAATCTGCTTCAAAATTGAAAAAATGAGTCATAATTTAGGCATTTTTTAAGACGATACAGAAGCTAATTCATTTTTGATTAAAAAGGAACTAGGGTAACTATGTTCTGTTTCAGAAGAATTTGTCACTGCATTAAGTTGCACCGCACAAGCTTTTAACTCAGGTTCAAGAGAAATTGGACAAGCTGAAGGATGAGTTAAATTATTAGCTTCTGCATCCAATGCCCAAAGTGCGCCCCAGTGCATCGGCACAAAGACACATCCTGGTGTAATCCCTTTAGTAATCATAACGGGAAAACGAGCTTTTCCGCGACGTGATTTTATTTCGATGATTTGTCCTTCTTGGAATCCTAATCGATTTGCATCTTTGGGGTGAATTTCGATAAACGGTTCGGGGTGCATTTTAGTAATTTTTTCAATTCGTCCCGTACGAGTCATCGTGTGCCAGTGTCCGTAGAGTCTACCCACAGTCAGCACAAAGGGATATTGTTCATCGGGAATTTCGACTAATCCTTTGGCATGGAAAGCGACAAATTTAGCACGTCCATCAGGAGTATTGAAGTGCCAATCTGTATAGAGGCGTTTTGCTTTGGGTTTTCCTTCTTTTGCTTTGAATAAACCCGAAAATAAGCCCGCAGTTGGTTCACTCGACGGGTTAGTGGGATTAACTTCAGGACAAGGCCACTGAGTCGGCCCATCTTGCTTTAAGCGTTCATAACTTAAACCTGTCATATCACAGGGACGATGACGAGTCAGTTCGACAAATTCCCGATATACATCAGCCGAATTCTTGAAGTTAAACTGTTCTGTAAAACCTAATCGACGACCCACTTCGGCGAAAATTTCCCAGTCAGGTCTCGCTTCGCCTACTGGTTCACGAAAACGGGGGCAAAGTGTCACAACTCGCTCAGAATTAGTCATTGTACCTGTTTTTTCTCCCCATTGGGCCGCTGGTAATAACACATGGGCGTAAGCGGCGGTTTCTGTGGGGTAATAGGCATCTTGATAGACGGTAAAGGGAGATTTGAGTAAGGCGGCTTTGGTTCGTTCTAAGTCGGGCATACTAACGGCGGGATTGGTTGCAGCAATCCATAAAACGCTGACATCTCCTGTTTCTAAACCTGTAATCATCCGCCAAGCATCTCGCCCTGGAAATGAAGATATATGATTTTCTGGGAGATTCCAGATTTTTTCGACTTCGGCGCGATGTTGAGCATTTTTGATAGAACGATATCCTGGTAACAGATGGCTGAGTCCACCAGCTTCTCGTCCACCCATTGCGTTCGGTTGTCCTGTTAAAGAAAATGGCCCCGCCCCGGGCTTACCAATATTTCCTGTCATCAGATGTAGATTATTAATAGAGCAGACTTTGGCAGTTCCCTCAGAAGATTGATTGACCCCCATTGACCAGAGTGAAAGAACGCTTTCTGATTCTGCCCAGTATCTAGCGGCTTCTTCTAAATGATCGATACGAATACCGCATTTACGCGCTACAACTTCGGGAGGATAATGACTGATGACTTCTGCGTATTGACTAAAACCTGTTGTACATTCATCAATGAAAAAGGTATCAAATTTACCCCAACGCATTATTAGATAAGCAATTCCGTTGAGTAAATCGATGTCGGTACCCGGTTTAATGGCAAGGTGAAGGGTTGCTGCTTCGGCTGTTTTTGTGGTTCGCGGATCAACGACAATGAGTTTAGCTTTTGGGTTCTTTTTGAGATATTTGTGGAGACGGTTAAAAACGATCGGATGACATTCAGCGGTGTTGGTTCCGATGAGAAATGCACAATCGGTCATTTCTAGGTCATCATAACAACAGGGCGGCCCATCTGAGCCAAAATTTTGTATATAACCCGCGACAGCAGATGCCATACATAAACGGGAGTTAGCATCAAAATTATTGGTTCCTAAACAGCCTTTAATGAGCTTTTGAGCAATGTAGTAATCTTCAGTCTGAAATTGACCTGAACCATACATACATACAGCATCAGCCCCTTGTGTTGCTGCTACAGACTGAATTTGTTGAGTGATGCGGTCTAGGGCTTGATCCCAACTGACTCGGCGAAAGGGTTCTGAGAGTGAATCCCGCATCATAGGATATTTTAAGCGGTCTTTATCGAGGGATTCAGTGATTGTTGCTCCTTTAACACAGACCATTCCTTGACTTGACGGATGAGAGCGATCGCCGACTACTTTCCAAATTGGGTTTCCTTGGCTATCACGATTGGTGGCACGACCAGAACCTGCTGGGGGGGTCACTTCTAGTCCACAACCCACACCACAATAAGGACATAGGGTTTTTACTGAGTCAGTCATAGGATTTTGCTTTTTTACCTTTTCTACCTTTAAGTCTGTCTTCTTTGATCGTCTTTAAAGTTCTGTTAATAAAGTGTAATTTTTAATACACTTTATCAGCAATTTTCCCTGTTTAGGATATCTATCATGCAAATTGTGCATTTTTGACGAGAATTTGCTTTAATTTAAAAAGATTATCTCATCTTTTCTTAAACTTAACTGCTCTGAGATTTTAGGAATGTATAAAATGATATAATCACTCCCATTAAAGTCATTAAAGTTTGACAAAAGTCTGTATACAATAAACGCTCAACAACTAACAGTTTTGTTGATTCGTGTAGAAGCGCTCTCCTCATTAACTTTATTCAATTCTTTTTTTGATTCCTCAATAAAAAAAAGGAAAAGCTTGTATTTTTTCTATTCCCCGACTTTCTCCTTTGTTTGGTTCCAAAACTTTACAACTAGAAATAGACCAGCCAAAATGTTGTTAGATCAGCTATGCTGGTTTGGATACAAGTACTTCGGTAGTGGGCAGACGCGATGAAAAAACTGTTACTGATATGCCTATTTATCATCGGGTTAGGAGTAGCCCTTGTCAATTTCAAAGGATTGGCAGCAAAAGGAAACTATAACTCGATTATTGTTAATTTTAGAGAAGATATTCCCTCAACCGTTTTGAGCCAGCAACTTGAAACGATCAGCCAACAATACAAGCAAACTCCTAATCTAAATAGTATATTTTCCATCAATGAACATCTCTACACCCTTAATGGCGACGAAAAACTATTAAAAGCACTGCAACGATCGCCCCTTACGCCGTATGTAGAATCCATTGAACCCAACTATATCTATCAAGCCTTTGAAGTTCCCAATGATCCAGAATACAGCAAACAGTGGAACTTCCGTAGTATCAATATCGAACGCGCTTGGGAAGAAACCCAAGGAGAAGGGGTTACTGTCGCCGTCATTGATACAGGTGTATCGAAAGTTCCCGACTTAGAACAAACTGCCTTTGTCGAAGGATATGATTTTGTCAACGATCGCATTGAGGCGATTGATGATAATGGTCATGGAACCCACGTCGCAGGGACGATCGCCCAATCGACTAATAATAACTATGGTGTCGCGGGGATCGCCTACAAAGCCAAAATTATGCCCCTGAAAGTGCTATCTGTTGGGGGTGGCGGAACCATCACAGATATTGCCGAAGCGATTCGTTTTGCGGCGGATCATGGTGCGAATGTGATTAATATGAGCTTAGGTGGCGGTGGCGATACTCAGGTTTTAAAAGAAGCGATCGACTATGCTCATGATAAAGGTGTCATTATCGTTGCGGCGGCGGGAAACTCAAACCAAAATTCTGCTGCTTATCCTGCGCGTTATCCCCATGTAATAAGTGTTTCCGCACTTGACCCTACTGGTAAAAAAGCCCCTTATTCTAATTATGGTGCAGGGGTTGATATTTCGGCTCCTGGGGGATCTGAAGAAGGTAAAATCTTACAAGAAACCATTGATCCCGATACAGGTAATCCCGTTTTCACAGAGTTTCAAGGAACCAGTATGGCAGCACCTCATGTTGCAGGTGTCGCCGCTTTGATTAAAGCTTCTAATGAAAAACTCGAACCCGAAGAAGTCCTAAAAGTCTTAAAAGAGTCTTCCCGTCAGGTGAAAGAAGATCCGTTTAATCATTATGGCGCGGGACAACTTGACGCAGCATCAGCCGTTCAACTCGCCCTCAAAGGTCAAATCACCTTTAAAGATTTCTTTCGTTGGTTAAGAGATAGTGGTTATCTCAATCCGCGCTTTTGGATTGATGGAGGAGTCGCTGCATTATTACCTAAAGTAGCAATGGTTTTAGGTTCTTATATCTTTGCTTGGTTTTTACGGAATTATTTCCCCTTCAATTGGACTTGGCCCCTCAGTACTGGCTTAATTTTTGGCAGTACAGGGTTATTTTTCCTTAGAGGATTTTATATCTTTGATTTACCGCAATGGCCATTTAGAGTTATGGGAAGTTCACTACCAGAATTAGGAAATATTATTCAAGGAAATCCTTGGTTTAATCCGTTCTTTGCCAGTGTAATTATTCCATTTTGCCTGATTGCGCTCCTGTTAGGTCATCGGCAATGGCGATGGTTTGCTATTGGCACAACTTTAGGGGTTGCCGTTTGTTTAGGTGTTGCTGCGGTGATGTCTCCCGGTGTGATGTGGTTAGGACAAGATACCTTAGCTAGATGTTTTCTCGCTGTCAATGCTTTCTTATGTATAGGATTAGCTTGTTTAGCGATGAAGGGAGATGAAAGTGCCATATGAGTAGCATTACTGTTACGGGAAAAGTTGAAAAATCAGGTTTTGGTGTAGGAGTTTGGGCGTTAGTCTCTGAAAGTGGAGAAACTTACGAGTTATATAATCCTCCAGCAGACTTGAAAAAACCTCTTTCTAAAGTCACTGTTACAGGGAAAATTCGGAATGATGTGATGACAGTGGCGATGATTGGCCCTGTTTTAGAAGTGACGGATTATAAAACCTGATCCTTTCGTAGAGACGCGATAAATCGCGTCTTTACCATATATCCAAGGTACGTCTCTATCTTTTTGCTAACCACATACCTAAAAAAGTCAGCCAAAATCCGCCAACTAAACTGACAAAAACATAAGAGAATAAGGCTTTATAGTTTAAAAGTTGCATCAGTTGTAAATTCTCATAAGAAAAAGCGGAAAAAGTTGTAAACCCGCCACAAAACCCAGTAACAAAGAAAAACCGCCAATTTTGATGGATACTATATTTTTCGATCATGCCAACCATTAAGCCAATTAAAAAACAGCCCACCAAATTAACGGTTAGAGTGCCATAAGGGTAATAGCCTTCAAAAGACTGACTGATAAACTTACTTACCCAATAACGGCAAATACTCCCCAAACCCCCACCGATAAAAATAACTAAAAATTGCTCCATTGATTTCTCGTTACAATAAATAAAAATCGTTTCTTACTTACCTTTATTTTTAAAAGTTCGATGAAACTTCAAAAACAACTGCACATTTTAGCGGATGAAGCCCCTCAATATGGTATTCCGACTGAAATTATGCAAAAAGCGGTGATTCCAGTAGTTGGTGCATTTGCTCAAAAACTACGACACGAAACTTATTATATTCTGCAAAATCAAACGGGAGACTGGTTAATCAATACTTTAAGTCATCGCCAGCACCCCGAATTAGAAAAAAAAGTAGTTTATGCTTTTAGTCGATCGCAAGATGCCGCAAAATATCAAAATACGACGAATTCGGTGGCTATTCCCGTCGCTCATTTACTATTTCAACTATTCGCACTCGGACAAATTGATAGTATTATTTTTATGGATAAACAAGGCAATTTGAATGATGGCGTTGAAATTTCTCGCACTGCACTACAGAGTAGCCTACAGCATCAACTTAAACAAGTGAAAAACGAGTTTTCTGCTCCGTCTAACTTCGCTTGAGATAAGCTTAAAGAAACAGCAGAACTTGAGTGTAATGTTGGAATCGACAAAATCAGAAAAAATCTTAAATTATTATGGGACATATCCATGTCCTGTCTGTCGTCATGGAGAAATCACACCTTTACCTTTAATGGAAGCCTTTGGCTGTAATTTTTGTCGCCACATCTTTACCGCTAATGAAGAACAGCAAACCCTGAGTATGGCGGATAGTCAGCTATCTTTAACTTGGTATTGGACGGGACAATCCTGGAAGGGTGTTCCACGTGAAGGCACTGAGGGAAAATTAGTTTATGGGATAGCTGCAACGATTTTTGTTTTTTTACCGACTTTAATCGTCAGTCTAGCGGCTTATTTTTTTCCACCGATACCTGATAGTCCTTTGTCTTGGCTACCGATGGTGTGGAGTATCATCACATTTTTTGCCCATTTGGCTTGTATCATTTGGCTTATAATTGAATATTATCAGTTTCCAGTGGCGATGTATTTTCGGGCGATTTTTCGACGATTTAGCATGATTTGGCGTTTATGAGCAAAAGGTGGGGATGACCCACCTTTAAATGATTAAACTCGTTTTTCTAAATATTGACCAATCATAATTTCTTCACCTAGACGAGAAATAATGGTTTGTCGAGTGCGATACTGCTGCCCAATCATTTTAATTTCTTCTTCAAAAACTGAGCCACTATATTCGGTTCTTAGACAAAGTGTATTCGGATTGGGCATCGAACAAATAGCGGTGACGGGTTTTTCTGTAGCAAAACCTCGATCACGATACAGTATATTACCAATTACACCGAATACGGTTGAACCTTGTGAGGGTTTACGACTTTCTTTAATATAATTACTTTCCCAAGTGACCAATGAACCGCCCAAGATTGCATTCTCGTCTTCTAATTGATGGGATTTGGCCAGTGTAACTAATTCTGGACTACCTTGCTTGAGATGTCGAATCGTAATTGAAGATACGACTTCTTGAGGTTCGGTTTCTTGTTTGAGAGTATAGTAACGTCGTTGTGATTTCCATGATCCTTCAGATGAGTGAAGAAAGTCGAGAAGTAGGCCTTCGATGGATAGTTGAGCGATGGAAATAGTCATATGTCAAGGTTTAAGCTACAGAATATATACACTTTGTCAAGCTTATGTATCTTAATTTTACATATCTTTACCTCAATCTTACTGAACATTTTATAAATGTGCCAACATTCAGGAGGAATAATCTTGTTATACCCAAAGTTTTATCTTAAAGGTCTAAAAAAACGATTAAATTCAAATTAATTGAACATTGGGGTTAAAAAAGCGACGATACACCCCTTCTGTCACAAAAATGGCAGTGAGTAAGTTGGTAAAAGCGATCATGAATAAAACTAAAATCTGATAAGACGCAGCGTTTAAAGGATCTCCACCTGCTAAGACTTGTCCTGTAAACATTCCAGGTAAACTGACTAAACCGACGACCATCATTTGATTGAGGGTGGGAATTAAGCTAGCGCGGATGGCATCTTTTTGATAGGAGGAAATCGCTTGTTTTGGAGTTGCACCGAGACAGAGATGGGTTTCAACACTTAAACGGTTCTGTTCAATCATGCTGCTGAGTCTTTCACCCGCTAGAGACGCACTATTCATCGCATTCCCTAAGATCATTCCCGTTAAAGGAATTAAGTATTGGGGATCGTACCAGCGATCGGGTTGAATAATTAATGCTAAAACATAACTCAGGGTTAAAAAGGTGCTAATGAGGAGTGAACTACTAACAATGGGAAATAAACCTTTAATTTTTTGATTGATGCGATTTTTTGCGACAATACTAGCGATCGTAATCATCATCCCTAATAATCCTAAAACCGCTAGAGGATTATTGAGAGCAAAAATCAGAGCCAGAACGTAACCAACTACCAGTAATTGTAGGATAGCGCGACCTGCTGCGATTAATAATTGTCCTTCTAATTCGATCTTTGAAAAGCGTGAAAGTGCGATCGCCGCTCCAATCAAACCTAATGCCAAGCCTAAATCACTTGGATTTAGCTGTATAATGTCATTCACACCCGAATTTTTCCTTTATTGGCTCTTTTACAGACATACATCGCTTGATCTGCTTCATGCCAAGCTTCACGTAAATCAAGAGTAGGATAGCGCGGTGCAAAACCTAATGACACATGAATATCGGCCGCCGATAATTGAGTTCTGAGGCGAACTAATAAACTAGATGTAGTCTGACTATTGCCTTCAACAACCAGTATCACAAATTCATCACCACCCACTCTAGCTACAATATCTTGTTTGCGTACCGTAGAGCGAATAATCCGAGCCGCTTTTTTAATTAATTGATCTCCACTGGCATGACCTTGAGTATCATTAACTTGTTTAAGGTCATCAAGATCAATTGAGACAATACAAGCAGAATAGCCATAGTGACGACAGCGACCTTCTTCTGCGCTTAATAATTGTTCCCAACCCCTACGGTTATATAATCCTGTTAAAGCATCCGTCATCGCTTCGACCATTGCTCTTTCGGTACGGCGAATTTGTTCACTCAGCTTTAAATCATTATCTAATACGGTACAGAGTAAACGGGTCATTAATTCAATTAAAGGTAATTCAGTTGTAATCGTTTCTAATTGTGGTTCTGGATCGATAGCACAGAGTGTACCAAATAAAGAACCATCACTGAGAACTAAAGGCATTCCAACATAGGCCCCTATTTTAACTTTTTGGGCGATCGGAGCTTCAGCATAAGCGGGAATCTCATTTACACAGGGAGCAATTCTCGGGCCTCGTCCTAAGACCATTTGGCTACAAAAAGAGTCGGCCCAAGAAAAAACAGTGCCTTCTTTTACGCCATAACCTTGATCTTTGGCTTGTAGTACGATCCACTCATTGCCTTCAGTGCGCGTTACCATCCACAAATCAAAATCGAGACGCTGCTGAAGAAAGTTTAAAACTTCCGTTGATGCTGTATTAAAGTTGGGGAATGGATAAAAATCCATCATAATGATTTATACTCTGCGATCTTTAAGTATATGTTGGGGTCAAAAATTTCTGTCTTAAGATATACTTTTCTTATTTTACTATGATTAATTTGGTTACGCTTCAGCAATTTTTCGGTAGTCTACTATACTTAAGACATAGTGCTTTTCTAACTTGTAATAGAAGATTAAAATCTTTGCTTTACATTAAGATATTTTCTAAATAATTACAAGAGATTAACTCCATGATGACACCCTCACCACTTAAAGGTATAGAACTCATTGATTGTGCTAGAGCAAATGGTAATGATGGTATAGAAGTTGCAGCAAAACAATGTGGCTATGGGAATAACCTAGAAGCATTTGAAGCGGCTTTAAGAGAAGCCTGTCAATCGATTGGTGTAGAGTTTAATCAATTCAGTGATTTATTAAAATCGACGACTAACTATCAAAAGGATGCAGGAGAGATTGTTGCACCCGATACCCCTAGTGAGCTTTAACTAATTCATTTGTACTTATCAGTTGAGAGCAATTTTTTGTGTACTATTCCCTTTTTGCAAAAAATTTGGTTTCATAAGGATAAGTTTTAGGTATCAAATGAGTGAAGAAAATTCCCCCTGTTGATTTAGCCCGTCAATATAGCCTCATTAGTGAAGAAACGGAAAATGCCGTTTTAAAGGTTCTCAACTCTGGTTATTATGTCGGTGGTGCTGCTGTTATAGATTTTGAACAAGATTTTGCTAAATATACTCAAGTTAAACATTGTATCGCTTGCAATTCTGGAACTGACGCGCTGTATCTAGCTCTGCGGGCTTTGAATATTGGTGCGGGTGATGAAGTGATTACCTCGACCTTTACTTTTATTGCCACAGCAGAAGCGGTATCGATGACGGGGGCAAAACCTGTTTTTATTGATATTGATTGCAATACCTTTAATCTTGATCCCACTCAAATCGAAAAAGCGATTACACCTCGAACGAAAGCAATTATTCCAGTACACCTATTTGGACAACCTGTCAATATGTCCCAGGTCATGGAAATTGCAACAGCGAACGGTCTCTATGTGATTGAAGATTGCGCCCAAGCGACGGGGGCCGAATGGAACGGTCAAAAAGTGGGGAGTATTGGTCATATTGGCTGTTTTAGCTTCTTTCCAACAAAAAATTTAGGGGCTTGCGGTGATGGTGGCGCGGTGACTACGAATGATAGTGCGATCGCACTCTCTGTTAAAATGTTAAGAGAGCATGGCAGTTCGGTTCGCTATCGTCATGATGTGATGGGGATTAATAGCCGTCTTGATGCCCTACAAGCTGCTATTTTACAGGTTAAATTGCGTTATTTAGATCAATGGAATCAACAAAGGGGTAAAATTGCCAAGCGATATCAGGAATTACTTTCACCGTTGTCGAATTTAAAATTACCTCAAGCTTTAGCAGGAGGTCAACACGTTTGGAATCAATATACTATTATGATTTCTAATCGTGATCAGGTTAGGGAAAAGTTACAAGAAATGGGGGTTATTTCGATGGTGTATTACCCCCTACCCTTACATCTGCAACCTGTGTATCAAGATTTAGGATATACAGTGGGACAATTACCGTATTCTGAACAAGCATCCCATGAGGTTTTATCCTTACCCATGTTTCCAGATTTAACCATTGAAGAACAGCAACAGGTGGTTTATTATTTAAAAGATTGTTTATCTTAGTTTATTTGCGACTCAATGCAGCATTGTAGATAGCTTCATTGTTCTGAATCGATTTGAAAAAATCAACCACAGGACGCGGATAATCTACCCCTAAAATGACACCATATCGCTTTTGTTCTTCTTGCGTTAATTTCAAAGGCTCATGGATTTTATCACCTGGAATGGAGGCTAATTCAGGCAACCAATATCTAAGATAATCGCCATTGGGGTCATAATATCTAGACTGTTTAGGAATATTAAAATAGCGAAATCCTCTTGCATCATTGCCGATACCTGCGGTGTAGTTCCAGTTTCCCCAATTGCTACAGACATCGTAATCGACTAACATCGATTCAAACCATTCTGTACCGAGAAGCCAGTTAATGCCTAGATTTTTGGTCAGAAAACTAGCGACATTTTGCCGTCCACGATTGGACATAAAACCCGTACCTAACAATTCTCTCATATTGGCATCGACTAACGGATAACCTGTTTTTCCCTCTTGCCAAATTTGAAAGCGTGTCCAGTCTTCTTGCCAAGGGATATCGATTCCTTGTATTCCAGAACGATAAAAAACCTTATTACCATGCTTAGCACAAATAAATCTAAAATAGTCGCGCCACAATAGTTCAAAGATTAACCAGTAGGTTGAATCATTTTTGATGCGTTCTGATTCATATTTCTGGACTTGTTCATAAATATAGCGCGGTGATAAACATCCTGCTGATAACCAAGCCGAAAATTTAGACGAATCATCAACCTCTAGCATTCCGTTTCGTGTTTCTTTATAAACTTTTAATTGATCTTTTGAAAAGAAGTAATCATTTAATCTGGTTAATCCTGCTGCTTCTCCTCCTTGACGGATAATTGTTGCTTTTGGGTCAAATATGGGAGATGCTACGCCTAATTCTTCAAAAGTAGGCATTTTTCCAACATCGATCTCAGGTAATGCGGGTAATTGTTTGGGAAACGGAAAAGTTTGACGGATATAACCATCTTTTTCGACTTTTTTACGGAAATTGGTAAACAGTTCGGGTAATTGAGCGATTTCAAAAGGTAAGTCATCGGGGTGATAAAGTGTCGTTCCCCAGAATCCCTTCATGCTAATATTTTTAGCGATTACTTTTTCGACGGCTAATTCTTCGGATGTAACTTCTTGATGATAGTAAACCGTACTGATATTTAAAAGCTGTGCTAATTCAAAGATAATTTTTTCGGGTTCACCGTGACGGATAATTAAATCACTGCCGAGTTGTTGTAGAGATGATTTTAAATTAGCAACACTTTCTAGAATAAACTGGGTGCGGAAACTACCTGTTTTCGGAAAACCATAGGATGTTTGACCAAATTGACGCGGATTAAAACAATATAATGGGATTACTTGAGCTTTTTCTTGTAACGCTTGATATAAAGGCTCATGATCATGAATTCGTAAATCATTACGATACCAAATTAATATTCTCTGCTGCGTCATCGTTTTGGAAAAATAATTATCTTTACATATCTTAACGCTATCTTACTAATTGCCTGTATGCCTTATGTCTGATACTGATGCGAAACAATATGCCCCTGCTACCCAACGCAACCGAGAACCAATTTTACAGTTCTCCAAAAAATTTTACCTCCAACAGGCAATATTTTAGAGATTTCTAGCGGCACAGGTGAACACGCGATTTTTTTTGCCCCTCGTCTCAAACCCCGCATTTGGATACCATCAGAACCCCAACTCTATCTTAGAGAAAGTATTGCAGCTTGGCGTGAAGAATTCCCTTCTAACTATCTTGCACCACCCATTGAGATTGATGCAATGGATGATTCTTGGGTTGTCGAAACTCAAAAGATTGAAATTGCAGCTATTGTCAACATTAACATGATTCATATTGCGCCTTGGTCAGCTTGTTTAGGTTTGATGGCAGGTGCAGGGCGTATTCTACCTAATGGTGGTATTCTTTATCTGTATGGGCCATATAAACAGAGTGGAAAACATACAGCATCTAGTAATGAAGCGTTTGATGAATCGTTACAGTCTCATCATCCTGCATGGGGTGTTCGTAATTTAGAAGATGTGATTAATGTAGCACTGGAGAATGGTTTAGAATTAGTCGAAGTGAGCCAAATGCCAGCTAATAATCTTTCTGTTGTTTTTCAAAAAGTAAAATCATACTAATTTTCTTTTTCAAACCAACTTAAATCTATATAGTTAATTCTTGCATAGGGTTCTAAGGCAGATAGTATCTTAGTACCATAACTACGAGAACTAACACGGTTATCGAATAAAGCAACGAACCCCTGTGACTCACGTATCGGCATAACAGCGCGTTGAATTTCTCTTAATGCAGTGGGTAATAAGTACAACCTAAACCAATCTTGACGATGATTTTTATAATAAGCAATTCTACCCGCAACGAGAGGATTTTCTGGGGACGGAATGGGTAATGTAGCAATAATTAATAGCTGAGGGATGGGAAAATTGGCTTGATAGTTATGCCAAAACTGCCAACCACAGACTAAAATTCCATTAGAGGCAATTTCTGTTTTTTCGACTTGTACTCTAGAACCAAATTCAGCCGCGAGAATCGATGCAAGTTGGCCTTTTAGCGGTACATCTTCAATAATAATGATGATTGGCTCATTGCGGATCTGGCTTAGACTAACGAGAGTTTGAATTTGTTGGAATAAAACCCCTTGAAATTGCGGTGTATTGGGTAAAGGGAAACCATCAGGGATATACAGGTTTATGTATTCGCTTTTTTGATTTGCAGAAAATTTTAGAGATAATACATCTGGTAAACCGAGTTGTTGACGATAGATGGTTGCTGTTTTCTCACTATCTAAAAAACCTCCCATCAGTACTACAGGTTGTTTCTCCCAAATAGGTTGTAAGATATTGGCTATTTCGACGGGACTAATATTTAGGGTAAACTCTTTTGCTTCTCGGTTCACAGATACCCACATGATTTGATTTTCATCGGGTATGCGTTCTAGATATTTTTTAAAGGGTGAATTAGAATCTAGATCACTCAGTATGGGTTTAAGCTTCTCTAAAATTTCTTTTTCGGTTTCATCGATTAAAAAACATTCATAGGGATTTTTTGGATGAGACAGAATGAGTTGATGTAACTGAGTGTAGATCGATTGTACTGCTTCGGGTAAGGTTTGCCAGTCAGAGGGAGAAATAGTTACTGTTAATTGTTGGGTTGTCCATTCGGCTAAACGATCGCTTTGATCGATTAATGTAGGTATATTATAGGGAAAATGCCCCAGATGATTGATTCGATCATTTAACCAATCTTCGGGAGTCGTTAACAATAATCCTTGAAATGATTTAGACTCAGGCCAGCGATGTCCTCTTACAATATCTTTATGAGTTTGTAACCATTCTTGAAGCTGTGGAATTTCGACACTGAGTAATCGTTCTTGTTCCTTAAGGGGTACAACTAATATAATCGGTGAATCGGCTAAAAGTGCGGGTGTTAGATAACTAAGACTATAACGTGCGATGCCCTTGGCACTTGGCAAAGCTGAGAACGTATGTCCTGTTTGGATCACCGCAGAACGTTGTAAACGCAGGGTACGGGCAATGATACGCGCCATCGTTAGATGATGTTGCCAATTTGAGGGATTTTGTTCCCGCAAATAAGCAAGTAACGAAGAATGTACCGTAGCTTCTAGAATCATTGCACCGTAATTAAAAACAAACAGGCTTCTATGATAGTGTTTATCTGTAATTCATGCATTGGCTCAATTGTTTCTATGGTGCGAGTTGGGGCGTTTTTCCTAATAATCCCGTCATTAACTGCAATGAAAACCGTTTTAGGGGTGGAATATTTCGCATCATCCACAATCCTAACCGACGCACTACCACAACAGGCAACCAATTATTAGAAAAGAGTCGATCTAGAAGATCCGTAAATCCTAGAATAGCGAGATTTTCTTTTTTACGCCAAGTCTCATATTTTTGTAAAACTTCTAGTGTTCCAATATCTTTTCCTTGTTGATGTGCTTCAGTTAAGACTTGTGCTAATGCTGCTGCATCTCGAATACCGAGGTTTAAACCTTGCCCACCGACAGGATGACAACAATGTGCTGCATCTCCAACTAAAGCGAGTCTCGATTTAACATAATGATCACTCTGCATTAATTGTACAGGGAATAAATAGCGATCGCTCACTAATTCGATGTCACCCAATACCCCGCGAGTATATTCACTCAGTTTATCTAAAAACCCTTGGCGATCCATTTCCTGTAGTGCTTTTGCTTCTGCATGGGGGTTTGTCCAAACAATCTGACATCGGTTGTCTCTTAAGGGTAAAATTCCCATAGGGCCACTTGGCCAAAATCGTTCAAACGCGGTATTATTTTGAGGAAGTTGATGGGATATAGTAAATGTTACACAAGATTGCCAATATTTCCAGCCACGTGTTGTAATCTTAGCCCATTGACGGATTTTAGATTTAGCCCCATCTGCACCAATAACTAATTTAGTCTTGAGTTGTTGTTCTTGTCCATTGATATTTAGTGATATTACTGCTGAGAAGTCTTGATAGCTAACTTGATTCACTTCAGCAGGACAAATCCAGCTAATATTATCGCAGTGTTCAATAAAATCTTGTAACGCTTTTAGAATAATTTGATGTTCGCCAACATATCCTAGATAATCTGTTCCTAAATCTTCTGTCGCAAAGGGAACAACTCCAGAGTGATGAGCATCGGATAAACGAATCTTATTAAATTTGCCAATAAAAGGTGCGATTTGTTGCCAAACGCCAATGAGTGTCAAAATTCTTCCCGAAAGGATGGAAAGAGCATAAGCTTGCCGTCTAGCGGCTGCTTTTTCGAGGGATTGCGCTTCGATAATTGCAATTTTTAAACCCGAATTTTTTAAAGCTGATGCTAAGGTTGCCCCGACGATACCACCGCCAACAATTACTAAATCGTAGTCGTATGCAAACATTATGTTTTTTGTCAAGAGAAGATTTTAAAACTTTATTTTTCTTTATTCTGACATTTCTAGTCTGAAGAATCAAGGCTATTGACCGAATTCTAGACGTGTTTGGTCTACGAGTTCCCCTGTAATGAGATCAGTTCCTGCGGCTCTAGCTTTAGCTTCGATGCGTTGACGAGCTTGCGATCGGACAAAAAATGGAATATTCTTAAGTTTAGCTTGGGCTTCAGGTGTCCAGATGGGAATATCAGTAATTTTGGGTTCTTTCATCGTCTATCAGAATGTAATCTCTATTTCCATCCTAGCGTTTTTGGTTATTCTGTAGGCATAGGGATTCCAAATTCTATGAATATTATATTTGTCATGTTATTCAGGTTTAAATTGGGTTTGAATACCCTACCCCTACTTGTCATAATCAATGACACAGCAAACATAAGTTTATATGCACACACTTGCTCAGTGGACAGTTAAAGATTATCACAAAATGATTGACGCAGGAATTTTGAGTGAGCGTCATGTAGAGTTAATCGCTGGAGATATTATAGAAATGAGTCCAGAAGGGTCTACTCATAGATTTATAAATTATCGAGGTGTGATTTATCTGCGTTCACACTACTTTAAGAACAAGCTATCGTGATGGAAGCTTATTCTATTACTCTTGCTGACTCTGAACCTGAACCTGAAATTGCTATTGTTCGTTCTCCTGATACTTTATATCTCAACCGTCATCCCTATCCCGAAAATATTTACTGGTTAATTGAGATTTCTGATAGAACCTTAAAGAAAGATTTAGAAGTTAAAAAGATTATCTATGCTAATGCAGGAATTAAGGAATATTAGGTGATTGAGCTTCAGTCTAGAATTCTATATGTCTTCCAAAATCCCATAGAACAAGTTTATCAAAAAGGTATTATTTTTTCCTCAGCGTTTCCTACATTGCCAATTTCTGTAGAACAATTGTTAGGGTAAGGGGTTTATTAAATTTCTTAGTTTAAGTTTGAATTGGAAAAGAAGAACGGCTGTCAGTTAATGTTATATACTAATAACAAAACGATCAATGTACATTTAATACAACAATGAACATTGACCGTTTAGTTTAAAAAAGAAGCTATTTGTTATTTGCTAAAAGCATCTTTGATGTTGTCTACAGTACGCTCAATAGCATTCTGTGTCTTATCAACTGCTTTCTCAGTTCTGGCTGCATCTTTTTCGGATTTTTCTAGAATTCTACTTTTATCTTTTTTAGCTTTGCGTTCAATAAAATTACCGCTACCATCTGTGGCATCTTCAACTTTAGACGCATTGCTCTTAGCTGCATCTTGAACTTTTTCCTTGGTATCTTGGATAAAATTCTTAGCACGTCCAGCATCTTTGCCAACTTTATTTTCTACCTTATCTGCTGCGTCAGTCGATGCCATTGCTACATTATTAGAGAAAAATGCACCTTGCCAGATAAAGGTCATCGCTAATAGACAAAGCATTGATGTAATGATCGAACGTTTGATAGTGGATAACCGTTTTGTCAAATTTTTCAGTGTCATAGAAAACAATATTAGTAAGTTTCAGTATCCTATTTGTACTTGATTTTACGGATCGCTTGAATACACCCCCAGACAGAATCCTTTTCACCATAAGGAGTAGCAGAGTTGATTTTATTGGGTTTTAGCCTGATTAACTTCCTTTTGCTTCTAATTTTGTCAAACGACTTTTTAGATCTTGGTTTTCTTGTTTGAGTTGTTCGACTTCTTCCCGTAACCCTTTTAGTGCTTTGTCTGAACCTAGATTTTTTTGTACTCGTTGGATAGCTTCTTCGGTCATGCGTTTAACCCTGCCATCTGGGGTACTATAAGACAATGATTGCAAAAATGCGATCGCTTTAGGGGTTTCCATTTGTCCTAATGCGACACTGACGGATACTTGCGTTAGGAAAAAGCTTTCTTGAGCGATACTTTCTAACGCTTCTAAAATTGTTTCTAGCTTATCGGGTGTTTGTCCAACGGATACCGCCCCTAATGCACGAATTGCCGCTAAACGCAAGGGCTGAGGCACTCCTAATTTTGTATATTCGAGAATGACATCAACCGCAACAGGTGAGGTTTTTAATTGACTCAATCCTCCAATTGCCCCCGATCTTACCACTTCATTCCATCCTGTACGGGTTTCTAAAATATTTTTCAGCAATTCAATAACTTCGGGTTCTTTTGCTTTGAGGTTGCCGTACACCATTCCCCCTAAACCTCTTGCTGCTGCTGCTTCGGTGTAATAACTTGGATCTCCTTGTTCTAGAAAGCTTTTTAAGGTGTTGTAACTGAGTAGGGTTTTGCTTTGACTTAAACCATCAACAACAGCGCGTCTGACACTTGGATGTTTATCTTGTAACCCCTGAATGACTGCTGTTACTGCTTGATCTAAATTGATACTAGATAACTGTTTTGCTACTTCTAGACGCACTCCCCAGAACGGATCTTGAGTTAATGCGGTGGATAATGCTTCTATTGCTTCTAAACCGCCTTTTTTAGCGATCGTTTTTGCTGCATAGATGCGAGAAACGGGATCACGATCGTGTTTGAGTTGTGCTTTGAGTTCAGGTAATGGATATTCTAAGGTTACGGTTTTGAGGTAGTTATTGCCGACATCAAAGCTAATAAAATCGGGTTTTGTCTCCAAAGGAAAATAAAAGCTTTGTTCTTTTTCATGAATGCGTAAAGTGTATTGCTTGACATTTACATCATTTACTGAATATCCGAAGCCGATGGGAATTTTGAGATCAAATAATTCTTTTTCACTTTGAGTTTGAGTAACTGTCAGTTTCGCTAAATTACTGTCGCCATCCCATGAGTAAGCAATTTTATAATCAGGATGACCACCGCGAAAGACATATTGATCGAACAGAAACATTAAATTATAACCTGTTGCTTGATCAATTGCTCTCAATAGATCAATGGTTTCTACAGTTTTATGTGCGTTATTTTTAACAAAAGTATGAATCGCTTTAGTAAATAATTCGTCCCCTAAGATGGTACGAATCATATGATACACACAAGCCCCTTTTTCATACAAATGACGATCATATAATTCTATTGCTTCTCGATAGACATGGGTGACAATGGGACGACGATAGCGGTTTGCATCCTCATCTAGATAGCTTCTCGCTTCCCCTAATAAATAATATGTCCCGTGATCTAAACCATATTCTTCTTCTACCCATAATACTTCAGAATAAGAAGCCATTCCCTCTTTAATCCAAGCGTGTGACCAATGTTTAATCACCACTAAGTCACCAAACCATTGATGTGCGAGTTCATGTGCAACTAAACTTTCAGTCCGCAGAGGATCTAAACTGGCTCTTTCGTCGAGTAAACAGCGATCGGTTAAAATCGTGGTAGATGTATTTTCCATCCCACCAAAAATAAAATCATCGACGCAGACTTGAGCATATTTAGGAAAGGGATAGAGATAACCAAATTTATTCGAGAAAAATTCAACCATACGGGGGGTTTTCCCCATACTAAGAACCGCTTCTGTTTCTTTTCCTTTTTCTACATAGTAGGTTACTGGAATATTATTCCAACTATCTTTTATTTCGGCAAAGTCCCCAACTGCTAATGTCATCAGATAGGTTGGATGAATTTGCTTTTGTGACCAATGATAAATGATTTCTTCGCCTACTTCTTGTTTTTCGATTAATTCTCCGTTAGATATGGCTAAAAAAGGTTGAGGAACTTTAACTCGTATTTCTGATGTAGCCAGTTGTCCTGGATAATCAAAACAGGGAAACCAAAACCGCGAGTCTTCATCTTCTCCCTGTGTCCAAACTTGTACGGGTTTATGGGGATAATGTTCTTCTGGTGCGATAAAATAAAGTCCTCTTTGGGGTTGTTCGACTTGATACGCTATAACGATATTGATGGGTTGTTCGGTAGTCGGTGAAAGTAGGTGAATTGTGAGTAAGGAGCGATCGTAATCAAAGGGTTGACTGATATTATCGATTAAAACGGACTGAATCTGTAAATCGACTGCATCTAAAACCAGTTGGGTGACACCAATACGAATGGGAGTGAGGGTAATTGTACAAGTTCCCTTAAAGCTTTTATTGGGGATATCGAGGGATAAATCTAGAAATATGTGGTTTACTTGTCCTGGTCTATCTGGATTGTAGTGTGGTTTGGCCCCAGGAAGTTCAAAGGATTTACGATTATCTTCCGTGTCGAAGGTTTTGTATGACATGAGGGATGATCAATAGGATATTTATTTATACTATTGTGCCTCATCAAATAATGCTTCTATATCTTGGCGACCATTAACTACTCGTAAAATTTCAATAACCCCATTGTTGACTCGGTAAAAGATGATATATCCGTTCATTAAAGACAAACCTCTTAATGATGGTTTAAAATGGTTGTAACTTCGTCCTAAGAAGGAAAATTGAGTCAGTGTTTGACATTTCTGATTAAACTCTGAAACAATTTTTCACCAGTTTCTACATTTATAGTCAAAAAATAATCTGCAATTGTGTTTAAATCACGAGTAGCTGATGGCGAAATAATGTAACGATTCATTTTGTCTCTAGACTGGCTTGTAAAACATCGTTCTAAGATTTCTTGAACGACTGTCTCACCGTTGTTTCCTTTGCCTCTCTCTAATTCTGCGATCGCTAAATCAATCTTGCATTCCAGCATATAATAGCCTGACAAATAAACGCACTCCATCGTCGGCTTTTAAAGTTGAATAAGAAGGAGCTTCTCTAGTACCGATCGCACGTAAGTCTGATAATAACTCTGGATGGAACTGGCAAGTAAAAGAACGACGAATTTTTTTTGTTTCAAAGTCTTTGTAATTAATACAAGTAGCTGAACATTCTGTAACTATCTCTTGGTCAACTGCTGTGGAACATAAAATTTCTATAGAGTCAGGTAATTGGATCAGCCATGATAGAGGGCTACCAGCAATAATGTGTCGATAGGGAACAATCGCATCATGAATGCTACGATAAGCCCAGTTAGCAAACAGGATCGCTTCTTCATTAACTTCGTCTGAGTGAAACATTGAAATTGAGACTTCGCGCTCATATTGAAGACTTGTATCAATTACACCTTCATGACTATCTGAGGTTACATCATGAGCGTGAATTAATTCCCAGGGAATTCCCAGAACTTGACCATCAGGCGACTGATAAGGCAATAATACACGATCGCCAACTTCTTTTGACTCATTTAGGGTCACGGCAAAATGCTCATCATTCCAGCCATTAGCAACCGTTCGTCCATCGCGCTTGCGGACTTGAAGTGTATTACCCATTGATGCAATACGTCCTGCAACTTCTTGGAGTGAATTCAGTGCTTTCGCTTGGTGGTCACCTTCTAGAGATGTTGTACTCAAGATTTCTTTAACTGCTCTTTGAATTAGCCCTATATGACCTTGTGCCGCAAGCTGATGTCCAACACAAATGAAGATAGCAGGTGCGCTACCAGGGGATCGCGAGAGCAGTAATTTTTCGATTAAGGCAAACATATCTTCACGGGAACAAACGGGACTTGTCCAAGTCGAGGCATCATAAACCGATGGATCACCTCCTTCTACTACTACTGCATAACTAGCACTAAATGCCCCTATCACTAATTCTGGATCGATAATACCCGTTGACCAAACAGGAAATAGTATTGAGTCTATATCAGCCACTTTTTGAGCAATGTAAGCGACATTTTTAGAAGCGCGAACTTCTTCATTAAGCACATTAGCACCAACATGATGCCAAGGCTCAATAATAACGATCGATTTGCGTAATAAATTAGGATGTAACAGCAAAAATTCAAAATCGGCTCTCGAGTTAATCACTTTTTCTAAGGGCTTTTCATGTCCCCATTCAAATACGCCGTCAGGCGCGAAAAGTTCTCTTTCAGAAAGCGGAGCAACCGAGGTTCTATCTGCTAAGAAGCGTCCTAAAAGAATATGTGCTGATTCAAAATCTGTATAACCTTGATGTAAGTAACCAGAAGTCAACCGCCATTGGGTTCTTAGATTTGGGTTTTGATGAGCTTGCCCAGATTTTGTAGATTCAACCATGATTTGAATAAAATTTTTTAATTATCTTTAATGTTACCCGACCTCAATAGTAGTTAACCCATCCTTAAAAGTCTAGATACAATATAACTAATCAGCAAGTGGTGTCGGTTATGCAAAAGGTTTTTCGCGCACTTCAAACAATTTTAATCATTTTCTTGATGGTATTGAGTTTTTTTAGTACACCAGCTTCGGCACTAGGAAAAAAAAACGATACTTATTACTGGATACACGTTCCGACGGGTGGCGCACCGATTTTTATTGGTGAAACGCAAGGTGCTTTTGTTCAGGATGAATATCCGCTATCTCACGAAGCGATGGCGAAAGTTTTAAAAGTTGGTGGTGCAAATTTAACCGATTTACAAAATCAACTCGAACAGTATAAGCTTTCATCAGATGTTATTGAACAATTCATGGGTAAATCACAAACTTTTCAATCACTCGGTATTAGTGGTGGTTTTACTCTAGTCTTTCGTGCGGTTCCTGAAGATAAAGCAGTTAAAGCAGTTGAAACAGAATATATGTGTTTACTTGGAGGAAAACAGCCTCAAGTCGTTTTTGCTGCGAATGTATTAGGTCATTTAGGGGCTGAAGAATATAATGAGGGAGCCTCAGGGTATACTAAAGATCCTTTAATCGTTTTAGGACAAGAATACTTTCCCGCACCTCCTGACGGAATGGTAACCGAGTTTTGGGTCTATGCGAATACGACTTGTTTTAATGTCGATTTGAAGTAGTTTTTTAAAGGTTAGGGGTTAGGGCAGATCTTAATTTTAACCCTCAAACCCCTAGAAAGAAATTAAGCGATGATTGAAAAGTCAGCATTGATTAGCAGAAGATTAGGATTGAGTGTTGCAAACTGAGTCGCGGTACTTCCTCCAATTCCATCCGCATCGAAGAATAAAGCCCCATTCGTTGAATTATAAATTAAATGAGGGTCGGCGGTTGGCTAACTCGTTGATTACTTCATCTGGACTATCGACATAGTAAGATGTCATTTCCAGCAAAGCCATTAAGAATGTCGTTGCCAGAGCTTCCATTTAAGATATTATCACCACTGTCACCATCATCATTCAAAATGGTTCCAGTTAGAGGAATGGCTGTACCAATAGTGTATCCTGTACCAGATGCGATCGCAATTTCTACGGTTTTATCAGTTTCGGGACTAAAATATATATCATTAATTGGGTCAATTGTCAAGACTGCGGTACTGGAATTAGCAGCAAAGAAGCTCGTTCCAGTGGTACCATTAAAGCTACTGGCTCCTCTTTGTCTGTAGTCGGTGATATTAAGTGCGGTTCCAGAAACACTAAAGTTAACGGCTAGTGCGTTGGTTGTATCACCAGTACGAGTCAAGGTATAGAGAAGATTGAGAGAGCCATTTTCCGTAACGGTGGTAGAGTTTAGGGCAAGAGTGATATTTGGTAAAGTAGTTGCCGCTCCAAAGATTACATAGCTTTGTCCTGAATAATTGCCATTGAAGTCTGCATATGATGCGCTAATAATTAGATCATTAAAACCATCACCATTGACATCTCCCGCACTGCTCACAGGAGTGCCAGACTCATCGCCACCATTAGGATTTACAAAAATTTCTTTAAGGGTGTAGAAAGGCAAACGATCGCCTCTCTACAGAAATTATAAATCTTAGCTCCTTGTTTCCTCTACCCTTTAAATGGGATTAACTGACACAATAGCCTTAGAGGATAGATTTTTAGGTTTGAATCGTTAATCCCCAGCCACTAGCGATCGAGCCGAAATCTCCACCAAGATCGTCAGTAACAAACAATCGCCAAGTTCCATTAGGATTAGTGTTATTAAAGACACCTAAATTCGCTGAATAGGAACCCCCAGGTGCAGGACTCGCAAATAAGTCACTACCACCAATATTAGTCGGTCGATAGGTTCCAGAGAAAATTTGTCCCGAATCTGGTAGAACTGCCCCTACTGTTGAGTCAAAGGTAAGATTGACTCCATTAAGATCGTTAGTACCTCCGACATCGGACATTAACAGGGTTCGTTGTCCACTAGGCCCAACCAACAATACATCAATATCATCGGGGAAAGTATGACGTACATTTCTGAGACTCACAGTTAATTTACTAATTGTGCCTGTCACACCTGAAACATTAATTGTTGAGGGATACGGACTAGCCGAACCAGCATTAGGAATGTTGATCAAGTTAGAGTTATTCAAGGTGAAAGTACGATTAGTATCATCATTAAGAATGGTTCCCGTGACAGATGATGGGGTACCAATGGTATAGCCGGCACCATTAGCAATAGTAAAGATTACAGTTTCGTTAGATTCTACTGTTGTATCGGGTCTGGGGTCAACGATAATTCTAGTCGTACTCGAACCTGCTGCAAAGGTTACCGTGTTTCCATTATTACCAAAGTCAGAATAGTCACTACCGTCAATCGCTGTTCCTGCACGGGTAAAGTTAACCGTTAGAGGACTACTCAGAGAACCAGTACGGGTAAAGGTATAGACTAAATTAGCCGTTCCATTTTCGAGGACGCTAGAAGGAGATACAGCTAACCTGACACTTGGTAGGGCGGTTTGAGTCTGAATATTTAATCGCCAGCCATCGTCGATAAATCCTGAATCTCCACCAAGATCGTCAGTAACAAACAATCGCCAAGTTCCATTAGGATTAGTGTTATTAAAGACACCTAAATTCGCTGAGTAGGAACCCCCAGGTGCAGGACTCGCAAATAAGTCACTACCACCAATATTAGTCGGTCGATAGGTTCCAGAGAAAATTTGTCCCGAATCTGGTAGAACTGCCCCTACTGTTGAGTCAAAGGTAAGATTGACTCCATTGAGATCGTTAGTACCTCCGACATCGGACATTAACAGGGTTCGTTGTCCACTAGGCCCAACCAACAATACATCAATATCATCGGGGAAAGTATGATTAATTCCAAACAGCGTAACAGTTACTTTAGTAATCCCACCCGTCATACCTGACACAAAAATTGTCGAAGGATACGGACTAGCGGAACCAGAAGTAGGAATGCTGATAAAATCAAAACTATCAAAAACTGATGACGTACTACTGGCGACAACTTGTGATTCACTTCTCAAACTATTATCAACATCATTATTATTGGCTCCGTCAAGACTGGTTAGTTCAAAAGTATTAGTATCATCAACGCTTTCTGATGTAAAACTACTGTTGAGGTCAGTCTTAAATTCACTAAATAAAATGCCATCAACTTCATTTGTTCCGTTCAAACTAAGAATTTCAATTTCTTTTAGCAAACTCATTACTTTACTTTAGCTCCTTTTTGAAGTCATTAATTTTTTAGATGATCTTGTCTTTTATTTCATGAAACAACGAGCGTAAATTAAGCTTTTTGTACAGTTTTAAACACAAAAAATTAAATTGATCAAACATTTTGATGCCTTTAAATCAAAAAAATGTAACCAATACAAATTTGATTTGAATGAAAATAAGATCTTTAATCTTCACTCAACAATCATTGAATTTTTTAAGCCTGAAACAAAAAGATTTAGGTTAGGAAAACAATTATTTTTTTAAGACAATTTTTCTAAAATGCTACTACAGCATACCATTTAAAAAAAACAAATACGGCTCTTTTATATTTTCTTAACAACTTCGTTTCAATATTAATTATTTTTTTTAGCCTAACTTAGTAAAATTATATATTTAGTAATGATTTTTCTTGTAAAAAGTATGAAAATTATGATAGTAGTTAAGTTATTTTACGTTTTTTGAGTTTGTCTTTTATATAAAGTCGGGAAAAATATGGTTTTTAGGAGTTTAACTTAAGGCGGGGGTCACAACGCGGGAACAATCGTAATAATATGTTTTGATTAAATTTTGTAAATTAGTACGTTTGTATGAAAGTGAAGAAGTCGCTTAGAATAGTTGTCTAGTGACCCTAGTATCTCACCTATGACTATCAGTAGCGAAACCCTCTCACCAGACCAAATCTTACAACAATGGCGACAAAGTTTACGCCCAGGCCAACAAAGTTTAGTAGATTGGCAAGGGGGAAGGATGGCGATTTCAGCAGTACCAGGTGCAGGAAAATCCCATAGTTTAGCAGTGGCAGCAGCAATAACGATTGCACGTCATCAACTCCATGGTAAAAAACAATTAGTTATTGTTACCTATACTCGTTCAGCAGCAGCAAGTATTAAAGAAAAAATCAAAAAACGCCTCAAAGAATTACAACTCCCGCAAAGTGGTTTTATGGTTCAAACCCTACACGGTTTAGCCTTACATCTTGCCACTCGTCATCCCGACTTATCCCAATTAAATTTAGAGACAGCGACTATTGTCGTTCCTACACCCAGTCATCGTATCATTCGCGCCGCAGTCGAACAATGGATGAGCCAGTCACCTTATAGCTATCAAACCTTATTAGAAGGTTCACAATTTGATGGTGAAGAAGCCGAAAAATTACGCCGTCAGTCTGTCCTCAGAACCGAAGTTCTACCGAATTTAGCCCATATTGTTGTTAGAGAGGCCAAAAGTTCTGGACTCACCCCGCAACAAGTCTGGGACTTAAGCGAATATGCAACAGATAATTATAAGATTTTAACCATTGCCGCAGGATTATATGAACAGTATGAACGATTAATGCGTGCGCGTGATTTTATTGATTACGATGACATGATTTTAGCCGCTTTACGTGTTCTAGAAAATGATAAAATCCGTCAACGCTGGCAAAACTCAGTATTTGGGGTATTTGAAGATGAAGCCCAAGATTCTAGCCCATTACAAGAAAAATTGATTTCAATCTTAGCTCATGATGCTAATGATCCTAACTTACCACCTAATTTAATTCGGGTCGGCGATCCCAATCAAGCGATTAACTCTACCTTTACACCTGCTGACCCTGTTTATTTTAATTGGTTTTGCGATCGTTGCAAACAACACAACAAACTCGCCACAATGGATCAAGCGGGACGTAGTAGTAAAATCATTATAGAATCGGCTAATTATGTTTTATCGTGGGTGAATCGCACTTGGAACACCAAAAATAATCAGACTGAAACCCCATTCCGCTTACAAAATATCCAGACTGTTAGTATTAATGATCCACAAGCTGATGCAAACCCCGAACCGACAGGACAAGGTTTAGAAATTTATATCCCCGAAGACATCTATGAAACTGTTAACCTCATTGAAAAACGAGTTATAGACTTACTCACTACTAACCCCGAACACAATGCAGCTATCCTCGTGCGAGAAAACCGCCAAGGAAAATTTCTAGCTGAGAAATTCGCCCACTTTTATCGAGAATATGGAATTAGAGTCTATGAAGTCAGTGAAAGCGATCGTTTTTCCCAAATTCCTGAAGAAATTTGTAAACTATTGCAATTTCTAGACCGTCCCCATTCTCCTGATTATCTTAAATCTACCCTAGAAGTCCTTGAAAAACGAGGATTAATCGCCGCCCAAGACTTAAACGCTTTAGCCACCTATCCCGAACAATTCTTATATCCTACCCCACTGGAAAACCAACCGAAAAAAGAAATAGAAATTGCAAAAAATTTATGTTGTGAACTCCTCAAAGCCCGTTTAGAATTACCGCAATATCAACTGATTCCGTTTTTGGGCATGAAACTAAAATATTCAGGTTCAGAACTCGCCACCGCCCAAAAGTTAGCCAGTCGCATCTATCAACAAACCATCGGCAATAGTTCTCTTAAATCAACTCTAACCGTCTTAAATGAAATTATCACATCAGAACGATTTGAAGCGGTTGAAGATGATAACGACGAACTCTATACCCGAAAAAAACAACTTACTATTATCACCATGCACAAAGCAAAAGGACTCGACTGGGACTATGTATTTATTCCTTTTCTTCACGAGGATATTCTACCTGGTAGCTTAAGAGTTCCCGTCGCGGCGAAATTTTTAGGAGATTTTGGTATTGCAGAAGTTGCCCGCGCTCAATTGCGTTCTGCGGTTCACACTCAATATCAAAATTTATCACCGCGCATTCCCGAACCGATGCAAGCATGGACAGAAGCGGGACTACTGAAAAAAGCTGAGGAATATCGTTTATTGTATGTTGCAATGACAAGAGCCAAACGATTATTATGGATGTCATCAGCTAAGATGGGGCCATTTCGTTGGAATACCTTTCGCTCTGATCAAAGCACTCAGCTACAAAATAAAAAACCCTGTCCCGTGATTCCCGTTCTGATTAATCATTTTCCCGAATCTTTCATGACTTTTTAGCACAAAATCTAGACCATCAAACTTTTCAATTGAAACTAGGGAACAGAGATACCCAAAAAATACTCGAATGAATCTGGACATCATAAAGTACTTGGTGCAATGCTGATTAAATCTTGGTTTCGCTTTTTTTCGTCTGTACCCCTCAGTTTAGCTATTTTACAATTTTTTTCACCCCTGAGCCTTGCAACACCGCCCAGAAGCCCAGATCAGACCGTTGAGTGCGATATTTTAGTAGTGGGTGGAGGGTTATCAGGTTCCGCGGCCGCCTATGAAGCATTACTGAGAGGGAAAACGGTTTGTTTAACCGAGATCACTGACTGGGTGGGGGGACAAATCTCATCACAAGGCACCTCAGCATTAGACGAACGCCAAACCCAACGACAAAAACTGTTTTACCCTCAAGGTTATTTAGAATTTAGAGAACGCATCGAAAAACACTATCGAAAACTTAATCCAGGTGATTGTTGGGTGAGTGAATCCTGTTTTTTACCCGAAGATGGTCATCAGTTATTATTCGATCAATTAAAAGATGCCGCGAAAAAAGGCAAAGGTCAACTCAAATGGTTTCCCTCGACTGTCGTTAAAGAATTATCCATTGAAGCATTACCCAATAGAGGTACAGGAAAACAAATCACCAGCGTTACAGCTATTCAACATCAACCCGTAAAAGGAACACCACCCCTTAACACTGAACCTTTATCCCAAATTATTGAAGATGCGTATCGTTACGAAAATTCCCCCCGTTTCGACAAGAATATTATCCGTTTTGTCCCGAAATCTTCTAATAATCAACAATTAGCAGACTGGTATGTCATTGAAGCCACTGAAACAGGAGAATTGATCGGTTTAGCTGATGTCCCCTATCGTTTAGGGATCGATCCACGCACCTATCTCGAACCATCTTCCTCTAGTTCGACGGGTGATCCTTATTGTCCCCAAGGTTTTACTTATACCTTTGCAATGGAAGCGATGGAAGATCCCCAAACCCATCAAGTTCCCTCATTCTATGCCCAACACGAACCTTATTACAGTTACGAACTCCCTCGGTTAGCCAGTTTTAATCTTGTTTTTACCTATCGTCGCATCTGGAGTCCAAAAGACGGAGAAAAAGAAACTTTTGGCGGTATTACATACGATAAACCCACTGTTGGCGATATTTCGATGCAGAACTGGACATGGGGCAATGATTATCGCCCTGGTACGTCCCAAGATAATTTAATCTATACTCGTGGACAATTACAAGCAACTGGACAACTAGACCCCAGTGGTTGGATGGGTGGACTGCGAACTGATACCCTGCGTAAAGGGGAAGAACACGCTATCGGATATTTCTACTGGTTAGTCACAGGTACAACTGACTCCCAACTCGGTGACGGGGTGAAAAAACCTGAACCCAATTATCGGTATTTAACGGGGTTAGATTCACCGATGGGTACTGGTCACGGTTTATCGAAATACCCATATATGCGAGAAGGACGACGCATCATCGGAAGACCTTCTTTTGCCTATGAAGATGGCTTTATGATTTCTGAAATCGATATTTCTCGACAAAATTATAAAGATACGTTTTATCAAAATAATCTTTCACCTGATACTTATCGCCGTTTAATGGCAACACTATCGGGGTTAGAAGGGTTTAAAGTATTAGAAGGGACGATCGCACCAGAACAAGTCCAAAAACGCAAACGATCCACAATTTACCCTGATTCTGTGGGAATTGGACATTATGCGATCGATTTTCACCCTTGTATGACTCTATCACCCCCAGAAGCCCCAGGCAATACAGAACGCGCTGGCGAACGTCAAGGGGCAGGTAATGCGTATCCGTTCCAAATTCCCCTAAGAGCCTTAATTCCCCAAGAAATTGATAATCTTTTAGTAGCAGGTAAAAGTATTGCAGTAAGTCATATTGCTGCTGCTGCTTATCGGGTACATTCCTTTGAATGGTCTGCGGGTGCTGCTGCGGGTATTACGGCTGTTTTTGCCTTAAAAGAGAATATTCTACCTTATCAATTAGTTGACTCTGATTTGATTATTCAGGAGAAGAAATTATTGGATTTACGCCGTATTCTCGATGAAAGTGGCAATCCGACCGCTTTTCCTGATACATCTATTTTTAATGATAATTGGGACACTTGGAAGTAGTCGCAGAGCAATCTATTTCTGTGATGGGACAGTATGATTATGAGTGCCGATTAAATCTTAATGGTCAATAACGAATATGCTATCTCCAGAATTAATTACTCTTGGACGCTATCTTGCAGGAGAATTCGAGAATCAAAAACAAGCTTTTGCAGAACCTATCTGGTATGTTCATCTTCATCTCTGGTTACGTCCTGTTCCCTTGTTTCCTGAAGATAGTTTGACGATTTTTGCAGAACAGGCAAGTATTGTTAAGTTAGATCAGCCTTATCGTCCTCGTCTTCTAAGATTACGCCAAATTCAAACCAGTCCACTTAAAATTGAGGTTCAGCATTATATGTTTAATGATCTAAACTCAATTGTAGGCGCAGGACGTAACCCACAACGTTTACAAAATATCTCACTCGATGAAATTACTGTTTTACCAACTTGTCATCTAGCGGTTGATGTTCAACACCTAGAAGGCGATCGCTTTCATTATAAGGCTTTTCCGACTTCTGATACCCCTTGTCGCTTTACTTACCAAGAAAATACCTTTCAAGTCTCTTTAGGGTTTGAAGTCAATTGTGATGAGTTAAAAACCTATGATAAAGGAATCGATCCGCAAACGGGTCAAGCTATTTGGGGGGCGTTGATGGGGCCATATTGTTATACCAAGCGTCAGGATTTTTCTCATGAGTTAGTAACTTAAATATCTGAATGAGTATTCATATGTTATACTAAAAATATCTGAACAGTGATTCAGATGTTGTTGAAGCTCATTATTACTGGAGTAATTAAATTATGGATTCACTAACGGTAAACTTAATGAAATGTGCTTGCGAATCTTGTCTATGTGTCGTTGACACCACAAAAGCAATTCAAAAAGACGGAAAAAACTATTGTAGTGAGATTTGTGCCAATGGTCATCCCAATGGTGAAGGATGTTCTCATAGTGGCTGTCAATGTCATGCTTAAATTTTGGGGTTATAGGTTGATTCCTGTAACCCAATTTAATGAGGAATTGACTTTGATGGGTCATAATAATAATCTACATCTTTAGTAATTAAGGATGATGCTGCTAAAGGAATGATGAGTTCTACCGTTGTTCCTTTACCCAAACCTGGGCTAAATAATGTGATATCTCCACCCATTAAAGCCATCAGATTTTTAGAAATTGCTAAACCTAAACCCGTTCCACCAAATTTACGAGTCGTCGTACCATCAATCATGACAAAAGGACGGAATAATTTATGTTGTTGATTGGGTTCGATGCCAATTCCTGTATCTTGAACAGTAATATAAGCTATCGTTTCATCGGTACTGGTGCTAATCGTAATACTACCTGAATCGGTAAATTTAATGGCATTGCTTAAAACATTTAATAAAACTTGTTTAAATTTAGCTGCATCAGCATAAATGATTACATCTGGCTGCCAATTTGAAAGATTGAAAATTAGTTTTTTCTTTTGACTATGAACTAATTGTAAATTAACTACTTCTGTTAAAACAGTTTTTAAATCGAGTGGTTCAGGATTAATCGAAAGTTTGCCCGCTTCAATTTTAGCAATATCTAAAATATCATTAATAATCCCTAGTAAGTGAACCGCCGCATAATCAGCTTGTAATAATAATTCTTCCTGCTCTTGTAAATCATCACAATAACCATCTTTAATAATTCTCAGACAACCGATAATACCATTGAGGGGAGTTCGTAATTCATGGGATGTTGTAGCTAGAAACTCATTTTTTAACTGATTAGCATTTTGCGCTTCTCTCCAAGAGGAAATTACTTCATCACTCCAAGTTTTAAGAGATTCTAGCATTGCTTCAAGAGAAGTTGCTAATTGATCTAACTCTTTAATATAAAAGTTTCGTGGAATCGGTTCTTGAGAATGAATACTATCTTTATTTAAAGCATAATCTCGAAGTTTTTCAATTGGACGAGATAATTCACGAGCAATATATAAAATCGCTAAAATATTGCCAATCATTAAAGTTAAAACCATATTGGTTAAAACATTTTTGATATCTCTCAATGGTGCCAGAGCATAATCAAGTGGGCTAACCGCTAAAACAATCCATTTTTGATTTTTTTCAAGTGTAATCGGACTAGGAATGGAACTATAACCAGCAACAATTTCTACCCCATCTTTTTCAAATGAAAATAAATGCAGAAAATCTCGCCTTCCCTCAATTGCACTATTAATCAGATTTTGTAATCTGTTGTAATCTTCTTCTTGATTGATATTGAGACCGATTCGTTTATATAAAGGATGGGCTAAAATTGTTCCATTTTGACTAATAACCACTGGATTACCTGATAAAGAACCAGGAGCCATTTTTTCTCGGTTAATTAAACTTGTTTTAAGACTTAAAGCATACCTAAGCTTACCTTTTTGATCATACACTGGAGCCGAAAAAAGTAAATTAAGTTGATGAACTCTATTAGAAAACTGAGTCTCATCAACAGCAGGCATATTTTTAATATAAACGTCAGAAGGATGAGTCAAAACTTTATTTTTCTGACTTGGCCACGAATCAAGCTTGACTGCCTGAAACATCGGTTCATTGCAAGTATTAATCGTCAATTGATTTTTTTGTAGGTCAACCAACTGAACACAATTATTAGCCAAGGGAAATGTATAAGCTAATTGTTCTAAGAACGCTTTTTTTTCAATAGAGTCATCAAGCTTAAGAATGACACTATCACTAGCGGTTGCTAAATTAATTTTTAACGCTTGGATTGAATGTTCTATACTTTCTCCATTTCTAATAGCACTTTCAGTCAGATTTTGACGAGCAGTTTCTAGAAAAGCTGAACGCGCTTTACGATAAGTGATATAGACACCCATTAATAAAATAGGAACACTCACTAACAGTAAACGAGTCAAAATAATGCTGCGAAATGAAAATTGTTTCCAAGGCATATAGTTTGATTTTTGGCTCATTAGCTTTTTAAACTCAACACAATATTAACCTAGTTAATAGAAATCGTCATGAATAGACCACAAACCGTAGTGATTTTGGCAATGTCAATCGATGGTAAGATTGCTGATATTAAGCGATCGCCTGCCCGTTTTCCCTCAGTCGCGGATCGAAAACACCTAGAAAAACAACTCGCTGCAGTTGATGCGGCTCTGTTTGGGGCAGGAACTTTACGGGCTTATGGAACGACTTTACCCATTACTAGCCCTCATCTTCTCCAATGGCGACAAGAACAAAATAAACCACCGCAACCCATTCATATTGTTTGTTCTGCTTCTGGACAACTTGACCCTAATTTACGTTTTTTTCGTCAAAAAGTTCCGCGCTGGTTACTAACGACGAAGACAGCATCGCAATTGTGGCAAGCTGATCCAAATTACTTTGAACGCGTGCTAATTTTAGAAAACTGGTTAACCGTCTTAGAACAATTTAGTCAATCTGGAATAGAAAAACTGGCTATTCTAGGAGGTGGGGAATTAATCGCCTCACTGGTAGCAGAAGATTTAATAGATGAATTTTGGCTTACACTTTGTCCAGTGATTTTGGGGGGTGTTGATGCGCCATCTCCAGTCGAAGGAATCGGATTTATCGCCAGTGATGCCCCTTTTTGGGAGTTATGCAGCGTTGAACGGATCGAAAATGAACTTTTTCTTAATTATCGACGCGTCAAAGCTAGTGCATATGATACAGCAACCAATCTGAGTTAACTTGTATTAAATATTTATTAACCCAAGATTTACATTTTAGGTGTTGCAAGCAGACAAACATGAACGCATCCGAACAAGCCAAAGGATTAGAACTCGCCACTAAAATTGCTTCAGTCGTTAGCCTATTTAAGTTAGCCTTTCCCGATGCTAGAGCAGATCTTAAACCCTGGCATAATGATCCAGATACTCGTGAATGGATCGATCCCCATTCAATAGATATTGGCTTTCATTTACCCGGTTGGAGTCCTCGCTTCCAAAGTCGTAGTATTCTGGTGCAAATTCGCTTTCACCAAGATTTAGATACTCAACAAGAACGGCTAATTGGGGTGGAAATGGTGGCGTTTAATCATCAAGGACAGGCTTGGCGAATGTCAACGATCGAACACTGGCAATTAGTCGGATCATATCAACCTGCGGCCGATGTGATAGACAAGCTAAAGCAATTTTGCCGACAGGTTTTTGAGTTATTTAATGCCTAAGTACAGGCAGTTTATCGACAATCATCATCTTTATCCCCCTTACAGTCGCTATTATTGACGAGAGTCAGAGAATTGATTTGATCGGTAGAATGGTTGCTAGGTGTTGCCATGACTTTTAGAGCAGTACTAAAACTCATGCCCGTCACAAGCAACAGAGTTAACATAGTGTTCTTCATGAAAGTTCCGTTTAATGAATTTGACGATTTACTTTTACAATAACTGTTTCATTCAGGGATGTCAGTCCCATTATTAATTACCTCCATATCATAGTAAGCTGTTTTTGTCAAGGAGAAAAAAGTAGAAAATAATCGATTTAACTTTGTATTTTTGGCACACCATGAGGAAGATCGAAACTAACCGATTGTAGCGATCGTCCAGTGGTTTCCACACGAAACAAGTAAGTCATCACAGAAGCTAGAACACAGATGACAGCAAGGATCACAAGTAAAATCGGTGTGCCAAAATCAATTTGTAAAATCGGTAAAGCAAACGCCCCTAAAACTGCCCCTGCCTTCGCTACAGCCGCCGCAAAACCCGCCCCACTCGCACGAATGGATGTGGGAAAAACTTCACCCGATAACAGAAATGTCGTCGAATTTGGGCCAGCATTCATCATTAAATTAAACACAAAAAATCCCAAGAAAACTAAGGCAATATCAAAATGGCTTCCATCATCTAAAATATCGGATGCAGCTAGAATTAAAAGTCCGACAGCCATCCCCAAAAAGCCGACAATTTGTAATTTAATCCGTCCGACACGCTCAATTAAAATTACAGCAATAATAAAACCAATAATCAGAAAAATATCGACAAAAGCCGCCCCTCTAGCCGAAGCAAGTTCCTTATCTAAAAAATCGGACTGATTTGCAAAGGCTAACGCACCAATAATTGCAGGGGTAAAAATTCCGATGCCATAAGTTGCAATATCTTGTAAAAACCAGGGAATTGTCGTTAAAAGTGTTCTCCTCAGATAGCGAGGCGTGAACAAAGTCCCATATTCTAGACTCGGTTCACGTTCAGGGGGATCGGTTTCAGGGGTAATTTTAATCGGTTCATTGAGTAAGTCTGAGGCAGATTTTGTCGCTGCTTCATAGTCTCCTCTAGCAATAAAATAGCGGGGACTTTCATGGAGAAAGCTAAGACGTAAAAATCCCACCAAAATCGCTAAAATTAGTCCAACGCCAAGCATCCAACGCCAAGCATATTGAATTGCAGGTAAATCTGAATCGGGATAAAATCTTTGGAACAGGTGAATCACCACTAGCCCCGTAATTGCCCCTAGAAGCGCACCAAAGGCTTGAAAAGTAAAGGCCCCGATCACCATCCGTCCTCGGAGTCGAGAGGGGACATTCTCGGTAATATAAGCCACACTGATGGGATAATCTGCGCCTATTGCTACCCCAACCAGAAAACGAAACACAATCAAAGAAACTGCATTCCAAGCAAAAGCGGTTCCTGCGGTTGCAAACACAAACAGTGCAACATCCACTAATAGCATTAGCTGACGACCAATTTTATCAGTTAGTGGGCCTAGAGTGAGTGAACCCACCAATGAACCCGCTAAAGCAGCCACCGCAACGGCACCTATTTCAGTCGTACTGAGTCCAAAATCTCGTTGTAGAAATGGTAGTGCTAATCCAATAATAAATAAGTCAAACCCATCGAGTCCAATTAGTCCAGCCGATAAAGCCCAGAGTAACCACATGGTACGGGTAATATTAGACTCATCTAAACGTTGTTCAAAGGATAAGGGTTTAGCCGTTGCGGTTGTTGTCATCAGATTTCTACCCTAAATTTATTGTTTTTAGTTTATTTTGACGGAAATTAGTTGGATCGAGGGATTAAAGGGGTTGAAAAGTCACAATTTGATTGACTCTTGGTTTACCAAAACGTCGCCATGCACTTCCACCCCGTAAAAAGAGTTCCATCGAGATCATTTTTGTTCCGTCTTGTTTTGTCCATCCCGAACTCCCAGGGGCAAACGCAAGGGTTCCTTCAGGTACCTTAAAGCTACCATCAGAATAAATTGCATCGCTGACAAGATCTCCGACTCTAACAATAACTTTGGTTTGAGTGGGTAGATTAATCGAACTCGCAGGAATGGTTGTTTTTAGATTACCGTAACCATCAACCCATGCAATACGGTCTGAGGGTGGATCTGGAATTTGATGGGGTGCGATCGCATCGCCTAAAATACTATCATCTCCTTTCATAATTGCTGCGGCAGCTTGGGGAAAAACATCTCTTGAACGAAATTGTGATCCCCCGCGAGACACATTTAAGTTATAAATTGTTGTCGCCTCGTGTTTAATAAAAGAAAGGCTATATCCTGCCCAAACACCGACTATTTTTGTTCCATTAGGCAGCAAAGCATACGTTAACCCTTCTCCTTCATTATTAATTCGTCCTTCGGGGTTATCCTGACGTGGAGCGCAATTATGATAGACTAAACGATCACTAGGCCCAGTATTTAAACCCAGTTGAGCCACCCAAAAACCAGTAGCTAGGGTACTAAAAGGGGCAACCGAAAGACAATGTGGAGTCGCATTGGGGAGATAGGTTAACAACCGTTGAACGACTTCAGCAAAGGCGGGGTCATTGTTTCCGTAGTCAGCAATAATATGAATTAACATAGAGCAAACCTGAACAGGAGAGACATTCAAACTATATCGCACTCTCTCGCTAGGCAGGGATAGGAAAAAAGATGTTCAAAAATTGTTAGGATCAATAAGCTCACGATTTCTTTTGTTTAAAAAATGTCCTTGATCGCACTTAATCCTGGTATTGGAGACGATGTTTTATATTGGTTTCTCATCGCTGTCATGATGGTTGGTGTTCTGGGTGCGTTATTACCCGGTTTACCTAGTTCTATTTTTATTGTAGGTGCTATCCTTGTTTGGGGGGCGGTTAAAGGTTTTTCGGTTGTGACGATACCTCTGGTTGTGACTCTCATCGTTTTGTTGTTGAGTACGGGAGTTGAATTATTAGCGACTTATTGGGGTGTCAAAAAACTTGGTGCAAGTAATTGGAGTCAAATTGGGTCATTAATTGGCTTATTTGCGGGATTTTTTGGTTTATTACCCGCTTTACCCATTGGTGGGCCGTTGATTGGAATTTTATTTGGCCCTATTGTGGGTGCCTTTATTGGAGAATTTCTATATCGCAAAGAAATGGAACTCTCGGCACGTTTACAACTTTCTTTAAAAGTGTGTATCGGTATTGTCGTTGGTTCAATTGTCGGGAATGTCATTAAAACGATTTTAGCCTTAGCTGCAGTAGGTACCTTTATTTACGTGACTTGGCCTACACTTGGAACCTAGAGCGATCGTTAATCCGTCTTGAGGAAAAACGACGATATTATGATATACTGTATCAAAAATTTCCATGAAACGGCGTAAATTTGTTAAATATGCGGGTCTTAGTTCAGCTAGTTTAATTATTTCTAGTTGTGCGGGTGTTCAACTGCCAACACCAAACCAAGAAGAAGATTTTAAACTGGATTTAAGCAAACTAGAAAAGAAAAATTTATCTTTAGCTTATGTAGCGAGTACAGATGCAGCACCGATTATTATAGCCAAAGAAAAAGGCATTTTTGAGCGTTACGGTTTAGCGGTTGGACTGAGACGACAAAATAGCTGGAATGAAATCGAAAAAGGAATAATAGACTGGAAAGTTGATGCGGCACAAGGTCTATTTGCTATGCCGATGTTAGCACAACTCGGTAAGCAAAAAACACCTCTCGTTTCTCTGATGATGTTGAATTGGAACGGTAGCGCGATTACATTAGGTCAAAAAGCATGGAAAGGGGGAATACGTCCTGCATCTGAATATAAGAATTTTTTAGAGTTTTCTAATAACTTTCGAGACTACGCCAGAAATACGGGACAACTTAGTTTTGCTACTGAGTCACCTGCTTCGATGGATACCTATTTACTCCGTTACTGGTTGGGTTCAATGGGACTTAATCCAGAAAATGAAGTCAAATTTACATCGATTAATCCGTCGCAATTAATCTATAAATTACAAGCAGGTTCGATTGATGGTTTTTCCGTTGCAGAACCTTGGAATCAACAAGCAGTCGCTCAACAAATTGGTTTTATTCCTTATACTAGCAAAGAAATATGGCAAGGACATCCAGGAAAAATTTTAATCTCGATGCAGGGTTGGGTGGATAAATATCCTAATACATCAAGGGCTTTAGTTGCCGCTTTAATTGATGCTAGTCGTTTTTGTGATAATACAGAAAATCGTTTAGAAGTGGCTCAAATTCTCTCACAAAGTCAATATTTGAATGTACCGCAGCCCTTAATTGAAACGTCTTTAATTGATAAATATATGTATGAGAACTGGGAGAATTTTAATAATGAAACCTTCAAATTTACAGATTTTAATCTCTATCATTTTCAGAATACAGATTATTTGAAAAAGCCAGATCATGTTAATTATCCTTGGCAATCCCATGGAGTCTGGTTATTAACTCAGATGGTTCGGTGGAATGATTTGGGTTTAACTGAATATCCGAAAGATGCAGATCAAGTGTTAGATAAAATGTATCCCATTAAGGTTTATGAGGATGCAGCAGAAATCTTAAAACTAGATTTACCTAAAGAGAGAGATAAAAAAGAATTAAAAACCGCATTTATTGATCAAAGAGAATTTGATCCGAGTCAACCAATAGCTTACTTAAACCAGTTTGAAATTAGAGCCGTATAATCTTCTCTAACTAATTCTAAAACGAACAAAAATAATCCCCATCCCTAACACTAACAAAACCTTTGTTAACGAATCTCCAAAACGAACATATAAAGTTTGTGTATTTCGTCGATAAATTGTTGCAGAATGAATTTGATATTGATTAATTTCTGATATCCAAAGTGTTCTCCCATGTGGATCAATAAAAGCAGAATAACCTGTATTTGTTGCTCTAGCCAGAAAGCGATCGTTTTCAATTGCCCTGATTATATCTTGTGCGTGATGTTGTGCGGGCATTGCTTTACTATAATGAGCATTATTCGCAGCAGTAATAATAAATTCTCCTCCATTTTGGATTTGTTTGCGAAAGTGTTCAGCAAAAGCAGACTCATAACAAATACCAACAGAAGTTATACCAAATGGGGTCTTAAAAATTTGATTAGGTTTCCCTGGAACTAAATGAGCATCCAATGGAGATAAACGATTAATTATTTTGCCGAAAATGGGTTCAAATGGAATATATTCACCCAAGGGAACAAGTTTGACTTTATCGAAACGGCTGATAATCTCACCGTTTCCTGTTACTGTAAAAAGACTATTTGTATAATTGCTTCCTTGTACCCCAAATGCACCTAGCCAAACGGGAACTTTTTCTTGGAGTATTGATTGATAAAAAGAACTGTTTTGTACAATATCATTCCAAAAATACGGTAAAGCAGTTTCAGGAGTTAGAACCACATCAACACCCTGACTCGCTAATTTTTGATATCCTGTTGTATAACCTTCGATCGCTTTCCTAAATCCTTCGGGATATAATTTGATTTCATTGGGTATATTACCTTGAATAATGCCGACTTTTATCGCTTTATCTGGTGTTTCACTCAAAGGTTGCTGGAATAGATAAAAACCTAATCCATGGAATAAAACAAAAAAAGATACTGCTAGAGTAAGTAAAGTATAACTTTGAGAACGGTTTCTCGATAAATAATAATTACTTTCTGCCAGTAATCCATTAACTGCTACAATTGAAGCCGTTACTACAGAAAAACCCGATAATTTACTTAATTGCAAAATCCATAAATTATCAGGACTTTGGGTATAAGATAGAGAACTCCACCAAAGCGGGGTATTACTCCATAACCATTCTAAACCACACCACAAAGCGACCCCTAGAATTATTCTAAATAAACTATCTTTTAGAGTGTTAGTATTACAGAGTCGTTTCACAAAATTCATTCCGAAAGACCAAACGGCAACTAAAGCAGCACCCCAAAGCGTAATAAAAATCCAACAAAATAACGCAATTAAAAGACTCGCGAACCAAGGTACACCCATCCATGTCATCGGATGTATTCCCGTGATCCAAAATAAGGCTACTCCATGAAAACCAATTCCCCAAACTAAACCTAACAATATATTTTGTTTAAGAGAATTTTTAGAAAAAATAATGTTACTCCACAGTGGAATTAAAACCAGCCACGCTAAATAAAAAACCGAATTTGGTGCGGGAGATAACCCCATTAAAAGACCACCAAAAAAAGTTAGGATAATTTGGTTCATTTCGGGTAAACTAAAAATATAATGCCAGTGTTATGAGCAAAATCGGCTATTCTAACAAAGGGAATACAACAACAAGGAACGATAAATCGGTGTTAGACCTTAAGCAGATTCGAGAAAACCCCCAAACAGTACAAGAACTCCTCAACCGTCGTAATGCTGCCTATGATCTTACCGCGATCGTTGAACTAGATCAGCAACAACGAGAAATAGAACTCAAACGAACTCAGTTACAAGCGCGTAGTAACGAAATTGGTAAACTGGTTGGACAAAAAATTAAAAGTGGCAGTCAACCGAATAGTACAGAAATTCTATCCCTCAAAGAAGAAGGAAATAATATTAAATCCCAACTTGCAGACTTAGAACCTCAAGAAAAAGAAATTAAAACGCAAATAGACACTCTTGTTTTACAACTTCCGAATATTCCCAGTGACACCACTCCCATCGGCAAAGATGAAACCGATAACGTTGAGGTTAGACGCTGGGGTGATGAATATATCCCGACAAACCCGAATATTCTCCCACATTGGACTCTCGGCGAAAAATTGGGTATTATTGACTTTGAACGGGCGGTAAAAGTCGCGCAGAGCCGTTTTGTTAATCTAGTTGGGTTAGGCGCAGCTTTAGAACGTGCTTTAATTAATTTCATGCTTGATCAGCAAACAGTAGCAGGTTATACAGAAGTTTTACCCCCGATTCTAGTTAATAGTAATTCTCTCCAAGGAACAGGGCAACTTCCCAAATTCGCCGAAGAAAGTTTCAAATGTGCTGATGATGATTTGTGGTTAATTCCGACTGCTGAAGTTCCCGTCACTAATCTTTATCGTGACGAAATTTTAGAATTAGAACAACTTCCGATTAAACATTGTGCTTATACACCTTGTTTTCGTAGAGAAGCAGGAAGTTATGGGAGAGATACTAAAGGTTTAATTCGTTTGCACCAATTTAATAAAGTAGAACTTGTAAAAATCGTTCATCCAGACACATCAGAAGCAGAACATCAAAGCTTAGTCCAAAATGCTGAAGCGATTCTACAAGCGTTAAAATTACCATATCGGGTGATTGAACTGTGTACAGGTGATATCGGATTTGGTGCGGCGAAATGCTACGATTTAGAAGTATGGCTACCGTCTTCAAAACAATATCGAGAAATTTCGAGTTGTTCTAATTTTAAAGATTTCCAAGCAAGACGGGCGGGTATTCGTTTTAAAGAAAAAGGAAAAAAAGGTACTCAGTTTGTACATACGCTGAATGGTTCTGGTTTAGCCATTGGACGTACGATGTCTGCTATTCTAGAAAACTATCAACAAAGCGATGGTACCGTTAAAGTTCCAGAAGTGTTACAACCTTATTTAAAACGAGATGTCATTGGGTAATATAGTGATCACGAATGCTCAGAAATCTTAGACTGATTTGATGTATCTGTTATTCCTTTTAGTTTAAATGAAACAAAATTATAACAATACAATGATGACAGACGACGAAATTAAACAACTAATTGCAAAAAATGCTAAAGCGATTGAAGCACTTTCCTCCTCTCTAGCGGCTGAAAAACAAGAAAGACAACAAAAAATAATCCAATGGGAAAAGGATAGAAATCAACTCTATCAGTATTTAAGTAGAATTGCTGCTGCCCAAGCTTCTTTTTATGAAGTGCAAGCTGATTATTATCATCAGTTATCTATTTTAGGCGATCGTCAAACTCAGATCAATGAAAAACAAGCACAAATGCAAGCTCAAATTCTTCAAATTCTCCAACACATGAACTTACCAACTGATCCCAATATAGAAGAGTAGGCAAAAAAAATCCATATTGTATTAATCAATTTAGGATAGCTTGAATCAATACAAGTATACTAAATTTTGTTAAATTCTGTGCTTTCTTTTCTAAACTTTGGGCATACTAACAGCAAAACGCTGTGAGAACTTTGCCCTATGAAAGCAACCTATACTCTAAGTCAATCGTTAATTGCGGTAAATAGTCCTGCTACAGTAGACTTAATTGTAAATTTTCAAGCAAGAGAAGCCGAAAAAAATAAAACTCGTTGTCCTCTTAATTTAAGTATAGTTCTTGATCGCTCAGGTTCGATGGCGGGTACACCTCTGAAGTATGCCATCAAAGCAGCACAGAAATTAGTCGATTTTCTCACACCCGATGATCTTCTTTCAGTAGTAATCTATGATGATCACGTTGAAACCATTCTATCGCCTCAATACGTGATCGATCCTAATGAAATTAAATCCCTCATTGGTCGAATTCGTGCGGGAGGATGTACGAACTTAAGCGGAGGGTGGTTGATGGGATGCAACCATGTCAAAGCAAACCTTTCACCCAATAAACTGAACCGAGTATTATTATTAACCGATGGATTAGCCAATGTAGGGCAGACTGATCCAAATCTTCTCACAAAAACCGCAAGTGAGCAAGCCGAACACGGTATAACAACCACTACTCTAGGGTTTGGTACTTATTTTAATGAAGATTTATTGATAGGGATGGCGAATGCAGGTAAAGGGAATTTTTACTTTATTCAGTCTCCCGATGACACAACAGATGTGTTTGCGATAGAAATGGAAAGCTTAGTATCTGTTGTTGCACAAAACCTAACCGTTACTCTTGAACCTGCATCTGGAATAAAAATAGAAAGTTTAAATAGTTATCGTTTTAAACAAAATGGCGAAAAAATAGAGATTTTTTTAGGGGATGTCTATGGAGTAGAAAGTAAACCTCTTGCGTTAGCAGTTACACTTCCTGCAGTGTCGAAAACAGGAACATTACCCTTACTCAATCTCACATATCAGTATGACACAGTAGTCAATGATAGTATCGAGCATATTAGTCAAGAATTGCCCATTACTATTTCAATTGGGGAAAAAGATCAAGCAAGCAAAGTACAACTAGATAGTAAAGTTATCGAGCAAACCAGTCAACTTAGAATAGCACAAGTCAAAGATGAAGCGATCGCATTAGCTGACAAAGGGAACTATCAACAAGCAGCTACAACCCTGCGTCAAATGACAGAAGCATTAAAACAAAAAGCATTAGAAGAATTTTTTACTATTGCCGAAGAAATTAGCCAACTCGAATATTATGCCCAACAAATCGAAAATCGACAATATTTTGCGGATATTCGCAAAGAGATGCGAGATCAATCATATCAAAGTCGTAGACGAACCAGAGAAGATTTACATCTTAGGGGCGTTACATCAGGTTCAGCAGATAACTTAGAATATGTAGAAACTCCCGATGGTGGCATACTCGTTAAATGCGATCGTATTGGCGGTAAATTACGGATACGAGTGATTAGTAGCGGATATGATAGTGATCTAAATGTACAGTTTCCGCGCAGTATTCGAGAAGAAGGCATTACTTATGTTGTTGATGAAATCATTCCCTCTACCAATGGTTCATTTTATCGCGCATCAGGAAATATTAAACGACTCGGAAAAGCCCCCGTTAGAACTCAAAACAATGGAAAAAACACTCAATATCAAGCTGTTAAATCAAGTTTAACTTTAGCAGACTTAGAAACAACCGATCGCGTCGGCAATGGTATTTTAATTCAATGTGTGCAAGATGGCAAGAAATTAAGAGCCAGAGTTGTTTCTGATGGCTATGATCCTAATTTTAATGTCCGTTTTCCTCGTGGTGTTAGAGAAGAAGGAATTTTATTCGTCGTTGATGCAGTCAAGGAAACAGGGCAAGGTGGTTCTTATATTGCGATGGGCAAAGTGAAAAAATTAGTACAATAGTTTTAAAAAAATTCCCCCAACCCAAAACTTAAGACATAGAATTTAAACCTAACTCTAGACAGTATCTCCCACTAAGTCAACTTGTTATTTTAAAAATGACAGTGAACGAGAAAAGCTGAAATTTCTATGACTTCATTTGATTTTATTATTGTGGGTGGGGGAACAGCAGGTTGTGTTCTAGCCAATCGACTGTCAGAAAATCCTGATCTAAGTGTATTAGTATTAGAAGTAGGTGGGGAAGTAACACCCGATTCAGAAGATGTACAGCAATGGTGTGATCTCATCGGAAGCGACATCGACTGGAATTATCAAACCATAGAACAGCCGAGCTTAAACAATCGAAAGATTAAGCAACCGCGAGGTAAACTATTAGGGGGTACGAGTAGCCTTAATGGGATGTTATATACTCGTCCATTACGCCACAATTTTGAACAATGGGCATCCGAGGGTGCGATCGGATGGAATTACGAAAATATAGTACCCTATTTACAGAAACTAGAAGATTTTGACCAAAGCGGCGATCCCATCTTAGGACATCACGGAATACTACACCTAACAACGCAAGAAGTCAATACTGACAAGCATCATGTATACAAAAATATACTAGAAACCTGTCATCATTTAGGCTATCCCATCTATGACAATTTTAGTGCTTCTGAATTTATTGAAGGCTCTGAGGGATTAGGATGGTTTTCGGCTAATATTAAAGATAATAAAAGATATGGAGCGGCTCAAGCGTATCTAAAACCCGTGATGAACCGTAGTAATCTTACAGTCATCACCCATGCACAAGCGACTCGTATACTCATCGAAAACGATCGCGCGATCGGATTGAATATATGTACCAAGGGCAGCTAAGACAAGCCGAAGTTAAGCGAGAAGTCATATTAGCAGCAGGTAGTCTTGAATCTCCGAAACTCTTATTATTATCAGGGATCGGGGCAGAAAATGAATTAAAAAAACATAACATTCCGCTAAAACTTTCATTACCTGGAGTCGGTGAGAATTTTCACGATCATGTGACCGTTTCTAGCCATTTCGTCCTAAAATCAGACGTTGAAGAACCAGTTTGTAATTTATGTCGTGTCGCACTTTTCGCTAAGTCTGATCCCTCAATGCCTGTTAGCGACTTAGAATATTTAATGATGGTCACAACCCAACACGATGAAACAGAACAAGAAGCTAAAGCATTAACGATCCATGTCTCAATTCAAGTCCCAGTTTCCAGAGGATGGGTTAAATTAGCTAGTAATGATCCCTTAGCCGATCCCTTGATCCATCCTAATCTATTAGGTGAAAAAGCCGATCGCGATCGTTTAATCGCTGCTATCCAAAAAGCCCGCCAGCTAGTTAAAACAGAACCCCTAGCAGGAATCATCGAACGGGAACTAATCCCTGGTCAAAAGTATCCAACAGATGAAGCATTAGACACTTTTATCAGAGAACAGGCACAGTCTCAATGGCATATTTGCGGTTCTTGTAAAATGGGTATTGATGATATGGCTGTTGTTAACCCAGAACTGATAGTTAGGGGTTTAAATAATGTGCGTGTGGTCGATAGTAGTATTATGCCCTCAGTCGTCACAGGACACGCTCAATCAAGCATATTCGCCATTGCTGAAAAAGCCGCAGACCTTATTATGGCTAATCTTTACCAACTCCAAAATAGTTAGTAGGAGTACCTTTTATTGGAGTTTCTACAGCAAATAGATCCCCTGAAAAAATACTATCTTGAATATCTGCTTCACTCAAACCGATCGATGCAGTTGTAATATAAAGCGTTGTTAGATCCGTTCCACCAAAAGTACAACTACTTGGACGTGGCACAGGTAAAGACACCCGTAACATTTCTTTACCATTCGGGTCAAAACGGATGATGCACCAACCATCCCACATAGCAGACCAAAGACAACCCTCGCTATCAACAGTTAACCCATCAGGGGAAAAAGATTCTTCAGACAGATCAATGAATACTCGTCGGTTTTCGATATTACCTTGACTTAGATCAAAATCATAAGCATAGATAATTTTTGGTTTACTATCCGTAAGATAAAATGTTTGTTGATCCAGACTCCAACCCAAACCATTAGAAATCGTTAAACCCGTTTCCATCTCTTTGAGAGTCCCATCAGGATCATAACGGTAAAGAGATGCGTTTGCCCCAGAAGTACACAGCGTACCCACCCAGAAACGCCCCAAGCGATCGCACTTACCATCATTAAATCGAATGTCGGACGGTTTGTCTAACTTTAACAAACGTGTCACCGTACCATCTTGGATATCTAAAAAAGCAAGATGATGACGCAGCGCAATGATTATACGGTTATTAGATGCAGGTGCAAAACAAGTCACCACCTCACTCACATCGAAAAAGCGATCTTTTTTCGTTTTTGGCTCGAATTGATGCAAACGATGATTATAAATATCAACCCAGTAGAGACATTGAGCTTGAGCATCCCAACACGGTCTTTCACCTAGCCGCGCTCTCACTGTTAAAATAACTTCAGGAATCAATGAGTATGTATTCATTGAATGAATAGTTGTTAATTTTTAGTGACACATTAGCATTCTACGTGTCTCTTGTTAATCTATCTAACTAGAGATTTATTAAGATTGCCAGTCAATGAGTTTTCGATTTGATTGTTAAAGTCAGTTTTAACCGACTCACCCTATGATTTTTAGTCCATGAAAACAAACTATTTGGACTACTTACTATATAACTTCATTTTACGGTGTCTTAAAAAACTAGAATCACTGGATTAATTTATTAAGTTTCTAGACTGGACAATCATCATTAAAATAGCATTTCATAATTTTTCTAAATCAACAAGTGCATTAGATTGGAATCGAACGATTCGGGATGCGGTAAATCGATAAGATGCCCCTGTAAATACCAATAAAGTTATGTTTTTTAGTCCAGGCTCAAGAATATCTCTAACAGTACAGACTTGCATTTTAGTATTGAAATAAGCAAAAATGCGATCGCCGACTCGAATATCTACCGCTTGAATTTTCATATTAATTGAATACCGCTTAAAAAGTTAGTCATCAAACCTAGATAAACTTCAAGATGAAATTCTTAAAAGTCCATAGGATTTATCCAGAAAATTCAACTACTGTCAAAAATTTCAGTTGCTTTAACTTTAACACACAATAAGTATTATTACAACAAAATTAACTGAAGATAAAAGCTTTTGATATTAGCTACTTTAGTTATTCTGTGTTAAGGTTAGATTTTAAAGAGAGTAAATAACTTATATTCTTCTAAAAAATTAAATGGTTTAGATTTTAGCCTAATCAACGGCTAACAACTCAATCTGCTTATATTTAAAGAGAAACTTATTATGACTAAAGACAACAAAGGTAACCGAGAAGCTAAAAAGCCAAAAAAACTAACTGATGAAACAAAAAAGCCAAAAAAAGATGATAAAAGATATGACAGTCAATCATGATTTTCTTCATCTTTTTGTGCAGATCTGACCGATTTAGTTGAGTCGATTCTTAGCTAGGTTTTCTTCGCTAATAAGTACAACTTTTTTGGCTAAACCTAAACTTTGTAGAAGTTGAATTGTCCACCAAGTCATGTCAATTTCCCACCATTGTAACCCCGCTTTAGCAGCGTTGGGGAAAGCATGGTGATTGTTATGCCAGCCTTCTCCGTAGGTAAGAAGGGCAGCCCACCAAAGGTTACGGGAGTTGTCCTGCGAGTCGAAAGTGCGGTAACCTCTGACATGACTCGCTGAGTTAATTAACCAAGTGCTGTGCCAAATCAAAACTGTTCTAACAAACACACCATAAATTACAAACGACCAACCACCGAATAAGTAGAGCAATAACCCTAAAGGAATTTGCAGTAGCAAGAAATTGCGGTTTAACCAGCGATAATAAGCATCTCGTGCCAAGTCGGGAGCGTATTTTTTATAAGTTTCGTAATCGAAATAACCTCCTCGTGGATAAATCAGCCAGAGGAAATGACTCCACCAAAAGCCTCGTTTTGCAGAATAAGGATCTTTGTCAAAATCTTCAGTATACGCATGGTGCAATCGATGCCCTCCAACCCAAAAGATCGGGCCACCCTGCAAAGCTAATGTACCGATGCTCACTAAAATGTATTCTAGCCATTTAGGAACTTGGAAACTGCGGTGGCTCAGTAAACGGTGATAGGCTAAACAGATGCCAATACTACCGAAAAGCCAATGAAGAAATAATGTGATCCCAAGTGCAGACCACGAAAAAAACCAAGGTGCTAACAAAGCGAATGCGTGAATCGTGCCGAAAAATATCACACTGATCCAGCTAATCGGCAGCGATCGTTCTTCCTCTAGGGAAGTTTCAAAAGAATTAGAATTCATTAATATCCTTAATGTTGACAGGTTAGATCTCAACCAGTTGCTTAGTAAACTAACTGGTTGGCTCAACTTTATGTAATCTGGCTAAAACCTGCGATTGCCAATAAAGACAGCTACAATAGAAGGAGAGAATGCAAGTAACACTTACATCTTTTTTAATTATAATCATCATTTCTTTGTTTTGCAAGTACCACTTGCATTATTGTTCATGGTCTCCTCGCAAAATTCAACTAGAGCGCGTTTAATTGATGCGGCTCTTAAGTTATTCGCTACTCAAGGTGTTACTGCAACGACTACTAAACAGATCGCAGAATTAGCCCAAGTTAATGAAGTGACCCTTTTCCGTCATTTTGGTAGTAAGCATGGATTACTCTTAGCCGTTATCGAAGAATCAGAGATACTCACTCATCTAAGCCAAACGTTTTTAGAACAGTCTGCACCTCTAGTAGTCCTTGAGCAAGCGATCAAAAGTTATTCGACTTCCTTCTTACTCGCTTTAGAGCAATTTCCAGAGGTGGTACGTTCCCTAGTAGGAGAAGCAGGACAATATCCCGTCGAAAACCGAAAAGCACTCGGTAAGGAATTAAGCGAAGCGAATCGCTATGTAGCTAAATCGTTAGAAACAGCGATCGCTAATAGCTCAAAACATTCCTATCTGAGTCCAGAAAAATTAGCCAGTTTACTGAATGCCATGTTGTTAGGCTATGCTGCTATTGAATTAACAACAGAGCATCACGAACTTTGGCAGAATCGGGAGGATTTCTTAGAAACTTTAGTGATTTTATTCTTGTCTGGAACAGTAGCAGCACAGTCAGTCGAATTAGTTCCAGAAAAAGCGGCTGATTTACCTGCTCCTTTAGTACATTTACTTCTGCAACAGGCCAAAAAACAAGGTTCACAAGAATACGCTCTCATGTATGTCCTGTTTGGTTCTGGATTAACACCCGCAGAAATAAGTACCTTAGAACGATCGCACTATATCAATCATTCTAACGGTCAGTTCTTGCGGCTCACCCAAGGATCAGTACGAGAAGTTCCCCTGAATCAATGGATTTTAGGTAAGCGTTACGGTTCCTATACACGCAATCCTTTGACACGATGGCTGAAAAGCCGTAAGGACAGTCACTCAGCTTTATTGATCAGTCCCACTGGCGAACCTCTTTCAGAAACTCTGATCAGGCAACAATGGCAAGAAATTATAAATGCTTTACCTCCTCCTCAAAAATCCCCCACTATCGAGCAGGCACAAGTAACCTGGTGTGTTGAGATGCTAACTAGAGGACTATCTGTAACAGAATTGCATCTTCTGACAGGTTTGAATGTCTCAGTACTACAGTCCTACGCTCTTCGGGCCGAAAAACTAGCCACTTTAGAAAAAGCCATCCGTTACGATCGTGTATTGCCAGATTCAACTTAGTTGTAGTTGTTCAAACTGAGACTAATGTTTCATCAATCATTATCCCTAACAATTCATTAAGAGGTATTTCCGAAGCTTTTGCCATCGTAGAAATAACACTCTTGGATGCAAAAGAACAATACAACCCTGCTTCGATAAACCAAGGTTGTCCATATGGATCAATACGGAAATCAAAAAGACTATAATGACGACAGCCTAAAGCTTGATGACATTTTTTAGCTATTTCTTGAACTCGTTCGGTTGCAGGATCGCTCTTATCTACAATCCAAGATTTCTTATTATCTTTAGCCGCAAAACTTAATTCACCTTCGTCCGTAGCTTTGAGTTTATCAGCATAGGTGCGAATGGGGTTTTTATCGGGAATGACTAAATATTCCTCAAGGGGTAAACCGACTAATTTACCATCTTTAACAATAACACCGCCTCTGACTTCTCGACCGAGTTCGATAAACTCTTCTACAATGACCTCATTTGAATGTTCAAAGGCTTTTTTTAGAGCAGCATCATAGTCAGCACTATTGGTAACTAAAGTAACCCCTAAAGAATTGGCAGAAGACTCAGGTTTAACGACAACTGGAGGCTCAATAGTCGGAATATCACCTTTACGAAGTAATTCACTATGAGGAACCTTAACACCTGCTGCACTAACGATTGCTTTTGCTCTGGCTTTATGGAGTGCGATCGCCATCACATCTGGAGTATTACCGATATAAGGAATGCCAAGTAGGTCGAACAGTGCGCGGTAATAAGTCATTCCCGCAGTACAAAACATTTGTGGCAACACTAGATCAATATTTTTTGAAGTGATGAACTGTATCGCATCACAGAGGGACATCGGTTTAGCTGTATTGATATCTTCTTTATTAAGGGATGAAGGAAAACGCCACAGACCATCGGGTGTGATATATGCAATATAGAAATCATAACGCGATCGATCTGCCGTTGTGATTAGACAGTCTTGAGCGTAGAGACGTGATAGATCGCAGTAAAATTTATTTTGTGCAGACCCAACAACATGAAGGATACGAAGCACTGACATATATAAATCTCCTTAACTCAAATAATTAACTTTACTGTCATCTATCAAATTTGTTAGAAGTAGTTAGATTTTTACTAAAAATTACTATTTAGTAAGCCAAGTTTCTATCACTATATCATCTATCAAAAATTGATAAATAGCAAATAATTTTGTGATTTTTTTGTTAACTCAACTCATAAAATTATGTTTTATAAAATAAAAAACACAACTGTCCTAAGTCAGATATTTTAAATTATTCTTTAGTTAGATGCCAAATCAAACATAAACAAATAAGCTCGACTTAGTAAGCCAAGTTTCTATCACTATATCATCTATCAAAAATTGATAAATAGCAAATAATTTTGTGATTTTTTTGTTAACTCAACTCATAAAATTATGTTTTGTAAAATAAAAAACACAACTGTCCTAAGTCAGATATTTTAAATTATTCTTTAGTTAGATGCCAAATCAAACATAAACAAATAAGCTCGACAAAGAGACATTTTGTAACATCGTCACTTCATTAACTCAAAGCATCAATAAAGTTTAAAAAGGATCAAACATAGAATGTTGATAGTAAATAGCAGCCAAATTAGCCGCCAAGAAATTGAAAACTTTAAGCGAGACGGTGTGATCTGCCTTAAAAATGTTGTTGATCATCTTTGTGTAGAACGGATGCGAACAGCCGTTGATCGCAATTTATTAAATAGCAATGGAGTTCGAGGAAGAAAACTAAAAACAGGTGATGTTGTTCATGATTATGGACTTTGGCTCAAAGATGATGATTTCCGTGATTTAGTGTTTAAATCTCCTCTAGCGAGGGTTGCTGCTCAAATTATGGAATCAGAAAAAATAAACTTTTTATGTGACGGTTTTTTTGTGAAAAAAGCAAAAGCCGATAGTTATGTGGGATGGCACAATGATCTACCTTATTGGCCTGTTAAGGGATGGAAATGTTGTAAAATTTGGCTGGCCTTAGATCCAGTCAATAAAGAAAATGGACGATTAGAATATATTAAAGGCTCTCATTTATGGAATAAAGATTTACGAGAAAACTCTAATGTTTCTTGGTTTTCTGAGCCAGACTCATCTGAAATTTTATTTTGGGATATGGAGCCTGGTGATGTTTTAGTTCATCATTTCCAGACGATACATCATTCAATCGGTAATACAACTTCTATGTCAAGACGTGCCATTGTAACGAATTGGACTGGTGATGATGTTGTTTATGATTCTCGCCCGCAAACATGGCCGTTTCAACCAATTGAAGAAATTGGAATACCAGAATTTAAGTCAATAAAAACGCTTCAATCTGGTGAACCAATTGATTGTGAAATATTTCCTAAAATTGACCTATATTAATTAAATCAATAATGATTAAACCATTAATTGTTAGTAGCTATGATCCGATCGGTGGGGCGGGTGCTTCTCGTTCAGCTTATCGACTCCATCAAGGCTTTCTTAAGTTAGGAATTGATTCTAGAATGCTCATTCAAGATAAACGGATGGATGATCCGACTTTAGTGAGCGCACCGAATCAATTTGCTCAAAAAATCTGGAAAGCGCGTCGAGACTTGGATGCTTTACCTCTAAGAATTTATCAAAATAGACAAAAGGGTGCGGTACTTTTTCCGATTCAGTGGCTTCCAGACATCATTAACCCGCAAATTAATAAACTTGCTCCAGATGTTGTTAATTTACGCTGGATCTGTGATGGTTTTCTACCCATCGAAGCATTAACGAAAATTAAAAAACCGATCGTTTGGACATTTGCCGATTTATGGGCGTTTACGGGCGGTTGTTGCTATTCTCAAGGATGTGATGGCTATACAAGATCTTGTGGCAAGTGTCCGATCCTAAAAAGCGATCGCAGTTGGGATTTATCTCGCTTAACTTGGCAGCGCAAAGCTAGAGCATGGAATGATCTAAAGTTTACTATTGTTACTCCGAGTCATTGGCTGGCTGAATGTGCTAGATCGAGTTCACTATTTTGGAATAAAGATATTAGAGTCATTCATCATGGTTTAGATATTGAGCTTTATCATCCAACTGAGCAAAAAAACGCAAGAAATATACTAAACTTGCCACAAGATAAGCATTTAGTTCTATTTGGGGCAATTAACGCGATTAATAACCATCGAAAAGGATTTTCTCTCTTACAAGATGCGTTGCAAAAACTGAGTCATTCAGAATGGAAAAATAAAATTAATCTAATTGTTTTTGGGGCATCTCAACCCGAAAAACCAATAGAATTAGGTTTCCCAATTCATTATTTAGGTAAAATCGATGATGAACGTAAACTAGCTCTACTTTATTCATCGGCTGATGTAATGATTGTGCCATCGACTGAAGAAGTTTTTGGACAAACTGCATCTGAATCTTTAGCCTGTGGTACGCCTGTAGTTTGTTTTGATACAACGGGTTTAAAGGATCTAGTTGATCATCAACAGAATGGATACCGTGCAGAGTGTTTGAGTAGTGAAGATTTAGCGAATGGTATTGCTTGGGTGATCGAGAACCCAGAACGCTATCAGAAACTGAGTCTACAAGCACGTGAAAAAGCCGAACGCGAATTTAATTTATTAATACAAGCAGGTCGTTATTTATCTTTGTTTGAAGAATTGCTTCACTCTTGAGTGAGATGATTAAATCGCCAGATAAAGAGAACGGCAACGACGACAGTAGCGACTAATTGCCCAATCCACAAACCTACACCGCCTAAGTTTAAACCAAAACCCAGTCCATAACCCACCGATAGACCAATACCCCAATAGCCTAGTATATTCAGTAACATGGGAATTTGTGTATCTTGTAGTCCTTGTAATGCGCCATAGACTGCTTTTTGGAATCCATCTAGAACTTGAGCGATCGCAGCAATCAGCACCAGTGGTAAGGCAATAGCAACGATACCTGCATTGTCTGGATTCTGCACATCTAAATAAATCCCGATAATCTGCTTGGGGAATAGTAAAAAGGCGATCGATATACCAAGGGTAAAAAGTGTACTGATACTCATACTAACCCAAGCGGCTTGTTTAATTCTAGTGCGATCATTTCGTCCTAACCAGATACCAACACGCACCGTAGTCGCGTAAGAAATTCCTAACGGCACCATAAACACTACAATAATGGTCTGCAACACAAGTTGATGAGCCGCTAAAACCTCAGTTCCTAATGTTCCCATCCAAAACATGATCACCATGAAAAAACCCGTTTCTAAACCCGTAAATATTCCAATGGGTACACCAACCCAGACTAATTCCCAGAGAATTTGAGTTTTAACTTGGTGAAGTCGTTGGAAAATACGATAGTTTCTCAGGTTATGATTGATTAAGACATATAATGCTAAGGCGATAAACATTCCCCAGAGAGCCGATACACTTGCTATTGCTAATCCAGCTAATCCCAATTGCGGAAAGCCAAATTTACCAAACCCCAAGATATAATTTCCAATAATATTAAAAACCGTTCCTGTTACCACAATCATCATGATGGGACGCGCTTGAGAGAGAGCCGAAACAGTGGCACGCAGCGCAGCAAATCCTATAGCTGGTAATAAGCCCCACCGCATAATATTTAGATAGGTATTGACATATTGTAGGGTTATCTTAGACTGTCCAGTGTGGTTGAGCCAAATATCAAGATGTCCCGTAATAATAATAAGTGGTAGTGAAACTAATAATGTTAGCCAAATTCCCTGACGAGCAATTTGTTCAATTCGATTTTTTTGACCAGAACCAAAAGCTTCGGCAATTAGTGGACTCACACCCATGACAATGCCACTCGCAGTCGTGATAATTGAGAGGAAGATCATTGATGCTAGTCCACCTGCACCTAGGACATCGGCTCCCATGCGACCCATCATTACTGTATCAGCAAAACCGATCGCTGATTGAGCGACTTGTGCGCTCACTAGAGGAATGGCAAGTTTTAAAAATTCGCGGATTTCAGATTGGAGGTTAGATCGCAGTGAGGTAGAGGTCATGATTGTTTTTTTTCCGCGAGGAGTAGCTTTAATCGGGGATGAAAAAGAAAATTAGACTTATTATTCCTCGTCAAAGCATTGCATCTCAACTCTAGCTTGTCTAATCTCCCCCCATCTGAACTAACTTACCAATATTAAAATCGATCCGAATCCAATCTTTCCCCTGTCGTAAATTACCTAGCAACAGTAAGGGAATTTGCCACCCATGAACCATTAGAAAAGGTAGTGGATCATTCCAACTAAAAATAGCATCCTTACCTCCGAACAGAATACCAAGACGATAGGCAACCTCTTTAGGTGAACTTAAATGCGTTACCAGTCGCCAAAGTTCATGATATGTCCAATAGGTAGGATGAGCCGAGGACAACGGTTGTAGGGGTTCTGAGAAAGGTTCTGGATCGAGGTATGCTTTGGCTAAGTCGGGATGATTGTAGAATAGAGTGATCGCAGAGTGGGTACGGGGGTTACACTCGATCGCATATACTTCACCTGTTGGGGTACGGATGAAATCAAATGACATTTGTCCCGTTAGTTTCATTCCCTGTACAAACTGAGTTACCCATTGCTTGATCTCTGGTATATCTACAGCCTCGTAATTAACCTGAAAAGCTGAAGATTCACAGCAGCAATAGACCCGTAATTCACCATTCTTTACTGTACTATGAACACAGTACTCTTGACCTGTGATAAACTCCTGCATCACCCAAGGTTTGGTTTCTGAAATGGGTAGGGAATTGACAAACATTTCAGTATCTTGACGGGTTGCACAGGGTAGCTTAGTCAGGTTCAAACGATTAACTGAATCATAGGGAATGCTTTTAATAATATAAGGATGAATTTCTTTTGAGAAATCAAAATCGAGAACTTGTTGAGGATGAGTGATTTTAAAGGATTTGGGAACGGATAAACCTAAGTCTGTTGCTGCTTGAGCAAACTGATATTTATCATCTAGTTGTTGTACCGTTTTGGCATCCTCATGGAAAACCTCACACTGTTGAGCCAAAAATTCTTTAGCCAGAGCATCATAATAACTGGCTACAGGGCTACAAACTGGTACATATAGATCGATTTGTTCTTTTTGAGCAATATCGAGTAACCCTTGTAGATAGCCTTGGGTATCTTGCTTGGGGTCGGGTATAGTATAAAAGCGATCAACTGCCCATGAGTAGCGATGACCGACTAGCCAATACTTATGGGTTTCGACTAATACGACTCGATGCCCTGCCATATAAAACGATCGCGCTAACTGTAAGGCTTTCGTCATCTTTCCCCCACTAACCATTACAGTTTTAGGGTTAGATGCTATGACTCTTGGTCGAAATAGCCAACTAATCAGACTCCAAACTAAAGCCGCTAAAGTTAGTGCTAAATTGAATGGCAGCATCAATAATAACAATAACAGTGTCCCTAACGTTTTTAGTGATGACCCTTGGATCGAGCGCAACCATCCGAATTTTGGTGAGATAGAATCAGCCGATGAATTAAAAAGATTATCCATATTGACCTCAGACTCGTCTAATGATCGTTAAGCCATCGCGCAAGGGTAATAATACCTGTTCAACGCGGGGATCATCGGCGACGTGACGATTGAACTGTGCGATCGCTACACCATTAGGAGATTGTTTTTGACTTAGATAAGGTTCGCCTTGCAACAAGGTATTATCAACACAGATAATTCCCTGTGGTGCTAATAAATTCGCCTCTAACAGAAAGTTGAAGTAATCAATATAACTCCCTTTATCTGCATCGATGAACACCAAATCAAAGGACTCGCCATTATCAGATAATTGTCGCATTGTCAAGAGGGCTGGTGCTACTTTAACCTTGATTTTGTGACCATGAGGTGAATTGTCAAAACAGTGTTGAGCGAATTGAGCCACATAGGGATCGACTTCACAGGCTACTACTTGTCCATGCTCAGGTAATGCTTCTGCCATTGCTAACGCGGAATATCCAGTAAACATACCGATTTCTAAAATTCGGGTCGCCTGGGTCATCTTTACGAACATTTTTAGTGTTTGCCCTTCCACGTGTCCTGAGAGCATTTCCTGTTCTAGAGGAACTTCTGTAACCTGTTGTTGCCAGTTTTGGCTCCATTCTTCTTGCTGAGTTTTAGCACTAAGTAAGCGTAGTGGCTCCGAGTCGGGTGTCGTACAGTCTTCTAGATAGGGATCGAGTCCTGATGCAAGTTGATAGGCATACCATATCTCATCTTTTAAAACTGTATCCGTTGTATCAATTTTTTGAACAATCGACTCTAAGGTTTTTGCTAAAATCCCTAATGGTGTAACTGGACGAGGCATCAATATGTCTCCATCAAATTAGCGGATGGTTCTTTGATACTGATGTACATTTCTTCCCCATCGCCTTGACGTGGGTAATTCTGACAAATTGCCCTATGCAAGAGTAAAGAATTATCTAACTCTTCACGGGTGAGGTCATTCATGAAGATACAGGTACCGATGGGTTTTGGTGCAGCAGCGCGGAGTAAACCATCACGAGTACGGGTGATCGATTGGGTGGCTTTCCAGAGTAGTTCGCTGGTGAGATATTCGCTATCGAGTGCTAGACCAATACGACTCATGACCCCTAAAATACGATCGCGTTCTTCAACAGTAATATAACCCCGTTGTTGAGCAATAGTTGCGGAGATGGCCATATCAATATTGACCGCATGACCATGATACATAGGAATTTGAGGCGTAAGTTCTAGCGTTGGACTCCAAGTATGACCATAGGCGATCACTCGATCCAAGTCAAGTTCATGTAGGTTGGGTACTTCTAGTTCCAACATCGTCTTAATTGCATCGTAGGTGACCTGATGACCAATTTCTCGGAGTTCTGGAGTACCGTTCAGATAGCCGAAATGGGTATTTAGTAACTTTTCGCCGTACTTCTCTAGTGCTTGAAAAATTTCTGAATTAGAAACAACCGCAATTTTGATCAGTTCTGCCATACCATTGCGAATTTGAGCAATAGGTAGTGTTCGCAAAAACGAAAAATCTAAAATAACTTTTTGTGAAGCGTGATATGCTCCTAAACGGTTTTTTAGCTTACCATGATTAACTGCAACTTTGATCGCGACACTTGCATCGATCATTCCGATCAAAGTTGTGGGAATACGAATGTAGTTTGTTGCACGACGGTAAGTTGAACAAGCAAAACCAGCAACATCAGTAATTAAACCACCACCAACGACGAGTACAGGTTCTTTCCGTAGTAAACCAAAATCCGCAAATTGGTCAACGATCAATTCAAGAGTATCTAGAGTTTTATCTGTCTCTCTAATGGTAATTGGAAAAGCCGTTAATTCAATCTCATGGTAATCAAAATAATCTTGCATCTGTTCGCCATAGAGATTGTATACTGCTTGATCCACAATCATCAAACAGCGTCCTAATTTGCGATAGCTATCTGCGATCTCAGTATTCTCTTTTTTAAAAGCTCCATCTACATAGAGCAAGCTAAATTCGATTTTTTCGTAGCCTTCGACATGAAAAGCATTATCTGTTGCCGTAAAACTCGACTGAATGACACCCATAGTCTTTTTTAGTTCAATTATCGCTTCATATCTTAATTCACCTCTACTATTGGCTTTCCTCTGTCAAGAGATAGACATTGATACATTTGTCGTATATTTCTCAATAATCCGAAAAATTGTTCATTAAGGAGTGAAGTTTTTTTAGATCAAGATATCTTTTAACATCTCCAAATGCTTCGATACCGATGTGAGTGTATTTGCAGTAATCATGCCACTTGCGGCAACAGCAGGTAAACCAATTCCAGGGAATGTCGAATCACCACAACACCATAAACCTGAAATAGGAGTCTTTGAATCAGGGAAAAAGCTTTTACCTGCGGCAATTGCAGGGCCATATGAACCGCGATGACGACGTAAAAATCGTTCGTGAGTTAATGGTGTTCCGACTAAAGTTACTTGACAACGAGAACGTATATCGGGAATAACTCTTTCTAAAGCTTGCCACATTACCTCAGAGCGATTTACTTTTTGTTGTTGATATGCAATACTTTTACGATCCATTTCTTGCCAAAGTTGATAGGGTTCATTACCAGGGGTATAAACATGAATAGTATGTTTACCCTGTGGTGCCAGAGACGGATCTAAAATCGAAGGAATGGAGATTAGAATGACATTTTGTGGTGCAGTAATGCCCTTTTCCCAGTCATTGACAATAATATAATGACAAGCTAAATCTGAAGGTAAATGACTCGCATCAATTCCTAAATGAAGGTGCATAAAACTATCACACTCTGGTGTCGCTTCACGCTCTTGACGAAAACTATCTGATACTGAATTTTTGGGTAATAATTTTAGAGTATCCCATATAGACGCATTAGAAATAACCGCACGTTTAGCCTTGATGATTTCACCATTGCGTAACTTGATTCCTGTAGCGCGTCCAGATTGAATGATAATTTCTGTTACGTGTGCATTGAGGCGAACTGTTCCCCTTTTCTTTTCAATTCCTCTGACTAACGCATTGACGATCGCACTACTACCCCCTACAGGATAATCCAAAACCACCCCAGGACGGTACCAATCAGCGAACATAAAAGCCATTTCAGCCGCGCTAGTTCCATCCGCAGGTAAACCCGATAGCAAAAAACACAATAAATCTAGCCAATTACGGATAAATGGGTCGCTAATCACTTCATCACGAATTCGTCCGAAAGCACCCGTTAATTTAAACGTATTTCCTGCTTGTCGGGCAAGAGATGGCAGAAAACGCCCTGTAGTCAGAATCGCCCCTAAATCTAATCTAATTGCAGCAGGAGGAATCGCAACAGCAGCTTCAGCATAGGGTTTCATGACTTGTTGTAACTTTCGCCATTGTTTGACTGCTTCTTGTCCCCGTAGCCGTAACAAAACTTCACAAAATTGATCGGCTCCAACGGTCGTATTAAAATCGCCTTCAGGTAAACAACAACCCCAAGTATTATAGTTTACCCATTCTAAGTCTTCATCTATTGCATCGAGAACCTGTCGCAGTGGGTTAGCTGATGGACTATAGGATAAACCAGAATATAAAGATGGGCCAGAATCAAACAGAAATCCTTGATATTCAAATCCATGAGCGGCACCTCCAGCAATGCTATGACTCTCACAAACTGTCACGTCAAAGCCATAGCGGGCAAGCAACGCAGCACAACTTAATCCCCCGATGCCACTTCCAATGACAACAATATCTGTCGTTAAATCACTCATCTTTAGTCATCTTTCTCCTGTAACAAAGCTTAACATTAGCCTATGTAAATTTTGGGCGGCAAGTGGGAATACTGAGAAAAAATAACTCGCTTGATGAAAATTTTGCTATTCACTATTTTTAGTGTTTGCTATTCTTCATCATTTTATTTACTTATGAGTCGCGCCCAACTACTACAATTAGCCAAACAAGGAAACACGGAAGCCATTAGCACGCTTTTAAATCAGTGCCTTTTAGTTAGACGTGTGACTCTTGTCGAAGCTAACCTAAACGAAAACTGTTTAGAACTGAAATTAGTATCGCCCAAAGTTCCTAATCAGTACAAACTTATTCCTTTTTTGCGAGATGAAATCAGTAGTTTAGGAATAGATTTATTAACAACAGTTCAAATCCACGCCCTAACCGATATCAATAGTGCGCCTGCTTGGGAAACCTCTATTACACTCGAACAAGATTGGTCTACCTTGTCAAATCTAGCCGATGCGGTGGTTAAGGGAAAACGCTCAATTTGTGAAGAAAGCGAAGATGTAGAAAATGCGGGTACAGACGAAATTTTAGAAAATTCAGTAGAAGAAACAATCGCCAGCGAAGAGAATTCACCGATTATAGAAAATATTGAAGAACTAACAACACCGATTCAATCTCAACAAAAATCATCTCGATCGTTGCTTCCTCTTACTCTATCTTTTGTCATTGGGTTACTAACAGGTTTATCCATTGGCTACTTTTTGAGTCCCCAAAAAACCAGTATATCTGAACCAACGACTTACACGATTCCTCAACAGTGAAATTAGCAAAATAGAGACAATCTAGGTTAATCTGGGTTTTGGGAAAATTTGCCACCAAACAAGGAGACAATCGTGGAACGTACTTTTTTAATGATTAAACCCGATGGGGTGCAACGGAACTTAGTCGGTGAAGTGATTCGCCGTTTTGAAGCAAAAGGCTTTACTCTAGTAGGTCTTAAACTCATGAAAGTGTCTCGTACCCTAGCCGAGCAACATTATGATATTCATAAAGAACGACCTTTTTTTGGTAGCTTAGTTGATTTTATTACGTCGTCTCCAGTCGTAGCGATGGTGTGGGAAGGTGATGGAGTTGTCGCCTCGGCTAGAAAAATTATCGGTGCAACCAACCCGCTTACCTCCGAACCTGGTACGATTCGCGGTGATTATGGTGTTAGTATTGGTCGTAATTTAATTCATGGTTCTGATGCTACCGAAACCGCACAAAGAGAAATTAGTCTTTGGTTTACTGAAGAAGAACTGGTTAACTGGGAACCTCATTTGACACCTTGGTTATACGAGTAAATTATAGGGCTTGGCAATCAAGCCCTATATCAATTCAATGTATAAATATTTTTATTGGATCAAACCTTGTTTGTTTTGAGATCTCGGTGTACTCTGTAGAATGGGAAAACAGAAACAGAGCCAAATTAATGTATGACGTAGGTTTGATCAAATATGTTCCTATTTTGTTACCTAGGCCACAGTATTTTTGAGTAAAGATACTAGCGTAATAGAGAGAAAGGAAGCGTATTGATTGCTACAGATTGTTAAGTTAGTTTAAAAAGATACTAATAAAATCTTTCTCAAGACAGATTCTTTTTATCTAGGTACTCACTATGGCAGAGATGACAAAAGACCTCAATCTCAATCAAGTGGCTATCTTACTTAGCCGCTATCAATTCGAGATGAAAGAAAATAGCATCCCAGAATTGCTAGAGCAGTGGATACCATTATATCCGATTATATGGATTCGTCTAGCGGTAGTAGAAGCACTTTATCAAGGACGATATAAGGTTATTTCTGTTGAACAGATTTTGAATTTGTGGTTAAGACGAGGACATCCGACATTCCACTTTAACCGCGAATTTGAACGGATGATTTGTAATAATATGGTTGGTTCAATCAGCCACAACTATAGTAAGATAGCTCAACGTCGTCAAGCTCAAACGGCTTTACCTAGCTTTTATCAGATGGAACAATCTGCAAGTTTAGAAGCCGAAAATAATTCAGCAAGTAATGGTGAGGAAGCTACAGAATTATTATTAGAGACTGAAGTACAAAACGGTAATTTACCTGATGCTGAGGAAAACTTGGATTTAGAGACTGTTTTACTAGAAAATGAATCCGTTCTCCTATCCCAAACGCTGACTGAAACTCCAGTAACTCAATTAACGGATGTCAAAGAATTATTTGCTCAATTAATATCAGAAGGACATCTATCAGAAGCAACAATAGCCCCCGAAGAGCTTAAAGAAGAATCAGAACAAAAAACATTTGTAAATAATAGTATTCATGAATTTAAACCTCATGGCGATGATTCGGCTCTTTATTCCAAGCTTAAAGCAGTATTACAACAAACTCTATAAATTTGTTAACTGATGTTAGATGTTTTTTTGGGACAATATCTAACTTTAGAGAATTTTTGTACTTGTACGAAAACATATCAAAAATATTCTACTCAAATTAATCCTTATCCGAAAAATTCAGAAACTATTAAAGCTTTGCAGGAATTAAATCAATATATTATTGATCCAATTATTGATTATTTTGGCAAAGAGCAATTTAAGCTAACTTATGGTTTTTGTTCTGCTGACCTAAAAAAATTTCTCAATCAAAAAGATCCCATAACAAATATAAAAAACGGTCGTATTGATCCGAGTCGAGATCAGCATATGGCACATGAAATTAATAAAAATGATCAATATTTTTGTAAAAGACTAGGTGCTGCGTGTGACTTTTTAATTATTAATTATCCTAGTGATGAAGTGGTCAAATGGATTTTAAAACAAAAGTTACCCTTTGATTCTTTATATTTTTATAGTAAAAGCCAGCCTATCCATATTAGTTATGGCTTTCAACATAAACAAGATATTTGGACATTTACAGATACAGGCGTACCAACCAAAAAGGCGATCAAGCATTGGAACAAAAATTAAGCAACTTTAAGAAAGATCCCTGCTTTGAAACAAAACCTGATTACTAATCAATTAAAATATTTTCTTCCGTATTATCATCTTTATACTTCCATTCAATATTAGGCATAGCTTCAAATGCTTGTTGTACATATTCTTCCCAAAGTTTACGCATCTTGGCTAAATAAGGATCACCTAAACGTAATTCTAGGGTGTGACGAATGGTATAACTATCCGTTTCATACATCACTAAATTAATTGGCGGCCCTACTGAAATATTCGATTTCATCGTCGAATCAATAGAAAGTAAAGCACATTTCGCCATTGCTTCTAAAGGCGTATTATAAGTAATCGTGCGATCTAAAATCGGTTTACCGTATTTAGCTTCGCCAATTTGCATAAAAGGTGTTTCTTGTGTGGCTTTAATAAAATTACCTGGGGTATAAATAAGATAGAGTTGAGGTTCTTCTCCTTTGACCTGACCCCCCAATAAAAAATTACAATGAAAGTCTACATTGTCTTTTTCTAACCAAGTACGATCGCGCTCTTGAATTTGTCGGCTTTTACTGCCAATATAATAAGCAATATCATACAAACTAGACAAAGTGTAAAGAGTTTCACTTTCATGATTTTGGATATCACGATTAATTTGAGTAATCACCCCTTGAGTAATCGATAAATTACCCGATGTACAAATCATAATCGCACGTTCACCGGGGATCGAATATTCAAAAAGCTTTTTATAAGCAGAAATATAATCAACTCCAGCATTAGTTCGAGAGTCAGCCCCCATGACAATGCCAAAACGGTTGAGAATGCCTAAACAATACGTCATAACAATTACTGTTGAATTCTTTCTTTTACACCTGCACGGGGTTTAACTTGAGACGGGGGTATCCCTTGAATTGAGATTAACGCTTCCATAACCGATTTCACCATAGGTGCTGCCACCGTTGAACCAAATGTATTGGCTCCTTTGGGTTCATCTACTACCGCTAGGATAACATAACGCGGTGATTCTACTGGCAAAATTGCTACAAAACTGGTAATCTTGGCATTGGCTAAATAACCCCCTCTAGGGCTGGCTTTTTGGGCGGTTCCTGTTTTTCCTGCGATGCGATATTTATCAATTTTAGCCACTTCACCCGTACCATCTGAGACGACAGTTTCCATCATTTCTATCACTTTTTGGGTTGTTTGTGGGGTAAAAATAGCCTTGCTGGTGTAGTCGGGTTGCCAGTGTTTCTGACCATAATCATCGACTAAACCGCTTACAATATGAGGAGTGACTAAATGACCTCCATTAGCGAGGGCGGCGTGTAACTGAATGAGTTTAATCGGAGTTAGGGAAAAACCTTGACCAAATGATGCTGTAGCGGTTTCTATGGCTTGTCTGGTGAATTCTTCTTCAGATTTGAGGTGTCCAGCTACTTCCCCTGGTAAATCGATTTCTGTGGCTTGGCCGAGTCCTAATTCGGCTAATCGTCGATAGTAAACTTGACGGTTGAGACGTTGCATGATCTGAACCATCGCTACATTACTCGAAGTTTGTAAGACCCCTGCAATATCTAGCCTTCCGTTGGCTTTTCGGGACGCGTTTTTAATTGGCCAACGATCAACAGTAATTGCTCCAGTATCGTTGATGATGGTAGTAGGTGTAATGACTTTTTCTTCGAGAGCGATCGCAATATTAAGCGGTTTGAAAGTTGACCCAGGCTCATACAAATCCGAAACCGTCCAATTTTTGAACAAACTCACATCGGATTTATAATACTGATTAGGATTATAAGAAGGTTCAGCGACCAGAGATAAGATTGAGCCGTCCTTAGCATCCATGACAATAACGGCACCCCGTTTCGCTTTAAATTTTTGAAGTTGTTGTTTTAATGCGGCTCTAGCTGCCCGTTGTAAGCGAAGATCAAGGGTTAATTGCAGTTGTAGTTCATCAAAATTAAAGACATCTTTGGGTAAAAAGGCGGGCAAAACCACCCCTTCACCGTTTCTACGGGTATCAACGTTAAATAAATCCCGTTCTAATAGCTTACGTTGACTGAGTTCAAGCCCTGCTTGTCCTTGACGTTCTTGATCAACATATCCTAAAACATCAGCTGATAGATCATTTTGGGGATAGAAACGAGCATAGGATTCATTGATATCAACACCCTCTAATTTTAGAGTTTTAAAGGGATTAATCTCTGTCTCGTCTAAATTTTTGACTAAAAGAATTCCCGTTTCTTGTTTACTAAATTTATCAATGAGTGATTGTGGACTAACTTTAAGTAAAGGGGCTAACGTTTGTGCTACTTCTTCTGGCTTTTTCTTAAACAGTTTTGGATGAGCATAAACACTATAAATCAGTTTATCTGAAGCTAAAACATTTCCCTGACGATCGATGATGCTACGTCGAGGAATATAAGGACGAAGGCTAATGGTTTGTTGTCGTCGCGCTTTTGAGTGTAGCTCATCAAATTGAATGATTTGTAACTGATACAATCTCCATCCTAAGCCAAACATTCCAGCCACTAAAAAAAACCAAACTGTCATGAGTCGCCAAATTGAGGACGGACTAGATTTAGTTTTGATTCGAGTCGCTTTCTTTGATAAAGGCTTAGACTTTTTCTTCACTCGACCTTGAGATGAATGGCTTTTAAATTTTGGGCTTGTATCAGTCATTCGTCATTTATCCTAAGTCCTTTTTAGCAATTAGTAAGCAATTGCATCACTATTTGGAGATGAGATTTGATTCTTTGGTGTATTTTTGGGACGTGGGTTTGTTTCTGAGGTTGGGGTAAGAAAAATCGATTGAGTGGGATTTGGATTTGATAAACCCGTTTCTGGCTTTTCTGCTTGTTGAGCGAGTTGATTTTTCAAAGATTCATTTGTTGATATCAAATGACGTTCATAACGCTGTAAAGTTTCTAGCTTTTTATATTCATTATTCCACAGTCTCGGAAAATACACTGTCCAAGCATACAGCCCCAAAGTTGTCATCACCAAACAAAAGGTAATGAACGAAAAACCTTTTTGAATAAATAACAAAAATTGTAGTCTAGATGACAATTCGTGGTTTTGAACAGGCAACTTTTTTAGATTGTTTTTAGATGAGGGAGCTTTAACAAGTTTTCTTTGCGGTTGTGTAACAAGAGGTGAAACGGACATAGCGTTAGTAATACAAGTAAATTACAGTTATTCTAAGACAAAATCACTTTAAAAGTTAAAAATTTGGTAATTCTTGTCGTAAACGATGAATCACCGTTGCCGAATCAACTTGACTCAAAATTTGTTGAATCAGTGTACTCGGCCCCATCGAACCCCAACTACAGCCGTTTTCTAAATAAGCTTGAGCCGCTTTTCCAACGCTATAGGTTCCGTAACCCGCGATCGCAGCTTGAGCCGCAGCAGTGGTAGTATACAGGGTTAAAGCAGCAGGGCTTTCAAAAATACTAGAAATCGCCGCCGCACTTTTCCCAAAACCAACTAGGATATTACTGACAATCTCACCTAAAATCAAGGTTCCCGAACTGATTAAAATGGTACGCCATAATTGTCCCGCTTCATGACTGGTCATCGGTAAGCCGTATAATCGAGCTAAGGCACGAATTAAAGCCAGATCCGAAACCACTCCCCCAACGACATCGAGAAAGGCGATCGGATTCAGCCCAACAGCGATCGCTTTGTATTTAGCATATTGCCAAATCAGGGTTTCTGCCTCTTCAGCACGCAATTCTAAGGTTTTACGAGCGATGTTTTCTTCTGCTTCTTTAGCTTGAAAAAGAGCATTGAGGGCAATTAGCGATCGACCTTCGTCATTGAGAAGATTTAAGATTTTTTCTTGCAGTTCATCGATTTGTGGGGGAACATTTTCCCACTCTTGAGTAATTCGACCATCGGGCCATTCGACTCGTACTGGGATCGGTTGAGGTTCGGCAGCAACCATAACGATTTCATCAGTAGATAACACTTCTTGTAACGTATTTTGTGGTGTTCCTGTTCCCAGTTTTTGTAATTGTCTAAATATTTCTTGACGATCGGTTTCTGGATAGAGATCAATCTTATTAAACACTAAGATGATCGGTTTACCGCTTTTTCTCAGTTCACATAATGCCTGATATTCAGTTCGGGTAATATCTCCTGCGACAATAAATAATATCAGATCGGCTTGTCTAGCGATATCTCGTGCCATTGTGGCCCGTACTTGTCCGTCGATCTCGTCTAGTCCAGGAGTATCGATTAATTCGACTTGGATTTTACCACTAGGGGGTGTCCAACGTACCGATCGTGGCCACTGGGTAACACCATTAAGCGGGCCTGTCTCTAAAACTTTTTGACCGACTAAAGCATTAACTACGGCTGATTTTCCGCGACTGACTAACCCAAATGTTGCCAGACGGATGACTTTTTGATCCAATTTTTCGAGGGCGGCTTTTAAGGATTGTAAATCATTCTTGACAGCCGCTTGTAATTCTATATTAGGGGGATAGTTCCAATGACGACGAAAGCTGGCATACCAAGATAAGGCTTGCTGCAAACAGGCTTTTGCTTGATTGTAGTGGGTTTCTTGAGGGGATATGGTCTGCGTCACAGTTCGTCTCTTACTCTCAAACTAAATATCTCATCTTCTTATTTTAGGCTTAACGATGTTTAGTCTCCTATTGTTCCGTGTGGTGTATCTCCGTACTTAAAGAGTGTGAAATACCGCCAGAATTAAATAACACACATTAATCAATCTGTCAATAGTATTAATTCGGAAATTTTTAAACTTTAGCTGTTCATTACTAAGGAATGACACGAGGAGTAAAAGTTGTATGGTTAGGAATACGACATGAATGCAGACTTAATTAAATTAACAGCAACGCTTCATTAGTTGTATAAAGTTTTAAAAAATCAAGTCTTTGGTGTGGTAGAAAAGTTGAATCTCAAAGAGACACAGTGAGAAATATAGATTGTGTCCTTATTACTTTGTTTAAAAAAAGAGTCAAGCTTAACTGAGAGCTTTTACAGCCATTCTTTCAAGATTTCTTAAAGATTTCTCAGTGAGAACTCAGATTTAATCGACACAATAAAAGTTAGAAAACGCACCAACAGCTAACTAAAAATTATTCTGAGGCAATTATGAAACTCAATTCTTTAATTCTTCTTGGCACATCTTCCCTCTTAATTTCGACAATGGCTTTATCGGTTAATGCACTGAATAATCCCAAAACTGAACAGTCTTCTAATCCTCCTGTTACTCTAATCGCCCAAAATCAAACCGTTGCTTTAATGAGTGGAAATTTTATGAAAGCAGAAGCACCCACTACAGGAAAAGCGACTATTATTAGTGAAGGTGGACATAAATATTTAGTCTTAGACTCGGCTTTCAGTACCAGTAATCAAGGCCCAGATTTGCACGTTCTCCTCGATACAGATGCCAAACCTCCTCAAACTTATCAAAATATTAATCGTCCCCTCAATTTAGGTAAACTACATAGTGTGACGGGAACTCAACGCTATCCAATACCAGATTCTATCAATCCTGCCCAATATAAATCCGTCGTTATTTGGTGTCGGATGGCGAATGCAACCTTTGGTTATGCACCTCTTCAAACCGCCCGTAAATAATTTAGATGTAGGGGTTTGGCCTCCAAACCCTTTTATAATTTCTTAAAAGATTTGAATAATTTACCAACTATGATTAAATCAGGGCTTCTGCCAACTTTAAACGAAGAATTGGAGGGTTCTGCGATATGACGACAGCACATATTTTATTAGTCGAAGATGAGGTAAAACTCGCTCGTTTTGTTGAATTGGAGTTAAACAGCGAAGGTTATCAAGTCAGTGTGGCTAATGATGGGATCACGGGGTTAACACTGGTTCGAGAAACGTCTTTCGATTTATTGATTTTAGATTGGATGTTACCAGGGTTATCGGGGCCAGAATTATGTCGTCGTCTGCGGGCAACAGGTAATCAAGTTCCAGTAATATTATTAACAGCCAAAGATGAAATTGGCGATCGCGTTACGGGTTTAGATGCGGGTGCTGATGACTATGTGGTTAAACCCTTTAGTATAGAAGAACTACTTGCACGAATTCGCGCTCATCTCCGACGCACTCAAGAAACAAATACAGATGTATTACAATTTGAAGATTTACGATTAAACCGTTTGACACGAGAAGTTAAAAGAGGCGATCGCGCTATTGAGTTAACCGCTAAAGAATTCGATTTACTCGATTATCTCATGACTCACCCACGACAAGTCTGCACCCGCGATCAGATCTTAGAACGGGTTTGGGGTTATGATTTTTTGGGCGATTCTAATATTATTGAAGTCTACGTGCGTTATTTGCGCCTCAAACTCGAAGAAAATCAGGAAAAACGCTTAATTCATACCGTGCGTAGTGTAGGTTATGTCTTGAAAGAGTAATTTTACTGAAACGATTGGGTACTCTTAGATTGTCAATCGATTTTCGACAATTGAGATGAAACACGAACAACCACTAACGATTATTGAAGCAGATCAAGGCTGGCTACCGCTTAATATAGATGAAATTTGGGCTTATCGAGATTTATTGTACTTATTAGTGTGGCGCGATATTCGTAGTCGTTATCGACAAATGGCTTTAGGCCCTCTGTGGATTGTACTACAACCGTTGATGACGATCGCTATTTTTAGTATCGTGTTTGGTGGTTTTGCCAAAATTCCGTCTAATGGTATTCCTTATCCCATTTTTGCTTATGCTGCTTTATTACCCTGGCAATTATTCGCCACAGCTACGGTTAAAGCATCAGATAGTTTGGTTAGCAATGTTCATCTGATTTCAAAAGTTTATTTTCCTAGAATTATTGTTCCAATTGCTGCGGTTTTAGTCAGTTTGGCTGATTTCGCTGCTTCTTTTGGTGTGTTGCTATTAATGATGTTGTTTTACCGTATTTATCCGACTTTGGCTGTAATTACTTTGCCTTTGTATATTCTCTTAGCAGTCGGTACTGCTTGGGGTGTGGGTTTATGGTTAGCCTCTTTGTCGGTGAAATTTAGAGATGTAGCGATCGCTGTTACTTATTTAGTACAAATTTGGTTCTATGCAACGGCTGTTATTTATCCTACTAGCATCGTACCCGAAAAATGGCGAAATCTATTTTTACTAAATCCCATGACACAAGTTGCAGAAGGTTTTCGCTGGGCATTATTAGGCAATGGACAACCCCCGAATATTATTTCACTTATAGCCGTCAGTTTAGTAATTATTTTGTTGATTTCGGGTGCATTTTATTTTCGGCAAACCGAGGGAAGTATTGTCGATGAAATTTAAACTCAAGTTAAAATTTTATTGTAACCAATTCGTTTCTAACTTTCTTCATTATGATTACACTAAATCTAGAAAGTATTATTCATTTAAGTCCCGAACAATTTAAAAAACTTGCGTTTGCTAATCCTGATACTGTTTTAGAACTCACTGAACAAGGAGAATTAGTTGTTATGCCACCAACTGGCGGTGAAAGTGGTTATCGTAATCGTAGACTAACCCAAAGATTAGGTATTTGGACAGACAATGATGGGACTGGAGAATCTTTTGATTCAAGTACAATGTTTCAACTTCCAAGTGGTGCGTTTCGCTCTCCTGACGCTGCATGGATTAGTTTAGAAAGATGGAACGCATTAACAGCAGCACAAAAAGAAACTTTTCCCCCGATTTGTTCTGATTTTGTCATTGAGTTACGCTCAGAAAGTGACCGCCTTAAGAATTTACAAGACAAGATGCAAGAATATATTAATAATGGAACTCGTCTAGGATGGCTAATTGATCCAATAACAAAACAAGTTAAAATTTATCGACAAGGACAACCCAAAGAGGTTATTTTTAGTCCGACACAGCTAGATGGAGAAAACGTTTTACCCAATTTTGTTTTATCTTTAGATGGCATTATTTAGAGAAAAAGAACGCTCATTAATAATATTTGAAATCTTTCTTAAGTATGAGCAACACTTTATCTAAAAAAGATTTAGAATTTTCTCATAATCAATTCGCTTCTAGTCATCTGCACTATGATCACGCTAAACCTAGAAAGCATTATCCATTTAAGTTCCGAACAATTTAAAAAACTTGCATTTGCTAATCCTGATACTGTTTTAGAACTTACTGAACAAGGAGAATTAGTCGTTATGCCACCAACTGGCGGTGAAAGTGGTATACGCAAAATAAGCTTACCATGAGAGTAGGAATTTGGACAGAACAAGATGGAACAGGTGTAGCGTTTGATTCAAGCACAATGTTTCAACTTCCAAGTGGTGCGTTTCGCTCTCCTGACGCTGCATGGATTAGTTTAGAAAGATGGAACAGTTTAACCGAAGAACAAAAAGAAACTTTTCCCCCAATTTTTCCTGATTTTGTGATTGAGTTACGCTCAGAAAGTGACCGCCTTAAGAATTTACAAGACAAGATGCAAGAATATATTAATAATGGTACTCGTTTAGGTTGGTTGATCGACCCACTAACGAAACAAGTTGAAATTTATCGACAAGGACAACCCAAAGAAGTTATTTTTAGTCCAACACACTCAGATGGCGAAAATATTTTACCTAATTTTGTATTATCTCTCGATGGCATTATTTAGATTAATTTAGCTAAGAAGTTAGTAAAATAGAAGCATAAAAATTAAATAACTAAAAATAAAAGATTGTTATGAAAAATGTATCCGAAGACTTACTGAAAGAAAATTTATTGAGTTTTTTAGATTCAATTCAAGATGAACCAATTGCCATTGTTCAAAGTAATCAAAAAATTGCAGTTATTCTGTCTATACAAGAATATGAAAGATTAGTAAATGCTAATGTAGCTGACTTTCAGCAGTTTTGTGATCAAGTTGAGCAACAAGCAGAAGCTAAAGGCTTAACAGAAGAAAAACTACAAGAAATTTTAGCAGATAAATAAACCAAGATTTGTCTTTGATACATACAAATACTTTGGTGAGCCGCTTATTATTACCTAATTCAATTCTGGCTCAAGCGGTTAGATTAGCGATTGATTGTGGTATTATATTAATCTGTAATGATACACAACAAGAACTAGAATTGGTTTTAAATCGCAAAAAGTTTGATAAATATGTTTCTTTGGATGATAGACAAGAGTTTTTACGCAAATTAAATCAGATTGCTCAACCGATTCAACTTATTGAGCGTTTTCAAGTATGTCGTGATGAAAAAGATAATAAATTTCTTGAATTAGCAGTAAATGAAAAAGCTAACTTTATTGTGACAGGTGATCAAGATTTATTAATCCTTAATCCTTTTATGGAAATCCAAATTATTACACCTAAAAATTTTGTATCGCAAATGTCAACAAGTTAAGAAAAAAATTATTTTTTAGATAATCACAAGAGCAATATTAATTAAAGAGCTTGTATTCAGCCAGTAAATGAGTACTCTATGGATAACCATAAGGAGGTTTTGCACTCGTTCGACGAACGAAACAAGTTGAAATTTATCAGCAAGGGCAACCCAAAAAAGTTCTTGTTAGTCCAACACATTTAGATGGCGAAAACGTTTTAACCAATTTTAGATTATCTCTAGATGGTATTATTTGATGTGAGTTATCTGTAATTATTGTCGCCAATCCTCTATCACTAAGCCATCTATTCGCTGAAATTCACTAACATTCGAGGTAACAAGTTTGAAATGATGTGTTTTCGCTGTTGCTGCAATCAGTAAATCATAAGAACCGATTGGCGTACCCTGTGTTTTCAAAATGCTACGAATTAAAGCCGCTTCTTCCGCTTCTTTCTGAGCAAAAGGAATTATTGTAACTGAAATTAGAAAATCTTCAATAACTTGACGGATTTTTGCGACTCGTTGCGGGTTTATAGCCATTCCGTAGCGAATTTCCATTAAAGTTAGCACAGAAATTGAGACTAGAGAGGGAGAGACGCTTTTAAGACGAGAAAGTGTATTTGGTTCACCTTTAGCAAAGTCACTAACCGTACAAGTATCGAGAAGGTAAACCATCTAGAAAATGTCCTCATCAGTTTGCTCATTTAATTCATCTCGATAAGACTCAAACGAAACAATTTCGGCATCTCCTTTGAATTCTTGAATAGAATCAGGCCACTGGGAAAGGTTATATTGTGATAAACACATGAGAAGTGCTTCACGAATGAGTGTGTTACGTTTTTTTCCTGTTAACTGACAGATAGTCTCTAGTTTTTGACCTAATTCGTCATCTAAGTACACATTAAAGTTCATAGACTGCTTGTCTAATTTTATAACATATTATAACAGGTTATACTAACGGCACAATTCGCGGTCTAGCTGTGCGAGTGCGGGAGCATCGTATCTCAATCAATTCTCACCTGCTCGATATTTTTCTTTTAAAACGGCGTAACCTGTAAGAAGTCAATGCCATACATTGCCTAAAATATAAAATAAAGATATCAACTTATTGCTCAAATACCAATGATTACTCAAACATCTTTAGAAACACCCTCCGTCACACCTACCGATACCCTAATCGAAAAAATTCATCAGCTTTCACCGTCTCAACAGCAAGAAGCATTAACATTTATTGAGTTTTTGCTGCATCGAGATCAGCCTCGTCAAACCATTTGGGATAAGATTGAAGAACGGATTGCCAAGCTACCAGAAGATGTGATTGCTGAACTTCCGTCAGACTCTTCAGAAAAATTAGATCAATATCTATATGGAGTTTCTCAAGAGTGAGATCAGTTTTTGTGGATACACTGTATTAGGTAGCTCTAACTAATTCTAATGATCAATGGCATGAGAGAGCTAAAAACATTCAAGCAAGCTTAGTATCCTGCAATTTAATTACTACAGAAGCAGTGTTGATAGAGTATCTTAACTACTTCTCGTTATACAACTCATTCATGCGTCAGACTGTTGCAGGAATTACCAATGATATTTTAGAAGATTCCAATATTGAAGTGGTACCGATTACCCATGACCTTTTTTTGTCAAGTTTAGCTCTTTATGAACAACGTCCCGATAAAGGCTATAGCATGGTTGACTGTATTTCCATGATCGTTATGAGAAAGAGAAACATATCAGAAGTATTAACCCATGATAAACACTTCACCCAAGAGGGTTTTACAATTCTTCTGTAGCTGAGTATGGTTAAGAGCGATCGCCAAAATATCCGCTTCAGTAAATTTTCGCTCTTGGTGTTATTTCTCCGTTAAGAATGGGAACTCTATTAGTAAGCGCAGAGAATAAACCTGTAACTCTAACAGCGAGGGAGGAATGACAGACACCGTTATCAGCGTAGAAAACTTAAGTAAGCGTTATTTTATTGGCGCAAAAGAGGAGTTACCCAAAACCAAAGGGGAAGCCATTCGTAGTATTTTTGGCGCACCATTTAAGTATTTACACAGTAAAGTCAAAGAACCCAACCCAGAAGAAATATTTTGGGCGTTGAAAGATGTCTCTTTTGAGGTTAAACAGGGTGAGGTAGTTGGTTTAATTGGGCGTAATGGTGCAGGAAAAAGTACATTACTCAAGATTCTTTCACGAATTACTAAACCCTCTGGCGGTTGTGTAAAAATACGGGGGAGAGTCGGCAGTTTATTAGAAGTTGGCACAGGTTTTCATCCAGAGTTGACAGGGAGAGAGAATATCTATCTCAACGGCACAATTTTGGGGATGACGAAAAGGGAAATTGATAAGAAATTTGATGAAATAGTCGATTTTGCCGAAGTTGAAAAGTTTCTCGATACACCTGTTAAACGCTATTCATCTGGGATGTATGTACGGTTAGCCTTTGCCGTCGCTGCACATTTAGAAACTGAGATTTTAGTCGTTGATGAAGTTTTAGCGGTAGGGGATACGGAATTTCAGAAAAAGTGTTTAGGTAAAATGAGTGAGGTGGCTACAAAAGAAGGAAAAACAGTTTTATTTGTAAGTCATAATATGGAAGCAATAGCCAATTTATGTAATCAAGCAATTTTATTTAAACAAGGTCAACTTAAATTATTTTCTCGGGTCGACGCTGTCATCAACACATATTTAGAAAATAATATGGATTTAAGTTCAGAAAAAACTTGGAAAATCTATAATGCACCAGGAAATAATATTGTCAAATTGCTTAATATAAAAGCTCATAATAAAAATGGATTGATTGAAAATCATTATAAAATTTCAGAGCCAATTTATATCTCAATTACATATAAAGTTTTACAAGATGGTTACATATTAACACCTGGAATAAATTTTTTTAATGATAGAAATATAAATATATTTGATTTACATGATGTCAGTAATGAATGGCGACAAGAAAGAAAAAAAAGAGGTATTTATTGTTCTACTGTAGAAATACCTGCAAATTTTATGAGTGAAGGCTTAATTATAATTTGGGTAGCTATTCTTACACCCCAACCATTTGAAGTTCATTTTCATGAAAAGGATGTCATAGTATTAAATATCGTTGATGATTTTGCAGAAAATTCAGCAAGGGGAGATTTTCTAGGTCATTTTCCAGGAGTAGTACGTCCTTTAATGAAATGGAATACTCGTTCAATTAGTCAATCAAACAATAGTAAAATAGAATTAATAACTATTTAGGAGCTTGATTTATGAAATTTACAGGAGAAAGATATATACCCTCTGAAAATGGAATTATTTGTTATGAACATTTACATAGATATTTATGCTGTTTGAATTTTGCATCTGAAAAAAAAGTTTTAGATATTGCTTGTGGCGAAGGATATGGCTCTGCAATTTTATCTAGATTTGCTAAATCAGTTATTGGTGTAGATATTAGTACAGAATGTATAGCTCATGCTCAACAAAAATATTGTCAAGAAAATTTAAAGTTTGTATTAGGCTCTTGTGATAAAATTCCTGTAGAATCTCAATCAATTGATTTAATTATTTCTTTTGAAACTATTGAACATCATAGTCAACACATTGAAATGATTTCAGAAATAAAACGAGTTTTAAATAATGATGGTATTTTGATTATTTCTTCTCCAAATAGATTGTTACATTTTGATTTACATAAAGATATTAATCATTTTCATGTAAAAGAATTATATTATTATGAACTAAACAACCTACTAAAAGAATATTTTGAAAATATCTGTTTTTATGGACAAAAAATTATTGCTTCTTCTTTAGTAATGCCTATAGAAGAAGAAATTAATTCTTACAAAAACATGATTTTTTATCCTCAAGAAAAGCATTTGACATCTAGAACAAGTTACAAAATGGATAACCCTGCTTTCTATTTAGCAATTTGTTCAAACAAACCTATAAAAACAAATTTTGACTTGACATCAATGTATATTGATTCTCAAGAAAATCTTTATCAAGAAATTAAGGATATGCAAAAAATCATCAATCAGATTCAAGAAGAAAAAGCTAATATTTTAGAAGAATTAGAAGCTATTCAATTAAGTAATTTTGGTAAGCTTAGAAGATTTTGGTTACAGTTAAAATCGTTATTAAGAATTAATCATAAATTTAATTACTAAATTATTAAATAATGTATATTTGATTAAAATTAGATAAATTTATGTATAAAATTGCAGCATATATTACAGCTTATCAAGATCTTGAAGCAGTTAAAAAATGTTTAATTTCTTTAAGAAACCAGACTTATAATATTAATAAAATATTTGTGATTGATAATTCACCTGAAATGCTTAAATTTGATTTATTACTAGAACAAGATGTCATTTTAGAACATCATCCTGAAAATATTGGAATTGCAGCAGGAATAAAAATTGCATCTAAATGGGCTATTGAAGAAAATTATGATTTTTTATGGACTTTCGATCAAGATAGCGAACCTATTTCAGACACTTTAGAAAAACTTTTAGAAAATTATGAACGATTGATCCAACAAGGTTTATCAATAGGAATAGTTGCACCTTTAGTAATAGACTCTCAATCAAATCAGGAATTAGAAGGAGCTATTTTTCACAAATATAAATTTTTTCCTGCCTCCAATTTTGAAAATATTAATCCAAGAAAATTTTATAAAAAAGATTTTTATGAATGTGATATTGTCATTACATCAGGCTCTTTAGTTAACTTAGATGCTGCTAAAAATGTTGATTTTCCTAATGAAGAGCTTTTTATAGATGCAGTAGATTGGGCTTATTGTATGAATTTTAGAGAAAAACAATATCATGTAGTAGTTGTAACTACTGCCTTATTAAAACACAATTTTGGTAAATTTCAATCTACACAAAATATAGGAGTTACTAAAATACCCATTTATGCTTATTCAACTTTGCGATATTACTATACTTCTAGAAATCATACTTTTATTGAAAATCATCTAGCAAAAAAATCTAATTCTTTTCATCTGTCAATTTTATACAGATTACGCACACTTATCCAAAAGTCAATAAAAATTATGCTTTATGAACCTGATTATAAGCTACTTAAAATTTGGGCTTGTTTTAAAGGAACATATGATGGATTTTTGGGAAAACTAGGTAAAAATTGGTAGAGATAACTAATTAATAATTATTAACAATTTTTTGCCTAGTCTTTTAAATTAACCTATAACAATACGTTTGAGTTTATTATTAGCTTTTTCTACTAATGGCTGTAAAATTTTTTTATATTTTTCAGTAATTGGAATAGTAATGGAAGGACTACCTTCATCTAATAGATTATTGTGAATAAAATACCATTTTCCTTTATTCCACTTAGCACGATCAGGCATATCAGGACGCTTGATAAAGCTGAATAATGTGAAATTAATCCTTTTCTCATTAAATTAGGATTTTTAGCCAGTGAACCACGATGAGTTAAACGACCATGCCAGATCAAAACATCACCTTTTTTTGCTATAAATTGATGTATTTGTGAGCTATTACGCTGAATATAGTCTTCAAAAGCAGGCACACAAACACGCTCTGAAATTGTTGGCCAATCTGGTCTAATTGTTTCTTCTTGTTCCATTTGATTCCAAACTAATTCCCGTCTGAGTAATGGCTAACGATGTGATCCTGGTACATATTCAAATGGCCCTGAATCAGGATGAATATCATCTAAAGCCATCCATACCGCAGCATACCAAGAATTGACAAACGGCGGATTAAGATAATCGTCTTGGTGCCAATCACGTGTTGTAGAAACCCATCCAGTTAAGTTTAAGTGTAATCCCATTTCATCTCCAATCAAAGATTTCATCGTTTCCATCAATGGTGGATAAAGACAAATGTCTCTAATTTCTTTATAGTACATATATGGAGTTGGACAAGACCAACCATCAGAATGAGGGAATTTACTTCGTAGTTGACTATATTTTTCTATTAAATTATTTGGCAGAAATCTCTCTAGAATAACTAATCCATTTTTACGCCAGCTTTTTTGTATATCAGTTAACTGAGTTTCATCACAATTTGAATGGTCTAACGCTGGTAATAAAGATTCGTTGGGAATCTCTGATAATTCTTCAAAAGGGGTAAATTGCGGATTTTTGACAGTAACCATGATCCTTGTATATCATTAAGATTCATAGTTATTGTTCCCAGATAATAAAAAAAATTTATGCAGTTTACAAAATTTTTCATAAAATTCAAAATTTTCAACTTAATACTGACCACTTCGGCGGACATTTCAAATTCTATAACTTTATTAGCTTGAACAACTAAAACAGACAGGAAGATAAAATTATGGCTAAAAAACTAGCTCAAATCATGGAAAAAATTCCACTTGAACGTCGGAATAAAATTGAAGTACGAGCTAAAGAACTAATAGCAGAACTTGGAGAACAAATACCAGATGAGGAGATTAAAAAAGACAAGATTAATACATTTGATTCTACTCAAGAAACGATTGATATATAGTCAATTTATCTAAGTATCTTGCCTAAAACCTCAAATCCCCAACGCAACAAAATCCACTTCGGCGGACATTTCAAACCCTGTAGCTCTGGTAAGTTAAACAATTGCATTACCTGAGCCAATTCTTGCAGCTGTCTGCGTCGAAGTTTCCGAAATGCACCCGCTAAAATAAATTGATGGAAAAAAGTAGCTTTACAGTCTTCTAACTCATCTTTACTTAATACATCAACCTGAGCGAAAATCTTTAGTAAAGTTCTAATCGTTTTCTCATTAAAAACACTCATTGTTAACGCTTGGGAATGAACTGTATAAGCACACGTCACATCAGGAAGACACAATACACCATATCGACTAAATAACCGTATCCACATCTCTAAATCAGTCGGTTCACCCCATACAGGATTAAAATAACCGACCTCTTGAAACACTTGACGCTGAAAAATGATCGCAGGAAAACGCACAAAGGAAGAATTAGACAATAAACGGATTAACGCTTGCTTGGGTGGGAGATATTGCGAATCTTTGAATGTTTGTTGTTTTAACACTCGTTCTTGTTCATCAACAACATTAACTCCAAACAAAAAAACAGAATATTCATTCTGATATTGCTCAATTGTTTCTAAAATCACATTTAGCGAATTGGCTAACAAAAAATCATCATCATGCAAAACTAAAACATATTCACCTAAAGATAATTTAATCGAATGATTCCAATTTTCTGTCATTCCTAGTCTTGGTTGATTAGCTACATAATGCCATTGACCTAACCAATTTTCTAAAACCTCATTGATTACTTGATGACATTGGTTATTCGATGAGTCATCTGTAACAATAATCTCAATTTCACCTATGAGATCTTGAGTAATGATAGACTTTAATGCTCGTTTTAGCCATTGAGGTCTATTATAAGCAGGAATACAAATACTTAATTTTTTACTCATTTCCTCGCCTTAAATTGCTTCTCATCTTAACCACCTCATTACTAGAATAGATGAGACGAACAGAGCTTGATCACATCAATAAAGCGATCGCATAATCCAACCTTTCACAGTATAATTGTTCTATTCTAGCCATCATGAATACAATGAGCTATGACTCAAGCGTTAAATCAAACCGAACTTAATATCATTTGGGAAAAACTGCCCGACGATTATATTCTACCCGATGACCCTGTGGAGAGTATCTTACAACCTTTACTCGCATTCGCTTTATCAGAATCTCTCGATCTCGCAGGTTTAATCACATTCGTGATGCTTATTGCCTCCAATATGGGTATCTGTGCCAAAATCAACGGAAAAACCGTCATTAAAGCACCAGATTGGTTCTTTGTGCCTCAAGTTATACCATTGGACGAAGGTAAAATTCGTCGTAGCTATACCCCTTATACTGAGGGTGATGTTCCTGAAATCGTGATGGAATTTTTATCAGAAACCGATGCAGGGGAGTATTCCAACAGCAATATATATCCTTATGGCAAGCTATACTACTACGAACAAATCTTAAAAGTTCCTTTTTATATTATTTTTGATCCGAGTATTCCTTTGCTCGAAGTTCGTCAGTTGCAATCTGGAACGTATGTATTACTCAAGCCAAATCAACAAGGACGTTACTATATTCCTTGTTTTGATTTATTTTTAGGTATTTGGGCGGGAACGCGACAAAAAATAACAGCAAATTGGTTACGTTGGTGGGATGATTTAGGAAATCTCTTACTCTGGGGTTCTGAAGAAATTCTACTTACTCAACAAGCACTCGAACTTGAACGCCAACGGGTAGAACTTGAACACCAACGGGCGATTGACTTAGAAGCAGAATTAAAGCGCTATCGGGAACAATTCGGCGATTTACCCTAAGTTAAATGTTCTACTTGCTTATCTACAACCCCATCAAAATCCTTAATCTAGCCTCTACTTAAACCATTGTCTCGGCAGAAACCACACCTAAACGTTTAATCAGTCGGTCACTACTCAAAGAACGAACATCCTAACACTTAATAAAGCTCTTGACATTTAAACCACCTTCTGGTGGGATGAGGCTAACATGAAAAGGCATTTTTTTATCTTTAGAAGTAATGGGAAGACAAATTGCTAAAGCAGCCGCACTTTGATTAAATCGATCAACTGAAATGATCAAACTAGGTCTTATACCCGCTTGTTCTCGTCCTCTAACTGGGTTTAAATCTACTAACCAAACTTCTCCTCTCAAGATCTGAGCCATTTTTTAGTCGTGATTCCCATCGAGTAAGGTATTTTCCCAGAGTTGTCTTTCTGCTAATTCCTCTTGCCAAGCTTGCGGATCATTGCGTAAAGCGACAAAGGCTCTATCAGCCTCTTCTAAAAACTGTTGTACCTCTTTTTCCGAAGATAAAAGCGGTTTTTCTTCCCTTAAAATCTGGATTTGATAGCGTTTATTGGCTTCTAAATTTAATTGAGTTTCTGGATAAAAAGCCTCTCCATCAAAGATCACAGTTAAGGTTTGAGACATGGTTAATTTTCCTGTTTTATTTTTTATTCTATTACGATTAATTAGCGATCGGGTGACCTTTAACTCTGATACAAAAAACGAGCAAAATCAAGGACTTCTTGTTGACGTTCTTCTGGTAAATAAGTTACCAAGGTCGCTAATTTATCTGAAACAGATAACCATTGCTTAGTATTAGCCTTCCAAACAACTATAAACTGTTTAGACGACAAAACACACAAAGCTATTGTTTCTCCATCTTGATTGGTAAATTCTACCTCATATTGATCATCTGGGTAACATTCGACAATCGCTCCTTGAACCCCACGATAAAGACTATATTCAGGCAAATCTATCAATAACTCAATAATGTCAAATAGTTCTGCTTGAGTCATGCTCGTTTCCTTACATACAATGTTACTAATCTAGCTACATCACTATTAGTTTCCACGATCCAACCAGTCCGAACAATTTCTTTAGTCCTTCTTGAATACCTTTAATCTCTAAATCTACTTAATAAGGCTGTCCGTGCTGATCAGCTACTGTTGCAATAGCCTCTGATTCAGGAACTTGAGCGAGGATTTGTTCTAATAATAATGGATAATTATGTTTGGTGAATCCTAAATGACGCTGAAACATAATTGCCTTATCAAAACCTTTAGGATTATCAATATTAAGAGCATATTCTGTCAGTTTGCGTGAATCCACAACCTATTCACTGACAACGTCTTTTAATTTCATCCTAATTTTTGATAAATTATATCTTCATAGTAAAGCAAGATTTAAGCATAAAATATCAAGTTAAAACGCGAAAAAGCTATCTACAAGAGTTTTAAGTCTCAATTACTTAATCATCGGGATTAACTAAACGCCCTAATTTTTGCTTAATCTGATTGTCAAACGCTTCCCATTTCAGACGCGCATATTCAGCATTATCGTTAAAACCGCCTAAAAATCCGACTGGAATTTCAAAACCACCCGCCATATATCTCCCACCACCAAAAAAGCGTCCTTGACTATCTTGTCCAAAGGCTTCTTTAATAAATTCATCGGTATCTAAAGTTATTTTAGTTGTTCTGAGTGAACCAATCACCAGTTCTACATCATTGCTTTCATCATGCACCACACCGTAAACAACCGCAGTGTGTACGTTTTCTTCGGTGACTAAAAAATCGGCTGCTTGGGGAATAGCATCTCGATCCTCGTAGCGCAGATAACCAACCCCTGCAATGGTAAAATTATTTTTGATAATACGATTTTTTAGCGATCGTTCGATGACATCCATCACCCGTCGTGAACGAGAAGACTGTAACACCGAATTGAGTAACTGAGCATCATAATAACGACTCAAATATGCTGCAGCCAAAAAATCTTTTTCTTGTGCTTGCATTAACTGATTTGTGTCAGAGCGTAACCCGTGCATTAATGCTGTAGCACATTTAACATGAACAGGATTACCATTATCAAACTCTAACAAACCCGATTGAATATACTGAGTCATTATTGTTGCAGTTGCCCGCATTTGCAAACGTAAATCAATAAATTCTGCTTTTAGTTCGCCTTGTTTACTATGATGATCGATCACGACTACAAGTGGAATGTTAGCTTGTTGGATCAACGGAATTAACTGACAATTTGTTCCTTGACTATCGACTAAAACACAACCTTGATATACTGATAAATCTCGCTCTTTGAGGGTTTGTATACCCCATTTTCTCGCGGGCAAACCCGTTAATTTAACTAATGCAATATTTTCTTGATGAGAAAGCGTTCCAGCATAAACAATATCACACTGAATATTATAATGCTCGGCAATCAACTGATAAGCCCAAGCACTAGAAAGCGCATCGGGATCAGGAAAATCTTGTATTACAACGATTTGCCGTTCACCTTGATGTTTTTCTAAAGTCTGTCTCAATTTTTCAACGAGTTGTGCTAAAAATGAGTCACCATTCCCATTTGTAGTAGGTGGAACAGAATCTTTAGGCAGTTCGACAATTGTCCCATCTGAGACGGGTTGACTGTCTAACTTCGATTTAGGCTTAATCACAACCTCTGTAGTCATATAATGTGTGTGGGATTTCTAAAAAATGCCAGAAAAACTAAGGATTATAAATACTAAATTTTGACACTCAAAGAGCGCAAGTGCAAGAATTACATATTAAAGTCAAAAAGATTCTTAGATAATGCGCGATCAACATCTTCTACGGCTATTGTAGCAACATAATCGGGTGTGGGAAAAAAAGACCATAAACGCCATTGATTTACGACTTGTTCATCTCTAAAAATGCTTTTCAACCCCTGAACTTGTGTGGCTGCAATTGACACTTCTACTTGATCTAATCCTCCAGCTATCCCCTCACCCGTTGCTTTGAGATAAGCTTCTTTGGCTGTCCAGATGCCAAAAAAAGCTTTTTCTCTTTCTGGAGAAGATAATGTTTTGAGAATTGCTGCTTCACTGGGACAAAAAAAACGTTCTGCTATATGTTCTAGATCCTTAACAGTACGCACATACTCTAAGTCTACTCCAATTTTCTGAGATTGTGCAACCCCATACAACGCCAAATCCTGAGAATGAGAAACATTAAATTGTAATTCCCGATTTAAACTAGAACAGAGTAACGGTTTACCTTTAGCATTATATTCAAACTTCACATCTTGAGGAGCTAAGTTGAGATAATCACCCAAAATCTCCCGTAAACCGCCACGCGCCGCAATAAAACGCCGACGATGTTCCGCAAACCGAAAACGTATTGCTCTTTCTTTTTCGTCATCTGATAAAGTTTGTTCAAGAGTTTGGATCTGTTCAGGTGGAAGGTCTAGATTTTTAACCCAAATCTGTACATTAGTCAACTGCTTATACATTTCTTAACAGGAATTAAACAATAGATTACAGCATTGTACAGAGATTGCTAGAATCACAAATGACGACGCTTGTGGATCAGATCAACTTTTATGACTCGCCGACGTTCTCAGCCTTGGATACAACGCTATGCCCGTATCATTATGGGTATTTTAGCGGTTGTTGGAAGTCTTATTACATTCTATCTAACGATTAAAGCCTTTAGTGGTGGCTCGGTAGCTTGTCCGATTGGTGCAACTTCAGGCGTGTCAGGATGTGATACTGTCCTGAGTAGTCCCTATGCCAAAATTTTTGGGCTACCTCTTAGTTTATTCGGGTTACTCGCCTATTTAAGTATGTTGGTGTTTGCCCTGAGTCCTTTTGTCATTAGCTCGGAAAATAACAAACGGTTCCGTAATCAAATTGACCAATGGACATGGCAACTCTTACTTCTTGGTGGAACAGCAATGGCTATTTTTAGCGGTTACTTAATGTACATTGCTTTTTTTGTTCTGAAAGATTTTTGTTTGTATTGTATTGGTTCCGCGCTTTGTTCTGTAGGACTTTTTCTAATGGCGTTATTTGGTCGAGAATGGGAAGAAATGGGACAGATGTTCTTTTCGATTATTATTGCAGGAGTCGTGACCCTCGTCGGTGCATTAGGACTATATGCTAATGCAGGAAATATTGCATCAACTGGAGATGCAGGAAGAACAGCAATTCCTTTACCCACCGTAGCTGCACAACCCCCTAATGGATGGGACATTACCACAACATCGGGTGAATCTGAAATTGCTCTAGCTAAACATTTAAACTCAATTGGTGCCAAAGAATACGGGGCATTTTGGTGTCCTCATTGCTATGAACAAAAACAACTTTTTGGTAAAGAAGCCTTTAAAAGTTTAAATTATGTTGAATGTGATCCTCAAGGTAATAATCCTCAAACTCAAGTCTGTCGAGATGCAGGCATTAAAGGTTTTCCAACTTGGGAGATTAAAGGACAAATGATTTCAGGAACCCAAACCCTAGACAAATTGGCAGAACTCTCAGGATATACAGGGCCAAAAGATTTTAAATATCAGTTACCAAATCGGTAACACTGACTAATGTAGCAAACTGTAGGGGTTTGGTTATCAAACCCTGTAATGCAGTAATCAGTTAGAATCGAAGAAGAATCTATCTAAATATATATCCTGTGACATCGCTACAGAATCTTTCTATAGAATTTGACTCAATTGACGCTGCTTTAGCAGAAATTAAGGCAGGACGTTTGATCGTTGTTGTAGATGACGAAAACCGAGAAAATGAGGGAGATCTGATCTGTGCGGCTCAATTTGCTACCCCTGACATTATAAATTTTATGGCTGTCCATGCCAGAGGTCTAATCTGTCTGGCAATGACGGGAGAACGGCTAGACGCATTGGATTTACCCTTGATGGTGACAAAAAATACCGATAGTAATCAAACAGCTTTTACGGTTAGTATTGATGCCTCGCCACGTTTGGGGGTTTCTACAGGCATTTCCGCAGACGATCGCGCTAAAACCATCCAAATCGCCATTAATCCCGCCTCACGCCCCGATGATCTGACTCGTCCTGGTCATATCTTCCCCATTCGTGCTAAACAAGGTGGAGTTCTCAAACGGGCAGGACATACCGAAGCGGCGGTAGATTTAGCCCGTTTAGCAGGGTTGTATCCAGCAGGGGTGATTTGTGAAATCCAAAATTCTGATGGCTCGATGGCTAGATTACCACAGTTAGCCGAATATGCGAAAAAATATAATCTGAAGCTGATTAGTATTGCAGATCTGATTAGTTATCGATTAAAACACGATCGCTTTGTTTATCGTGAAAGTGTTTGTAATTTTCCCAGTCAATTCGGTGAGTTTAAACTGTATGCCTATCGTAATACATTAGATAATACAGAACATTTGGCGATCGTGAAAGGAGATCCGTCACAGTTTGGTGATCAGACTGTAATGGTACGAATGCACTCAGAATGTCTTACAGGAGATGCGTTAGGATCACTACGCTGTGACTGTCGGATGCAGCTACAAGCGGCTTTAAAAATGATCGAACAGGCGGGGTTAGGTGTTGTGGTGTATCTGCGTCAGGAAGGGCGCGGTATTGGTCTGGTGAATAAATTAAAAGCTTATTCCTTACAAGATTTGGGACTTGATACCGTAGAAGCAAATGAACGATTAGGATTTCCCGCCGATTTGCGCGATTATGGAATGGGCGCACAAATGTTAAATGATTTGGGTGTGAAGAATATTCGACTGATTACCAATAATCCGCGAAAAATTGCAGGATTAAAGGGTTATGGTTTAGAAGTGGTGGAAAGAATGCCCTTACTCATTGAAGCAAATGATTATAATTCCAGTTATTTAGCCACCAAAGCCGAAAAATTAGGTCATTTACTGCTTAATAATTATTTAGTCACCATTGGGATCGATTGGCAAGAACCTACAGAAACCGTCGCCCAACGCTATGAGAAATTAGAAAAACTTCGACATTTAGGTCGATCCGCGCAATTATTATTACAGGAAGAAGTTAGACCCGTTGCGATCGCACTTTTTAATAAAGCATCTTTAATCTTCCATCTCGGAGTTGATCAATCTCAAGAAATTCCCCTAGATTGGTATCAAAATCAAGATTCTCCAATTCTTAAAGGAATTTTCGACATTTTAGATCATTTAGTCACTCTCGCACCGATTAAACGTTTAGAGTTTCTAGTCTCTGATGGTACTGATCCGATGCTAAAACTACAAGTGAATCTCGATCGTAAAACCTTTTCTTTAGCTCAAAAACCTTCAGAAATTCTACAACACTTAGAAACACAACTGATTTATCACTTTAGCTAAAAACTAACCCCCACTGACAGGAGGAATTAAAACTACTTCATCCCCATCATTAACTAAAGTATCAGCATCGACAAATTGAAGATTTAGCCCAAAACGGGTGACACTTTGCCATTGTGCTAACTCAGGATGGTCGAGTAGGATTTGATTAAGGATATCCTTTACAGGAACCGAAGACGAAAAATACAGTATTATTTCTGGTACACCGTATGCCTCTTGATAAGCGGCAAATAATTTAACCGTAACTGCAATCTCAGAAGAATTCGTGATCATAAGCATTTGAGAACAACACTCGCATCTATTTTAAACGATCGCTTATGTAGGGATTTTGTACTATTTTTTTCTTAATTATACCTCTCCCCGCCTTCGGCACCCCTCTCCTACAGGAGAGGGGCAGGGGTGAGGTCATTAATTTATACCGATTATTTCAACAGATTTGCTAATGGTATCCAACAACCCAAAACCCTTACTAAACCAAGCTTTTAGGAAAACTCAAAAAATTTTTTTTTTAGGTGATATGTAAATTGATCGAAGTGGGTACATTGTATCTAGAAGAAAAAAACTACCTACCACAAGGAAAAATCAATGAATACCCAATTTAAAGTTAAATTTCTCAACCACCTCGCTAAAAAGAAAAAAGATAACAAAGGTTTTACATTAATTGAACTATTAGTTGTTGTCATCATCATCGGTGTACTTGCTGCGATCGCTCTCCCCAACCTCCTCGGTCAAGTTGCTAAAGGCAGACAGGCTGAAGCCAGAACCACTCTTGGCGCACTCAACCGCGCTCAACAGGCTTATCGTCTAGAAAAAGCTGTGTTTGCTCCAGGCCTTAGTTCTCTACCCGTTACAGCCAATTCCCTTCAATACTATGGCCAACCCAGTGTTGCGGCATCGTCTACTCCTGCCTTAGGTGCGAATGCACAAATGCTTCCTACCACTGCATATACCAATGATATAAAATCTTATGCTTCTGCGGTAGGTCAACAAAACGACGGTACTTATAGTGCAGTTGTTTGTGAAGAGAAAGGTAATCCATCTGCGGGTACAAATGCTACTGCTACTGCTGGAACTGCTAGTGGGCCTGCTACTTGCGATACTGCCAATAGTGATCCAGTCAACTAAGCCTCATCGGTTAAATATCGCTTAAATTCCATATTTGTCTGACGGAAGGATTGATTTTACCTTCCGTATTTTTGTTTAATGTTTTTAACAAATAGTAAACATTCAAAACGACTGTTAACGTAAAAGTTTGAAAAAGGAAGCCTTTCTAATGTCTGGACAAATGACGAGAATATTTTAATATAGTAAGTGTAAGATTTAACTTTTTTTTCTGGTCATGCTCTCAAGCGATGTCTTAAATCCACAAGTTATTCGGCAAATGCTTCATCTATCCCAAGAACGGATGAGTCATTTACTGCACGTTAGTACTAAAACCTTATGGCGATGGGAAAATACATCTACTGCTCCTAATAGCGTAGCTCTTCAACATCTATCTAAGCTAAAGCAAATTGCTTCTCTTGCTTCTAAAGTCTATACTCCTGAAGGGATTGAAACTTTTTTGTTTACCCCAATCGAAGAGTTTGATTTTCTAACCGCTTATGACATGATAGCTTTAGGAAAACACGAACAAGTGCTAGGAGCCTTAGCTGCTGACTATGAAGGGCTTGGTTATTAGCCGATGCTTCTTGATTTAATTGAACCTTGGTCAGGGGAAGCATTTCGACATCTTCCCGATGGTGATTACGATGTTTACGATTTCCGCTATGCAGGTTTGGCTCAGAATAATCGCTGGAATTTATTTGGAGAATCGACGTTATATTTAGCAGGCTCTATTGATGTTGCTGCCGCCGAATGGTCACGTCATTTTCAATTTGATCGCCCTCAGAAATTGGCCGCTCAAACCAAAAGAAGAAAGGTTTACTGTTTTGAAGTAAGTCTAAATCGAACTTTGAATTTATGTGAGCCACAACTCTGGGAAGAATTATCGCTCTTAAATGCGCCAAATTGTTTTCTAGAGAAAAATGTTGCTAGAGCGACTGCCCAGTTTATTCGGCAAACCACTGAGGTCGAAGCAATCTTTGTGCCGTCGATGGCTTTTTTAGATCGGTTGGATAAGTGGGTCTTAGTGATCTTTTTAGAAAAATTGTCTAATGTTGACCCTAAACAGTTTTTGCCAACGGTTAATGACTATGGTTACTTAAATGTTGAAAGTGTCTGAACTGCTATGAACAAGCTATCAGTATTAATAGTAGCTAAAATAAAAAAAAAACCTTATGTCTGAACTCAAAATGACTACACAACAACAGTTAGAAGCTATTGAAGCGCAATGGGAAGAAGAAGACCCCCGAATTTTAGAAGCTGCTAGAGAATTTCTTAAAGATGATCTTTCAACTGATGAAGAAAATGAAAAGCTTAAAAAAGCATATTTACACAGAGGGAGAGAAAAAGAATATGAGTATGAGTCAAAACAAGAATATTTATTTTATAAACACTTACCAAGCTTAATTAAAAATTATTCAGGTTTGTATGTATGGTTTGAAGATGGTGAAGTGAAAGACTATGACCAAGATGAAGTAACTTTATGTGGTAGAGTGGTCAGAAGTGATGCAGTAAGAGAGAGAGAAATACGAGCTATTTATGTTAATAAAGTGCCTGAACTCAATTAAATGATCATTAGTCCATATCGAAAAATCAATAATCTTTACGTGCCATCTATTAAAATTCAATTTGCTAACCCTAATAATTTGCAATTGAACTTATATGAGTATGGACTTTTAGACACAGGTGCAGATGTTACTTTAATCCCAGACTTTATAATTAGAGAACTTAATCTTCGTAATATGCGAGAGGAGAACAGAATAACAGTTAGAGGAATTAATAATAGTCGTATGCAAAGTATTCCATATCTGATAAGTTTTAGTTTTGATTACCAATACTTTTTTGACTCAGTTGTCTATGATATTACTGAAACAGAATTAAGAGAAATCATTATAGGACGAAACATTCTTAATCAATTTTCGATTAGATTTGATGGAATTGACAAAAGAATTATTATTAATCCTTAAAAATATTGTTCATAATAAAATAATAGGTAGTAATCAGTTGGCTGATACTTAATGAATTGTAGCTAAAATCAAGAGAAAAACCTTATGTCAGAACTCAAAATGACTACACAACAGCAGTTAGAAGCTATTGAAGCGCAATGGGACGAAGATGATCCTCGAATTTTAGAAGCTGCAAGAGAATTTCTTAAAGATGATCTTTCAACCGAGGAAGAAAAAGAAAAAATTAGAACAGTTCAATTTCAAAGGGGTAGAGAAAAAGAATATATTTATGAGGAAAGACAAAGTGAGCTATTTTATCAACACTTACCAAACTTGATCAAAAAGTATTCAGGTTTGTATGTCTGGTTTGAAGATGGTGAAGTCAAAGATTATGACCAAGATGAAGTAATCTTATGTGGTAGAGTAATTAGAAATGATCTTGTACGGAATAGAGAACTAAATGCTATCTATGTTAATAAAGTTCCTGAACTCAACTAAATGATTATTCGTCCTTATCAAAAAATTAATAATCTTTACGTTCCTTCTATCAAAATTCAATTCGCTAATTCTAATAATTTACAATTAAACTTATATGAATATAGTCTGTTAGACACGGGAGCGGATGTTACTTTAATCCCCTATTTTCTAATTAATGAGCTTAATCTTCCTCAAATCAAAAACCAAAATCGTATAACAGTTAAGGGAATTAATAATCGTCGCCTAGAAAGTCTTCTATATCTTATAAGTTTTAGTTTCGATTACCAATATTTTTTTGACTCAATTGTTTATCATATTCCTGAAATAGAATTAAGAGAAATCATTATTGGTCGCAACATTCTTAATCGGTTTTCTATTAGATTTGATGGAATTGACAGAAGAATTATTATTAATCCTTAAAACTATTATCGGCTAAAGCGAAAAAACTAAGTTTTAACTAACGTGACAGGTTTTTAGCGCAATGTGGGTACTCTGTATCTAAAGACATCCCTACCACAAAGATACAAAGACGATGAATACCTACTTTACAGCCCAATTTCTGCAAAACCTTGTACGAAAGAAAGAAAATAAAGGTTTTACGCTAATTGAACTTTTAGTAGTGGTCATTATTGTCGGTGTTCTTGCTGCTATTGCCATGCCATCACTTTTAGGACAAGTTGTTAAAGGAAGGCACGCTGAGGCTAGAGCGATGTTAGGGGCGTTGAACCGCGCACAAATGGCGTATCGCTACGAAAAGGCGATTTTTACCAAAATACAAGATTTACCGATCGTAGTTCCTGCACCTGGTTTATACTACTCTTTTGTCGATGATGGAACTCCCGACACATTTCATGGCGCACAGAAAGCAGTCGCTTTACCCGCTTACGACAATGATATTAATAATCACGCATCAGCAGCAGGACAAACCGCATCGGGTGGATATACTGCGGTGTTATGCGAAGATGAAGAACCTACTCAGGATGATGTGACCACGACTCATACATCAGGTGTTGTCTCTTGTGTCAATGGTATTAGTTTAAAATAAAATTTATCTAATTAGCAGTTTATGATAACAAGTTTTAATCAACAGTGGCTTAAAACAATTGGTTTAGTGAGTGGGTTAATTGCCTGCTTAGGTGGCATCAGTTTTTTACAACAAACTCGTATTAATGTTGTAACCAGCCAACTCAGTTCTAGAGACTTTCAACAGGAAGCCAATACCGATAAAATTCAAGTTAATGTCCTAAAAAATATGCCTGCTTTTGGGTTGAAAAATTTATTAGCAGACTGGTCACTCTTGCAGTTTATTCAATACTATGGGGATGAGGAAGCCAGAAAAGTCACTGGATATGAATTGAGTCCAGATTATTTAGATATTATTGTCAAAAATGATCCTCGTTTTGTGAAATCCTATTTATTAATTTCTCCTGCTTCTTCGATTAATGCAGGACTACCTCAAAGAACAATTTTGGCAATGAATCAAGGTTTAGAAAAATTAAATCCTCAGATTTCCGATGCTTATCTTATTTGGCTCTATAAAGGTGTTGATGAACTCTTATTTTTAGGAGATATTCCAGCCGCTAAACACTCCTATACAATGGCAGCAGATTGGGCTAAAATTGCCAATAACCCACGTTTAGAACAAGCGGCTCGTGGCACAGTAGAATATCTTTCTAATAATCCTGATAGTAGTCAGGCGCAAGTCGGAGCATGGTTTTTAGTTTGGGTAAATTCTCGCGATAAAAACACTCGTACAATGGCTCAAAATATGATTGAAAAGTTAGGTGGCAAAATTGTTATGGGTGAGCATGGTCAAGTTTTCGCAGTTCCTCCAAAAAAACGTTAATCTAATTTACTCTCCTCTAAATATTTCTTCTACGGTTAATTTTAAATCAGAAAAATTCTTAGATTTAGTTAACTGATTACCTCTAAATTGTTTCGATTGATATTCACCATTTTCTAAATGATAAATGGTTAGAGTTGGTTGCTTAGGAGAACCGATAAATTTCCTGCCACCCAAACCTAAATAATCAATAATCCAATATTCAGCAATTTCCAAGGTTTCATAAACATCTAACTTGAGGGCATAGTCATCACTCCAATTACTACTAACTACTTCAATCACTAACTGAATTGTTTGTCCAAAGATAATTGTAGATTCTTTTTCCCATCTTGGTTCACTTTTGATTAATTCTTTTTTTGAAACTATAACATCTGGCTCATAACCCGACAAATCATCAACCTTAATCAGACATTCTTTAGGAATAAAATAAGGTAAACCTAATCGCTTAATTTCAAAACTCAATTCATTCATGGAAAAACTCGCAATTTGAGAATGCTTTCCTCGCGGTTTAGGTATTCTAGTAATGACTCCATTGTGCAATTCATAGCAATATTCTGCGTTCTCTGGATACCATTCAATAAACTCATCGAAATCAAACAAATTAGGTTGAGAGAATGCTTTAATCATAAAACTTAAGGATTACTTAATAAGTCTAATTCTTGAATAAAACGATAATCTTTTTGATTTTTAGTTAATAATGGAATAAATTCAATAATAGTTGTTGCTGCAATCCAAGAATCAGGAATTAATAACCCATGACTAAGTCAATAAGTTTTAATTAAATTTAAAGCTTTTTCTGAAATATTGCATTCAATAAGAACTTGATAATTTCTCAAAAAACTTTCGAGTTTTTGCAATTCTGTTTTATTTTTACAGCCGACTACTAACTCCATTTGAGTAATAATACTAATCGCTAATGTTGATGATTTCGATTCTTGTTGAATTCTATTAACAGCATTAATGACTCCCATACCTACATCAATCAAAATATCAGTATCTACTAAAATTTTATTGGGCATCTTAAATCATCCATTCTGAGCGACGTAGTTGGCGTACCCATTCGTTACTTTCTTTTAGATCTTCTCGATCTTGCCACATTCCAATAAAATGTTCATTTTCCATCCTTAAAGGTTGCACTTGTACGGGTTGAGAAGTTTTCTTTAACTCAATATCAAGTAAGTGCCTTTCCTCTAGACTTAAAGAATTAATAATATTTACTAAAGAATTAATTAATTGAGTATTCATAATCAGCGTTCAATAATAGTTCTAGAATTCTTTTATTGTACAAAGAGACACAACTCTAAGTTAAAATAGCGATCTATGAATGATTCTACTGTTCACGTTATTGGCGGTGGTTTGGCTGGAACTGAGGCAGCATGGCAACTCGCAAACGCGGGTATTCCAGTGGTTTTTTCGGAGATGCGTCCAGTGCGAACCAGTCCCGCTCATCATACTGCTTTCTTAGCCGAGTTAGTCTGTAGTAACTCCTTTGGTGCCAAAGAAAGTGATCGCGCTACAGGTCTCCTGCATGAAGAATTACGCCGTCTTAACTCTATTATTATCCAAAAAGCCGATCAACACGCGGTACCTGCGGGCGGGGCTTTAGCGGTAGACCGAGCGATCTTTAGTCGAGAACTCACGGAAACCCTAGCCAGTCATCCGTTGATTGAATTTCGTCGTGAAGAAGTAACAGAAATCCAGAAAGATAGTATAGTTGTTCTAACCACTGGCCCGCTTACCAGTCCCGCTTTAGCACAAGACTTACAACGCTTTACAGGGATGGAATATCTCAGCTTTTTTGATGCAGCGAGTCCCATTGTGACGGGAGATTCGATTAATCGAGATGTTGCTTTCTTGGCTTCTCGCTACGATAAAGGGGAAGCAGCCTACTTAAATTGTCCGTTTACTAAAGAACAATATATTGACTTTTATCGTGAATTGTGCATAGCCGAGCAAGCCGAATTAAAAGACTTTGAACGAGAAACGGCGAAATTTTTTGAAGCTTGTCTCCCCATTGAAGAACTTGCTAGACGCGGTGAAGAAACGATGCGTTATGGCCCACTGAAACCTGTTGGACTATCAGATGCGCGTTATGAAAGACAAAGACCCTATGCGGTGGTTCAATTGCGTCAAGAAGATAAAGCGGGGCAACTCTGGAACATGGTTGGTTTTCAGACGAATTTAAAATGGGGTGAACAGAAACGCATTTTTAGTATGATTCCAGGGCTAGAAAATGCTGAATTTGTCCGAATGGGTGTCATGCACCGTAATACTTTTATTAACTCCCCTCAGTTACTTTCCCCCAGTTTACAGTTTAAATCTCGTCCGACTCTACTCGCAGCAGGGCAGTTAGTCGGGACTGAAGGTTATATCGCAGCCGCAGCAGGAGGATGGTTAGCGGGAACGAATGCAGCAAGATTAGTTTTAGGACTTGAACCTCTAACCTTACCTGTAACAACCATGATGGGGTCATTATTTGAGTTTATCAGTTCCGCTTCTCCTAAGCACTTTCAGCCAATGCCCCCGAACTTTGGTATTTTACCTAGTTTAGAAAAGCAAATTAAGAGTAAACGGGAACGATATCAAGCATATCGCGATCGCGCTTTAGCGGATCTAGACACTTGGAAACTTCAACTTAAACAACCTTGTTTAACCCTATGACTTCTGTTACTGTCACTGTTCCTGCAACAACCGCAAATATCGGCCCTGGTTTTGACTGTCTGGGGGCCGCTTTAACCTTATACAATGAGTTCACTTTTACTACTGTTGATTCCCAAACTCCCCTAGAAATTATTGTTAGAGGGGATGAAGCGGCTAAAGTAGGAACAGACAAAGATAATTTACTCTATCAGGCTTTTTTAAGGTTATATCATCATGCAGGACTCACCCCACCCCCAGTAAAAATCGAAATTGGTTTAAAAGTACCTCTAGCGCGGGGTTTGGGAAGTTCGGCGACGGCTATTGTTGGTGGGTTAGTTGGTGCAAATGAACTAGCGGGAAAACCGTTTAGTCAGAATGATGTGATGGAACTTGCGATCGCTATTGAAGGTCATCCTGATAACGTGGTACCTGCTTTGTTGGGCAAATGTCAGTTATCGGTAGGTGAAGCAGGAAACTGGCAAATATGCGAAATTCCCTGGCATGATGATATTGTTCCAATTGTAGCAATTCCAGACTTTGAACTCTCGACTGAAGCAGCACGCGCCGTATTACCCAAAGAGTATAGCCGACAGGATGCAATCTTTAATGTTGCTCATATGGGTTTGTTGATACGCGGACTTGAAACAGGAAATGGAAATTGGTTAAGTAAGGCAATGGATGATATGATTCATCAACCCTATCGTTTAACCTTAATAAAAGGATATGATGCGGTTAAACTGGCCGCTTTAGCGAGTGGGGCTTATAATGTGGTGATTAGTGGTGCAGGCCCGACTTTACTCGCTTTAGCCTATCGTCAGCAAGCTGAATATGTGGTGACAGCGATGCGCGAAACTTGGATGATGGAGGATGTCGAAGCAGATGTACAGATTTTATCTTTAGATCAGATGGGAACAAAAGTTATCTATTAATGAACCCAAGTTATGAAAATTTTAGCCCTTTCCTCGATTTTTCCCTACCCACCCACAAAAGGGAAAAGTGAGAGGAGAACCTATAATTTTCTCAAATATTTGAATGAAAATCATTCGGTGACACTGGTTATACAAATTGAGCAAGATTCAAGACCAGAACTCGATCACGTGAGAGAATGTGTCGATGATGTGATAATTTTCCCAAAAAATACCGAAAAACTATCTAAATTCAGTCAATGGCAATATTTTCTACAACAAGCAACGCCGTTTAATCTCCTAGAAGACTATAACCCAAAGATCCAGAGTTGGTTAGATGAGAAAATAAAAACTCATCAGTTTGATGTCATTACGTGTGAAGGTAGCGAAACAGCAATTTATATTCCTTCCCATTGGCAGAATATTTTACCAACTATACTTAATGTACATCGATCGCCCTATGGTATTAGTCAACATAAAATCAATCATCATATCTCAGAGAAACAATGGACAGAACCGCTAAATTTACCGTTGTTGCGACGCTATGAGCAGAAATTGTATCCAAAATTTTCTTCAATTGTCACAATGACCTATGAAGATCGACAAGCCCTTAAAACTTTTGATTTAGAAGTACCGATTACAACGATTCCCAATGGAATTGATCTGATTTTATATCCCAAACGTCCCACAAATCAAGGCGGACAACGTATTGTATTAATGGGAGCAATGGATAAACCTGCCAATATTGATGCAGCGCGATTTTTCAGTCTAGAAGTTTTTCCCCATCTACGACAACGTTATCCAGATGCAACTTTAGAAATTGTCGGTCTTCGTTTAACTCCTCCAGTCATTGAATTAGGACAATATGCAGGAATTACTATTGTTGATGAAGGCGTTTCTATCGTTGAATATCTTCATTGGGCGACTGTTTGTGTACTACCATTACGTCAAGGTCGAGGAATTAAGCGTAAAACCGTAGAAGCTTTAGCCGTCGGTATTCCCGTCGTCGCTAGTGATATCGCCTTGCAACATCTCACAGTTGATGGTTCTGATGTACCACTTTGTGCCATGCGGGCGAATAGTGTGGCTGAATATGTTTATGCGCTCGCTCGTTTGTTTGAAGATGCTAAATTACGGGAAAAACTATCCGTCAATGGACGAACCCTGATCGAACAAGAATTCAGTTGGGAAAAAAGATCGCAACGTTATGAGCAAGTTTTGTGTCAAACATACGATAAATTTACTAATTAAATAGAAACAATATTACATATGTCGATTCCTAAAATTGCTGGCATCATCTGCACATACAACCGAGATTATTTTCTCGGTGGTGCGATCGATAGTCTATTAGCCCAAGACTGCCAAGACATTGAGCTAGTGGTAGTGGATAATGGCTCAAGCGATCGTACATCAGAAGTCGTCGAAAAACGGCTTTCTGACCCACGCTTAAAATATGTTTATGAACCCGTCGTTGGTTTATCGGTCGCTCGTAACACAGGTGCCGCTAAAAGTCAAGCCCCCATTTTAGCTTATTTAGATGATGATGCCGTCGCGAGTCCCCAATGGTTGCGCCTGTTACTAGAAGCCTATACCACTAATGAAAAACTCGGCGTAGCTGGTGGAAAAGTCACCCTGATTTGGCCCAATGGTCAAACCCCACCTAAATGGATGTCAGATAGCCTTGCTGGTGGATTAGGGGCGTTTGATTTAGGAGATCAACCCCTACTGATTGAACAGCCGAATCTTACTCCTAGAGGCGTAAATTACTCACTCAGACGGGCTTTCTTAGAACAGGTGGGCGGCTTTGATCCCAACTTAGGACGCATTGGTAAACGTTTACTTTCCAATGAAGAATTGTATATGACGGAGTTAGCCTTAAACAATGGCTGGCAAGTGGCTTATTTACCAGATGCTTTGGTCGAACACAATGTCTCACCCGAACGCATTAACCCCAACTGGTTTTTACAACGGGGTTGGTGGCAAGGAGTCAGCGAACACTATCGAGAAGAAATAGCGGGACGAACGGGGTTAAGACAAATCACCAGAGGAAGTGAACGTCTCGTTAGAGGATTATACAAAGCCACAAAATATATTAATAATCCCTCACTGCGTTTTGATAATTTAGTCTATGCTTATGGTCAAATTGGCTATCTCAGTGAAGCGGTTAAAGGAATGGTTAGTAAAGAAAAACCAGAATAAGGAAATTAAATAAAATGACTAAAAAAGCATTAATTTGTGGAATTTCAGGACAAGATGGGGCTTATTTAGCTCAATTACTGCTGCAAAAAGGTTATACGGTGTGTGGCACTTCACGGGATGCACAAGCTTCATCGTTTCGGAATTTAATTCGTTTGGGGATCAAAGATCAAGTCAAACTAGAATCAGCCTCCCTCAATGATTTTCGGAGTGTGTTACAGGTTTTACTCAAAATTCAACCCGATGAGGTTTATAATCTAGCAGGTCAAAGTTCGGTCGGTCTTTCCTTTGAACAACCCGTCGAAACCCTCGAAAGTATTACTATAGGAACCTTAAATCTACTCGAAGCCATTCGCTTTACGGGTGCGCCGATTCGCTTCTATAATGCAGGTTCAAGTGAATGTTTTGGCGATATTGGAGATTGTGCTGCTGATGAAATGACTCCGTTTCGTCCCCGAAGTCCCTATGCAGTGGCTAAGTCGGCTGCCTTTTGGGAGGTGGCAAATTATCGGGAAGCTTATGGGATTTTTGCTTGTTCGGGTATTTTATTTAACCACGATTCACCGTTACGTCCAGAACGCTTTGTGACACAAAAAATTATTGCGGCTGCTTGTCGGATGGCTAAAGGGAGTTCACATAAGCTTTATTTAGGGAATATATCCATTCAACGGGACTGGGGATGGGCCCCTGAGTATGTTGAAGCAATGTATTTGATGTTACAGCATGATCAACCTGATGATTATGTGATTGCTACTGGAGAAAGTCGCAGTTTAGAAGATTTTGTCAAAGAAGCTTTTGCTGTGGTGGGATTAAATTGGGAAGATCATGTATCGACAGATGCGAGTTTATTACGTCCGACGGATCTCGCTATTAGTCGCGGTAATCCCACTAAAGCGAGAGTACAATTAGGCTGGCAAGCTCAATATAAAATGAATGACATTGTGCGGATGATGGTTGAAAGTAAAATGCAGGGTGAGATATGAAGATTTTGATGATTAGTTCGACTTTTCCCTATCCACCTACACGCGGGGGAACTTGGAATAGAACCTTTAATCTTCTAGCTAGAGTGGCTAAAGAATATCCCGTTACTTTGGTTGCCCAGCGTTCACCAGAAGTTACTGATGACCAAGTAGAAGCATTAAGGCAGTTTGTTGATGAACTCGTTTTATTTCCACGTCCCCCTGAAGTGACTTACGGACTGGTGGGAAAATTAAAAAATGTTGGTCAGTTTCTTTGGGATGGAACACCCCCAAATGTCCGTTTTCTCCATTCTCAGGTAATGCAGGATTGGATTGATCAAGCGGTAAAATCAAAAAAGTTTGATGTAATTACCGCAGAACACCACGCGAATGAAGTTTTTATTCGTCCAGAATGGAAAAATCAGCTAACAACGGTGATTGATGTTCATAGTTCAGTATATCGGACTTGCAAAAATCAGTTAGAAACAGGAATATCGTCTAATCCTTGGCGCGATCGTCTTTTTCTCCCTCTCTTACGTCGTTATGAACAACAAACGATGCAGGATTTTTCTTGCGTGGTGGTGACAACTGATGAAGATGTTAAACAGATGCAAGAGTTTGTCCCCAGTGACAAGATTCATCTGATCGCTAATGGGGTTGATTTAGAAACGTTTCCCTATCGTAATGGTGATCCTGAGGGTCATCATTTGGTGTTTGTTGGGAGTTTGGATTATTTCGTGAATATCGATGCGGCGATTTTTTTGGGAACGGAGATTTTACCCGCACTTCAAGAAAAATACAGTAATGCAACTTTAACATTAGTGGGTGCAAAACCTTGTGCAGAAGTGCTTGCTTTGGCTGAACGTCCAGGAATTAAGGTAACAGGTAGTGTTCCCTCGGTCGCAGAATATCTTCACCATGCTACCGTTGCGGTGATGCCATTACGGACGGGTTTTGGGATGAAGTTAAAGACTCTTGAGGCCTTAGCGGCTGGTGTTCCTCTAGTGGGAAGCGATCGCGCTTTAGAAGGAATTGAAGTCGATTCTTCTAATGTACCATTACGGGCGTTACGAGCAAATCAAGTGTCTGAATATGTCGAAGCGATTAGCCGTTTATTTGAAGATGCAACACTTAGAAATACTTTATCCCAGAATGGACGTGCTTTGATTGAACAAGAATATACGTGGGATTATTTAGGTAAGCAATATACCCAATTAATTACACAAAAGTTCGTGTAATCTGATTTAGAGGCGCGTTGGTTGGCGCGTCTCATCAATTATTGCTCATTCAAATCTAGTTTTACCGTCGGTCTCGGTGTTTCTTTTAGTCCTTGCCGATAGTCTGTCAGTTTCTTCTGAAAATATCCGATAACCTGCTGAGGTTGGATAATTTGCTGTCCAATCAGATCGGGTTTAGATGAGTTTTCTAGAGCAATGACAAAATAAAGTGGAATGGTGACTGTTGCTGCCCAAAAAATTCGTTTTAGCATTTCCTCCTCCACTACACATCTAAAAATTGAAAATCGTTATTTCTTACAATAGATGGATGTTGTATTTATTGTAAAAGTTTCTGTGACACTCTTTGAATTGGATCAAGTATTTTATGTTTGGTGAAATAACACTTAATCAAAAAATTTACAGATTGATTTAATAATTCAATAAATGATAGGTTACTTTACTTTTGTTTACAAGATTAAATTCAGCAAATGATGACATAACAAATAAAGTTTAAAAGCTTAACTGTCTTCCCAAGAAAGAAATAAAATAGGTGTTTACACATCAAATCAATCCGTCATGCTTGTGTTATGAATAGTCCCACTGCTACTTTATTAATTTCTTGTCCAGACCAAAAGGGTTTAGTTGCGAAAATTGCTAATTTTATTTATGCTAATGGCGGAAATATTATTCATGCTGACCAACATACTGATTTTTCGGCGGGTTTATTTTTGATGCGAATTGAATGGCAGTTAGAAGGATTTAATTTACCTAGAGATGTCATTGCACCGGCTTTTGCTGCGATCGCCAAACCTCTCCAAGCCGTTTGGCAGCTTCATTTCTCGGATACTATTCCCCGTATAGCGATCTGGGTCACGAAACAAGATCATTGCTTGCTAGATTTATTGTGGCGAATAAAATCTAGGGAATTTCTAGCAGACGTTCCCCTTGTTATTAGTAATCATAACACACTAGAAGCGATCGCCCAACAATTTGGAATTGAATTTTGTCACCTTCCCATCACAGCAGAAAACAAAAATCAACAAGAAGCAAGACAGTTAAAACTTTTAAGAGAATTAAAAATCGACTTGGTGGTTTTAGCGAAGTATATGCAGGTATTGACTCCAGAGTTTATTAACTATTTTCCCAATGTGATAAATATCCATCATTCATTTTTACCTGCTTTTGCGGGAGCGAATCCTTACTCTAGAGCGTATGATAGGGGTGTTAAAATTATTGGTGCAACAGCCCATTATGTAACAGCAGATTTAGATGAAGGGCCGATAATAGAACAAGATGTAGTTAGAGTCTCTCATCGGGATACTGTCACTGATTTAATCCGAAAAGGAAAAGACTTAGAACGAGTGGTTTTAGCGCGGGCCGTTCGAGTACACTTACAGAATCGAGTATTAGTGTATGGTAATAGAACTGTCGTTTTTGCTTAGATTTTGGGCTTTCTTAAGATAACAGTTTGAGATAGTGGGACGTAAGACAATACAACGTAGAGACGTGTTAGGTATTGTGCACGTGCGGCGCGGAATCAATCTGAGGTTATTGTTAGATTAGTAGAAGAATTGGGTCATTATGGGATAAGCTATTCGGATTTACTGTAAACGAGGTATCAACCAATGAATATTACTTTAACATCGGAACTAGAACAGTTGATTACAACTCAGCTAAAAATAGGTCAATATCAAAAAGCAGTCTCTCAACAATAAACTTGGTTATGGACAAAAAAATTAAAGAACTCGCAGCAAAATATAACATTCCAGAACAACTGCTCAAAGAAGCAATGGAATTAGAAAAAGACAAGGTAAACTTGAATAATCGTCGATTAGTGCCGAAGTTAATCGAATTGATAGAACGATACACAGACTCCTCGGACTAAATTCTATGTCACTGCAACTTAGGCAAATTCGCTTAAAAAACTGGAAATGTTATCAAAAGCAGCAATTACGACTCAATCCTCAGATTAATTGTAATGTTTGGATTATTTTCGGACAAAATGGTTATGGCAAAACGTCTATTTTAGAAGCAATACTTTGGTGTCTCTATGGAAATGAAGGGGTACCGACAAAAGACCTATCTAAATATTTTAATCGCGTGGCAGTCAAGAAAAATCCCTCATTAGATATGTGCGTTGAACTGTCTTTTCATGAAACCACCCAAAGCAGAAATTATTATATCAGTCGAACCGCTAAACGAGTGATTCGGGGAAATACTGAGTATGCAGAGGTAGAGGAAGCAACATTTAATATTGATGGAACGAGTAAGAATAATGCTAGAGAGTATATAGAAAGTTTATTACCGCGTCTGTGTAAGGATTTTTTCTTTTTCGATGGGGTGAAGATAGAACAATATGCAGTACTGACACAAACCGATGAAACCAAAGACGCGATAGAGAAGATTTTGGGTATTCCAGAACTGAGAAATCTTAAAGAAGATGCTGAGAAAGTGTTACAGAGTCTAGAAAAGAAAATTAGGGAATTAGGACAAGCAAATCATAAATTGCAGCAAAATACAAAACAATTACAGGAGATACAAGTTAATATCGAACTCCATTGCGGACAACTCGAACACGCAAAACAAACCCTAGAAGTCGATGTAAAAATCTATAACGATGCAAAAGAACGCGCTAAACAAATTGAAGATTTACGCAGTAAGCTTGAAACAGTAGCTAGATTAGAACAAAGGCAAGAAATTCTTAAAGATAAGCTTAAAAATGCCGAGAAAGAAGTCGAAAATGCGCTAAAGAAAGCATCCATGCCACTTTTAATCGGATTTGTTCGAGAAATGGTCGAAGAATTACAACGCCAAACCATTAAAACCACTCGTTTCTCTGCGTCACTGATCCAACTACAAGAACTCTTAAACAGTAAAAATTGTTTATGTGGTCGTTGTTTGGATGAAAGTTCGCGTAACTATATTCGAGAACAACTCACACAAATTGAAGCAGGAAAATTAACTCAAGAAGCTATCAAACAGGATGAATTAAAGACTAGACTATCTCTCCTTTTACAATATCATAAACCTAATTTGGAGGATATTTTAACTACACGCGATCGCCTAGGCGAAGATTTAGATAACCTCAAACAAGAAATTACTCGCTATAAACACGAGACAGAAGGAACAAACCAACAAGAAGCCGCCGAAATCTGGCGTAAAGTTGGAATAAGTGAACGAAAAGTCCAAGAAACCAGAGAAATAACCGAACGATTGACCAAAGACATCGAAGAATTGAAAAATCAAGAAAAAAAACTACGCCAAACCATCGAAACCTTAGCAGGACAAGATAAAGAAACCGCAACCCTCAGCTTACAAGTTAGACTAGCAACAGGACTTAAAGCAGCAGCAGAAGAACTGATTAACTGGCATATCCATCAGAGTAAGCGTACCATTGAAGAACATACCACCGCACGTTATCTTCAAGTCACCAACAAACCCGAAGAATATACAGGAATAGAAATTAAAAATAATTATACTCTGGGAGTCAGAACCGTCACAGGAGATATCCTCAACCCAGAAATCTTAAGTCCAGGGGAAAAAGAAGCATTAGCCTTTGCCTTTATTACAGGTTTAAATCTAGCATCGAATACCGCCGCACCGCTAGTCATGGATACCCCGTTCGGTCATCTTGATACTGCACATCAGAAGAATATTGTCAAGTCTTTAGGACAAATGTCTTCTCAAGTCATTTTACTCGCAACAGACCGAGATTTCCCCGATCCCTTACTCCAAGAAATTAAACCTTATCTTGCCGAAATTCACTACATTCGTCGTAAAAATGCCAGTGAAGATGCGTCCATTATCGAATCATAATTATATAGTATGCAACGTTTTGATATTAATGCGATCGTTCGTCCCACACCAGAAGCAAAAAGATACTTAGACGTTTTGAAAAATAACGGGTCATTTAATCGAATGATTGATGCGTATATTTTTGCTGCTTCCTATGCGATGAAACATGATTTAGATATACTTCCCCTTCCTACTGGACGTTCAGACCTAGTATCATTGAGTCTGATTGATGAAGATATTCGACTCGCATTAGAAGCAAGCATTCATATCCTTTGTCAGCGCAAGGGTGAAAATACTCCTAGCGATAGTAAAGAAGTCCTCGACATACTCACCCAATACGCAGAAGCAGGAATCAAAGTCTTAAAACAGCGTTGGAAGGGAAAAGTAGGTATTCAAATTCAAGATGACATTCGTCGAATTGTTATGTAGGGTTTTGGAAACCAAGCCCTTTTAAACTTAAAATGTATTTAATTACTCTAATTGATTTTTGACGCTATCAATAGCCATTTGTACTAAGCCCATAGTAGCACTGATTCTATAAGGGTTCGCAGCATTTTTAGAATTTGGATTAACTTTAACAATATTTCCTCTCCACAATTCACTACTTGTTGACCAATCTAATTTTGCTAATTGTGAGATTTGCTCTGAATTAAAAATATTGCTGTCTTGTTCATAAGTTCCATGTATTAAACGTCCCAAAACTTCTAAGCCAACGCTACGCCCTAAAATACAATTTACTTTAAATTTATTAATTTGTTCAACTGTTAAATTATCAATCTGCAATCTTGATATATCCCGTGTTTGAGCGCATTCGGAGAAAAATTGATTTAGACAAATACTTAAAGCTTTCGATGCTTCTTCAACGTTTATATCTTCTAGATCTCCATCAAGCTTACCAGTAAAAGAAAAACTAACTAGCTTGACTATGTAATTAGCCGTATAAAGTAATTTCTTTTTAGCTGTAGGAGTATCTTTGATTCTCTCAGTTTTATTTTTAAAGATAAAAACTTGTTTAATCAAATTTTTAACAATTCCAACTTTTCCTTCAAATTCTCCAAATGATAAAAGTAATGACTTATCTAATGACCTAGTTTGTGCCATATCTTTAAAATCAGTTTGACATTGATTAAAATTTTCTTCTAGAACAAGTGTGATAGGAAAGTCATTATCTCCAATCAACTCACCAGTTGGACTTTCAATTAATTCATGAATCGCCCGTTTCCGATGTTGTCCATCTGTAATATCAAGTTTGACACCTCGTGGAATAACGACAAAACAGATTCCTCTTGCTAACTCAGTTATTGTAATTCTATTTGGAGCGATATTAGCTGTTAATGTTCCTAAAATCCATGGTTTATTATTTTTAATGCGCTTAATTATATAGTCTTTTACTTCTTCTACATGACCTTGTACTTCTGGTCTATTTTTTCCCGAATCTGGATCATTGTTGTCAGACGGTTTAGCTTGTAGTAAAGTTGGTAAATCATGTGCTGGAACATTAATTTGCACCATTTTTCGCTTACCTTGCTGAAAAATTAAACCGATATAGCACTTATCACGATAGTGTTGAGCAAAGTAAGGTTCTAGAGCTTCATTCAATCGTCGATTAAGCTCTGTGGGGAAAAGCGTATCGTTAGACATAAAATGGAGATGTGCAGGAAAAAATGCAGATATATCTATGCTAATAATCCCTGACCAGCCCTGAAATCCCAAAAAATACTGATCTTAGTTATGCATGAACCTCAAACATCCCTTTTTCCAAACCGTACAATTACGGAATTGGTAGAAGATATAGAAAACTTAACTAGGGAAATTCAGGAGTTATATTGTTTTGATGATATTCCTTGGATTATTGGGGTATCTTGGGGAAAAGATAGTACAACAGTTTTACAGTTAATTTGGAATGCGATCGCTACTTTACCACTAGAAAAACGACGTAAGACTATTTACGTTATCACTACAGATACTATGGTAGAAAATCCTATTGTTTCTTGTTGGGTACAGAAATGTATAGTACAGCTTAAAAATGCTGCTCAAAAACAAGAAATGCCAATTCAACCCTATTTGCTTCATCCATCATATAATGCTACTTTTTGGGGATGTTTAATTGGAAAAGGCTATCCCGCACCTCGTCCTAGTTTTCGTTGGTGTACGGATCGCATGAAAATTAACCCAGTTAATAACTTTATTCGGAATTTAGTTAGAACACATGGCGAAACAATAGTAGTTTTAGGAATTCGCAAAGCGGAGAGTATTCAGCGTGCCACAATCATGAAAAAATATGAACAAAATAGAGTAAGAGAGCGTCTTAGTCCTAATGTTCGTTTACTTAATTCTCTAGTTTATACTCCTATAGAAGATTGGCGAACTGATGAAATATGGTTGTATTTGATGCAGTGGGAAAATCCTTGGGGGGGTAATAATCAAGATTTATTTGCGTTATATAGAGGCGCAACAGCAGATAATGAATGTCCTTTAGTTGTCGATACTTCTACGCCTAGTTGTGGTGATTCTCGTCTAGGTTGTTGGGTTTGCACAATGGTAAGCAGGGATAAATCGATGGAAGCGATGATTCAGAATGACGAAGAGAAAGAATGGCTACAACCTCTATTAGATATTCGTAACGAATTAGGAATAGAAGACGATCGAGATAAAAGAGACTTTCGACGAATTTACGGTAAAGTAGAACTTTTTGGAAAAGAAAAAATCGAACCGATACCAGGTCCGTATACTAAAAAATGGCGAGAATATTGGTTAAAACGAGTCCTAGAAGCGCAGGTACAAGTGAGAAACACCGCACCTGATGAGTACAAAAATATTACACTGATTACACCTGAAGAACTCAGTGAAATTCGTCGTATCTGGTTAGAGGAGAAACACGAATTTGATGACAGTTTACCTAAAATATATGAGGAAGTGACAGGAGAAACTTATCAAGATACTCGTTTGGTCGTCGATAACCATTTTCTCGGTAGCGATGAATGGGATATCTTAGCGGATATCTGTCAAGATGATACAATGCACTTGGAATTAATGGCAAAACTCCTCGATACTGAACGACAATTTTATGCGAAGTCTCAGCGTAAGGGAATCTATCAAGATTTAGAAAAATGTTTTGAGTCGAGTTCTCGTCAAAAAGATGATGCTATTGAAAATGCCCACCTACAACGTAATTTAAAAATGTCTTCAGAGTCGGGTGATATTGACGAATTTAAAGCACATCTTAATCAAGAAAATAATGAAAGACAGCAACCAGTCAAACAACCAACTAAAGAAGATACTACTAATAAACAACTCTCTCTATCTTGGGCAAATCTTAAATATCCTTCTCAACAGGAAGAAGAATAATTTCTTCGTATAAAGTTTTTGTTTCTCTGTTCATCGGGAGACACCTTTAATTATTCAGATTGGGTCATTTTCTGTATTCTTCTTAACCGATAAGCTGTTAGAGGACTGTTTTGGATATCTTCTTCTAATTTTTCAATTAAATTATCTAGTTGAGTAATACCTTCATCCATACGCTTCACTACAGCCTGTAATTGTTCTACTTCTTTCTTTCTAGTTTCTGCGTCAGGTATTCTCGGTGTTTGACTTGTCATAAATTCCAATTCCTTTTAATATCTTCAATACTGGCTTGAATGACATTTATTGTCAATTCTGCGTCAAAGAGCGTTCTATTTAACAATTCTAGATTAGCACGATCGGCTCTGGCTGTGACTCGTAGATTCTTTTTAACACAACATGAAAGCGATCGTAGTAAAATAAAGAACGTTCTTTAATATTTTGTAATTCTTCTAATTCAGCTAAAGTTTCTATAGTCTCTCCAAATTGTTCAAAAATTACAAATTCTATTCGAGTCGTTTGGTCAGTAATGTCTAAAAAAGTTTTCTGTAATTCAAAAATATGATAAATCACCTCATTTGCTAATTTTGCCATTGCTTTATAATCTTTTATATTTCATAATTATTTTATCACTATAATTTTAAAACTCGATGATTTTTACTGAATTAGTTTTACAAAACTTTGGCCCCTATTTAGGTCGTCAAGTCATTAATCTAAACCCACAAATTAACCCTGATGAAAGCCGTCCTATTATTCTTTTAGGAGGAATGAATGGCGGGGGCAAAACAACGTTAATGGATGCGATTAGACTAGCTTTATATGGACAACGATCGCAATGTTCTACTCGTAATAATCTTAGTTATAGTGACTTTCTGATTCAAGCGGTAAATAGTCAAGCTACAGCCGTTGATCAAACTAGAATTGAACTGGCTTTTAAACAAATTATTAATCACGAATGGCGAGAATTTAGAGTTGTACGTTATTGGGATAAATTTCTTAAAGATGGCAAGGAACATTTAGGTATTCTTGATGAAGACTGGCCAGATGAAGCACTTTCTAATACTTGGGATGAATATATTGAAAATTTATTACCTTTAGGCATATCTAATCTCTTTTTATTTGATGGTGAACAAGTCAAAGAATTAGCAGAACAAGAAATACCACCGCCAACAGTAATTGAGGCTATTCAATCATTATTAGGATTAGAATTAATTGAAAGATTATCAGTAGATTTAGATGTTTTAGCCAATCGGAAACGAAAAAATATCGTTGATAAAAATCAACTTTATGATTTAGAAGAAATAGAAACTAAAATTAATCAAGCAAAATTAAATAAAGAAGAAATAGAACAAAAAATAGAATTTATTAAAGAACAGCTAGACCAAGCAAAACAAAAATATGATGAAGCTTTAGATAAATTTAGAATTGAAGGTGGAAAAATAGCCAGCGATCAAAGTCAAAAAGAAAGTCAGAAAAAAGCTTTGGAAAATACAATTAATTCTTTACGTGACGAATTTCGAGAAATAGCGGCTGATGTTTTGCCGTTAGGTTTAATGACCCCACTTCTCAAACAAGCTAAACTACAAACTCAACAAGAATTAAAAGTTATTCAAAATAAAGCAACACAAGGTGTTTTGGTAGATAGAGATAACCGTCTATTAGAATATCTTGCCTCACTTTCACTAACACCAGATAATATCGCAAAAATAGAATTTTTTCTACAACAGGATAACCAAACACTACAACAAGAAATTAACACTTACGGAGAACCTTGGTTAGGACTAGAAGAAGAAGGACTAAAACAACTTGAAACGATTCTAAATCATCGTCTAATTTATCAAATTAACTTGACTAGAGATAAATTTAAACAGGTACAAACTCTAGAAACAGAAATTGATACTATAGACAGAGAATTAGTAGCAGCAGCTTCACCTGAAGACTATGAAGTTTTAGATACTATGGTTAAAACAACTCAAAAAGAATATTTTGATTTACAAGAACAATTATCGATATTCACTCGTCGTCAACAAGAAGCACAAAAAGTGTTTGAACAAGCTAAAAAAGAATTGATTAAATATGGTGAACAGTATTTAGCAAGACAAAATAATGAACACATTATACAATCGGCAGGAAAAGTTCAACAAACCTTAGCGATCTTTAAAGAACGTCTTACCTTGAAAAAACTCAATAAATTAGAAGGAGAAGTAACCGAATGTTTTCGTTATCTCTTACATAAATCTAATTTGGTTCATCGCATTGCTATTAATACCCAAAATTTTAGCCTTTCTCTGTTTGACCCCGAAGGACAACCCATTGCAAAACATCGTCTTTCTGCTGGCGAAAAACAGTTACTTGCTATATCATTTCTCTGGGGACTTGCTAGGGTAACAGGGCGCAATTTACCCATTGCTATTGATACTCCTTTAGGTCGTTTAGATTCCTCTCACCGTAATAATTTAATTGAACGATATTTCCCAACGGCTTCCCACCAAGTTATACTGCTTTCAACTGATACGGAGATTGGCGAAAATGAAGTTAAGCAACTCACCGAACAAGGAAGCATCGCACGACAATATCTGTTAGAATACGATCCACAAAAGCGTCAAACTATTATTCACCCTAATCGTTATTTCTGGTAATTTATGTCTGATCAAACATATGATGAAATCCTGACACAACTCAAAACATTGAATGAGAAGATAGCACATTTAGAAGATATGTTTCTTCTGGTTCCAGATCTCTACCGCTACCAAAAACTACAGAAATGTTTAATTGAGGGTGACTGGTTTGAAGCAGACTTAGAAACGATAAAAGTGATCTTAGCAGTGACTGGAAAAGAACAAGATAATCTTAGACCTGAAGATATTCTCTCCTTTCCTCTTGATGTTCTTAAAGTGATTGACCAACTTTGGCTAAAATATAGTAAAAATCGTTTTGGTTTTAGTCTGCAATTAAAAGCCTATCAAAAACTAGGCGGCAATAAATCCACTACCATTTCTCACGATCGTAAATTACTCGAACAATGGGGAGAACAATTAGGCTGGCGACAAAAAGACCAATGCGTAAATGTGATGAATTAGACTATAGCTTAAATGCCCCTCTTGGCTGTCATCCCTCTCAATGGTGGAACTCTCCTTATGGCTCAAAAATGACTCATTTCTTTCTTTCTCGTCTGATGGACTGCAATTATTGTCAGGGGTAAAAAATTCATTAAAAAAAGAAAAGGGGACTTGACAAAAGCTACAAATTTTGCGAAAATTCTTATATAATGGAAATCCGTGCATTTTAGGATAAATAATCATATTTCCATTATTTGACAGTCTAAATATAAAGATACCAGAAACAAGAAAAACTAGCAAGAAAAACTCGAAAAATTTTTCCTCTATTTCAAAAAAATGGAATCACCGATCGAACGATTTCGCCTTTCCCAAACCGCTAAAGATCAACTGATTAAACTGAAACGCTACACCAAGATCGATCAATGGAATATCTTATGTCGTTGGGCGTTTTGTCGTTCCCTAGCTGAACCCAGTATCCCTTCACCAATTCCTATTCCTGCAGACAGTAACCTAGAGATGTCGTGGCGAGTCTTTGGGGGAGAAATGGCAGATATATTATTAGTCGTCCTCAAACAACGCTGTCATAACGATGGACTCGGAACCGACAAAGAAACCCTTACTCAACAATTTCGCTTACACCTACATCGAGGTATTGGTTATTTAGCAGGGAGTGAACCCCCTATTAAGAAGATTGAAGATTTATTGATTCTGGCATTAGATAATACAGAAGAAGAAACTAAACCGAAAGGGAAAAAGAAAACAAGAATTAGGGGATAAAATTTCTTCGTCTTCTATTTCGCCACCGATAAATCACACGAAGACTCACGAAATAGCTAATTGTAGCAACAATAACACCAACAACAAACGAACCAAAAAACAGAGTAATCACAAAACTCCAGCCTAATTGCATCATCGCATCAAAAGACTGCCAACTCTGCTCAAAACGTTGCTCAGTAACAGACGAATTCCATGAACCTAATAACCATTCGCCTACCTTATAATTAAAGCCAAAAATCGGCACATAAGTTAGAGGATTACTCACCCAAGTTGCGGCAGCAGCAGCTATTTTATTCCCTCGAATTAAAATGGACAAAAACACTGCAATAATAATTTGTAACCCCATCCAAGGAAACCAACCCGCAAAGACACCCGATGCTATTCCTCTAGCTATTTCTTTTGGATGACCATTAAGACGAACAAACCTAAGATACCAATAGCGAAAAAATCTTGTTCCATTCCAGCTATTACGCCGAGATTTGCTTTTTTCCCGAAAGGCGACCGCAGAAAGACGCTTTTTAGTCATTAGATTATCGTAATAAAATATTAAATATCTCAATTGTAATCTAGAAATTTGTGACACTGATCCCCGCAGATACTATTGTAGCGATCGCTACTGCCATTGTCCCACAACAAGGTAGTATCGGTATTGTGCGTTTATCGGGACAAAATGCCCTAAAGATTGCCAAAACGCTTTTTTACAGCCCAGGAAAGCAAATTTGGGAAAGCCACCGCATCTTATACGGTTATATTCGCCATCCCCAAACTCAACAAGTAATCGATGAAGTTCTATTACTTCTTATGTTAGCCCCTCGTTCCTACACCACTGAAGACGTAATTGAAATTCATTGTCATGGGGGAATTATCCCTGTACAACAAATCTTACAACTGTGTATAGAACAAGGCGCAAGACTTGCCCAAGCAGGAGAATTTACCCTGAGAGCCTTCCTCAATGGTAGACTCGATTTAACCCAAGCTGAAAGTATATCAGATCTAGTCGGTGCCAAATCTCCCCAAGCGGCACAAATTGCCCTTTCTGGGTTACGAGGAAAACTTGCCCACTCGATCCATCGTCTTAGAACCACTTGTTTAGATATTTTGGCTGAAATAGAAGCGAGGATCGATTTTGAAGAAGATTTACCCCCACTTAACGAACAAGAAATACAAGAAAACTTAACCCAAGTTTTGCACCAAGTCCATCAAATTCTAGCGACAGCAGATCGCGGTGAACTCCTCAGAAGTGGGCTAAAAGTTGCGATCGTCGGTCGTCCTAATGTGGGAAAATCAAGCTTATTAAATGCGTGGAGTCGAAGCGATCGCGCCATTGTAACGGACTTACCTGGAACTACCCGCGATGTCGTCGAATCTCAATTAGTTGTAGAAGGAATACCGATCCAAGTCTTAGATACAGCAGGCATTCGTGAAACCGAAGATACCGTCGAAAAAATTGGCGTAGAACGATCGCGCCAAGCTGCCCAAAATGCCGATCTCATTTTATTCACCATTGATGCCCAAACAGGATGGATAACCGAAGATCACGAAATTTACCAACAAGTCCAAGACCGTCCTCTAATTCTCGTGATCAATAAAATCGATCTCGCTGATCCCCAACTCGCCGCCAATGCACATTTTGCTAAAATTGTCAAGACATCTGCTGCTAACAATCAAGGAATCGACGCACTCGAACAAGCAATCTTAGAAACGGTCAAAAGCGAAAACTTAACCGCTAGTAATCTAGATCTAGCTATTAACCAACGCCAAGCGGCTGCTCTCACCCAAGCCAAAATGGCCTTAGAACAAGTCCAAGAAACCATGAATAACCAACTTCCCCTAGACTTTTGGACGATCGATCTAAGAAGTGCCATTCAATTCCTTGGCGAAATCACAGGAGAAGAAGTCACTGAATCCGTCTTAGACCGAATTTTTAGCCGCTTTTGTATTGGGAAATAAAATAAAGACGCACTTTCTTTAGCACGTCTCTACTTTGATTATTCTATTTTACAATTCTTAACGAATTGCTTATCCTGCGATTGAAGGAGCAGAAATCGGTTCAGCCGAAGCTAAATCTAAGGGGAAGTTGTGAGCATTTCTTTCGTGCATAACTTCCATACCAATTCCTGCGCGGTTTAACACATCAGCCCAAGTACCAATGACACGACCTTGAGAGTCGAGAACCGACTGGTTAAAGTTAAAACCATTGAGGTTGAATGCCATTGTGCTGACACCCATTGCAGTAAACCAAATACCAACGACGGGCCAAGCACCGAGGAAGAAGTGTAAAGAACGACTGTTGTTGAATGAAGCATATTGGAAGATTAAACGTCCAAAGTAGCCATGAGCAGCAACAATGTTATAGGTTTCTTCTTCTTGTCCGAACTTGTAACCATAGTTGAGAGACTCGCTTTCAGTGGTTTCACGAACTAAGGATGAAGTTACTAGAGAACCGTGCATCGCACTGAACAAAGAACCACCAAAGACACCAGCCACACCTAACATATGGAAGGGGTGCATGAGGATGTTATGTTCAGCTTGGAAGACAAACATAAAGTTAAAAGTTCCAGAGATCCCTAGAGGCATTCCATCAGAGAAAGAACCTTGACCAATGGGATAGATTAAGAATACGGAGGTCGCTGCGGCTACAGGTGCGCTGTATGCAACACAGATCCAAGGACGCATTCCTAAACGGTAGGATAATTCCCACTGACGACCCATCCAACAGAAGATTCCAATTAAGAAATGGAATACAACAAGCTGGTAGGGGCCACCATTGTACAGCCATTCATCTAAGGAGGCTGCTTCCCAAATGGGGTAAAAATGTAGACCAATAGCGTTAGAAGATGGCACAACTGCACCAGAGATGATGTTGTTTCCTGTTAATAAGGAACCAGCAACAGGCTCTCTGATCCCGTCGATATCAACAGGAGGAGCAGCAATAAAGGCAATAATGAAGCAAATGGTAGCGGTTAGCAGTGTGGGGATCAAAATCACACCAAACCAGCCGACATAAATACGGTTGTTGGTGCTGGTGATCCACTGACAAAAACGCTCCCATGTGGAGTAATTGTCTTGTGAACGTAAGGTAGTAGTCATGAATAATACATTTGATGAAACAAAAAAAATGAATGTAGCAAAGATAACTTTGCATCATATGTTCAAGTATATTTACATCTCTTTGAATTGACGCATTTTTTTTTGTATATTTATATTAAAAATTATTGTTAAATTTTAATATAAATGTTGTTTTATTAAAGAATGACTGTTCAATTTAATATAACTTTATAAAAACATCCCAACCGTTAATACGTCGTTGCTCAAATCTCAATTGATTTTACATTCCTTAAACAAAATTAAGTTTATCGTAATATTGGCCCGATAGTGTTAAATTTTCATCTAGTGGGCTATCCTGCTCGATTTCTTTTAAACACTCAATAGTCTGAAAAATATGCTCAAACGATTTACCATTAATTCATCTGAAATGATGTATAGAACCGATCGACTAATGGGTGCTACAACAAACCGTTATCGGATAGTTGTACAGGTCGCACGACGAGCCAAACGCTGTCGTCTCGAAGACTTAGAAAATATAGATGACCCAATGATGAAACCCGTCATTCGTGCAATTGTCGAAATGTCCGACGAACTGACCGAACCCGAATTATTAGGAGACTAATCCTAGTTAAAATGTTAAGATAAATTTACATAAAAATTTTTGTTAGGTGAATCGTTCTCACCTAGCAAATGACTTGAAAAAAAGATCTGTGATTTTGCCAGATGACAGCTACATCATTACCCCCAAACTTAGCGCGTATCGTTGAAAAATTCCAACGCCGTACCGACCCAAAACAGAAATATGAACAACTTCTCTGGTATGCCAAAAAACTAGAACCGTTTCCAGAAGAAGACAAAATCCCAGATAATAAAGTGAGTGGCTGTGTCTCTCAGGTGTACATTACGGCTGAATTAAAAGACGGAAAAGTTTGGTATAAAGGTGATTCTGATGCTCAACTGGTCAAAGGTTTAGCGGCTTTTTTAATTGAAGGACTGAGCGGGTTAACCCCTGAAGAAATCATCCAAATTACGCCAGATTTTATCGAAGATACGGGATTAAAGGTGAGTTTAACCCCGTCACGTGCTAATGGTTTTTATAACATCCTGCAATTAATGAAGAAAAAAGCCTTGGTGAAAGCAACTTGAAACCTCAGCTTACTTCTTATTCATCATCTAAATCATCATCATCTAACAAATGTAGATGAGAAACATGACCCGACATAATGGCCCGACTGCATGACCAATTACTTGGTAAAGCGGATGGCCAACCCATGCGTAAAGCTTCTGGACAAATCGCCATCACCGTTAACTGACAATCAATCAGTTGAAACCCTTCTTTCTCAGACTGTTTTAGACTGTGTTTAAGAATCGAATCATTATTAAATTCGATCGTCTTATTACATTGAATACAGACGAGGTGGTGATGATGATGAGGATAGGGTTGATTTAGTTCATAGTGTTTATGACCTTCTGCTAATTCAAGTTCTCGCAAAATTCCCATCCGAGACATTAACTTAACGCTACGGTAAATCGTCGATAAACTAATTCCTTCTCCGCGTTTATCCAAAAGAAGATGTAATTCTTCAGCACTTAAATGATTTCCCTTGGGAAGATTTTGGAAAACGTGCAGAATCTTTTCGCGTTGGGGTGTTAAACGCCATCCTCTGGCATTCAATTCAGCTTTCAAGGACGAGGCAGTATATGGAGGCATAAGCGATAACCCTTCAAAAAGTGCTGCTTACAAAGACCATGATAGACGTTATAAGCTCTCATTTGCAACAACTCTGAATAATTGAGAACTTCTATCGATATCAAATTCTTAACCCATTCTTAAGTATGAATGGAACCATCGGGCAAAATTGCACCTTTTAAAAACGCACCCGTCAATTTAACCATAATTTTTTTGCCATAACCCACTTTTGCTCCTCGTAAGTCAGCTTCTCTTAAATCTGCTCCGCTTAGGTCAGCCCCGATTAAATTTGCTTCTTGTAAATTAGCACCTCTAAGATTCGCTTCTAACAGATTAGCTCGAAACAAATTAGCGCCTGTTAGATTTGCTTTCTCCAAATTAATTTGATGCAAAAAACTATCACTAAGATCTGCACCAGAAAGATCAGCTTCAGTTAAATTTCGACCTGATAAATCTCTCTCTTTTAAATTAGCTCCCCGAAAATCGGCTTTAGAGTAATCTCGATAATAAGGTCGTTTAGTTGATTGATTGTCGTAATAATCAGAAGAACGGGGATAAGGTGAAGACGGGTAAGTCGTCTGATGAAATTGATCTGAATTAGTGGAAGAACGGGGATAGGGTGAAGACGGATAAGTTTGGTGAGAATGAGAAGATTTTGTAGAACGATGGGAAGAAGATGGGTTAGTCTTAGCTGAATGATTGGACTGATTTTTGCTAGACGAGGAATTTTGAGACTGAGTAGAAGTCGTTTTAGCCGACTTAGTTTGAGAATTTGATGTAGCCTCAGAGATTTTACCATTTTTCTTATACAATAGACGCAACTGATCCCGCGCATGATTAATTTCTTGTAACTTCGCGGTAGCCTTTTCTAAAAGACGCTCATTATCTTTCGGCAACCGGTCAGGATGCCAAATAAAAACCAAATCCTTATAAGCTTGGTTGATTTCTTCGAGGGACGCTCCAGAATCTAAACCCAATGCCTTATAGTAACGCTCTAATTCTTCCATCCACAAGCTCCCCTACCTGTTTAGTGATTGGCGTTCGCTAGATACGAGTGTTTGATGAGTCATCTGCTTTTTATGCGGTGCTTGCTCAGTCATTACTTCTAGAATAAACTTCTTAGGGCAAACTTGGTCAAAACCTTATAAAAAATACCGAAAGCAATAAAGAGCCTCCAAGCATGAATTGATCTTAGATACCTCAAGTGATTAACAGCAAGCGTCGAGAACGAATACGGTTCGGCTTAACTGTAACCATTGCTCCATATTCTAAATCATCACTTCACAAAGTAAAGTAGAAGCAGAATAAGGCAAACCTTGATCAAGCAGCAGTTTCATTATTTTGAGAGAATGCAATAATGCGATCATCTAGATATGAAGAGGCAAAAATGAGGGCTTGTTGAATATCTTCATCTTCTAATTCTGGAAATTCTTGTCGTAATTCTTCTTGACTGGGATAAGTAGCTAATAGCTTAATCACTCGACGAACAGTAAGACGTAGGTTACGAATACAAGGTTGTCCGTTCATGCGAACAGGATTGATAGTTATCCGATCTAATTTCATACCTAAAGTTTTGTGCAATTTTTATATTGGTGATCCTAGCGTACAATGCTAGACAGAGTGGGTAGCTTGCTCAGAACTTTTCGGCTAATCTATTGATCTAAAACTAAATCCAATTGTCATTATTGATCAGCTATAAAACTTTTTAAAAAATTGCAGAATTGTTGACGTACTGAATTAACCAAAGTTTAAAAAAATCTAAAAAAGCTTAATTCGTACGATTTTATAGAGAATTAACTTGTAATATATGATGCACTTATTTTTCTGTTAAATTCCTGCATGGTATTTCAAAAACGATTTTGGTTATCCATCGTCATCATCATTGCTAGTATCCCCAGTGTTGCTCTAGCCTTCAATCAAACAACGGAACCAACAGGATTATTAAATCAGCTTTTCCAAGGCGTTTATCAAATTCTTTCGGCAATTTTGGGGTTTAGTATCGCTGGAATGCCCTTAATCGTCTTGTGGTTGATTGCAGGCTCATTTTTCTTCACCATACGAATGAAGTTTATTAATTTTCGAGCCTTGAAACACGCCATTGATATCACACGGGGAAAATATGATGATCTCGATGAACCGGGGGAGGTAACCCATTTTCAAGCTTTAGCAACCGCCCTTTCTGGAACAGTGGGTTTAGGAAATATTGCAGGTGTAGCCCTTGCAATTAGTGTCGGTGGGCCGGGTGCCGCTTTTTGGATGACGGTGGCGGGTTTTTTGGCGATGACGATGAAGTTTGTCGAGTGTACCCTAGGTCAAAAATATCGTATCCTTCGCCCTGATGGGACGATCGCAGGTGGCCCGATGCACTATCTCGAACAAGGTCTAGCCGAAAAAGGATACCCTAAATTAGGAAAGCTATTAGCCATTCTATTTTGTATTTTCGCCATGATCGGTGGTGGTTGTGGTTCAACCATGTTTCAAACCAATCAATCTTATCTGGCAGTGGCGCAAGTTTTCCCTTGGTTTGTAACTCATGCTTGGGTTTACGGACTTATTATGGTGTTATTAGTAGGTCTGGTCATTTTAGGCGGTATTCAAAGCATTGGCGCAGTTGCAGGTACCATCGTTCCTTTGATGTGTGGGATCTATGTTCTAGCGGCGTTATGGGTCATCAGCGCGAACATTTCTATGCTACCTACAGCAATTAGCCAAATTATTACAGAAGCTTTTCACCCGCAAGCAGTGGCAGGTGGCATGATGGGAACTTTAGTACAAGGGTTTCGACGGGCGGCTTATTCTAATACCGCAGGGCAAGGTGTTGCGGCGATCGCTCATGCAGCAGCCCAAACGAATGAACCCGTTAGAGAGGGTATTGTTTCCCTGCTCGAACCTTTGATCGATACTATTATTGTTTGTAATTTGACGGCTTTAGTAATGGTAATTACGGGTGCTTATAATAATCCTCAATTTAGCGGACTGAATGGAACCCAATTAACCCAAGTGGCTTTCGGTAGTGTTATTTCTTGGTTTCCCTATATCTTAGCGGTTTGTATTTTCTTATTTGCCTACTCAACGGTGATGTCTTGGGGATACTACAGTGAGTTGTGTTGGGAATATCTGTTTGGGAAAAAAGGTAATTTGTTATTAAAATCAGGTTTTTTAATGATTGTCTTTTTAGGTGCGGTGATTAATCCGAAAATTTTTATTAATCTAAGCGATTTAATGCTAATTTCTGTCGCTTTTCCGAATTTACTCGGCTGTTATTTCCTCGGTAACGATGTGGCTTTAGATTTAAAAAGTTATATGACGCGACTGCAAAGAGGAGAATTTCAGCTAGAATTGATCTCTAGATAGAACTATTCTCCGATATCTTCATTCCATAATTCGGGCTTTTCTTGAATAAAATCTTGCATCAGTTTTTGACAGTCTTCTAAATCAAGATCAATTACTTCTACACCCTGAGATTCCATAAATTCTCTGGCACCAGGAAAAGTCTTAGATTCTCCTGCAATCACTTTTTTAATCCCAAACTGTACCACCGCCCCCGCACACAAATAACAAGGCATCAAAGTAGAGTAAAGTGTTGTCCCTTTATAATTACCAATTCGTCCCGCATTCCTTAGACAATCAATTTCTGCATGAGTCATCGGATCACCCTCTTGTACTCGTTTATTATGACCCTTACCGATGATTTTGCCATCTCTTACCAAAACAGAACCGATAGGAATCCCCCCCTCACTTAATCCTTGTTTGGCTTGGGTGATCGCTTCTTGCATAAATTCATCGTTCATCTGATGTTAACCTCTTGAAATTAACCAAATTATCGAAAATTTTGGGTTGTTCTACCCCGTCCTTCTACGACAACGACTTTTAAAAGTCGCAGGCTTTACATTTTCCTAATTTTAAATTACCATAATAATGCAGGTTTGGTAAGATAAATGTTAAAAGCGTATAAATACCGTATTTACCCAACGAGTGAACAGCAAAACCTGTTAATTAGGTCGATGGGTTGTTGTCGTTGGTTTTACAACTACGCTCTTAACTTAACGTCTTCTACTTACAAAGAAACTGGTAAAGGATTAAGTCGCAATGACATCATTAATCTTTTGCCAACCCTCAAAAAAGAGTATGAATGGTTAGCAGAAGCTCCATCTCAATCTCTACAACAAGTAGCCTTAGACTTATCTAGTGCTTTTCTTAATTTCTTTGAGAAACGAGCTAAGTATCCTAACTTTAGGAAAAAGCATAAAGTACAGTCAATTAGATTTCCTCAACAAGTTAAATTAGATGGGGAATATTTAACGCTACCTAAACTTAAAAAAGTTTACTGTAAGGTTTCTAGATTGCCAAAGGGTCAACTTAAATCTGTTACTGTTTCGATGACACCTACTGGGCAATTCTATGCTTCTTGTTTATATGATGATGGGCTTTTAAAGCCAGCGATTAATACTAAGGGTAAAGCTGTTGGTATTGATGTCGGGCTAACTTCCTACATTGTTACTTCTAATGGTAGCAAGTATGGCAATCCTAAATACTACAGAAAATATGAAGAGAAATTAGCTAAAAAACAAAAACAACTAACTCGTAAACAAAAAAGTTCTAACAATCGTAATAAAGTGCGAGTAGTTGTAGCTAAGGTTCATGAAAAAATAGCTCGATGTCGAGAAGATTTTCTACACAAACTAACCCGTAAATTAGTAGACGAAAACCAAGTCATAGTAGTGGAAAATCTAGCAGTCAGAAACATGGTCAAGAACTCAAAACTAGCTAGGTCAATTAGTGACGCTTCTTGGGGAATGTTTTGTACTATGCTTAAATACAAGGCAGAATGGGAAGGGAAAATCTATATTGAAGTTGATAGGTTTTTTCCTAGTTCCAAAACCTGTAATATTTGTTTGAATCAAGTTGGTAGCTTGCCACTTGATGTCAGGTTCTGGGATTGTTCTAACTGTGGAGCTAAAAATATTGATCGTGACATTAACGCGGCTAGAAACATCAGAGATGAAGGTTTACGGATTTTGGCGGGAGGGCATCTCGCTACAGCTTCTGGAGGAAGAGTAAGGCCAAGTAAAGGCACTGCTTTTACGAGGCGTTTTTCGATGAAGGAAGAATCCTAGCCGTAAAAGGCGGGAGTTGTCAAACCAACTTAAAGCAAAAAGTGAGCCATACTACAGCCCACTTCTTTTTTAAAAAGATTTTATCTTCTAACCAATAGTTTCGCTTTTAATTTCTACTTCAACGGGTTGATCATTCGTTGGATTTTTGCTTTTTGCTTGGAGTTTCTGAGTTAATAAAGCGGAAACTTCAGACACCAGTAAAGTCACGATAATTCCGTCATCAAGCCAGCCAATAATCGGAATAAAATCTGGAGCGAAATCAATCGGACTAATTAAGTAAAGGATAGATGCACCAATTAATAACCAACGATATTTAGGATTGCGGATCGTTTCTTTATACCAGTTATAAAAAGATTGAGCAAAGTTGTTCATGAAAGAAAACCCCAAAACATTTCACATACTTTTATCTTCTAAGAAATTTTCGGGTTAGATAAGTGAGGATTCTACTCGCTCTAAGGCGTGAAAACCCCACTCAGAACACGGATAAGCGTTGTGAGCAGCTTTTAGACTTGTGTCTATCTAAAGTTAAAATGATTGTCCAATATCTATAACTTTAGTCGTACTTCCACGATTGAGAAAAACTTGTTGATTCTGGATTTTCATGACAACCCAACCATTAACATTTTCACCGATCGTAGCTCGTTTAGTGGCTCCATTGGTATCGAATAATGCAGAAGAACGATCGCCCAATTCCAAAATCCCAACCAATTTACCTCCACTCTTATGCAACTGCATAGGAGGAGGTGAGGGAATCGCTGAGGGTGCGACTGTGACGACTGGAGGCGGTGGTGGTGGGATTTTGACAGCAGTGGGGGCTACTTTTTTAGGTTTATCGGGCGTAAATGAGGGATTTTGTGGATAAACAGGGATATAAATACGTTCGACTGGAGACGCAGGAGGTGTCATCACGGGTGGGGGTGGGGGTAAGGGAGACGCTACCTTAACTACAGGTGGAATGGGTATCTGTTTAGGGGTTGGTTTGGCGACTGGTGGAGTGACTATTTTAGATTCAGTTGTTGGTACACTAGCGACAACCTCTTGATTTGCTGAAGAGATGTTTGTGTTGGTTGATGCGATGCTGATGGGTTTGGCTTTTTGGTGAGTAAATATCCACGTGACGGTTAACCCAAAGTAAAGACTTGCGATAACAAACAATAGTTTATCTAGGGGTACTTGTACAACCTGTCTGGATCTGGAGTAGTAAGTCATTTTCTTGATTAAGCTGCTCTACAAATGTCTCTATACTCTGTTTACCCAAAAAACGGAGTAAATTTAACAATCTGCTTAATGCTCAAAAAAATTTAATAATTTCTAACTTACGGTAGTTGTGTTATTGCCTAAGTTTACATCCTCAGCATAACTATAAACTTCGATGCCTAAATTTTGGGCTACACTTAAAGCAGCAGGATGTACCATCGGCGAGATCACCAGTTTACGAGTTGCTTGACGTTGATGACGCTTCTCGTAAAACATGACTTTCTTCATAAAACTATACATATCGGGTTTACTCATTGATGATTTAATTTCAGCAATGATGAGTGTACCGTTTTGGATAATCAAATCTAATTCTATCTGTTCAGGGCGACCAAATACTTCTCCTTGATCATCATATTCTGTAATACTAACGACTTGGACTTGAAAAGAGTCTTGTAAAATACCTTGTAAAGCACTCCGAAAAGATTGCTCTGTATACAAACCCCATCTAGCACCCAAAGCACTGATCGTACTATCATGCTTGTTACCTAAACGTTTAATTTCTTGTAACATTTGATCAAGACGCTTATCGTTTTCCTGCCATTGACGCTGGTTTTCGTCCCACTTAAGTTGGTTTTCCTGCCATTGACGCTGGTTTTCATCCCATTTGCGTTTCTGTTCTTCTCTATCTTGTCGCAATTCGGCTAAAATCTGATCGAAACGGCTTTCGGTTTCTTGTTTGCCAGCAAAATAGTTATCCACCGCTTGTACAATGATTCTTCGCATTTCTGTGTCTTGTAAAAGCGACGGTAATTCTCTTTTGATGATTTGTTTGATATCATCTTCTGTTGTCATATAAACCGTTGTTTTTAAGCCTATTCTCTATCTTATACTTTAATTCCCAAAACTTGAGTATAAGACCCTCTAGCCTGTGTAACTCCTATGGTACGTTGAGATGCTTCAATCATAGGACGACGTAAACTAACAACAATAAACTGCGCTTGTTGCGCTTGTTTTTGGATCATTTTAGAAAGTTTTTCGACATTGGCACCATCTAAAAACATATCCACTTCATCAAAAGCATAAAAAGGAGAAGGACGATATCTTTGTAAAGAAAAGATAAAACTCAAAGCGGTTAAAGATTTTTCACCACCTGACATAGAACTTAATCTCTGCACGGGTTTTCCTTTAGGATGAGCGACTAAAGTTAATCCCCCATTAAATGGATTTTCTGCATCTTCTAATTGTAAATAGCCATCACCATCAGAAAGTGTGGCAAAAATCTTTTTGAAATTTTCATTAACGGCATCAAACGCTTCTTGGAAGGCTCGCATTCTGAGGGTAGTAAAGTTTTCAATTCTCAAAAGTAACTCGGTTCTCTCTCCTGCCAGTGTCGTTAATTTATCATTTAATTCTTCGATTCTTTCTTTGGTTTTATCATACTCTTCTAGTGCCAACATATTTACAGGTTCCATTGCTTCTAAGCGTTTTTGTCCTAAACGGATTTCATTTTGTAGTTTATCAATCTGACTCGTTAAACTGTCCTGATTTTGTAGAATTTCAGATGAGTTTGATGTTTCAGGTAATTCACTTTGTTGTTGTTGGATTTGCTCTAGTAATATTTTTAAATTATCTTGTCTTTCTTGTTGAGTCGTATTGATTTTTTCTTGTTGCCAGATTAATTGTTGTTGTTGATTTTGCAAAGAATGTAAACTATTTTCTTTTTGCTCTCGTTGTTGTTTAGTTTCTCCTAATTTTTCTGTGGCTCGTTCTAGTAATATTTGTGTTTCAGTGATTTGTTCAGTCAAGATTTTAATTTGATTTTGTAACTCAAGTTGTTGTTGAGTATTATTTTCTCTTTGTTCAGTTAAAATATTTAATTTCTGATTAAGTTCCTGATTTTGCTCATGATTTCTTCTTAAGTTATTAACTAAATCTTTTAAAATCGATTCTTGTTGTCTTAAATATTGGTCTTTTTGATAGAGTTCTTGTTCTGCTTTTTTAATAACCGTTTGTATATTTTGCCATTCTTGATGAGTTTGAGATTGTTCTAACTCTGATAATTTTTTTTGTTCTTGATGCAAATTTTTTTCTAAATCAGGAATTTCTAACTCTAAAATTTTTAAACGTTGTTGAGCCGTTTCTAAATTGTGTTTATTTTGTAAAACTTGTTGTTTTAGTTCTACTTTTTCGGTCTCTAAACGCTGTAAATCCTTTTGTATCTGTGAAAATTGTAATTGTTTTTCTCGCCCATTTTGACGAAATTCTGTAATTTCCTGAGTTGTTTTTTTAACTTGTAAACTTTTTTCTAATATTAACTCTTCACTGCGTCCTAAAATTTGTTCAATTTCTGCTAAACGACGTTTTAAAAGTTCGGCTTCTTCTGATTCTTTATTATTCGATATCCCAAAATGAATCGTTGAGCGTGTGGGTTGGCTTCCTCCTGTCATGGCACCACTCATTTCTAATAATTCGCCTTCTAAAGTAACAATTCGATAATTCCCTAAATATCGTCTTGCATCATCAATATTTTCAAAAACAATCGTGCTACCAAAAACATAACCAAAAACATCTTTATAACGAGACTCATAAATAATCAAATTAACCGCTAAATCAATAAAACCTCTAGCCGTTTTCAGTGATGAAATATCTTGAAATCGTTGAGAACGTATTTTATTAAGAGGTAAAAATGTAGCGCGTCCTGCTCGTTTTTGTTTGAGTAAAGCAATACCCGCCGATGCTACACTATCATCATCGACAACAATATTACTTAATCTAGCACCCGCAGCAATTTCTAAAGCTAATTGATATTGGGGTTGAACGTCTCCTAATTTTGCGACTAACCCACAAACCCCAGATAAGTCTGATTGTAAAATAATTTGTGTTGTATAAGTTCCTTGTGCTTCCTGTTGTGCTTCCTTAGTTGCTTCGAGTTTATCGAGTTCTCTTTGTTTGTCTCTTTGTTCTTTTTGCAGACGTTTTTGAGTATCTTGTTGTAGAGTTAGAACTTGTTCTTGTATTGTTAACTGTTGTGCTTTTTCTTGAAAAATTTGTTCAAAGTTCTCCACATCTTGATGAAGATTTTCTGCTTCAGTTTTTTTCGTTATAATTTCGGTTTCTAAAAGCTGTAAACGTTGAGTTTGTTCAACAATGAGACTTTGTAAACGTTGGGTTCGTTCTGTCAATTGTGCTTGTTCAGTGCGATAGGGATTAAGCTGTTCTTGTAAACTATTAATTTGACGCGTTAAATTAGTTTGTTCCTGTACCCATGCTTCTGATGCTACTGCAATAATTTGTGCTTGTTCTCGATTTTGTTCAAGAGTATTTTTAGCTTGCTGATACTGTTGAGTTAGAAAAGGAAGTTGTTCAGTTTCTACCGTATTTTTTTCTTGATTGAGTTGTGTTAATTGTTGTTGATATTGTGCTATTTCTTTTTGAATTCGTTCAATATCAGATTTATGAGTCTGAAACAATGCTTCTAATTCTTGTTGTCGTTGTATGAATTGCTGACGTTGTACTTTTTGGGTAGCGAGTTTTTCAGAAAGTGATAAATGTTCCTCCTCTCCTAATGCTTTGACTTTAATATTAAGTTGTTCGAGTTCTGTTGCAGTTTGCTGTATTTGTGTAGTTAATGTAGTGAGTTGGGTTTGTAGTTGAACTAATTCATTTTCTCCAGTCGTAATTTGAGTCTGTAGTTGCTCAGATTGTTCTTGCAGGAGATACCATTTTAAAATGACTTCGGTGCGTTGTTTCTCTTGAATATCTGCTTTAAGTTTTTTGTATTTTTCTGCTTTCACTCGGTCGGTGTCGAGACGTAAGAGCGATCGCATTAATTCTTGTTCTATAATATGACAACGCTCTTCTCGTTCGCGGACTGATTCTAGAGTTTCTTTCGTCTTCTCAATTTTACGGTCAAATTCAGCAACTCCCGCTAATTCGTCAATAATTTCGCGTCTTTCTTTGGAGTTCATCGTAATAATTCGCGTCACATCCCCCTGCAACACGACATTATATCCTTCGGGATAAATCCGAAAATGGTTTAATTGTTCGTGTAATTCGCTAACGGTACAGGACTCACCATTGATATAGTAATTGGATGTATAATTGCCCCCTTTTCCCACCCGTAAGCGTCGGGTAACCGTCCATTCCCGATGATGTCCATTCCCGTTGTTTTCTGTGTCGTCTGATAAATCAAAGGTTACCGACACACTTGCTTCAGGGGTATGGCGGTTACTACCATGATTATGATTGACTAAATCAGGTAATCTTTCGGCCCGCATTCCCTTAGAAGACGCTAACCCTAAACAAAACAGTAGCGCGTCTAGAATATTGGATTTTCCTGAACCATTGGGGCCAGAAACAACCGTAAATCCAGGTAAAAGGGGTATCGGAGTTGTCCCCCCAAAAGATTTAAAGTGGGATAATTCCACCCGCTTAATATAGACCATAAGCGCAAAAATCTAAGAAAATCGGGGTAGTTTTATCAGATTAATTTATCTAGTTTAACAGCTTCGACAGCAAGAACGGGCTTGATGTTCCGAAGTCCATACATCACAAAATGGCATTTTACAAAACAATTTATGTAATTTCATGCAAAAATAGTATTCTTTCAATGCTAATTGTCAAAAGAATTTATCATTAAATTTGCTTATATATAAAAATTTGTTGTTAAATAAAAGTAGTTTCACCCACTTGGATGAATCAATCTTGTGAAGTCTACTAAGTTTAATTACTTTAATCTAGTTAATAAAGGGGAGATTGAATCAGAGTAATACTGTAGAGATTCTTTCATGAGCATCTATTTTTAATCCTAAAATTCCGAGTGATACCATGCCTACATTACATCTAGGAAGTCAAGGAGAGCTAGTCATGATCTTACAGGAATATTTGTCTCAAATCGGTCATTATGATGGCTTGATTGATGGTTATTTTAATCTCCAAACCTATGAGGCAATCAGAGAATTTCAAAAACAAGTTGGCATTTTCCCGCGTGGTATTGTAGACTCGAAAACTTGGAAAGCGATCATCAATTATTCTTTTTGAGAATAAACCATATTTCTAACTACTTTTTCACTAAATTACGGATTAAATCAGCTAATCGACTGGCACTATCTACATCAGCTAAACTGACAGCTTGAATTGCCATCTCTTCGAGTTTTTGAGGTGATTTGAGTAAATCTAAAACGGTACTTTCTAACCATTGTGCTGAAATTTCATTCTGACGGCAAAGATAGGCTGCACCCGCATCAGCAAATACTTTCGCGTTATAAAACTGATGGTCTTCGGCCGCAAAGGGATAAGGAATGAGAATAGATGGCGTTTTGGTTACTGCTAATTCTGTTAATGTTCCTGAACCTGAACGGCTCACCGCAAGAGTAGCACGCTGCAATAGTCCAGCCATATTATCATAAAACGGTAAAGAAATATAATGGGGATGCTTCAAACTATTGGCTTCTGGGTCTTTTTCTCCAGTTAAATGTACAATATAAGCACCTGTGGCTAACCATGCGATCGCACATTGTCTGACAATTTGATTAAGTGCCACTGCACCCTGTGACCCCCCAACGACGACAATCAGGGGAACATCAGTCGGAATATCCAAATCTATCGGTTGAGGTGTGAGAAATGAAAAGCGAACGGGCGTACTAACCCATTGAGTTTTAGAACGTTTGAGATACTTTGCCGTTTCCTGAAATCCAATAGCAACCACATCACAGAAAGGGCCTAACAAAGTCGTCACTTTCCCTGGAATCGAATTGGATTCATGTAGAATAACAGAAATACCTTGGAGACGTGCGGCCAAAATTGCAGGCCCTGCAATATAACCTCCAGTACTAAAAACAACATCAATTTTTTTTTGTCTCAGCAGTTGTTGTACTTGGAAAACAGCCGCAATTTGCCGTACCAGAATTTGTAACGTCTTAAGACCTAAACGAGTTTGAAATCCCTCAATCGGTATAGTATGAAGAGGATAAGACTTTGGAACTAAAGTTTGTTCTAAACGGTCTGGAACGCCTAACCATTCAATTTCATAATCATTTAATTGTTCTGCTACTGCAAGTGCTGGGAAAAGATGTCCCCCTGTTCCACTAGCAGCAATCAATAATCGAGTGGGTATTTTAGTCATTCGTTTACCAATCAAAATGAATGGTTAAATATTACTACCAACTAACTCTCATTACAACTAAACTACAAATTAATAATGCGTCATTCTAATTCACTCCAGCCACGTTTCCTCCTAAAATTATTTAGCTATACACTTCCTTTTATTTTAAGTTTCGGACTAACTTTAAGCATTACAAAAACCTTGCAAGCGGCTAATAGTGCTACCAACGCTCCTGCAGAATTGAAAAATCTGATTAGTCAACTTGAAACCGCCGCTAATCAAAGAAATCATAAACAGGTGATGGAATTCTACAGCCCTAAGTTTACTAATTCAGATGGATTAACTTATAATACCGTCAGCCAATCTTTAACCAAATTTTGGGAGCAATATAATCAAGTTAAGTACACAACAACGATAGACTCTTGGGAAAAAAAGGGTGATCAATTAATTGCAACCACAACAACAACCATTCAAGGAACAGGAAAATTTAAAGGCAGACCCATGACTTTAAATAGTACGATCAAATCTCGTCAACAGTTCCAAGGCAATAAACTAATTTATCAAGAAGTTTTATCCGAACGCAATGAAATTACATCGGGTCAAAATCCGCCTAAAGTTGAAATTCGTATTCCAGATCAAGTCAAAGTAGGACAAGATTTCGATTTTGATGTTATTCTAGCCGAACCCTTGGGCGATAGTTTACTCGCAGGGGCCGCAATAGATGAAAAAGTAGAAAGTGATCGTTATTTAGACCCCAAAACCTTAGACTTAGAATTATTACCAGGTGGTGGCATTTTCAAACGCGCCAAAGCACCCATTACTCCCGAAAATCGCTGGTTATCTGCTATACTGATTCGCGGCGATGGCATGGTTCTCATTACCCAACGAATCAAAGTAGAAAAATAATCACTATTTCTAATTACCTTAAGCCCTAGTTAAACAGCTAGGGTTTCTTTTGTCGTAGAATGATTAAATTAGGATCTTAAAATGGCATATCCTTCACTCTTTTATTCATGACTGCAACCATTCCCAATCTATCGACTCAATACGACCCGAAAACAACCGAAACAAAATGGCAAAAGTATTGGGAAGAAAACGAGATCTTTAAAGCAAACCCAAACCATTCAGGTGAACCGTTTTGTGTTGTGATCCCTCCCCCAAATGTAACGGGAAGTCTCCACATGGGTCACGCATTTGAGGAAGCCCTGATTGATACAATTGTACGCTATCAACGGATGAAAGGACGTAATACCCTCTGGTTACCAGGGACGGATCATGCTAGTATTGCTGTCCAAACCGTATTAGAAAGACAACTCAAAGAGACGGGAAAAACCCGTTTTGACATTGGACGGGATGCCTTTTTAGAACGCGCTTGGCAATGGAAAGAACAGTCAGGAGGTACCATTGTTAATCAGTTGCGACGTTTGGGTGTATCGGTAGACTGGACACGAGAACGCTTTACCATGGATGAAGGTTTATCCCACGCGGTTAGAACTGCTTTTGTCCAACTCTACGAAAACGGATTAATCTATCGGGGAAATTATTTAGTCAACTGGTGTCCTGCGTCTCAGTCTGCGGTTTCTGACTTAGAAGTTGATAGTAAAGAAGTTGATGGTAATCTTTGGCATTTTCGCTATCCTCTCACGGATGGTAGCGGATTTATCGAAGTTGCAACAACTCGCCCAGAAACCATGTTAGGGGATACCGCCGTAGCTGTAAACCCCAATGATGATCGCTACAAACATCTCATCGGAAAAACCCTTACTTTACCCATTATGGGTCGAGAAATCCCCATTATTGCTGATGAACTCGTTGATCCTTCTTTTGGGACAGGCTGTGTTAAAGTAACTCCCGCGCATGACCCTAATGATTTTGAGATGGGAAAACGTCACAATCTTCCATTCATTAACATCATGAATAAGGATGGAACGCTAAATGAGAATGCAGGGGAGTTTGTTGGACAAGATCGTTTTGATGCGCGTAAAAATGTCGTAAAACGCCTTGAAACTGACGGAGTATTAGTAAAAGTAGAAAATTATCGCCATACCATTCCCTATAGTGAACGGGGTAAAGTTCCCGTCGAACCGTTACTATCTACCCAATGGTTTGTTAAAATCGCGCCTTTATCCCAAAAAGCGTTAACCTGTTTAGATGATGCAAACTCCCCTCGTTTTGTCCCCGAACGTTGGACAAAAGTGTATCGAGATTGGTTAGTAAAATTAAAAGATTGGTGTATCTCGCGTCAGTTATGGTGGGGTCATCAGATCCCCGCATGGTATGTAAAGAGTGAAACCAATGGGGAAATAACTGATAATACTCCTTTTATTGTCGCTTATTCAGAAACAGAAGCAATTCACAAAGCCAAACAACAATATGGCGAAAATATTCAACTTGAACAAGATCCCGATGTCTTAGATACATGGTTTTCGTCGGGTTTATGGCCGTTTTCTACAATGGGATGGCCCGAAAACACCAAAGATTTAGAAACATATTATCCTACAACCACTCTAGTAACAGGATTTGACATTATCTTTTTCTGGGTAGCCCGTATGACTATGATGGCAGGATATTTTACCAATCAAATGCCATTTAAAGATGTTTATATTCACGGTTTGGTCAGAGACGAAAACGGGAAAAAAATGTCTAAAACGGCTAATAACGGCGTTGATCCCCTCGTTTTAATCGATCAATATGGCACCGATGCACTACGCTATACTCTCATTAGAGAAATTGTAGGGGCAGGACAAGATGTCAGCTTACAACTTAATCGTTTATTGTATCGGATTAAAAATGATCCATCCGAGATTACAAAATTAACAAAGAAAGAAAAAGAAGAATTAATCAAACCCTTGTTACCGATCTCTGACTCTATTCCCCTACTCGGACGAATTAAAAATAAACCCTCGGAATGGGAAAAATTATCGGATGCAGAACAGGAAGAATTAATCAAGATATTTTCAGAAAACTTAACATTATCGGAGTCTGTCGAAGCATCCCGCAACTTCGCAAATAAGTTATGGAATGCGTCGCGTTTCGTCATGATGAATCTAGACGGGAACACACCGCAAGAATTGGGTTATCCGAATGTAGATGATTTAGAGTTATGCGATCGCTGGATTCTCTCCCGTTTTTCCCAAGTCGTTCAACAAACCCAACAGTATCTAGATGTTTATGGACTAGGAGAAGCAGCGAAAGGACTTTATGAATTTATCTGGAATGATTTTTGTGACTGGTATATCGAATTAGTCAAAACCCGTCTCTGGCAAAAAGAGACAACATCCCGTGTCGTTGCACAACAAACCTTAGCCTATGTTTTGGAAGGAATTTTAAAACTGCTCCATCCTTTTATGCCTCACATCACTGAGGAAATTTGGCACACCCTGACACAAAAAACCGATGCAGTCCTCGCATTACAAGCTTATCCCTCAATTGATGTCGAAAAAATTGATCTAAATCTCGAAAAAACCTTTGATCTCCTGTTTGGAACCATTCGTACCCTGCGAAATCTCCGCGCTGAAGCTGAAATTAAACCAGGGGTAAGCGTGAACGTCATTTTGCAAACAGAAAGCGAACTCGAACGCGAAATACTCAACGCGGGCAAATCATATATTAACGATATTGTCAAGGTAGAAAGCTTAACAATTACGCCGCAATTACAGGAAGAAATCAAACAAGCGATCGCAGGAGTCATCGGCACAGTTCAAGCATTGATCCCCTTATCTGGAATTGTTGATATTAGCGTCTTACGAACCAAACTTGAAAAGAATCTCAGTAAACTAGAAGGAGAAATTAAAGGAATTAGCGATCGTTTAAATAATCCCAATTTCGTCGGCAAAGCCCCCGAAGAAGTAGTACAAAAGACCAGAGAAGCACTAGCAGAAGCGCAAAAACAAGCCGAAATTCTGCGAGAACGCTTAAAACGACTTGAATAAATCTCTACTATCAATGACTCGCTCATTAAAAGGCGAGTTTATTTTTACCTCACCCCAGCCCCTCTCCTACAGGAGAGGGGCTGGGGTGAGGTCATTAATTTATATAAGTTATTTCAAAGGATTCAATATTACTTTAATATTAAATGTAAAAAGATTTAAACTAATATGTAATGCAAGTGTTCTGTTTTTAAAGTTTGAGCAGAAATGACTAATTTACCCAGTATTGCTAAACGAGGATTACCTGTCACAATTATTACAGGTTTTTTAGGAAGTGGAAAAACGACTTTAGTCAATGAAATTTTACAAAATAAGCAAAATCTAAAAGTAGCTGTTTTAGTTAATGAATTTGGTAATATCAATATCGATGCTCAATTGCTGATGTCTATCGATGAAAATATGGTTGAGCTAAGTAATGGCTGTATTTGTTGTACGATTAATGATGGTTTAGTAGAAGCAATTTATCGAATCTTAGAACGAAAAGATCAAATCGATTATGTCATTATTGAAACCACAGGGATAGCCGATCCACTGCCAATTATTTTGACTTTTGTCGGAACAAAATTACAAGATTTAACTTATTTAGATTCGATTATTACGGTTGTTGATGCAGAGGGATTTAATACAGAACATTTTCATAGTGAAGCTGCATTAAAACAGATTCGTTATGCAGATATTATTTTACTGAATAAAACAGATTTAGCAACACCGCAAAAACTCTCCGAATTAGAAAATTATCTGAAGAAAACTAAAAAAGAAGCTAGAATATTATTGTGTCAATATAGCCAAGTCCCGTTACCTTTACTTTTAGATCTTCAATTAACACCTATTGAAACCTATCAATTAGAAGCCTTAAAAGAAGAAAAACATCATCACCACTCAGATCATTTAGAAAACGATGGATTTGTAGCCGTATCTTTTCAAAGCAATCAGCCTTTTGATGTTTATAAATTTGAGAAATTTATCATTAATGAAATACCTATAGAAGTCTTTAGGGGTAAAGGAATTATTCGATTTGCAGGAAGTAAATTACGGCATATATTTCAACTCAGTGGGACACGTTATGATCTCAAATCTGAAGCTTGGAAAGATGCGCCAAATAGTCAATTAGTGTTTATTGGTCGTCATTTAGAATCTGAGAAAATTATTCAATTACTTCAAGAATGTTTAGTTACAGAAAAAATATAGCGATCGCACACTACGAACAAATTTCTTAATGAGTTAAAGGTTGTTTTGGCCAAGTAAAGCGAAATGTTGCACCGCTACCTAATTTAGATGTTACAGAAATCTCGCCGCCTTCGGTTTCTATAATTTTTTTAACAATTGATAAACCAATTCCCGTACTTTCTTTGACATCACGAGAGTTAAGGGTTTGAAAAATGCCGAAGATCTTTTCGTGGTTTTCGGGAGCAATGCCATTACCATCATCAGAAACAGCAAATTCATAAAATTGTCCCTTTTCAGTAGCCGAAATCTCAAGCTGTCCATCGAGGCGAGGATGGTGTTTAATTGCATTGCTGATGAGATTAGCAAAAACTTGAGAAAGAAGCAAACGTTTAGTAACAATTGTGGGTAACTCTGATTCAATTTTAATGCTAAAAGTTGGGGGTATTACAAGAGAGTCAAAGATTTCGTCAAGCAATTCTCTAACCTTCACTGATTGGGTTTCCACTTCTGTACGTCCCACTCTAGAATAGACCAGTAATCCATCGATCATTGCTTCCATTCGTTCGACTCGATTCCGTAAAAGCTGCATTTGACGTTGATTGTTTTCGTCTAATTGTTCTTGAAGATCGTCTTCAATCCATTGGGAGAGATTAGAAATCGCCCTCAATGGTGCTTTTAAATCATGTGAGACAATATATGTAAAATTATTTAATTCTTGATTACGCTCAGCTAAAAGATCAGTTGTTCGTATCAAAGAATGATTTAACTGAGCTAGTTCTTTTGCTCTTTGTTTTTGTTGAATTTCAGCTTGCTTGCGTTCAGTAATATCTTTAAAAAAGATGGCGACTTTGCGGCTTTCTGGCTGCTCAAAGCGGAAAGCATAAACATCAAACCAACGATTCATTTCTTCGGCTTTATTTTCAAAGCGAATCGGTTCCCCAGTCACTGCGACTTTACCATAAATTTCAAACCAATGATGATCATGATTGGGAATTAACTGACGTATTGTTTTACCCTCTACATCTTTAAGCCCTGTTTGTTTTTCAAACGCTGGATTAATTTCTAAAAAGCGGAAATCAAGCGGTTGAGCGTTTTCATCAAACAGCATCTCAATAACGCAAAAACCATCCTCAATCGATTCAAACAGCGATCGATAGCGTTCTTCGGAACGGCGTAAACTTTCCTCGGCTTGCTTACGCTCGGTAATGTCCATAACTGAGCCGATATAACCCTTGAATTCACCATCGATTCCAAACCAGGGACTAGCCGCATCAATGCAAGTACGATATTCACCGTCTTTGCGCCGTAAGCGATATTCTAGTTGAAACGCACTCTTCTGACGATTAGCATCAAGAAAGATATTTTTAGAGGTTTCGCTATCTTCGGGATGTACTACCTCTAGCCAACCTAAACCTAATCCTGTTTCCTCAGTTTGTCCAGAAAATTCGTACCAACTTTGGCTAAGGTAAGTGCAGTAACCAGTGGCATCAGTGACCCAAACCATGACGGGAGCATTATCCGCCATATTTCGGAATTTCTCTTCATTCTCACGCAACAAGTCTTCTACTTGCTTTTGTTGGGTGATATCCCGCGAAATAGCAACGAGTTGTGTGACTTCTCCAGACGCATCTCGAATCGGTGTAATAATGCTATCCCACCACTTTGGCTTACCTTTCCTTGTAAGACGGTAGCCTTTAAATTGACCAATTTTACCTAAAGCGGCTGTGGCGATCGCTTTTTTCGCCTTCTCTTGATCTTCACCCTGCCAGAAACTCAGCCAGTCGGCATTACGGACAGATGTAAAATTGTCAATTTCTAAAAGGCGTAGCCCACTTGGATTCATGTATAGAATTTCGTTGTTCAATGATAAAACTTTAATACAGTCATTAGAGCTTTCTAAAATCCGTTCCTTTAGCTCCTCACTGTCTCGTAGCGCCTTTACTGCTTGTTGACGCTCAGTAATATCTATAGCTATTCCAATCAGCTTTTGAACATTTCCCTTTTCATCTAGCCATGCTTCACCGCGTTCATCTAGCCAGACAATTTCGCCATTATCAGGACGAATAAAACGGAAAACTGAATGATAGCCTTTTCCAGTCACCACCGCATTTTCTACTAACCTCTGATGTCGTGCGCGATCTTCTGGATGAATTAACGCAAATCCTTGCACGGATGCTTCAATTTTACTCAGACCATAGATTGACGATAAATTATCCGTAGTAATAATCGTATCGGTGAATGGGTTCCATTCCCAAGCGACTATTCTTCCCACTTCTACAGCCAGTCGTAACCGTTCTTCATTTTGCCTTAAAGCTGTTTCTGTTTGTTTACGTTCACTAATATCACTATAAATAAGCGCAAACTTTCCATCATCGTTTTTACCAACTTTATAAGCGTAAATATCAAACCAGCGACTTAAACTCGATACATAGCTTTCAAATCGAATCGTTTCGCTTTTTTGTGCCACACGGAAACAAGTTTCATACCAACTATCATCAAGATTGGGAATCAAACTCCGCATGGTATTACCGATCGTTTCTTCGATTGTAAATCCAGTCATCGCCTCATGAGCGGGATTAACTTCAAGGATCAATACATCAAACGGCTTACCATCGTCATCTAAAATAATTTTACACAGGGCAAAAGCTTCACCCATCGAATTGAACAGTGTTCGATATTGTTCTTCAGATTCGTTTAAAGCTTTGTTCGACTGTTCGCGTTCAAAAACAATACTAGCGACTTGGGTACCATACTCGGCTAATCGGTATTCCCAATCCGTCGGCGATCGCGCCTCATCAAAACACAACATCAAAGAACCCAGAGCCAAGTTATCCACGCCCAGTATCGGTGTAGAATAACACGCTAGTATTCCATGAGCGACACATAAATTTCGCCATTCTTGTGACCACCGAGTATCATTGGCGATATCTGTACAGATAACTGGCTTACCACAATATACTGCTGTACCACAGGTACCAATGGCAAGCTCATTAATGGGAGCATCCTTAAGTCCTTGTCCGAATGACGACGGAAAAGTTGGAGTAATGGAACGGTAAAATTTAAGCCGTAGGTCATCAGCCAGTAGAATACAAGCCCGTACACCTGAATTAAGTTTAGACACGGAGGCACACAGGGATTTCAGACATTCATCTATCGGTTTTCCAGATGCGATCAACTTTAATAATCTATTCTGTTCAAGCAGCAAAAGTTCAGCCGATTTCTGTTCGGTCATTTCTTCGGCAACTATCAATCTATTTTGGTTTTCAGACTCCCAACTAGAAGGTCTAGGCGAGTTCTGTAGCAATTCATCTAGGAGCAGATTAGTGTCTTCAGTCATCGACTTTGCTTCTTTCTTGAGAGATGTTTACTTAGAACAAAAGTATTAAGGTAATTACCAGTTTAAATCACTTAGACGTTATAGTTTCGCATAATTGATGAAATATTAAAATAATCTAAAGATAGATAGTTATTAACTTTCAGAGCCGAAATTTGAGCCTTCACATCGTTTGATTACGAAGTTATCTACTATAATGATAATCATTATCATTTTAAGAACATCATGATTACTGCTGTTACTGGGCCACCTGGAACGGGTAAAACATATTGGATACAAGAACAGATGGCTAAAGCAAAAGAAAATATAGGTTATTATAGCCCTCGTACTGAATCCATTCCTATTGACATCATTTATTTACAAAGCGAATATCCTCACCTAAAAATCTTGACGACAGAAAATTTAAAACTAATATCGGAAAAGACCAATATTTATCTAGAACTTCCTTGGTATTTAGATTTATTGAGTATCGAACCCTTTTTAAAACAACTTAATTGTCATCGAGTAGCGATCCTTCCCCCCAATATCTCTAATACAGGGTGGCACAGTTGGGCCGATGAAGTTATTCCTAGTATTGGTTTAGAACATCAAGAATTAACTTTAGAGGCAAAAACTCCTTTAGAAGTTCATCGAGGAATTTTAACAGGAGAAGTTCTAGACTATACGAGTTTAATAACGTTCTGGAGTGAATTAACACAAAATGCTTATGGGGAAATTAAACGCATTAAAGGCATTTTTGATATTTTTGATGGGCAATCCATCTATGGTGATTTTGTTCAAGGATTTACACAAGAAGAATTTTCTACCCTAGACTTACCCCGACATTTAGAAGGTAGACCCACCCGTTTTAGTGGTTTTGAAATCGTCGGACGAGATTTAGATAAAACAGGAATTGCTCAAAGTATCAATGATTGCTGTTTAAGCGACTCAGCCATTAATTACTATCAACAACAAGTCAAAGCAACCTTAGAATTAGAAGTAGAGATGAGCCGATGAAAATAGCCGTTATCTCTTGTATTCACGGGAATATTAAAGCCCTCAATGCTGTTTTACGGGATATCGCTCAAAACACCTGTGATCAAATTTATTGTTTGGGAGATTTAGTGGGATATGGCCCCTATCCAAATGAAGTCGTTGAAACGATTGCTGCACTAGAAATACCTACCGTACAGGGATGCTGGGATGAGGATATTATAGAAGGATTAAATGCTTGTGAGTGTAGTTATCCGTCTCTTTTAGCAGAAAGAAGAGGAAAAATCGCCCATGAATGGACAAACCAACAAATTACCTCAGAAAATCGTGATTTTTTAGCACAACTTCCCCATACTCTCAAAAAAAATAACCTTTGTTTTGTACACGGAAGTCCTCACAGTAATCATGAATATCTTTTACCTGAAATCGATTCTTTTACGGCATTAGAACGAGTGTTATCATCGGGTGCAGATATTTTATTCTGCGGTCATACTCATATTCCCTATGTACGTTCATTAAAATCGGGAAATTTACAAATCAGTGTTATTAAACCGCAGGAAAACGAGCATCTAAGTTTTACAGCACCCCTGAAGCGCATCATTAATGTTGGTTCAGTAGGTGAACCGCGTCACGGTCGCCCAAATGCAACTTATGTTATTTATAACACTGATACGGATACTGTAACTTTGCGAGAAATTGAATATGATTACCAGTCGGTTTGTGCCGAAATTATTGAAGTCGGTTTACCTTCGATCTTTGCTTGGCGTTTAGCAAAAGGTCTAGAATTCGCCGAAAAAGCCGATGATCCAACTCATATATGTGAACGCTAGGGGGGGGACTATGTGGGCAATTTTAAGTGGGATAGAGGGCAATCTAACCGCATATGAAGCAGTTTTAGAAGACCTCTCCGAATCAGTCGAATCATTGTATATTTTAGGGGATTTGGTGGGGATTCGAGGAGACAGCGACAAACTCATTCAGCGTGTACAGTTTCCCTATTTAGACGAACTAGAACCGAATATCTGTTTAGGTTGGTGGGAAGAACAGTGTTTTATTCTACATGGTATCGGCAAAACAGGAGAACCCACCGAGTTAATCGAGCAATATGGTACAGAGATTATTAAAACTTTATGGAATGCTGTTTCTCATGAGTCGGTGGAATGGTTACGAGGTTTAGATTTTGGTTTTGTTGAACTCGATTTATTATTGATTCATGGTAGCAGTATCAGTGTCAGTGAAGCGTTAAACCCTCAGACCCCCGCTTGGTTAATGCTAGATAGAATACAACGAATGCAAGTCAATCAGCTTTTTTGTGGACGATCAGGACAAACTTTTATCTATGATGTACAAGAAGGTTCTTTAGTGGATTCTGTTCAAACCTTAGATCATCAACACACACAAACCGTATCTACATCTAATAAACGTGTTGTCGGGGTGGGAAATGTCGGCAAAGAATTCGGTAAAGCAACTTATACTCTTTATCACCCCCATAACAATAAAGTTGAGTTTAAAACAGTGATCTATTAACTCGAAAAATCGAAGTCATCTATAAATGATCGCCACATTAATAATACTAACGACGACAAACGGCAATAAAATTAAACAAATCTTGTAGAAATACAACTACGGTAGGGCATACCGAAAGTAAACGTGCAGGCGTGAGAACCACCTAGGTAAGAATGATATTACAAGGCCGAATACGTTTAAGTGGACTCGTTAAATCAAGAATCTCACGCCCTAAAAAGGCGGAGAGAGTGTCAAATCCTGTATTCAGAAAAATAGGAATTTAATTTCTTTTTTTTTCTCATCAATAATCTGCTAAGGATAAGTGAATTGTAAAAATACTACCTTTGCCTAGTTCACTTTGTACATTTATACTACCCTGATGAGCTTGTACAATAGCAGAAGCGATCGCTAATCCTAATCCTGAACCTCCTGTTTTGCGAGAACGTGCGCTATCCACTCGATAGAAGCGATCAAAAATTCGTTGCTGTTCAGAAAGTGGAATACCAATACCTGTATCATGGATCTCAATTATTCCATAATGATCAACACGATTTAATGTAACTTGTATTTTTCCTGTAGTAGGTGTGTACTGAATTGCATTGATGATTAAATTAGAAACCAGTCGATACAGTTGTTCTAGATTCCCTTTCACATTGAGGGATTGATTGACTAAAATATTTTTAGTTAGTGTAATGTCGGCTGATATAGCGAGTGCGGATAATTCTTCAACTAAATCACTAACAAGATCATTAAGACAACACAATTGATTAAGCTGTGTCATTGGTTGTCTATCTAAGCGGGATAATAGCAGTAGATCATTTACCAGTGTGGCTAATCTTCGATTTTGTCGTTCAATAGTCGTTAAAATTTCTTGTGTTTCTAAAGGATCTAAACGATTTCTAGTTGATTCTATAGTTGCTAAGATAGCTGCTAATGGGGTGCGTAATTCATGGGCTACATCTGCTGTAAACTGTTGAATTTGCTGATAAGATTGATAGATGGGTTTCATGGCTAATCCTGCTAACCACCAACTAGAAGCCCCAATTACAAGCAGAACGATCGGCAAACCTAAAAATAAAATTAATCTAATCGTTGAAAGATAATCATCAAATTCTTGAAAACTTTTTCCGATTTGTAAGTATCCCCAGTTATCGTGATGATTTGTGTGTAATGTTAAAGTAATCTGATGATAGCGTTTTCCTTTTTGATTTTGAATAATTTGCCATTGTTGATCAATAGGAAATGAAGAGACTTGCGGAGGCATTCCGACAAAGGCAAGCAGACATCCTTTTGTATTTAATAAACGTAAATAATAGTTACCTTGTCCGATTACACTTAAGACATGACGATTGGATACTTTAGGTTTATCAATAGCAACAGAACAGTTGTTATTAGAATAAAGTTCAGAAAAACAAGAATTACCCTGAGTGCAAAGATCGGGTAAAAGCTGATAAACAAGCGGTTCAAGCTGTCCGACGTTTTGCAATTTAAGCTCTAGATTATCATGTATCGTTCCTGCTACTGAAGTGATTTCTCGATCAATTGCCACCATATGAGCATGAGCGATCGCCTTATATACCCCAAATCCTGATAGACTTAAGATAATCCCCATAACGCCCGCATACCAAAACGCCAAACGTACACGAGTTTGATTAAATAAGCTATTTTGCTGCATGAGAATTTAAACGATAGCCAACTCCGTGTAGGGTTTCAATTAATTCCCCACAGTTGAGTGTTTCTAATTTACGACGTAACAAGCGAATTTGAGCCGCTACTACATTACTAACAGGTTCGGCTCCAATTTCCCAGATTTGATTCCGAATTTGTTCGCTTTTTAGAATTTGATTTGGATGTTCCATGAGATACTCTAATAGTTGAAACTCTTTTGTAGTTAAAGTAATTACTTGTTGTTGTCCAAAATGCGCTTCAACATAAACGGTACGTGTGCCATAATCAAGTGTTAGTCTATTAACCTGTAATCTTTGGGGATGAAGTTGTGGCGATCGTCTTTGTAAAGCGCGAATTCTCGCTAGTAATTCTGCACGACGAAACGGTTTAACCAGATAGTCGTCTGCACCTGCATCAAGACCTTCTACCTTATCTTCTAATTGATCTTTTGCTGTTAACATTAAAATTAATAACGGACAATTTTTTGTTCTCAATCGTCTACACAGTTCAATTCCCGATAGCCCAGGTAACAACCAATCAAAAATAGCTAAAGTATAATCTGTCCATTTATTCTGTAGATAAGACCAAGCTTCATCGCCATTTTGTACCCAGTCAACAATATATTTTTCCTGAGTTAAAATTCTTTTAATTGCTTCTCCTAAATCTGTTTCATCCTCAACTAACAAAACCCTCATACAATTTACTACCGATTATTTGAGCTAACTTGTTCATTATCCAATATTAAATAAAAGCTTTGATTTCTATAGTTTTGCTAAAGTGCTAATCAATCATCATCTTTAATTTCGTCGTTTTCGCTTCACAATATAACTACCTGGGCGACGTTCTTTTGTATTAGTTTTCCCAGTACCCCCTAATTCTTGACTCACTTGTCTAAAAACATCCCGACGCAGATAAGGATATTCTCCCACCCAGAGATTTTGTTGCGGTAGATATACATCTGTAATTTGAGAAATTGTCTCTAAATCGGGTTGTTTGGATAAGACTAATAATTCGGCAACTGCACCTGGACGAATACCTTTATAGATGCGACGTAATGGGGCTTGTACCGTGACTTTAAACCCAGATTGATCCCCTACTAATAGATTAATCCGTTTTTCGATATTTTCAATAATTACAAGATCACCGCGTTGATTAACGGTTTCTTCTTCTCCCACTAATTCTTCAGTAATAAACGCATCTAAAACCCTACCACGCCAAAAACCACTATAGGGAATACGACGATAAGTATTATTTCTGAGACTGGCTAAATAAACAGGACACCATAACCAATAGAGTCCCGCAATAATATCTAAAATTAGTTTAATCGTAAATCCACCTGGCCCGAATAAGTTTCCCACTAACCAAGTGATGGTTAAAGCTACCACCGAAATGAGTAAACGTCTTAATAAATCTGACCATTTGCCCCAATAATAACCATACTGCGCTCCAGTAGCAATAATGGGGATAATCTGTTCAAAAGTTTCACGAGTGAGAGGAACAAGCATAGTTTCAGTTATTAGTCATCAGTCATCAGATTTTATTGATTTATGTTTTTCTAGAGAATCTTTTCTAAACCATAAACTAAGCTTTTAAGTTCAGTCACTTTACGAATGGAGAGTAAGACACCTGGCATATAACAAGACCGATCGCTGGTATCATGTCTAAGGGTGTAAATTTCACCTAGTGCGCCAAAAATTACCTCTTGATGGGCGATTAAACCAGGTAAACGAATACTGTGGATGTTAATATTTTCGCCAACAATACCGCCTCTAGCTCCTTTGATTGTTTCTTTTTCCTTGACTTTTTGTGGATTATATGCACTACCTAGTTCGGATAAAAGTTCAGCCGTTTTGATAGCGGTTCCACTGGGTGCATCGGCTTTTTGATTGTGGTGTAGTTCGATGATTTCAACGTGTTCAAAATATTGGGATGCTTGCAATGCAGCTTGTTGTAAGAGTACCATCCCGATACTGAAATTAGGAATAATTAAACATCCTGTACTTGCTTTTTCGGCAAATTCGGCAAGATCTTGAATTTGCACGGGGGTTAGTCCCGTTGTACCAACCACAGGACGCACCCCATAGGCGATCGCACTCCGCACATTATCGTAAACCCCTTCAGGATGGGTAAAATCGACCATTACGCCTTGTACTTTTTCTTGGGTAGCCAGCACCAAAATACTTTGTAAATCGTCTAAAACAGGCACTTCTAAGGCACCACAGCCCGCGATTTCGCCGATGTCCTCGCCTCGATTTCAGGGTTGCGATCGACTGCACCAACTAACATCAGATCGTCTGCATTGGCGATCGCTTTGATGACTTCGCGTCCCATTTTTCCAGCCGCGCCGTTGACTACTACGGGTATCGGTGCATTCATCGTCATTGTGATAGATTTATTCTAGGTTCCTTTTGCAATTGTAAACGAATTGACTACCCTTTTGAGGCTTGGGGACTCCATCCTCGAAAGATATTAGGATGAATGGCAGAAGTGGGAAACAAATCTTTAAAAATAGTACGACGTTGTTCAAGGGGTTCATCTGCTATGTTCCACAAACTTTCATAGAAGAAAAACGAAACACCAGCAAAACCATTTTCACGAGCGATTTTAACTTGTTCAGCAATATTTTTTCGATTAACGGGACGACCTTTTAAACCTGAGAGAATACCAATTCCTACAGGGATATGAGTTTTAGCCAGTTGTAATTCACTTTTTTGTAATTCCCGAATATAATCATTGATATTAGAGCGATAGACTTGGATCACTAATTCTTCAATTAAACCCATACGTTCCCAGGTATGCCAATCTAAAAGAAAAGCTTCTAAAGAGAAAGTTTGAGGATTTGGGGACACGGAAACAACAGCCTCAGAATTATTAAGTTTAATGGCTTGAACTAACTGCTCCATATATGCTGTAATTTTATCTGCTCTCCATTGAATCCAATCTTTATCTAAATGATTAGTAGGTGGTAATTTTCCTTGATGTTCTTGTTGATAAAGTTGTACGGTGAGTGAATCATAACCAAAATCAGACGGATAACCAAAATGATCATCAAATTGAATCCCATCAATGTCATAATTATTCAATAACTCAACGACTAAATCTGTAATAAATTCTTGGACTTCGGGATGTAAAGGATTTAACCAAACACGTTGATGTACCTTTCCTTCTAACCAAATAGTACTTTTGTCTCGACGTTGAGTTAACCATTCAGGATGACGTTTTGCTAATTCCGAGTCTGCGGGTGCCATAAAACCAAATTCAAACCAAGGAATAACCGTCATTCCTTTTCGATGTCCTTGATCTAAAATTTCTTGGATAATATCTCGATTTTGTAATGCTTCAGTGGGATCGATTTCTTTTCCGATCACTTGTTTAGCGACTTTACTAGGATACAGCGTATATCCCCAATTCCACACCGTCGGATAAAGAGTATTGAAATTCAGTTGTTTAAGAGTAGAAATTGATTCAGTTAGTTTTTGTTTGCTAAATAATATATCACTATCAATATTCGTTAACCAAACCCCTCGCAGTTCCGATGATTGAGATAAAGGGAAAGATAAGACTTTTTGGGATTCTAAGCTAATTAATAGTACTAGGCTGAGAAAAAATAGAAAAATATATTGAAAACGATAAAACATATAGATATCGAGAAAAAGATCCTGATATAGTGATCGTTAACTGATCGTTTCTGTTCCTCATGACTCAATAATTAGATTATAATATCAAATTAATCAACTTATTTTAGAAAGATATAGTATGTCATCTACAGCAATTGATGAAGTAGTAAAAATGATGGAAGATTTACCAGTTGATCTTCAAGATAGACTTGTAGAACATATGCGAGAGTATGTTGATGATTTACTAGAGGAAAAACGATGGGATGAATCTTTTAATAAAACAGAAAATCAATTAATAATTGCTGCTAAACGAGCTAAACAAAAAATTGCAGAAGGTAAAGCAGTAGAACTAAATTATAATCTGCTATGAAATCTGCTGTACTTCTGATTTTTCTCCTTTTACTGATTCGATAAACTTCTGGGATCTAAGGCATCACGTAAACCGTCACCTAATAAATTAAACGCTAAAACTGTCAGAATAATTAATATAGCAGGTGGCCAAATTAGCCAAGGTTGTAGAACAATAATTGAGGCATTTGTGGCAACAGATAATAAATTTCCCCAACTTGGATCAGGTTGTTGTATTCCTAAACCAATTAGACTTAAAACCGATTCTAAGGCAATAAATCCAGGCACAGCTAAGGTTGCAGAAATAATAATATAGCTGGCAGTTTGGGGCAAAATATGGCGTACAATAATATACAGTGGATTGGCTCCTAATGCTTTGGCTGCTTGCACAAATTCTTGTTCTTTGAGTGATAAAACTTGTCCACGAATTACTCTAGCTAGTCCAGACCAACCGATAAAAGATGTAATTAAAACAATTAATAAAAATCGTTGTGCGCTACTTAATCCAGGGGGTAAAACGGCAGCTAAAGCTACTAAAAGATAAATCCCTGGAATGGTCATTAAAACTTCGACTAAGCGCATGAGAACGGCATCTAACCAGCCACCAAAATAGCCCGAAATCCCACCGATTAACATTCCTAAAGGAAAAGATATCGCTACGCCAATTAAACCAATAAATAAGCTAATTCTACCACCAAATAATAGACGACTAAATTGATCTCTCCCCTGTTCATCAGTTCCAAGTATATTAATTTTTCCTTTTCCTTCAGTACCAAATAAATGACGGTCTATTTTAATTCCTTTAAAAAGAGTAACTTCTTCAAAACGGGGTGGTAATGGAAGACGAATTTGTAAAAATTGATAAGGTGTTCCTTTTGTAAATAATCTAATTGGTGACGGTTGAGTAAAATCTTCAATAATTTTGCGATCGCCTGTTTCTAAATTTGTCGGACTTTGGCTAGTTGGATAAACATGAGGCCCGATCCATTGTCCTTTGTTTTCTCCTCCCTGTGCTTGAAAATAGATCTTTGTTGGAGGTAATAAAGAGCCATCAACTTGTGAAGAATAAGCATCATAAGGAGCTACAAAATCAGCCGCAATTACCATTAGATAGAATACTAATAATAGAATTGCACCAAAACGAGCTAAAGGATTATTTCTAAGTTTACGCCACCAGTCCATAATAATTTATTTCTCTATAGACATTAATCGATTTTTCGGTACGGGAATAGAGCGACCATTTGCTTATGCAGTTTCAATCCATTCTTGTCTGATTATTTCAGCATTCTTTACAGCCTCTTGACAAGTTAGTCCATCAGCCATACATCCCGCTAACTCTGGAACTTCAACAATAAAAGCGTTGTCTTCTTCACTCCAATAAATTACTAATTCATATTTAATCATTTTGATTTACCAACCGATACTTAATGATTAAGGTTCTAACTTGTTTAACTTGATAAGATTTAGCTTTTGCTCCTTTGGATTGTAAATTAATTATTTCCTCTACATTTTTTTTACTAAATATATAATGCTCTCCTTTAATTCTCTCCTCAAAACTAACGCGTAACAAAAGTTGACGCAATTTCTGAAAAATCTATATTTGCATCTGATGTACCACTCAAAATCTTCTGACGTAGCTTTTCATATTTTCCTATTGATAATTTAGCTAATTACAATATCTACATTATTTTTGTAGGTTAGAAATACTATTTTACGTCATAACCAAACAAATTCGGGTTAACTTCTTTATTCAAGTCTAGATCATCAAGTCCGTATTCTTGCCAGCGTCGAGATACCATTGCAGCAATACCAGAATCTGATTCTAACGGTTCTCCCCATTCGTGTTCGGTTTCGGGATACATTTTCGTCGTTGCATCTATACCCATTCTTCCACCTAAACCGAGTTTTTGACTGGCAAAATCAAGGGTATCAAAAGGAGTTTCTGGTAAGATAAAAACATCTCGTGAGGGGTCAACTTTTGAACTAATGGCCCAAACCACCTGACGCGGGTCACGGATATTGATATCTTTATCGACAACAATAACAAATTTTGTATAAGTGAACTGGGGTAAGGCACTCCAAAAGGCTAAGGCGGCACGTCTCGCTTGTCCGGGGTATGCTTTATCTATAGAAATAATAGCCGCTTTATAACTTAACGCTTCCATCGGTAGGAAAAAATCGGTAATTTCTGAAACCTGTTGTCTAAGGATGGGGGTATAGATGCGGTTTAAAGCAATAGCCATCATTGCTTCTTCTTTCGGGGGACGACCACTAAAAGTAGTAAGATAAATGGGATCTTTGCGATGGGTCATGCAGTGAAAGCGAACCAAGGGCGAATCTTCCACACCGCCATAATAACCCATATGATCGCCGAATGGCCCATCGGGTAGGACTTCACCTGGGGTAATAGTTCCTTCTAATACAATTTCTGAGTCTGCGGGAACTTCTAGATCTACGGTTTTGCATTTGGCTAATTGTACCCCAGAACCGCCATATAATCCTGCAAATAACCATTCTGAGAGATCGACGGGAATGGGTGTTGCTGCTGCCATTATAATCATAGGATCGACACCCAATGCGATCGCAATTTCTAACTTCTTCCCTTGTTCTGCTGCTTTTCTCAAGTGTCTTGCACCCCCGCGCACTGATAACCAATGAACGGTCATGGTATTGTTAGACTGGAGTTGTAAGCGATAGACCCCGACATTTGGTGTACCTGTCTCGCAGTCTCTGGTAATAACTAAACCCAAGGTGATGATTTTTCCTGCATCACCTGCATAGGGTCGGATCATAGGAATCGTATTAAGATCAATATCATCCCCCTCAATAACCACTTGCTGACAGGGAGGAAAGAAACTTTTACCAGGTTTAGCTTTGAGGACATCGAACAACACTTTACCAAAATTGATCGCTTGTGAGAGTTTTTTCGGCGGTTTGGGTTGTTGCAATAATGCGAGTTTTCGCCCTAAATCTTCCAATTCTTCGGGTTTCTCCATATTCATCGCCCAGCAGATGCGTTCTACTGTACCCATCAGGTTTATAGCAACGGGAAACGATGCACCTTTAACGTTTTCAAATAGTAACGCAGGCCCACCGACTTGTAACATTCGGTTTGAGATTTCAGCGATTTCTAAGTCTGAGTCTACCAAAGTCTTGATGCGTCTCAGTTGTCCTTTTTCTTCTAAGAGTTTGATAAATCCCCGTAAGTCTCTGGCCATTTTGATAAGTTTTGTTTCGTAGGTCTGTTCTTTATTTTATCTTGATTTTCCAATGCGTAGTTTACGGGATCACTATACTAAAGTGTTTTTCAGAATTTATACCTTTTTTCTTAATTATGGTATAGTCAATGTATAAACAAGATTGTTTGACTATGATTACTCAAAAAATATCTATGTGGGGAAACTCTTTAGGAGTTAGACTCCCACAAGCGATCATTCAACAGATAGGATGGGAAGAGGGAGCTTTAGTTACTATTTCTATTGAAGACAATCGAATTATTTTGACCTCAACTAAACCCAAATATACTCTCGAAGAATTACTTAAAAATGTCACACCCGAAATGCAGCACGATGAAATCGATTTTGGAGAACCTGTAGGAGAAGAAATTGGTAAAAATTGAGGGGCGTATTCCTGAACGAGGAGATATTATAAGACTACAATTAGATCCCCGCACAGGTAGCGAACAATCTGGATATCGTCCTGCACTGGTCATTTCTCCATTAATATATAATCAAATTTCAAAGCTGATCTTAGTGTGTCCAATTACAAGCCGTAAGAAAGGTTGGCCTTTTGAAATAGAATTACCTGAGCAAATGCAAACTTATGGATTTATTTTAGTCGATCAAATTAGAACAGTTGACTGTAATGCTCGAAAAGCAATTTTTATCGAAAAAGCTCCTTTAGATTTAATTAATGAAGTGCTAGGTAAATTAGTAACTATTGTTACTTAAATCTCATAAAATTATGAAATCTTCTGAATTTGATAAAAAAGTTGATGATGGCGAAGATATTATCGAATATTTAGATTTATCTCAAGCTAAACGACCTCAATACAATCAAATTAATCTTGATTTACCGAGTTGGATGCTAGAGAAAATCGAACAAGAGGCAATTAGACAAGGGTTATCTCAGCAAGTTATTCTTCAAACTTGGATTGCAGAAAAATTAGAACAATTGCAAGCTTAAGCTATTAACCAAATCCCTTTTTACTCTTTTTCAGTTTCTCTATAATCTGTTTTTGATGGGTGGGAACTTCGGCTAATGCTTCATCTGGCAATACATACGAACTAGCGATTAATTGTTCATCCCAATCAATAATCTCAGGAAAGCGAATACCAAGCAATACTTGTACGGCAAAGATTTCTTGTACTGCTTCCTCAAATTTTAAGAAAGCGATCGTTTCTCCAGTTTCGATATTTACTACCCAAATCCCGCAAGTTCTTTCGGTGAGTCTTTCAGTCAGAGGAATACCACTAAATACGGCTGTTTCTCGCACTTGGGATAAACCAATAAAAGCTAATTTTCCACAAAAATCGATACCGCGTGTAAATCCAGGTAAAATTGCAACTGTTTCTAATTTTCCCGTATTTAGATCGACTGTGGAAAGACTTCCATTACCTGATTCTAGTACCCAGAGACGGCCATCATACCATCTTGGAGAATGAGGCATCGATAAACCTTGGCTAATAAATTCATGAGTTTCTACATCAATTAAAACCCCTCCGTTTGCTTTGTTTTCTCGCCATCCATTTAATATATCTGTAGTACCTAATGCGGTGACATATTTCGGTTTATTGTCTACTATTCCCAAACCGTTGAGATGACATCGATCTTCAGGAGAATAAGCAGTAACAAATTTTGGTCGCCAACGGGGGACAAAACTATATTCAGAATTCAAAGTACACAAACAAGAAAAACGAGTATTAACAAACCATAATTCATCATTTACCCAAGCCATTTCATGAATATCAATATCCCCTGTAATATGGCAACTGCGGGGTAAATAACAAGCGTCATGTTTGCCTTGTGGTTCGATTTTTCGTGCTACAGCAGGAACGTTTTTGAGTTGCCAGATTTGTGAGGTTGTCCCAATTGCTAAACGATTTTGATCTCCCGCTAATCCCATCGGTTTATTAAAGACGCGAAAATGTGTATTAATCACATTTCCATCCGCCCGTAAAGCAATTAGTTTACCCGCTTGATAAGTAGAAACGACTAAAGAAATACCAAAATGATTAAGGATGTGGGGAAAATTAGAAGTATGAATACTCCGTAATGGTGTTCTTTCGAGGCAGGTTTGAGGCGTTTGGCTCATAAGTTTACTATGGATGAATGTTCTTTAAAGAATAGCTGATTTAGAGTTGACTAAATAATTATCTAAAAAGTTTTGTTATTTTTATTACTAAGTTCATCATCAAACACTTGACCAAGACATATATAGATATATTACAGCTTTCAAAATAATCCTAATCAAAAGATAAATTATTTAACAACTTATACTCTTAAAAACATGGCACTTTTTAACGTTACCAATCTTTTTGATTCGGGTGTGGGAAGTTTGCGTCAAGCCATTCTAGATTCTAATGCGATGGCAGGAGCAGATACAATTCAGTTTAGTGGTGTGACAGGGACAATTACCCTCACCAGGGGCGAGTTATCGATTACTGATAATCTAACCATTAACGGGCCTGGAGCGAATAATTTCTCGGTATCAGGAAATAACAATTCTAGGGTATTTTATATATACAATCCTTCTACAACAATTGATGTTTTTATCGACGGATTGACAATTACTAGAGGCATTGCTTTCTTTGCAGGAGGTATCTTTAACAGAGAGGAAAACCTTACTCTCAGCAACAGCACGGTCTCTAGAAATTTGAGTAGCTATGGCGGCGGTGTTCTCAACTCAAATGGCACAACGAGCATCAGCAACAGCACGATCTCTGGCAATTTGGCAAACGACGGCGGCGGTGTTCTCAACTCAAATGGCATAACGAGCATCAGCAACAGCACCATTTCTAACAATTCGGCATACTATGGCGGCGGTGTTTCCAACTCCTATGGAACAACGAGCATCAGCAACAGCACGGTCTCTGGTAATTTGGCAAACGACGGCGGCGGTGTTTTCAACAGAGGTACACTTAACCTAGCCAACACCATTATCGCTAACAGTACTGGAGGTGATTGTGCCACCTTTGGGCTGGACACCAATGTTAATAATCTTATCGAAGATGGTAGCTGTGACCCCACACTATCAGGAAATCCTAACCTCGGCCCCTTGCAGGATAATGGTGGCCCAACTTTTACCCAAGCTTTACTCCCTGGTAGTATTGCCATCGATGCGGGAAGTAATGCAGCCATTCCCCCAGGTATCACCACTGACCAACGTGGCGCAGGTTTCTCCCGTATTGTTAATGGTACTGTCGATATCGGTGCCTATGAAGCAAGTCCGAATGTTCCCCCTGTTCCTGAACCCTCATCGTTGTTTGGTATTTTAACCCTTGGCTTGGTGGCAATTGGTTCATTGCGACGACGAAGAAAGTAGGGGTTTGATCTCCAAACTCTCTTAAATATTTATATTTCATCTTGATGGGTTTCGTACAGTTTAAGGCTTGCTTGTTTCATTTCTTCAATAGGTGTGTGAGATACAATAACATCTGAATTGGTACTGATCTTTATTTCTCCAACTTGTCCAATAGTCCAAATAACTTGATAAGTTAGGATAATGGGTACTTGCCAAACCTAGCCCGTTTTACTAAGGATAGCTTGGTCGGGCGTGACGCGATCGCCTAGATGATTGCTCAGAAAGTAATTAGCACTCGCTTGAGCTTGTTGTGCCGTATTCAGTGGAACAGTTTTCATTGTTGATCTTAAGAATACTAATTTCTTTACCCGCTTTCTCTACTTTATCAGTCAGTCATCTATCTGAGTATTAACATTAATCTGGTCATAAAAGAACGCTTGGTATCTCCTTTCAATCTTCACCAAAACTGTCATTTTAAGATTACACTTGTATTACTGATAGATTTAAAGGAGATTCATTCCATGCGTACATTAACACGTGCCACAACGACTGATATGGAAGTCACTAGCATCCGTCTAGAAAAAGCACTAAAAGAGAAGCTAAAAGAATTATCAGGCAATCAGGGCTATCAAGCAATGATTCGTGATATTCTCTGGAATTTTGTTCATCAACGCTCAGGTGATTATCGACCACAATTTTGTAAAGCTGATATTCGTGCTACTATTGACGCTACAGCGAAAAAGGATGAAAGTTGCGCCTTGACGGGAAAATTAATTTTAGAAGATGAACCGATGCTGTTGGGACTGACGATACATGGTGATTTTGTCCCTTTGAGTGTGGATAGTGTAGAAGGTTAAATCTGTGTCTGTAGAGACGTGAGTAGATCTCGTCTCTACCTAGAATTCACTAATGAATATTGATCTTTTTCTTTTCCAAGAGCATAACGAAGCGAAGACATTAAATCTTTATTAGAATAACCCACAAAGATGACAAGAGCGATCGCCGCAAAACTTCCTGCAATCATAAATAATTCTCGGTATTCTATCATCAAAGCCCCTAAAACTGGCCCTGCAAGAGCCGTTCCGACATCAAAACCACTGGTACAAACCGCAAAAACTCGACCTCTTTCACTAGCATAAGAGCGATCAGAAATCAAGGCTAAAATCATTGGAATAATAATCCCGCCGCCAGTTCCTTCTAGAATAGCGGATAAAGTGAGTATGCTATAATTTTGGGCATGAGACAACAATAGCATCGATAACCCATAACAAATGATGCTAAATGTAATAAAAATTCCTCGACCAAAACGATCGGATGCTCTGCCTGATAAAATACGAGAGGTAAAACTTGCGATCGCTGCTGTGGTATAAAATAAACCTGCACTAAAATCGATCTCACTCTGACGCATATATAAAGGTAAAAATGTTACCAAAACCCCAAATAATAACCCGACTAAAAATAGAATCAGGGTAGGAACTAAAATAGCACGAGAAAATAATATTTCTTTTAAACTTCGATTAATCTCTTGTTGCTGAATTTTCTCCTCATTACTCATAACAGGTGGTTGGCCTGCTGTTATACAATTGGCTAAAATAAAAGATAATAAGCCCGCCGTTGCTGAAAACAAAAACAACGCTTGATAGTCCATATTTTCCTGTATGAAACTTCCCAAAGCTGGCCCGATCGCCATCCCAATTGGAACGACTAAACTCATATAGCCAATGATTTCCCCGCGTTGTTTAATGGGAGATAAATCGACCACTAAGGCACTATATCCTGTCGTAAATGCTGCGATCGCAACGCCATGAAAAGCGCGTACACTGATTAAAGGATAGACCGATTTAATCAATAAATAACCAAAAGGTGCAATGGCGGCGACTATAGTCCCAATAATAACAACTAATTTACGGCTACGTTGGTCGGCTAATTTTCCTAACCAGACACGGGAAGCGAGTAGCCCAATAGCAAAACTTCCCATCACTAAACCAATTTGTTGTTTACTTGCTCCGATATCTTCTAGATAAGCGGGTAAGGTGGGCAATAAATTAGTAATACTAATCCAAAATAATAAGCCTGTAACAAAAAGAATTAAGAGATTTTGTAAACTTTTAGAATCGATCGTTTTAAAGATTTTGAGGGCTTTCATTCAAAAAAAGGTGAAAGGCATGAGGTAAAAAATCACCCTTTTCTTAGGATAAACTTTTTTTTAGGGCTTGGAAACCAAACCCCTACAGATTAAACGAAAAATTGATCTTTGTAGGGGTAAAGTCTCTAAATTTTCTTTTTTTCTTAAGCAGAAATTACAGTTCTATCCTGCAAAATCTTCTTTTTTGGTCAGATGCGCTTCAAGGAACCATAAACGCATATCGATATTACGGGAAATCTCGGTATAAAGATCCGCCGTATCTGCATCACCTAATTCATCGGTACTATTGATCGCTTCACGAAGATGGGCTGCATACATCGCATAGCGTTCCGTGAGGGCGGTTAGATGTTCGATTCCATCAACTGCATCTAATGGATATTCAGGTAAAATAGACTTTTCAGCAGCAACACGGGCCGTTCCTAAGGCAGTTCCACCGAGTGAGGTAATACGTTCTGCTACTAGGTCGATATGTCCTTCTAATTCGGTCGCAAGTAGGTCAAAGAGTTCATGCAACTGAAAGAAGTGAATACCTTTAACGTTCCAGTGTGCTTGTTTTGCTTGAGTTTTGAGGTCTAAAGTAGCTGCTAAGGTTTGAGAGAGAATATCAACAACTGATTTACGGATATCTTCGCTCAAATCAAGGCGTGTTTTGCGAAATTTCACAGATGATTTAGCTTTGGCTTTCAGTGTAGTAGTCATATATGTTACTCCTGTGTCTAATTAAGGTTTAACAAATTCTCAAGTTAATAAACACTAAATTTTGTAGGACTAAAAAGCCATGTCCTTAAAATGATGACAAACGATACCATAATGCTTAGAGTCTCTGATTAACCAAGCCCCTTAAGAATGATTAGGATAAGCTTTAGGTATTAAGATAAGCTTCTAATTCCTCGGAACCCCCAATATGCTTACCATCTATAAATACTTGAGGTGTGGTGGTTCTGCCACTGACAGCACGTAACGATACGGTTGAGGCATCTTGACCTAAAAGAATCTCTTCATATTTTAGACCTTTTTCAGTTAACATTTTCTTGGCACGAGTACAGTAAGGACATCCAACTTTAGAAAACATGGAAACTAAAGGACGTGCTTTCGCCTCAGCATTAATGTACTTTAGCATGGTTTCAGCATCGGAGACTTTAAAGGGATCTCCTGGTTCTTCGGGTTCGATGAACATTTTTTGAACCACCCCGTCTTTTACTAGCATCGAGTAACGCCAAGACCGTTTACCAAACCCTAAATCAGCTTTATCGACTAGCATCCCCATGCCTTCAGAAAATTCACCATTACCATCGGGAATTAGGGTCACGTTATCACATTCTTGATCTTTTGCCCATTCATTCATGACAAAGGTATCATTGACTGAAATACAAACGATTTCATCTACACCGTTTTCTTTAAATACGGGAGCGAGTTCGTTATACCCTGGTAAATGAGTTGTTGAACAAGTTGGGGTGAATGCACCAGGTAGCGCAAAGACGATAACGGTTTTACCCGAAAATAGTTCATCACTGGTTATTTTAATCCATTCATTGTCCTTGCGGATAGGAAAGGTAACGCTAGGTACTTTTTGTCCTTCATTGTTCGGTAGCATTGGCTTAACTCCTCTTTTAATAAGTCGTACTCATTCCGTGTTTGTTATTTATAGTGTAGTCATAACGAGTATGACTTGTCAAGTGACTACGAGATTTACAGTAGAAGTTTAATACATTCTGGCGATGATAGAATCGATTGAAAAAGGTAAAACGGCAACTATGGCAGAATTAACGATACAAATACCCGATGAACTTGCCGAGCAATTAGAACCTTTACGAGATCACATTCCTCAACTGCTGTCAAATATAGAACCAGATTTATCTATAGTTAGAAAAAAGAGCTTCAGCCGTCATCAGTTTAATACATCTAGCCGTATTCTTGAGCATCAAATTTTAGGAAATTAAGGTTCTTATCCTTAAATTAATTTAAAGCTATTAAAACTTTTTATTTTACAACTGTTCTATAAAAAATTGTTGACAGGTTGCTTGTTGTGGACAGATTTCGCATAGATGAGATTTGATTGCTGTTGGTGGTGGATTTAGTGTATTTTGTTGCCATTTTATCCAATTTTGCATCTGTTGAAGTTTATGAGGAATCAGTTGATAAACCGTATTTTCTAAGTCTTCCCAAGCGTAATAATACTCTTGAAAAGTAGGTAAGACTTGCTGTACTGAGGAATTAACTGGAGTAGCAATACTTTTAGTTTTTTTAAGCATATAGCTATAAAGTGCAACTTGAGCTAATTGTGCGGCTAAATCACTCGGTTGGTAGGTTTTATATTCAACAACACAATAACGACGCTTTTGAAAGTCATAGATTAAACTATCTAGTCTCCCAATTAGTTTAATTTGATTTTCATTAGGTAGAGTAAAAATATGTTCTAGACGAATTTCTTCAGCAGTAAAGGTTTTTTTCAGTAAAACATCAGGTTGACAAAAAGAGCGATTTTTAATTAATAGCGTGACCCAATGACCAATCAGTTGAATAATACCTTGCCAAACTTGATAATATATATGTATTAATTTTGAGTTATTTTGTTGAATATCTTTTTTAATTATGGGAAAAAAAACAAGTTTATAAAATAGCTGCTGAATTCGTAAGGTGATTTCTTCTACATCTAATTGCTCAGATTCAGGTAAAAAAAGCTTAGTAAACTGAGAATTATGTTTTGCTGTATAGATTAATTTTTCTGCTAATTGATAAAATAAAGTGCCAAGTCCCTTACTATAATCAGTAGGTACAAATAAAGTTTGTCCTCGAAAATGATAGTTTACATAAAATAATCGTGGACATTCAAAAGCGACTCTAACTTGTGTAACACTAAAAGTCATCATGTTAAATTTTGGTAGTGGGGTTTAAACAAATTAACTGTTTTTCTATCGGTTCATCAGAGTGAGTTATGATAGCTAAGTTTTGATTACAAATTTCTTGGGTTAATTGATGTACTTGATCAAAGTTGAGTAAATAGTTATTAGAAAAATGCTCTAAAGCTTTTTCAATTAAAGCAGGCAGGCTAATAAAGTTTTGAGTTTGAATAATTTTTAATAAATAATCTTTTATTTGATCATTTTCTTCCTGATGACTTTGTTTTTTGGCTGAATTCACTTCTACCGTTTTTTGAATTAATCTCAAATCTAATAAAAGCTGGCAATTTTCAAAAATACGAGATTGACGAATTAAATTTTCTAAGGTTGGTAAATCGATAATTTTACCGCCAATTACTAATTCTTTTGATTTGGCATTCATCATTAATTGATGATAAGTAACAAGATAATGAATTGAAGTGAGTGTTGGTTGTATATGACGGGGTATACAAGCTCCTGAATTCGATTCAGGAGACAGCCCCTCACGATGGGGAGGCTTAAAAATACTTCGATAAATTTGATAACCTTTATTAGCTGGATTTCCTAATGTCGAGTTTCGTAATAAATATAAGTGGCGATAAGTTTTTGCTTCAATTTCCTTATTACAGAACTTCATAACATTACAAAAATAGTTCATATTCTGATCTTCTGTCCAAATTAGACAAATTTTTTCTGAAGCATTTAAAAAACTTAAATAACTACTATTGACATTATTGGGTGAAAACTTTAATGCTCTTTTTGTATATTTTAAAAATTGTAAAACTTCATCTAACATTTTCATTAATTCTAAAGCTGTAAGTTGATTTACTTTTATAATTTTGTTTTTAGATATTTGAAATTCTTCAGACCAAGATAATTTAAAAAGAGACAATAGATCGTTTTGTGGTGTTTGTCTGCTCGCTGAATTTTCTAGATGATTTAACAATAAACCATCTTTATAAGTTTGATATAACTTTCGACCAACTACTAAAGCATTTCTTGGTAAAGTTTTTCCACTTGGAAAATTAAGATCTATTTGCTGTTGGTTTAAAGGATAAATTGAAGAATTAGATTTAGGATTAACTGGTGAGTGAAGCCTAGATAATTTCAAAGACCAAATTGCTTCTATTTGTTTTTTGTCAATTGTTTTGAGAATAATCTTTTGATGTAACCTTCCTTCTGCTAAATCAGCAGGTTGTATTCTTTTTTCATTATCTTTCCAAGTGCTGGTCGGCATTGAAATAATCATCAAAAAATTCTTGATTATTTGTGTATGAATATTAGAATTGACATTAAAAAGAGATTGTAAGTCAATAAAACCAGAGGAAGACACTGGAAGATTATCTAATTGATCAAAACAAAGAATAAAGGGTAAAGAACCGACAGAAATTCTTCCTAAATTTTCTAAAATTCCTCTTGCGTAGTCTTCATTATTAATCGATGAACTCACTCTTAAATCTTTTAAGTCTTCTTCTGATAGATGATCTCCTTTGAGCCAATCACTAGCGAGATCTGATAAGCTAGGATTCAGCAAATCATACAAAATACCAAAAAACTCTCTAGCATTATTGATTCCGTCAGAATAAGAGTTTTTTAATTGCACTATAAATCTTTTTCTTTCCTCATTATTAAAAATTTTTTGAAATTTACTATTTTGAATAATCGGTAAATTTTTTAGCCATAAGACTAACTGAGAATAACTTTGATTTTCAGGCTTATATAAAAGACTACTAATGGTTTTTCTGAGGATATGTCGCCAAAGAAATCGACTATCTACCCAAGGATCAATATAAATAAAAAAAGCTTTATTATTTAATTGTCTTTTGAGTCTTCCTAATAAATAACTTTTTCCTGATCCTGAGTCACCTAAAAGCAACAAAGTCCGACTAGAATGCTCGGAAGAAACTAAATCTAAAGAAGATTCAATCTTTTTCATCTCCTCTAAATGAATAGACTCAACAGTTTGTCTGGTGTCTTGTTGTTCAAGCCAAAAATTTCCCGCTTTTAAATTTTCATCAAAAGGATTAATCGATTGACAGATTAAAGAATCAATAGTTACCATATCAACACCTTAGTTAACAATAATAAAAAATAGTGGCCCACCAACAGGTTGAGGAATACCTGTCTCAATTTCATCTATACTATATGCTTTGACTTCTGCTAGGGTACTAAACTCAATTTTATCTTCCCTTTGTAAACGATACAGGGCTTGATCTAATTCTTCACGTGATAAAGGAGGTTGTAACGCTTTCCTGAGATGAAAAATCGGTAAATAATTATTCGTTTCTAATTCTTGATCTAGTTGAATAATCATTTGTAGAATAGCTGCATCAGTGGGTTTTTCTTTCGATTGTTCGGGAACCTTAGTAAAAATATTTTCCCAAGTTAAAAAATAATCATTGACTTGCTGAATACACTCTAAACCTTTTTGAGTTAACCACACTTCGCAATGATTTCTTTTCTTTTTAGTCGTTGTCGAAATTAAACCCTTTTCACAAAAACTATTAATTATAAATTGACAGTCTCCTGCTTTTAAAGACTTACCCAAAAGCTTACTCGGTGTAATCTCGGAAAAATTGGCAATTTTTTTTAAAACTTTATACTCTATATCAGAAATCAATAAATTTACAGTATTTAACTCCAGTAACCCTTTTCCTGCTGGAGTAATCTTAACTGTAGCAATCTCTCGCGTAAAATCAATTAATCCTCGTTCTCCCAATTGTTCACAAATCTGATTTTTTCCCGTAAAATTCTGCCATTTTACCAGATAAACGCGATGATGATTCGATTCATACAGTCTCAGTAGGAATTTTAAACAATCGATATCCATAAATTAAGCGATCGTAATTCATTTTCTACATTACTTGATTACTCAGCAGTTGTACCATATCAATTTTACGGAATTTGCGCTTTACAAAATCAATACCGCGAAAGCTCCATCTCTTGCTATGATCTGATGGACTGTTCAATACTCATTGACTACATTTGCTTACCGCGTCTCCTATATTACTAAGACAAGTTAGAGTCTTAAATCCCCTAACCAGAGAGGATCACATTGCCGATATACTGATTAGTGAAGGTCAAATTTCCGCAATTTCCACCTCACTCTTACCCTCTCCAGACACCGAAATTATCGAAGCACAAGGATTAATCCTCGCACCTGGTTTAGTAGACTTATATAGTAGAAGTGGTGAACCAGGACACGAAGAACGAGAAACCCTAAAAACACTGATTGACTCAGCAACCGCAGGAGGGTTTACCCGTGTTTCTATCCTCCCAAACACTCTTCCTTCTCTCGACACTCCAGAAGTCGTTCAATCTCTCTATCAAAAAAGTCAAGCAATAACTCATAGTTCTTCTTCTCGTCTTTCTTTCTGGGGAAATCTTACCCTTGGAGGAAAAGGGGAACAGATGACAGAATTAGATGATTTAGCAAACGCTGATATTGTTGGATTTACCGATGGAAAACCTGTCGAGAATCTTGTGTTACTCAGAAGACTATTAGAATATCTCCAACATGATGATCTTCCTGTTGCTTTATATCCACTGAATACTCTTCTGAAAGGAAATGGAGTCATCAGAGAAGGAACTGAGTCTATTTTATATGGTTTACCCGGTAATCCAGATCTTTCGGAAACCACTGCGATCGCTGCTATCCTAGAAATGATCGCTTCAATAAAAACACCTGTCCATCTGATGCGGGTTTCGACACGTCGCGGAGTTGAACTTATTGGAGAAGCAAAAGAAAAAGGTTTACCCGTGACTGCGAGTACCTCGTGGATGCACTTAGTGTTTAATACGGAGGATATCAAAACCTATGACCCCAATTTACACTTAGATCCTCCTCTTGGAAATGAAAGCGATCGCATAGCATTAGTAGAAGGTGTAAAATCTGGAATTATTGACGCAATTGCCATCGATCATAGTCCATATACCTATGAAGAAAAAACCGTTGCTTTTGCAGAAGCTCCCCCTGGTGCGATCGGATTAGAATTAGCATTAGCAATACTGTGGGAAAAATTTGTCAAAACTGGACAATGGACAGCATTAGAACTGATTCAAGCACTTAGTATCAACCCGCTTCGGTGTCTCGGAAAACAACCCACACCCATCCAACCCCAACAAAGTGCGGAAGTTATTTTATTTGACCCTGAGAAACTTTGGACAGTTGATCTCAATCATATTAAATCTCGGAGTAACAATACTCCTTGGTGGGGAAAAGAAATCAAAGGACAAGTGATTAGAATTTGGAATTATCATTAATTTCTATGAAAAGTTTTTTTATCTTAGCATTAACCACACTGCTCATTGAAGGAACCATCTATCAAGCTTCAGCGCAAAATCAACCCTCACCCATTGAGCAACCTGTTACTCATCCCATCTTACCTAAAATTAATCGTCCTTTATCTCCCTTAGAACGTCGTATTTTAAGAGAGTCATTAGATCAGATGAATGTTGAAGCACAAGCACAATTAAATGCAGGAAATGAACCCGAAGCGTTTAATATTTGGTACAAAGAATTAGCATTAAGAAGATATCTCGGCCCAAACGAAGAAATACCCGCATTAGGAAGAGTGGGTGCTATTGCTTGGAATAAGGATCGAACCGATGATGTTCGTAGCTTTACCGAACGAATTAATACACTGCAACTAGATACAGAAACCAAAGGACAATTAACCCCCGAAACTCTACCGATTTATGCTCAAGCGTATCAAGAATTACACAGTCTAGATGATTCTCTAGACATTTATCAAAAAATGTTAGCTAATGCACGTCAAAGTGGTGATCAAGTTGTAGTAGAAGAATTATTAAATAAAATCGGTGAATTACATCTATCGCGTTTTGACTATCCCAATGCAGCACCAGTTTATGAAGAATTATTAGATATTGTGCAAGCGCGATCGGATTCTTTAAAAGAAGGAGTTTATCTGCAAAAATTAGCGGAAATCTATCGAGAAATGCTACAGCCAGGGAATTCATTGAAATATAAAGAAGAATTAGTGGAAAATTATTTAAAAAATCAAAGAGTACAAGAATTACCTAATTTAAAAATATCAATTGGTGAAGATTATGAAGCCTTAAAACAACCTGAAAGAGCCAGTCAAAGTTATCAAGAAGCTTATTCATTGGCTTGGTCACTCTTACAATTTGGGACAGCAGGAGAAGCATTAAATAAACTGGCTAAATTGTATGAAAATAGTCAGCAATACGATTTAGCACTACAAATTTATCAAGAATTAATTAAAGTTCAACAAAGAGGTTATGATTATTACGGTTTAATGGGAACTTATGACCAAATGGGGGAAATTTATCTTATTCAAAAAAATCTACCTTTAGCTTTAGATTCGTTTCAAAAGGGGTTAGAACTAGCTAGGGCAATTAGTTATAAAGAAGAATATTTTTCTAATAAAATTGCTCAGGTGAACCAACAAATTAATTTACCGAAATAATCTTCTTTATTAGACCTTAATCAAACAAGGATATAGACGCGTCTTGGAGGACTTGACGACTAAAGTGCCTGAATTGGAAACATGATTAGTATCTGTATAGTAATAGCTTATTTCTTAGTTAATTCAGTAATCCTAAATACTGAGCAATATCTTTAAATAAATTCACGATAAAACTCAGGATTTTGCTTAATTTTATCAAAAATTTCTTGACTGATCTGGTCATTTTTGTTGATGATATTTCTTTTTATCTTAATTCGTGTTGAGATCAAAGAAGCTAATTTTTTTTCAACTTTTCTACTAGGAATAATCATTAATAATTTGTCTAAAATCCTAGTAAAAATGTTCATATCTACTAAGTCTTTTCTTGTAAGCGACGAACGAAAACCAGAACCATGATGATAAATTAAATCCTCATAAACTCCTAAATTAACTGGATGATAGTTAATTTTATTACTTCTTAGTAAAGGATACCAACTAATTTTCCTGTCTTCTAGATTTTTAAGAAGATTAGCTCCAACATCTGTTATCAGATCACCGCGTGGATTTTGCCAGTAATAACCCGCTTTCCAGTCCCCCTTAATTTCCTTCCAAAATCCAACAGTTGTTGCACAAAATAAAGGGTGTGGATGATTATCTTGATCATTTTCAAATCTTTTAACCGCCATCAGAGGATAGTTTTTAAACTTTTCATAGAGCCAAGGCATAATTGGCTGGATGGGAAAAGCATCTCCATCAATAAAAATTAAAATATCGTCTTGGCTAACCGCATTAAAGATAGCCATTTCTGCTAACAAATTTAGCTTAATAGCATGACTCTTGATGGGTTCACTTGAGGCATAAAAAAATTTTTCTGAGTGATCTTGAGGTAAATAATTTAAAAAAGTATAGATCTGATAAGGCTGATTAATATTTTTCTGAAAATATCTCAGTTGAATATCTATAAAACGATCATCTTTCCAATGAACAGTTAAAATGTGAATCATGAGCGTCAAAATCTCACTTAAAAATAAGTTATTTCTGAAAAAGATGATCGATTTAAGATTTTTTTGTTAGTCAATAAAAAATTTCTTGATTGACCTCGAAATCAATTTCGTTTTTGCCTTTCATTCGCCTTGTAAACAGAGATATAAGCAATTATAGTCCATTTTATCAATATATATAATAATTTTTGCTTTTATTAGTTCGCCTCTTCGACTAAGATATTCGCTCAATCGATTCTCGGCTCTAAGCTTGTAGTCAAAAGCTTTATTTCAGCATCTACTTTAACAGTATCGGCGGTCACACTAGCATTCGATACTAGGTTAAAGAGATAACAATTCAAGTTAGACAAGAATCGGAAGTTCATGATGAAACACCAAATTTGGCTCATCTATTAGTTTCTATGCTTGATGCTTACACAGTTACTTATGTTTAGATTCCTCCTGAGAAGTCTTAGGTCGTAAGCAAGTCCTCTATAACGCGTCTAAGACATTATTTGGCTAGCTTAGATTACTCTATTGTGTTAGTTAACTGAGCTATTTATTGTGTGAGATCTTTAGTTATTTGATGAACGCCTTCAAATTAAAAATTCTTATTTAAAACTTAAATGGCTAAAAAAATTATTCAGCTAAATTTTTCAATGACCGCTTGTCCTAACTTGAATAACTCAAAGGCAATGAATAAACTTAAAATAACTGTAACTAGCTGATTTAAAATTGGAATATTTCCTTTACCAAAAATAGACGCAATAAATTTAACAACAACCAACAATGCAGCAGCGATCACCAAAAATTTTAGTACAATCATATTAGTCTCCTCAGAAGTTTAAGAGTAACTACTTGCTTTGTGACTCCATCAAGCAGAATAATAACTCTCGTAATCTTTTTAGAATATCACCATCTTTGAAGTGCTTGCTATTTATCCTGGTAGTTTTGATCCAATCACATTAGGACACCTAGACGTTATCGAACGAGGTGCCAAGATGTTTGAACACGTCGTTGTCGCAGTTCTCTATAACCCTGATAAAAAAGCCATTTTTCCCGTAGAAAAACGAATCGAACAAATTCGCTGCTGTACTCAACATCTACCAAGTGTAGAGGTTGATAGTTTTGTGGGTCTGACGGTAGAATATGCTAAATTACGACAAGCCAATGTTTTACTCAGAGGTTTAAGAGTCTTATCTGACTTTGAAAAAGAGTTACAAATGGCTCATACTAATAAAACCCTCTGGAGTGGGATTGAAACGGTTTTTTTAGCAACCAACAAAGAATATAGTTTTCTTAGTAGTAGTGTTGTTAAAGAAATTGCTCGCTTTGGTGGTTCTGTCGCTCATTTAGTTCCCGAAAATGTGGCCAAAGACCTCCACCTATATTACAGTTAATGTACGAGATTGTTTGCTTCTTCAGATAACACTTTACCTATGGCACGTAAAAACTCATCTTCTCGCAAGGGAGTAGATTCCACTAACCATAATCATTCAGGCTATAGTCATGGTATAGAGCCTGATGTTTATCAGGAGTTAGCGAGACTCCAAGAGATTATCTATGAAAGCTTTCATATTCCGATGACTCGCTGGACAGTCATTGATGAAGGAAAAGTTTTAGATCAACTAGAAATGATTAGCGATCATGTGCCAGACGCTATTAATCGCGCTTTATCTATTCTAGAAAAGGAACAAGAAATTATTGCTGATGCAGAAGCCTACGCTCAACAAATGGTACAATCTGCTCAACAAAAGGCTAACCAAATTTTAGATCAGACAGGAATCGTTCAACAGGCTGAATATCAAGCGAATCAACTTCGTCAACAAGTGCAACAAGAATGTGAAGCGTATCAACAGCAGACTCTTTCTGAAGTTGAACAGATGCGTCGTCAGATGACCCAAGAATTAGACCAAATTCGTCAACAAGCTTTAGCCGAATGTGATGCGATTCAAAATGACGCGGATCAATATGCGGACGCGGTTTTAATTCATCTCGAAGAACAATTAGACGATATGTTGCGGGTGGTTCGCAATGGACGCGCTCAAATTAGCCAAAATTCTTTACCTGATGAACCGACACCGAAAAACTTACCCGAAGGGAATGGACACAACTAAATAAAACAACAGCGAAACTTGTTCGTCAAGAATATTATGAGAAGCTTAATGTAACAAAATTTATTAAAAAACTTTTTTTGGCAGGAAATACAAAGAAATCTTTTTGTAAAAAAGACAGAACTATTTTTTGCTGTGTGGGCTTTAGTGGCCTTACAAAGTATCGACACAATCTTTATGGATAGTAAGATTCAACAAATTTTCATAAAAGCTGCTGTATTTAATTATACACAAACATTTTTAATTAATATCTTGTTTAAGTAATATTAACCTGAGTTCGGGTTAAACAAAAGTCGGTAAAGCCCACTCCATTTGAAGGGAAGGCTTCTTAGGTTGATGGCAATAAGTAATTAAACCACAAAGTTGGTCGATAATCGTTTCAATAACCCTTGCGTTTACAAGCTAAAAGTTGATCGTGAAGACGCATTAATGAATTTTTAATATTCTGTCGAGGTTTGGCAAAAAACCCTAAACCGAAATCTTGCCTTAATTGCGTTGCTAAAGCTTGAGTAACATATCCAAGGGAGAGCAAAAATTTTACCGAATAATGAGGTGGCCCCAATCGATTGGACAATTTTAGTGGGTAGTTAAGCTCTAACTTGATTACTGCCTCTAACTCAAGCTTTCTAAGTAGTTTTCAAACTTTGCCAATAAACTTCATCGGGAGTTTGATAATTTAAAGCTTGATGAAATCTTTTTTGATTGTAACAATTAAACCATTTCTTGATCTCTTGAGTCAAGTGTTTTCCACTATTAAATGAATTTAGATAAATTAATTCATATTTAAGCGAACGTCATAACCGTTCAATAAAAATATTGTTATGGCAACGTCCTCGTCCATCCATACTTATTTTGACCCTAGCTTGTTTCAAGCATTCAATAAACTCTTTTGAGGTAAATTGACATTCTTGAACACTATTAAATATTTCTGGGTTGCCATAATTTAACAATGCTTCCTCCAAAGCTGACTTACAAAAATAAACATCCATTGTGTTGCTAATCCGCCACGATAAAACTTTACAGCTAAACCAATCCATAATTGCTACTAGATAAAAATGTCCTTTGCCTCTTGGAAAATAGGTAATATCAGTACACCACACTTGATTGACTGGCACGAGTGTTAACTCTCTTAATAAGTAGAGATAGATTTGCTAATTAGGGTTAGACACTGTTTTCTTCTTGGGATAAATTGCCTGTACTCCTAATTTATTCATTAATCGTATCACTCTTTTTCGATTTATTTCATAACCTAATGAGCGCAGATATACTGTATATTTTCGACTTTCATAGAAAGGGGTTTTCAGATATTATTCATCCACTAACCTCCGCAATATTGTAGAGTTAGTAAAATTTGGTCGGGTATTGATAATTTAGAATGGCAGCCTCGCCTACCTACTTTAGCTTCTAGCACCACCTCGCTCATTTTTTGAAACATCTCTCGACTCATACCATAGGCACTTTTAAAGTCGGAAGGTGGTATTTTTAAGGCTTGTCTGTATCGCATTATTAACTGATTTTAGTTATGTTTTCCTCTTTTACGCAAGATGTCTACGGTAATGTTTTTGATGGAAGGCGATGAGGATGGTCATTATTTCGCTCAAAATTAAGCTTCTCGCTCGTTTACGGCTTCTTCTCGGTTGAGAGATGATCTGTGAGTGCTACTGAAGTTCAAATAACGTACAAAAGCGGTGCGACCCCGCGCCGTTGCATGGCGCAAGGGAACGCCCACCAAGACAATCATCTACATGACAGAATAATGCTGTCTTTACTAGACATAGGTGGGGGTGCTGAATCATTGCAATATCTTTCAGCTTACTAGCCCCCGCCTTTTCTTAGTCTTCTTATCCCGAACTCAGGTTAATATTACTAAATAATCATGATTTTAAATTTTCTTAATGTTATTTTTAGTGCTTGACGTGTACTGTATACTTATAGAAAAGTAAATTTTGAGTTGGTTTGGTCTAGAATTAAGAACTCATACTAAAAAAAATCATCAAGGCTATCTCAGCAAAAAAAATCGACCATTAATTCGATTAAAAATTACTGGGTTGAATAACCCCAAAACAAATAAATTAAAAGAGTTTTAAAGCTCAAAACATTGAACAAAAGTAATATTTGTGAGCTATTGTGATATTTTTCTTGGTTTTTTGACAAGGTTTGATTATTCCCGTCTCATTCCATCTCAATCATTAAAACTAAAACTCATTAAATAGCATTTCATGAAGAAAGTATCTAAATTAATTGGTTTAAGTTTTCTAGGAATTATCCTCTTTCAAGCAGATTTAAACCTAGCTCAAGCACCGTCGCCACCTTTTGCCTATCCAAGTCGAGGACAAAACGTGGAAGAGCAGCAGCAAGATCATTTCGCTTGTTATACGTGGGCAAAACAACAAACAGGAATCGATCCGGCAGCTTTTTCGGCACAATTTGCAGCACAATCTGCACAATCTTTTCCTAAACCAGGAGGAGCTATTCGAGGAGCAGCAGGAGGGGCGGCTCTAGGTGCCGTTGGGGGTGCTATTGGCGGTAATGCGGGTGAAGGAGCAGCGATCGGAGCAGGAGTAGGAGCCTTAGCAGGATTGTTCCGCAGACATCGAGCCGAAGAACAAGCACAGCAAGCCTCTGCCCAAGCAGCCACTCAAGAACAACAGGCTGTTCAACTGTATTATCGAGCTTGGACGACTTGTATGCAGGCACGAGGTTACACCGTCAATTAATAATTGATTTTTGGAAACAAACAATGTTAAGTCAAAAACGTTTTTTATCTTTTTTATTAACAGCCACACTGACGACAACTTTATGGATCAGTTTTGGACTGTGGGGAAATCAATTTTTTCAGCCTATCGGAGAAAAGGTTAATGCTGCTCCTTCGATGGCTGCGGCACCGACTGAAGCCGAAGCTGTCCAAATAGCCACAGAAGCCTATATTTACGGCTACTCACTGATCACGACGGAAGTTACCCGCGTACAGATGTCCAATGTGCCTAAAGTCGAGGGACTGCGTGCGCCGATGGGTCAGTTTATCAACGTTAAGCGATATCCACCTGGCGACTATCGCGGTGTGTCGGCCCCTAATGCAGATACACTGTATTCTTTAGCTTGGCTCGACGTGGGGTCTGAGCCGATGGTGTTCTCCCATCCAGACATGGGCGATCGCTACTTCCTCTTCCCGATGTATAGCCTATGGATGCCAGTGATCGAATCGCCAGGCAGCCGTACTACCGAACAAAAGGCCGCCACCTATCTAGTCACTGGGCCAAACTGGAAAGGCGAAGTACCCAAAGGCATGACGCAAATTAAATCACCAACACGCTATCTTGTCATCATCGGCCGCACCTACGCCGATGGTACAGAACAAGACTACAAGATCGTTAATGGGCTGCAAGCACAGTACAAGCTTGTTCCCTTGAGTGCGTATGGTAAGCCCTATACCCCCGTAGCACCAAAAGTCGATCCAAATCCTGGCTTTAGCATGACAGACAAGCCACAAGCCGTGATTGATGCGATGGATATTTCCACCTACTTCAACATGATGGCGAAACTGATGGACAGTGCCGCACCGCCAGCACCAGAAGACGCGCCCATCGTAGCCAAAATGGCTAAGATCGGTCTTGTTCCAGGGAAATCCTTTGACATCACCAAACTCGACCCAGCTATTCAGACGGCTCTCAAGAACGTTCCTAAAACCAGCTTCGAGAAAATCATCGCCCTGCAAAAGACGGGAGGTAAGGTCGAAAACGGTTGGCTTATTCCAGCCGCCGCCGGGAGCTACGGAACTAATTATCTGGGGCGTGCGCTCATTGCTGCCGTTGGCTGGCCTGCTAATCTTCCAGAAGATGCCGTCTATCCTACGGCGATGGTGGATGGTAACGGCAAGACACTCAATGGTGCCAACCAGTACACGATGACTTTTCCAAAGGGTCAAACCCCTCCCGTTCAGGGCTTCTGGTCAATCACTATGTATTTTGATGACGGTGGTTGGTGGTTTTACCCAAACAAGCTAAATAAATTCACCGTCAGCATGAGAGACAACCCGAAGTTGAATCCCGATGGCTCCTTGACGCTATACTTTCAGAACGAATCCCCAGGTCAGGACAAGGAGGCGAATTGGTTGCCATCACCCCAAGGTGACTTTATTCTGACGATGCGTATGTACTGGCCAAACGAAAAGCCACCCTCAATCCTTCCTCCTGGTTCTGGCACTTGGAAGCCCCCAGCAGTACAACAGGTCAAATAAATCCTATCGAGGATCTCAATGACTGATTAGGCGACCTCTCTTGTGGGGTTGCCCCTCTGGTTCTAACACCCATGTCATAAATCGGAGCGAATTTAACACTATGCAAGCCCTCAAACGTGAACTTAAAAAAATTGGCTCTCTCGCCTTGTTTTTTTTCATTGGGTTTGGTTACATCCTCCTCTTGATGAAACTCTTTTTAAAAGAATATTCAATTAGTAGCTATGTATTATCAAAAGCTTTTGTTGGCTCATTAATAGCCGCTAAAGCAGTCGTTTTGATGGAAATGTCGCCTTGGATGGAGCGATTTCGAGGCTCTGCACGTTATGTCAGCGTTTTGTATAAGACGTTTGTCTATACCTTAGCCGTACTGCTCATCGGGTTAATTGAGAAACTAATTGATGGCTACTTAAAAACGAGATCACTTCCTGGTGCGATTGAAACATTGATTCACAGTGAACACTTTTATCCTTTTCTGGCGACGATTCTCTGTATTGCTGTCGTTTTCCTCATTCACAATATTTTTACAGAAATCGACACCTATCTAGGCAAGGGAAATTTACTCAAATTTTTCTTTAACCGTCCGCAAACTCAGCAAAACCGTTTATAAGAGCAAAAGGTGAGTAAATTATGCTTTTAAATGTAAATCTTTGCCAAAAATAGAAGCTCTAATCCCAAAAATGAAACAGCGAATTTTTCCTGTTTAACCAGAAACTTTTCCCAATCATTATTTTAGGAGATTTTTTATGTTCTATCATGTCATGATTTTTGGACTCTTAGCCTCAATACTGAGTCTTAATTTACCCGTTCAAGCTGAAACCTGTATCCCTATCCCAGTCGTCGGTAGTCAGGAAAACACAATTACTAAAAAAGTTTCTCCACCTACTATTCCTGCTGGACCTTTAGGAATAGTGGGAGTTGATGTCACTCGCAATAACTGGAATACCGATTGGGCAGTTCCTGGAGATGTCAAATTCCGTCGCTTTCTTGTCACCATCAACTCTGATGATGGAGGCCCTTTTGAGATCAGAATGTATCTCAAATACAGTGACCAAACGACGGGTGAGTTCTACAATTCTACGGGCGTACAATTCCAATCAGGTAATCCCTTAAAACTTGAAGCTACACCGCGTCCTGAAGATGAGCCCTATCAAGTCAATTTATTTGTTGATGGGATAGAAGCACTAGGTAAGACTTACACTGCTTCAGTCGTTGGCTGTCGCTAAAAATTTATACACTGGTTAATCTTTCAGGGCAATTTTCTGACCCTGATGGGGTTCTAGACGGGCAGTGAGGGAAGGGGCTTGATTCATGCGGCCTCTTCATAGATAACGAAAGATTGTAAGGAATACCCCATTATTTTCTCTTTCTCTAACTTAATCTAACTGTTGAGAATAAATGATCTATCGAGAAGAAAAATTCTTCGCAGAGTGTTACCTACTATTGAATCACGCCCAATTTTTTTATCACTTTATTGATTACTATAGATTTAGACAATTAATATTTTATTATTAGCTTTTCTTAACTAACTTGATTTTGAGCTTAGTTGAGTTTTTTTAAATTAATAAAGCTTTACTTAATAATTAATTTTTGTAATAAATATGCTTTATTGTTCTTAACAATAGCATAAATTAAATTACTAAAAACCCTGTTGACTCTACTTTTTATATCTTTTCTCTTTTTATTAAGAAATATTTAACTATAGAATAGCTATGGTATAAAGCATAACGTCTTCTGATATTTAATAGCAATTATCATTAATATTTGTTGCATAAATACAACAAATATTTCTATAAACCTTTAAGATATATATTGTTTAAAAATATAAATGTATGATGAACGAACAAGTAGACTCAGATTTTTAGTCATGTAATAAATCTGTTAATCATCTAAACAAAAAACGGTAGTTCTTTTCGTCAGGGGGGTAAGAAGTCAAAACGAAAGAATCACAACCTTTTTTTAAAGTCAAAAACTAACAAATTGAAAACATAACCAAAATTTTTATGTAAGATGAAGCTATTTCGCCAAACTAAAAATAGTAACTTAGTAAGGAACAGTATTTCGCAATGAACAGCCTAAAAAAATCTTTCCCTTTATTAGTATTATTGCCCCAACTTTTGCTTGGGGCTGCTTCCCTAAAAGCATTGGCTCAACAACCTCAACAGCCTCAAGGCAATGTTCGCAAAGAACACCTAGAATATTGTATTAAGCAACTTACCGTTCAAGTCGGTCAGCTAGAAGCAATCGAGGGTGTGAAGAAACAGACAAATCTCACCCCTATGCAAAAACTTGAAGCAATCAATCAAATTCTTTCACCTCAGCAAAAACAGCAGTTAAGACAGTGTATGCAGCAACCTATGCCACCCCAGCAGCAACCTATGTCACCCCAATAAAGGCGAGTATATATGATGAGACTTCTGATGTGGATGTGGACGCTCCCGCTCTGCTCGCTCGCCTTGAGTGGACTCTTGATTTCTCTGGGGGCGCGTGCCGAGAACGTTCAGCAGACATCGCCTATTGACAGACGGGACACGACCGAAGAATCCCATCTGGCGCTCGAACCGAAGGCGATCGCTCTCTTAAAGGCGATGAGTAGCCGTTTAGCCGTTGCCCGCACGATGACTTTTACATCGGTTACCACCTATGAGAGTCCGAGTCGAATTGGCCCTCCCCTTGTCTATACGACTCTCTCTGAAGTAACCTTACAGCGACCAGACAATCTTCGGGTCATCGTGCTAGGGGACGGTTCTGCTTCTGAATTCTATTACGACGGCAAGACAATGATGGCCTACACACCTAGCGAGAATCTCGTCGCTGTAGCCGACGCTCCACCTACGCTCGATGCTGCTTTGAAGGCAGCCTACGACTTGGCTGCGATCTACTTTCCCTTCACCGATGCGATCGTAGCTGACCCCTATCAGGATATTGCTGATGGACTGAAGCAGGCTTTCTACATTGGTCAATCCCGTGTAGTTGGTGGAACGACAACGGATATGATTGCGATCGCTACCGATAAAGTATTTGCCCAGATCTGGATTGGTGCAGAAGATAAACTACCCCGAATGATCCGCGCTGTTTACCGAGACGATCCCGCTCGACTTCGCCATCAAGTCACTTTTGATAACTGGAAACTGAATATCCCGATCGCCTCGGATACCTTTACCTTCTCAAACACGAGTCGCGCAAGGCAAATACCCTTCGCTCGACCCGAACCGACGACTTCTCCATCCCCCCCGACAAGCAACAAACCTTCAACCCGTTAAACACTTTAGGAGGATTCCGATCATGAAAACGCTCGCGCTTAGATTTACAGGTCTTCTTACTACCGTTCTTCTTTCCGCATCTCCTGCGGCCGCCTGGTTTCACGCAGGTGGGGGATCTTGGAATGCTGGTGGTTTTCGCGGTGGGACGGCTTCAGGTGGCGATGGCTCTTGGAGCGGTACAGGCTTTCGCGGTGGGACGGTTTCAGGTGGCGATGGCTCTTGGAGCGGTAC